>NZ_CDBW01000019.1 GCF_000820145.1 Aeromonas sobria | reverse complement strand
ATTGGGACAGAGCCTTTTTTTTGGCTCGATTCAGCGCTTTATCAGGACAGGGTTACTGCACACAGACTGGGCAGAAAGCGTAAGTGCCTTGCGGGTCGTTGAAGCGGGTCAGCGGATCCAGGCTGCGATTCATCTCCAGCAGAGCCTTGCCAAGCCCGGCAGGCAGCCAGCTTTGCAACTGTGGAGCCAGCACGCTGGCACTGCTGTCGAACAGCTGACGCAGGAACCTGTCTCTGGTGGACTCCTCCTGCTCGATGGGGGTCACCTGCCACTCTTTGAGGTTGGCCAGTTCGGCTGCTGCCTTGATGGCGTCATCCAGATTGCCGAACTCGTCCACCAGACCGAGGTTCTTGGCATCTTCACCGGTCCAGACCCGACCTTCGGCCGCTTTCTCGGCCTCTTGCGGGCTCAGGCCGCGGCCCTTGCCGACCAGACCGATGAAGCGCTGGTAGGTATCTTCCACGCTCAGCTGGATAGCCTGACCGACGTGATCCGGCAGGGCGCGGGTCGGGCCGACGCCGACGTAATCTGTGGTGCCGACCCCGTCGGTATACACGCCGAACTGGGCCAACGCCTTGTCGATGGTGGCGAACATGCCGAACACCCCGATGGAGCCGGTGAGGGTGGTGGGGGAGGCGAAGATCTTGTCCGCATCGGCGGAGATCCAGTAGCCACCGGAGGCGGCATAGCTGCCCATGGAGACCACTACCGGCTTGCCAGCCTGTTTCAGGGCCAGCAGCTCGGCGCGGATCTGCTCGGCGGCGAAGGCGCTGCCGCCCGGGCTGTCGACCCGCAGGACCACGGCTTTGACCTTGTCATCGCGGCGGGCATCGGCCAGCAGGTCGGAGAGGCTATCACCGCCGATGGTACCGGCAGGCTGGACGCCATCCATGATGGCGCCGCTGGCGACCACCAGACCCACCTCATCCTTGCCACTCTGGGGATACTGTTCGGGCACTGCGGCCAGATACTCTTTCAGGCCGACCCCTTTCCAGCCGTGGTCATCCGCTTCACCCACCTCTTTAATGACCGCCTGGGTCATCTCGTCGCGGGTGGCCAGCTGATCCACCAGACCGTTGTCGAGGGCGTAGTTGGCGGCATTGCCACCGGCCTTGCGCAGCAGCTCGAGGAAGCGCTCCTTACCCGGCGCGACCGCATCGGGTTCGATCTCCCGCTGCTCGGCGACATCGGCCACATAGGATTGCCACAGCTGATCCAGCCAGCGCTGGTTCGCTTCTTTGCTCTCGGGGGACATCTCGTCGCGGGTATAGGGTTCGACGAAGGATTTGTAGGTGCCGACCTTGAACACGTGCGGGGTGATATTGAGCTTCTCCAGCGCCGACTTGAAGTAGGTCTGGTAGACCCCAAGCCCCTCGATCACCACGGCGCCGCTCTGGTTGAGCAGCACGTGATCGGCGTGGGCCGCCAGCAGGTACTGGCCCTGAGTGTAGAAGTCGGCCATGGCGATCACCGGTTTGCCGCTCTCCCGGAAGGAGTCGATGGCGCTCGCCACCTCCTGCAGTTTGGTGAAGTTGGCTCCCTGCAGCCCTTGTGGCTTGATCACCAGCGCCTTGATGCGCTCGTCATCCTTGGCACTCTTGATGGCCCACAGCAGGTCGGAGAGGACGATCTCGCTCGGCTGCTCGTCGCTGCTGTCCATCTGGCGCAGCAGTTGTACGGTGGGATCGGTCTGGGAGCGTTGCTCCACCAGTACGCCGTTGAGATTGAGGGTCAGCGCCCCTTCGATGGGGGCCTCTGGGGCCTCTTTCTGGCTGACGCTGAAGACGATGACCAGCACTACGATGAGAAACAGCAGATTGACCAGCATCAGCCGGGTGAAATTGAGCAGGCGCCACAGGCTGCGGAACAACCAACCCAGACCTTTGAAAATAGACATAGTCGCGTTATCGCCCTGTTAATGGGTAGAGAAGGGTCATTATTAACCAGTTGCGGGCGAAATTGCCATTTCCGACTGGCGGATCCCGGCTATCTTCGTTCAGGGCACGGCTGTTCGCTGAAAAATTGTCCAAACATTTGTTTGAAAAAGGATTTTCGATTCTTTACTCTAGCTTCAGTTTGATAACAAAAAATTAACTGGAGGCCTCGTGAGTCTTTACCCTACTTTGCTGACCCCCCTTGACCTCGGTTTTACCCAGCTGCGCAACCGGGTGTTGATGGGCTCCATGCACACCGGTCTCGAAGAGGAGAAGGGCGGTTTTGACAAGCTGGCCGCCTTTTATGCCGAGCGGGCCCGCGGTGGCGTTGGCCTGATCGTCACCGGCGGCATTGCCCCCAACCTGCGCGGGCGGCTGGTGCCTCACGGCTCGCAGCTGAGCTTTCCCTGGCAGGTGAGCAAGCACAAGAAGGTGACCAGCGCCGTGCATCAGGAGGGGGGCAAGATAGCGCTGCAGATCCTCCATGCCGGTCGTTATGCCTACCATCCGTTCAGCCTGGCACCGAGCGCCCTCAAGGCCCCCATCTCCCCGTTCAAGCCGCGCGCCATGAGTGAGCGGCAGATCCGCGGCACCATCCGCGACTTCGCTGCTACCGCAGCGCTGGCCAAGGCGGCCGGGTATGACGGCGTCGAGGTGATGGGCTCGGAAGGCTATCTCATCAACCAGTTCATCTGTGAGCGCACCAACAAGCGCACCGATGGCTGGGGCGGCAGCAACGAAAACCGCATGCGCTTCCCGGTGGAGATAGTGCGCGCCATCCGCGAGCGGGTCGGCACCGACTTCATCATCATCTTCCGCCTCTCTATGCTGGATCTGGTGGAACAGGGCTCTACCCTGGAAGAGGTTATCGCCCTTGGCAAAGCGCTGGAAGCGGTGGGGGTGACCTTGATCAACACCGGCATCGGCTGGCACGAGGCGCGCATTCCCACCATCGCCACCAGCGTGCCGCGCGGTGCCTTCAGTTGGGTGACCGCCGAGCTGAAAAAGCACCTCAAGGTGCCGCTTATCACTACTAACCGGATCAACACTCCGGAGGTGGCCGAGCGCATTCTGGCGGGCGGCGGGGCTGACATGGTCTCCATGGCGCGCCCCTTCCTGGCTGACCCGGAGTTTGTCATCAAGGCGGCCGAAAATCGGGCGGACGAGATCAACACCTGCATCGCCTGCAATCAGGCCTGCCTCGACCATGTGTTCAAGCAGAAGCGCGCCTCCTGTCTGGTCAATCCCCGCGCCTGTTTCGAGACCGAGCTGACGTTCGGTCGCGTGCCCCAGCCCAAGAAGCTGGCGGTGGTGGGAGCGGGCCCGGCCGGGCTGGCGTTTGCCTGCTACGCCGCCGAGCGCGGCCATCAGGTGAGCCTGTTCGATCAGGCGAGCGAGATTGGCGGCCAGTTCAACTTCGCCAAGCAGATCCCGGGCAAGGAGGAGTTTCACGAAACCCTGCGCTATTTCGCCAAACGGCTGGAGAAGTGCGGTGTCGAGCTTTACCTTGGCCAGCGCCAGAGTGCCGAGAGCCTGCTCGGCGGCGGTTTTGACGAGGTGATCCTCGCCACCGGCATCCGCCCGCGCTCTCCAAATATTCCGGGGATTGAGCATCCCAAGGTGATGAACTACCTCGATGTATTGCGGGATCACAAACCGGTTGGCCAGAAGGTGGCGGTGATCGGCGCCGGTGGCATCGGTTTCGATGTGGCCGAATACCTGGTTGAGAAAAAGGTGGAGATGGATGCCGATGGGCACCGTGATCACTGGCTCAAGGAGTGGGGCATCGACAAGCAACTCGACCAGCGTGGCGGCCTGATCGCCCCCGAGATCGACGCTCCCGAGCGCCAGGTCTGGCTGTTGCAGCGCAAGGAGAGCAAGGTGGGTGACGGTCTTGGCAAGACCACCGGCTGGATCCACCGTACCGTGCTCAAGAACCGCAAGGTGCAGATGCTCTCCGGGGTGCAATATCTGGGGATCGATGACGAGGGCTTGCACATTCAGGTGGGCGAGACCAAACAGTGTCTGCCTGTGGATCAGGTGATCATCTGCGCCGGGCAGGAGCCTCTCAAGGAGCTACAGGCTGGATTGCAGGCGGCGGGCAAGCCGGTGCATATCATAGGTGGTGCCGACGTGGCAGCCGAGCTGGATGCCAAGCGCGCCATCCGGCAAGGGGCCGAGCTGGCTGCGGTCATCTAGCCAGCTGTGCTCTCTTGTCCTCACCCCTCTTGCCCTTTATTGTGCGATAAACCCCTGAGCCTCAGGGGTTTTCTTCATTCGGTGCTGTGCTAAGGTAGCGCCATCATTGCCCCAGAGAAGGAATTGCCCATGGATGCCCTCACCCTGTTGCTCAACCGCCACTCCTGTGGCCGTCTCGCCGATCCCGCCCCGAGCGGTGAGGTGCTCGACAATATCCTCAAGGCGGGTCTGCGCGCGCCGGATCACGGTACCCTGACTCCCTGGCAGTTCATTCTGTTTGAAGGGGAGGGCCGCGAGCGGTTGGGTAACCTGCTGGCCGAGGCAGCTCGCGCCCGTGGCGAGGATGAAGATAGCGTCAAGAAGTGCCAGGAGGCACCGCTGCGCGCGCCCTTGCTGGTGGCCGTCGCCACCCGTTATCAGGATCACCCCAAGGTGCCGAAGCTGGAGCAGGAGCTCTCTGCCGGTTGCGCCCTGATGGCGATGCAGATGGCGGCGCAGGCGCAGGGTTTCAACGGCATCTGGCGCTCCGGCTGGTTTATCTTCGATGAGCAGATCAACAAGGGGTTGGGATTAGCGGCAGAGGATCAGCTGGTGGGCTTCCTCTACCTCGGCACCCCCATGCTGGAAGCACGCAAACTGCGCGAACTGCCGCTCGATGAGTTTGTCCGCCGTTTCTGACTCGTCGGTCACGTTTGGTTGAGAAAAGCAAAGCCTCGAGAAATCGGGGCTTTGCTGTTTAACCCTGAATAGTAACCAGAGTGGTTGGGGAAAATAAATGGGTCAAACGGGCTTCGCGCGCCGTAGCAGGTAATTATTTAAATAGTGCGATGTACCTCGCAATCCTGTTGTATTTCACTACGTAAAACGTTTGCGCATTCGTTAATATCTCCCTCGCCAGTTTAGAAGGGTATCCCTTCTAATTTTTCTGCGATGAGAGTCGCAATTCCGTAGCACCTTTTAACAGCCCAACGTCTTCGTGACATTGGGCTTTATTTTTTTATGGGGTGTCAGGGCAGCAGATGGCCTGATGGCGGTATTGGCATGCAACCCGGTTGGGCACCTTATGCCCTGTTTTTGGCGGGCAGGATCCGGGCCGGATTGCCCGCTACTCTGACCCCGGGCGGTACATCTCTGGTAACGACAGCACCGGCTCCGACGATCGCCTCCCGCCCTATGGTGACTCCGGGCAGCAAGATGGCGCCGCCGCCAATCCAGACCTTCTCTTCAATGGTGACCGGCAGCGCCGTCTCCGCTCCCAGAATCCGTTCATCGGCCTCCAGTGCATGGGCTGCGGTATAGATCTGCACGTTTGGCCCAATCATCACGTGGGCGCCGATGCGGATAGGGGCATTGTCCAGCAGGGTCGCCCCCATATTGATGTAGGAGTCCTTGCCAAGCTGGATGTGGCGACCATAGGTGCAGTAGAGGGGCGGGCAGATAAAGGCATTCTCTGCCAGCTCGCCAACCAGATCCGCCAGCAGTGCCCGTTGCTCTGCTTCCTCTTCCGCCTGATTGAAACGGCGATAGCGCCGTGCTGCCTCCCGGCGCAACTGGGCCAACTCGGGTGCCATGCAGTTGTAAGGCTGGCTGCTGATCATCTTCTGGTATTCAGTCATGGAGGTTCCTTTCCTTTATCGGCCAAGGGATTGGATATTGGCGCCAATGCGGAAGGAGTAACGTGATCATCCACCCGATACGGGCAGAACCAGATTGGCAGGTCTGCCTTCGGCAAAGGCCAGCACATTCTCGAACGCCACGCGAAAGTAGAGTTCGTAGCTGTTTTGCTCCACATAGCCCAGATGGGGCGTCGCCAATACGTTGGGCAGGCGCAGCAGGGGCTCGCTTTGTGGCGTTGCCGGTTCGGTGTCAAATACATCGAGCGCGGCCCGTTTCCCAGGATGGGTGCTTAGCTCTGCATAGAGGGCTCCCGGCTCGATAAGCTCGGCCCGGCTGGTATTGACCAGCAGAGAGTCACTCTTCATGCGGGTCAGATCTGCGCGTGTCACACAGCCGCGGGTTGCCTCGCTCAGGCGCAGATGCAGCGTGAGGATATCGGCCTGACTGAAGAACACCTCCTTGCTGGAGGCGCTGGCATAGCCATCCAGTTCGGCCTGCCTGCGCGAAGCGTCACTGCCCCATATCAGTACCGACATGCCAAATGCCTTGCCATAGCGGGCGATCCACTGGCCTATCTTGCCGTAGCCCCAGATGCCGAGTGTCAGCCCATGCAGCGTGCGCCCCAAGCCGAGGGGGCCTGATTGCTGCCATTGGCCTTGGCTCAACGCTTGGCTGTAAGCAGGAATATGACGGGAGGCAGCCATGATGAGCGCCCAGCAGAGCTCGGCGGGGGCAATGGGGCTGCCGATCCCTTCTGCTACGGCAACGCCGTACCGCTGGCACAGTGCCGGGTCGATATGCTGGCTGACTTTGCCGGTCTGGCTGATGAGTTTCAGGGTGGGAAGCCGCATCAGCAGTTGTTCGTCGATGGGGGTACGCTCGCGGATCAGCACCAGTGCTTCTATCCCTTCCAGCATGGCGGCGAGGCGCGCGGGATCGGGTTCGCTCTGGTTGAGGATGGTGACGTCATGGCCCGCCAACAGGGCAAAGCAGGGGAGGTGACGCACCTGATCCTGATAGTCATCCAGAATGGCAATCCGCATAAGAAGTCCCTCTCGGTTGCGTTGGCTCGGACCGCTATCTTACCGGAATAAAGGGGCCTGTTGTTTTCAAATGAACACAGTTCGAAGGGAGGGCGATCAAGCCCATGTCCACGGACGGGGAAGGGCCCGGCAGGCCAAAATAGTCAGGGCCCCCAAACGGGAGCCCTGATGGCATGAGGCTGGCGTCAATGCTGACCGCGCTTAGCCGTGCTTGCGGCCGGAGAGGCGGCACCACTCCTCCTTGACGGCGGTCGGGTCCATGTCGAACCACTGGCCATAGATGGTTTCCAGCTCCGGCGCCTGGCTCTCCAGTACGCCGGAGAGGGCCATCAGGCTGCCCGGTTTGCCGTGACCAGCAATGAGTGGTGCCAGTTCGCGCAGCGGGCCGGCCAGAATGTTGGCGACGACGACGTCCGCTTCGACGTCTTGCGGCTGGTCGGCAGGCAGGTAGAGTTCGATCTGGCCCGCAACACCGTTACGCTCGGCGTTGTCGCGGCTGGCCTGGATGGCTTGCGGGTCGATGTCGATGCCGATGACCCGGGCGGCACCCAGTTTCAGGGCGGCGATACCGAGAATGCCGGAGCCACAGCCAAAGTCGACCACGGTTTTACCGGTCAGATCCAGCCCGTCCAGCCACTGCAGGCAGAGGGCTGTGGTGGGGTGGGTACCGGTACCGAAGGCCAGACCCGGATCCAGCATGACGTTGACCGCATCAGGGTTCGGCACATCGCGCCAGCTCGGGCAGATCCACAGGCGCTCGCCAAACTGCATCGGGTGGAAGTGATCCATCCACTCGCGCACCCAGTCTTTGTCTTCCAGCTGCTCGACCTTATAGCCGACGTCTTCACCGAAGATTTGCTGGAAGAAGGCGATGGTGGGAGCCGGATCAGTTTCGGCATCGAACAGGCCCATTACTTCAGTCTCACCCCAGAGCGGCGTTTCACCGGGCAGCGGCTCATAGACAGGGACATCCTGGGCATCCATAAAGGTCACCGCCTGGGCTCCACGCCCCAGCAGCATGTTGCTCACCTTGTCTGCGGTCTTGGCAGTGGCGTTGATTCGAATTTGTATCCAGGGCATGGCGTCGACTCTTCATAAATGTGAAACCGCGAGATTCTACCATCATGGGGCAGTGCTGTCGTGGTTTGCCCATGGCGTGGGGTTATATGAGGGATTTTGTCGGATTGGCACGGTTCCTGTATTGCTCTATGGAGGCGAAGGCGACCGGTTTTCGCTGAATGCTTTGCTCAAGTTCCGTCATCTTTCACTGCCACCCCCGGGTGGCATTTTTTTATCTGAACTTGTTTGCCTGGTAAAAAGTCTGCCAGACAAAAAAGAGCAAGGTCGACACCTTGCTCAAGGATTGGCTGGCGCCTGTTTGGCGCATTCATGCTGCTGTTGGCACGCCAGATGCAAAGACTAGATTGTCCTGCATAAGGATATGTGTGTGATTGTTACCCCAATGTTCAGGTATTCAGGCCATTTCTCGCGAAATGGCCTCTTTTTTGGCTGAATTGTTGGACGTTGGCCTGCCACTGGCGGGCAGGAGTGCCGGTTGCTGTGCCCGTTTGGGGCATCTCCTTGGTGAACTTATCCCATCATGGTGCGTTTGAGGGCTTAGTTGGCAAAGCCGCTCATGTCGATCACCAGCTTGCCTACCATGCGGCCTGCTTCCACCTCGGCATGGGCCTGAGCCAGCGTGACCGGGGTCAGCGAGGGGATGGTGCTGGTCAGAGTGGTCTGCAATACCCCTTCATCGACCAGTGCCGCCACCTGGCCGAGAAGGCGGTGTTGCTCGATCATGTCCGGGGTCTGGAACAGGGAGCGGGTGAACATGAACTCCTGGCTGAAGGTGACGCTCTTGCTCTTGAGCAGGGAGAGATCCCACGGCTCGCTCGATTCGGCGATGGTACAGATATGGCCAAACGGGCGGATCAGCCCGGCCATGGTGGCCCAGTGCTCGGCGGTGGCGTTGGTGCAGAAGATGGCATCGACCTGAGTGATGCCAAGGGCGGTCAGATCGGCCTGCAACTTGTGGTGGTTTACGACCTGATGGGCGCCCATCTCGAGGCACCACTCGCGGCTCTCGGGGCGGGAAGCGGTAGCAATCACCTCCATGCCAGTGAGCTGGCGAGCCAGCTGGATGGCGATGGAGCCCACGCCACCGGCGCCGCCGATGATCAGCAGCTTGCCACGACTTTCGCGGGTGAGGGCGAAGCGCTCAAACAGGGTCTCCCAGGCGGTGATGGCGGTCAGCGGTAGGGCGGCGGCCTCCACATCGCTCAAGGTGGTGGGGGCGATCGCAGCGATACGCTCATCCACCAGTTGCAGGGCGCTGTTGCTACCGGGGCGGCTGATGTCGCCGGCATACCAGACCCGATCGCCCGCCTTGAACAGGGTCACTTCGTTGCCAGTGGCGATCACTTCCCCCACCGCATCCCAGCCCAGTACCCGGGGCGCGCTTTCAATTTTTGCCTTGGGGGAGCGCACCTTGGTATCAACCGGATTGACGGAGGTGGCGGTGATCCGCACCAGCAGATCCCGCGGGCCCGGAACGGGATCGGGCAGGTTGGCGGCGATAAAGCAGTCGGGGTGGTCGCTTGGCAGGTAGTGAGTCAGGGCAATGGCTTTCATGGTTATTCCTTTCAAATCGCTGTGTTCGGGATTGCCACTCACTCTAGTCTGGTTAATTATCAAGATTAAGATGGGTAATTGGTAAAGACTGTTTGAATATATGAACAATGTCGATCTGGAGTTGATGGGACTGTTCGCCACCGTGGTGGAGCAGGGGAGCTTTACCCGGGCCGCCGAGTTGCTTGGCATGCCCAAGTCATCGGTGAGCCAGAAGATCTCGCGGCTCGAATCCCAGCTCGGGGTGCGGCTGTTGCAGCGCACCACCCGCAGGTTGAGCCTGACGCCGCAGGGGGAGCTCTATGTGGAGCACTGTCAGGGGCTGCTGGCACTGGCCCGTAGCGCCAATCTGGCGATGGCGCGGCTGCGCTCGGCCCCGGCTGGGCGGGTGCGGATCACCGCCCCCGAAGCGACCGGCACCCTGCTGCTTGGCAAGATCCTCGCCGAGTTTCGCGCCCTCTATCCCGAGGTGGTGCTGGAGCTCACCCTGAGCGATGAGCAGGAGGATCTGGTGGGGGAGGGTTACGATCTGGCGCTGCGGGCGGCACCGCTAAAAGACTCCAGCCTTATCTGTCGGCGCATCGGTCAGGTGGCGCGCCATCTGGTGGCAGCGCCCGCCTATCTGGCGGCCCACGGCATGCCGCAACAGCTGAGCGAGCTGGGCCGTTATGCCTGTCTGGTGCACTCGGCCATGCCGGTGTGGCCATTGCAGGAGGGGGGCTGGCGGCCGCAGGGGGCCTGTGTCAGCAACAGCTTGTTGGCGTTGCGGGAGATGGCACTCCATGACGGGGGGATTGCCCTGTTGCCCCACCATGTCTGTGAAGGGGATTTGGCGGCAGGGCGGCTGCAGAAGGTGTTGCCGGATCAGCCCATTCCGGCTAACCCGTTTTACTTGATCTATCCCAGTCGGGAGCATCTGGCCCCCGCCCTGCGCACCCTGATGGACTTTGTAGCCGAGCGGCTGCCGTTTGCCTGAGTTACCAGCTACTTTCGCTGGCCGACTCCTGATTGGGTTTGAGGCCGAGGGGGACCGACTGGCGTTCCGCCAGCATGCGGATCTGCCCTTCGACCAGACTGGCGCTGGGACCCAGCACCAGTACCAGCTGGTGGTCGTTGAGCTCGATCCAGGAGAGGCAACCCAGCCCCAGCAGGCGGGATTGATCCACCAGTGAAATATCGCGCACCCGCAGGCTGAGACGGGTGAGGCAGACGCTCATTGCTTGCAGGTTGTCCATCCCGCCCAGCACCTTGAGGTACTGGATCGCCAGCATCTGCGGATCAGAGGGGGCCACGTTCGCCAGCCGTGGATGCTCTTTGGCAATGGGTTTACTCGGCATGCTGAGAGGGGCGCGCTCCAGCAGCTGATAGAACAGCAAGGTGTAGGCGACGAAGAACAGGATGCCGACCGGAATCAGCCAGAAGCTGCGCTCACCGTACTGATAGCTCAACACCAGATCCAGCAGACCGGCGGAGAAGTAGCTGCCGACCTTGATCCCCAGCCCACTGCAGACCGCCAACGACAATCCGGTTAGCAAGGCGTGAGCGAGAAACAGCCAAGGGGCGGTGAAGGCGAACAGAAACTCGATGGGCTCGGTGATGCCCAGCAGTGCCGAGGTGAGCGCCAGAGTGAGCAGCAGTCCACCCTGTGGCAACCGCTGCATCCGTTGGCGGTGCAGCCAGATGGCAAAACAGGCGCCGGGCAGGCCGAACATGATGATGGGGTAGAGACCGGCCACATACCCTTCATGGAGCGGCTTGGCGGCGGCCAGCGCTTGCAGGTTGCTCTCGCCAAGGCCGATGACACTGCCCAGCACCTGATGCAGCCCGAGCGGGATCAGCAAGCGGTTGAGGGTGCCGTAGCAGAAGGCGCCAAACGGCGTGGTGAGCAGCTCGGAGGTGAGCAGGGTCAGCCCCCGTTCCAGCGGCGGCCACAGCAGCGAGAGCGGGATGGCGATCAGCAGGCAGGCGAGCGCCGAGATCAGCAGGCTGGGAAATTCCCCCTTGGCGATTTGCAGCCAGCGGGGCAGTGTTTGCTGGTGAATCCAAGGGTAGATGATGGCGGTAGTGAGCCCCGCCAGCAGGCCGCAGATCATCTCTGCGTGCAGGTTGGGGGCAAGGGTGTTGAAGGCGGTACTGAGCAGCAGAAAGTTGACGGCTCCCGCCAGCGTTTGCCCGCCCAGCTCCTGTCGACTGAGGCCAAAGGCAATTGCCACCGCATAGATGAGCGGCATCTGGCTGAAGATCGCCTGCCCGGTGAGGGAGAGCACCGCCAAATCGAGTACGTCGGGTTGCCCAAGCCGGTAGATCAACGCCGCCATCGGCAGGATGGAGACGGGCAGCAGCAGGGCATAACCGAGCCGCTGCAGGGCTTGGGTAACTATGTGTCGAGTGGCTTTTACGGGCATACAGCGGCAACTTTTTGTGACTTGGCGCACAGTTTACCCGTAAAACACCTCTTTGGGGATAGTATTGGAACCCTTAATTTATCTTTTTGTTATTTCTGCTCGAAAAGTTCCTGCACTTCCCGCGAGGGCGGTGCCGTCAGCAGGCTTACCACGAGAAAGACACCCAATCCCAAGCCCAGACTCGGCACTATGGCGTGCAGGCCCGCCAGCTTGATCCCCCACTGGCTCAAGATGCCATAGCTGACGATGCCGCTAACCATGCTGGCCAGTGCGCCCGGGCCGTTGGCGCGCGACCAGTAGAGGCCAAGCACCAGCGGCCAGAGGAACACTGCCTGCAGACCGCCGAAGGCGAGCAGGTTGAGCCAGATGATCATATCTGGCGGTTGCAGCGCTGCCAGCAGCACCAGGGTGCCGAGGATCAGGGTGCAGAGCAGGGAGAGGCGAGGGATGCGCACCTCCAGCTTTTCTTGCTTCGGATTGAGGTAGTTGAGGTAGAGATCCTTCACCAGAGTGGCGGAAGCCTGGATCAGCTGGGAATCGATGGTGGACATGATGGCCGCCATCGGTGCGGCCAGAAAGACTCCGGCCAGCCAGGGGGGCAGCACTTCCATCATCAGGGAGGGCATGATCTTGTCCGGGCTGTCCATGCCCGGCAGGATGGCACGGCCCAGCGCACCGGCCAGATGCATGCCAAACATCAGCAGGGCGCTCACCACAGTGCCGATCAACATGCCACGATGGAGCGCCTTGCTGTCGCGATAACCAAAGCAGCGCAGCGCCGAGTGGGGCAACCCCACCACGCCGATACAGACCAGGATCCAGAAGCTCAGCATAAAGGGCTGAGTCAGCATGTCATCGGCCCCTTGCGGGCTGACCAGCTTGGGGTCGATCTCCTTTAGCTGATGGATAAGATTGGGCAATCCATCCCCTGCAATCAGGATCCCTGCCAGCAGGGCACCGGTGCCAATCAGCATGATGATCCCCTGCAGGGCATCGGTCATCACCACAGCCCGAAAACCGCCGATGATGGTGTAGAGCAGTACGCAGCTGGCAAACAGCAGCAGCCCGTGGTGGTAGGAGAGGCCAGTGGCGGTCTCCAGCAGGCGGGCACCACCGATAAACTGCACCACCATGGTGGCGATAAAGGCCAGAATGATGGTGACGGAGCCGAGGATCACCACCGCCTTGCTCTGGTAACGGGCCCACAGCATGTCGTTGATGGTCACCGCATTGACCCGGCGGGCGATGATAGCGAACTTTTTACCCAGCACTCCCAGGGTGAGCCAGACGGTGGGCAGCTGGATCATCGCCAGCAACACCCAGCCCAGACCGATTTTGTAAGCCGCACCCGGCCCGCCGATAAAGGAGGAGGCCGAGGTGTAAGTGGCCACCAGCGTCATTGCCAGCACCAGCCCGCCCATGCTGCGGTTGCCGATGAAGTACTCCTGTACGAAGTTGCCTTCCGCCCGATGACGGCTGGCCCAAAAGCCCACTCCCAGCACCAGCACCAGATAGATAATCAGCGGCAGCATCAGCTCAAGATTCATGGGATGACCCCTCGTTTTGGTGGGGCAGGGTATCGAGAGGGATCTCCACAAACAGCCGGTTCACCATCAGGGCGCACAGCACGATGAACAGCAACGGCATCACCATGCAGCTGAGCAGGAACCACAGTGGCAGCCCCCATAACTCCAGTTGGAGGGGGGTAAAATAGGCGGTGCCATACCAGGCAAAGAAGTAGAGCAGGGTCAGCAGCAGGCAGAAAGCGGCTTCCCGGCGGGCGAGAGCAAAACGGTTCACCTTGGCCTCCGACGAATTTGAGGGGCGCAAGGATAACAAAAAAGGGCCATGTCGCCATGGCCCTTTTTCAGCAGAGGCTCCTTTCGGAGCTGACTTCTAACGGAAGTCCTATATCTATCAGCGATCCTTACAGACCCAACTTCTTGTGCAGGTAGTGGGCGTTGGTACTGCCACCGTGCAATGTCATCGGGTCTCTATCAGCGATCCTTACAGACCTAACTTCTTGTGCAGGTAGTGGATATTGGTGCCACCGTGCTGGAAGTTTTCGTCTTTCATGATCTCTTTTTGCAGCGGTACGTTGGTCTTGATCCCTTCCACCACCAGCTCGTCCAGCGCATGACGCATGCGGGCGATGGCAATGTCACGATTCTCGCCGTAGCAGATCAGCTTGCCGATCATTGAATCGTAGTAAGGCGGTACCTTGTAACCGGCATAGATATGGGAATCCCAACGCACACCCAGACCACCCGGCGCGTGGAAGCGCTGTACCAGACCCGGAGAGGGCATGAAGGTGGCCGGATCTTCGGCGTTGATCCGGCACTCGATGGCATGGCCATGAATGCGGATATCCTGCTGGGTGATCGACAGGGGCTGACCGGCAGCGATGCGCAGTTGCTCCTTGATCAGATCGATACCGGTGACCATCTCGGTAACCGGATGCTCAACCTGAATACGGGTGTTCATTTCAATGAAATAGAACTCGCCGTTTTCGTACAGGAACTCGAAAGTACCCGCACCGCGGTAGCCGATCTCGACACAGGCACGTACGCAACGCTCACCGATGAACTTGCGCATTTCGGCAGTGATACCCGGCGCAGGTGCTTCTTCCACCACTTTCTGGTGGCGACGCTGCATGGAGCAGTCACGCTCGCCCAGATAGAGAGCATTGCCCTGGCCATCTGCCAACACCTGAATTTCGATGTGGCGCGGGTTTTCCAGGTACTTCTCCATGTAGACCATGTCGTTCTTGAAGAACTGGCCTGCTTCGGATTTGGTCAGCGCGATGGCCGCAGCCAGCTCTGCTTCGTTGCGCACTACGCGCATGCCGCGACCACCACCGCCACCGGCGGCTTTGATGATCACCGGATAGCCGATGCGCTTGGCAACGGCTGCATTGTGCTTGGCATCGCTGTCAACCGGGCCGTCAGAGCCTGGTACGCAGGGTACACCCGCCTTCTTCATCGCTTCGATGGCAGAGACCTTGTCACCCATCAGGCGAATGGTCTCGGCACGGGGGCCGATGAAGACAAAACCGGATTTTTCGACCACTTCGGCGAAATCGGCATTCTCGGAGAGGAAGCCGTAACCCGGGTGGATGGCCACGGCACCGGTTACCTCGGCGGCGGCGATGATCGCCGGAACATTGAGGTAGGAGTCGGTACTGGCCGGTTTGCCGATACAGATGGATTCGTCGGCCAGCAGCACATGTTTGAGCTCCCGGTCGGCGGTGGAGTGAACGGCCACTGTCTTGATCCCGAGCTCTTTACAAGCACGCAGGATCCGCAGGGCAATTTCACCGCGGTTGGCGATGACTACTTTGTCCAACATGGGTGGCAATTTCCCTTATTCGATAATGAACAGCGGCTCGTCAAATTCGACGGCCTGACCATTTTCAACCAGGATCGCTTTGATCACACCGGCCTTGTCAGACTCGATTTGGTTCATCATTTTCATGGCTTCGATGATGCACAGGGTATCACCGACGTTGACCTGTTGACCCACTTCCGCGAATGGCTTGGCTTCCGGGCTGGAGGAGCGGTAGAAGGAACCAACCATTGGCGAGCGCATCAGGTGACCGCTCGGGGCGGCATCAGCGGCCGGTGCGGCGGCAGCAACAGGTGCGGCGGCAACCGGAGCGGCTTGCTGCATCATCATCTGCGGCATGGCGGTGGTCACCTGACCGGAGAAGTTGCGGCTGATGCGAACGGACTCTTCACCTTCGGAGATCTCCAGTTCGGCAATGCCGGACTCTTCAACCAGTTCAATCAGCTTCTTGATTTTGCGGATATCCATTAGCATTCTCTTTCTTCTTTATCTGATCAGTGATTAACAAGCCGCGCGCAGATGGTGCACGGCCGCGGTTAAAGCGAATTGGTAGCCATCGGCCCCCAGACCACAAATGACCCCTTTGGCGACATCAGACAGATAGGAGTGATGACGGAAAGGCTCCCTGGCATGGACGTTTGACAGGTGTACCTCGATAAAAGGGATAGCCACACCCAGCAGCGCATCGCGGATGGCGACGCTGGTGTGGGTGAAGGCGGCTGGATTGATAATGATAAAATCCACCTGGCCCATGGCCTGATGGATGCGGCTGACCAACTCATGTTCGGCGTTGGATTGCAGATGTTCCAGAGTGACACCGAGTTCGCTGGCGTTTAGCTTCAGATCGGCGACGATCTCATCGAGCGTCTTGCTGCCGTAGATGCCCGGTTCCCGTTTGCCCAGCAGATTCAGATTTGGCCCGTTGAGCAGGAGAATTCGGTGATTTTGCGACATATTGAGTACATCCTCGATGATAATGCTGCGATCTATCAGCTATCTTGTGGACTACCAGAAATCTAGCCATTTTCTGCGCAAATCGGTGTGCCCTGGCACACAGATTTCGCAATTATATTGATTTCGTGAAAATTAGCAGCATTTTACTGGTCTAATCTCTACATCTGCCTGTTTATTGCCCAATCTTGTTTGCTCGGTATATCCACGACAGCGTTTGCCTTTGCGGCTTCCTGAAAAGAGTAAAGCCGGCACAATGCCGGCTTTACTCAGTTGCAAAGGAAGCAGGATCATGCCGCTTCCGACTTCTCGCGAATGAGTTTGTCCACGACGCCCGGATCCGCCAGGGTGGAGATATCCCCCAGACTGTCGGTCTCACCGGTGGCGATCTTGCGCAAGATGCGACGCATGATCTTGCCGGAGCGGGTCTTCGGTAGCCCCTCTGCCCAGTGGATCACATCCGGGGTGGCAATGGCACCAATCTCTTTGCGCACCCACTCTTTTACCTCTTTATGCAGCTCGCGGCTTGGCTCTTCACCGGAGATCAGGGTGACATAGGCATAGATCCCCTGACCCTTGATCTCGTGGGGCACTCCCACCACCGCCGCTTCGGCGATCTTGGGATGGGAGACCAGCGCCGATTCAATTTCGGCGGTCCCCATGCGGTGGCCGGAGACGTTCAGTACATCATCCACCCGACCGGTGATCCAGTAGTCACCATCGGCGTCGCGACGGGCGCCGTCGCCAGTGAAGTAGCGGCCGGGGAAGGTAGAAAAGTAGGTCTGCTCGAAGCGCTCGTGATCACCGAACACGGTGCGCATCTGGCCCGGCCAGGAGTCGGTGATCACCAGGTTGCCCTCGGTTGCCCCTTCCAGCGGTTCACCCATGTTGTCCACCAGCGCCGGTTGCACCCCGAAGAAGGGTTTGGTGGCTGAACCCGGTTTCAGGTCGGTCACGCCGGGCAGCGGGGTGATCAGGATGCCGCCGGTCTCGGTCTGCCACCAGGTATCGACGATGGGGCAGCGCTCGTCACCAATGGTGCGGTAGTACCACTCCCAGGCTTCCGGGTTGATGGGCTCGCCCACCGATCCCATGATGCGCAGGCTCTGGCGCGAGGTGCCGGTGACCGCTTCGTTGCCCTTGGCCATCAAGGCGCGGATGGCGGTGGGGGCGGTATAGAGGATGGTGACCTGGTGCTTGTCTACCACCTGACTCATACGGTTGGTGGCCGGGTAGTTGGGCACCCCTTCGAACATGATGGTGGTGGCACCATTGGCCAGCGGCCCGTAGACCAGATAGGAGTGGCCGGTGACCCAGCCCACGTCGGCGGTACACCAGTAGATATCCTGCTCGTGGTAGTCGAACACATATTTGAAGGTGAGGGTGGCGTAGACCAGATAGCCGCCGGTGGTGTGCAGCACCCCTTTGGGTTTGCCGGTGGAGCCGGAGGTGTAGAGGATAAACAGCGGATCCTCGGCGTTCATCGCCTCGGGTGGACAGTCGCTGCTGACGGCGGCGGTCGCTTCGTGCCACCAGATGTCGCGGTGGTTGTGCCAGGCGACATTGCCGCCGGTGCGCTTGAGTACGATCACCTTGTTGACCTGGGTATCCGGGTTGGTGAGCGCCTCATCCACGTTTTTCTTCAGTGGTACCGGACGGCCGCCCCGCAGCCCCTCGTCGGCGGTGATCACGATGCGAGAGCCGGAGTCGATGATGCGACCGGCCAGCGCTTCCGGCGAAAACCCGCCGAAGACTATGCTGTGTACTGCGCCGATGCGGGTACATGCCAGCATGGCAATGGCGGCTTCGGGCACCATGGGCATATAGAGGCAGACCACGTCGCCGCGGTGAACCCCTTGTGCTTTCAAGACGTTGGCAAACTTGCACACTTCGCTGTGCAGCTCGCGGTAAGTGAGTTTGCGATCTTCGGCCGGGTTGTCCCCTTCCCAGATGATGGCGACCTTGTCGCCCCGTTCGGCGAGATGGCGATCGAGGCAGTTGGCCGAGACGTTGAGCTGGCCATCTTCAAACCACTTGATGGAGACATGGCCCGGATCGTAGGAGGTGTTTTTAACCTTGCTGTAGGGCTTGATCCAGTCGAGAATCTTTCCCTGTTCGCCCCAAAAGGTATCGGGATCCTCGATGGAGGCCTGATACATGGCGGCATAGTCGCCCTTGTCGAGCAGGGCGTTGTTACTGATATGGGGCTTTACTGGGTAGACCTTGCTCTCGCTCATTACTCACTCCTTTGCATACATTCCCTTAATGATTAAGTAACAACTTATACCTTTGGTTGATGGGGGCAATTAGACTTTTGGATAGGCGGCAACAGTTGGTTACAGGGCAAAGAGTGACAATTAATCAGTGAGCGGGTAAAAGGGGGTGTGTTGATTAATTGGAGGTGATTATGTTTTCTCTGTTGCTCTGTGCATCCCTCTGGCAGTTTGATGCGCCAGTGCCGGCTGGCGAACCTGTGAAAGAGTTTGCGATCACCCATCAGGAGGCCTCACCCGCGCTGCGGGATCGGGTTGCCGATCAGCTTGGTCATGCATGGCAGGCCAAAGAGCCCGGCACCAGACTCACCTTCAGCGAGCCTGCCCCCCGTTATGCTGGCGAATCACCGCTGACGCGGATGCTCAATGACCGTGATGATGGTTGGGAATCCCGCTTGCAGATTGAGTGGTAATCCGGTTGGCAGCCAGGAGGCAGATGCCTCCCGGCTGGTGATGATGGCCTGCCGCTATGAGACATAGCGCTGATGCAGCCGATCCCCCATATGTTCGACATGCAGTGGTTTGCTGAACAGATAGCCCTGTCCTTCGCCGCAGTTGAGTGATTGCAAGAAGGCATGTTGTGCCCGGGTTTCAATCCCCTCGGCGGTGACCTCCATATCCAGACTGTCGGCCAGATTGATGATGGTGCGGCAGAGCTCCCGACTGTTCTTGTCTTCCGGCAATGCCTGCACAAAGGCGCGGTCGATCTTGATGCGATCAATCGGCAGGGTCTTGAGCAGACTCAGTGACGAGAAGCCGGTGCCAAAGTCATCGATGGCAATCTGAACGCCCAGACTTTTCAGGCGGGTAAAGAGATCAAGGCTCTGTTCGACCCGCTGGATAATGCTCTCCGTCACCTCTATCTCCAGCCGCTCTGGCGGAAATCCGGTCTCGTCCAAGATGGCGGCGACCCGCTCAACGTAGCCGGGGGAGCGCATCTCCCGCACCGACACATTGACCGACAAGCGGGGCACCGGCAGTCCGGCGGCCAGCCAGTTTTGCCCCTGCTCGCAGGCGTTGCGCATCACCCACTCGCCAATCTTCTCGATCAGGCCGCACTCCTCCGCCACCGGAATAAAGCGGGTTGGCGCTATCATCCCCTCATTCGGGTGCTGCCAGCGCAGCAGGGCTTCCAGCCCGCTCAGGTGGCCGTTGGCCAGATTGGTCATGGGTTGATAGAAGATGCAGAGCTGTTCGAGCTCAAGGGCCTTGAGCAGTCCCTGCTCAATCTGCATCCGCTCGCGAGCCTGTGCCGCCATGCCGGGGTTATAGAACTGGAAGCCGTTGCGTCCCTGATTTTTCGCCTCGTACATGGCGCTGTCGGCGGCGCTGACCAGAGTTTCCGGGCTATCTGCATGATCCGGATAGATGGCGATACCTATGCTCGCCGAGATAGCCACCAGTTCATGGGCCAGCTCAACCGGTTCACGCAACACGGTGAGCAGGGTATTGGCGAGAGTTGCCAGCTCGTCCGGTTCCTCCAGATAGGGGATCAGCACCAGAAACTCGTCGCCACCGAGGCGGGTCGCCAGATCGTTGTGTTGCAGGCAGCCGCGGATCCGTTCAGCCAGCCGCTTGAGCAGCTCATCGCCAACCCCGTGGCCCAGGCTGTCGTTGATCAGCTTGAAGCCATCCAGATCGATAAAGAGCAGTCCCAACCGTTTGCGATTGAGCTGCGCGGTTTTCAGCTCAAGGGCCAACCGCTCCTGCAACAGATGGCGATTGCCCAGTTCGGTCAGGGGATCGTGATAGGCAAGGTGATTCAGCTCGGCCTCCACCTTGCGAATCGCGCTGATGTCGGAGAGGGCGATCACATAGTGAGTGGTGTTGTTGAAGTTGTCATAGACAGCGCTGATCTGCTGCCAGGAGGAGAAGTAGCTGCCATCCTTGCGCAGGCAAACCATCTCGCCATGCCAGGCGTTGTTGCCGGGGCGCAGGTGATACCAGGGATAGTCGAGGTCGGTGTAGCGTCTGGGGTGCATGATGATATCCGGGGTGCGCCCTATCACCTCCTCGGCATTATATTGGGTCAGCATGGTGAAGGCCGGGTTGACCGACAGAATATGGTGCTCGCTGTCGAGGATGATGATCCCCTCGGCCGTGGTATCGAATACCACGTTGGCCTGATGGAGTCGCTCCTCCTGACGGCGGCGGGCGGTGGCATTGTGAATGACCCCCATGACCCGGTGGCCTACCGACTCGGTGGCGGGGACATGGTCGGCATGAATATCGACCCAGTGCCGCTCTTTGAGTACGGTGAGGTAGCTCAGGGTGAGATGGATGGGGTCATGGCTTTGCAGTGCTGCCTTGAGCTGGCTGCCGGATTCCGGTTCAAAGCAGTCGACGAACGCTTGCAGTCCGCCGTGGAACTGGTTGGCCTCGATGCCCAGCAGCGGCTCAATCTGGCCGTCGAACAGCAATCTGTCCTCCGCCACGTGCCACTCCCACACACCGATTTGGGCCGCTCGCATCGCCAGTTGCAGCCGTTGTTCGGTTTCGTACTGCTCGGTGATGTCCCGCACGATGGCGAGGATGCCGTTCAGCTCCCCCTTCTCATCACGCATCGGGCTGTAGGTGGCCTGAAAGCGGCGGGAGCTGCTGTCGTATGCCGCCGTTTGACCTGTGATGGCGATATCCACGTAGGGAATGCCGCTGCGCATGATCTGCTGAAACATGGGTTCCAGCGTCGGTGCCAGCTTGGGTAGTACCTCTCTGAGGTGCTTGCCCTGATGCTCCTCAATGCTCTTGCCGTTGATGTCGGCCAGCACCTGATTGACTTTGCGGTAGCGAAATTCGCGGTCAAAGACGCCGATGCCCAGAGGGGCGTTATCCATCAGCTGTTCCAGGACAGTGTGATCTGACAGCTGGCTCAACATTGCCTCGGCGTCGGCGTTGAAAAGCTTCCCATCCATGATGACCTCGGCATTGATTGATTTATCACTTGCATCAATTGTCAGTATGGCACGAACTGTTTAGCAGGGAGTCAAGCGGAGTTATCTGGTTGTTATGTTGAATAAATGTTGCTCGATGTGTCGGCTATCTGCTGCGTGCTGCCACAGAGTCGCAGCATCAAAAAGACCCCGCCGAAGCGGGGTCAGGTTTACTGCCAAACAGTACGATGGAAGAGGGCTTAATCGCGATCCGGGGTCAGCACGGTCGGTTTGGAATCTGGCAGCATATCCGGATGATCCAGGTTGTAGTGCAGTCCACGGGACTCCTTGCGCAGCAGGGCGCAGTTGACGATAAGCTCGGCCACCTGCAGCAGGTTGCGCAGCTCCAGCAGGTTGTTGGAGACGCGGAAGTTGGCGTAGTACTCCTGCACCTCCTGCTTGAGCAGGTCGATGCGGCGCTTGGCGCGGGCCAGACGTTTATTGGTGCGCACTATCCCCACGTAGTCCCACATCATCAACCGCAGTTCGTGCCAGTTGTGCTGGATAACCACCAGTTCGTCGGAATCGTCCACCTTGCTCTCGTCCCACACCGGCAGGCGCGGCGGCTCCACGCTCATCGGCAGCTTGGCCAGAATGTCGGCTCCTGCCTGATGGGCATAGACCACGCATTCCAGCAGAGAGTTGGAGGCCATGCGGTTGGCGCCGTGCAGACCGGTATAGGTCACTTCGCCGATGGCGTAGAGGCCGGGAATATCGGTCTGGCCGTTGTTGTCGATCATCACGCCGCCACAGGTGTAGTGGGCGGCTGGTACGATGGGCATCGGCTCCTTGGTAATGTCGATACCGACAGCGAGGCAGCGCTCATGGATGGTCGGGAAGTGTTTGATGATGAAATCGGCCGGCTTGTGGCTGATATCCAGATACATGCAGTCGGCACCGAGCCGCTTCATCTCGTGGTCGATGGCGCGGGCGACGATATCGCGCGGCGCCAGCTCGGCCCGATCGTCAAACTCCGGCATAAAGCGGCTGCCGTCGGGGCGGCGCAGATAGGCACCTTCCCCGCGCAGTGCTTCGGTCAGCAGGAAGTTGGGGTCATCGGGGTGAAACAGGCTGGTGGGGTGGAACTGGTTGAACTCCAGATTCGCCACCCGGCAACCGGCCCGCCATGCCATGGCGATGCCATCGCCAGAGCTGACATCCGGGTTGGAGGTGTATTGGTAGACCTTGGAGGCGCCACCGGTCGCCAGCGCCACGAAACGGGCGCGGATCACTTCGACCTGCTCGGCGTTGCGGTTCCAGACATAAGCACCCAGCACCTTGTTGCCCGGCAGATTGAGCTTGCGGGTGGTGATGAGGTCGACCGCGTTGAAGCGCTCCATCAGCTGGATATTGGGGTGGGCACGGACCTGATCGATCAGGGTGAGCTGCACCGCCTTGCCGGTGGCGTCGGCCGCGTGGAAGATGCGGCGATGGCTGTGACCCCCTTCGCGGGTCAGATGATAGTGGGATTCCCCATCGGCGTCCTGCTCTTGATCGAAGGGAACTCCCTGCTGGATTAGCCACTGGATGGATTCGCGGGCGTGGCGAGCGGTGAACTCCACCACGGCCGGATCACACAACCCTGCCCCGGCGTTGAGCGTGTCGCTCACATGGGATTCGATGCTGTCGGTTTCGTCGAAAACGGCAGCGATGCCTCCTTGCGCATAGAAAGTGGCCCCCTCACTGATGGGCCCCTTGCTCAGAACCAGGATTTTGGCGTGGTCTGCCAATCGCAACGCGAGGGACAGACCAGCGGCACCGCTGCCAATGATCAGTACATCGCAAAGGTATTCAACACTTGCTTTCATAAGTATCATTGGCCTGGATTAAGAACTGGCACCATGGTAGCCCAAGCGAGGGCGAGGATGCAGCCTGTGTCACATTTTTTTCAATTGAAGCGAACTTTCTCTGATTCTCCCTGTCTGAACTTGTGCGCTTAGGAAGGGCCGGAAAAGAAGAACGATAACCTGATGGGGGTTTTACGGCTCTGATGAGCGACCAGAATCTACTGGACGAACAGCTGGTTGAACGGGTCCAGCGCGGCGATAAAGCAGCATTCAACCTGTTGGTAAAAAAATACCAGCATAAGGTGGTCAACCTGGTGGCCAGGTATGTCAATAATCCCGGTGATGTGCCCGACGTGGCGCAAGAGGCCTTTATAAAAGCCTACCGGGCATTGCCGACATTCCGTGGCGAAAGTGCTTTTTACACCTGGTTGTACCGTATTGCCGTGAACACGGCGAAGAATTATCTGACCTCCCAGGGGCGCAGGCCGCCCAGCAGTGATGTGGAGGCTGACGACGCAGAGTCTTATGGTGGTGGTGAAGCCTTGCAAGAGGTGGCTACCCCTGAAAACCTGGCGCTGACCGACGAGATCCAGCGCACAGTGTTTGCCGCTATCGAGGCGTTGCCGGAAGACCTGAGGACAGCGATCACCCTTCGTGAGTTGGAAGGGTTGAGCTATGAAGAGATTGCCGAAATCATGGATTGCCCTGTGGGTACGGTGAGATCCCGTATCTTCCGGGCGAGGGACGCAATCGATAAAAAGCTGAAACCTCTGATCGAGAATTAACTGGGGAAAGACGGGTTAACTTATGGCAAATAAAGAGCAAATCTCTGCCCTGATGGATGGTGAACTGAGTGATGCCGAGGTGTTGAACGAGTTGGAGATGGATTCCGACTTGCAAGATACCTGGGGTCGTTACCACCTGATAGGCAATGCCATGCGGGGTGACCTGTCGGTCAATCTGCAACTGGATCTCAGCGCCAGCATCATGGCTGCGCTGGAAGATGAGCCTACCATACTGGCACCCAAGCCGGTTGAGGTTACGCCTGTGCTGCAACCGGTCGTTACGCCGGTCAAGACAGATTCCAATGTGATACCGCTGTTCCGCCGGGTCGGTCAGCAGCTTGGTCAATATGCCATTGCCGCTTCCGTTGCCGCTGCCGTCATCTTCGGGGTGCAGCAGTATCAGGGGCAAGATGGTCTACCAACCAACCCGGTTCTGACTACTATTCCTGTTGGTGGTAGTGCCTCCCCTGTGAGCGTTCACTATCCGCAACAGGATGGCACGCGTGCCCGTCAGCAAGGGCTGACCGAGCAGCAGATGCAGGATCAGCGGGAGCGCGTCAATGCCTTCCTGCGTGACCACCAGTTGCAGCAGCGCCTGTTGCAAGACAGACAGATTCAACAATAACGTATTGTCAGGGATCAAATCGTGCGCCAGTCCAGCCGTATTTTGCTGGCCTCTCTCCTGCTGATCAGTGCCAAGGCCTCGGCCGACGATAAGTCGGCCGAGGCCTTGTTGCAGCAGATGCAGAGTGCCGTGCAGCAGCAAAACTTTGAGTTATCCATGGTCAAGGCCCGTCAGGGGCGTCTTGAACCGATCCGCATCAGCCATGCGGTGATCGATGGCCAGGAAGTCGCCCATCTCAGTTACCTCGATGGCAAGGCGATCGAATATCTGCAACGTCAGGATGAATACACCTTTTTTGAGAACAGCCACGAGCCTTATACCCTGAAAGATGCCCGTTTTCCCGGTGTCTGGTCGACTCTGGTGAAGATGCCAATCGCGCGGGTGCTGGAGAGTTATGATCCGGTGCTGGCTGGCCGTAGTCGCGTTGCCGGTGTGGTTGCGCAGGTGGTCAGACTGGTGCCCAAAGAGGCAGACAAGTACGGCTTCGTGCTGTGGATTGATGAGCATAGCAATCTGTTGCTGCGGGTCGACATGGTGGAGCGGGAAGGCAATCTGGTGGAGCAGGTGTTGGGGGTTGAGCTGGCGTTGCAGAGCAAACCCGCCCCCTGGCTGGTGACTTTGGCCAAGAGTAAACAGCCTGCCGCCTTAGCGCTGGAAGATGCCTATCCTGCCCCCCAGCAAGCCCTTAACTGGCAGATTTCCTGGCTGCCAGATGGCTTCAAGATCCTGTCGCAAGACCGCCATCAGCTGGTGACCACCAGTATGCCGGTGGATTACATGATGCTATCCGACGGGCTGGTGGATTTGTCGGTCTATGTCTCCCGGGTTGACCCCAAACAGGCGGTGCGTCAGCAGCTGATCCGCCAGGGCGCCACCTCGCTGGTGAGCTATGTCAACGAGGTGGGGGTCGAGATCACTGTTGTGGGTGAAGTACCAACTGAGACCGCCAAGCGAATTGCCGAGTCGGTCCAGCCGTTGGCCCGTAACGAAGCAATCCCCTGATGGGCTATGACCGGAACATCCCGGCTTGCCGAGCGCGGGGTGTTTTCTTCAGGTATCTTTATGCTTTTTCAGATCCCTTTGTTGAACCCGAGGTCTTGCCGTGAATGAGATGAGTGAAGAGTTGGCGACCGTGGTGGCCATCGAGGGAGACCATGCCTGGGTAGAGTGCGAGCGGCGCTCTGCCTGCAGTGGTTGCCAGCAACAGTCTAACTGCGGAACTGGCACAGTGGCCAAGGCATTTCCTCTTAGGGCACAACGCTTGCGGGTCAAAATGACCACCGAGGTAGGTGTTGGCCAGCAAATTCGGCTGGGTATCCCGCAGCAGAGCCTGCTGCGCGGTGCCGCCCTGGTCTACGTCTTGCCGCTGTTTTGCCTGTTGGCAGGCGCCCTGTTGGGGCAGCTCTGGTTGGCACCGCTGCTCCAGGGCGGGGAGGGAGTTACCATTCTCTGCTGCCTGTTGGGGGGCGGACTGGGTTTTTTACTGGTTCGTTACTTTTCCAACCGCCTCGATCAGGGCTGCTACGGCCCGCAGATGCTTGGCGTGGTGGTTCCTGTCCATATCCTCTCCTGACCGAACACGCGCTATTTCACGGGTGCTGGCGACTAAAGAATGGCCGTCAGCCGGGTTATCCAGTAAAATCGCGCCTCCATAACTGACCTTAACTAATTTTGAGTGACTCTTGCTCGATGAAACACATTCGTAACTTTTCGATTATTGCGCACATCGACCACGGTAAATCGACCCTGTCGGACCGTCTGATCCAGACTTGCGGTGGCTTGTCCTCCCGCGAGATGCAGGCTCAGGTGCTTGACTCCATGGACCTGGAGCGCGAGCGCGGCATTACCATCAAAGCACAGAGTGTGACCCTGAACTACCAGGCACAAGACGGTAACACCTATCAGCTGAACTTTATCGACACCCCGGGCCACGTAGATTTCTCCTACGAAGTCTCCCGCTCGCTGGCGGCCTGTGAAGGGGCGCTGCTGGTGGTGGATGCCGGTCAGGGGGTTGAGGCACAGACTCTGGCCAACTGCTACACCGCCATGGAAATGGCGTTGGAAGTGGTGCCGGTGCTGAACAAGATTGACTTGCCTGCGGCCGAGCCGGAGCGGGTTGCTGAAGAGATCGAAGATATCGTCGGTATCGATGCGATCGATGCGGTGCGTTGTTCTGCCAAAACCGGTCTCGGTGTTGACCTGGTGCTGGAAGAGATCGTTGCGCGTATCCCGCCACCGGAAGGTGATCCGGATGCCCCGCTGCAGGCACTGATCATCGACTCTTGGTTCGACTCCTATCTGGGGGTGGTGTCTCTGGTGCGGGTCAAGAACGGCTCGCTCAAGAAGAACGACAAGATCAAAGTGATGACTACCGGCCAGGTATGGGGTGTCGATCGTATCGGTATTTTCACCCCCAAGCAGGTGGATACTCAAGGACTGGGTTGTGGCGAGGTAGGTTGGGTTGTCTGCGGTATCAAAGACATCCATGGCGCGCCGGTGGGCGATACTCTGACCCAAGCCAAGAACGGTGCTGACAAGCCACTGGCGGGTTTCAAGAAGGTCAAGCCGCAGGTTTATGCCGGTTTGTTCCCCATCTCCAGCGATGATTACGAGTCGTTCCGTGACGCCCTCGACAAGCTCTCCCTGAACGATGCCTCCCTGTTCTTCGAACCGGAAAGCTCCACAGCACTGGGCTTTGGCTTCCGTTGCGGCTTCCTCGGTATGCTGCACATGGAGATCATCCAGGAGCGTCTGGAACGCGAATACGATCTGGATCTGATCACCACTGCACCGACCGTGGTCTATGAGATTGAGCTGAACAATGGCGATACGATCCATATCGACAGTCCGTCCGCAATGCCGCCGGTTAACAATATCAAAGAGATGCGTGAGCCGATCGCCGAGTGCAACATCCTGCTGCCGCAAGAGTACATGGGTAACGTCATTACCCTCTGTATCGAGAAACGGGGCGTGCAGACCAACATGGTCTACCACGGCAATCAGGTTGCATTGACCTATGACATCCCGATGGCAGAAGTGGTGCTCGACTTCTTCGACCGCCTGAAATCCACCAGTCGTGGCTACGCCTCGCTGGATTATGGCTTCAAGCGTTTCGAAACCTCCGAGATGGTTCGTCTGGACATCATGATCAACGGTGAGCGGGTTGACGCGCTGGCCATCATCACCCACAAGGAGAACGCCCAGTATCGCGGTCGCCAGGTGGTTGAAAAGATGCGTGAGCTGATCCCCCGTCAGATGTTTGATATCGCCATTCAGGCATCCATCGGCAACCAGATCATCGCGCGCAGCACCGTCAAGGCATTGCGTAAGGACGTAACCGCCAAATGCTACGGTGGTGACGTGAGCCGGAAGAAGAAACTGCTGAACAAGCAGAAAGAAGGTAAGAAGCGGATGAAGTCTGTTGGCCGTGTTGACGTGCCACAGGAAGCCTTCCTCGCGATTCTCCATGTCGGAAAGGACTAAAAATAGATGGCAAGCACGTTTTCCCTGATCCTGGTGGTGGTCTGTGTGATCACCGGTTTTATCTGGTGTCTGGACAAGATGATCTGGTCCAAACAGCGAGCCGCCAAGATTGCCGTGGCCCGTGCCCATGGTGGCGCTCATCTGGATGAAAAAACGCTGGCCAAGGTTGCCCCCGTGCCGGTCTGGATTGAGCAGACTGCCGGGATCTTCCCGGTGATCACCTTTGTGCTGATCCTGCGTTCGTTCATCTTTGAACCGTTCCAGATCCCGTCAGGTTCCATGATGCCCACCTTGCTGGTGGGCGACTTCATCTTGGTGGAAAAGTTTGCCTATGGCCTGCGGGATCCGGTGACCAACACCAAATTCCTCGAAACTGGCGAGCCGGTGCGTGGCGATGTGGTGGTGTTCAAGTATCCCCTTGAGCCGCGCGTTGACTACATCAAGCGGGTGGTTGGCATGCCGGGTGATCGGATCATCTATCGCAACAAAGAGCTGATGATCCGGCCGCGCTGTGCTGAAGCAGGTGGCGAGGAGCAGGAAGGGAAAACGTGCCCGGGCTTTACCAAGCTCGACATCAAGTTTGAACAAAGAGGCGAATTTACCCAGATGGGGATCCCCCTTGACCGCTATACCGAGCAGTTGGGTGATGTTTCTCACGAGACCCTGCGCAACCCGCTGATGCCGGATCTGGTTGGTCGTTACTATCGCCAGCCCGGCACTTATCCTGATGAGTGGGTGGTACCGAAAGGGCAGTACTTCGTGATGGGCGATAACCGTGACAACAGTACCGACAGCCGTTTCTGGGGCTTTGTGCCCGAGCAGAATCTGGTCGGCAAGGCGGTCGCTATCTGGATAAGTTTTGAATTTGAGCGCGAAGAAGGCTCCCTGCTGCCAAGTTGGGTACCGACAGGGGTGCGCTTCAACCGCATTGGCGGAATCAAGTAAATGAATATCAAGATGAACAGACTGCAGTCCCGTCTCGGGCATGTCTTTCAGGATCAAGAGTTGCTGACCCGCGCATTGACACATCGCAGCGCCGGTTCTCGTCACAACGAGCGACTGGAATTTCTGGGTGACTCCATTTTGAGCCTGGTGATTGCTGATGCGCTGTTCCACCGCTTCCCGCAAGCGGCAGAAGGGGATCTCAGCCGCATGCGTGCCACTCTGGTACGTGAAAAAACCCTGGCCGAACTGGGCCGGGAGTTTGACCTCGGGGATCATCTGATCCTCGGGCCAGGTGAACTCAAGAGCGGTGGTTTTCGCCGTGAATCCATTCTGGCTGACACGGTCGAGGCGGTGATTGGTGCCGTCTATCTGGATACGGATCTTGAGGTGGTGCGGACACTGCTGCTGAGCTGGTACGCCAGCCGTCTGGACGAGATCAAGCCAGGTATCGAGCAGAAAGATCCCAAGACCCGCCTGCAAGAAATTTTGCAGGGAACCCGCAAATCCCTGCCGACCTACACAGTGACTAACGTCAAGGGTGAGGCCCACAACCAGGAGTTCACCGTCCAGTGTGACGTGGAAGGTCTGGATGGTCCGCTCAAAGGGGTTGGCACCAGCCGCCGCAAGGCCGAGCAGGCCGCGGCGCAGCAAGCGCTGGACAAATTGTCATGACAGGTACGTCTGATTCAAAAAGGCGCTGTCTTTTAACACCACAAGCTTTGGAACAACTGTCATGACAGATACTACCTACTGCGGCTTTGTCGCCATCGTGGGCCGCCCTAACGTGGGCAAGTCCACCCTGCTCAACAAGCTGCTTGGCCAGAAGGTCAGCATTACCTCGAAAAAACCCCAGACCACCCGTCACCGGATTTTGGGGATCGATACCGATGAGAACTATCAGACCATCTTTGTTGATACTCCGGGTCTGCACATCGAAGAGAAGCGGGCCATCAACCGCTTGATGAACCGTGCCGCCACCAGTTCGCTGGGAGATGTGGCCATGGTGGTATTCATGGTTGACGGTACCCATTGGACCAAGGATGACGAGATGGTGCTTGGCAAGTTGCGTCACTTGCCTTGCCCCGTGGTGCTGGCGGTCAACAAGGTCGATAACGTCAAAGAGAAAGAAGACTTGCTGCCCCACCTCGAGTGGCTGGGTCAGCAGATGAATTTCTCCCACATCCTGCCCATCAGTGCCGAGAAGGGCACCAACGTGGAGAAGATCCGCGAGTGGGCCAAGGATCTGCTGCCGGAAAACAACCACTTCTTCCCGGAAGATTACGTGACCGACCGTTCGTCACGCTTCATGGCCTCAGAAATCATCCGTGAGAAGCTGATGCGTTTCACCGGTGAGGAGCTGCCCTACTCGGTGACGGTGGAGATCGAACGCTTCAAGGTGGAAGAGAACGGCCTCTACCACATCCACGGCCTGATCCTGGTGGAGCGCGATGGTCAGAAGAAGATGGTCATCGGCAACAAGGGCGAGAAGATCAAGACCATAGGTACCGAAGCACGCCTCGACATGGAACGACTGTTCCAGAACAAGGTGCACCTCGAGCTGTGGGTTAAGGTCAAGTCCGGCTGGGCTGATGACGAGCGCGCCCTGCGGAGTCTCGGCTACGGTGACGATTAAGTGGCGTTGATGGATTGCTGAGCCCGGCTTTCGTCATCCACAGTCGGCCCTATCGGGAGACCAGCCAGCTGGTCGAAGTATTCACCCAGGATAGTGGCCGATTTACCCTGGTGGCTCGCGGTTCTCGCGGGCCACGCTCCCCTCTCAAGGGGCTGCTGCAACCCTTTACCCTGCTCACCATCGCCTGGCGCGGCAAGGGGGATCTCAAGAACCTTACCCAGGTCGAATGCCCCGACCACTCCCTGCGACTCGGGGGCGACCGCCTCTTCTACGGCCTCTATCTCAACGAGCTGGTCTACTACCTGCTGGAAGCGCACACCCCGTTCCCCGAAGTGTTCGACGCCTATGCCCGTGCCATCATGGCGCTGGCCGATGGCGAGACGCCGGAGCTGCCCCTGCGCCGCTTCGAGTTTCTGCTGCTGCAGGCGCTGGGCTATGCGGTGGATTTCGAATACACGGCGGACGATGAGTCGCCTATCGAGCCGACCCTGCTCTATGGCTTCGAGCGTGAATTGGGCTTTGTCGCTTGCGAGCGGGCGCCGGATCCCCGTACCCTGTTTCTCGGTGCCCACCTGCTGGCCTTTGCCGAGGGACGGTTCGATGCCCCTCCCTTGCTGCAGGCGGCCAAACGTTTCAGCCGACTGGCACTGCAACCCTATCTGGGCAAGCGTCAGTTAAAGAGCCGGGAGCTGTTTTTAAAACGCCGGAATAGCTTGGGTTAACCGCTCTGCGGCGTTACCCGACACGGTAAGAATGTTACCTACGTCCGATTACGCTGCGCTAATCGAACCGACGAGCTGATATACGGATATTCGCGCGGTAGCCGCGCAGTCAACAGATGAAGAGTTTCAAGGAGTTCTCAATGAGTGAAATCTATCTGGGTGTGAACATCGACCATATTGCCACCCTGCGCAACGCCCGTGGCACCCAGTATCCGGATCCGGTACAGGCCGCCTTCGTGGCCGAGCAGGCTGGTGCCGATGGCATCACCGTGCATCTGCGTGAAGATCGCCGCCACATCACCGACCGCGACGTGGAGATCCTGCGTCAGACTATCCAGACAAGAATGAACCTGGAGATGGCAGTGACCGAAGAGATGATCGGCATCGCCTGTCGCATCAAGCCCCACTTCGTCTGTCTGGTGCCGGAGAAGCGCACCGAAGTGACCACCGAGGGCGGCCTGGATGTGGCTGGCCAGCTGGCCAAGGTGACTGACGCCGTGACCCGTCTCTCTGCCGTGGGTGCCCAGGTATCGCTCTTTATCGATGCCGATCCCCTCCAGATCGATGCGGCTGCCGAAAGCGGCGCACCCTTTATCGAGATCCACACCGGCCGTTACGCTGACGCCACCACGGATGCCGAGCGCAACGCCGAGTTCAAGCGCATCGCCGCCGGAGCCTCCTATGCCGCTGGCAAGGGCTTGAAGGTCAATGCCGGTCACGGCTTGCACTACCACAACGTCAAAGCCATCGCCGCCATCCCCGAGCTCTATGAGCTCAACATTGGCCACGCCATCATCGGCCGCGCCGCTTTCGACGGTCTTGCCAAGGCCGTCAGCGATATGCGCCTGCTGATGCAGGAAGCCCGTCAGGGGATCTGATCCGCTAGACAGGCCGCGGCCTGAGACCGGCTGCTAGAAATAACAAGGGACGCCACGGCGTCCCTTTTGCATAGTGTTCAACCACCTTGATATTTATTTGACGGGAGTCAGCTCCATTGTGATGAGCTCCAGTGGTGCCAGTTTGATGATCACCCCCTCGTTGATGGAGGTGGGGACGGTGGTGTTATTGCCATAGAGTGGCTTGATATTGAATTTTTTAGCCTCTCTATCAGGTACTTCAAGTTGGCTAGTTGGCTCCAGGAAAAACTGTTGGGGTTGGCTCGAAGGGTTACGCAAGGTAATAAAGGATTTTTCAGCACTCCAAGCTCCCCATCCGTAAATTTCCAATTGGGTTGGATCACCACCAATCCAGTGACTATCGACCATGACCGACTTGTTTTGCTGTGACCAAAGCGCAGCCTGCGCCAATAGATCCCAGTTCTCTTTGCTCAGCAGTTCAGGAGTGATATAGAGCTCCTGCAACTGGGTTCCACTGGCAAAGTAGCTCCAGGCCTGATCGGCAAAATCTTGCGGAGATTGTTTATCTAGATGCTTGGCTTGCTTGGCATAGACCAGCCCGTGCAGCATCAAGGAATTCAGCGGGAACAAGGGGCCATTCTTGACGATGGAGCGATAAGTTTCCGCATCCCGATAAGTAATCCATTGCTGCACCATTGTGCCTGGACCATAGAAATTGATGTCATCACCACCACGCCAGATGGAGTCTGCGAAGAACAGCCATGAAGGGGATGCAGTTGTGCCTGTAGTTAGGTTGATGAAAACATCTTTGTTCGCGGTTCGAGCATCTTCAATCAGGTGAATGGCGGCATCAAAATCGCTGGTGAATTGGCTTCCTTTGATCAATTTGTCCGCATTGCCAGTGCCATCGAACTTGAAGTGGGTAACCCCTTGATCCTTAATGAGTGACATCACTTTCTGATGAAAATTTTTGTAGTAGACAGGGCCGGAGAGGGCGAACCGACCATCGCTTAGTTCATAACCGAATTCAGCTGCGTGAGAAACCCGTTCATCCCTCGGTTTGTTGTAACCGCCCCAAGGTGAAAACCAGATGCCGAGTTGGGCGTGGTATTTTTCGGCGGCAGTTTTCAGCTTGCTGAAACCATTTGGAAAGTCTTTGCTGAATCCCCAATTACCTTTGCGGTCATCCCATCCGTCGTCAAGCAGGAAACCACTCATGGGCACGCCACGTTTGGTGACCAACTCCTCCCCAAACTGATTGATCCGGGTGAGAGCTTCTGCTTCGGTATATGGGTTGAAGAATCCGATGTCGAGCCAGGAGTTGTAGTGCAGATAGGGGGAATAGGGCCGATCTCTTGCCACATTCAGGAATTTATTGAAATCACGCCTGAGTTGCCCCGGGCCAAAGGTGCCAATATAGCTGGTGTAGGTAAGTGGCTTATCTGCCTCCAGGGGTAATGGAACCAGCGCTGTCTGGGTGACGCCACCTTCATAGGCCCTGGTATTGATCAGTGGACTTTGTGGGGTGATGAAAAAACTGTCACTGATGATCGGCGAACTGTTGATCGAGCCATACACGAAGGGAGCCTGGGTATTGAAAGGTAACAGACTAAACGCTCCGATCCGCTGGCCATCATGCAAGGCTTGCAGTGACCAGGAAACGGTGGAATAAGCGTGGGAATCATCAAGAGATAGTGCACTGCTCACCATGAAATCATTATTTTTTAATGTGATGTTGATGCTTCCATGTTCTTCTTCAAAGCGGTCCACGACAAAATCTGTTGAGGGAGTCAATTTGTCATCGGTACCTTTAATCGCAAACAGCTTGTCTGTCCGGATCACATCTCCATTCTGATGGTTGGTGAAGGCAATCGTGGTTAATTTTCCATCTTGAGTTTCAACCTCTACCGTCATCCGGTTGCCTTTAAGGATTAAAGTCTCAGCTTGTGCCCCTCCCGAAAGAGCCATCATGACCATCATGGCTATCGTTGTTTTTTGCATATGTTTCCCCTTACGTAGAGCCGTGTTGGGCTCAATTGTCGATGAGTCGATAAGTGAGGCTAGAAGCGCGGCCTCCCTGAATAGGGATCATCAGGAACTCTGCCTGTTTGACCGATGAGGCATTGTTTCTGGTTGTTTGGTGCCCATGATGCAGGCATCAGGTGCTCACAGCCTGAAGAGAGCTTGGCGGGAACAATATGCGCTCCCGCCATAGAGTGATTTATGTATTCTTACTACTGGCTATATTGCTCAGCCCATATGCCCAAACGATGCAGTGCTTCCTTGAGCAATTGGTGAGAGGTGCCGATATTTATACGAACATAAGACTCGCCATCGCTTACGTAATGCGATCCATCTTCAACGATAACACCAGCCTCTGTTGCCCATTGTTTGGTAATATCAGTTGCATTCATTCCGCTTCCGGTTGTATTTACCCAGACCAGATAAGAGGCATTCATTGGCATGACCTTGAAATCTGGTAGATGTAGCTTAAAATAGTCGTCAAGCAGATTGTAGTTTTTTCGTAAATAGCTATTTAGCTCAGCCAGCCAGTCATCACACTCGTTATATGCAGTAATAATTCCCCACAGACCAAACACGTTTGGTGACGTAATTGAATTTCGTTCCAGTTGTGCTTTGAATATCTCTCTTATCCTGGGGTTTGGAATGATGCTGTAAGATGTTTTTAACCCTCCTAAATTGAATGCCTTGTTGGGTGAGCTCATCAACATCATGTTATTGAGGTAATTTTCATCCAATGCCAGGAAAGAGATAAAATCGCCATCAATAATATGTTCCGCATGTACTTCATCAACCATCATTAGCACGTTATAACGAAGGCATATGTCTGCAACCGCCTCAAGCTCGGTCTGGCTCCATATCCTCCCCGATGGGTTGTGGGGTGAGCAGAGGAAGTAGACCTTGGGTCTGTTGCTAATGATCTGCTCTTCCAGCTTCGCCAGATCGATCTGGTACCGCCCGTTGCTGAGCGCTAGCGAGTTGGCGATAACCTTGACCCCCTGTCTTTCGGCTGCTTTGGCAAAGGGATCGTAGACCGGGGTGTTCATGATGATGCTGTCGCCCGGTTGGCAAAATGCTTGCACTGTGTAGTGCAGGGTAGAGACGGTGCCATAGGAGAGGGTGATCCACTCCCGTTCCACAGCGACCTTGTGGTGGCGCGCCTGGAAGTTGACGACCGCCTCATAGAAGTCATCGATGCTGTGGGTGTAGCTGAAGGTACCCCAGCTGATGATTTCGCGGAATTTGCGAGCCACGGCTGGCGGTGATTTGAAATCCATATCGGCAATCCACATGGGAATGCTGTTGGCAGGGACGGGGCCAAACCTGTTCTCAATCATATTGAGGTCCCACTTTCGGCATTTATCGCTGATGCGGTCTGCCAGTACGTCGAAACAGGAGTGTCGTTCGTTAGCAGAGGGAGTGGGGAGGCGTAAAGCCTCCCGATCGTTACAGCAGAGCATCGAGATTATCCTTCACGGTTTGAACCTGAGCACCAATAATTACCTGGACACTGTGCTCATCGATTTTGACAACGGAGAGGGCACCAGCTTGTTTCAGCACATTCTCTTGCAGTTTGTTCATGTCATGCACAACCAGTCTTAAGCGGGTCACGCAATTATCAAGACTGACGATATTCTCTTTACCACCCAAAGCATCAAGGATAACGACCGGGTCATGTTTTTGGATCAAGGAGTCCTCCATGCCGTCCCTTCCCGGGGTCTTGATATCGTATTTTTTGATGTACCAGTAGAAGACGCAGAAATATATTGCTGACCATACCAATCCAATCGGAATGATGAGATACCACTTAGTCTGCCAGCCCTGCATTATGCCAAAGATAAGCAGGTCCAGTGCACTACCATCAGTATTTCCAATAGTCACGCCACACATCGCGACAACAAATAGTGCTGCGCCAGTCATGAATACATGAAACAGGTAGAGCATCGGTGCAACGAACAGGAACAAAAACTCTATGGGTTCAGAAATGCCGGTCACGATAGAGACAAGCACTCCAGAGATAATCAGGCTCTTTATCTTGGTTCTATTGCCAGGCGTCGCTGCCATATACATAGCAAGTGCTGCGGCAGGCAAGCCAAATATAAAGGTTGGCATGAATCCTTGGGACAGAAAGGCTGTCGCAGCTGGGCTGATCTGTTCTCCGGATTTCAGTTGGGCAAAGAAAATGTTGAGCGCTCCGGAAATAGTCTCGCCATTGACCAGTTCTGTGCCGCCTGCCGGAGTGAATCGCACCATGGCCAGCATAATGTGATGCAAGCCGAGGGGCTTGAGCAGGTTGATCGCCACACCATAAAGAAATGCGCCAAAAGAACCTGCGGAAATAATAACATTTCCGACCGCAGTAATGCCCATGGCGACGTAATGCCAGAACAGTGGCATAGCAAGGCCAATCAAGGAAAGGGTTAGTGCTGTAATAATGGGAACAGAACGCAGGCCACTGAAGAAAGAGAAGGCATCATGCAGTTTCAGGTTGTAGAAACGACTATGAATGAAGTAGGTCACAATCCCTGAAACAATGCCTCCCAATACACCCATGGACAGCGTCTGTATCCCCATAACCATCGCCTGGCCTGCCAGCTTGATATTTTCCGGTGCGGCAAGTTGGTTGGTGCTGGAGAGATAAAAGTTGATCCCGATATTCATCGCCATGTAGCCAACGAAACCGGAATAGGCTGCAACTCCCTTGTTTTTTTCGCTCAACCCCATCGGAATACCGATGGCAAACATGATGGGCAAATAGGTAAAACCAAAGCTTCCTACCGTTGCCACCAGATTGAAGATGAGCTGGGTATACTCGCCACCAAGAAAAGGAAAGTTATCTATGGTTGAGGGGCTAGTGATGGATGAACCCACCCCCAGCAATAAACCCATGAATGCCATCAGAGATACTGGGAACATAAATGTCTTCCCTAAACTCTGGGCAAATTCCCATACCTTATTTCGCAAGGATGTTTGAGCCATCACTATTATCTCCCAGACCTGTTACTGTGATTTTATTGTTATCAGATTTTGTTATCACTCATACACATGCGGATTTTCGCTTCGACCACCTCTTCCATGGCTGCCATGGCGGGCACCAGATACTGACGCGGGTCGCTGGCATCAGGGTGACTGCCAAGGAAGGCTTTCATGGCATCGGCGAAGGCGATCTTCAGTTCGGTCGCTACGTTGACCTTACAGATCCCGAGTTCGATACAGCGGCGGACATCCGCTTCCGGCACACCTGAGGCGCCGTGCAGTACCAGCGGAATATCAACCTGCTCGCGGATCGCGGCGAGGCGGGCGAAGTCGAGGCGGGGCTCCTCCTTGTAGAGGCCGTGGGCGGTGCCGATGGCAACGGCCAGCGAGTCGATACCGGTACGGCGGACAAACTCGGCCGCCTTCAGCGGATCGGTAAATTTGGCATTAGCAGCATCGACGATGAGGTCATCTTCCTGGCCGCCCAGCTGGCCCAGTTCGGCTTCGACACTGGCGCCCATGCGGTGACAGTAGGTAACTACGCTACGCACTTTTTCGATGTTCTCTTCAAACGGAAAGTACGAGGCATCGATCATGGCCGAGCGAATACCCGCTTCGACCTTGTTATGGATGTCCTGCTCGTCTTCGTGGTGATCCAGATGCAGCACTAGCGGAATGCGGTACTCATGGGCAGCTGCCTGACAGATGGAGACCAGATACTCGACCCCGGCATGGCGATAAGTGCCCGGGGTGCCAGCCAGGATCACCGGAGAGCGCATGCGAGCTGCGGTACGAGCGACCACCTGGACGGTTTCCAGGTTGTGGATGTTGAAAGCAGGCACGGCGTAACCGCGACGCTGGGCATCTTTAAGCATTTCATGGGAAGAGATCAGATACATAGTGACTCCTGAGCGTCCTGATTGACGCGAGATCCTGAGAAAAGGGGGGCGAAGTGGACGGGGTCTATCTCCCGACCAGCAACCCAGATGTGTTGTTGATTGAGTTCAGTAGTGAGGGCGAGCAGGTTGGCCTGTTTACCGATTGCCAGCGAACCGAGACGATCGGCAATACCGAGCATCTTTGCCGGGGCCAGTGATGCCATCCGGATGGCATCGGCAAGCGGGACGTCTGCCAAATTGACCATGTTGCGCACGGCATCTAGCAACGTGAGGGTACTACCGGCCAGGCCGCCGGCCTCGGTGCGCACCACACCCTCTTTCATTTCGACCCGATAGTTGCCCAGCAGGTAGTGACCATCTGGCATACCTGCGGCACGCATCGCATCCGTAATAAGGAGCAGACGCTCACCGGCGCAGCAGTGGCAGAGTTTGAGCACGCTTGGATGGACATGATGACCATCGGCGATCAGCTCCAGCCAGGCAGCGGGATGGACCAGACCCGCGCCCACCATGCCGGGCTCGCGGTGGTGCAGTCCCCGCATGCCGTTGAAACAATGCACCAACCCGGAGGCGCCCGCCGACAGCGCCGCCATAGTAGTGTCGTGATCCGCCGCCGAGTGGCCCAGCATCACCCGCACGTCGTTGGCGGCGAGATGGCGAATGGCCGTGATGGCATTGGGCTTTTCCGGTGCCAATGCCACCACTTTCAGGGTGCCGCGAGCCAGCTGTTGCAGATGGTTAAGCTCGGCAACGTCCAGCTCCCGAAACAGCGCCTGATCGTGGGCCCCCTTGTTGGCCGGTGTAAAATAGGGCCCTTCCAGATAGCAACCGAGCAGCTCGGCGCCCGGCATGCCGCTGGCAACGCCATCGGCAATGCGGGCAAGGGCCAGCTCAATCTCGGGTAGCGGAGCGGTGACCGTAGTCGCGAGAAACGCACCGACACCTTCCGCTGCCTTGGCCATCGACAGGGTGCCGAGGGCGTTGCTGTCGTTGTCCATGACATCCACCCCGGCGCCGCCGTGGACATGACCATCGATCAGGGCCGGGACCAGCAGATCGACATCCCGCACCGGATCACCATCTGTGATAGGGGCGATAGCGGTGATGATGCCCCCTTGGTGGATGAGCTCCTGATGCTCCAGCCAGCCCTGCTCGGTCAGCAGGCGGTGAGCACGGATCCGTGAAGCCATTTAAATGCCCTCCTCGACCAGGCTTGCTTCTGCTTGGCGATCTTTTTGCATTTCATCCGCCAGCGAGGTGAGGCCCCGGTGGCCGCAAGTGAGAGCTTGCAAACGGAACTCGTGGGCGCTGAGCCCGTCTCGTTCCAGCACCATCTCCAGCAGTAGCTGCAGGTTGGTACCGGTAACGACTTCCCGATTGCTTTGGCGTAATGCCAGGGTAGAGGCAACCCGAAACGGGGTTCCGCCGAGCAGGTCGGTCAGGAAGACCACGCCATCCCCCTTGTCGATCTCTGCCAGCGCCGCTTCGTACTGCGCCTGCAGCAGAGCGGTGGTGGAGCTCTCGGGAAAGTCGATGGCGATAACGGCTTCCTGTTCGCCGAGGATCTGGAGCATGGCGCGATTCAGACCGCTGGCGAAACCGCCATGACCGCAAATGATGATGCCCAACATAGTCTGTTCCTTTACTGCAAAGGGGCCGGCCCACAGCCGGCTCCGGATTAGAGGAAACCGGCGAACTTGCCGACGATACCGAGTACCACAGTGATGACGATGAGGCGCAGCGGGCTCCAGCCCTTGCGGATCAGGGCATACATCGCCAGGGTGTAGAGCAGCGGCAGGAAGGCGGGCATCAGCTTGTCGAGCACATCAGCCTGCAGTTTGACGACGGCATCACCGGCGGTGATCTCAAGCGTGGTGCCGAGGCGCACATAGGTGGCTACCAGAGCGCCAATGACCGTCATGCCGACAATGGAGGCGGCATGGCCCACCTTGCGGGTGTTGGCCTTGATCACCGGAATGGCAGCTACCCCCATCCGATAGGCGTAGTGAGCCAGGCCAAAACGCAGACCGAAGTGCACCACGTTGAACAGCAGGAAGAAGAACACGGCGCCCATGATGGAGCCTTGTAGCGCCAGATCTGCCCCGATGCCACCGCAGATGGGGAGCAGCGTGAGCCAGAACATAGCATCACCAATCCCGCCGAGCGGTGCACCGACAGCAATCTTGGTGCTCTGGATGCTGTTGACGTTCTGTTTGGAGCGCTCCATCGCCAGCACAATCCCCATCACGAAGGTGACCAGGAAGGGGTGGGTATTGAAGAAGCCCATGTGTCCTTTCATTGCCCGTGAGAGATCCCGAGGATTGGTGTGGATCTTCTGTAGTGCGGGCAGCAACCCATAGAGCCAGCCCGAGGCCTGCATCCGCTCATAGTTGAAGGAGGCCTGCAGGAGCAGGGAGCGCCAGGCAAAGCGATTGATATCCTGCTTGGTCAGTTCGGCGCCCAGTTGCTGATCTTCATAGGTGTCGTCAGAAGGGGCATGAGACGGTTGTGGTTCGACTGCCGAGATGACCCGGGCTGCGGTGTTGTTAGATGCCATCTTCAGTTTCCTCCTGGACAGGACGAGCTTGCGGGGTGGTGGTGCGCATGAAGTCGATTAGGGCCATGGCCAGTGCGGCGGCAGCGATAGCCAGTACCGGTAGCTGGAGCCAGGCTGCAGCAACGAAGCCGAGGATGAAGTAGGGGATGTAGACGTTCTTCATCATGATTTTGAGCAGCACGGCAAAACCGATGGCAGGCATGATGCCGCCAGCAACACCGAGGCCGTCAATCAAGCGGGCTGGCAGTACATCGATGGCCGCTTTGGCGTGCTCGGCCCCGAAGTAGGTGGGCAGAAAGGCGCAGAGAAAGTAGAAGGTGCCCAGTGTCAGCAGCGCCAGATAGTTGACCCGCTCGATCCCTCGGGTATCACCCGCTTCAGCCATGCGATCACAGCGAGACATGACTCCCGACATTACCGAGAAGAGGAAGGTGATCCCCATCTGGACTGCAACGGCGAAGGGAACTGCAACCCCGACCGCCACATCCGGCTTGACCCCGGTAGTGATGGCGAAGGTGGCACCGACTATGGTGCCGATGATGACGTTGGGTGGCTGCGCGCCCGCCAGCGGCGCCAGCCCCATCCAGACCAGCTCCAGAGTACCGCCTACCAGAATACCGGTGGGCAGGTCGCCGAGGATCAGGCCAACCAGCGGCCCCAGTACGACGGGCCGGTGGAAGTGGGTCAGGCCATTGAACAGGTCTAGTCCGGCAAAGAATGCCAAAACCCCCAGTAGAAGCCCTTGTAATAAACTGATTTCCATCACAATTGTCCTTAATCAGAGCAAATTGAAAATGTCCTGTGCCGGTTCGGTCGGCACTCCCTGGACAAAGCACTCGATGCGGGCGTCCTGCAGGGCGCGAAACGCAGTGATGTCCTGTTCGTCCACAGATACGGTCTTGTGGATTTGGCGTTTGCCATCGGCGTAGTGCATGTTGCCGACGTTGATACGGGAGATGGGGACACCTCCCTGAACCAGGGTGTTGAAGTCGCTAGGATTTTTGCAGACCAGCAGAATTTTCTGGCGATCCGCCGCCTTGTGGATGTTGTCGATCACCTTCTGGAGCGGCCAGAACCGCACCGCAATCCCTTCGGCCAGCACCATCTCCATCAAGTTCTGCTGGATGGGGTCATTGGCCACCTCGTCATTGGCGACCAGCACCAGATTGGCACCAGCGAAGCCTACCCATTGCACACCAACCTGGCCGTGGATCAGACGCTCATCGATCCGGCTCAATACAATGTTTGGCATCATCAGGCTCCTTTTTGGTGAAACGGGTAGATATTGACCCCTTGTACGACCCGGTTGACTTGTCCTGTCGGGCAGGGATTGTCCGGGCTGATGCCAAGGCTCAGCGAGGTATGGAAGGCATAGAACTGGGCATAGAGCAGGTAACAGAAGGCGAGCTGGGCGTCATCACCTTGCAGGGTGTGGGGCAGATAGATGTGCTCACCCTCCTCGATACGGGGATCATGCTGGTCAGCAATGGCGACCACCCGGGCTGCCTGTCCATCAGCCCGCAGTTCGCGCAGCAGGTCCAGATCATATTGACGGGTATAGGGGTCGTTGGAGATGAGCTGGACGATCAGAGTCTGTGCATTGACGACGGATTTGGGGCCATGGCGAAAGCCGGTGGGAGAGTCAAACATGGCGACCAGTCGGCCACCAGTCAATTCCAGCAACTTGAGGGCTGACTCCTGGGCAACCCCTTGTAGGCTGCCGCTGCCAAGATAGATGACCCGTTGTGGCAGCGGTTCATTCCATGCTGGTACCCGCTGAACAACCTGCTCAAGGATCGCTTCACTGACGTCAGCCAGTCGTGCGCAAACCTGCTGGTTGAACTGGTTCGGCAGGAAGACGGCAAGACAGCTCAGCATCATGCTGGTGAGGCTGCTGGTCATGGCGAAGCTGCGATCATTGGTTTGGGGCGGCATCAGCAGGGCCAGAGAGTGGGCATCTTGCTGGCAGCGGCGATAGAGTGCCCCTTCGCCATTACAGGTGAGCACCAGATGATGGCAGTTGCCGAGCAGTTGGCTGGCGAGCTCAACGGCGGCAACGCTTTCTGGGCTATTGCCTGAGCGAGCGAACGAGATGAGCAGAGTCGGGCAATCCTCGGCCAGATACTCGGCCGGATCGGTGACTATATCGGTGGAGGCAATCGCCTCGAACCGGGCCTTCAAGTGGCCAGAGAGGTAAGGGGCCAGCGCTCGTCCGGCAAAGGCAGAGGTTCCAGCACCGGTCAGGATCACCCGCAGATTGCCATGGGAGCGCAGAGGGGCAAGAAAGCGATCCAGCGCATTGCGGCACTCCTCCACCATGGCAAGGGTCTCTCGCCAGGTGGCCGGTTGTTGCTCTATTTCACGGGCTGTCGCCAGGCCGTTGGCCGTGCGCAGCATCTCTTCTGAATAACCAAGGATCATGTCTACAACTCCTTAAACAACAGGGTCAAGCTGGGAAGGACAGGGGCAGGCTGTGCCGCAGGCGTTGGCATAGCTGCGCAACACCTCCTGCACCTGATCGAGAATGAGCTCATGGGGATTGGCCGCCAGCGTGCCTTGACGTACCTTGCGGTACTGCAGGGGCAGATGCTGGCTGAGTAGTGGCAAGGGGATGGGCTCTGCGGCCAGGTTGGTGAGCAATCTGGCATAGCACTCATCGACGCGCGCATCGGGCCAGTAGTAGCGAATGCGGTCTGAGTAGCTGTAACCGCGCGCGAGTCGGCATTCGTTTGCGTTGCCCTGATAGTGGCTGCGCCAGAAGTCGGGGCGATCCAGCATGGTCTCTTCCATCACCTGGCGCAGGCCCGAGCACGCCTTGGCGACAACCAGCTCCTCTTCGATGGCGGCAAGGGAAAACAACGCTTCACGCAATGCAAAGGTGAGGGCCGGGCCGACCTTGAGAATGGCAAAGTGGTCGCGAACCAGCTGACGATAAGCCTCGGGGGTCTGGTAATCGGTGGAGTGAGCCTCGAACACCAGATGGGGGTAGGCTTCGATCATCCGGCTCAGTGGTGCCGCTTTCGCTGATTGGTAATCGATGATGTGGGTGTGGTCAAACTCGACCCCGGGCTGGACAACGAGCCCAATGACCCGTGGCCAGATATGGGCCAGACCGACCTGAGCGAAGGCTTGCTGGTGGGCTTCCAGGGTATGGCGTGCCGCTTCCGGGGTGGTGACGGCCAGCTCGGCCAGCTCTTCATGAGCACCGCCCGGCACCGGCACCTCGGTGCCAATCACATAGACCAGATCGCTCTGGCCAAAGGTGGCCAGACAGGTTTGCTCGGCGATCTGCGCCAGACGGGCGGCCCGCACTGCGACCAGCTCATCGGTCAGCGGCACCGGGTCACCCTGACAAGACATGCTGCAATCGAGATGGATCTTCTTGAAACCGGCGGCAACATAGCAGGCAATCAGCTTTTCGGCATGGGCCATGGCCTGCTCGGCTGGCTCACCTTGCCAGCGGTTGGGCCCAAGGTGATCACCCCCGAGGATGAGTCTGTGCGCCGGAAAGTGGCACTCGGCAGCCAGTTGATAGAGGCGATCACGAAAATCGGCAGGTGTCATACCGGTATAACCACCGAACTGATCCACCTGATTGGAGGTAGCCTCGACCAGCAGCAGTTGATCCCCTTCGGCGGCCAAGCGTAAAGCGGCCTCCAGCACCAGCGGGTGAGCGGAGCAGACGGCATAGATCCCGACCGGTTCTCCCTGTTTATGTCTTTCGACCAGTGCCAGCATGGATTTCATTTTGATCTTCCTTCGTTGCTGTAGATGAAAATAGCCTTTCGCTTCCTTTTCTTTACGGTAATCTCAAGAAAAGGAAAGCGAAACAAAAGAGTCATAGGTTCTTGAAGGTGATCACAAAAAGAAAGATATCGAAACTGTTCGTGGGGATGGGAAATGCAAATATTACTATATGAAAGCTTAATGAAGGCTTGATTTGGCTCTGGTACTGCGCGTTAATATGAAACCGTAATGAAGTGAAAGTCGTTTTTCACCACAGCACTCCGGCAGAAGAGACTATGCAAACAACAGAAAAGATCGGACTCGGTACCAGTGAGCGGCGGGAGCGGATCATTCAGCAGCTGCGCAGCAATGGCAGCGTTCAGGTCAATGAATTGGCTACCCATTATCAGGTGTCGACCGTCACCATTCGCAACGATCTGGCGTTCCTCGAAAAACAAGGGGTCGCTGTACGCGCCTATGGTGGCGCCCTGTTGTGTGAACCCAATCAGGCCGTACCAGAGCGAACCATTGCCGACAAAAGCATACTCAATACGCCGGTCAAACAGCGGATCGGCGCACTGGCGGCCACACTGGTGCAACCCGGGAGTCGTCTTATCCTCGACTCGGGCACAACCACGCTGGAGGTAGCTCGTCATCTGCGCGAGCACCAGGAGATCCTGGTGATGACAAACGGCATGAACGTGGCCAATGCACTGCTGGAGGCTGAGGGGGTCGACCTGTTGATGACCGGCGGCCACCTGCGCCGCAAATCACTCTCGTTCTATGGTGCGCAGGCCGAGCAATCCCTGCAAAACTACCATTTTGACCTGCTGTTTCTCGGGGTGGATGGCATCGACCTCGAGCGTGGCATCAGTACCCATCACGATGATGAAGCGCGCCTTAACCGCTGCATGTGTCAGGTCGCCGAGCGGATCATCGTAGTCACCGATTCCAGCAAATTTGGCCGACGCAGCTTGCACAAGATTATCGATACCCCGCGTATTCATACCCTGATCACCGATGATGCTGTGCCTGCCGATATTCTTGCGGGATTACGCCATGCAGGAATCGATGTGATGTTGGTACCCGCAGGGTGAGTTTGGCGATAGTCAAAGCCTGAGCGCGAGATATAACCCAGCACAATCGGCTATAAACAGTTGATGTCAAAAGGGTTACACTGGTTGGCCCTGTGAGCTGGACGAGATTGTTATGGCGCATCCCCTGTACCACCCCGATATCACCGACCTTGAACCTGTTGCTCGCGCGGCGGGGGCGGCCATCATGGCGATCTACCGCGAGCCTTTTGCGGTGGAGTACAAGAGCGACGAGAGTCCGCTCACGGCTGCCGACAAGGGGGCGCATGAGGTGATTGTGCAGGCGCTGGCGCGACTGACCCCAGACATCCCCGTATTGTCAGAGGAGTCTGGCCCCGAGGTAATGGCAGCGCGCCACGGCTGGTCACGCTACTGGCTGGTGGACCCCCTCGATGGCACCAAGGAGTTTGTCTCCCGCAACGGCGAGTTCACCGTCAACATCGCGCTGATTGAAGAGGGGGCGCCGCGCTGGGGATTGGTCTATGCGCCAGTGCTGGACAAGCTCTGGTATGGCGGCAAGGGGCTCGGTGCCTGGCGTATTGCCGATGGCAAGCGCGAGCCCATCCAGACTCTGCCTCATCGAGAAGGAACTGCATGGCGGGTGGTGGGCAGTCGTAATCACCTGTCGCAGGAGACTCTCGATTATCTGGCCCGCTTCGGGGATATAGGGCGGGGCGAGATTGAGCTGGTCTCCATGGGCAGCTCCCTCAAGTTCTGCATCATCGCCGAGGGGGGCGCCGAGCTCTATCCGCGCCTAGCCCCCACCTGTGAGTGGGATACCGGTGCGGCGCAGGCGGTGCTGGAGGGGGCGGGTGGCAGCGTCACCCAACTCGATGGCTCACCCCTTGCCTACAACAAGCCCGACATCCTCAACCCCTGGTTTGTCGCCAGGGCGTGATCTTGCAGGTGCGCTGCGCAGCGCCCAATAAAAAGAGGCCGGAGCGGGTTGCACACCCACTCCGGCCTCTTTGCATCTGACGCGGGTTTAAAAGACTTTCTTGAACGGCTTGATGGTGACCTTGGCGTAAACACCGGCGGTCACATAAGGGTCGGCATCAGCCCAGGCTTTGGCGTCAGCTTGCGAGGCAAACTCGACGATGACGGTGCTGCCGGTAAAGCCGGCATCGGCCGGATCCTCGGCATCGATAGCCGGGTTGGGGCCAGCGGTCAGCAGGCGACCTTCATCCTGCAGCGCTTGCAGCCGGGCCAAGTGGGCAGGACGAACCTGTTTGCGCAGTGGCAGGCTATTGGGGACATCTTCGGAGTAGATGAGATACCACATGAGAGGATCCTTTTCTGATGAGGGTTATTTTTTCAGTTGCTCTTTCTGATCCGCCGGAATGTGGCGGTAGAGGTAGACGCCGCTCAGCAGGGTAAAGACCAGCGTCATCCCCAGCAGACCGAACACCTTGAAGTTGACCCACATCTCTTGCGGCATGTTGAACGCCACGTAGAGGTTGAGCAGGCCGCAGACGGTAAAGAAGCCGACCCAGCCGAGGTTGACCTTGTCCCAGACCGCATCGGGCGCTTGCAGCTCCTTGGCCAGCATCTGCTTGATCAGGTTCTTGCCAAAGCCGTAGCGGCTGATCAGCAGGCCCAGCGCGAACAGCACATTGATGATGGTCACTTTCCACTTGATGAAGGTGTCATCGTGGAAGAACACGGTGAGGCCGCCGAAGAAGCCGACCAGGATGAAGGTGAACAGCTGCATCTTCTCGACCTTGCGATAGCGCACCCAGCTGTAGAGCAGTTGCAGACCGGTCACCACCACCAGTGCGCCGGTGGCCATATAGATGTCGTAAAATTTGTAGACCGCGAAGAAAACGATAAGTGGAATAAATTCAATAAATTGCTTCATGTTTGGCGCATAGCCCTCAGAAATAGACCGCAAAATTTTGTCCAGTTTACCTGCCCGATGGGCAACGGCAAATGAATAAGACCGCCTAATTTACGTCCAGTTCCCTGGCACGGCGCTAGCCAAATAGCTGGCGGGCAAGGGGCTCGCCCAGCCGTTTTTGATCCGCCAGCAGCTCGCGGATGTGGTGCTCTTCGATAAGCGGGTTGAGCAGCACAGCCCGCAGCAGGGTGACCGGCTGGGCACCGTAGCGCTCCACCGCCCGCTGGGTGCGGGAGACAAAGCTGTGCCCCTCGGCCCGCTGGGCTTTTTGCAGGGCCACGTTGAAGTCGTTGATCTGCGCGTTGGCTGCTTCATCCAGCGCTTTGCCCTGCAGGTGGGGCGGGATGCAGCGGTAGGAGAGCAGGTTCATCACCGGTGCCGACATCAGCTCGAAGGCAGGGTCGCTGGCGATGAGCTCGGCCATCAGTCGGGCGCGGTCGTAGTTGGCCTCGATGAGGTGGGCGTACCCCTGCTGGCCAAACAGCTGGAAGGCGGCATCCAGATAGAGGGCGTTGGCCGGGCGGGTACCCTCCAGCGTGAAGCGCCCCTGATCGAACGAGGTGGCACGAATGGCGTAGGGGGCCTCTCGCTTGACCGCCATCATCAGATCGGGCTGGCGGCAGAGCAGCATGCCGGTACCGAGCGGCACCAGCAGTTGCTTGTGACCATCCAGCGTGACGGTATCGGCCCGCTCGATCCCGGCCAGCAAGTTTTGATAGCGGGGGGAGAAGAGGGTCGGGCCGCCCCAGGCGGCGTCCACATGAAAATGGATCTGCTCGCGCTCGGCGATGGCCGCCAGCTCCGGCAGCGGATCGATGGAGCCAAAGTCGGTGCTGCCCGCCACGCCAACCAGCGCCAGCACTTTGAGCTTCTGTTCTTTGCACTGGAGCAGCGCCTGCTCCAGTACAGCCAGACTGAGCCGGTTCTGCTCGTCGGTCTCAAGGCGCCAGACGCTGCGGGCACCCAGTCCCAGCAGATCCATTCCCTTGTCGAAGGAGTAGTGCATCAGCCGGGAGCCCAGAATGACGGCGCCGCGATAGCCTTGCTCATAGAGGGCGAACAGATTGTCGCCGCAGGCGCGGTTGCGGGCCAGCCACAGCGCCGTGACGTTGGCGATGGTGCCGCCGCTGGTCATGACGCCGAGGGCGGCATCCTTGGCATGCATCTGCTCGCCGTAGAAGGCATCGTCCCTGCCATAGATGAGGCGGTGCAGCTTGGCCAGCACCTCCCGCTCCAGAAAGCTGAGCAGGCGGGAGGACTCCATCTTCATCGGATTCTGGTTCAGCATCACCAGCAGACGCGATAGCTCGGCGGTATAGGCTGGCAGTGGTGCTGTCATATGGCCCATGTAGCGTGGCGAGGTGAGGTGAGAGGCACCGGGCACCAGGGTGGCCAGCCGTGCCAGATAGTGCTCGATGGAGAGGCCGACCGCAGGCATGCGGGATTGATCTAGCTGGTGGGTGAACTGGTCGTGCTGGTAGGGGGCCTGACTGTCATCCGAGTGGTGAAAATGTGCCAGCATAGCGCTCATTGCGTCGCCAAAGGCGGCATCCGGTTGTGTAAACAGCTCAGTCAACTTCATCAGGTTCTCCAGACCAGGTCACCGGGTAGGTGTCTATGCCACTTGTCTCGGGCATCGGCGGCAGAGCATACACCAAAGGTTGGCAGGTGGCAGCCACCCCATTTTTTAAGCGAACACTTGTACTCTGAAATGGTGCTGGGTAGAGTGAGCCCATTAAAGCTGGAGTAAACGATATGAGTGGCGTGACAGATTATTCTCCCCGTGAAGAGTTAGCCAACCGGCTCAGCCACGGATTGGGATTGTTGCTGGGGGGGATCGGCCTGGTGCTGTTGCTCATCAAGGGCTGGGGGCAGGGCACGCAGGCGCTGGTGAGTTACAGCCTCTATGGCGGTAGTCTGGTGCTGCTCTATCTGGCATCGACCCTCTATCACAGCATGGCTGAAGGGCGGGCCAGACGCTGGTGCAAGGTGTTTGATCACTGCGCCATCTATCTGCTGATTGCCGGTACTTACACCCCCTTCCTGCTGGTGGCCCTCGATACGCCGCTGGCGAAAGGGTTGATGGTGGTGATCTGGGGCCTGGCGCTGGCCGGGGTGGTGTTCAAGCTGGTGTTCATCAACCGCTTCAAGAAGTTGTCGCTGTTTACCTACCTGATGCTGGGCTGGCTGTCACTGGTGGTGATCTACCAGCTCTACATCCATCTGGCCGGGGAGGGGTTGCTGCTGCTCGGACTCGGCGGCCTGATCTACAGCCTCGGTGTCATTTTCTATGTGGCCAAGCAGATCCCCTACAACCACGCTATCTGGCACCTTTTTGTGTTGGGCGGCAGTGTTTGTCACTTTATGGCCATTTATGGCTATGTCGCTTGAGTAGCCCTTAATTGGTATTTTTAGCGCGTAAAAAGGATAAATTCGTGCGGTATCACACAGTTGGCGTCAGCGTTTGCTGACAAGCTAGGGACAGTTCAATTCGCAAAGGATGCACGAAATGAGTGATATCGCGCTTTCCATCAGCATGTTGTCGCTGGTGGCAGTGCTAGGGCTCTGGCTGGGAAACTGGCGAGTCTATGGCGTTGGTCTGGGGATAGGGGGAGTGCTGTTCGGCGGCATCATTGTGGGTCATTTCGCTGGTGCTTCCAATCTCGCACTGGATGCACAAACCCTTCACTTCATTCAAGAATTTGGTTTGATCCTGTTTGTCTATACCATCGGTATTCAGGTCGGGCCGGGCTTCTTCGCGTCATTGCGCAGTTCGGGTCTCAAACTCAATGCCTTTGCCGCCCTGCTGGTTATCCTTGGCTGCGTGGTGGCCGCCGGATTGCATCAGCTGTTCGATGTGCCGTTGCCGGTCATTCTGGGGGTCTTCTCCGGTGCCGTTACCAATACGCCATCCCTCGGTGCGGGCCAGCAGATCCTGGCCGAGCTGGGCGCTGCGCCCGGTTCGACCGGCCTGATGGGGATGGGCTATGCGGTCGCCTATCCATTCGGCATCTGTGGCATTTTGCTCACCATGTGGCTGGTTCGGGTGTTCTTTCGCATCAAGATCGACGATGAAGCCGCCCAGTTCGAGCAACAGACTGGTAAAACCAAGGAGAGTTTGCAGACCATCAACATCGCGGTGCGCAACCCCAATATGCACGGCTTGATGTTGAGCGAGATCCCGAGTCTCGATGAGTCGGATGTGATCTGCTCTCGCCTCAAGCGGGGTGAGGAGCTGATGGTGCCGCGGCCTGATTCCCGCATCGAGCTGGGTGACTTGCTCCACCTGGTGGGTGAACGCCATGCGCTGCATAAGGTGTTGCTGGTGTTGGGGGAGGAAGTGGAGACCTCGCTCTCGACCCGGGGCACCGATCTGCGTGTCGAGCGGGTAGTGGTGACCAACGAGCAGGTTCTGGGCAAGAAGATCCGCGATCTTGACATCAAACAGCGCTATGACGTGGTGATCTCCCGTCTTAACCGCGCCGGTATCGAGTTGGTGCCAACCAGCCAGACCAGTTTGCAGTTTGGTGACATCCTTAATCTGGTGGGACGCCTGGAGGCGATCGAGGCGGTTACTAATGTGGTCGGCAACGTGCAGCAAAAACTGCAACAGGTGCAGATGTTGCCGGTATTTATCGGGATTGGCCTCGGTGTGCTGCTCGGCTCCATCCCCTTCTATCTGCCCGGTTTCCCGGCTGCCCTCAAATTGGGTCTGGCGGGGGGGCCGCTGGTGGTGGCGCTGATCCTGTCGCGGATCGGCAGCATCGGCAAGCTCTACTGGTTCATGCCCCCCAGTGCCAACCTGGCGCTGCGGGAGATCGGTATCGTGCTGTTTCTGGCCGTGGTGGGCTTCAAGTCGGGGGCCGGTTTTATCGATACCCTGATCAACGGTGATGGCCCGGCCTGGATGCTCTACGGCATAGCGATCACCCTGATCCCGCTGCTGGTGGTCGGTGTGCTGGCACGCCTCTACGGCAAGATGAATTACCTCACCTTGTGCGGCTTGCTGGCAGGCTCCATGACTGATCCTCCCGCGCTGGCCTTTGCCAACGCCATGCACCCGACCAGTGGTGCCAGTGCACTTTCATACGCCACTGTCTACCCGCTGGTGATGTTCCTGCGGATTATCTCGCCACAGCTGCTGGCTATTATCCTCTGGGCTGGCGCCTAGGGTTAATCTAAACAGGAGCATGCCTTGTCATGCTCCTGTCACTGTTTTGTAATGTATTGATAAATTAGGTTTTTACCCTTCCGACCTTGCCATTTCATACCCTCCTGCCTGGCTGAAAGATTCAGCTTCAAATCAGTCTATCCTTTCGAATTTTCGAGCTGGTTATTTTTGCCATCTATATGCACAGTAGGCTGTGGCTTATTGCATTCAAATCAGGATTCAGGAGAGAACATGATTACTAACACCGTTACCATGGAACAGGGCATCACCATTACCCAACTCAAAGGGCAGGCTTATCAGATTGCTGCCGATGGCAGTCAAAAATTGTTGGCTGAAGGTGATGTATTGCCGAAAGGTGCAGTGATCATGTCGCCGGATGGTGCCAGCTTTATGGGTGGCGGACAGTCATTCAATGTGCAACCGGCCAGCGAGCAGAGTGAGCCCGCAGAAGAGGGGGATGCCCCCCAGCTGGCGCAAAACGGTGCCGCCGGTACTCCTGATGAGATCAATGCCTTGCAACAGGCGATTTTGGGCGGCGCTGACCCGACCCAGGCCTTTGAAGCCTCTGCAGCAGGCGGTGCACCTGCCGCTGGTGGTGGCGGTATTGGTGGTGTCGCCGGAGCCAGTGGCAACGGCGGGTTTGTCACCATCGACCGTACCGGTTCTGCAACCATTGCCGAAGCCACTTTCGATACCACCTATAACGCCACTGGCGAGCCACCGCTTGGCGCTGCAGGAGAAGATGATCCTCTGTTTACATCCGCCAACCTTGTCTTGAGTGCAGATACACAGGTGAGCGAAGGTGGGCTTATCACCTTTACCGCGACACTTGATGAACCTGTTTTTGGTTCTGACTTGGTTATTTCGCTGTCCAATGGTGCAGTGATTACCATTCCCGTCGGGCAGAGTTCCGGTTCGGTCACTGTTGCTGCTCCGGCAGACAGCCCTTATGTCGATCCGTCAACGATCACCGTTTCGATTACCGGTACTCTGGGCGGTGGTTTCAACCAGATCATCACCAGCCCTTCAACGACCACCCAGATTAACGACACTGTCGACACCACCACTGTGACCCTGGGCGCCCCGGCGCAGGTCAACGAAGGGGGCCAGATCACCTACAGCGCCAGCGTCAACAACGCCCCACAGAGTGACCTGGTTCTGACCCTGTCCAATGGCTCCAGCATCACCATCAAGGCGGGCGAGCTGAGCGGCAGCGTGACGGTCGATGCCCCGAGCGACGATGTGTACAAGGATGGCAGCAGCCTGACGGTGAGCATAACCGGCAGCAGCGGTGGCAATTACGAGCAGCTGGACACCAGCAGCAAGGTGACCACCGAGGTGGGCGACTCCGTGG
>NZ_CDBW01000018.1 GCF_000820145.1 Aeromonas sobria | reverse complement strand
ACCTATTTCAGGACTAGACACAGGCTGTGCGCGACAGGTTACTGGGCGACCAGATAGAGGTCCCGGCTATAGACGATGTCTTGCGGGTTCTGATAGGGGTAACCCTTGACGAACGGCTTGAGCAGTCGCGATTTGACGTAGAAGTAGAGCGGCGCGATAGGGGCTTCGGCCTCGATCAATGCTTCCGCCTGCTGGTAGAGCTGATTGCGCTCGGCAGCATCCTGCGCGTCGTGGGCCTTGGCCAGCAGGGCGTCGTACTGCTTGTTGAACCACTTGCCGCTGTTGGCACTGCTGCTGGAGGTCAGGATATCGAGGAAGGTGGAGGCATCGTTGTAATCCCCGTTCCAGGAGTAGCGGCTGACACCGAAGTCCCCCTCGTTGAGGGTGGAGACCATGGTCTTCCACTCCATGTTGTTGAGGGTGGCGGTGACTCCCAGGTTGTGTTTCCACATGGAGGAGACGGCCAGCGCGATCTTCTTGTGGCTCTCGTTGGTGTTGTAGAGGATATCGACGGTGAGCGGTTTGTCCGGGCCATAACCCGCTTCGGTCAGCAATGCTTTGGCCTGCGAGATCCGCGCCTCTTTGCTCTGCTGCTGGCTGGCCGGTTTTTTCAGATCAAAGCCATCGACACTCGGTGGGGTCAGGCTGAAGGCGGGCAGTTGCCCTTGCCCCAGGATCTTGTCGGTGATGGTCTCTCGATCAAGGGCCAGCGAGAGTGCCTTGCGTACTTTCGGATCATCGAACGGTTTGCGGTTCACATTGAACACGTAGTAATAGGTGGCGAGCATGGGGGCGCTGACCAGATCTTGCGGGCTCTGGCTCTTGATGTGCTTGTACTGCTCCAGCGGATAGGTGGTGTAGTGCAGCTCACCGGTGCGATAGCGGTTGTAGGCGGCGGTTTCGGAGACGATCTCCAGATAGACCACCTTGTTCAGGACGGTGTGCTGGTTGTCCCAGTAGTGGGTATTGCGCTCGGCGCTCAGTCGCTCGTTGGGGGTCCACTCCTTGAGCACAAAGGCGCCGTTGGAGACGATATTGCCCGGTTTGACCCAATCCTTGCCGAATTTTTCAATGGTGGCCTTGGGCGCCGGGAAGGTGGTGTAGTGGGCCAGCGTCTTCAGGAAGAAGGGGACCGGATTTTTCAGGGTCACCTGCAGGGTGTGCGCATCCAGTGCCTTGACGCCCAGCGTATCCGGGCTCTTCTTGCCCTGGATCACCTCGCTGGCATTGGTGATACCCATCAATTCGATAAACCAGGCATAGTTGGAAGCGGTTTTGGGGGCGGCGGCTCGTTGCCAGCCGTAGACGTAATCGGCGGCGGTGACCGGTTCACCGTTAGACCACTTGGCTTCCGGCCTCAGTTTGAAGGTATAGACGGTGCCTGTGCTATCCAGCTCGTAACTGAGTGCGCCGGCGGGCAGGGTCTTGCCGTTGGCGTCGAGGGTATAGAGCCCTTCAAACAGATCGTTGACGATGGCGCTGCCGGCACTCTCTTCCACCAGTTGGGGGTCGATGGTGGTCGGCTCGCTGCCGATATTGGTGACATAGGTTTGCTGGGCATCGGGTAACAGCTTGGTGCCGGCTGGCACTTCTGCTGCCCCGGCGGGAAGGGCGAAAAGTCCGGCTACCATGCCGGCAATGAGAGTCTTGTTCATTGATAATCCTTGAGTTTTATTTGCTTCCAAAGCGAAATCAGTGTGCTGTATTGGCAATCGGATCTCAAGGGGGGGAGGAGTGGGAAACAAGTGTCAGCAGGGGCATTACCCAGCGGCAGAATGCCAGTCATCACGCGGGATACAGCCGCTTATTTGCACGAATTAAGCGGCTTTAAGTTATCGTATGAAACCTTTTAAAGGGGATTATTGAGCGAAAAAGGGATGAAATCGTCGATTTATTAGACCGCTTAATTCGCTGCAAAAAGCAAAGGCAGGCGTTACATTAGGTTACAAATCAAGGCCGTCGGTGTTCGGTGTTTTTTTTACCGACCCCTGCAAACGTTTTCAAAGCCAACTGATGCGACCTAAAGGAATAACAATGCGAAACATGATCACCATGGGTGAGTTCATCGTCAAAAAGCAGGCGGACTACCCTACCGCGACTGGCGAGCTGACCTCGCTGCTGAGTTCGATCCGCCTCGCCGCCAAGGTGGTGAACCGGGAGATCAACAAGGCGGGACTGGCGGATATTATTGGCTCAATGGGCGCTGAAAACGTGCAGGGGGAGGTGCAGCAGAAGCTGGATGTCTATGCCAACGAGCGCTTCAAGGCAGCACTTGAGGCCCGTGGTGAGGTGTGTGGCATGGCCTCGGAGGAGGAAGAGGACTTCGTGGCTTTTGACTCGCCACTCTCCAAAAATTCCAAATACGTGGTGCTGATCGACCCCCTCGATGGCTCATCCAACATCGATGTCAACGTCTCGGTCGGTACCATCTTCTCCATCTACCGCCGTTTGAGCCCGCAAGGTGGCGCAGTGACCCTGGAAGACTTCCTGCAACCGGGTAACCGTCAGGTCGCTGCTGGCTATGTGGTCTATGGCTCCTCCACCATGCTGGTCTACACCACCGGCTTTGGTGTCAACGGCTTTACTTATGATCCTTCCATCGGCTGCTTCTGCCTCTCTCACGAGAACATCCGCATTCCGGAAGAGGGCAAAATCTACTCGCTCAACGAGGGCAATTACATCAAGTTCCCGGACGGGGTGAAGAAGTACCTGAAATATTGTCAGGAGCGCGACGAGGCGACCAATCGCCCTTACACCTCCCGCTATATCGGGTCCCTGGTCTCTGATTTCCATCGCAACCTGCTCAAGGGCGGTATCTACATCTATCCGTCCGGCACCAACTCGCCGAACGGCAAGCTGCGCCTGCTTTATGAGTGCAACCCGATGGCGTTTCTGGTGGAGCAGGCGGGCGGAAAAGCCTCAGATGGCTTTGGCCGGATCATGGATATCCAGCCCACCGCGCTGCACCAGCGCACCCCTTACTTCGTCGGTTCCACCAAGATGGTGGAGCGGGCCGAGGCCTTTATGCGGGAGTTTTCGGCTCACGAGGATCCGGCCAACCAGGGTTGAGCGTCCCCATCTGATCAGCCGGGCAGGTTGGGCTGAGGGAAGATAGGCCCAACAACGACACTCGTTGTCGGACTCAACATACTCAGCACACCCCAGCATCAATAAAACGGGAGCCGATTTGGCTCCCGTTTTCGTTGGCTTCATTTGCTGGGCTATCTGCCAGCAAGGCTCACCCTCACAGGCTGTTGTTGGCAAGATCTGCCAGCAAGCCATCCACCAGCTTGAGACGCATGGCGCGCTCCTGGGTGGGCATTTGAAAACGCAGCCGGGTCGGCCCGTCCATCTTGTAGACCCGTGGCTGGCTGGAGAGCAATTTGACCAGATAGGTCGGATTGACCTTGGTTTCTTGTGTGAAGTCGAGATAGCCGCCGCGCTCGCTCATCTCTACCCGGCGAATGCCCAGCGCTGTGGCACGCTGGCGGAAGGCCGCCAGCTCCAGCAGGGTTTTGGTCGCCTCGGGCAGCAGGCCAAAACGGTCAATAAGCTCCACTTTCAACTCGCGCAGCTCCTGCTCATCCGCCGCGCTGGCGATCCGCTTGTACATGGAGAGCCGCATGTTGACGTCCGGGATGTAGTCGTCCGGCAACAGCGCAGGCAGGCGCAGCTCTACCTCGGTGTGCTGGCTCATCAGCTGCTCCAGCGACGGCTCCTTGCCATTTTTCAGCGCCTCGACCGCCTGCTCCAGCATCTCCATATAGAGGGTGAAGCCGACCGATTCGATCTGGCCGCTCTGATCGTCACCGAGCAGCTCGCCTGCGCCACGGATTTCCAGATCGTGGGTCGCCAGCGCAAAACCGGCGCCGAGATCCTCAAGGGCGGCGATCGCCTCCAGCCGCTTGACCGCATCCTTGCTCATCAGTTTGGGATGGGGTGTGAGCAGATAGGCATAGGCCTGATGGTGAGAACGGCCAACCCGGCCCCGCAACTGGTGCAACTGGGCCAGACCCAAGTGATCCGCCCGATCCATGATGATGGTGTTGGCGCTCGGCACATCGATGCCGGTTTCGATAATGGTGGTGCAGACCAGCAGATTGAAACGCTGGTGGTAGAAGTCGGACATGATCCGCTCAAGGTCGCGCTCGCGCATCTGACCGTGGGCGATACCGATGCGGGCCTCGGGTACCAACTCCGCCAGATCGGCGGCGCATTTTTCGATGCTCTCCACATCGTTGTGCAGGTAGTAAACCTGACCGCCGCGCTTGAGTTCCCGCAGCACCGCCTCGCGTACCACCGCCGGTTCGTGCTGGCGCACGAAGGTCTTGATGGCGAGCCGTTTGGCGGGCGGGGTGGCGATGATGGAGAGATCCCGCATCCCCGCCATCGCCATATTGAGGGTGCGCGGAATGGGGGTGGCGGTAAGGGTGAGGATATCCACATCGGCCCGCAGCGCCTTGATCTTCTCCTTTTGGCGCACCCCGAATCTGTGCTCCTCATCGACCACCAGCAAGCCCAGATCCTTGAAGGTGAGCTCGGCGCCGAGCAGCTTGTGGGTGCCGATGATGATATCCACCTTGCCCTCCGCCAGCTCTTTCAAGACGCTGGTCTGCTCCTTGGCGGAGCGGAAGCGGCTCAACACCTCGACCCGCACCGGCCAGTTGGCGAAGCGATCGCGGAAGTTGTCGTAGTGCTGTTGCGCCAGCAGGGTGGTGGGCACCAGTACGGCGACCTGCTTGCCGCCATGGACGGCCACGAAGGCGGCACGCATCGCCACTTCGGTCTTGCCAAAGCCCACATCGCCGCACACCAGTCGATCCATGCTCTTGGCTTGACACATGTCCCCCAGCACCGAATTGATGGCGTTGAGCTGATCGTCGGTCTCCTCGAACGGGAAGCTGGCGGCAAACTGGCGATAGGCCTCTTTGTCGTGTTTGAAGGCAAAACCGGCGCGAGCGGCGCGTATGGCATAGACATCCAGCAGCTCGGCTGCCACATCGCGCACCTTCTCGGCTGCCTTGCGCCGTGCCTTGACCCAAGCCTCGCCGCCGAGCTTGTGGCTGGGCGGGTTATCGGAGCCGGTGTAGCGGCTGATGAGGTGCAAACTGGTGACCGGCACGAACAGCTTGTCGCCACCAGCATATTCGAGGGTGAGGAACTCGGTGGGCAGGCCACCGGCATCGATGGTCTCCAGCCCCAGATAGCGGCCGACCCCGTGATCCAGATGCACCACCGGCTGGCCTTGAGTCAGCTCGCCGAGGTTGCGGATCACCGCATCAGAGCTTAAGTTCTTGCTCTTCTCCCGTGCGCGCTTGCTGCGCACCTTGCCGCCCAGCAGTTCGGTCTCGGTGATCAGCGCCAATGGATCCTGACCGGCCTCCTGCCACCGGAAGCCGCGCTCCAGCGGCGCCACCAGCAGACCGTGGCGGGCCTTGCTCGCCATGAAATCTCTTAACGAGGCGAACTCTTTGGGTTGCAGCGAGATACGCGCCAGCAGATCGCCGAGCACTTCCCGCCGCCCTTCGGACTCCACCGCAAACAGGGTGCGACCGGCAAAGCCTTGCAGGAACTGATTCAGCGCCAGCAGCGGTTGCTCCTTGCTGTGATCAAGTTGCAGCTCGGGTAGCGCTGAGATGGGCAGATCGTGCTGGCCTGCATCGCCAGCGGTAGGGGCTTCTTGCAACCGTACGGCGCCATATTGGCCGAGGGCGGCAAACAGCTGCTCTACCGGCAGATAGAGCTGTGTCGGTGGCAGCAGGGGGCGGGTGTTGTCCCAGCGCCTGTCTTCATAGCGCTGGTCGATGTCGTTCCAGAAGCGCTGGGCGGCGGGGTAGATATCCCCCACAGTGAGCAGCAGGGTGTTTTGTGGCAGATAGTCAAACAGGCTGGCGGTCTGGTTGAAAAAGAGCGGCAGATAATACTCGATGCCAGCTGGCCAGCGCCCCTTGCTCACCTCCTGATAGACGGAACCCTCGGCCCGCGACAGCTCGAACTGCTCGCGGAACTGCCCGCGAAACAGTTCGATGGCCGCCTCGTCGGTGGGGAACTCCCGGGCAGGCAGCAGGCTGACGGTCTTGACCGGCTCGCTGGAGCGCTGGGTCTCGGGATCGAACGGGCGGATGGAGTCCACTTCGTCATCAAAGAAGTCGATGCGATAGGGGCTGTTGCTGCCCATGGGGAAGAGATCGAGCAGGGAGCCACGGGCGGCAAATTCGCCATGCTCCAGCACCTGATCCACCGCCACATAGCCCGCTTCGGCCAGCCGCCCCCGCAGTTGTTGCAGGTTGAGGCGCTGCCCGGCCTTGACCACCAGGCTGTATTTGTCGAGATAGACCCGGGGCGCGCAGCGCAACATCAGGGTAGAGATGGGGACGATCAGTACCCCTTTACTCATCTGTGGCAGCTTGTAGAGGGTCTCGAGCCGCTGGGAGATGATGTCCTGATGGGGGGAGAAGGTGTCGTAGGGCAGGGTTTCCCAGTCGGGAAACAGCAGCACCGGACAGTCCTGCTCAGCCAGCAGATACTGTAGCTCCTGCTCAAGGCGCAGGGCACTCGGGGTATCTGCGGTGATAAGCAGTACCGGGCCCTTGGCTTCACTGGTGAGACGGGCTGCAATCAGCGAGAGGCTGCTGCCGACCAGCTGGCCGAGGGTTAACTTCTGGCCCGCTTTGGCGGGTAAGGCGGGGAGCGTTATGGGCATTGTTCGATTCTTTTAACGTTGACGTGATCTATCGTTGGCGTTCGCTGTGGTTAGCGCTGACGCTCTTGGGCGCGCAGCTTGAGTTGCTTGGACTGCACATGCAGGCTGGCACGCACCAGCAGTTCACGGTCATCTTCGCGGATCCGCACATAATCGAGCAGCACATGGGTGCCATTTTCGCTGCGGTCGAGCTGTTTTACCTGGCCATAGCAGTAGATGGCGGCCGCTTCATCGTGCAAGAAAATTTTGAGCCGCACGATCTGCTGCAACCGGGGAACGTCGCCATGGCCATGAGCGGGATGCAGGTAAGTGAGCTGGCCCGCGCTAAAGCGCAGGGTGTAGAAACGTTGTTCCGGGTGGTCCTGTACTGACAACACATATCCCATGATCAGGTCGATCTTGCGGGACTGCTGGTTGACGATTTCGATCAGATCGTGCATCGACTCGTTTTGATTGCGCAGCAGGCGAGTGGTCACCAGATCGATGGATGTAATGGATGACGAAATCCGAAAGGGCTCCGGTAACTCAGCATCCAGCTCCGCCAGCGAGGGGAGATGGAAGTCGGCCGGCATGGGGATCACATTGACCGGCGTGGCATGAGTGACGCTGAAGAACTGTTCCTGCATGGAGGCTATCCCTTGTTGTCATGGACGGTTTCCCTTTATTATCCGGTATCTTATTTTGTTGGCAACGTACATATCCTTGAAGACCGGACTTTTTCAGCCCCTTTCGCTGGCCATCGGCCTGCGTTATGCCGGCTCGAAGCGCAGCAATCGCTTCGTCTCATTTATCTCCCTGTTCTCTACTTTTGGCATTGCCATCGGGGTCGCCGCCCTGATGGTGGTCATTTCGGTGATGAACGGTTTCGAAGGGCAGCTCAAGGGGCGCATCCTCGGGGTGATCCCCCATGTGGTGGTGACCAATCAGGCCGGCCGCATTGATGCAGATCCGCAAGGTTTGCCGGATCTGGCCACCTTGCCCCATGTGGTGGCAACGGCCCCCATGCTCGACAGCGAAGGGATGCTGCAAAGCCCCGGCCAGCTGACCGGGGTCAGCGTGCAGGGGATTGACCCCGCCCACTGGCCCAAGGATGACATTCTTCACAGCCAGATGCTGGGGGGGCGCCTTGATACCTTGCAGGCCGGTCACTATCAGATTGTGCTGGGGCAGGGGGTAGCGCGCCGTCTCAATGTCTCCATTGGTGATCAGGTGCGCTTGATTGTGCCTGAGGCGACGCGTTTTACGCCGTTTGGCCGGGTACCAGCCCAGCGTCTCTTTACCGTCTCCGGCATCTTCGGGGTTGGCGCAGACGTGGATAACCAGATTGCACTCATTGCGTTGGGGGATGCCCAGCGGTTGTTGCGCCTGCCGACCGACACCGTCGGGGGCATTCGTCTCTGGCTCGATGATCCCTTTGCGGTCGATGAGGTGATCAAAACTGCGCTGCCCGACGGGCTGCAGTGGCAGGATTGGCGCCGCGAGCGGGGCGAGCTGTTCCAGGCGGTGGCCATGGAAAAACGGATGATGGGGCTGATGCTGGTGCTGATCATCGCCGTGGCCACCTTCAATATCCTCTCGGCACTGGTGATGGTGGTCAGTGACAAGGAGGGGGAAGTGGCCATTTTGCGCACCATGGGCATGAGCGAGTCCGGTATCGTCAAGATCTTCATGGTACTCGGTGCATCCAGCGGGGTGATTGGTGCCCTGTTTGGCGGATTGGCGGGTCTTGCGCTCAGCCTGGGTCTCAACCCCCTGCTCAACGGGGTGGGGCTCAACCTCTATATGGCGGCGGGCGGCAGTGGCTTGCCGGTCATCGTCGAGCCCAGTCAGGTCATCACCATCTTGTTGGGCGCCGTGCTGTTGAGCTTCAGTGCCACGCTCTATCCGGCTGTTCGTGCGGCACGGGTCAAACCGGCCGAGGCACTGCGTTATGAGTAATGCGGTGAAGAATGCATCTTCTGTTGTTAGCGCCGGTGTGAATGCCGGGGTTGTTAATGGTGCCGTGACCGGTGCCAGTGTAGTTACTGAGGCAAGTGGAGCCCCTTGTATGAATGAAGCCGTATCCCGTGAACCTCTGCTGCGCTGTCAGGCGCTCAATCATGTCTATCAAGAGGGTGAGCTGGAAACCCAGGTGCTCAAGGGGATCGATCTGTGCGTCGCACCGGGCGAAATGCTGGCGGTAGTGGGCAGCTCGGGCTCCGGCAAGACCACCTTGCTGCACTTGATGGGGGCGTTAGATAACCCTTCCAGCGGCGCTGTGCTCTTCAAGGGGGAGGATATCCACCACTGGGATAGCCGTACTCAGGCGCGCTTTCGCAACCGCGAGCTGGGGTTTGTCTACCAGTTCCACCACCTGCTCTCCGAGTTCAGTGCGCTCGAAAATACCGCCATGCCGCTGCTGATCGCCGGTGAGTCGGTGGCGGTTGCCACCGAAAAGGCGACCAAAATGCTGGGGCGAGTGGGGCTATCCCATCGTTTGGATCACCGTCCCTCCGAGCTCTCCGGTGGCGAACGTCAACGGGTAGCGATTGCCCGTGCATTGGTCAATGAGCCGAGTCTGGTGCTGGCGGATGAACCGACCGGTAATCTGGATCACGCCAGTGCTACTGCCGTCTATGAACTGCTGTGCGAATTGAATCGTGAACTGGGCACTGCGTTTGTGGTGGTGACTCACGACTTGAGTCTGGCGGCCAAGCTCCATCGCCGGGTAACCCTGGTGAGCGGCGTGATGGCGGAGGTTGCCTGATGTTCAAACCGCTGCCCCTTTTTCTGGGCCTGCGTTACAGCCGTTCCCGCCGTCGCAACGGGTTTATCGCCTTTATCTCCGCCTCCTCCCTGATCGGTATTGCCCTTGGGGTGATGGCGCTGATCCTGGGTCTCTCCGCCATGAACGGTTTCGAGCGCGAGCTCAAAGATCGGGTGTTATCTGTGGTGCCGCAGGGCGAGCTGGATGCGGTCGAGCAGCCGTTGCCCGACTGGCCCCGGTTGCGGGACTATCTGCTGGCCCAGCCCGGTGTCGAGGCTGCTGCACCGGTGATCCGTTTGAATGGCCTACTGGAGCACGGCTCCGCCCTCAAGGGGGTGCAACTGCGCGCCGTGCTGCCGGAGCTGGAAGCCAATCTGTCGGATGCGGGCAAATACATGACGGGTCGTGGCCTGCGTGAGCTGCAACCGGGCGAGCATGGGGTGATCCTCGGCAAGACCATCGCCGACAAGCTGGGGGTCAAGCTGGGAGACGCTGTCGCCCTGCTGCTGCCGCAAGGGGGCGATCAGGCGGGGATCAAAAATCCCAAACGGGAAGCGCTGACCGTAGTCGGGCTGCTGGAGATCGGCGGTCAACTCGACGGGCTGCTCGGCTTTATGCACCTGGCGGATGCCCAGACCATCACTGGCATGGGCAGCGGCGTGGAGGGGTTCAGTCTGCGGGTGAGCGACGTGCTCAAGGCGCAGTCGATCACGGTTGCCGCCGCGCAGCAGTTCCCCCATCACGTCTATATCCGCAGCTGGATGAACAGCCAGGGCTACCTCTATCAGGATATCCAGATGGTGCGTACCGTGATGTATGTGGTGATGCTGATGGTAGTGGCGGTAGCCTGTTTCAACATCGTCTCTACTCTGGTGATGGCGGTGAACGAGAAACGCAGCGAGATTGCCATCCTCAAGACCATGGGGGCGAGCCCCGGCCAGATCCGGCTCACCTTCGTGATTCAGGGGATGGTCAACGGCGTAGCGGGGGCGCTGCTTGGCGCCTTGCTGGGTGGGCTGCTCTCCAGCAAGCTGACCCAGATCTTAAGTTTTATCGAGGGGTTGATCGGCCACCGTTTCCTCAATCCGGATATCTATTTTATCGACTTTCTGCCGACCGAGTTGCATATGCAGGATCTGCTCATTGTGACTGGCGCCGCCATCCTGATGAGTCTGGTGGCGACCCTCTATCCCGCCTGGCGGGCGAGCGGTCTGGTGCCGTCCCGCGAGCTGGGCCACTGATGCGCAGCATCTAATCTGCAATAAATAACGAAGGGCCCGCCGGTGCAAACCGGCGGGCCCTTCTGTTTTCAGGTGGCGTGGCTTAGTGAGCGTTCAGCTCATCGAGCGGCAGCGAGAAGCTGGCCACAAAGGTGTCGATAAAGTAGCGCATCTCCTCACTCATCCGCGCTTCCAGCATGGCTTCGAGGCGCTTGCGGGCCGGTTCGAATTCCCGATTGCCGGCGTTGATCTCCTCCAGACACTTGGTATAGGCACAGAGGGTGTCGGCATCTTTCACCAGTCTAGCCAGCTCCTCATACTGCGTGCCCGATTGTACGCGCGAGTCGAGCAGCGGGCGAAAATCCTCGATCAGTTCCGGTGGTAGCATGGCGAGCAGCCGCTGCTCGGCGGCGAGTTCGATCTTCTTGTACTCGCGGGCAATTTCGGGATTGAAGTATTTGACCGGCGTGGGCAGATCGCCGGTCAGCACCTCGCTGCTGTCGTGGTAGAGCGCCATCACGGCGGCGCGGTCGGCATTTACGCTGCCGCCAAACAGCCGGTTTTTGATGATGCCGAGGGCATGGGCCACCATGGCGACCTGCAGACTGTGCTCGGCGATGTTCTCGGGCTGGATATTGCGCATCAGCGGCCAGCGGTAGATCAGCTTCATGCGGGCGAGGTTGGCGAAAAAGTGGCTGGGTAACATGACGGTCTCAACAGTGGCAATAGAAAAGGGCAGACCCTAGTCTGCCCTTTTTTTCGTTGCAGGGCAGTGCCCGCCCGCGCATTTTCCCGCGTTTAGCGGATATAGCGGCCTGATTCAGCCTCGTGGTTGGTCACGATCATCTGGCCAATGGGGGCCAGGCTGATGAGTGCCAACTTGAGGTGCTGGATACCAAACGGAATGCCGATGATGGTCACGAAGCAGGCCAGCGCCGAAGCGATGTGGCCGATGGCCAGCCAGACACCGATCAGCACAAACCAGATAATGTTGCCTATCAGCCCCAGGGTGCCGGTGCCGATATCGCTGAAGCCGGTCATGCTCTTGCGATTGACCGCCTGCTTGCCAAACGGGAAGAAGGTAAAGGTACCGATCACAAAGCAGGCGCGGCCCCAGGGGATGCCGATCAGCGAGATAAAACAGAGCAGACCGGCTAGCCACCAGGCCAGGCCCATAATGATGCCTCCCAGGACAAACCAGAGCAGATTGAACAAAAAGCGGAAAAAGCCCATGTGAGTGACTCCAGATTCATCAATTTGGCTGTCACCATAACGAGGGAGGGCAGGGGACGCAATGTCTGATTAGGTCAATCTTCGTTTGGCGGGACAAATTGAGTCGTTGCCACGGCTGGCCTGTTGTTTATGACCGGTTTTGACCCGAAAAATGGGCAATAAACCGCCATCCGGATAAAAAGAACGGCGTAAACGCAAAATTATCGCCAACCAATGGTTGAAGTCGTGCATCTCTCTCCCCATATAAAGGAAAGTTTTGCAAGAATTGTGCTGGCACGCCACTCAATGTGGGGGATGTGTGGCTCGACTCGACCAAAGTGCGCCGCTATAATGCCGCGTCATATTTTCTCATCACAAAGACATATCGTTGTCTTTATAAACAGGAAGACTCCGGGCTTTGCCCAGGGGCAATAAAGGGTCAGCACTCAGTGCTGAGTTGAACGAGGTAGAAGAATGCAAGTTTCTGTAGAGACAACCCAGGGTCTGGAACGCCGCCTTACCATTACCGTACCGGCCGCTACCGTTGACGCCGCTGTGCGTAAAGAATTGAATGGCCTGGCCAAAACTCGTCGCATCGACGGTTTCCGTCCAGGCAAGGCGCCGGTAGCCATCATCAAGAAGATGTTTGGTGCCATGGCTCATGCCCGTGTTGCTGATGAAATGATGCAGAACAACTTCATCAAAGCCATCATCGAAAACAAGCTGAGCCCGGCTGGTGCCCCGACCATGGATCCGAAAGAGATCCAGGAAGGTCAGGATTTCGAATTCACTGCAACCTTCGAAGTATACCCGGAGTTTGAAGTGGCAGGTCTCGAGACCATCAAGGTCGAGAAGCCGGTTGCGACCGTGAAGGATGAAGATCTGGCCAACATGATCGACACCCTGCGCAAGCAGCACGCCACTTGGGCTGACGTTGATGCCGCAGCAGCCAACGACATGCGCGTGACCCTGGACTTCGTCGGTTCCATCGACGGTGAAGAGTTCGACGGCGGCAAAGCTGAAGGCTTCAACCTGGTGCTGGGCGCTGGCCGCATGATCCCTGGCTTCGAAGACGCCATCATGGGCAAGAAAGCAGGTGAAGAGTTCACCATCGAAGTGACCTTCCCGGCTGACTACCACGCTGAAAACCTGAAAGGCAAAGCAGCCAAGTTTGCTTCCAAGCTGAACAAGGTTGAAGAGCAGATCCTGCCTGAGCTGACTGAAGAGTTCGTCAAGCGTTTTGGTATCGAGAACGGTTCTGTTGAAGAGCTGAAAGCCGAAGTGCGCAAGAACATGGAACGCGAACTGGCTCAAGCCCTGAAGAACAGCGTGAAAGAGCAGGTTCTGAACGGCCTGGTTGAAGCCAACCAGATCGATCTGCCGAAAGCCGCTGTGGCTCAAGAGATCGACACCCTGCGTCAGCAAGCGCTGCAGCGCTTCGGTGGTTTCCAGGGCGGTAACGCACCTGAGCTGCCGGCTGAACTGTTCCAGGCTCAAGCCGAGCGTCGTGTACGCGTAGGCCTGCTGCTGGGTGACGTGATCCGCACCAACGAGATCAAGGCTGACGATGCCCGCGTAACCAGCATCATCGAGTCCATGGCCACTGCCTACGAAGATCCGCAGGAAGTGATCGAGCACTACCAGAAGAACGAACAGATGCTGAACGGCGTCCGTAACCTGGCAGTAGAAGATCAAGCCATCGACCTGATCCTGTCCAAAGCGCAAGTGACCGAAAAAGAACTTGCCTTTGACGAAGTGATCAACAAGTCCGGTGTCGCTGCCTAAGAACATTTGACTTAAGGTCAAGACTGTTAAGTATAATGGCTCGTGTGATCTCCACTCGGGCCATTTTATTTTAGGGACAATGCCTTATGTATAAAAACTATAACGATGTAACTGAATCCCCGCGCAATGCACTCATCCCTATGGTGGTAGAGCAAACTGCAAAAGGGGAGCGTTCCTACGACATCTATTCCCGTCTGCTGAAAGAGCGAGTGATCTTCCTGACTGGTCAGGTGGAAGATCACATGGCCAACCTGGTGGTTGCCCAGCTGCTGTTTCTTGAGTCCGAGAATCCGGACAAGGACATCTACATCTATATCAACTCTCCGGGTGGGTCGGTGACTGCGGGCATGTCTATTTATGACACCATGCAGTTCATCAAGCCGGATGTCAGCACTATCTGTATGGGGCAAGCTTGCTCCATGGGGGCCTTCTTGCTGGCCGCCGGTGCCAAGGGCAAGCGTTTCTGCCTGCCGAGTGCCCGCGTAATGATCCACCAGCCGTTGGGCGGTTTCCAGGGCCAGGCATCTGATATCCAGATCCATGCCCAGGAGATCCTGAAAATCAAGAATACCTTGAACGATCGTCTGGCTTTCCATACTGGTCAGGACATGGCTAACATTGAGCGTGACACCGATCGTGACAACTTCATGTCCGCCGAGCAGGCCGTGGCCTATGGCCTGGTTGATGGCGTGCTGAGCCAGCGTAGCTGAGCAGGGTGTTCCGGCCTGTTGTAAACTCGACAGGCTAATCCATCCTCTATTGATAAAACGAGGTTGCTGAATGACAGATAAACGCAAGGGTGAGGGTGACAAGCTGCTCTACTGCTCTTTTTGCGGCAAAAGCCAGCATGAAGTGCGTAAGCTGATCGCTGGCCCTTCCGTCTACGTGTGTGATGAGTGTGTCGAGCTGTGCAATGACATCATCCGCGAAGAGATCCGCGAGATCTCGCCGAAGCGGGATGGTAGCGAGCTGCCGACCCCTCATCAGATCCGTGCTCATCTTGATGACTATGTGATCGGGCAGGACCATGCCAAGAAGGTGTTGGCTGTTGCCGTCTACAACCACTACAAGCGTTTGCGTAACAGCGGCGAAAACAGTGGCGTGGAGCTCGGCAAATCCAACATCCTGTTGATCGGCCCAACCGGTAGCGGCAAGACCCTGCTGGCCGAGACGCTTGCTCGTCTGCTGGATGTACCGTTCACCATGGCCGATGCGACCACCCTGACCGAAGCCGGTTATGTGGGCGAGGATGTGGAGAACATCATCCAGAAGTTGCTGCAAAAGTGCGACTACGACGTAGAGAAGGCCCAGCGTGGCATTGTCTACATCGACGAGATCGATAAGATTTCCCGCAAGTCGGACAACCCCTCTATCACCCGCGATGTTTCCGGGGAAGGGGTGCAGCAGGCACTGCTCAAGCTGATTGAAGGGACCATTGCTTCTGTGCCGCCGCAAGGTGGTCGCAAGCATCCGCAGCAAGAGTTTTTGCAGGTTGATACCTCCAAGATCCTCTTTATCTGTGGTGGTGCCTTTGCCGGTCTGGACAAGGTGATTGAGCAGCGTTCCGTCAAGGGGACCGGTATCGGTTTTAGTGCCGAGGTGAAATCCAAGGATGCCAAGGCAACCCTGAGCGAGACCTTTGCCAAGGTGGAGCCGGAAGATCTGATCAAATACGGTCTGATCCCCGAGTTCATCGGCCGTCTGCCGGTGGTCGCCACCCTGACTGAACTGGATGAATCCGCACTTATTCAGATCCTGAAACAGCCGAAAAACGCACTGACCAAACAGTATGCTGCGTTGTTCGATCTGGAAGGGGTTGAGCTGGAGTTCCGTGACGACGCACTGAATGCCATTGCCCGCAAGGCAATGGAGCGTAAAACCGGCGCTCGGGGCCTGCGCTCCATCGTGGAAGCTGTGCTGCTTGATACCATGTATGACCTGCCTTCTCTGGAAGGGGTCAGCAAGGTGGTGGTCGACGAGACCGTGATCAAAGGGGACTCTGCACCCTTGATGATCTACGAAAATCCTGAGACCCAGGCTGCTGTATCAGAGTAAATGTCTGATTTTTAATCAAATGAAAGGGGCTTTTTGCCCCTTTCATGCTTTTTACGGTTTCGGCGATTGAATCTCATCTCTACGCCCCCATATACTCAGCCAAGCGCTTTGCCAACGGTATAACAAGCCGAGAGGACATATATGAACCTAGAGCGTTCAGAACGCATCGAGATTCCCGTCCTGCCTCTTCGTGACGTGGTGGTGTACCCCCACATGGTCATTCCACTCTTTGTGGGGCGGGAAAAATCTATTCGCTGTCTTGAAGCGGCCATGGAGCAGGACAAAAAAGTTCTGCTGGTGGCCCAGAAGGACGCATCAACCGATGAGCCGACGGTCGAAGAGATCTTCAACGTCGGGACAGTGGCCAATATTCTCCAGATGCTCAAGCTGCCGGATGGCACCGTCAAGGTGCTGGTAGAGGGGGGGCAGCGTGCCCGCCTAGAGCGGATGATCGACGATAAGGATTTCTTCGTTGGCGAGGCGCAATACATTGCCTCCAGCACCATCGAGGAGAAGGACCAGGATGTACTGGTTCGCTCTGCTATCGGTCAGTTTGAAGGTTACATCAAGCTTAACAAGAAGATCCCGCCCGAGGTGCTCACCTCGATTTCGGCGATCGACGATGCTGCACGGCTGGCCGATACCATGGCTGCCCACATGCCGCTCAAGCTGGAAGACAAGCAGAAGGTGCTGGAGATCGTCTCTGTCTCCGAGCGCATCGAGTTCTTGATGGCGATGATGGAGTCGGAGATTGACCTGCTGCAGGTCGAGAAACGCATTCGCACGCGCGTCAAGAAGCAGATGGAGAAGAGCCAGCGCGAGTATTACCTCAACGAGCAGATGAAGGCGATCCAGAAAGAGCTGGGTGAGCTGGAAGATAGCCCGGATGAGTTCGAAGCCCTCAATCGCAAGATTGAAGAGGCTGGTATGCCAGCTGACGCCCGTGAAAAGGCGTTGGCAGAGCTCGCCAAGCTGAAAATGATGTCGCCCATGTCGGCTGAAGCCACCGTGGTTCGCAGCTATGTGGACTGGATGGTACAGGTGCCGTGGAAGGCGCGCTCCAAGGTCAAGAAAGACCTTGGCAAGGCGCAAGAGGTGCTGGATGCAGATCACTATGGCCTTGAAAAGGTCAAGGATCGCATCCTCGAGTATCTGGCAGTACAGGCGCGGGTGAACAAGCTCAAGGGCCCGATCCTCTGTCTGGTTGGGCCTCCCGGTGTGGGCAAGACCTCGCTGGGCCAGTCCATCGCCAGGGCGACTGGTCGCAAATATGTGCGGATGGCGCTGGGCGGGGTGCGTGACGAAGCGGAGATCCGTGGTCACCGCCGTACCTATATTGGCTCCATGCCTGGCAAGCTTATCCAGAAGATGGCGAAAGTCGGGGTGAAAAACCCGCTGTTCCTGCTCGACGAGATCGACAAGATGAGCTCGGACATGCGTGGCGATCCCGCATCTGCCCTGCTGGAAGTGCTGGATCCGGAACAGAACAACAGCTTTAACGATCACTATCTGGAAGTGGATTATGACCTGTCGGACGTGATGTTCGTGGCCACCTCCAACTCCATGAACATCCCGGGTCCGCTGCTGGACCGGATGGAAGTGATCCGTCTCTCCGGTTATACAGAAGACGAAAAGCTCAACATTGCCAAGCAGCATCTGCTCTCCAAGCAGATCCAGCGCAACGGCCTGAAAGAGTCCGAGATCACCATCGAGGATTCAGCCCTGGTCGGGGTGATCCGTTACTACACCCGCGAGGCGGGGGTGCGGAGTCTGGAGCGGGAGATCTCCAAGATTTGTCGCAAGGCGGTCAAGCGCATCCTGCTGGACAAGAGCATCAAGCATGTTCAGGTCAATCAGGCCAACCTCAAGGAGTTTCTCGGGGTACAGCGCTTTGATTACGGCAAGGCTGCTGACCAGAACCAGATCGGTCAGGTCTGTGGTCTGGCGTGGACCGAAGTGGGGGGAGAACTGCTCACCATCGAGACCACCAGCATGCCGGGCAAGGGCAAGCTCACGTATACCGGCTCGCTCGGTGATGTGATGCAGGAGTCCATCCAGGCTGCCATGACGGTGGTGCGTGCCCGTGCCGAGAAGCTGCGCATCAATGCCGACTTCTACGAGAAGCGTGATATTCACGTGCACGTGCCGGAAGGGGCAACCCCGAAAGATGGCCCGAGTGCTGGTATCGCCATGTGTACTGCGCTGGTCTCCAGCCTGACCGGTAATCCGGTTCGTGCGGATGTGGCGATGACTGGCGAAATCACCCTGCGCGGCGAAGTGCTGCCCATCGGTGGTCTCAAGGAGAAGTTGCTGGCGGCCCATCGTGGCGGCATCAAGCGAGTGCTTATTCCGAAAGAGAACGAGCGAGACCTTGAAGAGATCCCGGACAACGTCAAACGTGACCTTGAAATTTATCCGGTTCGCTGGATTGACGAGGTGCTGGAATTGGCATTGCAGGACAATCCACAGGGGTTCGAACGCGTTTCTGTCGCGTAAATGTTGATGCGCCGCAAATTTGGCGCATTCGGTGGGTGGTTAAGGCTTGCATGCGCCCGATAACGGAAGTAGCCTTGACCACCGATCGGGTACTCGTGATGAGTCGCAATGCGTTATGTGGCGCGGGTTTGCGCCAGATTGTCACTTGCAACTGATCAGGAGGCTTGCTATAAAACCTCCACTTGTTGTGGCCAGGGAAATCGACGTCGCAGCGGTATTTGATAAAAGGGGAATATAAGAGTGAATAAATCTCAACTGATTGACAAGATTGCAGACGGTGCTGATATCTCCAAGGCGGCCGCTGGCCGTGCGTTGGATGCCTTCATTGAGGCTGTAGGTGAAGCTCTGAAAGAGGGTGACCAGGTTGCTCTGGTTGGTTTCGGTACTTTCGCTGTACGCGAGCGTGCTGCCCGTTCAGGCCGTAACCCGCAAACTGGCGCGACTATCGAAATCGCTGCTGGTAAAGTTCCTGCCTTCAAAGCCGGTAAGGCCCTGAAAGACGCTGTTAACTAAGTCGGTCGCTGATATGCGTCGGCTACCGTCCTTGGTCGCAGACCAGACAAGTTAGAGAGTCTTCTCTCATACTGATTGACCAAGGCGCATCGCAATCGGTGCGCCTTTTTATTGTTTACGCCCATCGAGTTCGGAGCATAAGTACAAACATGATGTTGGATAAACTACGCGAAGGGGCGCAGGGCAAGGTAGCCAAGGTTATCTTGGGCCTGATCATCCTCTCCTTTGCCTTGGCTGGTGTAGGTAGTTACCTCAACGGCCCGGCTCGTACCGCCCCCGCCACTGTGAATGGCACCGAGATCAGTGCTGCGGCACTGGAAAATGCCTACCGTAACGAGCGTGCCCGGATGGAATCCCAAATGGGAGAGGCATTCAGCCAGCTGGCCACCAATCCCGATTACATGAAACAGTTTCGCCGTGGCGTGCTGGATCGGCTGATTGACCAGGCGCTGCTGGACAGCAAAGCCCGTGAACTGGGTCTGCGCATCAGCGATGAGCAGATCAAGCAAGCCATAGTCGCCATGCCGGAGTTTGCCGAAAACGGCAAGTTCAACAATGACCGCTATTTGCAGCTGATCCGCCGTGCTGGCATGACCCCTGAAATGTTCCGCGACTCCCTGCGTCAGGATACGGTCCGTCAACAGTTGATGGGCGCTCTGGTGGGCACCGAGTTTGCGCTCAAGGGCGAGGCAGAACAGCTCGACAAGCTGTTTAACCAAACCCGGGATCTGCGTCTGGTGCGGTTGGCTGCGGCCAATTACGTTGCAGATGTTCAGGTGTCAGAGACTGAGCTGGAGCAGTACTACAAGACCAATGGCGCTCGTTTTATGAATGACGAGCAGGTCAAGGTCGACTATCTGCTGCTGGATGCCGCCAACCTCGGCAAAGAGATCAAGGTTTCCGATCAGGATGCACAGGATTACTACGATCAGCACCAGGATCTGTTCCAGCGTGCCGAGCGTCGTCAGGTGGCACATATCCTGATCCCGTTTGGCAAGGACGAGAAAGCGGCCGAGCAGAAAGCAGAAGCCGTGCTGGTCAAAGCCAAGGGTGGCGATGATTTCGCTGCGCTGGCCAAGGCTGACTCTTCCGATACCTTCTCCGCCAAGAAGGGCGGCGAGCTGGACTGGTTCGAGCAAGGGGTGATGGATCCGGCCTTCGAGAAAGCCGCTTTCGCCCTGAACAAGGCCGGTGATCTCTCCACCGTGGTGAAGAGCCCGTTTGGTTTCCATATCATCAAGCTGTTGGGCGTTGAAGCGGCCCAGACCAAGCCGTTTGCCGATGTGAAGGAAGAGACCATCACGCGTCTGCAAGCTGACAAGTCCAAGGAGCTGTTCTTTGCCGAGCAGCAGAAGATGGCTGACAACAGCTTCGAAAACCCGGACTCGCTGGACTTGACTGCTGATGCCATGGGGATGAAGGTGCAATCTTCAGATTACTTCACCCAGGCTAACGCCCCGGCTCCGCTCAATGATGGCAAGGTACTCTCGGTGGCGTTCTCCGAGCAGCTGCGTGATGACAACACCAACTCCGACGTGATTGAGCTGGCAGATGGCAAAGCGCTGGTGCTGCACATCACTGGCCATCGTCCGAAAGCGGTCAAGCCGCTGGCGGAAGTGAAAGAGCAGGTGATTGCCGCCATCAAGCATGACAAGGCTGGTGAAGTGGCCCGTGGCAAGGCGCAGGGCCTGCTGGACAAGCTGAAGGTTGGTGAGAGCATCAATGCCGATCTGACCGCGCTCGGTCTGAAGGTCGAGACCCACCAGGGTGTCACCCGTTTCGATCGGGAAATGGATCAGAACCTGATTGCCCAGGCGTTCACGCTGCCCCATCCCAAGGATGGCAAGCCGAGCGTGGCGCTGGTCACCGAGAGCAACAACGATCGCGTTGTGGTGGCACTGGATAAGGTGAATGTGCCAGCTGCACCGTCCCAGATGGTCAGCATGCTGCAAGGCCAGCTGGGCCAGGGCAAGGCCCAGGCAGACTACAAGTCCCTGATCGACGAGCTGCGTAAAACAGCCAAGATTGAGTACTTTACCAGCGTGGAAGCGACCGTCGAGTAATTGAGTGGTCGTCACCCTATTGAAAACGGCTCCTTGATGGAGCCGTTTTTTTATCTGGATGCGAGGACACTCAAGTTCAGTTCTCAGTTCTCAGTTCTCAGTTCTCTGCGCTTTGCGGCTGGGTCGCGCCGCCCATACCCAGTATCAATCCTCTTAAACTCCGGATATAAAAAAACCGGCACGCGAGTGCCGGTTTTTCATTGCAAGGTGGTGCAGGGAGGCGTTACGCGACACCCTGGGTACGCAGGTAATCCTCGTAGGTACCACCGAAGTCACGGATACCATTTTCGCTCAACTCGACGATCCGGGTCGCCAGTGAGGAGACGAATTCACGGTCGTGAGAGACGAAGATCAGGGTACCCTTGTACATTTCCAGCGCCAGGTTCAAGGATTCGATAGATTCCATGTCCAGGTGGTTGGTCGGCTCATCCATGATCAGGATGTTAGGACGCTGCATCATCAGCTTGCCGAACAGCATGCGGCCCTGTTCACCACCGGAGAGTACCTTGACCGGCTTTTTGATGTCGTCTTGGGAAAACAGCAGACGACCGAGGATGGAGCGTACAGCCTGCTCATCTTCGTTCTCTTGTTTCCACTGGGCCATCCAGTCGAACACATTGAGATCGGTGTCGAAATCTTCAGCGTGATCCTGGGCGTAGTAGCCGATCTGGGCATTTTCAGACCACTTGATGAGGCCGGTATCCGGGGTCAAATCGCCGACCAGCGTCTTGATCAGGGTCGATTTACCGATACCGTTGGTACCCAGAATGGCGACCTTCTCGCCCACTTCCAGCATCATGTTGAGGCCCTTGAACAGCGGCGCCTCGCCATAGCCTTTGGACACACCTTCGATTTCCAGGATGTTGCGATAGAGCTTCTTCTCCAGCTCGAAGCGGATGAAGGGGTTCTGACGGCTGGATACCTTCACTTCTTCAATTTTGATCTTGTCGATCTGCTTGAGACGGGAAGTGGCCTGGCTGGATTTGGATGCGTTGGCACTGAAACGGGAGACGAAGGATTGCAGATCGGCGATCTGGGCCTTCTTCTTGGCGTTGTCAGAGAGCAGACGCTCGCGAGCCTGAGTGGCGGCGGTCATGTATTCGTCGTAGTTGCCCGGATACACACGCAGCTCGCCGTAGTCCAGATCCGCCATATGAGTACAGACGGAGTTCAGGAAGTGACGGTCGTGCGAGATGATGATCATGGTGCTTTCACGATCGTTGAGCACCTGCTCCAACCAGCGAATGGTGTTGATGTCCAGGTTGTTGGTCGGTTCGTCCAGCAGCAGGATATCAGGGTTGGAGAACAGCGCCTGTGCCAGCAGTACCCGCAGCTTCCAGCCCGGGGCCACTTCGCTCATCGGGCCATTGTGCTGTTCGATAGGAATACCGGCACCCAGCAGCAACTGACCGGCACGGGCTTCGGCAGTGTAACCATCATATTCAGCAACCAGCCCTTCGAGCTCGGCAGCTTTCATGTAGTCGTCGTCGGTGGCTTCGAGGTTGGCATAAATCGCATCGCGCTCGGCGATGGCGGCCCACAACTCGCCGTGGCCCATCATGACCACGTCCAGAACACGGGTATCTTCGTAGGCGAACTGATCCTGACGCAGCTTACCGATGCGTTCGTTGACGTCGAGGCTCACATTACCGCCGCTGGGCTCAAGGTCGCCGCCGAGGATCTTCATAAAGGTGGACTTGCCACAGCCGTTGGCGCCAATAAGGCCATAGCGGTTGCCGCCGCCAAACTTGACGTTGATGTTCTCAAACAGCGGCTTGGCGCCGAATTGCATGGTGATGTTGTTGCTGCTTAACAAGATGAGTGTCCCGATTGATCTATCAAATGGCGCGCATTATGGCACATATCTGTCGAAAGTTTTAGCAAGAACTGTGATCTGGATCGGTCAGATGTCTATTTGGCGCAACAGGGATCCACCATGTAAAAAGCCGGCACAGGGCCGGCTTGGTGAGGTAATGATAACGTCAGTGGGAGGCGGCGCCAGAGGCACCCAGCCCGGTCTGGGAGCGGACGAACTGCGGCAGGAACTTGGCATGTTCGTCGGCCGCGTTCTGGGAGCTGTCGGTGATGGAGAAGAACCAGATCCCGACGAACGCCAACCCCATGGAGAAGAGGGCAGGGTATTCGTAGGGGAAGATAGCCTGGGCATGGCCCAGTACCTTCACCCACACGGTCGGGCCCAGGATCATCAGGGTCACCGCGCTCACCAGCCCCAGCCAGCCACCGTAGACGGCGCCACGGGTGGTCAGACGGGACCAGAACATGGAGAGGAACAGCACCGGGAAGTTGCAGCTGGCGGCGATGGAGAAAGCCAGACCCACCATGAAGGCGATGTTCTGCTTCTCGAACAGGATCCCCAGACCAATGGCCACCACACCCAGAGCCAGGGTAGTCATCTTGGAGACGCGCAATTCATCGGTCTCGTTGGCTTTGCCCTTCTTCAGCACACTGGCATAGAGGTCATGGGAGACCGCAGAGGCACCGGCCAGGGTCAATCCGGCAACCACTGCCAAAATGGTGGCGAAGGCGACCGCAGAGATAAAGCCGAGGAACAGACTACCACCCACAGCGTTGGCCAGGTGAATCGCTGCCATGTTGGTGCCGCCGAGCAGGGTGCCGGTGGCATCTTTGAAGGCCGGATTAGTGCTGACCAGCAGGATGGCGCCAAAGCCGATGATGAAGGTGAGGATGTAGAAGTAGCCGATAAAGCCGGTGGCATAAAACACCGATTTACGTGCTTCCTTGGCATCGCTCACGGTAAAGAAGCGCATCAGGATATGGGGTAGACCGGCGGTACCGAACATCAGCGCCAGACCGAGCGAGATGGCGGAGATGGGGTCGGCAACCAGGCCACCCGGGCTCATGATGGCGATCCCTTTCTCGTGCACTTTGACGGCTTCGCTAAACAGGGCGCCGATGTCGAAATTGACCGACTTCATCACCATGATGGCCATGAAGCTGGCTCCGGAGAGCAGCATCACCGCCTTGATGATCTGCACCCAAGTGGTGGCCAGCATGCCGCCAAACAGCACGTAGAGCACCATCAGGATACCGACCAGCACCACGGCGACATGGTATTGCAGGCCGAACAGCAGCTCGATCAGCTTGCCGGCACCTACCATCTGTGCGATCAGGTAGAGGGACACCACCACCAGCGAGCCGCAGGCAGACAGGATGCGGACTTCGGTCTGCTTGAGGCGGTAGGAGGCCACGTCGGCGAAAGTGTATTTGCCGAGGTTACGCAGCCGCTCTGCGATCAGGAACAGGATGATAGGCCAGCCCACCAGAAAGCCGATGGAGTAAATCAGGCCATCATAGCCAGAGGTGTAGACCAGCGCGGAGATGCCGAGAAAGGAGGCGGCAGACATGTAGTCACCAGCGATGGCCAGACCGTTCTGGAAACCAGTGATACGGCCGCCTGCGGCGTAGTAATCGGAGGCCGAGCGGTTGCGCTTGGAGGCCCAGTAAGTGATACACAGGGTGGCGGCCACGAAGATAACAAACATCACAATGGCCGACATATTGAGAGGTTGGCGTTGTACCTCGCCGGTCAGCGCATCTGCAGCCAGCAGCGGGGAGGAGGCCAGTGAGGCCAACAGCAGCAAGGTGCCTTTCATGCTTTTTGCTCTCATGACTGCACTCCCTTGAGGATCTTCTGGTTCAGCTCGTCAAACTCGCCGTTGGCACGAAACACATAGATGCCGGTCAGCACGAAGGAGGAGAGGATCAACCCCACCCCGACCGGGATGCCGCGGGTAATAGTGGTGCTGTCGTTGAGCGGGGTGCCCAGCCAGCCCGGGGCAAAAGCGATGAGCAGAATAAACGCCAGGTAGAGTCCCAGCATCAGAGCCGAGAGGGCCCAGGCAAAACGCTGGCGCTTGGCGACCAGCTCCTGGAAGTTGGGATCTTGCTGGATCCTCAGGTAGCTTTGCTGTTCCATTGCAGTTCTCCATGACATAAGTGTCAGCGGTGGATGGGGTAACCCGACGAGCAGGGGGGGCCTGCTCATGTAAGTAAAATGTGAATTAAATGTTATTTATGGGCAATTAGACTTTGGGATAAGCCAGCGGCGAGCCGCAGGTCAGGCGCAGATAGATGAGCGCGGCCGTGGTGGCATCGGCCAGGGCATCGTGGGCGGGCAGGGGGGGCAGTTCAAGATGGCTGCAGATGGCACTCAGGTGCAGGTCGATGGCCGCATCGGGATAGCGGCGATAGAGCTGGTCGTGATAGAGCCGGCTCACCTCGATCCCTCGCTGGGGCAGGGTCAACCCCCACAATTTCTGGCAGGCGAGATTGAGAATACGCAGGTCGTAGGCGATGTGATAGCCCACCAGTTCACGGGGGCCGATAAAGTCGAGTAGCAGGCGCAGCGCGGCTTCCAGCGTCATCCCCTGTTGCAGATCCTGATGGCGCAGGCCGTGGATCACCACCGATTGGCCGGTCAGGCTGGCCGGAGGCTGCACCTTGATGGCGAGTGCCTCGCCGGTCAGCAGCCGGTTACCCTGAATGCGCACCGCCCCGATGGAGACGATCTCGGCCTGCTCGGGATCGAGACTGGTGGTCTCGAAATCGAGGGCGATCCGTTCATCTTCTGGCGGGCTGGCAAAGAGCGGCGCGAACTCGCCAGTGCGAAAGGCGCGGCCATACCAGTAGCGTCGAACGCGGCTCAACATGGCTATTGTCTCAGACGAAAGTGTAAGGTGAGCCACTGCTGGAACTTCTTCACCTGATGTAGCGCCTGGCGCAGCAGATCCCGCTCGCTATGGCTGAGATCCTGTATCTGCACCCGGCTGTTGCCGCCCTTGAGCTGGCTGCGCTCTTTGAGTTGGCTGCGCAATCTCAGCCGGATAAAGAGCCGAAACGCCTCCGCCAGATTGCTGCCATAGTCGGCACTGAGCCGCTCGGCGGTCACCAGCGCGTCGATGCGACCCAGGGTCGAGGTCTCCAGAATACCCGCCTCAAGGGCCAGCATGCGGATGCCATGGACCAGCGGGAACAGCCCGCCACGCTTGAGATCAAGTCCATCGGGACGCTGCTCAAGCCGGCCAAACAGGGTGAGCGGGGCGTGAAAGGCCACCGCCGGTCGCACCATCTCTGCCAGCAGATCCCGCCTGTCGGCCAGCTGTTCACGCAGCGCTCTGGCGACAGGCAGATGGAGCTGGCGATCTCCCGCGATGGGATGGGCATCGGCCAGGGTGGCGAGCCAGAGCAGCTCATCCTCTTTTGCAGTGGTGCAGGCGTTGGCAATGGCCCGTTGCCACTCGCTGCCCGTTTTCACCCAGGCCGGATTATTCACCATCACTTGCCCGGGGCAGAGGGGGTAGCCGAGCAGCTCCAGCAGGGCGCTGAAGGCTGCCAGATCGGCAGTCTGGCTGGGCCATGCCAGCCCCTCTGGCAGGATCAGGGCGTTGTCCTGATCGGTTTTGAGGATCTGCTCGCCGCGCCCCTCCGAGCCCAGCATCAGCAGGCAGACGTTATTCTGCACTTCGGGGGGGATCACCAGCGCAAAGGCTTTGGCGATCAGCTGTTCGTTGATGGTGGCGATCAGCTTCATCAAAAAGGCGGTGTGGATCCCCTGGGCAAACAGCGAGCGGGTCAATTGCTGCTGCTCGCGGGCCACCGCCTCCAGCGCTGGCAGGCTGTCGGCGCGGGCGATGCGCAGGGTCAGCACATGGGAGTGGGTGGAGAAGAGCCCCAACACCTGAGTCAGTTGCAAGATCCCTGCTACCTCGTTGCCACGCCACACCACCAGTCGCTTGATGCGATGGCGGGTCATCAGCAGCAGGGCATCAAACAGATAGCTCTCCAGCGGCAGACCAATCAGCGGTGTGGGGGTCAGTACCGAGAGAGGGGCCGTCAGCGGCAATCCCTTGAGGGTCAGGGCGTGGAGCAAGGTCTTGCGGGTCGCCAGCGTGAGAGAGCCATCGTGGGCGGGGTAGAGCAGGCAATCGGTCCCCTTGCTCACCATGGCTTCGGTCGCCGCCAGCAGTGACAGCTTGCTGTCGACAATGAGCGGTGCCTGCAGGTGGCCGGGTTCGATGCGGGTCAGGATAAATTCCGCCAGATTCTTCTGGCCCAGTTGCTCGCGTTGCTCCTGCTGTTGCTGCCGCTCGGCCAGATTGGCGGTGAAGTAGCTGGCAAACTGCGGATCCTGCTCACAGAGCGCCAGAAAGGTGTGGCGAGGAATGAGCTGGCAGAGGCTATCTTCCAGCGCGGTGAAGCGGTGGCGACAGCGGCCGTCAAACTGGGCGCGTACATCGAACAGATCATCGACCCCGTAATCACCAAACTGGTGGTGAGGGGCCGACTCCTCCACGGCTCCCTTGATGATGAGATAGAGGCCGGGAGGTTCGTCCCCCTCCTTGAGCAGCAGATCGCCAGCGCGAAAATAGCAGAGCGAAAGGTGGCGGGAGAGCCGCTCGCGCGCCGCCTCGTCCAGTCGGTCGAACGGTGGTCTGGCAAAATTGAACAGGGTTGACATGACAGCGTCCTTTGCTGGCTTGTTGCACTGATCCTGCGCCCAGTGTGACAAAGGGAGGGGGAGGCGACCAGCCGACTTTAGTCTCAGCTGTACCGGATGATCACACTCTGATAACGTGGTGGTATGACCAGTAGGTCAATAACCCGGATCAAGGAGAGGAGAGGGAGATGGAAAAACCAAGGATCAAGTGCGAGATCCACGACGGGATTGCCGAAGTGATGCTGACGCGGGGGGACAAGCTCAATGCGCTGGACCGCGCCATGTTCAGCGCCATCGACCAGACCCTGACGCAGCTTGCCCAGCACAAGGGGCTGCGGGCGGTGATCCTGCACGGTGAGGGGCGAGCCTTCTGCGCCGGGCTGGATGTGAAATCCATGCTCAAGCAGCCAGTGGCGGCGCTCGATATTCTCAAACGCGAGGCCGACGAGGCCACCAATCTGGCCCAGCGGGTTGCCTATGGCTGGCACCAGCTGCCGGTGCCGGTGATTGCGGTGACTCAGGGGGTCTGTTTCGGCGGTGGCTTGCAGATTGCGCTCGGCGCCGATTTTCGTTTCACTACCCCCGATTGCCGCTTCTCGGTGATGGAGATCAAGTGGGGCATCATCCCCGATATGAGTGGCAGCGTCACCATGCGCAACCTGATGGGGGTGGATACCGCCATGGAGCTGGCCATGAGTGGGCGCGAGCTCGATGCCGTCGAGGCCAAATCCCTCGGGCTGGTAAGCCGGGTCTGCGCCGATCCGCTGGTGGAAGCGCGGGAGTTTGCCCGCACCCTGATCACCAAGTCGCCGGATGCGCTGGCGGGGATCAAGCAGCTCTACAGCCAGGCCTGGGCCCGCAGCGACGAGGCGATGCTCAAAGAGGAGACTCGCCTGCAAAAGCAGATCCTGGGACGACCCAATCAGTGGCGGGCCACCTTCAACAGCCTGTTTCGCTGGCGTCTGTCATTCGGGCCGCGCCGCAATCCGCTCTGAGCGAGAGCAGCACGAGCAGATATAGAGCAAATGAAAGATAGAGCGCAAAAGAAATGGCAGCCGAGGCTGCCATTTTTATTGATGTCTTATGTCGTTCAGGTTCAGGAGATCTTGCGATCCGGATCTGGCTCGAACGGGTGGCCTGATTTCTCCCGCTCCAGATTGTCCTCGGAGCGCTTGCCCATCCAGTAATCGGCGTTCTTGATGCCGAGCTTCTCCGGGTGGAACACCGGATCCAGCCCTTGTGCCTGCTGGGCTTCATAATCCTTCAGGCAGGTAAAGGCTGTTTTTTGCAGCAGCAAGATGGCGACGATGTTGAGCCACGCCATCAGGCCGACCCCGATATCACCCAGACCCCATGCCAAGTCTGCCGTCTTGACGGTGCCGTAGACGGTGGCGGCCATCAGCGCAATTTTCAGCAAGAAGGTGAGCCAGGGGCGATTCATCTTGCGGTTGATATAGGCGATGTTGGTTTCGGCAATGTAGTAGTAGGCAACGATGGTGGTGAACGCGAAGAAGAACAGCGCGATGGCCACGAACATGCTGCCAAAGCCCGGCATCATGCTCTCCATGGCGGTCTGCACATAACCCGGGCCCGCTGCGATACCGGCAATACCGGTATAGAGGGCGGCACCGTCCGGCCCTTGTACGTTATAGAGGCCGGTGATCAGCAGCATAAAGCCAGTGGCGGAGCAGACGAACAGGGTGTCGATATAGACGGAGAACGCCTGCACCAGACCCTGCTTGGCAGGGTGGCTCACCGCGGCGGCGGAGGAGGCGTGCGGCCCGGTACCCTGACCCGCTTCGTTGGAGTAGACCCCGCGCTTGACACCCCACATGATGGCCAGACCCAGAATGGCACCGAAACCGGCATCCATACCAAAGGCACTTTTCCAGATCAGCAGGATCACGCCCGGCAGGGCAGAGATGTTGAGGGCGATGATGACGCAGGCCACTATGATGTAGCCCAGCGCCATAAAGGGCACCACGGTACTGGCGAAGCTGGCGATACGCTTGACGCCCCCGAAGATGATAAAGCCGAGCAGCAGCGCCAGACCGGCGGCAGTGACGTTCGGATCAATATCAAACGCGGTTTTCAGGCTGGCACCGATGGAGTTGGCCTGTACCCCCGGCAGCAGCACGCCGCAGGCGAAGATGGTGGCGATGGCGAAGGTCCAGGCGTACCACTTCATGCCAAGCCCTTTTTCGATATAGAAAGCCGGGCCCCCGCGGTATTCACCGTTGATCTTCTCTTTGTAAACCTGACCCAGAGTGGACTCCACGAAGGCAGAGCTGGCGCCGAGGAAGGCGACCATCCACATCCAGAACAGGGCACCCGGGCCACCGAAGGTGATGGCAGTGGCGACACCGGCGATGTTACCGGTACCCACCCGACCTGCCAGGGTCATGGCCAGTGCCTGGAAGGAGGAGACACCGGCATCGGTGCTCTTGCCATCAAACATCAGGCGCACCATCTCTTTGATATGGCGCAGTTGCAAAAAGCGGGTGCGCAGGGAGAAGTAAAGACCAACCCCCAGACACAGGTAGATGAGCGCAGGGCTCCAGATCACACCGTTGATGGCATTGACGATTTCATTCATGTACAACAACTCCTTTGTTGTTTTTGTGGCGCTGTCTTGGCGAGATCTTGGCCTCGCTCTCTGTCACTGTTTTCGGCCCAGCTTGTTAACAATCCAATTAACAAAAGAGCACGAGGTTGAGGGGTTAAGCAGAGCGCAGAGGCGCGCCATGCGTGGGTTGTAACATATCGAGTTGTATCGGTACTTCCCAGTGAAAAATGTTGCCTTGTTGCAAATTTGTGAATTGACAAGGGTAGGGGGATAATGGCAAGCAGCGTTTTCTATGAGTAAAGATGAGATCCTCCTTGTTGATCTGCGCCGAGCAATGTGACGGGCGTAACACAATGGAAAGCAAACATAAGGCCAATCATGAAAGAGATTGCTGAAACATTGACGATCCGCGCCCCTGAGGCCGCTGACGGGAGCGCTATCGCCCACCTGTTCAGCCAATTGGGGTATCCTGCCGAGGGCGGTGACGTGACGGCGCGCCTGCTGGTGCCGGATCCTGCCAGTGCGGTGTTGCTGGCCACCTTGGCCGACAAGGTGGTCGGGGTGCTGGTGTGGCACAGGCTGGCACCGCTGCATGTTGCACCAGCGTGGGGCCTGATTTCGGCGCTGGTTGTCGATGAAGGGGCAAGAGGGGCGGGAGTTGGCGCAGCCTTGCTCAAGGGAGTCGAACAGATGGCGCGGGCCGCAGGTTGCGCTCAGCTGGAGCTCTCCAGCAGCCTCAAGCGTGAGGCTGCCCACCGTTTCTATCTGGCGCAGGCGTATCAGGAGCGGCCGAAACGGTTCGTCAAACTGCTGTGATCTGGTTTTTTGCATAAAAAGAAGGAGTTGGCGTGCTGGGATGGTTCAAATGGCTGGGTGGTCGCCCGCAAACGCCCATGAGCGAAGATGAGCTGGCGCTGTGGCGTCAGGGGCTGGCGGCAGTGCCTATCTTGCAAGGGCTCAGCGAAACCGAGCAGACCACGCTTATCGGGTTGGGGCAACAGCTGCTCAAGCGCAAGACCCTGACCCTGATCGGGGTAGAGCTCAGCCCCCGTCAACAGGCGGTGCTGGCGCTGCAGGCGGCGTTGCCCATTTTGCATCTTGGGGCTGACTGGTATCGCGGCTTTCACGAAATCATCATCATTCCCGAACCTGTCACGCGCAGGCAGGAGGTACAAGATGAGTTCGGGCTGGTGAGCGAAGTGGAAGAGGAGAACGCCGGTGAATCCTGGCCGCAAGGGCCGCTGGTGCTGGCCTGGAGTGACCTGCAACAGGACGGTGACTGGGACGGCTTTAATCTGGTGATCCACGAGCTGGCCCACAAGCTCGACATGTTGGGTGGTGAGGCGGACGGCACGCCCCCATTGCCGGGGCCGATGAGCAGCCAGTTGTGGCAGCAGGCCTTTCAGGCCGCCTTCGATGCGCTCAGCCAGCAGCTCGACCGGGATGAAGTGACCGCCATCGATCCCTATGCCGCTGAACATCCCGCGGAGTTTTTCGCCGTCAGTTGCGAGTGCTTCTTTACCGATCCGCTGCGGTTGCAGCAGGTCTATCCGGCGGTATACCGGCAACTGAGCCAGTTTTTCAGTCAGGATCCCGCCCTACGTTTTCCCGCCACCCGCTTGCTGGCGGGGGAGGCGGACGCAGGGGCACTTATCTGACAACCGATCAGCAGATGGTTTATTCGCAATAGCAAAAAGGCACCCGAAGGTGCCTTTTTTCACAATCTGAATCGGTTGCCTATCAGGCAGCGGCTTTCAGCTGTACGGTGGCGGCTTTCTTGTGATCGCCGATCGGCATCACGGTGCGGCCGAACTGCTCGTTGATCACGGTGGCCATGGCCAGGTAGATAGCGCTGGCGCCACAGATGATGCCTTCGAAACCGGCGATGGTGCCGATCAGGGTGCTGCCGGTGAAGTCACGGGCGGCCAGCAGGAAGAACAGCACGGTCAGGGAGGCGAACACGAACTGCTTGGCACGCGGGTAGTTGACAGTACCTACCAGCATGAACAGGGTGAAGACACCCCACAGCAGCAGATACCAGCCCATGTAGGCGTGCGGGGTGGCTTCGGCCAGACCCATGGTCGGCATCACCAGCAGGAACACCAGGCTCAACCAGAAGAAACCGTAGGAGATAAAGGCGGTCACACCGAAGGTGTTGCCACGCTTGTACTCCATGATCCCCGCGACGATCTGGGCCATACCGCCGTAGCACAGGCCCATGGCCAGGATCATGGCGCTGATGGGGAAGAAACCTGCGTTATGGATGTTCAGCAGGATAGTGGTCATACCGAAACCCATCAGACCCAGAGGGGCAGGGTTGGCCAATTTTTCGCTCACGTGGCGTTCTCCAAAAATAGAGGTGGGGGGTTAACAAAAGACGCGCGATTTTAAGCAGGGGATAGATCTCCTGCAAGGGGGGAAGAGGCAAAAAACGTAAAAAAACTACGTGATTATTTGTGTGGCAGGCTAAATGCTCACCAAATCAGGTTGTTTGGTGAGCAAAAGGTGTCAAAAAAGTTGAAAGGGTGTGTTTTTATTACGCAATGATAAAAGGGGCTGATTTACTGATCCAGCGTCAGCACCACTTTCGCCTCCTTGTCCTCCTCCTTGACCTGACTGTCGAGTACAAACAGCCGTTCCGGGGCGATCCCCTGGCTGTCGACCAGAAACTCCTTGGTATTTTGGGCGCGGCGCATGGCGAGATTGCGCAGGGATTTGGCGGTGATGAGTTGTTGCTCCTGCAGCAGGGCGATAGCTTGGGCCCGCAAGGCGGGGCTCTCTTCATCCAGGCTGAGGCGGTCGGCCAGATCTTCCAGATCTTCGCCAAAGCGCTCTTCATAGGCTTTCGCTAGCGCCTCCTGCAGGTCGGGATCTTGCTCCAGCAGGTCGAGATCAGCCTGATTGCCGGTGAGCTTGGCCAGCACTCGCTCCAGTTTCTGCCGTTGCAGTATGGGGCGCTCCTCGTTGAAATTGACCTTGCCGCGAATGTTCATGCTGAGCTTTGGCCGATCCTTGAGGGCCTGCGCCAGCTTGGCCAGTTTGTCCAGCTGGGTTTGGGTCAGGTCGGGGTCTCCCGGCAGGAAGGGGAGCTCATCGAGATCTTCGGTGCCATCGGCCAATGAGGCGAGCAGCGAGAAGGGGGAGGTGATCGCCTTGCTCAGGGTGTTGCCCAGCACATCCCAGAAGATATTGCCGATGCTAAAGTCCGGCTGATCCAGATCGCCCTTCACCTTGAGGTTCATCTGTATGACCCCGTTGGCATCGCTCAGCAGGGCGATGGCCAGCCCCAGCGGCAGATCTTTGGCCTGCTCGCTCTTGATCTTCTCGCCCAACTGCAACTTCTTGATGGTTATGTCGTTATCCCCCTCCAGCCGGTTGCCCTCCAGCTTGTAGTGCAGCTTCATGGAGAGCTGGCCCTTGTCGATGGCATAACCGGCATAGGTGCCCGAATAGGGGGTAAAGGTGGTGAGCTCCAGATTGTGGAAGGCCACCGCGATATCGAGGATCGGGTTGGCGACCAGCAGGTTGGTGCCGCCACGAATGGTCACTGGTGCATAGCGATCCACCTTGCCGTTGAAGGCAAGATCAGAACGTTGCCCCGGAATATTGCTGATATGGCGGCTTTGACCGCCCAGCGAGGCGATATCGGCCACGAAATCCTGACTCAGGCTGCGATCGGCAAAGCGCAGGTTACCCTGCTCGGTGCGCAACTGGTCGATGGTGAAACGAAAGTCGGGGCCCTTGCTGCCTGCAGCCGCTTGAGTGCCTTTGCCCGACGCAGGTTGCGGCAGCACCAGTTGTTGCAGGTTAGTGATGCCATCCTCGTTGATCTCGATGCGGGCGAAGGGTTTGCTCAGGGCAATGTCCTTGATCCGCATCTGCTGGCTGATGCCATCATAATCGAGGCCGGTGAGCTGGAGATTGCTGATCTCGAGTAGTCGCTGGTTGTCAGCCCGATCGACCACTTTGAGCCCGCTGATATCAAGACCTCCTTGCAGGGTCAGTTTGCCCAGCGCCCCTTGCGCCGTGGTGGCGAGATCAAGCTTGGTCTTGCTACTCAGCTGCCCATTTTGCAGCTTGATGCGCAGCAGATTAGCCAGATAGGGCTGCGCCAGCGCCAGGGGCAGCCCCTGTTGGCTGATCTCACCGCTCAGGGTGAAGGGGATCAGGGTCAGCTGACCGGCAAAGGTGAGGGGGCTGTTCTGGTTGAAGTGGGTGGCCAGGGTCAGTTTGCTCGATTGCTCCCCCTTGCTGCCTAGTGGCCCCAGCGCCAGCTTGAGGCCGGAGAGCTGGCGTGCCAGCGGTTTGCCGCTGCTCGATTCGGTAAGGGTGAGATCACCCTTGTCGATGGCGATTTGTTTGATTTGCCACTGCCAGGGTTTGTCTGCCGCGGTTTGTTTGGCGTTACCGGCGGCCTTTGCTTTTGGTGCCGACTTGGGAGCCGTATTTTTGGCCACCTTGTTTGCAGCGTTGGCCTCTTTGACTGGGTTGACGGGGGGCTGTTCAATAAGCAGATCCGTCAGATCCAGCTCCTGCTGTGGGTTGAGGGTGGCCTTGAGGAGGGGTTGCTGCAGGGTCACCTTGCCGATCTGCAGTGACTGCTTCTGGCCATCGATAGCCAGTTCGCTGAGGGCCAGTTGGCTGAAGCGGGCAAACTCGTCGCCCTTGTGTTTTTTAAGCTGCCAGTTGTCCAGGGTCAGCTTGCCTTTCGACAATTGCCACAGCACTCCTTGCTTGCTCTCTTTGAGCTGGTATTCCACTTCTGCGTTGGCGTGTCCCTTGGTCAGATCCAGCTTGAGGTAGGGGGCCCAGAGCGGGGCAAAGGGTTTCAGTTCGACCTGCTTGAGGCTTATCTTGCCCTGACCCATGCCGCTCATCACATCGAGCTTGCCGTGAGCGACGAGGCTGCTTTTGCCGTTGATGGCGGCATTGAGCTGATAGGCGGTCGGGTGATTTGCCTCGGTGCGCAGGTTATCCAGCTTAAGGGTCACTTTCTCCAGATTGAGGGGTGGCAGCCAGCCGGGCTCGTTCACCTTGCGTTGATCCTGATAGCGCACATGACCGTCAGTGACAGCGATGCTGGCAATATCGACCAGCAGCGGAGCGCTCGCCGTCTCGGGCTCGGGGGAGGGCGCAGGGGCGAGCACTGTGGCCAGCGCATCGGTCAGATTGAGTCGAACGTCCCCTTTTTTGTCTGCCAGCCGTTGCAGCAGTACCACAGGTTTGGTCAGGGTGACGGCGGAGAGGACAATCCCCTTCTGCTGCCAGCTGGCTTGCAGGTTGGGGGTGATCAAGAGCTGCTCAAAACTGACGATTGGCTGCTGCTTGGCATCGAGCAGGGCGGTGGCACCAAGGGTGAGGGAAGGGTGGCGCAAGCCTACGTAAATCTCCCCCAGGGTCAGCTGCAGGCCGTAGTGTTCGGCCAGCCAGCCGGGCAGATAGCGCTGGACCAGTCGAGGTGTCTGCCACAACAGCAGGGTGATCAGGATCAGCAGAAGCAGGAAAGCGTAGGCAAGGTAGCGCAACAGGCGAAGCTTGGGGAACGCGGGCTTGGTGGTGTTCATATGATGCACTCCCATTTGGTTCCCTCTATGGTACAGAAAAGCGGGATAGTAATCATGGGGTTGCGTGCTGTTGTACGCCGTACTTTGTCCAAAGGCGATCCAGTTCACCCTTTTTCTGCAGGGCTGCCAGCCACTGCTCCAACTGGGCAGGGGTAATGGGGGCCGCAGGGTGAAGAATGGTGCGGTGTTGATACTGTTGATCCCATTTTTGCGAGATCAGCAGCTGGTCGGCAGTGTCGGGATGGGCCAGCAGATACTGGTTAAGGTATGAGACATTGAGAATGGCCACCTCGCCACGCCCTTTGAGCAGAGCTTGCAGGGCGCTGATATTGTCTTTAACCAGGGTGATATTCAGTGTGCGCTTCAGGTAGGCGGGATCGGCATTGAATTGACCGACGCCATAGTGATAGCCGGTCACCCCGATGAGGTGATGGCTGGCCGGATCGTCGAAAAAGCGCTGATCCCGGCCCGCTTTCTGGAGCGCGACATAGACTTCACCGCCCCCGAGAAAGGGGGCTGTCATCTTGTATTTATCGGCTTGCCAGCCCCAGTTGCTGTCTTCAAACAGCATCAGGGAAAAACGGCCCATATCAAGCGCCTTGTAGCGGTTGGCTGCCGAGGTGGGGACAAAGATAAATTTCACCTCCTGCTGGATCTCGTTGAGCTGGTCGATGAGATCTAGGGTCAGCCCTTCATAGTGGGAATCGGAGAGCTTGACCACGAAGGGGGCATAGGGGTAACCGCCAACCTTGATGAGGGGGTGGCTCCAGCTGGGTAGGCTGAACAAGAGCAAAAACCAGCACCAATATCTCATGGGATCCCCAGGGCAATAGCTTGTTCCCAGATTCGGTTAATCTGCGCCGCTTTTCAAGCTGTTAAGGGAATTAACACAGCGCTGTTCCGCCGCCTCCAGCTCGGTCATCACCATCTGGATATCTTCCAGTTGTTGGAGCAGGGCGCCGCGCTTTTCCTCGATGAGCTGGATCATGGAGTGGAGCTGGGTTTTGCTCGAGCGGTCGGTGTCGTACATATCGAACAGCTCGCGGATCTCGGCCAAGCTAAACCCCAGCCGCTTGCCGCGCAGGGTCAATTTCAGGCGGGTCTTCTCCCTATGGCTGTAGATACGGGTTTGCCCCTCCCGCTGCGGGGTGAGCAGCCCCTCATCCTCGTAGTAGCGGATGGTGCGCGGCGTGATATCGAACTCGTGGGCCAGCTCCGAGATGCTGTAGGTGATCTCCTTGCCGGGCTGGGAACGGGACATGGTGATACCTCCTTTCAGTAGGAAGATGGCTGGCAGAGGCGGGCACGCAGCCGCTCGGCATTGGCGTGCAGGGCCTGACCGACTCGCGAGCCGTTGGGGCGGCCGAGCTGCTCGCTGACCCACTGGCCGGCAGCCGCCAGTTTGTCGAGATCCACCCCGGTCGTCATGCCAAGGCCATGCAGCAGGTAGACCACCTCTTCTGACGCCACATTGCCGGAGGCCCCCGGTGCATAGGGGCAGCCACCAAGGCCCGCCACCGAGCAGTCGATGGTGCGAATACCGCGCTCCAGCACGGGCAGCAAATTGGCCAAGCCCTGGCCGTAGGTGTCGTGAAAATGGACCGCGAGCCGCCCCGCCGGGATCTCGTGCAGCACCGCATCCAGCATGGGGACTACAGTGCCCGGGGTGCCAACGCCTATGGTGTCCCCCAGCGAAATTTCGTGGCAGCCGAGATCCAGCAATTGTTCCGCCATGGCGGCGACCCGTTTCGGGCGGGTCGGGCCATCGAACGGGCAAGCGATGACGGTGGAAAGGTAACCGCGCACCTTGATGCCGAGGCGGCGCGCCTCCTGTACCAGCGGGGCGAAGCGCACCAGTGATTCCTCCACGCTGATGCCGATATTGGCGCGGGTAAAGCCGTCAGAGCAGGCGGTGAAGAGGCCAATCTCGTCGGCGCGGGCGGCAATGGCGGCCTGCAAGCCTTGCAGGTTGGGCACCAGCGCGCCGTAACGGGTCGGCCCCTTGCGCGGCAATGCCTGAAAAAGTGCGGCGGAGTCCGCCATCTGCGGCACCTTTTTGGCAGAGACAAAGGCCCCCACCTCGATGCGCTGCAGGCCGCTGTCGGCCAGTCGCTGGATCAGCTCCAGCCGCTGGATCAGTGCCAGCGGGCTGGCTTCATTTTGCAGGCCATCACGCGGCCCCATCTCCACCAGACTGACCTTGTCATCCTGCATCGCGGATCCTCTCGTCATGGGTTGCTCGCTTGTTGGTTGATGGCGTTATGCTCCGGGGCGGCATCGGTATCGGTATCGACAAAGCGCACCAGCACGGCCCCCTGGCTCACCTGCTCGCCCTGCTTGCACTGCAGGGCCTCAATCACCCCGTCCCGCTCAGCGCGCAATTGGTGCTCCATCTTCATCGCCTCCAGCACCAGCAGGGGTTGCCCCTTGCTGACCGTTTGGCCGGGTTCGATCATCACGGCCACCACTATGCCGTGCATGGGGGCGATGGCGCCCTGCGCCTTCTCATTTGTCTGATCATGGTGGTGACTGTGCTGTTGATCATCGGCTGCGAAACGGATGCGCTGGCCCGCCAGGGTCATGATGAAGGTTGCATCTGTGCTTGCGACCGTTTGGACGGGGACCTGCTGCCAGCAGCCCCTCTGTTGCAGCCGGATATGATCGTCACCTCTCTGGTAGCAACAGGTCTCCCCTTGCCACTCAAACTGGCCGTCATGATCGTTAAGGGTCAATACCCGGCGCTCATCACCGATGCGAACAGCCGCCGTCCAGCTGCGATCCGGTCCCAGCCGAAATCCGCAGGTTTGCTGCCAGGGGGAGGTGCCCGCGGGGCGGCTCGCCAGCCAGAGGGTGGCCAGCGGCCAGGCAAAGTCGGGAATGGATTGTGCTGTGGTGGGGATGGGCCACTGGGTATGGTGGCCCATGGCCAGGACGTCAGGCTCTTCACACAGCCGCAGCAGCAGCGGGCCGTTGTGCACCAGCGGGCCGAGATCCAGCGCTGCCAGCGCATCGGCCAGTTGGGCGAACGCCTCGGCGCGGCTCTGGCCGTGGGCGATCAGCTTGGCGATCATGGGATCGTAATAGGGGCTGACCTCATCACCAGCGGTAACGCCGGTGTCGATACGCACGCCATTTGGCCAGTGGAGCCAGTGGATGGGGCCACTGGCGGGCAGAAAACCGGCCGCCACATCCTCGGCGTAGAGGCGCGCCTCCACCGCATGGCCGCGCAGTACCACCTCATCTTGGGTGAGTGGCAGCGGCTTGCCTTCGGCCACGGCCAGCTGCCAGGCCACCAGATCCTGCCCGGTCACCGCTTCGGTGACCGGATGTTCCACCTGCAGCCGGGTGTTCATCTCCATAAAGAAGAACGCATCATTGCAGAGCAGAAATTCGATGGTGCCTGCCCCCTGATAGTGGATGGCTTTGGCTGCGGCCACGGCTGCATCCCCCATGGCACGCCGCAAAGCCCGAGGGATGTCGGGGGCGGGCGCCTCTTCGATCACCTTTTGATGACGTCGCTGCAAGGAGCAGTCCCTGTCCCCCAGATAGATGGCGTTGCCGAGGCTATCAGCAAAGACCTGCACTTCCACATGGCGAGCCTGGGGCAGATAGCGCTCCAGCAGCACCAGATCGTTGCCAAAGGCGGCCTTGGCCTCCCGTTTGACTGCCGCCAGCGATTCGTCAAAGTCAGCCAGCTGATCGACTCGGCGCATCCCTTTGCCACCGCCGCCACTGGCGGCCTTGATCAGCAGCGGGAAGCCAATCTGGCTCGCCTGATCGCGCAAAAAGTCTGGCCGCTGATCCGTCCCGTGATAGCCGGGCAGCACAGGTACACCAGCCGCCTGCATCAGCGCCTTGGCACCCGATTTGTCGCCCATGGCGAGAATGGCGGCGCCGCTTGGGCCGACAAAGCGCAGGCCGCGCTGTTCGCAGGCGGTGGCAAAATCGCTGTTTTCCGACAGAAAGCCATAACCGGGATGAATGGCATCGGCACGCGCCTCTTTGGCAATCTTCAGCACCTTGCCGGTGTCGAGATAGCTCTCTCTGGCCGGTGCGGGCCCCAAATGCCAGGCCTCATCGGCCAGACGGGTGTGCATGGCATGGGCGTCGGCATCGGAGTAGAGGGCGATGGTGTGGATGCCGAGGCGTTTCGCTGTCTTGATGATCCGTACGGCGATTTCGCCGCGATTGGCGATCAGCAGGCGCTTAATCTGAGTGTGATGGGTCATTTGGGCTCCCTGCTGCTCAAGGTGCACAAGTACGAAGCGTGTTGATCCACACGCCAGTGATATTCGCCGCGGTTGGCGATCAGCTGACGTTTAATCGGGGTGTAATGGGTCATGTCTCATCCTTAAAACGGGGGCGCCAGGCGGGAGGACGTTTGTCGAAGAAGGCCTGCATCCCCTCCTGGGCTTCGAGCCCCACCCGTACCCGGGCGATGGTCTCGACGGTTTTCTCTTCGTGCAGGCGGGAAGGATGAGCCTCTATTGCCGCCAGCAGCCGTTTGGTCTCTTTCATCGCCTCCGGCCCGTTGCGGCACAGACGCAGGGCTTGCGCCCGCCCCTCCGCCAGCAGTTGATCCGGTTTGCAGAGTTGGTGTGCCACATTGAGCCGACAGGCGGTAATGGCATCGAACGGCTCGGCACTGAGCATGTAGCGGCGCGCCTGACGCATTCCCATGGCACGTACCACGTAAGGGCTGATCACCGCAGGCACCAGACCCAGGCTCACCTCTGAGAGGCAGAAGCGGGCATCATCGCTGGCCAGCACCATATCGCAGGCACAGATCAGCCCCAGCGCCCCGCCGTAGGCGGCCCCTTGCACCAGCACCACCGTAGGGAAGGGGAGCTCGTCGAGGGTCTGCATCAGCCGCGCCAGTACCCGGGCATCTTCGCGATTGTGCTCGAAATCGGCGTGGGCCAGATTGCGCATCCAGTTGAGATCGGCGCCCGCGCAAAAGTGTTTGCCTTCGGCACGTAGCAGCAGGGCGTGAGGGCGTTCGGCGAGATCATGACCATGGAGATGGGCCAGATCATCGAGGCAGTCGAGCAGCCCCAGCATCAGGTCGGCATCAAAGGCGTTGTGGCGGGCCGGGCGCGACAGCACCAGCTCGGCCAGCGGGCCGTGCCGCTCCAGCCGAAACGGGTTCTGGGAGGAAGTAAGTGGATCTGACATCGTTTTGCTCCTTACATCCGAAAGATGCCGTACTGCTCGGGTTCAATGCGGGCACCCTGACAGGCGGCGAGCGCCAGCGCCAGCACGGTGCGGCTCTGGGCCGGGTCGATGACGCCGTCATCCCAGAGGCGGGCGCTGGCGTAGTAGGGGTGACCCTGGCGCTCATACTGCTCGATCACCGGGGCACGGATGGCGGCCGCTTCCTGTTCGCTCAAGCTTTTCCCCTCGGCAGCCAGCTTGTCCCGACGCACCTGCACCAGCACCCCGGCAGCTTGCTCGCCCCCCATGACAGAGATGCGGCTGTTGGGCCAGCTAAAGAGAAAATCGGGTTCATAGGCGCGGCCGCACATGCCGTAGTTGCCGGCACCAAAGCTGCCGCCGACGATCAGGGTGATCTTGGGCACCCGGCTGCAGGCCACCGCGGTCACCAGCTTGGCGCCGTGCTTGGCGATCCCCTCTTTTTCTGCGCTACTCCCCACCATAAAACCGGTGATGTTCTGCAAAAAGAGCAGCGGGATGGCACGGCGATTACAGAGCTGGATAAAGTGGGCCCCCTTCTGGGCACTGTCGCTGTGCAGCACGCCGTTGTTGGCGAGGATCCCCACCTCCATGCCACAAATGCGGGCAAAGCCGGTCACCAGGGTGGTGCCGAACAGCGCCTTGAATTCGTCAAAGTCAGAGCCATCCACCAGTCGGGCGATCAGTTCGCGGGCGTCGTAAGGGCGCTTGAGACTGGTGCCTACCAGACCGTAGAGCTCATCTATCGGGTAACAGGGAGTGGGGTAGGCTGGCTCATCGTAACTTGGGCTGCCCGATGCCAAACCCGAGAGCGGAGAATGGTCACTGCCCAGATGGGTGAGCAGAGTGCGGGCGATGGCCAGCGCATGGGCATCGTCGCGGGCCATATGATCCGCCACCCCTGAGTGGGCGCAGTGCACTTCGGCGCCGCCCAGAGCCTCGGCGCTGATCTCCTCACCGGTGGCGGCTTTGACCAGCGGCGGGCCCGCCAGAAAGATGGTGGCTTGCTCCCTGACCATGATCGACTCGTCCGCCATGGCGGGGACGTAGGCACCCCCGGCGGTACAGAGCCCCATTACCACCGCCAGCTGGGGGATGTTTTGGGCCGACATGCGGGCCTGGTTGTAGAAGATGCGGCCAAAGTGATCCCGGTCGGGGAACACCTCATCCTGCATCGGCAGAAAGGCGCCGCCGGAATCCACCAGATAGAGGCAGGGGAGGCGCAGCCGCTCGGCGATGGCCTGGGCGCGCAGGTGTTTTTTCACCGTGAGCGGGTAGTAGGTGCCACCCTTCACGGTGGCATCGTTCACCACCAGCATGCAGAGCCGGTCCGAGACCCGGCCGATGCCGGTGATGATACCGGCGGAAGGCACCGGCTCGTCATAGACCTGCCAGCCAGCCAGCGCCGACAGTTCCAGAAACGGGGAGCCCGGGTCCAGCAGTTGGTTGATGCGCTCGCGGGGCAGCAGCTTGCCACGGGCCTGATGGCGGGCGTTGTTGGCCGCGCCACCCCCTTGCGCGATCTCGGCAATGCGGGCATGGAGATCGTCGACCAGCCCCTGCATGGCGGCTCGATTGGCCGCATATTCCGGACTCGCCGTGTCGAGACGGGAGTGGATCCTGCTCATAGGTTATCCCCCATCAGCTCGCGGCCGATGAGCCAGCGGCGGATCTCCGAGGTGCCGGCGCCGATCTCGTAGAGTTTGGCGTCCCGCAGCAGGCGACCGGTGGGGTATTCGTTGATGTAGCCGTTGCCGCCGAGCAGTTGGATGGCATCGAGCGCCATCTGGGTGGCATTTTCGGCGGCAAACAGGATGGCGGCGGCGCAATCTTTACGGCTGGTGCGGCCCTGATCGCAGGCACTCGCCACCGAGTAGACCAGCGCCCGGCTGCTGGCGAGGCGGGTGTACATGTCGGCGAGCTTGCCCTGCACCAGCTGGAACTCGCCGATGGCTTGACCAAACTGCTTGCGCTCACGCACATAGGGCAGCACTACATCCATGCAGGCCTGCATGATGCCAAGGGGGCCCGCAGCCAGCACCACCCGCTCGTAATCGAGCCCGCTCATCAGCACCTTGACCCCGCCGTGTAGGGTGCCCAGCAGGTTTTCCTGCGGCACTCGGCAGTTGTCGAACACCAGCTCGCAGGTGCTGGAGCCGCGCATCCCCAGCTTGTCGAGCTTCTGGGCGGTAGAAAAACCGGGTGTGCCCGCCTCAACGATAAAAGCGGAAATCCCTTTGGGACCAGCAGCTGCATCGGTCTTGGCATAGATGACGAAGGTGTCGGCATCCGGGCCGTTGGTGATCCACATCTTGTTGCCATTGAGCACGAAGTGATCGCCCTCGCGCACGGCGGTGAGTCGCATGCTCACCACGTCGGATCCCGCGCCCGGTTCGCTCATGGCCAGCGCCCCAACATGCTCGCCGTTTACCAGCGGGGGCAGGTAGCGCGCTTTCTGTTCCAGCGTGCCGTGGCGGTGGATCTGATTGATGCAGAGATTGGAGTGGGCGCCGTAGGAGAGGCCGACCGAGGCGCTGGCGCGGCTTACCTGTTCCATCACCAGCACGTGGGCCAGATAGCCGAGGTTCACCCCGTCATACTCCTCCGCCACCGTGATGCCGTGCAGCCCCAGTTCACCCATCCGGGGCCAGAGATCACGGGGAAAGGCGTTGCTCTGATCGATCTCGCTGGCGCGCGGGGCGATCACTTTCTGGCAGAAGGCCGCAACTTGTTCGGTCAGGGCATTCAGGGTCTCATCCATCTGCATCCATGCTCTCCTTGCGGATATGACAGTCGGGTAGGAAGGTTGGTTCGACCGGCTGACTCGGCGTTACGGCTGGCAGTGGTCGGTCCATTTTTGTACTTCACTTCTGCCATAAGTTTACGTTAGCGTAAACGTAAATCAATTGTTAATCTGTTGTGTGTCGATAGAGAGGGGGTAGTGAGAGCGTCATCAGCTACCACGACAACAGCGCCATAGTGGCAGATCCGAATGACCAGTGTGTGGGCGCCGCGTCATAAAGCACTAACTTAGGAAAATAAGCGCGGGACAATAAGCGCGGGGCAACAAGGGAGCGAACAACAAGATGGATTTTACCCTGACCGATGATCAACAGGCGTATGTGGAGGCGGCCGCCGCCTTTGCCGATGAGGCGCTCAAACCCCATGCCGCGCGCTGGGACAAGGAGCATGAGTTTCCGATCCCGACCATCAAGCAGGCGGCCGGGCTAGGTTTTTGCGGTCTCTATACCCCGGAGCAGTTTGGCGGATTGGGGCTGCCCCGCCTCGATGCGAGTCTCATCTTCGAGCGCCTCGCCATGGGCTGTACCTCGACCACGGCGTATCTGACCATCCACAACATGGTGAGCTGGATGCTGGGCAGCTGGTTGCCTGTTCATGTCGCCGAAGAGTGGGTGCCCAAACTGGCCAGCGGCGAATTACTGGGCTCCTATTGCCTCACCGAACCGGGGGCAGGCTCCGATGCGGCGGCCCTCAAGACCCGGGCGGTGCGCGAGGGTGACAGCTACCTCATAGAGGGGACCAAGGTTTTTATCTCGGGGGCGGGCAGTACCGATGTGCTGGTGGTGATGGCCCGTACCGGTGGTGAAGGGGCGAGTGGTATCACCGCCTTTATGGTGCCGGCCGACAGCGCGGGCATCGTCTATGGCAAGCCCGAAGAGAAGCTGGGCTGGAACAGCCAGCCGACCCGGGAAGTGGTATTCAACGGGGTGCGTATTCCCGCCAGCTACCGGCTGGGTGAGGAGGGGGAAGGGTTCAAATTCGCCATGCAGGCCCTTGATGGGGGACGCATCAATATCGCCACCTGTTCGGTGGGCACCGCCCAGCAGGCGCTGGATGATGCGCTGGCCTATGTGCAGCAGCGTCAGCAATTTGGGCGCCCGATCAGCGAATTCCAGAGCGTGCAGTTTCGCCTAGCCGACATGGCCACCGAGCTGGCTGCCGCCCGTTTGCTGGTGCGTCAGGCCGCCGACAAGCTGGATCGCGGGGCGCCGGACAAGAGTGCCTGGTGCGCCATGGCCAAGCGTTTTGCCACCGATGTGGGTTATCGGGTCTGCGATGAGGCTCTGCAACTCTTTGGCGGCTATGGTTATATCCGCGAGTATCCGCTCGAGCGCTATCTGCGCGATACCCGGGTACACCGCATTCTGGAGGGCACCAACGAGGTGATGCGACTCATCATCGCTCGCCGCCTGCTGGCCGATCCCGGCTTGTCGCTGGGCTAACCGGTGGTCGCATCAAGGGTATGTGGCCTGCCACCCGATTTGCGCCATGCCATGCTGGTTTCGGCTTTGTGAGCCAGCCACAGGTTGGTGTCATTCAAGCCTGTCATCATGGCTGCAGCTTCATCGACAAGGACAATGTTATGACAAGGATCAGACTCGAATACCATGGCCACGTTGCCTATATCACCCTCGACCATCCCCCTGCCAACACCTGGACCCTCGCCAGCCTGCAAGCCTTTTTGCAGATGATGGTGGAGCTCGATAGTCGCCCCGATGTGGTGGCGCTGGTGATCCGCGGTGCGGGCGACAAATTTTTCTGCGCCGGTGCCGACCTCAATATGTTTGTCGAGGGGGATGTCGAGCTGGCTCGCCAGGTGGTCGACGCCTTTGGCAAGGCCTTCGAGGCGTTGGCCCGTTTTCACGGGGTCAGTATCGCCGCCATCAATGGCTATGCCATGGGGGGCGGGCTGGAAGTTGCGCTGGCCTGTGATATCCGCATCGCCGAGCAGCAGGCGCTGCTGGGACTGCCGGAGGCATCGGTGGGCTTGCTCCCCTGTGCAGGAGGTACCCAGCGCCTGACCGAGCTGGTGGGGCCTGGCTGGGCCAAGCGGATGATCCTCTGCGGCGAGAAAGTGAGTGCTTCGCTGGCCTACGAGATGGGGCTGGTGGAGGAGGTGGTAAAAACCGGTCAGGCGTGGGAGGCTGCGCACCAGATGGCGCAGCTGGTGGCTCGCCAGAGCCCGAGCGCCCTGCGTGCCTGCAAAACCCTTATTAATCAGGGTCGCAGCGGCCCGCGTGATGCCGCCTTGCCCCTTGAGCGGGCGCTGTTCCTCGATCTCTTTACCGATGCCAACCAGCGTGAAGGGGTGGCCGCCTTTCTGGAGAAACGCTCACCACGCTGGCAATATGGCCCAACAGAATAAATCCATACGGAGCCGTTTATGAGTGAGCCGGTCAAGGTTAGCAGCCATCCCACCGAAGATGGCCATCAGATCGGGGTGTTGACCCTCGACAGCCCTGCGTCTCTCAACGCATTGAGCCTGCCGATGATCCAGATCCTGCAACAGACGTTGACCCGTTGGGAGCAGGATCCCGCCATCGTCTGTGTGCTGTTGCAGGGGGCGGGTGAGAAGGCATTTTGTGCCGGTGGCGATATCCGCTCCTTCTATTACCGCAAGCAGGAGGCGAGCGAGGCGGAACTGTTTGGCTATGCCCGCGACTTTTTCGAGCAAGAGTACCGGCTCGACCACCACATCCACTCTTACCGCAAGCCCCTGATCTGCGTGGCGGACGGTATCTGCATGGGGGGCGGTATTGGCCTGTTTGCCGGTGCCGATTTTCGGGTGGTGACCGAGAAGAGCCTGTTCGCCATGCCGGAGGTGACCATCGGCCTCTACCCCGATGTGGGGGCGAGCTGGTTTTTAAGCCGGATGCCGGGGCGACTCGGGCTCTGGCTTGGTCTGACTGGCGCCCGCTTCAATGGCGCCGATGCCCTTGGGGTTGGGTTGGCGGATCACGCCATCGCCAGTGACGAGCGCAGTGCGCTGTTGTCACGCCTCGCCGTGCTCGACTGGGCTGCCAGTGGTGATCCCTGTGAGCAGATCGATCTGCTGCTCAGGGGGTTGCATGGTGAGGTGGCGGCCCGCTTGCCTGCGCCAGTGCTGTTGCCCCATCAACAGAAAATCGATGCCTTGCTAGCGGGCCGCACGCTGCAAGGGGTATTGGCGCGGCTGTTCAGCGCCGATTTCAATGAACAGGAGGCGGTGCTCCAGCAGGCGCAGGAGATTTGCCGCACCGGTAGTCCCATCAGCCGCGCCATTTTGTGGCGCCAGTATTGGCAGGCTCGCCGCCACTCCCTGGCCGAGGTATTTGCCGATGAGCTGACCCTCTCGGTCAACTGCGTGCTCAAGGGGGATTTTGTGGAAGGGGTGCGGGCACTGCTGATCGACAAGGATAAAGATCCCCGCTGGCAGCAGTTGCCCCCGGAGGGGGAGTGGCTGGACGAGTTTTATCGCTGGCCGCAGGGGAGTAATCCGTTGGCCTATAAGGGGTAGAACCGGCGCACGCCGCCATCAGCAACGCAAGGAGCAAGCGGGATGACAAGGATAGGATTTATCGGGCTCGGCAACATGGGTGGCCCCATGGCGGCCAATCTGGCCAGAGCTGGGCACAGGGTGCAGGTGTTTGATCTGGTTGCGCAAAGTGTCGAGCGAGCCATCGCGGCTGGTTGCATCGCTGCGGGGGATGCCCGCGAGGCGGTGACCGGCTGTGATGTCGTCATCAGCATGTTGCCTGCTGGTGAGCATGTGCGCTCCCTCTGGTTGGGCGAGAGCGATGGTGAGCGGGGCGGGCAGGATCTGCTGGCAGCCCTGCCGGTTGGCGCACTGGTGATCGACTGTTCCACCATCGATGTCGACTCGGCCCGTCAGGTCGGCGCGGCGGCGCGCGCACGCGGTTTGCGCTTTATCGATGCCCCCGTGTCGGGTGGTGTCGCTGGCGCGGCAGCCGGGACGCTCACCTTTATCGTCGGCGGCGACGGGGCGGATTTCGAGGCGGCGAAACCCCTGCTCGCCAGCATGGGGCAGAACCTGTTTCACGCAGGGGCGCTGGGGGCGGGGCAGATCGCCAAGATGTGCAACAACATGCTGCTTGCGATCCACATGGCGGGCACCGCTGAGGCGCTGGCGCTCGGGGTGAAGGAGGGGCTGGATCCCGCCGTGCTCTCCACCATCATGGGCAAGAGCTCCGGCAACAACTGGAGTCTGGAGCGCTACAACCCCTGGCCCGGGGTGATGGAGAATGTGCCTGCCGCCCGTAACTATCAGGGGGGCTTTATGACTCGCCTGATGGTGAAAGATTTGGGGCTGGCCATGGCGCTGGCCGAGCATGGCCACAGCGCGGTGCCCATGGGGGCGTTGGCTCGCAACCTGTTCAACCTGCATGCTGCCCAGGGGCAGGGGAGCCGGGATTTCTCCAGCATCGTCGAACTCTATCTGGATACACAGGATCCCGCCTGACGGGCCACCTCTCTTCGAGGCATCTCCCATCTGCCTGCTACAAGGAGCATTGATGGATATCAAAGATAAGGTCATCGTTATTACCGGCGCCGGACGAGGGTTGGGGCGAGCCATCGCCCTTGCCCTTGGTGCACAGGGTGCGACCTTGGCGCTGCTCGACATCAATCGCGCCGATCTGGAGGCGACCGCCGCCATGGTGCGCAGCCAGAATGATCCGTGCGATCAAGATAGCCAGTGCGAGCTGTTTGTCTGCAATGTGGCGAGCGAAGTCGAGGTTGAAGCCGCGTTTGCCGCCATCAAGGGGCGCTTTGGCGTGCTGCATGGCCTCATCAACTGCGCCGGCATTTTGCGAGACGGCATGCTGATCAAAGTGAAAGAGGGCGAGCTGGTGGAGAAGATGACGCTGGCCCAGTGGCAGAGTGTGATTGACGTCAACCTCACCGGAACCTTCCTCTGCGGTCGCGAAGGGGCGGCGCTGATGGCGCAAGGGGGGCAGGGGGGCGTTATCATCAACATCTCCTCCATTGCCCGCGCTGGCAATATTGGCCAGAGCAACTATGCCGCCAGTAAGGCGGGGGTGGCCTCGCTGGTGGTGACCTGGGCGCGGGAGCTGGCGCGCCACGGTATTCGGGTGATGGGGATCGCCCCCGGGGTGTTTGCCACCGACATGACGGCGGCGATGAAGCCGGAGGCGATGGCGCGGATGCAGCAGGCCATTCCGGTCGGCACCCTTGGCGAGGCGCAGCAACTGGCCGATACGGTCAGCTTTATTTTTTCCAACGACTATCTGTCGGGCCGGATGATAGAACTGGATGGCGGTTTGCGTTTATAGCGCTTTACACAATGAGCCCCGGTGTTTCCACCGGGGCTTTTTTATGCAGATTATTTATACAACAGCAAGCTGCATGAGGATGCATGGGGTTCATCCGAGTTAGTCCCGCACAGCAGAAACTGATAAATATCAAGAAGTCTTGGTTAATTTGAGCCAGCTCACAGGCCATCTGGATCAGTGCTGTAGAATTGCGCGCGGTCAAGGCTGTGCATGATTGACGGGTCGAGGGATTGCGGTCGGAATAGTCATGCAATATAGTTGCCGCCTTTTTCACGGGGTCTGGATTTCTACCCCCGCCCATATTGCGCGCAGTATGAATACGGATGCTCTGCCGCCGCCTAAGTAGACAGGATTGAGATGGATAAGAAACTAGGGCTTGGCGCCCTCATTTCGCTGGTGGTCGGCTCCATGGTCGGCGCCGGGGTCTTCAGTCTGCCACAAAACATTGCTGCTCATGCCAGTGCCGGGGCTGTCGCCCTGGGTTGGGCCATCACCGGTCTTGGCATGATCTGTCTCGCGCTGGTTTATCAGAACCTCTCCATGCGCCGCCCTGATCTCGATGGCGGTATCTTCAGCTATGCCAAAGCCGGTTTCGGCGATTTTATCGGTTTCAACGCAGCATGGGGTTACTGGCTTTGCCAACTGCTGGCCAACGTCTCCTACGCCATCGTGGTGTTCAGTGCCCTGAGCTACTTCTTTGATACACCGGATAACGTCATCTTTGGTGATGGCAATACCCCGGTCGCCATTACCCTTGCCTCGATCCTGATCTGGTCGGTGCATGCGCTGGTGCTGCGTGGGATCCAGGTTGCGGCGCTGGTGAATATTGTCACCACTATCGCCAAGATGGTGCCGCTCATCGTCTTTTGTGTCGCTGTGCTGCTGGCGTTCAATATGGACACCTTCACCCTGGATATCTGGGGCCAGAACAATATGGAGCTGGGCTCGGTGATGGATCAGGTCAAGTCCACCATGAAGGTGACACTCTGGGTCTTTATCGGGATTGAGGGGGCCGTGGTGGTCTCTGCCCGTGCCCGTCATCGCAAGGATGTAGGCCGTGCCACCGTGCTGGCGCTGCTTGGCGCGCTGGCGCTCTACGTGATGGTGACTCTGTTCTCGCTGGGGGTCATGAGTCAGCCCCAGCTCGCCGCCCTCAAAAACCCCTCTACCGCCATGATCCTCGAGGCGGTGGTTGGCCCCTGGGGCGCCTGGCTTATCAACATCGGTCTGGTCATTTCGGTGATGGGCGCCTTGCTGAGCTGGACCGTGCTGGCCGCTGAAGTACCTTACATTGCGGGCAAGACCGGCGTGTTCCCGGGCTGGTTTGCCAAGGAGAACAAGAACGGCTCACCTCAGGTGTCGCTCTGGTGCTCGACCTGTCTGGTGCAAGTGTTCCTCATCATCATCTACTTCCAGAGCAGTACCTATCTGGCATTGGTCAATATCGCCACCTCGGCGGCGCTGGTGCCGTATGTCTTCTCTGGCGCCTATGGTCTGAAACTGGCACTGAAAGGGGAGACCTATGAGGGTCAGCCTCATCAGCGCAAACGGGATCTCATGCTGGCGCTGGTGGCGACCGTTTACGGCTGCTGGCTGGTTTATGCTGCCGGGGTCGAGTATCTGCTGCTGGTGGCGTTGCTCTATAGCCCGGGCATCTTCATCTACTGGAAGGCGCGTCAGCACCATGGTCTGCGCGGCCTTAACCGGCTGGAGCAGGGGATGACGGCGGCCCTGCTCGGTTGCGCCGTGCTGGCCTTCTACAAGGTGATGGACGGTACCATTCCCTTGAACTGACAGGCACCCAAAGAGATGGCCCAAGGGCCATCTCTTTTTTCATGCTGATCTTGTTTTGTAGCCGGGCCGTTTTGGCCATTTTTCGTTTATGACAGGAATTTTTATGCTGTTTATGGGATACCTCCTGCTGGGGGCTTTTGCGGGAATGCTGGCAGGGCTGTTTGGCATTGGCGGCGGGCTGATCATAGTGCCGGTGCTGGTCATGACGTTTCGCGCCCAGGGGGTCGACCCTGACATCATCACCCACCTGGCCCTTGGTACCTCGCTACCTACCATGATCTTCACCGGTTTCAGCTCGCTGCGGGCCCATCGGGAGGCCGGCGCCGTCGACTGGGTGATGATCCGCCGACTCGGGGCTGGCATGTTGATCGGGGGCTGGCTGGGTGGCATGACCGCCAATTTGCTCAGTGTCAGCACCCTCAATATCATCATCGGTTGCTTTGCCTGGAGCATGGCACTGCAGATGGGGCTAAACCTCAAGCCCAAAGCGGAGCGCCATATGCCGGGGCCGCTGGGCACAGGTATTGCTGGCACACTTATCGGCTGGATGTCGGCACTGTTTGGCATCGGTGGCGGCTCACTGACCGTACCCTACCTCACCTGGAACAGTGTGCCGATGCGCAATGCGGTGGCTGCGTCCGCTGCGTGCAGCATGCCCATCGCGCTGGCGGGCAGTCTCAGCTACCTCTATGCCGGTTGGGGTCATGCCGACCTGCCCGAGTGGAGTGTTGGCTACATCTATCTGCCAGCCCTGCTGGGCATTGTGCTGACCAGTACCCAATTCGCCCGCATTGGCGCCAAACTGGCACACCGCCTGTCACCCAAGCGACTCAAGCAGGCATTTGCCCTGTTGATGCTGCTGGTGGGGGCCAAGTTCATGCTGTATAGCTGATTCATTCGGCAGATTGTTGAAAAATAAGGCAAACGAACAATTGGAAGGTAGAAAGCCGTTGCATTGAGAGCCCAGTTTGCCTATTCTCCTCGCCGGTGGTCCTATTGGTCCTCTCGCATTGATAACCCGTCGACCTGGTCAGGACCGGAAGGTAGCAGCCAAGGTGGGGGACTCGAGTGCCGGGATGTGGCTGGTAGGGCCACCACTTGTTTCTGCAATTCAATAAGTTACCTTTCTAAAGCCCTTGGTCATCCACTTTGTGTGGACGACAAGGAGCTCATCGATGAATCTCTGGCTCAGCCCCCACGGCATCTGGTATTACCGGAAAGTCACCACGCTCCCCTGTGGTCGTCGTAAAGAGATCAAAAAATCCCTGCATACCCGAGACAAACTTTGTGCACGCCACAAGGTGACCCAGCTGTTTGCCTGCGTGCGTTCCAAAGCTAAGCCAGTTGTGCAACCCACAAGCGAGCCAGAGAACCCTCAACCTCAGCCGAATATCAAGCCTGCTGTTCCGGCGGCCAAACCGCTTGCTCCGCTGTTGTCGGTCTCGTGTGACCGCTATCAGAAAGAGAAGGCCCTCTCCTGGGCACCGAAAGAGCGAAAGAACCAGAAAAACTATCTCGGTTCCTTTATCGAGGCACTCGGCGACAAGCCAGCGGCAGACTACAGCAAGGCTGATGTGGTCAAGTTCAAGGAGGGGTTGCTGAACTCTGGCAAGAGCCCAGCCACCATCAACAAGTATCTGCAGAAGCTATCCCTGTTATTTAGCTGGCTAACCATCAGGAGGGGGTCATCAACCACTTCGCTGGGCTCAAGTTACAGCGGGTCAAAGAGACCAAGGCCAGAAGTGGTTACACGATGGAGGAGAGGCAGAGGTTCATCCAATGGGCGAAAAGGCAGGAGCCCTATCGCCGCTGGATAGCCCTGTTGGGGCTCTACACGGGGGCTCGGGCTAACGAGATCTGCCAGCTCTATGCCGATGATGTGGTGCTGGTGGATAACATCTGGTGTATCAAAGTGCAGGCTGGTAGACCCGACCAGAAGCTCAAGACAGACAACAGCAAGCGGCTCATTCCGATCCATTCGGCGGTGCTGGAGGCTGGCTTCCTGGCGTTTGTGCAAGAGAGGGGGGGGGGAAGGCTCTTCGTCGAACTGCCCCATCGCCAAGACGGCTACAGCCACCTTTGGGGGCAGTGGTTCAGCCGCAACCGGCCGGTGCCTAAAGATTTCCACAGTTTGAGACATACGGTAGCGACAATTCTGAAAGATAAAGGTATTCCTCTTCAATTTGCTGCCGCGATCTTGGGTCATACCAACGGAGCGATCAGTTATGACCGATATGGTGTGGGGTAGCAGTCGAGAAGTTACAAGCCGCTATCGAAGCTGCACTATGAACGCGTTACATTGATGAACATCTAATAGGTACTTCAACTCAAATAGCCACTATTAGCTGGATGCTAATGAGCACAAGGAAGAGCTCCGTTGGAACACAATAGGCCTGACACGGCACAATCTGATTTGAATGACTTGAAAGAGCAAATTGCGTTGGAGTACGGGCGATGTCTCCTCCAGCTACAGCAGTTTGAATTGATGCTCAAAGCAGCCCTGCCCACTATGAAGGTGAGCGGATTTTCGGATGAGCTGGTTGGCAACATTGAACGCTATCGCCAGTTTTTAGTTGGAAAGACGCTGGGGCATTTGGTTGGTCAGTGGAGCCAGAGAATTACGCTGGGCGATGAGCAAGAAATTGATGATGCCCTACACAACCGAGCGTACATCAGCATCAGCGTTGGTCTGGAAGACGGGGAATGGATGAGCGAAAAGCTCAAACAATTGGTCGAGTTGCGAAATGAGCTGGTGCATCATTTCCTGTCACGCTTTACGTTGAACTCGGAGGCCAGTTGCCAAGAGGCAATCAGTTATCTGTCTACTGCAGCAAGCACCATCAAGAGCAATAGGGATACGCTACAATCCCTCCTGATCGCTTTTGAAGAAAGTAAGAAGAGACTGCTTGAATTTATTAACTCACCTGTCGGAGAGAGTCTCTATTTCTACGGCATCATCCCGGGTGAACCTGTCGAGAATTGGGAAAATACCACCATTATCCAGCAGCTGAAATTTGCAGAGTATTCCTTAGCCAAGGACGGCTGGGTACAGTTAAACGAAGCCATTTATAGCATTGGTCAACGGTGGCCAGAATTATCTCCAAAGCTGTATGGATGTAGTAGTTGGCGGGAGGTCATTCATTGTTCCCAGCTCTTCGAAGTAGACAAGCGGCTATCTCCCACAGGTGGAGTGATTTGGTATCGCACACGCCGGACCTAAATTGATACAGCAATGGTGGTTTAGCAACCAGCGTCTCATCGATACAGATTTCCACAGCTTACGTTATGACGCGGGATCTGCCCTGAAGGATCAAGGTGTGCCGATTCAGTATGGGATAGTGATGTGGGGGCGATTCAGACGGGTTCAGGTGATGGTAATTCACCATCCACTTAAGCCCCTGCTCATGGCATACGGTTTTGGCCCCAACGCTGGGCACTATCCGTGGCGAGGGTGGGTGTGATTGCGCTGATACAGGCCCCGTGAGACTTGTCTGTTGATCTCGTTGAGCAGGGTTTCTTTATTGATCGGTTTGGTGATGTAGCCATTCATGCCGTGTGACAAGTAGTACTGCTTGGACTCGGGCATGGCATCGGCGGTTAAGGCGATTATGGGGATAGTTGCCCACGGGTGCTGGGAAGTCCGAATGTGTGTGGTTGCCGCCAGGCCATCCATGATGGGCATCTGTACGTCCATCAGCACCAGATCAAAGTCAGCGTCAGCCAGTTTCTCCAGCGCTTCAGCCCCCTGTACGGCAAGGGTGACCTGATGGCCAACCGAGTCGAGCATGGCACCGATCACCTTGCGGTTGGTGGCATTATCATCCACCAGCAAGATACGGTAGCGCTCTTGATCCGCAGGCTTGGCGGGCAGGCAGACAATGGAGGGGGTGGTGGCTTGAGCTGGCCAGATATAGGTAAATAGGCTGCCTTTTCCCTCTTGGCTTGCCACCGAGATATCTCCGCCCATTAGCCGTGCCAGGTTGCGTGATATTTCAAGGCCCAAACCGGAGCCACCATATTGGCGAGTAATAGACACATCTGCCTGAGCAAATCGCTGAAACAGGTTTTGCAGCTGGTACTTGCTCATACCAATGCCGGTATCCTGGATCGCGACCCGTATGGAGTAATGTTCCTGCTCCAGCCTGGTGCTATCAATATGGATGTTGACTGCGCCCTGATGGGTGAATTTGATGGCATTACTGAGCAGATTAAACAGGATCTGGCGTACTCTGAGCGGGTCGATCATCAACCATTCGGGGGTATCGTCGGCAATGGTGAGGGTGAGGGTGATCCCTTTTTCATTGCAGCTGCTTTGTAGCAATGCGCGAATATCTTCCAGCAGTTGTGGCAGGTGATGGGGGGTGAGCTGCAGCTCTATCTTGCCTTCTTCCAGTTTTGAGATATCCAGAATGTCGTTGAGCAGGCCGAGCAAGTGGTTGGCAGACTCGCGTGCTGTCTCAAGGTAATCCCGTTCCCGGGGGGCCATATCGCGATCGGCCAGCAGAGAAAGCATCCCGAGAATGCCATTCATCGGGGTGCGGATCTCATGGCTCATATTGGCCAAAAAGCTGCTTTTGGCTCGGGTGCCCGCCTCTGCCTCGCGGGTAGCCCGCGTCAGCTTATCGTTGAGCTGCTGCATCAGTTTGTGTTGCTTCGACGAGATATTCATCTGCCGCGAGATTAACAAGGCCAGTATGAACAGCAGGGAAAATTGCAGGGCGGCGATCAGGGTGGTGGTGATGATCTGCTGTCTGACATCGTCACGACGCGCTACGTCAAACAGGGTGGCCTGTTGATTCACCTCCAGGGTCAGTTGATGCAACAAGGGAAGCAACAGCGCCAGTTGCTGGTGCAATTGCTGATGGGCGGCAGGCCCTAACGGTTCAGCACCTTCCGGCCCCAGCCAGCGATCGGCCAGTGCAATATAGTGGCGGATCCCCGTGCTGGCCTGCTGGTAGATCGCGGTTTGCTGTAGCAGCGAGCGATCCTTGCTCTGCAGAATAAGGTCCATGCGGCTCACCAAAATATCGTATCTGAGTTGATATTTGGCTTGCGGCTCATGGCGTAGCGAATTTTGAAAGCGCAGGGCTTCGTTGTAGAGCTGGAAGTAGTTCCACATCACATTATCTTCACCCTGGCTGGTGCTGCGCTGCAGATCCTGAAATTGCCGATATTGAATCGTGCCAATACCGGCAAAGGCGAGCAGCAATACGCACAGCACCACCGCCAGAAAACGCTGACTTGCCGCCAGGGATCTCATGGTGGGACCTACTCGACCTTGATCTGGCTGATCTGCCAGATGGCGCGACCGTAATAGAGCTTGTTGCGCAGCTCCGGATACTGATCGAATGGATAGATGAGAAATAGTGGGCCTTTATCTCGGATCGAGAGCGGTTTGCCATCGATGGTGCGGGCCAGGATCACCTGGTATTGCGCGGCATCACTGGCGGGCACCTGCACCGAGTAGTCGTTGAGTGCGGTGATGGTGAGTTGCGTGCCATTTGCTCCGACCTTGGCCAGAACATCTTGCAGCCGCGGGCCACGAAACGTCTTGGCCTTGTCATACCAGGGGGTATGGGTGTTGATTTCATACTGGGGCAACTGGTCCAGCATGGCGCTATCCCACAGATAAAACGTGTGATGAGTGGGGCTTTCGATCGCTCCCTCTACCTTGAGTAGCGCATCTTCAAGGGACGGGGCGGCTTGTGTGATGCCGCAGAGGGCGCCCAGCAGTGGTGCGATATAAAGGCCTAGTCTCATAACATCCTCCTTGAACCTGTTCGATGATGACACGCAGAACAACCACTGTTGCTCCCGGTAACAGGAGGAAAGCAAAACTCGGGCCGAGTTACATATCACGTGTATCACCGCATTTTTAAGGCGAGTTAAGTCTATCTGTGGTCTTTGGTGACAGTTGTCGTTGCAGTTTGCAAGGTAATACGCAGTCTTGTTGCAAATTGGTAACTGAAATTGGGTTTGAATGTGTAAAGAGTAGGGTGGGGGGAGTACCATATGGAGAGCATGACGGGCTATCCGGTCGACTAATCTGGACTCGGCATAACACTTGCAACACGACAGCTGCAACGTGGCGGGTGCGATGACAGTGAACAGTCCGGGATATAGACAAGGAGTTAACCATGGAAAGTATGACTTACACCCTTAATGACACTCAGGTTGTGGTACTGGAAAATGAGTTCGATGCGATGGCGGTCAGTGCGTTGCGTCCGTTGTTCGAGGAGCTGGCTACCTATCACGGCAATGTGTTGGCAGATATCAGCGATGTGCATTTTATCGACTCGTCAGGGATCGGGGCATTGGTTTTTCTCTATAAAAGACTGATTATGAACGGGCATCAGATGGCCCTTGTTTGTGGGCCAGGTCAACCCCACGACCTGTTGGAAATGTTACATATAGACAGGGTGATCCCTTGTCATGACACGCTCAAAACCTATATGCGTGCTCGTAACATGATGGCGGCCGCATCATGAAACGATGGGGGCTATTGCTGTCATCTATCATGCTGTCGGGTTGTACTCAGTGGCCACCTGCGGGTTACGGCGGACTGGCCGAGGTAAGACCGACGCGTATTCCGGTGAATGAGGATGAACGAAAAGTCTGGTCTCGTTATGATGAGGCTCAGAAGACCCTGGATTCGCAGATTGTGCAGTTACAGCAATCTCATCTAAGGGAGTGTATGCCTGCTGAGCTTAAACAATTACAATTACAACGCATTGATATCGAACGGGATATGCATGGTCGGCTCTGGTCTGAGGTCGGTTGGCGTCAGACTGTGTTGGCACAGTCACTACAAAAAGTACGTTTGCGGCTGCAACAAACCACCGTTGCGGGCTGTAGCACTGATTGGTCAGGGCTCCCCTTGCGACAATGGGGGCAAACGTAACAGACAAAAAGGATGTCTATGAAACGGGGCGCTATCGAAGGATTGATCGGTTTTTTCTTGCTGCTATTTACTAGCCCGTTACTGGCTTCCACCTTACTCGCTCCCGGTGATCGGCTGGCCATAGTGCAACCCGGCGAGCCTGCCTTTGATCAGCCTTTCCAGATCAACAAGCAAGGGGAGATTACGCTACCTGAAGTTGGCACTGTGGTAGTGGGGGGGAAGACTCTGCCACAGGCGGATGAGCTGATCCGCAGCGCCCTCACACCGGTTTACAACAACCTCTCTCAATTGACCGTCACCTTGCTGGAGAAGCGGCTGCTGATCAGCGTGATGGGCTATGTCAAAAAACCCGGCAGTTATGATTTGGCCCCCGATGGCAACGTGCAGATGGCCCTCGATGCCGCTGGCGGTCTGGTGCCCGGGGCCCAGCTCAACAATATGCAAGTTCGCCGTGGCAGCACGGTCTCGAGTTTTGACTACAAGCGTTACCTCGATACCGGCGATGCCAGCGTGTTGCCACCGCTGCAATCCCTTGATGTGGTGTTCGTGCCTGCCTCCCCGTTGATTGGCAACGTACAGATCGATTTTGATGCGGCGACCCTGGCGGCGGGCGGGGATGGCGATACCGGCAAGGCGATCAAGGTGTTTGGTGAGGTCAACAGCCCCGGCGCCTTCAGTTTCAAAAGTGGCAACTCCATCGTGGATCTGCTGATGCGGGCGGGCGGTGTGACCCGTTTTGCCGGGGTGGAGCGGATCCGGGTGATCAATGGCGATGCCCCCGAGCTGTTCGATCTCAAAGCCTATCTCGACTCCGGCAACAACAAGCTGCTGCCCAATCTGGCACCGGGCGCCACCATCTTCGTGCCCAAGGATGAAGAGCAGATCAAACGCGGTGCCCGCACCATCTACATCATGGGCGAGGTGTTCAAACCCGGCGCCTATGAGGGGCGGGAAGGGGACTCCTTCCTCGATATTCTGGCCAATGCCGGTGGCCCGACCCGCTATGCCGAGAGTCGCCAAATCCGCTTGCTGCGCACCGATGGCAGTGTGGAGCCCATTGATCTGCAGGCTTATACCGAGGGCCTGCAAAAGGCGCTGCCACAAATAAAACCCGGTGACGCGATCTTTGTGCCGGAGAAGACCGACATTAACGAGAAGTCCTGGTTAAAAGTGGCGCCCGGACGGGCGGTGATGGTGATGGGGGCGGTGCGTATCCCGGGTCGTTATGAATGGTCTGATGAGATGTCGCTGCTGGATCTGATTGCCCACGCCGGTGGCCCCAGCGAGCGGGCCGATATCGCCAAAGTCCAGATCCTCACCTCCGAGGGGGGCCAGGCCACGCCGACCCTGTTTGATCTCGACAAGTTTCTCCATCAGGGCGGGGCGCTGGCCAGCCTGCCCCGGATCCGTGCCGGGTTCACCATCATGATCCCCGAGCTGCCCACCGATCCCAGCGATAACAAATCCCAATGGGTGCGCCAGTCACCGGACAGCTCCATCTATATCTTCGGCCAGGTCGGCGCGCCGGGGCGTTATGCCTTTAATGACCAGCTGGGGTTCATCGATATCTTGTCGGCTGCCGATGGGCCAACGGCGGCCGCCGATCTGCGCAATGTGCGCATTGCTCACCGCAATGGCAGCACGGCGCGGGTCAGCAAGCTCGACCTTGCCATGTACTTTGAAACCGGTGATGAAACCTTGCTGCCCAAGGTGATGCCGGGCGACTCCATTTACCTGCCAGAGAAGAATCGCCCCTGGCTGGATGAACCCAAGGAGAACACCATTCGGGTACTGGGGGCCATCGCCCGCCCCGGTCGCTACCGTTTTGACTCCTCCATGACCCTGCTGGATCTACTGGCTGAGGCCGGTGGCCCGACCAATACCGCCTATATCAAGAAGATCGTGGTGATCAACATGGCCGCCAGCGGGCAGGGGGATCAGGCCCGCAGCTTCGATCTCGATGGCTTTGCCAAGGAGCCCGACTTTAGTCAGTTGCCGGTGCTGCGCGCAGGTGACACCGTCTTTATCCCTGACAGCAAGAGCAGCAACTGGGCGATTTTCATGGATGGGATGCGGGATATTCTCACCACGATCTCGGTGGTGGCGCTGGTCGGGACGCTTTGATATGAGCATCCCCATTCAATATCTCGAGCTGGAGTCGCTCTATGCGGCGACTCTCGCCCGGGGAATACGCTCGCTGGCCATTACCTCTGCCGAAGGGGGGGAAGGGGTCAGTTCTATCTGCGATGCGCTGGCCAGACGAGCAGAGGCCGATGGACTTCGCACCCTGCTGGTGGATCTCAATCTTTATCATCCGGGGCGTGCGACGGCGCTCTCCTGGGGGCCCAACGATGTGCCCGAGCCGGTAGCGCATGGTCGTTCGCTCTCACTGTTGCCCGCACCCGGTAAAGATTTGATGGCGTTTCGCAACAAAGATACCTTGCGCCAACTGCTGCAGCGCTGGTTCGAACATTATGATGTGGTGATCTTCGATACCTCCCCCCTTAATGCCCTCAATCGGGGCAACATTCCTGCCGACCAGGTGTGTGGCGCCTGTGACGGGGCGTTGCTGGTGGTGTTGGCCGGGGTCACGCCGACCAGCTCCGTGCAGAGTGCGGTGGATAAACTTACGCGGGCCGACGCCAATCTGGTGGGGGCGGTTTATAACGACAAGCTCAATCCGGGCCTGGCCAGCGAGATCCTGCGGGAACTCAACCGGCTGCCCAGTAACCGGGTGACCGAATGGCTTAAACGCTGGTGTCGTCGCAGTTCGCTACTTAACTTCCGGATCTGATCGGGTGCAGTAGGAGCGGGTGGCGAGTGTGTCTGGAGATGGCTGATGGATAGCGTGTATGGATGATTGGTTGCGATCTGCCCCTGCCAGCTTGCAAGCGGTGCGTGAACTGCGCCACCGGCTGGCACAAGGGTTGTCCCTGTTTCAGGTGTCCCAGCAAGAGCAAGCCAACTGGCTGCTCTGTTTCAGTGAACTGGCGACCAATATTGTCCGCCATGCCATGCCGCCTGCCACTCAGCTGTGGCTCACCCTGAAACAAGACGAGCAGGGCTTGATCCTGTTGTTGGAGGACGATGGCGGGCCCCAGCCCATCCTTAGCGCTATGCCGTTGCCCGATGAGCTGCAAGAGGGAGGCTATGGACTCGCCCTGGTACACCAGCTGTTTGCCGAGGTGTGCTTTGCCCGCGAGGGGGAGCGCAATCGGGTCACCCTGCGCCCTCATGCGGTGATCAAGGCGTTACCCGTGATTGCCGTCATTGATGATGACAAGGTGATGCGCGCCCTGCTCACTGCTTATCTGCAGGAGCACTACCGGGTCGAATCCTATGCAGATCCCGACGCGGCCTTGCAGGTATTGGGAAGACAGCCGCCCGCCATAGTGCTGTCCGATATCGAGATGGAAGGTATCGACGGTTTTGCGCTGCGTCAGCAGCTGATGAAAGATCCCAAGATGAAGGGGGTTCCCTTTATTTTTCTCACCGGCCATCAGGATCAATGGACCCAGAGTCGTGCCGGTGCCTTGGGTATCGACGATTTTCTGGTCAAACCTATCACCAAGCAGGACTTGTTGATGGCGGTTTCGCGGGTGCTGCAACGCTCGCTGCAGCTCAAATCGCAATGGGGCGAGCAGCTTGATCAGCGGATGACCTCGGCGCTGCGTCCGTTATTGCCCGCCACCTCGATAAACGGATACCCGCTGGCGTTGCAAACCCGCGCGGCCACCGTGGGGGGCGGGGACTTTCTACTGGTCAAAGATCGGGTGCTGTGGCTTGGGGATGTGATGGGCCACGATGCGGAAGCCAAGTTTTTTGCCCATGCCTATGCCGGTTATTTGCGTGGTTTGCTGACCGCGCACGATCTGGAGCGCGCCCCCGCACGCTTGCTGACCATTTTGTCCAACGCGGTCCACAGTGACCCCTTGCTGGGGGCCACCCTGCTTACCACCTTGTGTATCGAGCTGGGTGACGAGGGGCGGGTGCAGTGGGCCAGTGCCGGTCATCCTGCCCCCTGGCTGATCGGGCCGGGCTCGGTGCGTCAGGTCGGGGTGACCGGCCCCTTGCCCGGTTTACGCCCGGATCCCCATTTTGTGACCAATCAGCGTCAGCTTAAACCGGGAGAGCGCTTGCTGTTCTGGACCGACGGCTTGCTCGATAGCCGTGATGCCAGCGAGCGCCAGCAGTGGGAAGATCAATTGCGGACATTGTGCCTGACGCCCGAGCCGAGCCTGGAGCGGCTGGCCCAGCGTATTGCCAACTGGTTTGATGAGCGTGCCGAGGGGGCCGCGCTGGATGATATGACCCTGTTACTGCTCGCTTATCCCGCCGCCTGATCCTGCCCTTCCTTGGTGTTGCTGGCCCGCTCTATGCATCTATGCAGGAGTACGCAGTCGCCATGTTGCACATGGCGTGGAGCCACACAAGGAGGGCGCTTATGTTACCAACACAGCCGATCTGGCTCGCTATCGATGCCCGTCAAGTAGGCGGGATCGAAGTTCACATTACCCATTTGGCGCGCGATCTGCTGAGCAGGGGCCTCAACCCGACCATAGTGCTGGTGAGCAACCACGGGATGACCCCCTTTATTGCGCTGCTCAAGCAGCAGGGGCTGCCTTATCGGGTCTGTCGCAACAGCCGTGATTTTGTGCAGACGTTGGCGAGCCAATCCGGTGATGTGCTGGTGCACACCCATGGTTACAAGGCCGGGATCCTCGGTCGTCTGACCGCCTGGTGCAGCGGAAAATCAGTAGTCTCCACCTTTCACAGTGGTGATGAGGGGCAGGGGTTACTGAAGTTTTACAGCTGGCTGGATCGGGTCACGGCGCGTTTTGCGACCTGTATTGCAGTGAGTGAGGCGATTGCTCGCAGATTGCCAGTGCCGAGCACGGTGATCAGCAACTTCGTGCCTATGCCTGCGTTGCCGGCATCGGTGCAAGGCAATCGCATCGCGTTTGTTGGCAGACTGTCAGCTGAAAAGGGGCCTGCGAGCTTTTGCCAGTTGGCGGCGCTCTGTCCCGATGGCGAATTTCATCTCTACGGTGATGGGCCATTGAAAGATGACTTGTGGCAGCAATATGGTGACCGTGTACAGCTCCACGGTTTTCGGCAAATGGCCAACGAGTGGCACCATATTGATCTGCTCTGTATCACCTCCCGGTTTGAGGGGTTGCCGCTGGTGGCGCTGGAGGCGATGGCCCACGGTATTCCGGTCTGTACCTTTGCGGTGGGTGGCCTGGTGCAGCTGATTGATAACAAGTCCAATGGCTGGCTGGTGGAGCCCGGCCATGTGCACGACATGGCCGAACTGGTCAATTATTGGTTGCGCAGTGATGAGGTGGTGCGTGGCAGGATGAGTCAGGCTGCGCGCAGAACCATAGCGCGCGGTTACAGCGTCAATCACAGAGTGAGTGATATTCTGGCGCTCTATCCCCTCTAACCAGCCCGTGAGATTGACCAATGCGAGTGGCCTGGCCACTCGCTTTTTTATGGGCAATAGGTAATGAGCCATGAGCGTGCGCAGCGATCTTGATTGGCTGGCGTCTTAACGGGCTGTCACCTGCCGTAAAAGACGGCTACCGGAAGGTGCCATCGCACTTGATCCGCCGTGTGAAACCGAAGAAGTGCGCAGCCTCAGAAGTGTGCCGCCGCAGCGTGGCGAAGGCCCACAGCCTCCACAACGCCCCCGATTTAAGGTGCTGTGGTATCGAGGGTAGCGGGCTATTTAGGGATTCCCTTGGCGGGTGCGTTGCACCGCCGCTGGTTGATGGCTGGCTGTGCTGCAGCATCCCGGGTAGCGTGCCATCCGCCCCTTGGTGGACGCTGTGTTGATAAGGGGCTGACACCATAGCGCTACATGGTTGCGAGGGGATCAAGAAAAAGGCCATTGCATCAGCAATGGCCAGCGCTATCTGGTTGGGATGTGGTGGCTGGTGGGGATCGTGCATCCACCAGTGGGTTGGGGGTCAGCGGCCCTTCTTGCCGACCATGATGGCAATGGTCTTGCCGATGATCTGGAGGTCTTGCACCAGCCAGCGCCACGGGTGGAGCAGGGCGACCGAGTAGGCCAGATCAAAGGCCAGCTTGCTGCGCACGTCATCGAGTGACTCATCATAGCCCTGATTGACCTGCGCCAGACCGGTAATGCCGGGGGCCACTTCATAGGTGCGTTCGATAAAGAAGGGCACCGCATCTTCCAGCCGGTTGGCGATGCCGGGTCGTTCTGGCCGTGGGCCAATCAGCGACATCTCTCCCTTGAGCACATTGAGAAATTGCGGCAGCTCATCGAGCCGGGTTTTACGCAGAAAATCGCCGCTGCGGGTGATGCGGCTATCCCCTTTACCACACCAGACCGGGCCTGTCCCCGCTTCGGCGTCGGCGCGCATGGTGCGAAACTTGATCATAAAAAACAGCTCGGTATGGCTGGCATGGCTGCGGCCAATCCGTAATTGGCGAAAGAACACCGGACCCGGACTATCGAGGCGGATAGCCAGCATGATCAAGGGCCACAGCGGCAGCGTCAGCAACAAGCCAAGGGATGCACCAGCCAGATCCATGATGCGTTTGACCACCAGGGTCACTGTCGGGATAGGGTGTTTCATACTGCTCTCTCCTGAGTGGTGGAACGGATCAGTGTGCGCAAGCCGTAGTGGAGGGTGCCAATGCCGTTGTACCAGTGGCCAAGCACCAGATAGTGGATAGTGCGAAGGGGGCCGGGCCAGCGGTAATTCGGGGTCAGCTGGATCACTCCCACCAGGGTATAGCCCAGTAGTTGTGCGGCAAGTACGGCGCCAAAAAAGGCAGACGCAGTGGCCAGAGGGATAGCGCACAGCCACAGCAGCATCAGGCACAGGGGCATCAATACCCGTAGCCCTTTGCCACTGGCAAAATTAAAAGCCACCCAACCAAATTTGGGGTGCAGTAGCGGCAGCAGACGCAGCAGTTGCTGGGTATTGCCAGCCCCGATCCGCTTGCGCCGCACCGCCTCAAGGGCGGCATCAGATACTTCCAGCTCCAGTGCGGCGCAGCGATTGTCATAGACCGCCTTGTAACCCTTGGCGATGGCCTGCATCGGCAGGATGAAATCGTCGTTGATGGTATCGCTCGCCAGCGGAGTCAGGCAGTGGCTGCGGATCACATAGAAAGCACCATGGGCGCCCAGCATGCTGCCGAGGGCCGACTCGCACAGCTTGATCTGGCTCTGATAGCGCCAGTAGTGCTCTTCGCCCTCGGAGCCCGCTTGCCAGAAACGGTAGGCTTCCCCCACCACCCCCACCTTGGGATCTTGAAAATGGGCGGCGGCCAGCAGCAGGCTATCGATGGGGAGCAGGGCAGAGACATCGCTCAGGGCCACCAAATCGCTCTTGACCAGCGCCATGGCATCGTTGAGTACCGCGACCTTGCCGCGATTGAGATCGTGATTAAACAGCCGGATCTGCAAATGCTGCAGGGCCGGATCCCCGAGCTGGAGCAGGGCAATCGGATAGCTATCGTCGCTGCAGCCATCGAAATGCACATGTACCCACAGCTTGTCGGCGGGGTAATCGAGGCTGGCGAGGTTTTGCAGCTTGGCCGCGATGGTCGCCGCCTCGTTATAGACCGGCATCAGCAGGGTGATGGTGGGGAGCGTCCCATCGCCATGGCTGTTGTTAAGGCCACGGGTCATAGGTTGCGGATGCGGGGTGATCTGACGAGCCCGCTGACCAAAATATTTGAGCAGCAGGGGGTAGCCAACATGGTGGTAGACCACCAGCGCTGCACAGAGCCAAAACGCCATCATGTACCACTCCATGGGATGCTCCTTTAATCCGGTAGCCGTCTGCTTAACGGCGGTAAAGTGCCTGATAGGCCTGTGCCATCTGGCTCAGGCTGCCTTGCTGGCAGACAAACTCACGGGTGACTGCGCGCAGGCTACTGGAGTTGAGCAACCCCTGTGCCAGAAGTTGCGCCAACAGCTGCGGGTCTCGTTTATCGAGCAGATAGCCGCTGGCCGGACAGACTATCTCGGCCGCCGCGCCAACGGCGCTCATCACCACAGGGACGCCGCATGCCTGGGCCTCCAGCACACAGAGCGGCATACCTTCCGCCAGTGACGGCAAGCAGAACAGATCCAGCCCCTGATAAAAGCGCGGCATCTGCTCAACCAGCCCGAGGAAGTGCACGCGATGGGCAATGCCTAACCCTTGGCACTGCTGCTGCAATGCATTTTGCAAACTGCCGACCCCTGCCAATGCAAGATGCACCTCTTCCGGCAAGGTGCTGATCGCCTCCAGCAGCAAGTTATGGCCCTTGACGGTTTCGAGGCGCGCGGCGCACCCAATCAATTTGACCCCTTGCGGCAGCCCCATCTCCTGACGGGCGAGGGGGGCGGCGCCCGGGGTAAAACGCTGTTCATCGATGCCGTTCGGGATCACCTGTGCGGACAACTGCCCCAGCTTGGCCTGCAGCTGGTTGGCCACCGGGGTCGCATCCGCCACCAGGGTCGGCCTGAAGGTGCGTAGCCCCAGACTGGCCAGAGTGCGTTGATGAGGATCATCGAGATACCAGGCGTCATGTTCGGTGTGCACCAGAGTTGTCACTTGCGCCAAGCGACTGGCCAAGCCGCCATAGAGCAGGGGGCCAAGATGGTGGGTATGCACCGCCCCCGGTTTGAGTTGCCGTAGCAAGCGGGTCAGCCGCCCGAGGGTGGTCAGGGACCAACCGGCCGGTTTGGCCAGACAGTGGATCCGCGTGGCGAACGGGCGCAGGGCAGGCCATGCAGCCAATACCGCCGCCTTGTCCCCCTCAAGGGAGATGATATGCATCGGTTGGTGGCCCGCATTGGCCTGGGTCAGATTGAGCACCATGGTCTCCAGCCCGCCGGGCTGCAGGTGCTGGACGATTTGCACCACCGCCGGTTGGCGCTCTGATGGGATTAGGGGGTCGGACGATGGCAGCATGGTGAGCACTCCAGCACAGGGAGGGGGCGCGGCCCCGGACCATCGGTTAATGCGAATCTTGTACCACTCTTGCCGTTCGCTAAGTCAGTGCCCGGCAACCACGGGAGCTAAACGGTGCTGGCAGCGGCCTTGCACTGGCACCGGCCTTGCACTGGCACCAGCCTTGCATAGTGATGACAGCCCTACCTGCTTCATCGGGAGTGATGTCATGCCAGTCCAGTTCTATTACAACCTCTACCTCATCTTGTTTGCAGCCTGGCGCCGTCGTTATCTGCTGGTGATCCCGGTGCTGGTGATGCCGCTGGTCGGGGGCGCCATTGGCTGGCTCACTCCCAAGGAGTATGAGAGTCGCACCACCTTTATGGTGCCGCAAGATGCCAACCAGACCCCGACCCTCAAGGATCTGATCACCCAGGAGAGCCTCAAAGATCGCTTTGCGGTGCTCGAAGCCCTGCTGCGCAGCCGCTATGTGCTCGATGGGGTGGCGCGGGATCGCGGCCTGGTCAATGACGAGACCCCACCGGTCAAGCGCGATGCCATCATGGACTGGCTGTCAGGGGCGGTCTCATTGCGGCTGATCGGGGACGAGGTAATTGAAATCAAGGTCAGGGCCGATTCGGCCGCCAACAGTGCCGGTCTGCTTGAGGCGATCTCACGGCGTTTCTTTTTCAACTTGCTCAGTAAAGGGCGCCAGTCGGCGGAATCCTCCGAGCGTTTTTTGCAAAGCCAGCTCGACAGCCGCCGTGGCGAATTGCAAGGGGCCGAGCAGCTACTGGCCGACTTCAAACGGGAACATGCCAGCGCCTTGCCCCAGCAACAAAGTGCCAACGTTGCCCGGCTCTATGGTTTGCAAGAGCGTTATGCAGAGAGCCTGATCCTCTTGCAGCAGGCCAGGGCCCGGGTCGATCAGCTATCGCTGGGGCAGGAGAGTCAGCTGGCCCGTCAACTTGATGAGAAGCTGCAATTGATGCGCACCGAGCTGGTGTTGCTGCGAGCCCGCTACAGTGAGGAACACAGCAAGGTGCAGAGTCTGCGCTATCAGATTGAGCAGTTGCAGCAGGAGTTTGAGCAGCTCAAATCCCAGCCGGATATGGCGCAGGGGCCCGAGTGGCAGCTGGCCCAGACGCAGCTGACCGATGCGCAGCAAAACGCCACAGGCTTGAAGACCCAGCTGGATGGACTGGACAAGGTGGTCGACTCCCAGGGCGATACCGAACGTCAGCTCGCCGAGCTGGAGCGGGATCTGGCGGTCAAGCGCACCCTCTATCAGGACTTGTTGCTGCGTTATGAGAAGGCCAAAGTGACCGGCGATCTGGGTAACTTTGAACAAGCTGCGCGGATCAAGGTGATCGACAAGCCGTTCGCCCCCAGCAAACCGAGCAACTACCCGCTGTGGCTATTTGTGCTGGCCGGGGTGATTGGCGGGCTGGGGCTGGGCGGCGGGTTGGCCCTGCTGACCGAGTTGGCGGATACCAGCTTGCGCCGCAGTGATCGACTGGCTTCTCTTATCAAAGCGCCAGTGCTAAGCCGAATTCCCTACTGCGAGCCGGTGTCGGACTATCCATCCAACAGTTATCAGGCGCTGGATGGCCAGGTGCTGCCCTTGGCTCCCGAGCCAGGCTGATTGCCGCAAAGCTGGCTACCAGCCGGAACCTGAATATGTCTGATAAGGCCTCGTGATGAGGCATTTTTTATATCGTGCATTTGGCGGAGTAAACATCGCGGCAAGCCCATAAAACAGGAGAAAGGCTGCATTTTCTATTTCCGATTCTTGACTGTGGTTTTACCCAGTGATACAAGTGGAGCCGATGTAAGGCATTGATAATAAACTTATGAATCATATGCTGGTTAATAATGCAGCTATTTTAAAATGATTTTTTGGTGGTGATGACGATTGGTTGTGCGGAGTTAGATGAAAGGCGTTACTAACACATGAATAGAGCCTTCCATATAATTACTGTTATGTTACTAATTTAATTTTGGAGTCACATGAAAGAATATAGATTTAAGATGCTTAAGGAAGGTGATGTTCTCTATTCATTTAACGGTAATGAGATGATCATCAAAGGAGAGAGCGGTAATTTCAGAGTTTATAAAATCTTCGGTTTTGATCTGGGCGAACCAAATTTTTCTAAGCAATTTGAAGAACTAACCGTCCACTCAGATAGTCAGTTTAACGACCAAGCGATAGTTATTGAAAAAGATGGCAAGCTTGTTATTTACAAGGTGGAAGGCTTCAAAAACAAAATCCCATTATTAAACAATGAATTTGTGATTTTGCTTAGTAAAGGCATAGGCAAACTTGAAGTTTATGATTCAAAATCCCGTATTAGTGTTCAACTCCCCGCTAAAGAGGGTTTCTAACTGTGTCTGATGATGAAAAGTGGGCAACTAACGTAGCCTTTGTGGGAAGTGAAGAAACTGTAAAGAAAATCTTAAAAAAATTAAGCCAGCTGGAAGATCGTGGTGAAATTGAAGATCTAACTGGAATTGAAGGGCCATTTGATTCTCTTCAGCCAATGCTTAAACGTAGAGTTGAAAATTTAGCGCTTGGTGTTAGTGAAGAATCAACTCCTGCACGAATAGAAGTAACACCGCAAGCATCTTACGAACCTGAAGAGGAATGGTTTGACGATGATGATATTCCATTCGATGACGACTGGTTTGAGGATGACGATGAACAGACCTTATGACCACCGGAAGGCCCAGAAGCAGAGAAGGCTTCTTGATCTTGAAATTTGTCAATTGTGTGCCTCGACAAACAGAGTTCAAGCCCACCATATCTTCGAATATGCAAAAGGCGGCCCATCGACAGTTGAGGGCATGATTAGTCTTTGTCTAGATTGCCATCAGAGAATGATTCATAAAGATAGTAGAATTCGAATTAGTAAAACCGAAAATAGAATTACTACTTTTGGGCGAGGCGGTAAGTAACATAGAAATATGCTGCACTCGTAAAAATTACTCGCTGCGCTCGTTATTTTCTGGTGAGCAAAGCGTTAGCTCTCAGGAGAGGCAATGAGTATTATCAAAAATGCAGTCAACTCAATCCAAATTGGTGTTGAAGATTTTCAAAATGATGACGATAGGCGTAGTGTTTCTGCTGTAAGAAACATTGCGGCTGGAATTTTATTACTTTACAAAGAAAAACTCTGCCAACTATCTCCGGACGACAATAAAGAACTGCTAATTAAGCAAAATGTCAGGCCTGTGCAAAATGAAAACGGCGAAATAGTTTTTGAAGGTAAAGGCCACAAGACGGTTGATGTTCAGTCCATAAAAGAAAGATTCAGCAGCCTAAACGTAGCTGTAGACTGGAGTCGATTCGATGAAATTAACAAACTAAGAAACGATTTGGAACATTACTATACCTCTGAATCTCCAGATGCTGTCCGTGAAATCGTAGCTAAGTCGTTTATATTGATTCGGGATTTTTTATCAGAGCACTTAGATCAAGATCCTCAAGAAAGTCTGGGTAACGATTGCTGGGCAATTTTGCTTGAAGTGAGTGATGTTTACTCGGTCGAAGAGAAAGCTTGTAAGGAAACAATTGATGCAATCGACTGGAAATATCATTCAGTTGAAGTAGCGCTAAAGAATCTTCGCTGTAACCAATGTCATTCTTCACTGATACAAGCCCCATATCCGGATGATATCTACCCAACTATCAATTTACATTGCAAATCATGTGGGAATGACTTCTGTTTTGATGATGTAGTCGAACAATGTATCGATGATTCTTTGGCTGGAGAGGCCATTAGAAATGCAATGGATGGTGGAGATTCTCCTTATGATGCATGCCATGAGTGTGGGAAAAGTACTTTCATTCACGAAGAGGGTTGTTGTGTAGCATGTGACTATGAAATGGAATACACCCACTGTGAGTTGTGCGAAGAGCCGTTGGGCCTAGAAGATCAATACAATGAAGGAAAGTGCAGTTACTGTCAGTATAAATGGGAGAAAATCATGGCAGAATGAGCTAACAAAGCTCGTAGGCTCGATTAGCCAGTAGGCGTAATCGGACGATCGCGGTTACATTCTTTGCCAATTTAGAAGGTACGTCCTGACAGGTGACTTTGGCTGCCAATTCGAGAGTGAGTTTCGGGCGGGGGGCTGGGCGGCAATCATGTCGCCTTTCAGGTTTTATCGTACCTTGCTAAAAATTAGCAATATAAGGCTGACACATACCAAGAAACCCCAAACAGCAGCGCTGTAGACTACATTAGTCGCATCCATAACACTTTCCAATATTTCTCGATGCTGATCCAAGGTAATTGGCCCAGAAAGTAAAACACTTTCTTTCTCTGATATATGACCAAAAGGTAAAGAGGCTAGGCCGAGCCAGAAATAATAGCCAAGGCCAACAATTACAATCGAGGCCCATCGAATGATGGTTTTAACTTTACTCGATAGCATCAGACACTCCACTCAACACGCCACCGACTGCGCCATCAGAATATGGTGATAGCTTGCCGATGGCAGATGCACCCTCGGCCAAGGTTCTAAGGAACGAATACGGAAGATCAATCACAGGCCCAATCCCTTACCATATTGCTTTATCTGTTCCGGAATCATATATCCACCACATCAAAAACAAAACGCATATTGTGCCATGAGCTATAGGCGGGGCCAAAACTTGAATGACGTAGGACGACACTGATTGTCATTACGGCGAAGCAAACAGACTGTCAATCAGCCTCGAAAAATGAGCTGAGTTAGCTGACTGATTACGGGCGGTATTCAAACCAGAAGTGGTGCAGCCCCTGCCGAAAGCCATGGTTACGGCAAAAAATCAGGGAGCCATGGCTCCCTCATCGCTCCACACGGGGTGACAAATTAGCCGATGGCGGGTGCCAGTTGCCCGTTGGCGGGCTGCAGGCGTCCTTGAGTTCGGCGTTGATAGCGCCAGGCTAGCAGTAGCGGCATGCCGAGCAGCAGCTGGGCGGCCAGCGGGATCTCCTCGAGGGGGGCGGCCAGTGCCCCTTCCGGGATAATCCCCCCCTCAATTTCGGCCGCCAGTTTGAGCTCCAGCGCATTGCCAAAGTCGGCGAAGGTGGTGGCGTTGATCACGAACGCATCCTGACCACCGGCGATATTGTCCACATACCACTCTTGCAGCACGCCATCGGGATAGTCCTGACCGATGGTGATGCCGTTGATGGTGTCGATGCCGGAGGCGAGCAGTTGATCCCGCACGGTGGAGGTATCCAGCCCGTTGTTCTGGATCCCGTCTCCCGACACATCCATCACCTGGCGGGCGGCGGTGTAGTTGTTGGTATCAAACTGCTGGGCACCAAAGGCCATGGCCGAGCCGGGGGCTGTCATCCCCGCATAGGGGCGCACCAGGTTGTCCAGCGTCGCGGCGAAGTTGTTGATGGAGGTCATGTCGTAGAGGTGGAACCAGTCGGTCATCAGACTTTGCTGGTTGCTGCTGCTCCACATCACCATCTGCACGGCGATGGAGCCCAGCTTGCCATCGCTGGTATTGAGGATGGCGCTCTGCACATCCTGGTTATAAAAGGCGTCCACATAGCCCTGTAACTGCAAATTGAATTCCGATGAACTGACGCTGCCAGACACATCCATCAGCAGTTGCAGTTCGGTATCGACTTCGGTCAAGGCGTATGCGGGGGAGGTTACCAACAACATCCCCAGCAGCCCTGCCAACGGTTTGAGTTTCATCGCTCACTCCTTTCCTTGGCTGTAGTGCCAACAGGGTGAATGAATAAACCGTGCCAGCTTTGTTGAATCCTCTGACTTGGCTTGATCAGGGTGAGGCCGGGCAGGCATGGAACTTGCGACAGCGGTCAAGAGAGCTGATAACCGGCAGGAGTTGCGATGGAGATCCGTCCTTGGCAGTGGGCACCCAACTGGCTGCTGCTTGGTTTGGCCAATCAGTGGGGCATGGTGTGGCTCAATATGGGCCACTTCAACCTGCTGGTGGTGTTGCTGATTGCTATCTGGTGGCAAATTGCATCGCGGGTTGCGCCAAGCTGGCGCCCGCATCCGCTGGCGATCGCCCTGTTTATCCTGCTGATCCTGATCCCTAGCGCCAGCTGCAAGGCGTTGGCCTGTCTGCTGCTGGTGGCCTCGCTGTGGCGCCGTGGCCAGGGTAGTGATGAGCGGGCGGTGTTGCAGATTGTGCTCGCCTTTACCGTGGCGGTGTTGTGGGGGCAGCAGGTGTTTGCGTTGCTCTCTGGCCCTGTGTTGTCGCTCGATGCCTGGGGGGTGGGCCAGTGGTTGCAACTGCTGGGCTGGGACATTCGGCTGGATGGCAATCGCATCGAGCGGTTGGGGGGCCATGCGCTGATCGTGCTCAAGGGGTGCTCCTCCTTCTCCCAACTCTATCTGGTGGTGCTCTCCTGGCTGGTCTCTTGTTGCTGGCTGGCGCCGGAGCGCCCCCTCTACCGGCAGTGGCCCATGTTGCTGCTGGTCTGCCTGCTCTATATCGGGGCCAATCAGTTGCGGCTGGTGCTGATGAGCCTGGATCTGCGCTGGTATGGCTGGCTGCACACAGGCAGTTGGGCCCAGCTCTACCAGTGGGCCATCATGCTGCTGGTGATGACGCTTCTTTTCGTCAGGGGGCGCCATGATGCAACTCTCTAGGGGATATCTGCTGCTGTTGCTGGTGGCGCTGCTCAGTGCTGCCGCTATGGGCTGGCGTTATCAGAACCGGGCAGTTAATGAGGGGGCAAAGCCGATGTTGATGGAGCTGGTCCAGCAGGGTTGGCGCTTGCGGGTGGCCACGCCGGTATTGGGCGGCACCTATGTCAGCTATCAGCTGGCCCATCCCCGCTGTGATGGCCTGTTGCAGGCGATGCTGGTGGCACCGGATAGCGAGGCGATGTCAGTGACGCTGGCGGGTGTGGGGATGAGTCAGGGGGTGATGTTTTTAGGCGAGCTGCACCAGCGCCCGCCGCTGCTCTCTTACCGCTTTACTCAGGGCTGGCGCAAATTGTGGGGGCTGGCCCCTTATCCTCTCTATCGGGTGGCCTTGCCGACCTCCTGCCTTGGCTTTATTGCGCCGCCGCTGGGGTGACAGACCCCGGTTCACCGTTTGGCAGAATGCGGATCAGCAAGGTATTGGGGGCCAGCATGGGATCATAGCGGGGCTCCAGCTCAATGGCGCGAGACCCCAGCAAGCGGGTGAGGGCAGTCAGCCGCACGCTCGCCATCCGCGCACTCTCCAGCATGTCTGTTTGCAGCCCGGGGCCGCTTACCAGCGCAATCCGGGCCGGATCCTTGCGTCCCAAAAACTGATGCAGCAGCTGCTCCTGATCGGCCGCAAGTTGCGTCTCCGCTTGCTGGTATTGCAGTTGCAGCTGGGGCTGTTCGGTCAACTGTTGTTCCCGTAACTGGTTGAGGATCGGCAGGGTCTCATTGACCGGCTCCTGACGGGCGCAACCGCTGAGGATCAACAGTGGCAGCAAAAGGGGTAACAGCCGAGGCAGGGCGCTGCCTTTGGCGGTGGAGCGGGGAGTCTGGTTGGCCATACGCAGTCACTTCAGGAGGAGGAGTTGGCACCAGTTTGCAATGTTTTCAATCGCTTGGCCAGTTGTTCAATCTCGCGGCGCCACTGGATCCAGGCGGCCGAAGGCAGTTGTTCTGCCACTTGCCAGCGGGTCGGCAGCTGATCCCGCAGGCGCTCCAGCAGCAGGGCGGCTTCTACCTGATAGCGGGCCTCCTGCTCCAGCCAGGCGAGCCAGCGCAGATCCTCGATGGCTTGCTGCAGCAGCAACAGATCGTGGGAGAGGCGGTGCGCCTCGCAGGCTTGCGGGCCGAGCAACATAAAGTCGCTCTCCCGCCCGTCGGTGGGGTCATAGGGTAGGGCGGTGGGCATGCGGCCATGCCACTGCAAATAGCCCTCGGCGCCGCTTTGCCACAGGTAAAACCCGGCGGCTCTCGGGGTGCCCAGATTGTAAAACCAGGGGGTGACCTTGTGCTGGCGCACCCGCGCCACATCATCCTTGTCGGCGCCAAAGCCTGCGTTGATCAGGGCAATCTCCACCTCTGCCAGCAGACCAACCTGACCCGGGTGGTTGAAGTGGCCCGCGCGGATCACTGCCGGATCCCGCCGTTTCATCTCCCGCGCCAGGGTGGTGATAGCGGGCAGGGTGGCGAGATCCGGCTCATCAAACAGGCTCCATGCCAGCGGGGGCAAGCCGCTGGCGGTCAGCGCCTGTTGCCGCGCCTGCCACTGTTCAAGCTGGCTGGCAGGGTCGCCCCCCCAGCGTTTGAGCGGGGTATAGGCCAGCAGAGGCGGCACAAAGCCGAGTCCGGCCGCTTCTCCGATGATCTCCCGCATCCCGGCTTCATCTTGTGGCAGGGCGGGCGAGAGACCGCTGATCCCGAGCTTGGCGAGCCGCTGCAGATCGCAGCGACTGGCTGTGGCGATTTGCTGTTGCAGTGCCTCGGGGTTGGGGCTCAGCCAATTCAGATAAGGGGGGGCTTCGACATAGATGCCGACCGGCTTGCTGGCCGCAGGCAGGGTCAGTGGCAACACCTCGATAGTCAGCGGCAACTGCACCAGTTGCTGCTGGCTGAGCAGCTGAATATTGCCCAGATAGCGTCCCGCTGGAGCGTCGCGGGGGACTGTGATTTGCAGCACCAGACGCCGAGGCACGCCTGCCAGCAGGGTGAGCCCGGCGATCCCTTCGACCAACTCCTGATCCGAGGGGGCCAGCAAGGTGCCGCTCGCCTGCGGGCGAACCAGATGCCACTGACCGTAATAGGGGGTCAGCGCCAGCGGCGAGCCAGCGCGCTCGGGGGGCTGGATCACCAGCAAGGGGGCCGGGTCGTCGGTGGCGGCGTGGATAGCAAACTCCAGTAGCAGCTGGCTGCCACGGGCGGCCAGCACGGGTTGGGAGGCGTGCAGCAACGCATCGGCCGCAGACGCCGGGGCGATCTGCAGGGTCGGGGCAGCATCCGCAATCGGCGTGAGGCTGAGCTGCGCCGGAACAGGCGTTGGGGAATAGGGGGCCAGGGTCCACTTTTCCGAAAACAGCTGGCGCTGCTTGGTCAGCACGATTGCGGTCGCGTCGGCCAGCCTCCGGGCGTTAGCCTCGGCTTGCATAGCGTGGCCTTTATCACTACTCGGGGTAGCGGCCTTGCCAGTGTCGGCTGGGTAGGGGGCAAGCAGCAGGCCAGCCAGGTATTTTGCATCCGGTGAGTGGCCCACCAGAGTAAGGGTGAGCGGGCCGCCGGGGTGGTTCAGGGTGATATGAACTGGCCCCCCCTGACGTGCCCCAAACAGCCGCCAGGGATCCGGATTTGGCAGCGCCTCGCGGGACTGCCCCGCCAGATAGCGCTGCGTTAGCCATTCTTGCGGTTGCCACTGCTCGGCCCAGATGGGCTCGCCATTGACCAGCACGCTGCGCTCGAAGGGGTGGGGCAGATACTCCCACTCGCCGGGGTCATCGAGCCAGAGGGTGAGCTGGTAGCGCCCCTTGGCTAGGTCCAGCCGCACCCCGTCGAGATTGCGCAGGCCATCGCGCACAAGGGCATCGCCGGAGGGGCGCAACACCGGAGTGGGGTGGCCGAGCAATCGGGGATCCCCCGGGCTCAGGGCCTCAAAGCCGGTAAAGCGGGGAGCTGCGGCCGCCCCCAGATCCAGTGCAATAGAGCCCTCGGGCAGGGTCAAGCCGGGTTCCCAGTACCAGCGCTTAATGGTCAGTGGGGGCGCGTTATCGGCCATAAACAGGTAGATCTTGGTTATCTCATCAAGGGCCAGTGGCCGTGGTTGGCTGGTGCGCCAATCACTTAAGGCAAAGCGCAGGGTGAAGGGGCCCGGGGCGACCATCCGTTCCTGATTGACCCGGCTGCGGTAGTTGACCGAGGCTTTGTCATCGACCCGTAAAATCAGCGTTTGCGGTTGTGTGCCCGGATTATGACCCTCGATCACCAGCTCATCGTCGCTGCCCACAGGCCAGGGCACATGGGTCAGATTGAGGCGCTGGGGTGTCAGGGTGCCAGTGAGGGGTAGCGGGATGGGGGCAGGCAGCTGCGTGGCGCTGAACAATGATGCGCAATAGAGCAGCGAACAGCCGCAGAGCAGGGTGGCCAAGCTTCCCCTGTGCCCATGTCGTCTCCCGAATGTGGCGCGGCCCATCAGTAGATCGCTGCCAACCAGGATTTAAGATCAGCGGCCTTGTCATCCCAGCTCTGGCCCGCGACCCGCTGTTGCCGACCCTGACGCCCGCCCTGCTCCGTCAGGGCTTCCCATTCGTTGGCTTGAAACCAATTTTGGCGAGGGCCATCGCAGGCGGCCTGATTGATGGCGTGGGCCAGATTGTCACCGGCTCGCGGCAGGTGCACCAGTTCACGGTAACCCGCCAGTGCCGGGAAATCCGTGCTGACGATAGGGCGGCCGACCGCCAGATACTCGCGCAATTTCAGCGGGTTACAGGCACGAATTTGCGCATTGTCGACAAAGGGTAGCAGGCTGACCTGCCAGTGCTGGGCATAGGCCGCCAGGGTATGGTGTGGTCTGGGCCCCAGCAGATGGATGTTGGGGATCCCCTCCAGCGCGCTGAGATCAGTCTGCTTGGGGCCAATCAATACCAGATCCCAGTGGGGCAGGGCGCGGGCCGTGTCAGCCAGCAGCGGCACATCGATCCATTCGCTCAGGCTGCCATAAAATCCGGCAATCGGCCGACCGCTGGGGAGATCTGCCGGACGAGGCTGTGGCGGCATAAACAGATCCAGATCCACCCCGTGGCTCAGCAGGCGGGTTTTGTGGGGGGGGAAGCGACTGGCCAGTGCCGGGCTGGCCACCAGGATCAAATCGGCTTGTGCCACCAGTCTGGCTTCACAGCGGGCAATGGCTTGGTGATCGACCCCCGCCAGCGCAGAGAAATCATCACCGCAGTAGTAGATCACCGCCCGCTCACCCAGTTTGCCAATCAGATCCACCGCGCTTGGCAAGGAGATCCACAGCAGCGGACGATCCAGTTTGGGTAAGCGCCGGCGGATCTGGGCGGCCAGCCAGTGGCCATTGATCTTGCCTGCAAGCCGACTGCCGGGCAGTGGCAGCGCCAGCGGCGGCAGTATCTCGGGCATCTGTTGAGCTTGCACCTGATGCTGGCCCTGGCTCTGGCTCTGGCTCTGGCTTGGGGCGAGTTGACTGGCGGGGGCGGCGCGCTGCACCACGGCGCCCAGCTTGCGCACGATGCGGGTGATGTCACGCAAGTTAAAGCGAGGACGGCGCAGCCCGATGGAGTTGACCCACAGTACCTGATAATCGGGCAGCAGGCGTTTGATCAGATGCTGGGTACTGGAGGGGTGTTGGCCCCAGTCTTCCCCTAATACCACCAATTGCGGTTTGCTATGATGCTGCGTCATTGCGGGCTCTCCTCGCTATCGCTGCACAGGGTTTCCCTGTCATCCTGACTCCCCAACTGCCGGATCACCCGGGCAGGCACGCCACCCGCCAGTACCCCGGCAGGCAGACTGCGGGTGACTATGCTGCCTGCGGCAACCACAGTGCCCGCACCGATAGTGACACCGGCCATCACCATGGCGCCGGTGCCCAGCCAGACATCCCGTTCGAGCACGATCTCGCCGACCTGTTCATCAGCATCCGGTAGTCCCCGGGCACGGGCGTGGGCATCCAGCGGATGGCCGGGATAGCCAGCCAAAAAGGCGCGCCCGGCAATCCTGACGTTATCTCCCAGCACTATTTTGCTGCCCACCGCCAGGGTGGTCTGCCAGCCAATCCCGACATTATTGCCGATCACCAGGCTTGGGGCCTTGCTCGCCGTGCGGCCGCTAATGGTCATGGCGGCGCTCAGGCGACAATCGGCCCCTATTGCTATGGCGATGGGGCCGCTGATATAGGGGATGCCGCCATAGAGATAGAGGCGGGGGGCGGGTGCTGTCAGGCGAGATTGAAACAGGGGAGTCCACCAGAGGGTGCGCATCAGGGTGGCGATGCCATGGCTACTCACCAGATAGAGGCGATAGAGCAGGCGATGAAGTGGCGGGATCAGTGGCAAAGACCAGCTGCGAGCCCCTTTGGCGAGTCGCCACACTCTGCGGGCCAGCGGGGTTTCCCCTTGTTTGGCCCACGCTTTGACCCGGTACAGACTGAGGGTGTGCATGATGATATCTCCCTGTTTATCTGGTGCTGCGAGGTACTAGCAGGGATCGGGCCAACCGCGCGCATCGTCCTTTCGTGGTCAAGGGGGGCGGTGAAACAGGGATTGCTGGCGATGATCCCGTAGCAGGGTGCAATTTGCATCGGTGGTTGTGCAAAACGCAATCGTTCACCCAATATGCAGTCTCATTGTGGGCTAGCTGGCTGGGCTGGCTGGTCGCAGCGTACTGAGGCGCCGTACTGAGGCGCCGTACTGAGGCGCCGTACTGAGGCGCAATGAGGCGCAGAGGCAAGGGGGCGGGGATCTGTCTCATTCGGGTTAACTGGCGTGCCCTTTGCATCATTGCAGCAGTGAGATAAGCAATGATGCCCGGCGGCTAAGCCACCAGGGTGGCTGGGAGGCCTTATGAGACTGGGTGTGAACCAAATTGCCATTGTCTATTATGCCGCGGGCTTGCTGTTGATGAAGGGGATCTCTTTGTTGATGCTGCCGGTGCTGACTCATCTGCTGGTTCCTCGTGAATATGGTCAGCTGGAGGTGTTACTGACCTTGATTAATCTGGGCTCATTGATCCTCGGGTTCGGGCTGGTGGATGCGCTCTATCGCTTTGCCGGACTGGCTACCGATGAGCAGGCTCGCCAGCAGGTGGTCGCGCGGATGTTCGGTCTGGTCTGGATCATTGCGCTGGCCAGTCTGGTGCTGCTCTGGGTGCTGGCGCCTGTGGTGCAAGCCTGGCTGCCGGTTGAAACCCGTCTTGCGGATGTGCGCTGGGTACTCTGCGCCCTGCCATTTGAAGGGGTGATCGGGGTGCCGCTGGCGTGGCTGCGGATGCGCAATCAGGCCAAGCTCTTTTTCGTGGCGACCGCAGGCAAGGCGCTGATCCAGTCGCTGCTGACCGGCTGGTGGCTCTGGCTCGGCTGGGGGGTGAGCGGGGTGCTGGCCTCCGGTACCCTGACCTGCATCGCCCTGGCTCTGCTGCTGAGCCTGTGGCAATGGCGTGATAGCGGGATCCGCTTTGATTGGCAGCATTATCGGCCGGTGCTGCGCTATGGTTTGCCGCTGGTGGTGAGCGGGCTGGCGGGGTTCTCTTTAAGTGGCCTTGATCGTCTGCTGCTGGCCGATGTGGTGGGCGAGGCGCTGCTGGCCTATTACGCGGTGGCGGGCAAGCTGGCGCTGGCGGTGGGTCTGTTGCTGCAACCTTTTGCCCTGTGGTGGTATCCCCGTCGTTTTATGCTGCTCCAAGAGCCCGATGGTCTGCGCCTCAATGCCCACTACAGCGTGTTGGGTTCGGTGCTGGGCTTTGCCACTGCCGGGGTGGTCGGGCTCACCGCCCCCCTGTTGATCCGGCTGCTCACGCCGGAAAGCTATCACGGGGCGATTGCCTATATCCCGCTGTTGGTAATGGGGATGGCGGTGCGCAACGTCTCCGATCTGCTCAATGTCGGCTGTTTTAGCGGCGAAGAGAGCAAGGCGCAGATGGTTATCAATCTGGGATGCAGTTTGCTCGGGGTCGTTGGCTTTTTGCTTGCCATCCCCCGGTTTGGGGTGGATGGGGTGATCTGGACTTTGCTGCTGGTCTATCTGGTACGGGCGCTGGCGTTTTATCTGGTGAGCCAACGGTTATTGCCGTTGCCCTATCGGTTGACCCCCCTTTGGGCCAGCTCAGGTTGTGCCTTGGCCATGGTGTGGGGTGGGCAATGGGTCGCCTGAGTCATGCCCTGTGGGCATTGGCGATTTGCCTCGTCGTTGCCCTGCTGTGGTGGCGATTACCCCATCCGTTACTGCTGCCGGTGATTGGGCTGGCGATCCCCGCCATCTGGTTTGCCCTGCGCTGGCCATTTCTGATGGTATTGGGCTTTGTCACCTTCTCGTTTTTCCGCTTGCACGAGGTGTTTCCCCAGCTCTATCCCCTCAAAATCCCATTGCTGTTCTCACTGGCGGCCATTGGCGCCCTGGCTTGGCACATCCTGCTGACTGGCCGGATCAAGCCCTACTGGCACCCGGCTCTGAGCTGGCTGAGCGCCTTTTTCCTGATGGTCTCCATCGGCGTGCTGTTTGCCAGCAACCGGGGGGAGGCGATCGCCACCTGGACCGGCAGCTACAGCAAGATCTACCTGATGACCCTCGCCACCGCCTGGCTGGTGCGCACTCCCGCTGATTTTGCCTTGGCGGTGCGGACCTTTGTGGTGGCGGGCTGCCTGGTGGCGCTGGTGGCCCTCTACAACAAGGCGAGCGGTATCGGGCTGGTGGAGGAAACCCGGGTGACCATAGGGCGCGAGCTGGGCTCTGTGCTGGGGGATCCCAACGATCTGGCATTAGTACTGCTCTTTCCTGCCGGTTTTTCCCTTAGCTTGCTGCTCAATCAGGGCAATGGGGGCGGGTGGCGCTTGTTGGGGGGGCTCGGCTTTGCCTTGACCGCCGCCGCCATTATTGCCACTCAAAGTCGGGGTGGCTTGCTGGGTGTCTGTGCGGTCAGTGGCCTGTTTGCCTGGCAGCGGGTGAAGTCCAAAGCCGTGCTGATGATGGCGGGCGGGTTGGCACTTGGCGTGTTGTTTGTGGCTGCCGGGATCAGCGACCGGGCATCTGGCGGCGCCGCCGAGAGCGGGGTCGATGCCTCGGCCATGGGCCGCATCTATGCCTGGCAAGCGGCGTGGGGGATGGCGCTGGGCCATCCGCTGGTGGGGGTGGGGTTATCCAATTTTTACTACAACTACTTCTTCTACAGCCCCCATTGGGACGGGCTTAATCATGCCGTCCATTCGACCTGGTTCGGGGTGCTGGCAGAGACAGGGTTCGTGGGCCTGGCACTGTTTATCGGCATGGTGGCGCTGACGTTACGCCGTTGCTGGCAGTGTCAGCTAGTTGGCATGCCCCCTGCAGTGATCACCGCTATGCAAGGGGTGATGGCCAGCATGGTCGGGTTTGTCATCTCGGGCTCATTTTTAACCCAGGGTTTTACCTGGCCCATCTATCTGGAGTTGGCACTGGCGGTCGCGGCCATCAAGTATGTGCAGCAAGCCCGCGTTGCCACTGATGAGGCGTCAGATCGGTCAGAACCCGCAATGCAGGAGCACAATCATGAGCGCAATTCCGGTCCTGTTAGTGCACTACGGTGAGAACTGGATCCGCGGTAGCGAGCGTTGCTTGCTGGATCTGCTGGCCCATCTTGATCGCGACCGCTTTACCCCCTTGCTCTGGTGCAATAGCCAGCGGCTGGCAGATGAGGTCGCGCTGCTGGGAGTGAAGGCGCTGGTCGAGCCTTTTTCTCTGTTGCTCGGCTGGCAGGCCCCCCGCTTTGATGTAGCGGCATATCGCCATTTGCAACGGCGTGCCGCCAGCTTGATCCAGCAACACCGGATTGCACTGGTACATGCCAATAGCGCGGCCCCTTGCCAGTGGCTGGCTGGTGTATGTCGCGATGTGCAGGTTCCTCTGGTGTGCCATCTGCATGCCCGTTATCAACCCAGAGACAGATTCACCCTGAGGGTGCACCAGGCAAGCGTGCTGATCGGGGTGAGCGAACCTGTGTTGACCGGTTGGCAGCAAGATGGTTGTGGTACAGAGCGGCTGATCAGGATACCCAACGGTGTGGATGCCGCCAGGCTGAACGAGGGCCCCCAGTGGCCTGTCATGGGTATGCTGGGTTTGCCACCGGGGGAGTTGATCATCGCGACCGTCGGTTCACTGATCAAACGCAAGGGGGTGGACCTGCTGCTCCGTTCCCTTGCAGAACTGACCCGGTTGGGCGAGGAGGCGCAACTGCTGGTGATCGGCAGTGGCCCCGAGCAGCAGGCATTAGCCAGCTTGGCCAGTGAACTGGGCATCGCCGCGCGGGTGCACTTCTTGGGGGAGCGGGCTGACAGCGCAGCCATCTTGCGCGGTGGCGTTGATGTGCTGGTATCCGGTGCCCGCGAGGAGGTGTTTGGTCTGACTCTGGCGGAAGCCGGGATGCTGGGGCTTGCGGTCAGTGCCTATCGGGTGGGCGGTATCCCTGAGGTGGTCGAAGATGGGGTGAGCGGGCTGCTGGCCGAGCCGGGAGACTGGCGTCAGATGGCTTGCCATTGGCAGCGTTTGAGCAATCCGCAAATAAGGTGTGCGATGGGGCGAGCAGGGCAGCAACGGGCGGCGCGGCATTTCACCGTGGCCCGTTATGTCAGCAAGGTGACCGAGGTGTGGTCTGATGCGCTGGCGGGGCGATGGGCGGGGGAGGGACGCCAACCTTACCGGGTTATCGCCGGTTGGCTGTGGCAGCGAGTCGCGGCGCAAGGGCAGGCCATGCTGGCCAGGTTATCGACCCTCATAGCCGGACGTGGCGGTAAGTTAATGGGAGATAAACAGCGATGAGCAGCCAGATGGGCGCAGAGAAGGTGCTGATTGTGGATCCTATCGCGTTTCGGGGGGGATCCAAGGTGGCCACCGAGGTGGTGCTTGCGGAGCTGAGCAAGCGGATGCCTGCGATGGCGTGTCATGTGATGACCGAAGATGCCGACTCCTGGCCCCATTGCCCACATCATCGGTTGTGGATCCCCGCCATCGTGCGAGGGCGGGAGTCTGGTTGGCGCTATCTGCTCAAGCAAGGGTGGCAGACCTTGTTGATCCTGTGGCAAGTGTGGCGCTTGGGGGGCGTCAGCTGCCTCGTCGCAGCGTCTGGCCCCGGGGTCGATCTCTGTTGTTACTGGGCTGGCCAGTTACTGGGGATCCCGGTGGTGCAATTTATTCATGGTCCTGTCGGCTGCTCGGGGTTATCTGCTCGCGCCTTGTGGCGCGCGCGCGCGGTGTTTTACCTAGACAGTTGCCGCGCCTCGTTGACGACGATCCTGACCCGGCTCGGTCAATCCCATTTCCCGCCCCATTGGCAATCATTTACCAATGGCTTGAGCTCCCAGTCCTGGCCGACCGCTACCGCCGGTGGCACCGATATCTTGTGGGCAGCCTCACTGCTGCGCTGGAAGGGATTGGACACCATGCTGGCCGCTCATCAACAGATGCGTGGCGAGCGCCCCGAGCTGGTGGTGTGCTATCTGCAGCCGAAAAACAGTTTGCAACCCTGCAGCCACATTGCGCCTGAGCTTCCAAGCACCCGCTGGCATGCAAATCCGGTGAACCTCGATGAGATCAGGTCTGAGTGCGGCATTTTTGTATCGACCAGCCAGCAAGAGCCTTTTGGACTCTCGATTCTGGAGGCGATGGCAGCGGGATTGTGTGTGGTGATCCCCGCCGATGGCGCCTGGTGGGATCAACGCCTGCACGATGGGGTGGAGTGTTGTAAGTATCAGCCCGATGATCCGGACGATCTTGCCCGGGTATTGGGGACGTTAAATACCATGCCCGATGTGGTCGCGACACTGGGGCGCAATGCTCGGGCGCATGCGGCAACCCATTACAAAGCCGCTGATACCTATCAAGGCATCATTGACCAGTGGGAAGCCCTGCTGCGCCGGGAGTCATTCTCATTGTGCAAGGAGTGAGCGAACCGTGTTGGCCTGGGCTTAATCGGCTGGTAACGAGAAAGTGACAGATGTGAAAAAGCCCAGCCAAAAGGCTGGGCTTTAGAAGATGGCTCCCTCGACAGGACTTGAACCTGTGACATACGGATTAACAGTCCGCCGTTCTACCGACTGAACTACGAGGGAATTGGCTCCTCCTACTGGACTTGAACCAGTGACATACGGATTAACAGTCCGCCGTTCTACCGACTGAACTAAGGAGGAATTGCCTGTCTCGTTGAGACGGGGCGAATATTAATGACCCAGGGGGCGGGTGTCAACCTGCTATCTCGTTGAAAACCCTATTTTCAGACTGTTTGCCCAAAACTTGCGCTTTACGGTTTATTTTCAGCACAATCAGTCTCTTGTCATCCCTCACGGCAACCGGTGTCACGCCGCTGTGCCATATTGGCGTTTGCCTGAAAATGCGACTTGTTGCCTCGAACGTGCCAGTTATAAATAAAGGCTCAAATGGTTATCTTTGCAGTTAAAAGAGCCGTCGTAGCGGGAAAGATCGCCAATTTGGCGACAAATAGGCCAAATAAGGGGTGAGTGCGCGTTTCATTGATCCTGCCCATCGAAAAAATGGCCGATCTGGAGTAAGGTTACGCAGGATACCATCGCCGTGTCGACAGCCCTGCCGGCCCTTGATGATGATCGGGCGCCGGATCTCTCCGGCCTTTATCTCCCTCTTCTGGTATTACGATATACATGCACAAGCAAGCCTCTTTAAATAGCGTGAAGCTCGCCATAGCCTTACGCCAGTCCTGTATTGATGAACCCTACAGCATGGCCCGCTTCGGCCGTGATCTTATCGCCGGTGTGACGGTGGGCATCATCGCCATCCCGCTCGCCATGGCGCTGGCCATCGCCAGCGGTGTGCCGCCGCAACACGGTCTCTATACCGCCATCATCGCCGGTATCGTGATCGCCGTGACCGGTGGCTCCCGTTACTCCATCTCCGGCCCGACCGCTGCTTTTGTGGTGATCCTCTATCCGGTCGCCCAGCAGTTCGGGGTCGGTGGCCTGTTGATGGCGACGCTCATCTCAGGCCTCTTTCTGGTGGCGATGGGGATGGCCCGTCTTGGCCGCCTGATCGAGTACATTCCGCCGTCAGTGACGCTGGGCTTTACCGGTGGTATCGCCATCGTGATCGCCACCTTGCAGATCAAGGACTTCTTTGGCCTGAGCGTGCCCGAGATGCCGGAAACCTATCTGGGCAAGGTCGAGGCGCTGGCCGCCGCCCTGCCAAGCTGGCAGTGGGGCGATACCCTGGTGGGGGTCGCAACGCTGGCCGTGCTGCTGCTCTGGCCGCGGCTGCGTCTGCCGGTGCCCGGCCACCTGCCTGCCGTGCTGGTCGGGGTGGGCTTGGGTTTTGGCCTCCATTACTTTGGAGTGGATGTGGCCACTATCGGCAGCAAGTTCAGCTATACCCTGGCCGATGGCAGCCAGGGGATGGGGATCCCGCCCATCGCGCCGACCCTGGTGATGCCCTGGGCCTTGCCCGGACCGGATGGCGCCCCTGTGGCGTGGGATCTGGCCGCCCTTGAGCGGCTGCTGCCTGCCGCCTTCTCCATGGCGATGCTGGGGGCGATCGAGTCGCTGCTCTGCGCCGTGGTGCTTGATGGCATGACCGGTCGCAAACACAGCTCCAACGCCGAGCTGGTGGGGCAGGGGCTTGGCAACATCTTCGCCCCCTTCTTTGGCGGCATTACTGCCACCGCCGCCATCGCCCGCTCTGCCGCCAACGTCCGTGCGGGGGCCACTTCGCCCATCTCGGGGATCGTCCATGCGCTGGTGGTGCTGGCCGCCATTCTGGTGCTGGCGCCCTGGCTCTCCTGGTTGCCGCTCTCAGCCATGGCAGCGTTGTTGCTGATCGTGGCCTGGAACATGAGCGAGGCGCACAAGGTGGTGGAACTGATCCGTCGTGCCCCCAAATCCGATGTGCTGGTGCTGCTGGTCTGCCTGTCACTCACCGTCATCTTCGACATGGTTATCGCTATCACCTTCGGGGTGATCCTGGCGTCCCTGCTCTTTATGCGCGAAATCGCCAAGATGACCAAACTGCACGATTTGGCCGAGCACAAGCGCTATGCCCATGAGGTGCCGGACAACGGCCTGCTCTACAAGATCAACGGCCCGCTCTTCTTTGCTGCGGCCGAACGGGTCTTTGCCGAGCTGGAAGCACAAGTGAAAGGGCACCAGGTGCTGGTATTGCAGATGGAGGCGGTCTCCATCCTTGATGCGGGTGGTCTGTCTGCCTTCCTGCAGTTTGGCAAGCAGATGGCAAAAGCCGGTGTCGAGTTGCGGGTGGCCGAATTGCAGTTCCAGCCGCTCAAGACCCTGGCCCGCGCCAAGGTGCGGCCGCAGCCCGGCAAGCTGGAGTTTTACGGCTCGCTGGAAGAAGCGCTCAAAGGTGAACATTTGCACGAAGCGGCAGTAAATTGATTTTAAGGGATACGAAACGGCATATTTTTGGTCACTTGGTTCGGATATTGAGCAAACGAACGCAAAAAGTAAAAAATTGCATTGACCAAAAGCCATCGTATCCCTTACATTACGTCCCGTCGCCGCGGCATGGCCCGCCAGCGAATGTGCAGCTCAAGCACATAAAGCAGTGAGCAAAAATTTGGTGAGGTGTCCGAGTGGCTGAAGGAGCACGCCTGGAAAGTGTGTATACGGCAACGTATCGAGGGTTCGAATCCCTCCCTCACCGCCAAATATAACCCGTTGAATTTCAACGGGTTTTTTCATTTCTAGACTTACGTGATTTTTTTCCTGGATCAACTGGGTGGAACAATCATGTATCTGAGCAAAAATGCCTCCGGCACCTACTACACTCGTCTCCCGCTGCCTAAGTCATTACGTGACCGTGGCTTGCCCTTCGCTATCCGTACTTCCCTTTGCACCAAAGATAGGCAGCTCGCTGTAGACCGAAACCTGGCTGTGGCAGCTCGTACTCGCGCACTTATCGCAGCTACCCCTGCTGATACTTCCCCTCGCAGTTTCTATCGCTGGATCCGCGCCGATCTTGACGCTTTCAAGGCTGCGGGGTTCATCCCTCCTCAAACACCTTCCACACCTCGTGAACCTTCTGTTGATGCCTCAGCTTGCCCCAGCAGTGGGATCACGCTCAGTCATGCACTGGCGAGATTCATCGAGACTAAAGCCAGTGAGGGGATCCAGCACAAGTCGATGGGCCAGCTCCAACTTCGGATCAACGCCTTCGTCACCTGGGCCAAAGGCGTCAAAATCGATGAGGTGACGCCCGCATTGGCACAGACGTACCGTAATGCCCTATTGCGCAAATCTGAGCTCAGTTTCAAAACCAAAGGGGATTACTTAGCCGCACTCAAACAGTTCTTCCGCTGGTGTGTGGCCTTAGAATATTGCGCGCGCAACCCGTTCGACGGACTCACCGCCGGTAAGAAACCCGTCACGCGACGAGCCGATGAGGAGCGCATCCGCTGGCAGCGCCCTCAACTGGCCCAACTGTTTGCGAGCCTGCGCAGCAAACAAGCTCAAAAGGGCAAAAGACTGAAAATCCAGGATTGGTGGGTGCCGCTGCTGTGTCTGTATGGCGGACTGCGGCCCTCCGAGGCTTGTCAGCTAAAAACCCAAAACATCAAACAGGTAGACGGCATCTGGTGTCTGGTGGTGGAGGCCGGTGAAGTCGGTCAAGCCCTCAAGACCAGCAACGCCTATCGCACAATTCCACTGCACCATGCGCTGATTGCGCACCAATTCCTGGACTATGTGTCCCATCGTCGCCACCAAGGGCAGACGTTCCTGTTCGATGACAAACCGTCAGGCAAGGATGACGATTGGTCACATAACCTTGTGTGTCGCTTTCAGCGTCATCTCAATGATGCAGGTATCATCGGCAAAGGCCGCCCCACCATTTACGGGCTGCGGCATACCTTTATCGATGAGTTGCAACAGGCCGATGTGGCTGAGCACATCGTGGCGGAATTGGTGGGTCATAGCAAAAAGGGGCTCACGTTTGGGCGCTACGGCAAGCGACTAAATAACTGATCATAAAA
>NZ_CDBW01000017.1:340431-343211 GCF_000820145.1 Aeromonas sobria | reverse complement strand
CATCTTGTTGGTCGCAACACTCAGTGATGAGATTGGCCCACAGAATTGGCGTACTCTGAGTCATCCCTTTGCGCACAGGGGACTGCGCAGAAATGCCCAAGGTGTGTGTGGAAAGGGCTAGAGGGGATTCTAGCCTGATAGGAAGGGCCGAGATGGAACTGCGCACTTCTCCCCAAACTGTGCAATTGCTGAGTGCGCAAAAACGAAACGCAACGGTATGCGCAAAAATGGAGTGCGCAATTTGTGTTAAAGCCTTATACCGTAAGGCTTAGAGAGGAATAGTGCCTTTGGGAAACTGCGCAATTTACCCCAATAACTGCGCAATTTTCTGCGCACTCCTCACAAAACTGCGCACGGGCAGACTGCACAGTCTTGTGCCCGACAATGAAAAACGGACAACAACTCGGTGAGCACAAAGGTGACCATAGGGATTTGAACCCGCATCCCCCCCCTCCCCTCTTACCGGTGACAGCTAAACACCAGCCATTTCAATGCCACGAATTTGGGGGGTGACTTGTTCGCCGGTAACACCAACCAGATACATCATCACAACAAGTTGTTTTTAATCAATACATTGAGAGTGTGATTCAGACTCCCCCAGCACCAAATACCGGTCCAATAGTGACCAACGAAGTCCAAGAAACCCGCACCGCGTAAGGCTTTGCGGTTTTTTTGTTGTCTTACGCTGTCCAATGGGATGCGTTGCCATCCAGCCCAATGGTTCCAAGTTGTGGCGCCTGCGCTACTACCGCCCTCTCACTAAGCAACGAAATATGATCAACTTCGGCTCTTGGCCGGAGATGTCGTTGGCTGACGCGAGAGAGAAGCGCTCCGAAGCTAAAACGTTGCTGCAACAAAACATCGATCCCCAACACCATCGTGATGAGCAGGTTCCCACCGCGTTATCGCTGAGCGAGCATACTTTTGAGGCTGTCGCCAAGCGCTGGTTTGATGTCAAACGCCCTTCCTGTCAACGCCGACCGAAAACTGATCCACTCTGGCTAATTTCGCCGATTGAAAAGTGATCCACCCGGACATGGGGTTAATTGGTTTTGGGTGTGGCCCCCGCTTTGCGTTTCTCTTTCAAACGATAGCTTTCACCGCTGATCTGAACGATGTGTGCATGATGTAACAGTCTATCGAGCATAGCTGCCGTCAGTGTCTGATCATCGGCAAAGGTGCTGGCCCACTGGCTAAAGGGCAGATTGCTCGTCAAGATCAGGCTCCCTTTCTCATAACGTTTGGCGATCACATTGAAAAACAGGTTTGCTTCCTCACGCCCAAACGGCAAGTAGCCTATCTCATCGATCACCAGTAAACGCGGCCCCATCACGACACGGCTGAAGTAGGCATTAAGCCGCTCCTGTCGTTGAGCTGCTTGAAGCTGCAACATCAGGTCTGCTGCGCTGATAAATCTGGTCTTGATGCCAGCCATCAGAGCCCGATAGGCCAGTGCGATGGCAAGATGCGTCTTGCCCACTCCGCTTGGGCCCAGCAGCACTATGTTTTCGCTACGCTCGATAAAGGCCAGACTGGCCAATTCCTGCAACTGGCTGCGAGGTGCGCCACTGGCAAAGCCGAAGTCGTACTGCTCTAGCGTTTTGACCACGGGTAAAGTGGCCAGTTTGAGCAAGGTCTGGCGGGTGCGCTCGGCCCTCAAGGTCTGCTCTGCGTGCAGCAACCACTCCAGATAATCGGCGAAGCTCGCCTCCTCGTTGGCCGCCTTCTGAGCTAGTGCTGACCACTGGGCAGCAATCCCTTCCAAGCGCAGCGCCTGACTCAGGGCCATCAGGCGTTCATGCTGCAAGTTCATACGTTCACCTCCAGCAGGTCTTGGTATACCGATAGCGGATGCTGCAAGCTCTCCAGCGGCATGGGGCGCGCAGTGGCCGTGGTGCCGGGACTAACGGGTAGCGCCTGTGGCAGGGGTAGAAAATGAGGCAGCTCTTGTTGCAATCGGATAGCCGGGATTTCACCGATAGTGCCATGGCTACGCTGGTTGGCGATGTCTTGCAACCAGGGGCCGATATGGGCATTGGCGGTTGACACATCTAGCGCCAGTCGTGCCTGCTTGAGGGTGGCTGCCAGTGGTGTGACAAAACTGCGCTTGAGGTAGCCGTTGAAGCGCTCGACCTTGCCTTTGGTCTGGGCCCGGTAGGGACGGCAGACGCGGGGGCAAAAACCGTACTCTTCGGCCAAGGCGAGCAGGGCCGGGGGCCAACGATGGTCACCTTCACCATAGGCATCCCGCTCGCGGATGATGGTGCTGGCATTATCAAATAGCACCTCCTGCGGGACCCCACCGAAGAAATGACAAGCCTCACGCAGTCCGGTCAACCAGGCATCATTACGTTCGTGATCGAAGAAACGGACATAGCTGGCGCGGCTAAATCCCAGGGTAGCAACAAAGGCCTTTAGAGGCCGATTGCCGCGGCGGATAATGGTGAAATCGACCTGCATCTGTTTACCGGGGGCCGTTTCAAAACGGACGATGGTGCCAGAGGCGTCATGGCGCAGAGGCGATAACCAGGCCTTGAGCTGGGAGAGCCCGCCAGTGTAACCATGCTCTCGCAGTTCCCTGAGCAGAACCGTCGCCGGGATCCAGTGTGGCTTCGCTGCCTGGATACGCGCTTGCAGATAGGATTTAAAAGGCTCTGTCCCAATTATGTGTTGAAAGGCTAAGCTTGAAGTAGGCCATCACCTTGAGGTCTACCATCATGGATACCCCAGCCTTTCAACACCTGTTATCTCTGTTTCCACAACTTACCCTGCGCCAACGC
>NZ_CDBW01000017.1:0-340300 GCF_000820145.1 Aeromonas sobria | reverse complement strand
GGAGGGAAAGGCCGAACCCGGGGAACCGGGCCGGATTACATCCCGGTGATGGTGGTGCAGGACCGTGCTGGCCATCATGCAGATTTTCAGTTGGAAAAGATGAATGCCGAAACAGTTATCGCGGTCTTGAAGCCCCTTGTCTCGCCGGATGCAGTGTTGTGTAGCGATGGCGCGGGGGTGTATGCCAGTTTCAGTAAAGTGCAGGGAGTGACTCATAAGGTGGTGCGCAATCGTCAAGGTGAACGGGTCATGGGGGCATACCACATTCAACATGTAAACGGGTATCACCATAGGTTGAAGGAGTGGATGGAGCGTTTCCATGGAGTAGCAACTCATTACCTGAGGAATTATCTGGGTTGGCGCAGGATGCTGGAGCGTTACGGGAAGGGAGTGAATATCAAAGCGTGTTTGCATGAGGCGCTGGGGCACCCCATGCAACACGTAATTGGGACATAGCCTTTTACATCGTGTACCACCACCATTCACGCATTAAAATGAAAAATAAATAAAATCATAACCCTATAATTCAAATTAAGAATCCCCAGCCCAAAATTAAGTTCCTCAAGGAACGAAAGAAGTACAGAAACCCGCATAGCGTAAGGCTTTGCGGTTTTTTTGTTGTCCGTAAAAGTCCGAGGGAGTCGTTGATTTCCCGCAAGAGGCCTATGGGTGTCATTTTAACCCCTTCGTAACATCAGTGGTGCTGCCAACGGCCAAGCCGGACGAGCAGCTGGCCAAAGAGTACAATTTGGCTAACAGGGGCGAGCCTTACCCGAGATTAAAACCAAATGCTCCCCACTTGTAACTGTTCAATTACTGCGGGCCAAATGACAAGAAGGGCGGCCCCGAAAATCTGGCATATTGGATCAATCCCGTTTCTATTCAGAAATCCAATAAACAACATCAATGATATTCACAATGGATTGATGCACTCAGAAGGTGGAAGTCATTCCCTGGTTCAGGAAACATTCAGTTTCATGCCAGATTCGCATTGAAGGCCCTCTTTGAAACCACTTAAACTATGTGCCTAATTTCGGTAGGACCCCTTTATGCTCCGTCAATGTCAGCGCCTATTCTCCTTTATCCTGCTACTACTCTGCTGCATGGGGGCGCACGCCAATACATCTTTGAATGAAGATGAACTGGATTTTGCTGAACGCGCTTGGCTCTCTTCTAACAAAGAGCTGATCATCGGTATGCCGATGATGGGGGATCCTCCCTACAGCTATAAAGATGCAGAACAGCGGTTTTCCGGTCCGGTCCCCGAAATGGCGCAGCAGATCGCCAGAAAGCTTGGTTTGACCCTGCGCTACAAGAACTATTCCTCCTACGCCAAGGCCTTGATAGGCCTGCAGCACAGTAACGTTCACATGCTGATCAACTATCAGCCCGGTGAACAATGGCGGGACAATCTTGTTTCCATCCCCTTTTTACTCGCTACGCCAAGGGGTGTGCTGCTAGCTAATGGCAAAACTGTGCTGTCTCAGCAAGATGCCCACACCTTGCGCTGGGTCTGTGTCGCCGGCGTCAGCTCATGCAATGAATTGAAAAAATTGGGCATGAAGCGGGTGGTCGAGGCGGACAGCGATAGTGAGGCGGCCTTTATGATCAAGCAGCGGCTGGCTGATGCCTATATGGCTGATATACCGTCGTTGTTGATGCTGCAAGAGCAACACCCCAACACCGGATTTACCATAACCATGCCAGCCTGGGTTGCCTCCACGTCACTTGCTATCAATATGAATCAGCAAAATGCTGCCCTGGTTAGCCTGGTCAGCAAGGCATTTAACGAGATACCCGCTGAAGATCGCCGTCAGATACTGGAGGCGACCACCGCGAACCAGGGGACAGGCGCCGGAGAGAGCGCATCGATTCAACTGAGTGCCGACGAGCGGCAGTGGCTCAGTCAACATCCAATCCTCACCTACGGTGTCTCCCCTCACTGGACATCAATGAGCGAGTTCAATTATTGGGGGCAGATGGTCGGATTTGTGGCCGACTTGATGGCGTTGATGCATCAATATTCCGGACTGGAGTTCTCTCTGGTACGCACTAATAACTGGAGTGAAACCCAAAATCTGCTGAAGTTACAACAGATTGATTTTATTCCTGCGATAGCCCCAACTCGCGAACGCAATCATTTTGCGCTGTTTACCCCCGGATATCTGTTTGTCGATCGGGTAGTCATTGGCCCCAAAGGCAGCACCAATTTATCCACTATTTCGTCGTTACAGGGCAAGCGAATAGGCATGGTGCTGGGGTCGGTAGACAAAGCACTGTTGATGACAGTTGGAGCACATGTCGTCGAAGTACACAGTGACGGCCGGTTGCTGGAACTGCTGGATAACGGCGATGCAGATTATGTGATGCTGCCCCTGCCATCAATTGATCAACGGATGAGTGAGCGCTACGAGGTCGTCTACACCGGGAAGGATTTGCGCCTCCCGCTGGCCATGGCGACTCGACCAGACCCCATGCTGCAGCAAATCCTGACCAAGGTGCTCTATTCGATACCACCTGAAGAGATCAAAAAACTGGAGCAACGCTGGCTGTCGATGAGCGTGCAAACCGGGATCAATACCGAAACCGTGCTGCTCTGGTTTGTCATGGTTGGTGCGGCGGCGACCCTGCTGTTTGCCCTGTTCTGGGCGTGGACTCGCACTCTACAACGCGAAATCGTGCAACGGCAGCAGGCAGAGGAAAAACTCAACCAGCAATTGTTGTTTGTGCAGACTTTGCTCGATTCCCTGCCCAACATGGTGGCCTTGCGGGATCGACAACACCAGCTAACCCTGTGTAACAAAGCCTATCGATCGCTGTTTATCGGTACTGATCCCGCTGGCGATGGCTGGGGCCACATGACCCCTCCCGAGCGGGAGCAGATGCTGCGCGACGAGCAGCGGGTTTGGGACACCGGAGAGATGTTTGAAGGCACAGGTCAAACACGGCGACCAGACAAAGATCCCCTTAATGTTGTCTATATCAAACAGCCTTACCGCGCATCCGATGGCACGGTTCAGGGGATATTAACGGTATTAACCGATATCAGCGCCCTGACTGCGGCCGAAGACAAAGTCCGTGAAGTGGAAGCCCGGCTGCGGGATATCACCGACAGCATGCCAGGGGTGGTCTATCAATATCTGTGGCAAGGCGTTGGCAAGGGGCGCTTTTTATACTTGTCACAAGGGGTGAGTGGCATGCTGGGCATTCCCCAACAGACCTTGCTTGAATCAGAGTCCGGTGGTGCCATCTTCGGTCTGGACGAGGAGATTCTGGCAGTATTTGCCGAGGAGGTGGCCACCCATGCCCGTACCCTTGCGCCACTGGAGCTGGAAGTCAAAGTGCCCACCCTGCAAGGTGAACGCGATTTACAGATTCGTGGCAACTTTGTACAACAAAAGTGTGGCGATCTGTTGCTGAACGGGGTGGTGCAAGATATCACCATCCTTAAGCAGCAAGAGCACGAACTGCGTAAAGCCCGCGCCTATGCCGAGCATGCGATGCAGGCCCGTAGCCGCTTTTTGGCCACCATGAGCCATGAGCTGAGAACCCCCATCTCGGGCATGCACGGCATGCTGGAGCTACTGCGCATGAGCGAGCTCAATGATGACCAGCGCTATCTGCTGCGCAATGTGGAGAGCTCGGCCAATAACCTGCTTTATCTGGTCAACGACATCCTCGATTTTTCCAAAATTGAAGCCGGTCAGCTCAACCTCAACACCCAATCATGCCGGTTGCAATCGGTCATCTGTGATGTGATCCGTGGCCATGCCACTTTGGCCTATGGCAAAGGGTTGAACGTGGCGATCCACTGGGATGATGCCCTGCCTGATCTGGCAGATATCGACCCGATCAGAGTCGGCCAGGTTATCTCCAACCTGCTCAATAATGCGGTGAAATTCACCGAGCGAGGCTCTGTTACTATCCGGGCCCGTTACGATGAACAGCAGTTGGTGATCGCCGTCGCTGATACCGGGATCGGTATCGCCACAGAGAAACTCGGGCTGCTCTTCACCCCGTTTGAACAGGTGGAGTCCGATATCACCCGCCGCTTTGGCGGTACCGGTCTCGGTCTGACCATCTGTGAACAGTTAGTTAAAAAAATGGGCGGTACACTAGCGGTCAGCAGTCAGGCCGGTGAAGGCTCCTGTTTCAGTTTCACGATCCCATTGGTGAATGGTCTGTGGGAACCCCTGGCCCTCGCGGGCAGCGAATGGTGGTTTGTCGGTGATGACCCTGGCTTGCAGGCCACCATGGCACGGCTGGGGGCCACATTAATGCCACTGGATGCACAGCTGCTTACAGAAGATCTGAGCGGTTTGCTACTGGCTGAAGAGTGCGCCCTTGAAACGGCGCTGGGGAGTGGCTGGCACACCTTGTTGCTAAACAGTTCACTCAAAGGGGTAGTGGTCTCGCCTCGTGAAGCGCTGCGGGCACGCATGGGCTCCGAACACTGGTGGCGTCTGGGCCACTCCCCCCTCTATCCTGACCTCTTGCTCGAGAGCTGTCGCGAATTGACGACCGAGCGAGCAGTCACCCACGGGATAGCCAGCATCGAAAAACTGGGGGGCCGAGTGCTGGTAGCAGACGATCATCTGGTCAATCGTGCGCTGCTGACCCGCCAGCTGGCTATTTTGGGGGTAGATTGCCACGTGGTGGAAGATGGCGAAAAAGCGTTGCATGCCTGGAAAAATGAGCACTTCGCGCTACTGCTCACCGACTGCCATATGCCAAAGCTGGATGGTTACACTCTGACCCAAACCTTGCGGGCAGAAGGGGTAGAGGCCCCGATCATCGGGGTCACCGCCGACACCTCGGAAGAAGCATCTGCTCGTATGGAGGCCGCGGGCATGAATGGCATGCTGTTCAAACCCTACTCGCTGGAGTCGCTGCGCCAGATGTTAACCCGCTGGTTGCCTGCGGCACCTGCAGTTGCAACCAGCTTGTCAGAGCCGGACACCGTCTCCACATTAGGCGAACGCTGGCAAGGGCTGTTTGGCGATCTCGAGACCGCCAAAAGCATGGCCAGTGAGTACATCGCCTCTAATCGCAAAGATTGCAAAGATATGGAGGAAGCGATCGCCGCTGGTGATAGTGAAGAATTAGTGGAGGTCGCCCACCGTATCAAGGGGGCAGCCAGAATGGTTGGTGAAGTACTGTTGGCAGCACAGGCGGCTAAGCTTGAATCTGCGGCGCGTCTGAAACAACTCAATGAGCTTGAACATTTGGGGCAAGGGGTAAGCGAATTGATGAACGACGTTGAACATAAAATGGGATTGTGGCTCCATGAATAACGCGGCAAATGAGCTGGTCATCATGGTCGTGGAAGACCATGCGTTTCAGCGCAAGACCCTGATGCACCAGATCCGTGGGCTCGGTTATCAACACCTGCTGGAGGCGGGGGACGGCATCGAGGCGCTGACCCAGTGCCAGAATCACAGCATCGACATTGTGCTGTGCGACCTGCGGATGCCCGGCATGGATGGCATGGCGCTACTGCGCCGCCTCTCGCTGGGGGGCTTTCAAGGCGGAATCATCCTATCCAGTGCGCTGGAAGATGATGTGGTCGATGCAGTGCTGCGCATGAGCACCGCCTATGGCCTTCATGTACTGGGCCGCATCGACAAGCCGTCGAGCTCACAACAGTTGCAACAATTGATCCGTGCCTGGTCACCGGCCTCCGCCCCTGCTGGCAAGGAGGATGGCCCCACCCTCACGGTGGACGAGTTGCAGCGCGGCCTCGACAATGACCAGCTGTTGCCCTGGTACCAACCCAAGGTCGCCTTTGCGTCCGGCCAATGGGTAGGGATGGAGGCGCTGGCCCGCTGGCAGCATCCGCAACATGGCCTTATTTCACCCAACGTGTTTATTCCCCTGGCCGAAAATAACGGTCTTATCGATCAGCTGACCGAGGTCATCATCAACAAGTCGTTGCAAGATTGTCACCTGTGGGAACAGACCGGCCTCTCCCTCAATCTGTCGATGAACCTGTCAAGCACCTCGCTGATCGAGGGAGATCTCTGCCACAGCCTGATCAACCAGTGCCAGCGCTGGGGTGTCAACCCTGAGCTGATCACCCTGGAAGTGACCGAAAGCTCGTTCGTGCAGGATCTTGGCAAGGCACTGGAAGCGCTCACCCGACTGCGGATGCACGGCTTTGGCCTCTCTATCGACGACTTCGGTACCGGCTACTCCTCGATGCAACAGCTGACACTGCTGCCCTTTACCGAGCTGAAACTGGATCGCTCGTTTGTCGATCGCTGCTATGCCGATCCTTCACGCCTGGCCATTATCGAGTCCAGTATCGAACTGGCTCGCAAGCTGGGGCTCAAATCGGTCGCCGAAGGGGTTGAAGATGTACAGACCTGGCAGTTACTGGCCAAACTGGGCTGCGATGTCTGCCAGGGATTTTTCAGTGCCCGCCCGATGCCACGCAATGAGCTGCAAGACTGGCACCAGATTTGGCAAGCCAGATTACCGACGCTGATCTCGCACTGAGCCGAAAAGCCACCCGGTGAGCGATTAAAAGCCCATTGGCACTGGCGGTTAAAGCCCTGATATCCCCCCGATAGCACAGCCACCTTGCAAGAGGTGGTTGCTTGTTATTGAGCGGCAGTTGTTCACGCCCAAACGCGGTTATCTCTTGCTGTGATATTTCCGACCACTGACTCCAGTCATTGGATCCGGTCACGACCGCCGGTCATGCAGCATCGCCTGATGCGGTTGCACCATCTACCATCTTCAAAAAAAGTTGAAAATACAGGCTCAACACAACCTGCTCCTTATGGAACTCTGGCCCCTGTTACAACCAGCTCAAATCTGACATGCACAGTAATAAACGGCTTATCTGGTAACGAAAAACAACGAAACCTCTCATTTGTCCATCTAACTTCGGTCCTAATCACCACCCTGAAATCGTTTTCTTGTTTAGCGCAATAACCTGTCCAAAATCAAATAAAGTTGTAAATAATATTTGTTATGGTGAGTGCATAGCACGCGACGTCCCTGTCGCCTCCCCTGCTGGCTCCGCCAGATGCAGCATTTTCTGCGCCTTGAATGCGAGTTTATGACGCCATGATCACCATTACTCTCGATGGGGCTCAGTTGACGGTTGACCCGACCCAGACCCTGCTCCATATCGCCAAACAGCACCAGATCGACATTCCCTCCCTGTGCGGTGACAACACCAGCGCCCCCAAGACACCGTGCGATCTCTGCGTGGTCGAGATTGCCGGACTCGGCATCCGCCGCGCCTGCGAGACCCGCCCCGAGGCAGGGATGGTGATCACCAGCCACAGCGATGCCCTGAGCACCCACCGCCAGCAGGCGCTCGGCCGCATCCTCTCGGATCACTACGCCGATTGCGAGGCTCCCTGCCAGCGCGCCTGCCCGGCCGGGGTGGACATTCAATCCTATCTGCACCACATCGCCATGGGGGAGCACGAAGCGGCGATGGCAGTCATCAAGCAAACCCTGCCGATGCCCCTCTCCATCGGCCGGGTCTGCCCCGCTTTTTGTGAGGCGGAGTGCCGCCGCGCGCTGGTGGATGAGCCGCTGGCCATTCGCCACCTCAAGCGCCACGCAGCAGATCTGGACCTGGCAGAAGCGGCCCCCTATCAACCAGCAAAGAAGCCCGCCAAGGGCAAGCGGGTTGCCATCATCGGCAGCGGCCCGGGCGGCCTCACTTGTGGTTACTATCTGGGTTACGAGGGGTTCGAGGTCGACCTGTTTGAGGCGATGCCCGAGGCGGGTGGCTGGCTGCGCTACGGCATCCCCGAGTACCGGCTGCCCAAGGCGATCCTCGATCAGGAGATCGACCTGATGTGCCAGAGTGGCATGCGGATCCACACCAAGCAGCGACTGGGCCACCAGCTCTCCCTCTCGGCGCTGTGCCGCGACTATGATGCGGTCTGTCTGGCGGTCGGCGCCTCCAAGGCCGTATCGATGGATTACCCTGGCAGCACCCTGGGCGGCTGTTATCTCGGGGTTGATTACCTCAAGGATCAGATGCTCACCAAGCGGCTCACCACCGGCAAAAGAGTTGCGGTGATCGGCGGCGGCAACACCGCCATCGACTGCGCCCGCACGGCGGTGAGGCTGGGGGCAGAAACCACCCTGATCTATCGCCGCACCCGCGCCGAGATGCCCGCCGAAGCGTACGAGATCGACGAGGCGGAGCAGGAAGGGGTGCGCTTCATGATGCTGACCAATCCGGTAGAGAATCTGCCGGATAGCCGTGGTCGCGTCTGTCAGGTGCGCCTCGAGAAGATGGCCCTCGGCGAGCCGGACGCCTCCGGTCGCCGCCGCCCGGAGCCCACCGGCGAATTCCTCATCGAAGAGTTCGATACCGTGATTGCGGCTGTGTCGCAGCAGCCGGATCTCAGCTTTATGGAAGGGGAGCCCCTCACCCTCCCCTTCACCCGCTGGCAAACTTTAGAGTCCCATCCCGAGACCATGCACAGCGGCCACGGCAACCTGTTCGCCATCGGCGATCTGCGCCGTGGACCCGCCACCGCCATCGAGGCGGTCGCCGATGGTCGCAAGGCGGCGCTGGCCATCGATCAGTTCCTCCACGGTGACATGGTTGATCCGGTTCGCCCCTTCAACGCCTGCAAGGCCCCCAAACTCAAGCAGGTCGATCCCGCCCAGTTTGCCCACCTCAAGCAAGTCGCCCGCACCATCATGCCCCATCTGGCAGATAAGGATCGCGAGGGCAGCTTTGCCGAGGTGGAGCGCGGTTTGAGTGACAACGATGCCCGCAGCGAGGCCAGCCGCTGCCTCGAGTGCGGCTGTCAGGCCAACACCGATTGTGCACTGCGCGACTACGCCACCGAATACAAGGTCGAGCAGAGCACCCTCGATACCCGCCAGTGCCAGAAGTTTGCCGTGGATAACAGCAGCGAATTTATCGTGTTCGATGCCAACCGCTGCATCGGCTGTGGCCAGTGCGTACAGACCTGCGGCCAGCAGGCGGTACAAGGGGTACTGCGCTTTGCCAAGAGCAGCGATGGCTCCCTCTCGAACCGGCCGCAGTTCGATGCCGGGCTGGCGATGGGCGACTCCCATTGCGTGCAGTGCGGCGCCTGTGTACAGGTCTGCCCCACCGGCGCCCTGGTGGATGCCCGCGACAAGTCGCAGGGGCGCACCGAGCTGCTCACGCCGGTCAATACCATCTGTACCTACTGCGGGGTCGGCTGCGGCGTCACCCTCTATGTCGATGAGGCGCGCAACCGCATCCGCTATGTGGAGGGGAACCGCAACTCACCGGTCAATCAGGGGCAGCTCTGCGTCAAGGGACGCTTCGGCTTTGACTTTATCCAGAGCGAGGAGCGCCTCACTACCCCGCTTATCCGCATAGATGGCGAGCTGGTGCCCGCCAGCTGGCAGGAGGCCATTGCCCTAGTCGCCGAGCGCTTCACCGCCCTGCGCCAGCACTATGGCAGCGATGCGCTGGCGGGTTTCTCGTCGGCCAAGACCACCAACGAAGAGAACTACCTGTTCCAGAAGTTCATGCGCCGGGAGCTGGGCACCAACAACGTGGATCACTGCGCGCGGCTCTGCCACGCCTCCACCGTCACCGGGCTGGAGGCATCGCTCGGCAGCGGCGCCATGACCAACGACATCCCGAGCATCGACCACTCGGATCTCATCTTCATCATCGGCTCCGACACCTCGGCAGCCCACCCCATCATCGGATCCCATATCAAGCGGGCCGTCACCATGGGCAAGGCGCGGCTGGTAGTGGCCGACCCGAAGCGGATCGAAATGGCCGACCACGCCAGCCTCTATCTGGCCCATCGCCCCGGCACCGACGTGATGCTGCTCAACGGCCTGATGCAGCAGATCATCCAGAACAACTGGCACGACAAGGCTTATATCGCCGCACGGGTGGAAGGGTTCGAGGCGCTGCAAGCCGAAGTGCTCTCCCCCGCCTATGCGCCGGACAAGGTGGCCCTCGTCACCGGCGTGCCGGCCGAGCAGGTGATCGAGCTCGCCCGCCTCATCGGCACCGCCGAACGCACCGCCATCTACTACTCGATGGGGATCACCCAGCACACCACCGGCCACGACAACGTGCGGGCCATCGCCAACCTGCAACTGCTGTGCGGCAACATCGGCATCGAAGGGGGCGGCATCAACCCGCTGCGGGGCCAGTCCAACGTGCAGGGTGCCTGCGACATGGGGGCACTGCCCAACTGCCTGCCCGGCTATCAGAAGGTGGCCAACCCCGAGGTGCATGCCCGCTTCGCAGCCGCCTGGCAGCAACCAGACTTGCCGCACACGCCTGGCCTCACCCTCACCGAGACCATAGATGCCGCCTGTGCGGGCAGCATCAAGGGACTCTATGTGATGGGTGAAAACCCGGTGCTGAGCGATCCGGATCAGCACCACGTTATCGAGGGGCTCAAGCAGCTGGAGTTTCTGGTGGTGCAGGATATCTTCCTCTCCGAAACAGCCCAACTGGCCGATGTGGTGCTCCCCTCCTGCTCCTTTGCCGAGAAGAGCGGCCACTTCACCAACACCGAGCGACGGGTGCAGCGCATCTCCCCTGCCCTCAAGGCGCCCGGTGAGGCGCGGGAGGATTGGTGGATCATCCAGCAGATCGCCAACGCCATGGGCGGCGACTGGCGCTATCAACACCCGCAGGAGATCACCGCCGAGATCTGCCGGGTCACCCCGCAATACGCCGGCATCCAGTGGGACAAGGTGGGGCCGGCAGGGTTGCAGTGGCCCTGCAACGACGGGACCCCCGAAGGCACTCGCCTGCTCCACGGCAAGCAGTTCACCCGTGGCAAGGGAGAGATGGTCGCCACCCCGTTCCGCTATGCCGCCGAACTGCCCGACGAGACCTATCCCATCGTGCTCACCACCGGCCGCCTGCTGGAGCAGTTCCACACCGGCACCATGACCCGCAAGACCAAGGGGCTCGACAAACTGGCTGGGCCACGGGTGATGATGAGCGTGGTGGACGCCGAGCGAATGGGTATCAGCAACAGTGAGCGGGTGAAGGTCACCAGCCGCCGCGGCCATATCGAACTGCCCGCCTTCGTCACCAAACGGATGCAGCCGGGCGTGGTGTTCATCCCGTTCCACTTTGCCGAAGCCCCGGCCAACCGACTCACCATCAATGCCACCGATCCCCACGCCAAGATCCCCGAGTTCAAGGTCGCGGCGGTGCGGATCGATAAACTGCCCACCACCATCACCTCACCCGATGAGACGGTGGCGACAACCTGAGCAAGCTAATGGGTTTACACAGCTAGTCCATCCGGGCAGAGCGAAAATCTGGCCATAAAAACAGAGCCACCCGACGGGTGGCTCTGAACGTATGACCAGTTAAGGTCATCAAATACGGTATGCCGTTATTTGGTGGCAGGCATGGCGTTGAAGGTGAGCAGGGCAGCCTTGTTGGCATCGCTCAGGGTCAGCTGGTTACCGTTGATGGAATAGGTAGCCACCTTCTCCAGCTTTTGCAGGTACTCCATCTCTTTGTTCATATCATCACCGATGCACATCATGCGGGTTGCCCCCATGGCGCCCAGCGTCAAGACACCGTCCCCCTGCTGGGTGATACCGCCAAAATAGCGGTTGCAGCCGCCCTTGCCCGCCACGTTGCCATCGGCAACTTGCAGGGTAAAGGTATCGCCGGTGGCGCCTTGCAGCTGCCAGCTGGATGCTTGCAGTTGAGCCATGCTGGAACCTGTTGCCATTGCGCAGCCTCCCAGAGCTAGCGCGGCCAGCAGAGTCAGTTTCTTGTTCATGGATTCACCTCTTAATAAATGGAGCCATCAATACGGCAGCCTGTTTATCATGGTCAGCGACCATGCCAAAGGATTTAATTGTGATCAAGCTTCACTTTACTCCCAACTGGCATGTGCCATGCTTAAGCTCAGTTCCGGACCCAGGGAGGGGAAACGAATGGTCAAATCGCTCATCATCACATTGCTTGCATCCTGCGCCAGCATGGCCGTACAGGCCGCCGACTGGGCAGTGGTTCAGCCACAATCCAACCCGTCTCTTTATGTCAAAAGTTACTCAGGGGTGCTGCTCAACGGCCATAGCCATCACAGCGACAGTTTTGATCTCTGGCTGGTCAATAGCGGCTATCAATATCCGGTGGTGGATGATGTGACCCTCTTTATGGAAGCGGGGCCAGCGGTGGCGGATCAAAATCGCCAATCGGGTTTCAATATGAGCTCAGGGGTACGTTACCAGCTATCACCCGAGCTCAATATCGGCAGCCAGATCAAGCATCTCGACCTTACTCAGGGCAGCACCCTGCTGGAGCTCAACTCCAGCCTGCTGCTGACCCCAAGGCTCTCCCTCACTGCCAACTATGGCGTCAGTGCCTTCACCGCAGATCAAGCGTTGAGCCTCGGGGTCGGTTTCAACTTCTGATGATCACAGCAGCGGTGTGGCGCTCACCACCACGCCGTTGCGATCCGCATAGACGTAATCCCCTTCGTGGATGGTCACCCCGGCAAAGCTGACCACGGCCCCTAACTCACCCAGCCCCCGCTTCTCGGTCTTCACCGGACAAGCCGCCAGCGCCTTGACCCCGAGCGCCAGGGTTGCCAAGGTGCCCACATCACGCGCCGCGCCGTGGATCAGGATCCCCTCCCATCCCTGCTCCACCGCTTTAATGGCCAGTTGATCGCCAAGCAGTGCACGGCGCAGCGAGCCACCACCGTCGATCACCATCACCTTGCCTTGACCGGGCCGGGTCACCAGTTCCCGCACCAGACTGTTATCTTCGTAACAGGAGAGAGTCACGGCGCGGCCATAGAAGATGGCCTTGCCGCCAAAATCCTGAAACACCGGGTCAGCCACTTGCAGCAGGTCGCCGTGCTGATCACAGAGGTCGGGCAAGAGATCCAGCATGATTAGATTCCTTTCAGATACATGAAGGTGTTCATTCTTTCATCAGGCAAGGTTTCTGGCAATCCAGAAGGATTCAATATTGCCCAGACAAACTGCTGATTTATCGGTCAATACCGGCACCAGCCAGAGCTGGCCATCCTCCACCCAGTAGATGGCATTCTGGCCAAAACGGGCTGCCACCTGACGGGCTTGCGGCAGGGATAGCGCCACTGCCAGCGATGACTCCTGCCAACGTTCGTCCGGGTCAGATCCCCAAAATGGACCCGCCACCGCCGCCTGCAATTCTAACGTCAACAGACGCCACAGTGCCCGTTCCCGCCGTCGATTGCGCCGCTCACCGACCCGCTGACTGGCAGGGTTCCAGGCGGTGATGATGGCAAACGCAGGCCAGTCTAGTGTCTCAAATGGCGCGATAAAGCAGATTTTCTTGTAGTTTTCCCACAAAATCATGTCAATCACATGTTACATTCCATTACATTTTATAAGGGCGAAAATGCGGTTCAGGCCAAGTATGATGCCGCTATGCTAGGGTTTGACCTATATCAAAACAGAGTTAAAAAGTTGCTATCTGACAGCAAAGAGTGTTGTTATGCTCCTGTTAACTGATAAAATGCGGCCACTTTCGTAATGGATGACCTTTCCAGGCTCTGCTCGACCAGACTTGTCGAGAACCTATAAGTGGCACAGGGATACTTGCCGGTACCAATGCCTAATTCGCGATATTCCGACCTGACACGCATACCCAGGATGACGTAATAAATTTTCAGGATCCGTCAGGAAATCGGTTTGAAACGCCAAAGAGTGTTAAATTTAAGATAATTAACTGATAAGAATCTGGGAATACTCATGCAAACACCACACATTCTGATCGTCGAAGACGAACTGGTCACACGCAATACCCTGAAAAGCATTTTCGAAGCAGAAGGCTACGCGGTTCTTGAAGCCAATAATGGCGATGAGATGCATCAAGCTCTCACCTCCCACACCATCAATCTGGTGATCATGGACATCAACCTGCCAGGCAAGAATGGCCTGCTGCTGGCTCGTGAGCTGCGTGAAAACGACAATATCGCTCTGATGTTCCTGACCGGTCGCGACAACGAAGTGGATAAAATTCTGGGCCTGGAGATCGGCGCTGATGATTACATCACCAAGCCGTTCAACCCCCGCGAGCTGACCATCCGTGCCCGTAACCTGCTGAGCCGCACCATGAACGTGGCAGCCGGTGGCGAAGAGAAGAAGCTGGTTGAGCGTTACCTGTTCAACAGCTGGGCACTGGATATCAACAGCCGCGCACTGGTCAGCCCGACTGGCGACATGTTCAAGCTGCCGCGCTCCGAGTTCCGCGCCATGCTGCACTTCTGCGAAAACCCGGGCCAGATCCAGACCCGTGCTGAATTGCTTAAGAAGATGACCGGCCGTGAGCTCAAGCCCCACGACCGTACTGTCGATGTGACCATCCGTCGCATTCGCAAGCACTTCGAAAGCGTCAATGACACCCCGGAGATCATCGCCACCATCCACGGCGAAGGCTACCGTTTCTGTGGTGAGCTGGAGCAGGAATAAGCTCTCGCTACGCTGTTGATCTGAAAAGGCGCCCTCGGCGCCTTTTCTGTCTCTGCGGTTTCCCTTAATGCAGAGATAATGCAGAAATACGGTGATCGTTGCGTCAAACGGTGAACAAGATGAAAAACAAAAAGCCCACTCGCAGGAGTGGGCTTTTTGTTTTGAAGCTGGAGCGGGCAGCGGGAATCGAACCCGCATCATCAGCTTGGAAGGCTGAGGTAATAGCCATTATACGATGCCCGCCTGGCATCTGAAATTGTTGGAGCGGGTGATGGGAATCGAACCCACGTATGCAGCTTGGGAAGCTACCGTTCTACCATTGAACTACACCCGCGTCAGGGCTCTTACTATATGCATTTTGCCGCCGAGCGCAATGCCGCATTTGCCACTTTTTTCAATAAATCAATCTGTTCGGACAAGGATTGAGCAGTCGGTTGCTTTTTCAAGCAAACATTTTCAGCACAGATAATTTACAAGGTTGCCAAGGCCAAACGGCAAGGATAGTCTTGCGCCACTCGACGCGAGGATGGTGGTAATGGATAAAAAAACGCAAAAACGTCTCTATGGCTGGTTGCGCAAGCAATCGAGTCACGGTCGCCGCTGGATCAGTCTCTCCATCGCTTTTGGCCTGGGTCAAGGCATGCTGATGGTGGCACAAGCCTGGTTGCTGGCAACCCTGCTACACCGCTTTATTATCGAGGGCTCAACTCCCGAACAATCCATCACGCTCTTTATTACCCTGCTGCTGGTGACCCTTGGCAAGGCAGCGCTGGCCTATGGCCGCGAAGTTGCCAGTTTCAAGGCGGGCAGCGCGGTGCGCCAGACCATCCGCCAGCTGGTGCTCACCCGCCTTAGCCGGCTTGGCCCCGCCTATATCCAGCGCCGCCCGGCCGGTAGCTGGGCCAGCCTGTTGCTGGAACAGATAGAAAACATGCAGGATTTCTTCTCCCGCTATCTGCCGCAGATGGCCATCGCCGTCTTTATTCCGGTGGTGATTCTGGTGGCAGTATTCCCGGTCAACTGGGCGGCTGGGTTGATCTTGCTCGGTACCGCACCCCTTATCCCATTTTTCATGATCCTGGTAGGGGTCGGCGCAGCTGATGCCAACCGCCGCAACTTTCAGTCGCTGGCCCGCCTCTCTGGCCACTTTCTTGATCGCCTGAAAGGGCTGCGCACCCTGCAGCTCTTTATGCGCACTCAGGCAGAAGGGGAAGCGATCCGCGATGCCTCGGAAGATTTTCGCGAGCGCACCATGGAAGTGCTGCGCCTTGCATTTCTCAGTACCGCCGTGCTGGAATTTTTTGCCGCCCTCTCGGTGGCACTGGTCGCCGTCTACTTCGGCTTCTCTTATATCGATCACCTCAATTTTGGCCACTATGGCGGCAAGGTCACCCTCTTTACCGGCCTGTTCGTGCTGTTTCTTGCCCCCGAGTTCTACGCCCCGCTGCGGGAACTGGGCGCCCACTACCACGCCAAGGCACAGGCCATCGGCGCCGCCGAGCAGTTGCTGGAGTTCCTCGAAGCCGAGGTGAGCGAACCCGCTGCAGGCAACACCCCGTTCCAGGCCGACAGCCCGGTCAAGGTAGAAGCCAAAGGGCTTGAGGTGCTGAGCGCCGAGGGCAAGGTACTGGTCGGCCCCATCGACTTCACCCTTGAGGCCGGTTCGCGCACCGCCCTCATCGGCGTCAGCGGCGCAGGCAAAAGCTCGCTGGTCAATGCCCTGCTTGGCTTTGCCCCCTATCGCGGCGAGCTCAAGGTGAACGGGCAGGAGCTCGCCTCCCTCGACATGACCCAGTGGCGATTGCAATTGGGCTGGCTCTCGCAGAACCCGCAGCTGTTCCACGCCTCCTTGCGTGACAACCTGCTGCTGGCCAAGCCAACGGCCAGTGACAGCGAGCTGGAAGATGCCCTGAAACGGGCACAGGCGTGGGAATTTGCCATGGAGAAGGGGCTCGACTATCCGGTCGGCGATCAGGCGGGCGGCCTCTCGGTCGGTCAGGCCCAGCGCCTCGCGCTGGCGCGAACCCTGCTCAAATCGACCCAACTGATGGTGCTCGACGAACCGACCGCCAGTCTTGATCGCCACTCCGAGCGCGCCATCATGACCACGCTCGAACAGGTCATCGCCAACCAGACCCTGCTGATGATCACCCACCGCCTCGACCAGCTCACCAAGATGGACAAGATCCTGGTGCTGGCGCGCGGCCAGCTGGTGGAGCAAGGCAGCTTCCAGCAATTGAGTCAGGCCGGAGGGCCTTTTGCCCACCTGCTGTCCCAACGTACCGGAGGTTCTCTCGATGACTGATCTGTTGCCATTTCTGCGCCTCTATCGCCAACACTGGCTCAGCCTCACCATTGGCTTGCTGCTGGCACTGGTGACCCTGGCCGCTGGCATGGGGCTGCTGTCGCTCTCCGGCTGGTTCCTCTCCGCCGCTGCCGTGGCGGGGATGACAGTTGCGAGCACCCATGCTTTTAACTACATGACCCCCGCGGGCGGCGTGCGTTTCTTCTCCATCATCCGCACTGCCGGTCGCTGGGGTGAGCGGGTGGTGAGCCACGATGCCACCTTCCGGGTGCTGACCCGACTGAGGGTCTGGTTCTGGCAAAAACTCTCGCCGCTCTCCACCGGCACCCTGGCCGGTTTCCGCCAAGCGGATCTGCTCAACCGACTGGTGGCCGACATAGATGCGATGGATCACGTCTATCTGCGGCTGATCACCCCCATCGGCGCAGCCCTGCTCAGCTGTGCTGGCCTGGTCTTCTTCCTGTCGTTTTTTGATAGCCGCCTCGCCCTGATCCTCGGTGCCATTCTGCTGTTTGGCATGATCGCCCTGCCGCTGGTGTTCTACTTCCTCGGTCGTCGTCCCGGTCAGGCACTGATTGCCGAAAAATCGACCCTGCGCACCCGCATGGTGGACTATCTGGATGGTCAGGCCGAACTGCAGATGTTTGCCGCCGCCCCCAAGGCGCTGGTTGAGCTGCAACAGGCCGAACAGGCGCTGCTCGCCGCACAGGCCCGCATGGCCAAGGTAAGCGGATTGGCCAACTTCTCGGTGCAGCTGCTGAGCGGCTGGACCCTGACCCTGATGCTCTGGCTGGCCGGTCATGGGGTGGCGGGTGCTACGCCCGATCCCATTACCGCGTTGATGGTGTTTGCCACCCTGGCAAGCTTCGAGGCACTGATGCCGCTGGCGGGTGCCTTCCAGCACCTCTCCACCAGCCTCACCTCGGCTCGCCGTTTGAATGAAATTTTGCAAGAGGCCAAGGCCCCCGAATGGGGCGACGAGCAGACCCACGCCACCGGTGGTGCGCTGCAGATCAGTGACCTCTACTTCGGCTATCCCGGCAACACTCAGCCGGTGCTGCGCGGCTGCACCCTGCAACTGCAAGCGGGCCAAAAGCTGGCGCTGCTGGGTCAGACCGGTTGTGGTAAATCGACTCTGATGGGGTTGCTGACCCGGGAGTGGAGCCCGCAAGCGGGCAAGATCCTGCTCGATGGCAAACCACTCACCGACTACAGCGAAGGGGCACTGCGCGCATCTATTTCAGTGGTGAGCCAGCGGGTACACCTGTTTGCCGATACCCTGCGAGGCAACCTCAAGCTGGCGGCACCGACCGCCACTGATGAGCAGCTGATTGCGGTACTGACCCAGGTCGGGCTGGCCAATCTGCTGGAAGATGAGGCGGGCCTCAACGCCTGGCTGGGAGACGGCGGCAGGCCGCTCTCCGGTGGCGAGCGTCGCCGCATCGGTCTTGCCCGCGCCCTGCTGCACGATGCGCCGCTCTGGCTACTCGATGAGCCGACCGAAGGGCTCGACAGCAAGACCGAGCGGGAGATCATGGACCTGCTGTTCAAGCTGGGGGCGGATCGCACCCTGCTGCTGATCTCCCACCGCTTGCTGGGGATGGAGCAGATGGACCGGATTGCCCTGATGGAAGAGGGGCAGATCCGCCTCTGCGCCCCTCACGATGAGCTGCTGGCGGATGATTACTACCGTAGCCTCTATCAGCGGCTGGCTCCGGTCTGATATCAGCCTGATATCAGACTGATGGGGGTCACACCCTGACACTCGGGCGCAAAACGGGGCTGGTCGCCACAGGCGGCTGGCCCCTATAATGTCCCCCTCATTATTCAACAAGATGCCGACATGGATCGCCTGCGCCTTTCTACTGTCTTCATCGCCGACACAAGATACGAGATGATGAAACGCCTGATCCTGATGATGCCCCTGATTGCCTCCGGTTGTGCCAACTACGCCTTTAACAGCAATCTGGATAAAGAGAACTTCAGCGACTACTTCAAACCCGGTAGCGTGCGCATCTACGAACAAGATGAGCTGGCTGACCTCAACTACCTCTACCTCGGCACCATCGAGGGTGAATCCTGCCAGGCCGATGCCAACCAGCCGGTGCCCAACGCCGGTGATGCCCGCACTCTGGCCCGCCGCCGCGCCGCCGACATGGGCGGCAACGGCGTCACCATCGACAAGTGCGCCGAATTCAGCGATACCCCAGGTTGCCTGAAACAGGTGATCTGCTACGGACAGGCACTGAAAGTGGCCGAAGAGAAGTAACAGGCCCACGGCTTTTCATAACAAAACGGGCACGCCATCGCGTGCCCGTTTTGTTACTGCACTCTTCATTACTGCACTCTCCGTCACGGTAAGCAGCTGGCGACCAGTAGCTGCTGGCGCAACTGTGCCTCTTGCACCATGGTCAGGCCCGTGACCACCAATCCGGCGGCAGGCTCGATGGCCAACCAGTTGGCCAGATCGACGGCGGTCTCCTCCAGTGGCCGGAAGTTCAAACCGTGGACGATGGCCGCCTCGGCACTGACCGAGCCATAACCGGCAAACGCTGCCTGTTCGCAAGGCAGCAAAGTGGGATAGCTCTGCCAGGGCTCGATTCCGGCCGCAATCAGGGTCGGCCAAGGCAGCCACTCGAGCTGGATGGGGCTGGCTGGCGGCAAGCGGGCACTCAGCCGCTCCAGCCAGTCGCTCAGGGTAATGCCGGGCTTGAGCAGGTTGAAGATGCCCCCCAGCTGCTGCTCGGCGGCGCGCAGCACAAACTCGGCGCAGTCGCGCACATCGAGATACTGCAAGCGATCCTCACCACTGCCCGGCAGCAACCAGGGCCCACCCTGCTGCACCCGCTTCACCCACCAGGCCATGCGGCCGGTGGGATCATGGGGGCCGCACAACACGCCCGGGCGCAGGATGCAGAGCCGCTCGCCCCAGCGGGCGCGATACTCCGCCTCGCACAACACCTTGAGGGGGCCATAATCGCTGGGCATTTCCCCTGCGGGGATAGGGTGCAGCGGCGCCGACTCATCCATCCCGGGCAGAGAGAAATCGCGATAGACGCTGATGGTGGAGATAAAGATCAGCCGCTCACAGCGCCCGAGCAAGGCTGCCGAGAGGCTCGCCGCCTGTTCGGGGCGATAGCAGCAGGTGTCGATGGCCAGATCCCAGCACAACCCCTCTCCTTGCAACGCCCCCAGCTCCTTGTCTCGATCACCGGTGAGTTGCACCAGATCAGGCCAATCAGGGTGCTGACGCTGACCACGATTGAACAGCGTCACTTGATGGCCCCAATTCAGCGCCAGCGCAGTGAGGTGGCGCCCCAAAAAGCCGGTGCCACCGATAATCAGCAGTTTCATCCCTCTCCCTCCCATCCTGCGACGTGCGCACATTTCATCCTGATACTCTCGTTGCCTCCACCCTACGCAACTTGACGGTACGGCACAGCCCCCGACTGGCAGGGATGGGACAGGGATCACGGCAGCGCAGCAGAAATGGGGGTTAATGAGTCAGAGCCTGCGTTTTGGGGCCGCCTGTGCTAAATTGCCGGGGTTTTCAGTCAGGATCCGCCATGAAGTTCGAAATCGACACCCTCGGGATCATCCGCTCTCCCTACAAGGAGAAGTTCGCCATCCCCCGCCAGCCCGGTCTGGTCAAATCGGCCCGTGCCCGCCTCGAGCTGCTCCCCCCTTACGATCAGCCGGATGTGCTGCGTGGCATCGAGCAGTTCTCCCATCTGTGGCTCAGCTTCGTCTTTCACCAGACCATGGCGCAGGGCTGGCACCCGACTGTGCGCCCGCCGCGCCTTGGCGGCAACGAACGGGTCGGCGTCTTTGCCACCCGCTCCACCTTCCGCCCCAATCCCCTCGGCCTCTCGGTAGTCGAGTTGCACGGGGTTGGCCGCGAGCGGGGCAAGCTGTGGCTGGAGCTGGGGGCGGTGGACCTGCTCGACGGCACCCCTATCGTCGATATCAAGCCCTATATCCCCTATGCCGACAGCCTGCCGGATGCCCGCGGCGGCTTTGCCCCCGACGCCCCCACTCCGCCGCTGGCGGTGAGTTTCAGTGCCGAGGCCGAGCAGCAGCTGCAACCCTGGCTCAAGGCCCATCCCGAGCTGCGCCTGTTGGTGAGCGAAGTGCTGGCGCAAGATCCGCGCCCCGCCTACAAGAAGGGCAAGCCGGATGAGAAGGAGTACGGGGTGCGGCTGTTTGACTGCAATGTCCGTTTCCGCATCAACGAGCCGGATTGCGTGGTGCTGGCCATCGAGCCCGCCTGATCCTTGGCGGGCCGAAAGGTCATCCACCATAGCTGATGCTATTTCACGTCGCCTATTTCACGCCTCCTTCACATCACAAGGGGCTTAATGAGCCTGTAAATTGTGTGGCATTGATCAGACTATCCACCCGGTTGCCAGTGATACCATGCAGACAGTAGAGGGCATCTCCTCTCTGACTGATGCAAGCGGCAGGCTGCCGGTTTATGGCAAACGTGGCAGCCCGGCTGTTGCCGCCAAGGGATCTGGCCTCACCCCGACACGTTTGAGTGCGGGGATGCCACACGGATGTGACAACACTTCGAAGGAACAAACCTATGCTGATGAACAGTGAAAAACGCTACGGCACCCTGAGTATCGGGCTGCACTGGCTGACCCTGGTGGCGATGATCGCCGTCTACGCCCTGATCGAATTTCGCGACATCTTCCCCAAGGGGGACCCGGGCCGCGACCTGATGAAGCAGTGGCACTTTATGCTGGGGCTGCTGATCTTCGCCCTGGTGCTTGTCAGGCTGGTAGTGCGCAGGATGAGCCCGACACCCCGTATCGTGCCCGAGCTCTCGCCGATGATGCACAAGCTGGCAAAACTGGCCCACCTCGCCCTCTATGGCTTTATCATTCTGACTCCGCTGTTTGGCTGGCTGCTGCTGAGCGCCGCAGGCAAGCCCATTCCCTTCTTCGGGCTTGAGCTGCCTGCCCTGCTCGCCCCCAACCCGGATCTCAAGGGGCTGATCAAGGAGGTGCACGAAACCCTCGGCGATGTCGGCTATGCCCTGATCGGCCTGCACACTGTGGCCGCCCTCTATCACCACCATATTCTCAAAGACAACACCCTCACCAATATGCTGCCGCCGCGCAACAGCTAACGAGAAACAGGAAGACGCAGAGGGGGCCATCGTGGCCCCCTCTGTATTTGGGTTTCTCCATTGAGTCAAACCAGATGCCAAGGCTGACTCTGACAGGTCTTGATAAGTCGCTGAAGCCCCCCTGATTCAGTCCCGATACAGGCGTGGCGCGATAGGATTCGAATTGACTCTCAGCGACTTACACTTTCTAATTGGCAGCCCGGACCCCTATGACCGTTCACATCATGAAAATTTTATTGGTCGAAGACGACAAGCTGCTCAATCACCACCTCTCCTCCCTGCTGACCGAAGCCGACAATCAGGTCTACAGCACCGATCAGGCAGGTATTGCACTGCACTACGCCGCTGACTACCCCATTGATGTAGCGATCATTGATCTTGGCCTGCCCGACATGGATGGCCTGCAACTGATCCGTCAACTGCGCGAACGGCAGATCTCCTTCCCCATCATTGTGCTGACCGCCCGTGGCAACTGGCAGGACAAGGTCGAAGGGCTGGAAGCAGGTGCCGATGACTATCTGGTCAAACCGTTCCAGAAAGATGAGCTGCTGGCCCGCCTTAATGCGCTGGTTCGTCGCAGTGCCGGCTTTATTTCACCCAAGGTGAAGGCCGGTGATTACGAGCTGGACCTCTCCCGCAAGGAGCTGACCATCGCCGGTGAAGTATCGGTGCTCACCAGCTTTGAATACCTCATTCTGGAGTACCTGATGCGCAATGCCCGTCAGGTGGTCTCCAAGCAGCAACTGCTCGACCAGCTCTACGGTGATGGCGAAGGTGATCCCAACACCATTGAGGTGATGGTAAGCCGCCTGCGCAAGAAGCTGGATCCGGAAGGGACGATTCAACCCATCTCCACCATCCGGCGTCAAGGCTACATCTTCAACCTCTCGTGTAACTGATGCTTTCTCATCTGCCGCGCCCCATCAAGATGATCCGTCGCTCACTGCACATCAAACTGCTGCTCAGCTCGCTGCTGGTCATCGCGCTGAGCATGGGGTTTGCGGTGTATGCCCTCTATATTGGTCACATCGAGGAGCAGACCCAAAAAGCCAGCGCCCGGATGCAGGAAAACCTGGCCAAGCTGTTCTCCTCCACCGAACCGGACGACAAGGGGCCCACCGTCGAGCTGGGGCGGATGTCCCGCAATGCCGGCGATCGCAATCTCGATACCCTGATCTGCCGGGCAGATGGCGAGCTGGTCTGGTCCAGCCTCCATATGCCGGAAGTGATCAAGGCCAAACAGACCATCTGCGGTGACTTGATGCGCTACCTTGGGGGGATGGATCTCGACTACTTCTTCAAGAAGCACACCATCAAGAACGGCGAGAGCTACTTCGTCTATAGCCTGCGCTTTATCCGCAATCCCGGCAGCGGTACCACCGCCTACTACGTGGTGATGATCGACTCGGCCAAGCGTTATCACGCCGAATCGCGCGCCTACCTCTACCAGATTGCCCGTCAGGCGCTGCTCGCCTACCTGCTGCTGGCCGGACTGCTGCTGCTCACGACCTTCTGGAGTCTCGGCTCCCTGCGTACCATTGCCCGCCAGATCGACGATATCCGGGCTGGCAAACGGGATGCCCTCTCCAATGAATTTGAGCGGGAACTGGCCCCCTTGACCGACTCGGTCAACCAGCTGCTGGAGAACGAACGCCAGCAGACCCAGCGCTACCAGCACGCCCTCAACGATCTCGCCCACAGCCTGAAAACCCGGCTGGCGCTGATCCAGATGACCACCCAGGAGATCAAGTTGGGGCGGGAGATCCACGACAACATCAACGAACAGATCCTCACCATGGATCAGATGATCCAGTACCAGCTCAGACGCGCCGTCACCGGCCGCCAGCGCCTTGCCAGCAAGGGCTCCGAACCTGTGCCACTGATTGAAAAGCTGCTCGCCAGCCTGACCAAGGTCTATCGCCACAAGAAGCTGCAAACCCACTTCAAATTCGACGACGACGCCCTGTTTCACGGTGAACAGGGCGACCTGATGGAGCTGATGGGCAACCTGCTCGACAACGCCTGCAAGTTCGCCATCAGCGAGATCCGGGTGACTGTGTCTCGCCACCTTGAACGACTGCGTATCGAAGTGGAAGATGATGGCCCCGGCATAGACCCGGCCAAATCGGTGCAGATCTTCCAGCGCGGCGTCCGTGCCGACAGCTCCCCCGGTCAGGGCATAGGGCTGGCGGTAGTGACCGAGATCGTCCACAGCTACGGCGGCCAGATCCGGGTCGATGAATCCCCCCTCGGCGGCGCCCGCTTTACCCTGGACCTGCCCTGATCAGTGCGGGCCTGCATAGCCAGTTATTGCCCTACCACAAGGCCTCCGATATCGGAGGCCTTGCCGTTTTAGCCCCTTAATTGCCTTAATTTATTGATCCGGCACAGATTATCGCCCTCCAGCCCTTCCACCACAGGCTTCAATCGGTATCATGGTTACGCGGTACAAAGCCTCTTACGGATCTACGTCATGAGCCTTCGCAGTCAGAAGGGTGTTATCCGCAAAACATGGGTTAAAAGCAGCAAGCCAGGGGCGGTGGCATTTTTTACAAAATATATTCATAACAGTATTTTTATTAATGGAGGTAGTTTTGGGAGATTATATTTTCATCGTCCCACTTATCGGTTTATGTGGAGTAATAATCGGTGCAATAATTCAAGCAGTTCTTGGCAGAAGAAATCAAAGATCAATGCATCTTTCTGAACTACAGAATAAATCTTATGCAGATTTTTTGAATTCAATTTCAAGAATCGCTGTTGCACAGAGAAAAAATGACTCAAAAGAAATCAGAGATGCACTATCTCAACTAGCAGATGCAAAATCTCGCATTTGTATTTATGGTGAGCCAACCGTAATTCATAATCTTGCTAAATTCTTACGCTTAGGTGGCACCCTGCAAACAGAACAAGAAATTTTAGCATTCACCAATCTGTGCTTAGAAATTAGACGTTCAAATGGGATTTTAGATAAATCCATTTCGCCTCAAGACATATCACAGCTACTGTTTAATGTTGATATTAAAGATTGACAGCTATAAATCCATAACATACGAAATCAGGAATAATTAATGAGCCACACAATATTAAAAGGATTTATTATCGTGCCCCACAACGATTTGGCTGCGGTCAAGGATGAGCTTGATAACCATATCCAGCTCACCCGCGCTGAAACAGGCTGCCTGATCTTTAAGGTGACTCAAGACCCTCTCAATCCCTGCCGATTCGATGTATACGAAGAGTTTGTTGATGAGGCGGCTTTTCAAGCGCACCAAGCCAGAGTCAAATCCTCCCGCTGGGGGGAAATAACCGTCAATGTCGAGCGACACTATACGGTAACAAGTATTGCATAAATCACTGCCTTGTCATTTTGGCCAAGGTGGCGAACCGGGAGTGGTGCAGAACTCTCCCCCCTCTCCCTACCGCGAATGCCCGATTACGCTGCGCTAATCGAGCCTACGTCATTGCGTTACTTCCACTCTTTGTAATTGAGGCCACTATGATCCGCCCATTATCTGCCACCGATCTGGATGCCGCCGTCGCGCTCTGGTATCAAGCATCAGTGCAAGCCCACAATTTTATTCCCGCAGCTTTTTGGCACGAGCAACGGGCAGCGATGCGCGATATTTACCTGCCCGCCAGCAAGAGCTGGGTCTATGAGGAGGATGGTCAACTGCTGGGCTTTATCTCCTGGTATCAGGGTACTGTGGCGGCGCTATTTATCTCCCCTGACCAGCAGTCACACGGGCTGGGTCGTCAATTGCTCAATCACCTCAAGACACAATATGACCGGCTCGATTTGACGGTCTACGCCGAGAATGAGCAGGCGCGGCGCTTCTATTGCCGCAACGGTTTTAAAGAGGGTGAGTCGCAATTGTGCGAGCATAGCGGCCGCCCTGAACTGATGATGCATTGGCAACGGGACTGAGCGGGTCGCCAATAGAGATGGCGGGCACGCTGTGCCTGTTTTTTGGCCACCTTGAATGCCATGACGGCATTCTCTACAATGACGCACTTTTTATTCATTTCAGGTCATATCGATGAGCGATACCAACACCAAACCAGCACTGCCGGATCACCTTGCAGGCAACCCGCGTAGCCCACACCATGTTGCTGATTGCTTCGAACACCACATTGGTATTCGCCTCAACGGCAAAGAGCGCACCGATGTCGAAGAGTACTGCATCAGCGAAGGCTGGGTGAAGATCCCCTCCCCCAAGGCGCTGGATCGCCGTGGTCAGCCAATCCTGATCACCCTCAAAGGCACAGTTGAAGCCTACTATATCGAAGAGGTTTAACCGCAACTGTCTGTTGCGCCGAGCTTATCAAGCCAGCGGCGTCAGTCAGCGCAGTTAACGACCAAGGCCACCCTCGCGGTGGCCTTGTTGTTTCTGGCATCGGCCCAGACTCTTTGCTGGCGGTGCTTATACCCCCAACCGATCGCGCAAGGTGTACCAGGCGGCGCCTGCGGCGGTGAAGGGGATACGGAACAGGCGGCCACCCGGGAAGGGGTAGTGCGGCAGTTTGGCAAAGGCATCGAAGCGCTCCGCCTGACCGCTCAGCACCTCTGAGAGCAGCTTGCCCGCCAGATGGGTACAGGTAACGCCGTGACCGCTGTAGCCTTGCATGTAGTAGATGTTGGGGCCGATGCGACCAAACTGCGGTAGCCGCGACAGGGTGAGCAGGAAGTTGCCGGTCCAGGTGTACTCCACCTTGACCCCCGCCAGTTGGGGGAAGGTCTTGAGCATCTTGGGGATGATCAGCCGTTCGATATCCGCCGGATCCCGCGCGCCATAGACAACGCCGCCACCATAGAGCAGCCGGTGATCGCCAGAGGTGCGGTAGTAGTCGAGCAGGTAGTTGCAATCCTCCAGACAATAGTTTTGCGGCAGCAATGAACGGGCCCGCTCCTCCCCCAGTACTTCGGTGGCGATCACCTGGGTGCCGCAGGGCATACTCTTGCCAGCAAGCTCCGGCACCAGATTGCCGAGGTAGGCGTTGCCCGCCACCACGATAAAGCGGGCCTTCACCGCCCCCTTGGCGGTCTTGACCAGAGCGGGCTGCCCCGGGGTGATGCTGGTGACGGCGGACTGCTCGAAGATCTGCCCCCCCTGCATGCGGATGGCTTCCGCCTCCCCCAATGCCAGATTGAGGGGGTGGATATGGCCGCCGCTCTTGTCGAGCAGGGCGCCGACGTAGCGATCGCTCGCCACCACCTCGCGCACCCCCTTGGTATCGAGCAGCTCCAGCTGGTCGTTGCCCCACTTCTGCCAGCGAGCGTATTGGGATTTGAGCTCGTGCAGCTGCTTCTCGGTCTCGGCGGCAAAGACGCCTCCCTGCTGCAGATCACACTGGATGTTGTAGCGCTTGATCCGCTCGCGGATGATCTGGCCCCCCTCAAACAGCATGGAACCGAGCAGCCTGGCCTGATCCGGCGGGCAGTTCGCTTCTATGGTGTCGATGTCTCGGCTGTAGGAGTTGACTATTTGGCCGCCGTTGCGGCCGCTGGCGCCAAAGCCGATGCGGGCAGCCTCCAGCACCACCACCTTGTAGCCCTTCTCCACCAGATGCAGGGCGCTGGAAAGGCCGGTATAACCCGCCCCGATGACGCAGACATCGCACTCCAGCTGCTCGGTCAATGTCGGGTAGGGCGCGTGTTTATTGGCGCTGGCTGCGTAGTAACTGTTTACATGTTCGGTCATGATCCCTGCTTCCTTACCGGTTCTGTTGCCAAACTATTGTCAGGATTAAAAGCTCGCCGGGGTGTGGGCACTGACGATGCGACAGGTCTGCCCCGACGGATTGCTGAAGCTGTGGGGCTCGCCGGTGTCGATCACATAGCTGTCGCCCGCCTCCAGCGGATAACTCTGTCCCGCCACCGTCAGGACCACAGATCCCTCCAGCACGGTTCCCACCTCCTCCCCCTGATGGGTCACCTGACCGCCGGTGTCGGTGCCGGGGGGATAGGTCTCCAGCATAAAGCCGAGCTGGCGGCGGTTGTTGCCGTTATGCACCAGCTTGAGGGAGACCCCCTGACTGCCCAGCTCGATGAGCTGATCGGCCTTGATCACCACCTCGGGAGTGCGGCTCTCCTCCTCGGCGAAGAAGCGTGACAGCGGCAAGCCGTAGACGGTGAGCAGCTTTTGCAGGGAGGCGACCGAGGGGCTCACCTTATCCTGCTCGATCATGCAGATGGCACCGTGGGTCAGGCCACTCAGCTCGGCCGTCCGCCGCTGGGATAACCCGAGCTGATGACGTACCGCCGCCAATCGTTCGCCCATACTCTGCCGACTTGCGTCGTGCTCTGTATTGCCATGAGCAGCATGTAAGCTCTGTGGCCCGCTCATGGCAGACCGCCTCTCATGCTCTGTTTGCGTCCCTGCAACATCAGCACCTCTCTGTTGTTTCTGGTAAACGAGGCGAGTGGTTAAACGCCCCTGGCTATTAAATCCGGGTGGTTAAAATAGCGGACCAGCCTTCCCTTGCCGTTTGCTATGTTACACAGCCTGACCGTTCATTATTTTGCACACGCAAATCCACTACTTCGCTCACGGCCCCCCTGTTGACGCGGTAAACTGCGCTACACAGCCCATTTTCTAGCATGGTGCCCCCCAACAATTCAAATATATTTAACACTTGAAAAACATTTAAGCTCAATTTATGGTCTTCCTGTGCTTATTATTTTATACGGCAGCGGCGCAGGAAGGGTCGGCTCACTCCGGCAACCAGCTGCTCTGACCCACACTCGAGGCTTGCTATGTCAGTAACATTGTCAGGAACAACCACCGACTCCAGCTTGATCACATCCCGCGCCTATATAGATGGAGAGTGGTGCGCTGCCGCCAGCGGCCGCACCTTCGAGGTCACCAACCCCGCCAGCGGGGCCGTCATTACCCAGGTGCCAGACATGGACGCCGAGGATACCCGCCGCGCCATTGCGGCCGCCCACGCCGCGCAACCCGCCTGGGCGGCGCTGACCGCCAAGGAGCGCAGCAACAAGCTCTACGCCTGGTTTGCCGCCATCACCGCCCACAGCGACGAGCTGGCCCGCATCATGACCTGCGAGCAGGGCAAGCCACTGGCGGAAGCCAAGGGCGAGGTGACCTACGGCGCCAGCTTTATCCAGTGGTTTGCCGAGGAGGGCAAGCGCGCCTATGGCCGTACCATCCCAGGCTTTAGCGGCGATCGCCGCTTGGCCACCATCAAGCAGCCGGTGGGGGTGGTGGCCGCCATCACCCCGTGGAACTTCCCCATTGCGATGATCACCCGCAAGGCGGGCCCGGCGCTGGCCGCCGGTTGCACCATCGTCATCAAGCCTGCTGCCGAGACCCCGCTCTGCGCGTTGGCACTGGCCGCCCTGGCCGAGCAGGCGGGCATCCCCGCTGGGGTCATCAATATCGTCACCAGCCATCAGGCGAGCGCGGTGGGCAACGAGCTGTGCAGCAATCCGGTGGTGCGTAAGCTCTCCTTCACCGGCTCCACCCACATTGGCAAGCTGCTGATGCGCCAGTGCGCCGACACCATGAAGAAGCTGTCGCTGGAGCTGGGTGGCAACGCCCCCTTTATCGTCTTTGACGACGCCGACCTCGACGCCGCCGTGGCCGGGGCGCTCGCCTCCAAATACCGCAACGCCGGGCAGACCTGCGTCTGCGCCAACCGGATTCTGGTGCAGGCCAGCGTCTACGACGCCTTCGTCGAGAAGCTGACCGCCGCCGTCAGTGCCTTCAAGGTGGGAGATGGCATGAGCGAAGGCACCCAGATTGGCCCGCTCATCAACCCCGCCGCCGCCAGCAAGGTGGCCGAGCTGGTGCAGCAATCGGTCGCCGCCGGTGCCGAGTTGTTGCTGGGGGGCGAAGCCCATCCCGCAGGCCCGCTGTTCTATCGCCCCACTATTTTGGGCATGGTGGATAAAACCAACCCCATCCTGCAGGAGGAGATCTTCGGCCCGGTGGCGCCACTGGTGCGCTTCGAGACCGAAGCCGAGGCCATCGCCATTGCCAACGACACCCCCTACGGGCTCGCCGCCTACTTCTATGGCCGCGACATCGCCCGGGTGTGGCGCGTCGCCGAGCAGCTCGAATATGGCATGGTCGGCATCAACGAGGGGATCATCTCCACCGAGCTGGCCCCCTTTGGCGGCATCAAGGAGTCGGGACTGGGCCGCGAAGGGGCAGCCGAAGGGCTGGAGGAGTATCTGGAGACCAAATACCTCTGCTTTGGTGGCATTCGCTAAGGCAACAGAAGGCCAAAGCATCCCATTCATCGATGCCTTGGCCACTTAACCCATCGTTTTGATAGATAGATGCAGGAGTTCGCCCGAGGCGGCAAGGGGCCTAAACAGGCCAGTTGCTTTACCCGAGAGGGCTGCTGCAGCGCAAACCACACGCCGCCGAATGTGCCCAATGGGCTGATCGGCGGTGATGGGCGCCAGATCGCCCGCCACACATTCAGTCAGGGAATATCGGGGGCTGCGGCCCCTCAGGGAGGAAAGATGAGTCAGTCAGAATCAAACAAGGCGTGGCAAGCGCGCCGCGAGGCGGCGGTGGTCAACGGCGTCGGCACCCTGCTGCCGGTCTTTATCGACCGTGCGCAAAACGCCGAGCTGTGGGATGTGGAGGGCAACCGCTACATCGACTTTGCCTCCGGCATCGCCGTGCTCAACACCGGCCACAACCACCCGAAAGTGGTGGCGGCGGTGCGCGATCAGCTGGAAAAGTTCAGCCACACCTGCTTTCAGGTCACCCCCTACCCCGGCTATATCGAGCTTGCCGAGAAGCTCAATGCGCTGGTGCCCGGCCCGACCCCGAAGCGCACCCTGTTTCTCTCCACCGGCGCCGAGGCGGTCGAGAACGCCATCAAGATCGCCCGCGCCCACACCGGTCGCAGCGGCACCATCGCCTTCAAGGGGGGCTTTCACGGCCGCACCATGATGGGGATGGCGCTCACCGGCAAGGTGGTCCCCTACAAGACCGGCTTTGGCCCCTTCCCCGGCGAGGTCTACCACATCCCCTTCCCCGCAGACTATCTGGGGGTGAGTGAAGAGGATGCTATGCACGCCCTCGAGCTCTGCTTCAGCGCTGACATCGAGCCGAGCCGGGTTGCCGCCATCATCATCGAGCCGGTACAGGGTGAGGGTGGCTTCTACCCCGCCTCCCCAAGCTTTATGCAAAAACTGCGCAGCGTGTGCGACCAGCACGGCATTCTGCTCATCTGCGACGAGATCCAGAGCGGGTTTTGCCGCACCGGTAAAACCTTCGCCACCGAGTATGCCGGTATCGAGCCGGACATCATGACCCTGGCCAAGAGTCTGGCGGGGGGTTTCCCCCTCTCGGCAGTGGTAGGCAAGGCGGAGATCATGAACGCCGCCAAGCCGGGGGGCCTCGGTGGCACCTACGCGGGATCCCCCATCGCCTGCGCCGCCGCACTGGCCGTTTTACAGGTGATCGAAGAGGAGCAGCTCAATCAAAAGGCGTTGGCGCAAGGTGAGCAGATTAAGGTGACGCTGGAACGCATAGCTGAGCGTTTTGACTGCATAGGTCAAATTCGCGGCCCCGGTGCCATGGTGGCCATGGAGCTGGTAAAACAGCGTGATGCCCACCAGCCGGATCCCGACCTCACCAAGCGGCTGGTAGCCGAGGCGGGTAAACGGGGTCTGATCCTGCTCTCATGCGGGGTGCGCGCAAATGTTATCCGTTTTCTCGCCCCCCTGACCGCCCCTGCGGCAGTGATTGACGAGGGGCTGCAACTCCTTGAAAAATCACTGGAGGCCGCACTGGCCTGACCAGCAACAAAGTGACCGCTCACTTGTGCAAAAAAATGCAGTTTTGCCCCCTTTTTTTCTTGTCAGGGGGGCCCTGCAAATGCACAATGCGCGGCCACTGAAAGAACCGATATAACACAAGGTTATCGGTTCTTTTTTATACAGTGAACAAACCCATAAACGAGGCCGGATCACCCCCGGAAAAGATAGCGAGATTGGCAGCAATCTCCCGACATCAAGTCTAGTGAGGAACAACATGGGGCATCTCTATGCTTTCCAACCGGCCATGGCCGGTGTGCGCCACCCTGGCGCCTTTGATTCCCGGGCTTTCCTCCCGGTTTCGTTGATGGACCGTGCCACTCTGGCACTGCATGAGGAACATGCATAATGGCGGCCCAACAGGTTGGTCTGAAAAAGACCCTCAAACTGTGGCAGGTCGTGGTTATGGGTCTGGCTTACCTCACCCCCATGGCGGTATTCGACACCTTCGGCATCGTCACCGAGATCACCGAAGGCCATGTGCCGACCGCCTACCTGTTTGCCCTGATCGGCATGCTGTTCACTGCCCTGAGCTACGGCCATCTGGTGCGCAAGTTCCCGTCAGCCGGCTCCGCCTATACCTATGCCCAGAAGGTGTTTCACCCCTATGTCGGCTTTATGGTGGGCTGGACCTCCCTGCTCGACTACATGTTCATGCCGATGATCAACATGCTGCTGGCCAAGATCTATCTGGGTGCCCTGTTCCCTGAGGTGGAGCCCTGGACCTATATCTTCGGGCTGGCGGTGGTGATGACCGCCCTCAATCTGCGCGGCATCAAGCTGGTGGCCAACTTCAACAGCCTGATCGTGGTGATGCAATTCAGTATCATCGCCATCTTCATCGGCCTGATCGCCTGGGGCGTTCACAACGGTGAAGGGCTGGGAACCGTAGCCAGCAGCCGTCCCTTCTTCTCCGAACAGATCCACATTTCACCGGTATTGATGGGTGCCTCCATCTTGTGTCTGTCATTTCTCGGGTTTGACGCCATCAGTACCCTGTCGGAAGAGACTCCGGATGCGGATCGGGTGATCCCCCGTGCCATCGTGCTGACGGCGCTGATCGGCGGTGTGCTGTTCGTCAGTACCTCTTATTTTTTGCAGCTCTACTTCCCCGACATCTCCCGCTTCCAGCATCCAGATGCAGTACTGCCGGAGATCGCCCTCTACGTGGGTGGCAAGCTGTTCCAGTCGGTGGTGCTGGTTTGCACTACGGTAGCGGTGCTGGCCTCGGGGCTCGCTTCCCACGCCGGTGTATCGCGCCTGCTCTACGTGATGGGCCGTGATCGCGCGCTGCCGGCCCGCTTCTTCGGCTATATCCATCCGAAGTGGCAGACCCCGGCCTTCAACGTGCTGCTGGTCGGTCTGCTGGCGCTCTCTGCGGTATCGCTGGATCTGGAGATGGCACTGGCGCTGATCAACTTCGGCGCACTGGTGGCCTTCACCTTCGTCAATCTGGCGGTGATTGCCCACTTCTATGTGAAGCTTGGCCGCAACAAAACCCTCAAGGATCACCTGATGTACCTGCTGCTACCGCTCTGTGGCGCCGCCTGCATCGGGGTGCTGTGGCTCAACCTCGAACCCTCCTCCTTCGAGCTGGGGCTAGTCTGGGCGGCGCTGGGGGCCATCTACCTGTTCCTGCGCCTGACGGTGTTTCGCATCCCGCTGCACAGCGCGGATCAGATTAAAATCTCTCAGTAATCCCTGAGTGCCTAAATCCTGATCGACCAAGATCCCCTGTCCATTATTTTGATGCTGTTCACCCCTCTTGTTGCAAGAGGGGTGAACGGGTTGTCGGCCATGATGGTGACCAGTGGCACAGTTCGCCGCCAATAACGCGCAAGAGGATAAAGAGAGAGGGAGCTAGGGTTGCTACTGCCCAGCAGAGGATACGGGGAGAGGGGGACCGCCATGGCACAGCCTTTTAATGACCATGCACAGGGTGAACCTGCTTGACCCTGCAGCGTGGCCATACCAGCCAAGACGCCCCCTCAAGCCGGGGACGCCATCAAGGTCAATGAGGATTTTCGCTATAGGTGTATTGCTTGTACTTCTTGTTCTTCTTGCTGCTCGTCAGGCATTTCATCAAACAGGGGGTGATAGAGCACCTCACCCTGCACACCAGCAAAACCACTCTCCTGCAGCTCCATCGCCATGAAACAGTCAGCAGGCACTTCATAGATGCAGTGCAGGCCAAACTCGCTGGCTGGGCGGAAACCGAAACGGCTGTAGTAAACCGGATCGCCGAGTACCACTACCCCTTTCCAGTCCATTTCGAGTGCCGTATCCAGCCCTTCACGCACCAGATCAGAGCCAATCCCCTGGCCTTGCCAATCGGGATGAACCGCTACCGGCGCCAGACCGAGCCAGGGCCCTTCCATGCCGTTAATGGTGATCGGGCTTAGCATCAGGTGCCCCATGAACTCGAACTCTTCCTCTTCGACCATGGTCACCACGGCAGCGCCACATTCGCGCAGACGGTTGACCAGTTCAGCCTCTTCGGCACGACCGAAGGCGGCACTGACCAGTTCGTAGACCGGTAACATGTCACCGGGGCGCTCGGTTCTCAACATACAACGTTACTCCTCGTACAGCAGAGCGGGCATTATTCCACACAACTGCTGGTCATTCTGAGTACCTTTGTCCAAAAATGGGAGGGTGCACTCAGGAAAACGAGCTGCAAACTGCTGCTGCAAGGCACGTAGCGTAGCTGGCGTGACCCTGTTCATCACCTCACGGTAGGCCAGCCAAAGGGCAGGAGCCTCCCGCACCAGCCGCTCGAAGGTCAGTTCGGGCGCTTGATGCCAACAGCCATCCAGCTCGTCGGCCAGCTCCGGCAACTCCACCAGCAGCCGTAACTGCTGGTAGCGCATCTGCGGCGAGTCACCATGGCCGCCCAGCGCCTGCGCCATCAATTGGTTGAACCAGTGCAGCCTCGATGCTCGCTCCTCGCGGCTGAGCAGATCAGGCCCCTGACGCTGCAGCGCCGCCAGTTGTAGCAGCCATGCCAACCCCTGTTCATCCCTGTCTTTAAGCAACACGTCGCCAAGATGGGGCAACTGATCCGGCTCGGCCTGCTCCAGCAGGGCAACGGGGTAACAGTGCAGATCCAGCCTCCCCTCAAGATGCGGCGGGCAAAGCAGACGGCAGGGATCCTGCCCCGTTCCGGTCTCATCCACAAAGAGCGAGATGGCCAGCTTGCCATTGGCACTCTGCCGATTGGCCGTTGCAGGATCGCGCAGGATCACCACAGCGATCCGCTCATCTTCAAGCCAGCGAGTGACCTCATCAAGCAGGGGGGCAGGCAAGGAGAGGGGACGATCCAGTCGCCAGTAGCTCACCTCGCACGGCTGACGACCGCTGATATGGCGCCGCCCGCGATAGTGCATCCCCAGTTTTGCCATCACCCGGCCGGAGGCTAAATTGTCTGGCATATGGCGAGCCGTCAGCGCAGGCAGTTGCAGTTGGTCAAAGGCAAACGCCTTGACCAAGCCGGCGGCCCGGGTCGCCAGACCGCGATTCTGCCAGGGCACGCCGACCCACCAGGCGAGCTCGCCATTCCAATGCAGGGAGATCACCCCGACCAGCGCAGCCCCACCCTCCTCTGGCAAGGTGATGGCCCAGCTCCAGCCAAGCCCAAGCGCAGCCTTGCGCCAGCTGAGCGCCAGCCAGTCACGGGCCCCCTCTGGCGGATAGGGGTGAGGAATATTGAGGGTGTAGCGGGCCAGCGCCTCGTCGCTGCAGTAGCGCACTATCTCGCGATCATCGGCAGCCTGCAGTGGCCGCAGCACCACGCCAGCGGCGTGCGAATCCTCGGCCAACATAGGTATCATCACGCGGCGCGCCAGCAGGCGATTGAGCACGGCGCCCAAATCGGCATCGGCGGTGAGCGGCAGATCGGCCCCCACCGGACCAAGGGTCAGCAGCCCCTGCTCCTTGGCGAGGGTCAGCAGCGAGGTAGAGGCGCTGATCAGGATCTGGCGACTGGGATCAGCATGAAAATCCGCCAGCAGATCCCCATCGAGCCAGGCAGCCAGCAAGGCCCCCGGGCAAAGCACCCCGTCAGGGGGACAACTCGCCCAGGAAGCATTGCTTTGATCGAGGGCGGCCGCCGCCTCTTTGCCCAGCAGCAGTTGCCAGCGATGGCCTTGCTGCTGCCAGTGCCGCAACAGCGCAGCCCACTGCGGCTGCCACAGTGTCGCCTCGATCAGCAGTTCCATCAGCTGACCTGACAGGCCGCAGGCAGCGTCCGGTGGCGGGGGTGGGCTTCGATACGGGCGATCCAGCTACGAATGGCTGGCCACCCCTGCAGGGAGAAGATCCCCTCCTCTGCCACGTGGGTATAGGCATAAAGGGCGATATCGGCGATGGTCGGGGCATCGCCGCACAGGTAGGGGCTCTGTTTCAACTGTTGCTCCATCACCGCCAGCGCCTTCTCGCCACCGGCTTTCAGCCCGTCGAGCCGCGCCTCCTGCGACTCGGGGCGGCCGAGATAGTGAACGATAAAGCGGGCCACCGCGATATAGGGCTCATGGCTGTACTGCTCGAAGAACATCCACTTGAGCACCTCGGCCTGCTGGCGCGGATCGGTGGGCCACAAGGCGCTGCCTTGCGCCAGATAGAAGAGGATGGCGTTGGATTCAGCCAGCGCATCGCCTTGGCCCATCTCCAGCACTGGGATCTTGCCATTGGGGTTCATGGCCAGAAACGCGGGGGTACGGGTATCCCCCGCCTGAATATCCACCTCTACCCACTCAAGGGGCAGATCCAGCCAGCGGGCCAGCAGCCACACCTTGTAGCAGTTGCCGGAACGCAGATCTCCATACAGACGCATACACACTCCTTGTGAAAACGGATTTGAACAGCGCGATCAGGGGGCCAGACGCTCGATGTGCCAGCCATCCCCTTCGCGGGTGTAGTAGAAGCGGTCGTGCAGCCGATGTTCGCCACCCTGCCAGAACTCTACCGTCTCGATCACCACCCTGAAGCCACCCCAGAAGCTCGGCAGCGGCACGTCGCCATTGGCAAACTTCTGCTTGAGCTCGAGGAACTTGGCCTCCAGCACGCCGCGGGCCGAGATACGGGTCGACTGCTTGGAAACCCAGGCGGCGATCTGGCTATCCTTGGGGCGGCTGTGGAAATACTTCATCACCTCGAAGGTGCTCATCTTCTCCACCCGGCCGGTCACATGAACCTGACGGTCGAGGGTGTGCCAAGGGAAGAGCAGGCTGATACGGGGGTTACCTTCCAGCTGGTGCGCTTTGCGGCTGCCCATGTTGGTGTAAAAGACCATCCCCTGGGCGTCGTAGTGCTTGAGCAGCACGGTGCGCTGCCAGGGCTGACCATCGGCATCCACCGTCGCTACCACCATGGCGGTGGGATCAGTCAGTTTGGCCTCACAGGCCTGCGCCAACCACTTCTCGAACAGCGCCAGCGGATCGGCCGGCAAATCGGCACGGTGCAGCCCGCCACGGCAGTATTCACGGCGCAGATCAGCAACATCCATCATCTTGATTTTCCTTCAAATAAATAATGGTTCCACGACCATCAAGAGAGTGACGCAGGCATTGTGCTCCGCCCCTCTTGCGGTGACAAGCCATAACGCAGCGGGGAGGCAACTGCCTCCCCGCTGTATGTCACGGCCATCGATTACCTCGCGATTGCCTCCGGCATGCACTTTTCCAGCATCCGTCGATTATATCGGGTGGCATAGTCAACCCGCTGTTCGAACTCGGCCTCCTTGCCAATCTCAATCACATCACCGAACCCTTCCAGATAACGCACTCCGCATCGGGTTCTCGCTTCTGCTTGCAATGACTCCACAACCCCCGGGGCCATGCCGCCGCGCCCACCGCGCACGATGAGCCGATAATCCTGAGCGGTAAGACTCTCATCTATTACCTCGGTCAGTGATGCGGCCACAACAGGCGCCGCGCAGATATGCAGAAACAGCAAACTGACGACTAACCGTAATACCTGCGCCATCCAGCTGCACCTCCCATCAGGATGATCACAATGATACTAACCGCACCACCACCACCGCCGCCACCCGCACTGTTGTCGGTAATGACAGTTGCACTTTCCGTAGTGGCCGACGCATTACCTCTTATCCCATTGATAGAGAAAAAAATATTATTGCTGCATGCCAGCTTCAGCCTGGCCGTGCTGGTCAACGGTGCAGGCAACACCACACTGGCCGAACCGTTATTGGCAAGCCCGCTTGCCAGCGTCGTCCAGCTAGATCCGCCATTCTGTGTCAGTGCCAAATCCACGCTGGGACAATTGATAGGAGGCTGATCGGTCCCAGCAACATTCCATGTCACTAGCTGAGTGCTACCCGCCACCATGGAGCCGACCTGCGGAGCAGTGATGGCAAATGCCGCGCCGGTATTGATCACCTGAACCACCATTTCATCACTGCTCACCGCCCCCTGGCCATCGCGCACGGTAAGACGGAACTGGAGATTGCGATTGGTCGCAGGCCATGCCTCTCCTTTGGCCAATACACCCGATATCAGAGAGCTCATGGCAGGCAAGGTTCTGCGGGGATCCGATGTCGGAGAAACATAGCGAAACAGTGGGCGGGTTCCATCATCCACCATGGTTGCCATACTGTAGGACGCATTGCCAAGATCAACCTGCTCCCAGGTGTAACTCAAGGGATTACCGTCCAGATCCAGCGCGCTACCGACAAGAGTGAAAGGCGTATTTGCGGGGATCACCCTATCCCCCCCCGCATCCACGACCGGCGCGTTATTGGCAAGCACCAAGTCTGTGCCGCAGGAGGGCAAAGAGGCCATCAGGGTTCGCATCTGCTCGATCGACTTGCTGTGAAAGAAAGGCGTACTGTTAACCTGCAGATTCTCTTCACCACAGATCCCGGCATAGGCCATGATGGTCGAGCCACTGCCCGGCTCCCAAGCTGAGTTAGCCTTACGACCCGTTGCACAACTATCGGCCATGCCGTTGAAAGAGTGTTCGGCACCCAACTGATGCCCCAGCTCATGCGCCACATAATCAATAAAGAAGGCATCGCCGACAGGCGGTGAGCCACCCGTCATGCCCCGTGAACGGCTAAACGGGTTGCACAGGGATCTCAGGGTCGCGACACCGCCGCCTGATGTCGCCAGCAGATGGCCCAAATCAAAGGAAGGATTGAGCAACAACCCCTGCTGGGTCTGATTGATCGCAATATCCTGGGTCGAGTTGGTGAAAGGATCCGTCGCAGGATCAGTGAAAATCACCTTGTCCGTATCGGCCGCAAGCTGGAACTCGGCACCCACATCACGGCGATAGACTTCGTTGACCCGGTTAAGCAGTGTTGCAATGGCCGAGAGTGCTGCGGCCTTGGTACCACCGTGATACTGGGTATATTCCCCCGTTGCCGAGATGGCGATGGTGTAGCGCTTACGCAGATTGCCATCGACCAGAACAGCTCGCTCCTGATCTATACCATGAGGATCAATCACCTGATCCACATCCTGTCGCCGCCAAGCATCCTGCTGCTCATAAACGGCATAGGAGAAACCGTCCTGTAGCGGATCGATATAAAATGTACGCCCCTTGTGAGTAAACATACCGTGAAAACCATGCATAGTGACATCGAATCGACCAGTCTCCGTCGCCTGATCGATGGCCTTACCGCTGTAGGTGTTGATAGAAGGGTAACGCTGGGCCAAAGCATCAGGGAGCAGGGCATTGGGATAAACATCAAACTGCACCGTAGTGCCATCAGGGAGTGGCAAGGTCAACACACTGGCAAGATGCCCGGGTTCAAAAGGCTGGCCCGGAACGACCACTCTTACCTTGTCTGCTCGCACATCATAGCTCCCCCCCCTTTCCAAGCTCTCATCCATGAAGGTCCACTGGGGTTCTGCCGCAACCTGAACAGACAAACTGGTGATAATCACCGCAATGCCATGCTTCATAGAGCCTCCTTGCCCTACCTTGGTGACCACAAGTATGGTGCAGCGTGAATGGACGATATGCGTGACAGACAGAAAAGAAAATCCGCACAAAACCTCTATCACGCCTAAAAATCCTGCTACTACCGCTCTCCCCATTTCTGGCGAGACAGACTGACCCCATTCAACAGCGGAAAAACGTGAAGGCGCCATTGGCGCCTTCACGGATAGCTATGGGGCTGAGGATCCCCTATTTGGATTGGTTCATTGGCGTATTACTGCTTGTCAGCACCCGATGCCGATGGACAGTAAGTCACAATACGCTGGTTATACTCGCTGGCGTAAGCACTCAGTTTGGCATGTATCTCTTGCTGGCCAGGCCTTATCACATCACCCAACCCATCGAGATAACGCACACCACAACGTCCCTTGGCCGCTGCCTGCTGCTCTGCAGCAATGCCGGGGGCCACCTCGCCTCGCCCGGCTCGCACAATCAGGCGGTAATCCTGTTTGGCTAAGTTGGCCGTGACCTCCTGCTCAAGGGGACTGGCATCGGCCTGACAACCGCCGAGCAAAGCGAACAGCAGCCCCCAGACGCCTCTCATTTATCCCTCCGATGCCAACCGAGCAGCGCCAGTGCCAGCGTCCACAACCCGAGCGACCCGCCACCACCACCGCCACCACCGCCTGAAGTCGAGCCACCTTGTACCAGAGGCAGTTTGAGGGGGCTGATGGCAAAGAAGATGTTGTCGCTGCAAGCCACTTTCAGCCTGACGCTGCTAGTGAGATTGGCGGGCAGCGTCACCGTTGCAGCGCCATTATTGGATTGTCCGACAGCAAGCATTGTCCAGTTGGCGCCCTCATCCTGGGTCACCGAGATGTCGACCTTGCTGCAGCTGATCGGTGCCTGGTCTGTCCCTGCCACATCCCAGGCGAGCGCTTGACTCGCCCCCGGGGTGAGCATCACCCCATAAAACGGGTTGGTGATGCGAAACACACTGCTGGTCTTGACCACCTGCACTTTCATGTCGTCGCTGGCAACTCCCCCCTGACCATCGCGTACCGTCAGTCTGAAATTGAGATCCCGGTTGGTGGTCGGCCAGGCATCCCCTTTGGCGAGAGTACCGGAAAGCAACGATGGCAAGCTTGGCAAAATCCGCTCTGGCGATGGGGTTGGAGCAACAAAGCGAAACAGTGGGCGGGTACCATCATCGATCATAGTCGCGGCGCTGCTCGATTCGGTGCCCAGATCGATCTGTTCCCAGTTGTAAAGCAACGCATTCCCGTCCAGATCAGAGCCAGCTTCATTCAAGGCAAATGGCGTATTGGCCGGAATCACATAATCCCTCCCGGCTACCGCTTGCGGGGTGCTGTTGCCCAGCGTGAGCGCCGTGCCACAACTCGGATACGTTGCCATATGTGACCGCATCTGTTCGATGGATTTGCTATGAAAGTAAGGGTCACTGTTGGCTTGAATGTTCTCTTCACCGCAGATGCCGGCATACGCCATGATCGAGCTGCCGCTACCTGGTTCATAGGCCTGACTGGCAACCCGGTTACCCCCACCGCAACTGCCGCTCGTGCCGTTGAAAGTGTGATCGGCGCCAAACTGGTGACCGATTTCATGGGCTACATAGTCGACAAAAAAGGCATCCCCCACCGGGGTGGCTGAACCGGACATGCCACTCGACTTCTGGTTGGTACAGAGCACCGCCAAACCAGCCAGTCCGCCCCCACCGGTATTCAGTACATGGCCGATATCAAAGTTACCGAGCTTCATGTTGGTAAAATACAATGCCTGCACCCCGATATTGGTCTGGGCATCATTGTCATTATTATCAAACGGATCAGTTGCGGGATTGGTGAAGACCACCTCGTCGTTACCCGTGGCCAATACAAACTCGGCCCCGACATCCCGCTGATAGACCTGATTGACCCGGTTGAGCAAGGTGGCGATAGCTGCCATCGCCAACACCTGGGAACCACCGTGATACTGAGTAAATTCCCCCGTCGCCGAGATGGCAATGGTGTAACGCTTGCGGGCGTTGCCATCCACCTGCACCTTGCGCGCCAGCTTGCTGACCTGCGCACCCAGCACCCTGTCAGCCTCCTCATCCAGACGGCTATGAGCATCCTGCTGGTAATAGACGGCATACCCTTCGGCATTGCGAAGTGGATCGACAAACACCATCTTGCCCTGATGGCTGAACATGGCATGGAAACCCTGTGGGCCCAGATCGAAACGCCCGGTATCAAGCGGGCGACTCGGATTGTGACCCCTGAAGGTACGGATCTGCGGATATTTGGCAGCAAGGTCTGCAGGCAGCAGGTCATAAGCTTCCAGCGTAAAGGTGACCTCACCCCCATCAGGTAGCGGGAGGGTCAGTTGCTTTGCCCCCGCTTGCAACCCGTCAAAATAGTCGAGCGGCACCTTGGCAACCCGAAACTGATTGGCTCGTACTTCATAACCTGTCGCGGCCGTCGCTCGGGCGGCAAGGGTGCTCCACTCACTGGCGATCAGGCTGGGTGAGGCCAACAAACTGCCCACCAGCAGGGCCAGCGAATATTTTTTGGTCACATGCATTTTTGTCATCCTTGTATCCATGCATTCATTTGAACCACCAACGGCATCCGTGTTTCAGCCACTCACCCCATGGGGAGTGTTGCGCCAACCCCGTCTAACCCCTATCATTGCGCGGATTTGTCAATTTTAGAACTGCCCCTCTTCACAAAGGTGCTGTTCATCTTTATCTGGCCAAGGTTAATCTCATGCTTAAGTCCCCACTGTTGCCCCGTTTCGGGGATCTGATCGTTGCCATTGTTGACGATGTGCTGGGCCAGGGTCTCACCCTGGACCGCGCCTATGCCCGTCACTTCTCTGGCATCGAACTCAAACCGCAAGAACAGGCAAGGATTGCCCTGGTCACCGGCGACCTGCTGCGTCGTCTCAGCCTCTATTGTGCCCTGACCGGCATTCAGGTGCGTCAGGCCGAGAAAAATGTCTGGCCGCTGCTGCATGCCTGGCACGCTTTTCACAAAATTGACCAGCCTAACCGCCCCACTCTGGATCGTTTCAATGAAGAGGCCTTTCGCCGCCGTCTGACCGAAGCGAAGAAGAACCCGGTGCTGATGGATGGTTGCCCGAGCTGGCTGGAAAAGCTGGGTAGCGAGCAGCTGGGCGAAGCCTGGCCGGCCGAGCGTGCCGCCCTGGCCTGGATGCCCAAGCGCTACCTGCGGGCCAACACCCTCAAGTGCACCCGTGAAGAGCTGCAAGCCATTCTGGCCAAAGAGCATGTCACCACCATCCCGGTTGAGGGTGTTGATACTGCGCTGCAGGTCACCTCTGATACCGCCCTGTTCCGTACCAAGGCCTTTGCCGACGGCTGCTTTGAACAGCAGGACGCTGGCTCCCAGCTGGTCGCAGCTGCGCTGGAAGTGACCCCGGGCATGCGGGTCATCGACGCCTGCGCCGGTGCCGGTGGCAAGACCCTGCATATCGCTGCCATGATGCAGGGCAAGGGCCGTCTGCTGGCAATGGATGTAGAAGAGTGGAAGCTGGAGAACCTCAAGCAGCGCGCCCGTCGCGCCGGTGCCCACAACGTGGAGACCCGGGTCATCACCAGCAGCAAGACCGTCAAGCGCCTCAAAGAGACCGCGGATCGAGTACTGCTGGACGTGCCCTGCTCCGGTCTTGGCGTACTCAAGCGCAATCCGGATGCCAAGTGGCGTGATACTGCCGAGCGTCTGCCGGTGCTGGTAGCACTGCAAGAAGAGATCCTGCAGCGTTACAGCCAGATGGTGAAGGTGGGTGGTCTGCTGGTTTATGCAACCTGCTCCATCCTGCCTCAGGAGAACCGTCAGCAGGTGGACAAGTTCCTCGCGGCCAACGAGAACTTCCGTCTGCGTGACGATCACACCGTGAGCCCGTCAGAGACTGGCTTCGACGGTTTCTACATGGCCCGTATCGAACGGATCGCCTGATCCGCCCCGATGACCATATAGACAAAAGCGGCTGCCATTGGCAGCCGCTTTGTTTTGGCTTGCTGACACACTCCCGATGGGGGTTACAGCGCAGCAATCGCCTCAATTTCGATCTTCACATCCTTCGGCAAGCGGGCCACTTCCACGCAGGAGCGCGCCGGATACATGGCATCGTGCTCGGTAAAAAAGTCGTTGTAGACCTGATTCACCGCAGCAAAGTCGTTCAGATCCGAGACAAACACCGTGGTCTTGATGATGTTGCGCACCTCGGCGCCTGCCGCCTCGACAATCGCCTGCACGTTTTGCAGCGAACGCAGGGTCTGCGCTTCGATGGTCTCGGGGATATCGCCACTCACCGGATCCAGCGGGATTTGGCCCGAGGTGTAGATCATGTTGCCGGTCACGTTGCTGAGGGTTACGCCCTGCACATAGGGGCCGATGGCACCCGGTGCCGCTTTGGTACTGATAACCTGTCGCATCTTAGCTTTCTCCTTGATGTCATAAAACGGGGTTGGCCCGAAGCAAACCTGCTCGCTCCAGGCCCATAAGTCAGATCATGTTGGTGAAGGTTCTGGCAATCACATCCTGCTGCTGTTCGCGGGTCAGGGCGTTGAAGCGCACCGCATAACCGGAAACCCGGATGGTCAGACTGGGGTATTTGTCAGGATGATCGATCGCATCCAGCAGCATCTCGCGGTTCATCACGTTAACGTTGAGGTGCTGGCCCCCTTCCACATCCCGCTCGTGATGGAAGTAGCCATCCATCAGCCCCACCAGATTGTTCTCGCGATTGGCGGGCTCCTTGCCGAGTGCCCCCGGCACGATGGAGAAGGTGTAGGAGATCCCGTCCTTGGCATATTTGAACGGCAGCTTGGCCACCGAAGCGAGCGAGGCGACCGCCCCCTTGCGATCCCGACCGTGCATAGGATTAGCCCCCGGCGCAAACGGCGCGCCAGCGCGGCGACCATCCGGGGTGTTGCCGGTCTTCTGGCCATAGACCACGTTGGAGGTGATGGTCAGGATCGACTGGGTCGGCACCGCATTGCGGTAGGTCGGCAGCGCCTGGATCTTCTTCATGAAGCGCTCGACCAGATCGCAGGCGATAGAGTCGGCCCGCTCGTCGTTGTTGCCGTACTGGGGATACTCCCCCTCAATCACGAAATCGACCGCCAGCCCGTCAGCATCGCGCACCGGCTTGACCCTGGCGTACTTGATGGCCGCCAGCGAATCGACCGCCACCGACAGACCGGCAATGCCGCAGGCCATGGTGCGGTAGACATCCCGATCGTGCAGCGCCATCAACGAGGCTTCGTAGCTGTATTTGTCGTGCATGAAGTGGATAAGGTTCAGCGCGCTGATGTACTGCACAGCCAGCCAATCCATAAAGTTGTCGAGGCTGCTCATAACGGTGTCGTAATCCAGCACCTCGTCCATGATGGGCGCCACTTTCGGGCCGACCTGGATCTTCAGCTTCTCGTCCACCCCACCATTGATGCAGTAGAGCAGGGTTTTGGCGATGTTGGCGCGAGCACCGAAGAACTGCATCTGCTTGCCGATCACCATGGGGCTCACGCAGCAGGCGATGGCGTAGTCATCGCTCTCAAAATCGGTGCGCATAAGATCATCGTTCTCATACTGCAGGGATGAGGTATCGATGGAGACGCGGGCCGCATAGGTCTTGAAGGCACGCGGCAGCCCTTCCGCCCAGAGGATGGTGAGGTTGGGCTCGGGCGCTGGCCCCATGGTCTTGAGGGTGTGGAGGTAACGGAAGGCGTTCCTGGTCACCAGAGTACGACCATCCAGCCCCATGCCGCCGATCACCTCGGTGGCCCAGATAGGATCGCCGGAGAAGAGGGTGTCAAACTCCGGGGTGCGCAGGAAGCGCACCATGCGGATCTTCATGATGAAGTGATCGACCAGCTCCTGGGCGTCCTGCTCGCTGATCAGCCCCGCCTTCAAATCACGCTCGATATAGATGTCGAGGAAGGTAGCGGTACGACCGAGGGACATGGCCCCGCCATTTTGCGACTTCACCGCCGCCAGATAGGCGAAGTAGAGCCACTGTACCGCCTGCTGGGCAGTGCGGGCCGGGCCGGAAATATCGCAGCCGTAGCTCGCCGCCATCTGCTTGATCTGCACCAGCGCCCGCTGGTGCTCGGACAGCTCCTCACGCTGGCGGATCACCTGCTCCAGATGCTCTCCCCGCTCGAGTGCCGGTTGCAGATCGGCAAACTGCAGCTCCCGGTCACGAATTAGATAATCTATGCCATAGAGTGCAACCCGACGATAATCTCCGATAATCCGACCACGGCCATAACCGTCCGGCAAACCAGTCAAAATCCCCGATTTTCGGCAGCGCAACATCTCGGGAGAGTAGACATCGAACACCCCCTGATTGTGGGTTTTACGCAATTCGCTGAAGGTATATTCAAATTCGGGATCCATCTCCCGACCATATGCCTCAAAAGAGCTTCTGATCATATTTACACCACCAAACGGGTGCAGTGCTCTTTTCAGCGGCTTGTCGGTTTGCAGGCCAACGATTTTTTCCAGCTCCTGTTCGATATAACCGGGTCCGTGGGCGGTAATAGTCGTGGCAATATTGGTATCAAAATCGACTGGCGCGTGGGTCGTATTCTCGATGCGGATCCCTTCCATCACCTTGTTCCACAAGGTGGTGGTCGCCTCGGTGACATCCGCCAGAAACTGTTCGTCGCCTTCATACGGGGTATAGTTTTGCTGGATGAAATCACGAACGTTGATTTCATGTTTCCAGTTTTCACCGGCAAAACCTTGCCATGCCTGGATATAACTATCCTGCTCCAATTGCACATCAATTTTCATTCAATAAACCTCATTCACGATTCATGACATTACAGTTGAAATATTCAGACACACTCGGCCTGACGGATCTGTTGACCCAGACGAATGGCATCCAGCGCGATCATTTTCTCTTCATTGGTCGGAATAACCGCTGCAAACATTGCCGAAGAGTGTGCAGAAATAACCCGACAGCCCATGGTATTGGGCTGTTTATTCAACTCCTCGTTCATGGCGATGCCAAATACCGGCAGGCGCTCGCACACCAGTTGTCTTATAAAGGCCGAGTTCTCGCCAATACCGCCGGTGAAAATTACCGCATCCAGCTGGCGTAATGAGGTGGCATGACCACCAATATGGCGGGCAATACGGTGGACAAAGGCGTGGATCGCCAGTTTCGCGCCGGGGTGCCCTTCGTGATAAGCCGCCTCCAGCACGCGCATATCGGAAGAGAGGCCGGAAATACCGAGCAAGCCGGAGTGCTTGTTCAAGACCCGCTCGATATCCTCGATAGATTGCCCGGTTTTGCTGGCAATATAGGCCAGCGCACCAAAATCAATATCACCGCTGCGACTGCCCATAATCAGCCCCTCCAGCGGCGTCATCCCCATAGAGGTATCGACGCTCTTGCCATCCTGCACCGCGCAAATAGAGGCGCCATTGCCCAGATGGGCAATCACCAGACCGGCATCGTTACCATTTAGCCCAAGGAAAGAGACCGCCTGCTCGGCGACATAGCGATGAGAGGTGCCATGGAATCCATAACGGCGCACACCGTAATCCTGCAAATATTGATAAGGGAGCCCATAGATATAAGCTTCCGGCTTCAAGGTCTGATGAAAGCCGGTATCAAATACCGCAATCTGGGGTTGCGTAGGAAATAACTGACGAGCCGCCATCACACCGCTCAGATTGGCGTGATTATGAAGAGGGGCCAAGGGTGACACCTGCTTGATTTTGGCCAAGACATTTTCGTCAATTATCACGGCTTCACTAAATTCACTGCCACCATGAGCAATGCGATGACCAACCAGCGCAATAGCATCCAGCAGCTCCCGTTTTTTCAATTCTGCCGCGATGGCAGCCAATGCACAGGTGTGGCTATTTTCAGGTAAAGGGGTGACTGGCTCTTTATCTACTTTCAATTGAGGATGGGCCGTTTCAATACCATCTGCCATACCGGATATCACCACCTCACAGGATTGACTATCCAGTACGGAGAATTTTACCGATGAGGAGCCGCAATTGATAACCAGAACCAACGAATCAAACTTCATTACATTGCCTCGATATAAATAGGGTCGAGTCACTGCAGTCAGGGCATCTTTTCCGCTTTGCTTACACAGGTAGGAAAATAAAGGCTAGCCTTGCCCTGGGCCCAAATAATTGGGCCAACAAAGAACCGGTTATTGCTCATGTCTGACTGCACCATCCAGACCCCGCCAGGGGGGCCTGAATGGTTAATGACTTGCAGAAAAGGTTTTCAGAACAGCTTGGAAACAATATTCAGGATGGTCAGCACACCGATAATGGTGACAAACAGGTTGCTGGCCTGACCTTTATATTTTGCCAGTGCTGGCGTCTTGCTCACCGCATACATCGGCAGCAGGCAGAGCAGAGAGGCGATAATGGGCGCGCCCATTGCTTCAATCAGGTCAAGGATGTTGGGGTTGACATAAGCGACCAGCCAGGTGGAGCCCATGATGAACAGCATGCTGATCATGTTAAGCTTTTTCGATGAGACCTTGGTCTTGTCACCTTGATAGCCAAACTTGAGGATCAAGCCGTTTAACCCTTCCAGGGTCCCCAGATAGTGGCCAAAGAAAGACTTGAAGATAGCAACCAGCGCAATAATGGATGCCGCATACTCCAGGGTGGTGGCAAACGTAGACTTGCTGCCAGTCATCGAAGAGAAGTGGTTGGCCAGATAGGAGAGCACCGGAATATTCTGGGCCTTGGCCTCTGCCATGTTTTGCGGTGACAGGGTAAACAGGCAGCTGAAGGCGAAGAACATCACCACGGCAACCATCAACATGCTGGCACCGGAGATGATTTTGGAGCAGCGCTTCTCGGTGAAATCGCGACCGAACTCGTGCTCATACTCTTCCCGCTTGGAGACGATGAAAGAGGAGACAATCGGTGAGAAGTTGAAGGAGAAGACCATGATGGAGATGCCAAGCCAGACGGTAACCAGAATACCATCGTGACCGAGCAGGGATATTTCACTCAGATTGACCTGGTCAAATACCGCACTGTTCCAGTAAGGGACTAGCGACAGCGAGATGATGATCAGACTGGCAATAAAAGGAAATACTAGATAGCTCATCACGCGAACCATCAGATCTTTACCGAAATAGATGACGAACGCCATGACTAGCAAAAGCCCCAGGGCGACCACACCCCGATTGAGTGGCACCATTTGCAGTTGATGCTCCCAGAATGCCATAAAGGTATTGGTAATGGTGACACCATATATCCAGAGCAGGGGGCAGATGGCAAAGAAGTAGAGGAAGGTAATCACCACGCCACCCATCTTGCCAAAATGCTCTTCGACGGTCTCGGTGATATTGGCAGAAGGGTTACTGCCAGAGAGGCACAATCTGGCGAGAGCCCGATGACAATAGAATGCTATCGGATAGGCAAGCACCATCATAATCAATATCGGGATTAAGCCACCATATCCAGCCCGGATGGGGAAAAATAGCACCCCGGCACCGATTGCAGTACCAAATAGGCCCAACCCCCAGGTTGTATCTGTTTTACGCCAAGCGCGGGTATTTTCTTTTTCTTTGCTGCTAGTAACGACACTGTCTAATATCATGACCGCATTCCTTACAGGCTAAATTGAGGAATATTGTTCTGTTCGATTATCTCGACTATACGGGTAAGATCGATATTGCCACCCGAAATAATGCAGACGGTTTTTTTACCTTCAACATAATGCTGTAATTTACCACTTAGCAGTGCTGCAGAAGCGAGCGCACCCGCACCTTCGGTGATTATTTTATTACGCTGGATCATGTCGACCATGCTGTGACGAATATCATCTTCAGAAACTAGAACAATATCATCAACCAGCTGCTTGACGATTTCAAAGGTCATGGAACCGGGTCTTGCTACATCACAACCATCTGCCAAGGTGCTGCTGGTTCTGTGATTAGTGATGGTGCCGGCATAGAAAGAGGCTGCCATACCATGCACATTTTCAGATTGCACACCGATAATTCTGATTGTCGGATTGATTGATTTAATCGCCATCGCCACACCGGCAATCAAACCACCACCACCAATCGGCACTATGATATTATCGACATCATACAAGTCTTCGATAATCTCCAGACCAATGGTTCCCTGGCCTGCAATCACTTTGGCATCATCGAATGGGGGAATAAATACCCGACCTTCCATTTCGACTATTTCACTGACTTTGGCAATGGTGTCATTGAAACTATTACCATGGAGGATCACTTTGGCTGAATAATCACTGGTTGCTGCAATTTTTGATTTGGGGGCACAGCAGGGCATGACCACCTTGGCATCAATACCAAGCATGGCACTGGAGAGTGATACGCCCTGAGCATGGTTACCCGCCGAACAGGCGACAACACCTTTTTGTCGATCTTCCAGACTTAATGAGCTGAGTTTATTGAAAGCACCACGAATTTTAAAAGAGCCTGTACGCTGCATGTTTTCAAGCTTGAGGTAAACCTCACCATGACAACGTTCACTGATGTAATTTGAGGGTAGTTGCGCGGTCTTGTATATATGATTGGTCAGTCTTTTTTTGGCTTCAGTAATATCATGAAGACCAATGGGCAGATTGCTATACATCTTCATCGCAAATCTCTTTTTATTTATTAATTTGTAGGGTTTTACTTCACAGGACGCAGGGATACTAGATTTTATCAACTGCAATTAATGTGAGCATCAACACAAAAAAACATGCAAAGAGACTAGCTTGTGGTGAAAATATCAAAGAATGTGACAGCGGCAACATCCGAATCCTAAATGGATTAGAAAATATTATCAAAGATAGTGAAATTATATAATTAACAACTTAAGAACAACCATTTAATGATTAGTATTTTTAATGCCTTTTTCGACTATCTATTACCTTACATCAACACACCACATCGGTGCTGTGCTACCTGCCAAGCGCCACAATGCGATAAAAAAGGGAGCCATAATGGCTCCCTTTAACAACATAGGTAATGACGGTGTCCGCTTACTCGGCAGCGGCGTCATCCTGCTTGTACTTGGCGGCAGTTTCCTTGATCAGAGCCTGCAACTCACCGGCCTGAAACATCTCAATCATGATGTCACAGCCACCGACCAGCTCACCTTCAACCCACAGCTGGGGAAAGGTCGGCCAGTTGGCAAATTTTGGCAACTCGGCGCGGATATCCGGATTTTGCAGAATATCAACGTATGCGAACGGCTCGCCACAGGACATCAGAGCCTGGGAGGCCTGGGCAGAGAAACCACAGCTTGGTAGCTTTGGGGAGCCCTTCATGAAGAGAATGATGGGGTTATCAGCCAGCTGCTGCTTAATCTTTTCAATAGTTTCCATAGGTGCCTCACTAGAGCGATTTCGGCAGTCATTCTACTGCAATCTTGTCCGAGTACAACCCGACAAAGGGCCGACAATGAACGAATTACCCAAAGAACAGAGGCGGGCTTGATCGCGATCATGGCGCCAATCAAGAGTTGTTAGGCCATCTTTGATGCTGCTACAATCCCTTGGCTTTGGGCTACCCTGCCCCATCATTTTAAAAACAACTCTTTTCAGATATAGAAAAGAGTATGCAATGTCTTGCAACCGTCGCTTTCGCACGGACCAGCCAATGGAGAGTAGAAAATGGCATTCGAACTTCCCGCTCTGCCCTATGCAATCAATGCTCTGGAACCGCACATCTCCCAGGAAACTCTGGAATATCACCACGGCAAGCACCACAACACCTATGTGGTCAACCTGAACAATCTGGTGCCGGGTACCGAGTTTGAAGGCAAGTCTCTGGAAGAGATCATCAAGACCTCCAGCGCTGGCATCTTCAACAACGCCGCCCAGATCTGGAACCACACCTTCTACTGGCACTGCCTCTCCCCGAATGGCGGTGGTGAGCCTACTGGCGATCTGGCCGCAGCCATCAACAAGGCGTTTGGTTCTTTCGCCGAGTTCAAAGATGCCTTCACCAAATCTGCCATCGGCAACTTCGGCTCCAGCTGGACTTGGTTAGTGAAGAAAGCTGACGGCTCTCTGGCCATCGTCAACACCTCTAACGCCGGTTGCCCGTTGACCGAAGCGGGTACTACCCCGCTGCTGACCGTTGACCTGTGGGAGCACGCCTACTACATCGATTTCCGCAACCTGCGTCCGAAGTACATGGAAACCTTCTGGACTCTGGTCAACTGGGAATTCGCGGCCAAGAATCTGGCTGCCTAATCAGCCCCTCTTGCCAAAACGCCCCGCTCTGCGGGGCGTTTTTTATGGTGACTGCCAAGACAACAGCGCCATAAATACAAAAGGCGCCCAGCGGCGCCTTGTCTCTTCACTGGTTGAGATTACTGATCCAGCTCATCCATATACTCATCGAGATTGGCATCATCAGCCTGCTCTTGCTGAGACTCTGTCAGCTCAGACTGCTTGCCCGTCACCTTGCCCTGATTGTACTGCAGATAGAAATCCTTGGTTAACGCATAAGGATCGAGGGCATTGTCGATGATCCGCTCCTGATCGATCAGCTTGGCACGTTTTCCCAAGCCATCCAGAGCCCAATGTGCGAACTTTATCGGGAAAGTCAGCAAGGCATAGGGGAAATAGAGGCTATCAATCGTATCGCCGACCAGCTCACGGGTGGTGGTCGGGCCGTAAACAGGCACCATGATATAGGCACCATCACCTATATCAGCCTTGCCCAGTACTGTATCCATCTCCAGCTTGTTGCGCTCGAGGCCGGCATGTTTGGCCACATCGAAGATCCCCAGCAAACCGACCGTGGTGTTGACGGTAAAGCGCCCCAGGTTGGTTCCCGCCCCTTTCAAATCGCCAGTGATCAGATGGTTCACCATGCTGCTCGGTTCATCAAAGTTGGCAACAAAGTTGGCAATGCCATCCTTCACCCCCACCGGAATGTAGCTGGCATAGGCATGTACCACAGGACGTGCCACATAGGGCTCCAGCACATCATAGTTGACCGCCCACATCGCCCGGTTGGCACCTTGAAAAGGGTCACGAGGATCGGCTGCCGTACTGGTAGCGCCCGGATGATTGATACCGGGATTAAGATCCAGGCTCTCTGGGCCTGGTTTCGGGGGGCCACCGGCACACCCAGCCAGCAGTAAAGCTGACAGGAGGGTTCCTGAACGAAAATGCATATGGGAGTCCTGACGTTTTATTTTGATTTATCAGAAGTATAGATAACCCGACCCCTATCCAGGGGCCGGGTTATCCAAAGGCATATTAGAGGGCGTGATCGATGCGGATGTCAATCGGCGCGGTGGGAATATCAGCCGTCTTGACCGGCACAGATACCCCTTCAAAGGCCCCCTCTTTATTCATGACATTACCGCCTCGGGAGAGACGTGCCTTGAATTGCAGCTCTGGGTAGGTGGCCAACTTGCTGCCTTCCATCATGGCATCGCCATCACCCAGCGAGAGGGTGACCGGCAGGGTTGGCCCGGCGATACGCTTCACCGCGATGGGCATGGGCGGACCATTGGGCACCACGGCAAAGACGAACAGATGGGCATCTTCCGGCAGCTGAATGCCGGCCGCCAGGGTGATATGGATGGGGAACTCTCCCTCCTTCACCGCAAACTGCTGCCCTGCTACATCGGGCTCACTGGCTGCGCCAGCGTTTGTCACCTCGATACCCCGTTGCTTGAGCTGCGCGCGGGCATATTCCATGGAGCGCTCGACCATCACGTAGCGGGGAGTACCTTTCTCCATCAGCGGCAACATGAGTTGCCAGCGGGTCAATGCTGTCTGGAAATCCTCTTTTTGCAGCGCCATGAAGGCATAGACTGACCGAGCTTCGATATTGTCCGGATCCTGGGCGATAGCGGCCTGCAACAGGGCATCCGCTTGCGCCTCATCCCCCGTCATCATCAACGCCTGGGCGTAGGGCACCGCCACCAGCGACTTTTGTGGTGCCAACCCATAGGCCCGCTCCAGCGCTTCACTGGCCATCTCGGGATCATTGCCATCGAGCGCCAAGCGCCCCAACAATAACCAGCCGCGATAGTCATTCGGTTCAGCCTTGAGACGGGTACGCAGTGCCAGCGTGAAATCCAGCAGATCCTGCTCGGTCACCTGGGCGTCCCGCTCCACCAGAATGCGATTGCTCAGCTCCCCCAGACGGCTGCTGGCATCTTGCCAGCGGCTCACCTCCTGCCAGGAGCCCAGTTTGTAGTAGAGCCCAAGGCTCACCACCACCAGCACCACCACACCCGGGATCCAGATCAGACTCTTGCCACCCCGTGCGGTTTGCTCCACGTCGGGAATATCATCCAACAGGCTTCGCTGCAGCTCGACCAGCGAATCAGACTCTTCGGCCAGTACACCCTGCTCGCGCTCTTCGCCAATCTCCAGCAGCCGCTGGCGATAGAGCTGTTTGTTGAGCGCCGAACGGCTGATGCTCTGCTTGCCTTCACCACGCCACAGCGGCACCACCAACACCAGACTCACCAGCACCAACAGGGCCGCGATCACTATCCAAAAGGCGGTCATTGTTTCTCTTCCTCTTTGAGCAACTCGGCCAGACGGCGCCGCTCCTCTTCACTAAGGCTATTATCGGTTTTCTTGGTCCGCACAGGCGCACGGCGGCTGCGCATCACGACCACAGCGCCGCCGATGAGGATCACCAGCAAGGGACCCAGCCACAGGATCAGGGTGGAAGCCATCAGGGGCGGGCTATAGAGAATAAAGTTGCCATAGCGGGCCACCATGTAATCCACTATCTGCTCTTTATCCTTGCCCTCGCGCACCATCTGGTAGGTCTTGTCGCGCAAGTCCTTGGCCAGCCCCGCATTGGAGTCGGCGATATCCTGGTTCTGGCACTTGGGGCAGCGCAGCTCCTTGGTTAACTCACGAAATATCTGTTCCTGATTATCGCTGTCGAAGGTATAGACATCGATGGCGGCCATGGCCGGGGCTTGTATGGCCAATCCCAACACCAGCAGCAGGGATGCAATCACTACTCTCATCCGGTTCACCTTCACTTCATGGCATCAAAGATGGGTTTGAGGGTCGCGGCCCAATTCTCGGGGTTGATATCCCCTACGTGGCGATAGCGAATGATCCCCTGACTGTCGATAAAGAAGGTCTCGGGCGCGCCGTAGACCCCCAGATCCAGCCCCAGCATACCGTCCGGATCATAGAGGTTGACCTGATAGGGGTTGCCCAGCTCTGCCAACCATTTGATCGCCTTGTCGCGCTCATCCTTGTAGTTCATGCCAATGATGGGAACACCCTGCCCCGCCAGCTGCTTGAGGTAGGTATGCTCGCCGTAGCAGGTCGGGCACCAGGTGGCCCAGACATTGAGCAACATGGGGCGGCCGGTCAGGATGGTGCGGTCGTGCTGCTTGTCCAGATCATAAATGTCCTGCAAGGTGAACACCGGCACCTCCTTGCCAACCATCACGGATTCGAGCTTGGTGGGATCGGAATAGAGTCCTTTAAACAGAAACACCGCCCCCAGCAGGAACACAATAAAGGGGATCAGGAATAACCAGGTCTTCTTGCTCATGCCTTGGCCTCCTCTTCACGACGGCCGAAACGGTAACGCTTGTCGAGCATCGACAGCACCCCACCGATCGCCATAAAGACACCGCCAAACCAGACCCAGCGCACGAAGGGCTTGTAGTAAATCCGTACCGCCCAGGCACCGTTATCGAGCTGCTCGCCGAGCGCCGCATAGAGATCACGGGTGATACCGGCATCGATGGCAGCTTCGGTCATTGGCATTCGCGACACTTTATACATCCGCTTCTCTGGCTTGAGTAGCGCCACCTGCTTGCCGTTCTTGTGCACTTCCAGCACGCCCTTGAAGCCATCGTAGTTGGGGCCGTTCTTCTCTTTGATCCCGGTGAAGACAAACTCGTAATCGGCAAACTGCACCCGATCACCGGCCTGCATCCGCAGATCCTTCTCAATGCTGTAGTTTTGGGTGCAAGCGATACCTATGATGCTGACCGCCAGCCCCACATGGCCCAAAATCATCGCCCAGTGACTGTTACCCAGCTTGCGCACCCCCACCTGAAACGGGTGCTTGTGGGTGGCACGGATCCAGGTCTCCTGCACGCTGGTGATGATGATCCAGGCACCCAGACCAATCCCCAGCGCCGCCCACGGCTTGAAGGTCTCGGCAAACGTCAGCGGCAGCACCAGGGCAGTGGCCAGGCTCAGCGCCAACGCGAAGATCACCTTGCCTTTGAGCTCCCCCAACTGCTGACGACGCCAGCGGAACAGCGGGCCAACCCCCAACAGCAGGGCAAACGGAATGATCAACCAGCTATAGATGTGGTTGAAGAAAGGAGTACCGATGGAGATGCTACCCAGCCCCAGCTCCTTGTGGACCAGCGGCAACAGGGTGCCGAGCAGCACGGTCAACAGCGCCGCCATCAGCATGATGTTATTGGCCAGCAGCAGCGTCTCGCGGCTCCACAACTCGTGCTTGCCGTGGCTCTTCACCTGCGAGCCTTTAAAGGCAAACAGCAGCAAGGATGAACCGACCACCGCCAGCAGGAAGCCGAGAATAAACAGACCGCGGGTAGGGTCAGAGGCAAACGCATGCACCGACACCAGCACCCCGGAGCGCACCAGGAAGGTCCCCAGCAGACTCAATGAGAAGGCCGAGAGCGCCAGCAGCACGGTCCAGGCCTTGAAGCTGGCCCGCTTTTCGCTCACCGCCAGTGAATGGAGCAACGCCGTCCCCGCCAGCCAGGGCATAAAGGAGGCATTTTCTACCGGATCCCAGAACCACCAGCCGCCCCAGCCGAGCTCGTAATAAGCCCACCAGGAGCCCAGCACGATGCCGAGAGTCAGGAATACCCAGGCTGCCATGGTCCACGGGCGAGACCAGCGCGCCCAGGTCGCATCGAGGCGACCGGTCATCAAGGAGGCGATGGCAAAGGCAAAGGCCACCGAGAAACCCACATAGCCCATGTAGAGCATGGGCGGATGGAAGATCAGACCCGGATCCTGCAGCAGCGGGTTGAGGTCGCGACCATCCACCGGGAAATAGGGCAACGTACGGGTAAAGGGATCAGAGGTAAAGAGCACAAAGGCGGTGAAACCAACCGAGATCAGCCCCAATACACCCAGCACCCGCGCCACCGCATCCAGCGGCAATTGGCGACTGAACATGGCCACCGCAGCAGTCCAGCCTCCCAGAGTCAGCACCCACAGCAGCAAGGAGCCTTCATGAGCACCCCACACCGCCGAGATACGATAAGCCAGTGGCAGCAAGCTGTTGGAGTTAGTGGCCACATACTGCACGGTAAAATCGTTGTCGATAAAGGCCCAGGTCAGGCAGAGAAACGACAACAGCAGCAACAAAAACTGGGCATAGGCGAGCGGGCGGGCCGCCGACATCATGCCAAGGCGCCCCCAGCTGGCGCCAAGCAGCGGATAGCTCCCCAGCAGCAGGGCGGTAGCAAAGGAGAGGATCAGCGCAAACTGACCTAATTCCGGGATCATGACGGGATTCCTTTCAATTGAACGGTGACAACAGCCGCATCACGAACGGCAAGCAAAGCAGAAAAGGCAAACACCGCAGGGCTCACGGCTTGGCTCCCTTCAACTGCGCCTCGGTATATTCGGGCTTGAAATGCATGCCATTGGTGGCATCGGCCACTTCCGGCGGCATGTAGTTCTCATCGTGCTTGGCCAGCACCTCGAACGCCTCCACGGTCGTGGCATCCTTGAGGGTGCCCTGCGCGACAATGCCCTGCCCTTCGCGGAACAGATCCGGCAGGATGCCGTCAAACTCGACGGTCACCAGATGACCACCGTTATCCACCAGCTTGAACGCCACCTTGAGACTCTGGGGATCCCGCAGCACCGAACCCGGCACCACCAGCCCACCGATGCGCAGACGCTGCCCCTCTTCCGGCTTGATCTTGTCCGGTCCCTTGCCTTGCACCAGCTCGCTCGGGGTATAGAAGAGGTCGATATTCTGGCTGAGGGCATAGAGGATCAGCCCAATCACCAGGGCGCAACCAGTGCTGATCGCCAGGATGATGGTGAGGCGTTTCTTTCGTCTCGGGTTCATAGGGTGTTCTCCATCTGCCGGGCCGCCATGCGACGAGCCTCACTGGCCTGTTTGCTACGCAACTCCCCCAGCAGGCTGCGGGTCTTGATACGAGTAGAAATGATGATGCCGATCAGGCAGGCGAACGTGATACCAAACGATAACCAGACATAAAAGGCGTAACCGCCCATCGCCATAAAGTCACTGAAAGAGGCAAAGTGCATGCTTACTTCTCCTGCTCGGCAAGCTGTTTGACCCAGGGGCGGTGCCACTCCCGCATCAGCAGCTCATTGCGAAACCGCATCAGGGTCAGGGCGCCAAGAAACGCGGCAAACGCCAGGATCATGATCAGCAGCGGCAACAGCATCTCGGGGGAAATGGAGGGTTTATCAAACTTGGTGATGCTGGCGCCCTGATGCAGGGTGTTCCACCACTCCACCGAGTAGTGAATGATCGGCAGATTGATCACCCCCACCAGTGCCAGAATGCCAGCGGCACGGCCCGCGACTACCTTGTCGCTAAAGGCGTTGTAGAGGGCGATGACCCCCAGATAGAGGAACAGCAGAATAAGCTCGGAGGTCAACCGTGCGTCCCAGACCCACCAGGTGCCCCACATGGGCTTGCCCCAGGCGGCACCGGTAAAGAGGGCGATAAAGGTAAACACGGCGCCGACCGGCGCAATGGCCGCCACCGTCATGTCCGCCATCCGCAGTTGCCACACCAGACCGATAAAGGCAGCCACCGCCATGGTGGAGTAGGCCCCCATCGAGAGAATGGCGGATGGCACATGGATATAGATGATCCGGAAGGAATCCCCCTGCTGGTAATCCGCAGGCGCAAACGCTAGCCCCCAGACGGTACCGATCACAAACGAGAGCAGACTAATCACCGCAAACCAGGGCAACAGGGTACCGGCCAGCTGATAGGCCCGCTCCGGTTTGGCATAAGGGTGCAACCATTTCCACATAGCTCACAAAACCTTTTGTTATTAATCGTTTGGCGAGGCCTACCATACCGACCACGGGGCGGCATCAAATACCCCGAAAGCAATAAGCGGCACTATCCTTGATCCATCGCAACTTTATTTTTCAGCACAATGCTCCGTACGGAGCCACCTCTCTCTTGCCAACCCATCATCAGTTGAGACTGACCCGCAATGCCGCCGAGACGGCCAGCGGCGTCAGCGTCAGGGCGCCGACCAACATGGCTGCCAAGATGGCAAGTTGTCCGCCATAGGGCAAGTGCATTCCCGCTGCATCGATGGCAGAGGTAGCAAAAATCAATACCGGAATATAGAGCGGCAGGATCAGCAGGCTAAGCAGCACCCCTCCCTTGCGCAATCCAACCGTCAGGGCAACGCCCACCGCACCCAGCAAACTCAGCACCGGCGTGCCCAGTGCCAGCGTCGCGACCACCGCCAGATAGGTGTTCATATCCAGCGACAGCAAGATCGCCAGCAAGGGTGAGATCAGCAGCAGCGGCAATCCCGTCAGCAACCAGTGAGCAACCACTTTCGCCAGCGCCAGTAATCCCAGTGGATGGGGCATCAGCATCATCTGCTCCAGCGCACCATCACTGAAGTCATCGCGAAACAGCCGCTCCAGTGACAACATGGCCGCCAACAGCGCCGCCACCCAGATAATGCCGGGGGCAATGCGGGCCAGCAGCTTGGGCTCCGGGCCAATGCCAAGCGGAAACAGGGTAATAACGATGAGGAAAAACCACAGCGGATTGAGAATATCGGAACGCTGACGCAGAGCCATCAACAGTTCACGGCGGATCAGGTGCATTGCGGCGCGCAACATAGGGTTACTCCTGCAACAAGGGCGTCAAGGAGAAGGGGGTCAGCGACAGGGTTTTCAGCCGTCCCTGCATCAGGGTCAGATCCTGATGGGTAGTGAGGATCACCATGCCGCCCCGATCTGCGTGGGCCAAAAACAGCTGTTCCAGCACCTTGACCCCCTGCTTGTCGATGGCGGTAAAGGGTTCATCCAGGATCCAGAGCGCCGGTTTGGCTGACAACCAGAGCCGCGCCAAGGCCACCCGACGTTGCTGACCAGCGGAAAGCTGCCCGGTTGGATGCTCTTCAAAACCGGCGAGCCCAACCCGTGCCAATATCTGCCACAGGTCGGCATCCGCATCTGCAGGATGATGTAACTGCTGGTAGAAGGTCAGGTTTTCAAAGGGCGTCAGGGCCGCTTTGACACCGGGCTGATGGCCCAGATAGAGCAGATCGGCATGATACTCATCACGACAGTGACGAATATTCTCCCCATTCCAGCACACCTCACCAGCAAACGGCTGTGACAGCCCGGTCAACAACCGCAACAGGCTGGTCTTGCCAACCCCGTTGGGCCCTTCAATTTGCACCAGATCGCCGGGTGAAACCGAGAAAGAGAGATGTTCAAACAGAGTGCGATCTTCGCGCACGCAGCTCAGATTGTGAACTTGAAGCAGCATGGGGATAGTTTCAGAGACAATGAAGCGGCCTGCATCTTAACACAGTATTGGGATACGTCTTTTCAAAGATGCAACAATTGAGCGGACTGGCGATCAGGATCACAAACCAAAATGCACCCGCCACCAGCCACTTGAAACAACCAGAAACAGGGCTGCTCCCGCCATGCAGATCCGCCTTTTTGAATCCTCACCCACCATCTTGGTGTGGCGTGGTTGGGGGGATGGGGGGAGTTGGATGGGGAGAGCTGGATGGAGAGAGCTGGACACCCACCTTTTCCTTCTCGCCCAGACGCAGGCAATCAATGCGTCTTGCTCAAAAAGAGGGGTGTCCTGGCTGTTGGCCACTTCATGTTGGCCACTTGATGTTGGCCAGTGTATTGGCAACAAACGCTGGCCTAGCTCAGGTCATGCAGCGCCTTGCCCAGGGGCGGTGTGAGGCGCAGATCCGAGAAGTGCACCGCCAGCCCCTGTCGCTCGGGGGTGCAACACATCACCCCGATAAAGCAGCGCTCGCTGGGCGGGAACGGAGCGAGACGCAGCAGCGGCCACACCTTGCCATCGGTGGAATATTGCAAACGCAGACAATCGGCCAGCCGGGTCAGCCGCAGCCAGAAACGACGCGGATTACCGGTGAAAATGCCGGTGGCCCAGTCAGATCGCGGATTGGTCAGCACGCTGCCGATCATCGGCTGGGCATCGTTGTACTCTATCCCCGCTTTGAGCCAGTGCGCGTCGTCTTGCAGCAGCATCAGCCCCGCCTGATCGTAGAGGGTGGTGAACTCCCCCTCGACGCAGACCTGAAAGGTAAACTCCCCCGCCACCTCGCAACCATAGAGATGCCCGCTGTGGCGCTCGAAGCCATACCAGGTGCTGCGCCAAAAATCGGTCTGCTTGTCCGTCACCACCTGCAAACCGTCGCTGGTCTTGTGCCACTCGGTCGGCTCATTGAGCCAGCGCCACTCTTGCTCTTCCATCATCCTGCTCTGCTCCTTTTTATCCCGAGTTATCCCGCACAACAGCACCTCGCCAACGCCTCGCCCCTCGTCCGGTGACGATGGGTCATGGCTGCGCCTCTGTGGAACCCAAAAAAGGTGTCAATAGTGTCGCTATTGCCACCCTGATACAAGCCTCGCGCGCCAACCCTGCCTCTGGCTTGGCAATCGGGCAACAAAAAGGGGAGCCATGCTCCCCCGTTGCAAACCGTGGCGCCGTTACTTGCTCTTTTTGAACAACATGGCGGTGTATTTGCTCTCTTTGGTGCGTGGAAAGTAACGATCCTTGTAACACTGCTGTTCACTGCTCTCGCAGTGCACACCATTGCTCAAGGTGTAGCTGCCCATATCGACCCCGTCGGTCGAACCGAATATTTTCACCAGTTTGTCTTGCGCCTTGTCGCCCAGATGGACCTGGGTCAACCCCATGGAGATCCCCTGAGTGTCGGCACAAAAACCCGCCTTCTTGTCGCACAACACACCCGACTCGGGGGAGAAAACCGCAGGAGCGGCCTGAGCGGCCCCAGTCAGCAGCAGAGCGACCAGCGCTACAGATACGTTTGTCATTTAGATACCTCAATTAACCCTATAAATCAAAGCCTTAATCTATCACCCCAATCCGATAGCAACCAACTATGCTGCCCCGCAGCCTGCCCTGTGGAATAACCGGCAGAACAGCCATCTGCAGGTACCACCCCGCAAAGCGCCAGCCAACACCACTGCCACTCGTTTATGGCGCTGGCACATAGCGCGCAGATGCTCAGATAACTACGTCACTTTGTGACCGGTGAGGCCAGAAGATCTCATCGCAAGAGCACCGGCAAAACCTATTGAACCAGCGGTGAGATCCACCTTGATGGCCATGGCGCATATTGGACGCTGCTGTCCATAGGCGGTAGCCCGGGTTTTCGTGGGATGACGTAGTGATCAAAAAGGTGGGTGTCCTTTTTTCGCCAACCCCAATCAAATCAAGGGCCATGGGAATCCTGCGCCTTGCCACAGCGATCTATTGAGCCAGCGCATAAAACGTGAATTTTCCGATAGTTACATCACTCTTTGACTGGTGAGCAAAGACTCGATTGGCTTAACATGGCAATCCGGTGCCTACTCATCTGCGATGGGCTGCTGCCCTCGCTGGTCAATGGAGCATATTGGAAGCTGCAATCCACGGGCGGTAGCGTGGGTTTTAAGCAACGATTGATGCCATTCGTAGGTTGGCGCTGAGCGCAGCGAAGCCCAACACGCGTGCCCTCGGTCAGTTGGTGCCCATTCGGTGCAACCGAACAGACCTGATATATCACCCCGACACCAGAAAGGAGAACCATGCTCTATCGCCGAGCAACAAACAGCGGGGCATGTTGGTTCTTCACCGTCAACCTGGCTGACCGACAGCAAGATCTGCTGGTACGTCATATCGACCTGCTGCGCGAAGTGATCCACCACGTCAAACAACAACATCCCTTCGAGATTATTGCCATGGTGGTGATGCCGGATCATCTCCATGTCATCTGGCAACTACCGCCGGATGACAGTGACTATCCCATGCGTTGGTCTCTGATCAAGGCAGGCTTCTCACGAAGGCTCGCCAAAACAGAGCGGATACGGGAGAGCCGACTCAGAAAACGGGAACGCGGTATCTGGCAACGCCGCTATTGGGAACATATGATCCGGGATGACAAGGATCTGCAAGCCCATGTCGATTACATCCACTTCAATCCGGTCAAACATGGTTATTGTGCCAAGCCTGTCGATTGGCCTTACTCCTCCATCCATCGCCATATCGCCGCAGGATGGATTACCCAAGATTGGGCATTCGATCATAATACCGGTCGGGAGTAATAATATTTTCGGTTTGGCATATTTTTGTAGGTTGGCGCTGAGCGCAGCGAAGCCCAACAAATGGGAGAGATGATTCCAAAAAAAATACGATAGAAATCGTTGCAATATAAAATCAGCAACCAAATTTAGCTTTCACGGTAAACGTTGGGCTTCACTTCGTTCAGCACCAACCTACTAGATAACTAGACAGATAGATGAGGACATTATGAATACAAAGCAAGTTATTTTTATGCACAATTACCTGACAAGATATTTTAGCGATAGTGATGATCCAGTCTCGCCACCTGGAATTAAAAATGAACTTTTATTGGATTCTGCAGTGAATAGACCATTTATGAGTGCGGGAGGAGTTGACGCCTACGACAGTATATTTGATAAAGCTGCTGCATTATTTCACTCACTAATAAATAATCATTGTTTTCATAATGGAAATAAGCGTGTAGCTCTACTATCTACTCTTGTATATCTAAGTGAAAATGGTTACTTACTTAACTCCGCCTCTGATGAGGATTTATTTGAATTTACTAGACAAGCTGCTGCACATGAACTATCAGAAGATCGAGTCAATGAGTTGGGCATAATCTCATACTGGCTTATGTGTAATTCAAGACGCCGTAAAAATGGTGAAAACCAACTGAAGTTTTCAGACCTAAAAGAAATATTGATTGGATTTGATTTTGAAGTTTCTGACTGCATGGGAAGAACTCATGATGTAATACAAAATGGTCGTGTAGTAACAACAATTCTGCAGAAAGGAAGCAAAGGGAAGGAAGATTATGACAAACAATATGTATCTAAGCTAAGGAAGAAATTAAAGCTTACAGCTGAATATGGCGTTGATAGTTATGCTTTCTATGGTGATCGAGGCTTTGACCAAACGCTAGGTCGCTTTATGAAGATGCGAGACAAAGTAATGCGTGAGCTAGCAAAAATCTAATGCCATAAAAAATCCCCCGTTACCGGGGGATTTTTATTTCTATCGGTTATCTCAGCTAGGCGGCTTAGTCCACCAAAAACTCCCTTAACTGAGCAAACTCCGCAGGCAAATTAACGGAGAGCAGCGGCAGCTCGGCATGTTTGGCCAGCGGGCCGGGCAGCGGCACATCGAGATTGAGGATCTCGTCTACCGACTCCTTGAACTTGGCGGGATGGGCGGTGCAGAGGAACACCCCCACTTCGTCCTCGGCCAGCTGTTCCCCCAGCAGATCCCAGGCTATGGCGCCGTGGGGCTCACAGAGGTAATCCAGCTGATGCAGGCGTTTGAGGGCATTGCGAGTCTGGGCGTCGCTGCGCATGCCGGAGCCCAAGGTCTCCAGCGCCCAGCGGTTGCGACGACAGAGCTCCTCTACTCGTGGCCAGTTATTGGGGCGGCTGACATCCATGGCATTCGACAGGGTAGCCACTGTCTGATGCGGCTCCCACTGACCGGATTTGAGGTAGCGCGGCACGGTATCGTTGGCGTTGGTGGCGGCGATAAAGCGCTTCACCGGCAGCCCCAGCGCCTTGGCAATGAGTCCTGCGGTGAGGTTGCCAAAGTTGCCGGATGGCACGCTAATAACCGCCTTGGCGCGATCCGCTTTCGGCAACTGGGCCAGCGCCTCGAAGTAGTAGCAAACCTGCGCCAGCAGACGGCTGATATTGATGGAGTTGGCGGAGTTGAGGCCAATCGCCTTTTTCAGCGCCTCGTCATCGAAGGCATCTTTCACCAGCGCCTGACAGGCATCGAAGTCGCCGTCGATGGCGATGGTGCGGATATTGCCGCCGAGGGTGCAGAAGAGCTTCTCCTGCAAGGGGCTGATCTTGCCCTTCGGGTAGAGGATCACCACCTCGATCCCCTCCAGCCCATAGAAGGCGTGGGCCACGGCGGCGCCGGTGTCGCCGGAGGTGGCGGTGAGTATGGTGATCTTGTCGTTGGTTCTAAAGGCCGCGAGGCACTGGGCCATAAAGCGACCGCCGAAATCCTTGAACGCCAGGGTCGGGCCGTGGAACAGTTCGAGGGCATATATCTTGCGATCGGAGCCATCCTTGAGCTTCACCAGCGGCGCCGGGAAGGTGAAGGCGGCGTTGATAAGCTCGCTCACCTTGGCGGCGGGCACTTCGTCCCCCAGCAGGTGGCTGATGATGCGGGCAGAGCGTTCGGCCAGCGGCAGATCGAGCAGGGCATCCACATCGGCCAGCGGCGCAATCACTTCGGGGAAGAAGAGCCCCTGATCGCGACCCAGCCCCTGACGCACCGCCTGCGCGAAGCTCACCTGTTCACTCTTGTCCTTGATATTGTAAAGATTCATAGCTCGCTTCCTGTTACCCGTGCCCCGGCCATGTCCAATTTGCAGACCCGGGCAAATCCATCTTCGTTCTGCACGAAATGTGCTTCCATCCAATCTTTCATCCGCTCGGCCTGCGCCAGATCCTTCATCACCACAAACACGGTGGGACCGGAGCCTGAGATGCCGGTGGCCAGCGCCCCGTTCTGGGCCGCCTGCGCCCGCACCTCAGCAAAGCCTTCAATCAGCGCCGCGCGGTAAGGTTCGGCAATCACGTCTTTCAGAACGCTGGCGGCCAATCCCTCCTGCCCGGTGTAGCTGGCGTGCACAAAGGCAGCCAGCCGACGACCGTAGGTGAGGCAATCCTGACGGCGATATTGGGCCGGCAGGATGGCGCGGGCCGCGGCGGTGGAGACCACGGTACCCGGGTAGCAAACCACCCAGTACCACTGCTCGAACACCGGAATGCCCTGGCTGATAACGCCGTGCTCTTCCAGCACCAGCTGCATGCCACCGAGATAACAGGGGGCCACGTTGTCGTAATGAACGGAGCCGGAGATGCGACCTTCCATCTCCCCCATCAGCAGCAGCATGTCGTGCTCATTGAGCGGCGCGCCATGGAAGGCGTTGAGCCCTTCAAGGGCCGCCACCACGCTACAGGCGCTGGAACCCAGACCCGAGCCGACCGGCAGGTTCTTCTCCAGCACCATTTCAAGTGGCTTGAGTTTAAGGCCGCGCTTCTCCAGCGCCTCGCCATAGGCTACCCAGCAGTCGAACAGGATATTCTTTTTCGGATCATCCGGCAGCTTGTGGGCGTAGCGGCCCACGGATGAGAGCGCAAATGGCACCGCTGTTGCTGGGAGAGGGGCTTTCACCTGCACCCGATCACCGAGCAGAGAGCCATCCACGGGGGCGAGCGCCGCCCCCAGTACATCGAATCCCACGCTCAGGTTAGCGCTGGAGGCGGGAGCGTAGGCAACGACGCTGCCGCCCTGGTACATGTCTGAACTCATGCTTACAACTCCTGCTTCCAGTTCTGGGTGCGCAGCACGTCGGCAAAGACGCCAGCGGCTGTCACTTCGGTACCGGCGCCATAGCCGCGCAGCACCAGCGGGATCGGCTGGTAGTAGGTGGAGAAGAAGGCGAGCGCGTTCTCCCCGTCTTTGACCTTGAACAGCGGCTCGTCGCCACCGACCGCCTTGATGGCGACCTTGCACTTGCCACCCTCGATGGAGCCCACATAGCGCAGCACCTTGCCCTGAGCTTGCGCCGCGGCGAACTGGTCGCGGAACCAGCCGTCCGCTTCGGGCAGACGGGCCATAAAGGCTTCTACATCGCCGCTGGCGTCAAAGCCCGGCGGCAGCGCCTGCTCCACTTCGACATCGGAGAGTTCCAGCGCCATGCCGGCCTCACGGGCCAGGATCAGCAGCTTGCGCGCCACATCCATGCCGTTGAGATCGTCGCGGGGATCCGGCTCGGTAAAGCCGTTGCCACGAGCAATCTTGGTGGCTTCAGAGAAGGCCATCCCTTCGTCCAGCTTGCCGAAGATAAAGGAGAGCGAACCCGACAGGATGCCGTCGAAGGCACGCAGCTTGTCACCGGCCTTGATGAGGTTTTGCAGGTTCTCGATAACCGGCAGGCCCGCGCCGACGTTGGTTTCATACAGGAACTTGCGACGGGTCTGGCGAGCGGTGCGGCGCAGCGCCTTGTAGTAATCGAGCGAGCCGGTGTTGGCCTTCTTGTTCGGGGTGACCACATGGAAACCGGCGGCCAGGAAGTCGGCATACTGGACGGCAACTGCCTCGGAGGAGGTGCAGTCAACGATCACCGGGTTGATGATGTGGCTATCCTCCACCAGCTTTTTCACCCCTTCCAGCGAGAAGCTGTCACGGGATTCCACCAGCTGTTCGCGCCAGTTGGCGAGGTTCAGGCCATCCTTGTTGACCGCCATCTGGCGGCTGTTGGCGATGCCCACCACCCGCAGACCAGTGCCCTGCTCGGCCAGTACCGGTTGCTGGCGGGCGATCTGATCCACCAGCGCGGCGCCGACGCCACCGACCCCGACCACAAAGAGATCGATAAACTGCTGGCTGCCAAAGAAGTTCTGGTGACACGCCTTGATGGCTTCCGCCACCTTGCGATCCCGCACTACCGCCGAGATGGAGCGCTCGCTGGAGCCTTGGGCGATGGCGACGATATTGATGGAGGCTTGCGCCAGCGAAGTGAAGAAGCGGGCCGCCATCCCTTTGCTGGTGCGCATGCCGTCACCGATGAGGGAGATGATCGCCAGATCGCTGATGATATCCAGCGGCTCCAGCAGCTGGTTTTTGAATTCGAGCTCGAACTCGCGCTCCAGCACCTTGCGGGTCTTGTCCTGGTCGTAGCTGTGGATACAGAAGCTGACGCTGTATTCGGAGGATGACTGGGTGATCAGCACGATGCTGACCCCGGCGCGGGAGACGGCGGAGAAGATGCGACCGGCCATGCCGACCATCCCCTTCATGCCGGGGCCGGAGACGTTGAACATACACATGCCGGACAAGTCGGAGATGGCCTTCACTTTCAGGTCATCATCGCCGCTCTCGGGGCCAATCAGAGTGCCCGCCCCTTGCGGGTTGAAGCTGTTCTTGATGAGGCAGGGAATATGGAACTGGGCCACCGGCGCGATGGTTTTCGGGTGCAGCACCTTGGCGCCGAAGTAGGAGAGCTCCATCGCCTCCTTGTAGGAGAGAGTTTTCAGCAGATAGGCATCCGGCACCAGACGGGGGTCGCAGCTGTAGCAGCCCTCGACGTCAGTCCAGATCTCGCAGCACTCGGCATCGACACAGGCAGCCAGCACGGCGGCGGAGTAGTCGGAACCGTTGCGGCCCAGCAGCACGGTTTCGCCCTTGTCGCTGCCGCCGGTAAAGCCCGGCATCAAGTAAAGGCAGTCGCTGCGTAATCCCTTGGCGGCAAAGCGCAGGCGGGAGGCTTCGATATCGACGTGTGCCTCCAGATAGCCGCCATCGGTGGCCAGCAGCTCTTCCGGCACGATCAGAGCCACTTCCAGACCGCGCACCCGCAGCAACTCGTGCATAAAGGCGATGGAGAGGTTCTCGCCACGGCTCAGAATGCGCGCCTGCACGTTGTCCGGGCAGAGGCCCAGCAGACGAATGCCCTGCATCAGCCGCTCCACCTGATCCAGCTCGGCGGTGAGACGGGACAGCAGCGCCTTGTCATCGAGCGCCGGATAGGCCGCCTTCAATCCGGCCAGCAGGCGGGAGAAGATGCCGTTCACTTCAAACAGGGTGGAACTGGCATCCATGCCGCGACTGGTCTGTTCCACCAGCGCCACCAGATGATTGGTCACCTTGGCAGGAGCAGACAGCACCAGGGCTACCTGAGATTGGCCGTGGGTGTTGACCGCGATATCGGCCACCCGTAAAAAACGCTCTGCATCGGCCAGTGAAGACCCGCCAAATTTCAACACTCTCATCGCTTTCTCTCCCTGTAAATCTATGAAATTCAATCTAAAAACCAATCCAACAAAAAGGCCCGTACTGGGTGGGTACGGGCCTTTTTTGATTTCTGTGCTTGTTCGTCAGCGCATCAACCGGCCCCAGTGCCACCTGTGGTGGTACCGGTAATAATGGTGGTGGTGATGATGTTGGTGAATAGCTGCATGACGAACACTCGTGAACGAAACTGGCTTTTAGCAATACCGCGGCGGGCGATGGGCTGTCAACTTAAACCTCTTCTCTACTTGCGCCCAAAGCGGCGCGCAAGGTCTTTGCAGAGCAGGTGGAGCATGTTCAAATCCCGCTGCGGCAGCATGGGCACCCGGTCCATCACCCATTGATGCAGTTTTTCATCCTGCGAAACTCCGAGTTCACCAAGCAATTCTGCTGTTTTGCTTTTCAGCACCCGAACCTGCCCGGCATTATCAAAATTTTCTGCTACCACAGCGGCGCTGTCGGCATTGAGCTCATCCACCAGCTGACTCATCTCGTAGGCGTAGAGCATGATCGCCTGCCCCAGATTGAGCGACGGGTAGCTCACCTTGAGGGGCAGATAGCTGATGAGATCGACCTCGGCCAGCTGCTCGTTGGAGAGCCCCGACTCCTCGCAACCAAAGACGATGGCCACCTTGCCAAGGGATGGCTTGGCGCGGATCTGCTCGCGGATCTCCCTGGGGGTGAGGTAGTGCTGGTAGCGACCGCGTTCACGGGCGGTGGTGGCGATCACCAGATCCATGTCCGCCAGCGCCTCGGGCAGGGTGTCAAAAGCCTCGGCCTGGGTCAGGATCTCCTGGGCACCGTGGGCCACCCAGCTCGCCTCCTCCTCTTCGTGTACCCGGCTCGCCACCAGTCGCATGGCATCGAATCCCATGGTTTTCATGGCGCGGGCAGCAGCCCCCACATTCGCAGGACGGGCAGGTGCCACCAGGACAAAATAGAGCTTCATCGGGTTTCCTCACAGGCCGGACGGCCTCTCAAACAGACAGCAAACAGTCGCTAAACCATCAGCAAAACAGGGGCGCAATTTACCGTTTATCCCCGAAAATTGCCACTTGAACAGACGTTTGAATGTTGCGATAGTGGCCAGACGTGTGAACAAATTACACGCAATCCTTCGCGCTATCGGCCCGACAGATCACAAGGAAGAGAGAGATGCAGCAGCCATTGGAACAGGCCGTCGCCGAGACTATCTTGCAACGCTTCGAGTCGTTTTACAGCCGGTTTCTCGAGATAACCCAGGGCAGCAAGAGCCGCTTCGAGAACAGTGACTGGCTGGGAGTACAGCTCGCGGGACGGGAGCGTATTCGCCTCTATGACCACCATGTGGGGGCCACCGCCAGCTCCATCCGCCAGATGATGGGGGAGCACCACGCCACCCAGGAGCTGCTCAAGCGGGTCAAAAGCGCCTTCAGCGATCTGCTGCCCCGCTGTGACAACTTCGAGGTGGCAGAGTCCTTCTTCAACTCCGTCTATCGCCGGATCTTCCGCCATCGCAATATTCGCGATGAGAACCTCTATATCCACCCCTTTGTCAGCCGTGGCGAAAAACCTGACTTGAGCGCATTGCTGCGCATCTATCGCACCGATCTGGCCCACCTGCCGCAGACCTTGAGCCAGCTACTTGGCGATTACAGCTTCACCCTCCCCTACGAGGACAAGCAGCGGGATATTGTCGACATCCACCGCCATCTTGCCGAAAACGGCCCACAAATCCTCCATGACGAGCCGTTTGCCATCGAGCTGCTCAAAGAGGTGTTCTACCGCAACAAGGGGGCCTATCTGGTGGGGCTGATCCGGGCCCGGGATCAGGTGTTCCCCTTTATCCTGCCCCTGCTCAGCACCGGCCACAGCATCTACGTGGACACCGTCATCTTCGAGCCGGATCTCGCCTCCATCGTGTTTGGCTTCGCCCGCGCCTACTTCATGGTCTATGCCCGTGAACCGGCGCTGTTTGTCGCCTTCCTGCGGCAAATCATGCCCCACAAGCCCGATTACGAGATCTACAACGCCATCGGCTGCCAGAAGCATGGCAAGACCGAGCTCTATCGCCACTACCGCCACCATCTGGCCCAGAGTCGGGATCAGTTCATCATCGCCCCCGGCATCAAGGGGATGGTGATGAGCGTGTTCACCCTCCCCTCCTACGATGTGGTGTTCAAGGTGATCAAGGACGAGTTCACCCCCCCCAAGGATGTGAGCCACGAGCAGGTGAAGGCGAAGTATCGGCTGGTTAAACAGCACGATCGGGTTGGCCGGATGGCCGATACCCAGGAGTTCACCAACTTCGAGTTTCCGCTGGATCGCATCTCGCCTGAGCTGCTGGCCGAACTCAAGACGGTGGCGCCGTCGGCGCTCACCATCAGCGACGACAAGCTGGTGATCAAGCACCTCTACACCGAGCGCAAGATGATCCCCCTCAACCTCTATCTGGACAAGGCGGACGAGCAGCAGACCCGGCTCGCGCTGGAGGAGTACGGTAACGCAATCAAGCAGCTGGCGGCGGCCAACATCTTCCCGGGGGACATGCTGTTCAAGAACTTTGGCGTCACCCGTCACGGCCGGGTGGTGTTCTACGACTACGACGAGATCTGCTACATGACGGAGTGCAACTTCCGCCAGATCCCGCCGCCGCGCTACCCCGAGGATGAGCTGTGCGCCGAGCCCTGGTACTCGGTGGCCCCCAACGACATCTTCCCCGAGGAGTTCGCCACCTTCCTGCTGCAAAAGCCACTGGTGCGGGAGATCATGTTGCAACTGCACAAGGAGATGTTCGACGCCAACTACTGGAAGATGCTGCAGAGCAACATCAAGGTGGGGGTGTTCGAGGATGTCTATCCCTACCGGCGCAAGAAGCGCTTCAAGTACCAACGCGGCGGCTGACCGGCTCGCCAACGCGAATGGCAGAAATGAAAACGGGGTGGCCCAAGCCACCCCGTTTTGCTAACCACTGCGCGACTTAACTACCGCGACGGCGGATCACCCCTTCTTGCATTGTGCTCGCCACCAGCATGCCGTCACGGGTAAAGAACTGGCCGCGCACCAGACCGCGACCGCCGCTGGCGCTCGGGCTGTCTACCACGTAGAGCAGCCAGTCGTCGAAGCGGAAATCCCGGTGGAACCACATGGAGTGATCGATGGTCGCCACCTGCATCCCCGGCTCCCAGTACGACACCCCGTGGGGCTGCAGGGAAGTGAGCAGGAAGTTGAAGTCGGAGGCGTAGGCCAGCAGGTATTTGTGGATCCGCAGATCGTCAGGCATCTGGCCGTTGGCCTTAAACCAGACGTGGCGCACCGGATCCTGCACCGTCGGGCGAATAGGGTCGACCAGCGTCACCGGGCGCATCTCGATGGGCTGCTCGCAGAGGATCTTGTCCCGCAGGGAGGCCGGGATCAGATTCTCGTAGGGGCGCACCAGCTCCAGCTCGCTCTTGAGCTCCTCCGGCGGGGTGATGCCGGTGGGCATCTGCGCCTGATGCTCGAAGCCATCGGCCGGCACCTGAAACGAGGCGTTGAGATAGAAGATCGGCTTGCCGCCCTGAATCGCCTTGACCCGGCGGGTGGAGACGGTCTGGCCGTCGCGGATATTCTCCACGTCATAGACGATGGGGCGGGTCACATCCCCCGGACGCAGGAAGTAGGAGTGAAAACTGTGAACCTGACGACCACTCTCGACCGTCTGCTTGGCGGCTGACAAGGCCTGCCCCATTACCTGTCCGCCAAACACGGCCCGCAGACCGAGATCCTGGCTCTGGCCCCGAAACAGGCCCTCCTCGATTTTTTCAAGCGCCAGCAACGCCAGCAACTCATCAAGTACCTTACTCATCGTTCACTCCTCTATCAGAGCCGCACAGGCTAGCAAGCCAGCTCGGGCAGGGCAACCACGGCGGCGCGTCTGCGGACGAAGAAGTGACATAAAGGCCACACCCCCCTTCCCGACGCACTTGCAAGAGACCGGGTCGTCGTCACAGCTAAAAAAAAGGCCCGCACCATAAGGTGCGGGCCTTTTGCTTGGCCGACTGCGCGCTCTTTGTCAGCGCGCAGTTCGCAACGCGTTGCAGCTTACTTGCTGCCGGTACCCGAGTTGCGGGTAGAGGCTTGCGGCTTGCGACGGGCGGTGGTGCTGCGGGCGCGCGGCTCCATGCCTTGCATATCCTTGTGACGCTTGACGGCGCGGCGGATCTGGGCGGCCTGCTTGTGACGGCTGGTTTTGCCATCTTGTTGCAGGTCAACCTTGGATTCGGTCTCCGGCTGCAGATGCACCAGACCACGCAGGTAGTTCACTTCCGGCAGTTTCAGCTCCTGCCAGCCACCACGGGGGATGCCACGATCCAGGGTCACGTCACCGTAACGGATCCGCATCAGGCGGCTCACCTGCACTTCCTGTGATTCCCACAGACGGCGCACTTCACGGTTGCGACCTTCGGTCAGGGTGACGTTGAACCACTGGTTCAGACCTTCGCCGCCAGCCGGTTTGATCTTGTTGAACTTGGCGGTGCCATCTTCCAGCTGCACGCCCTTGCGCAGGCGCTGCAGCATGGCTTCGGTGATCTCGCCAAACACACGTACCGCGTATTCACGCTCTACCTGGTGGCTCGGGTGCATCAGGCGGTTGGCCAGCTCACCGTCGGTGGTGAACAGCAACAGACCGGAGGTGTTGACGTCAAGGCGGCCAACCGCAATCCAGCGGGCACCTTCCATCTTGGGCAGACGATCAAACACGGTGGGACGACCTTCCGGATCGTGACGGGTACACATCTCCCCTTCCGGCTTGTGATAAGCCAGCACGCGGCAGATGACCTCTTCCGCGGCACGGGTCTTGATCTGGTGACCATCTACCCGGATCACGGCGTTCACTTCGACGCGATCCCCCAGTGTGGCGACCTTGCCATCCACACTGACCCGACCTGCGGTGATCAGGGCCTCCATCTCACGACGGGAGCCGTGACCCGCGCGGGCCAACACTTTTTGCAGTTTTTCACTCATCGGGGTTACCTGATTGTTGATCGCTGCCACCCTCCGCCATTGGCATGGGGGGCAACGGGGGTTGCAGATCCGGATCCAGCTCGGGGAGCTGCTCCAGACTCTGCAGATTAAAATAATCCAGAAACTCTCTGGTGGTGGCGAGCAGCTCGGGGCGGCCTGCTACCTCTTTGTGGCCGATGCTGCGCACCCAACCACGCTCTTTCAAGGTATTCACTATCTGGCTCGACACCGCCACCCCTCGGATCGCTTCGATCTCGGCACGGGTGATGGGCTGGCGATAGGCGATCAGCGTCAGCGTCTCCATCACGGCGCGGGAATAGCGGGGCGCCCGCTCGCTCCAGAGCCTTGATAGCTCCTCGGCATACTCCTGACGCGCCTGAAAACGCCAACCGGAGGCGACCTCTTTGAGCTCGACCCCCCGCGTACTGTAATCTTGCCTGATCTCGGCCAACAACAACTGAACATAGCGGCTGGTCACCGGATAATCGGCCAGCACGCTGCTTTTCAGCTCGCTGACGTTGAGCGGGCGACCGGCCACGAACAGTGCCGCTTCGATCAAGGTCTTGAGCCGTTCAGTGGGCAGCGCCATGGTTGCCCTCCTCACTCTGGCTGGCCAATGCAAAATAGATTTGGCCCAACGGTTGGGCTTGCAGGACCCAGATCAGCTGTTCCTTGCACAGCTCCAGCAGGGCCAAAAACGTCACCAGTACCCCCATGCGCCCCTCTTCGGCACGCAGCACCTGTTCTAGCCGCAAGGTCTGGCCCAACGAGAGCATGGCGAGGATCTCCGCCATGCGCACCCGGGTCGGGATCTGTTCGCGGCGGATCTGGTGATGTTCGAAATGAGTCGCGCGTTTTACCACACTTTGCATATAAAGAGCGAGCTCAACCAGCGAAACATCGGGGGCCAGTGGTTTGAGAGTGCCAAAATCGGGGGGCAAGGCGGTGGCGACAAAAATCTCCCGCTCCACCCGTGGCAGCTCATTGAGCCGCTCGCCCCCCACTTTGAACCGCTCGTACTCCTGCAGGCGACGAATAAGGGTAACCCGCGGGTCTTCCCCCTCCTCCTCATCTTCCAGCTCCGGCGCTTTGGGCAGCAGCAAACGGGATTTGATCTCCGCGAGCCAAGCCGCCATCAGCAGATACTCTGCCGCCAGCTCAAGGTTGAGCCCCTGCATCAGCTCCACATACTCCATGTACTGGGCGGTGATCTGCAGGATCGGCAGGTTGAGGATATCAAGCTGCTGACGCCGGATGAGGTAGAGCAGCAGATCGAGCGGCCCCTCGAAGGTATCGAGGAACACCTCAAGCGCATCGGGCGGGATGAACAAGTCCTGGGGCAGCTCGTGATAGGGCTGCCCCAGTACCCGCGCGATGGGGGATGGGATGGCTTGGGGGAGAACGGACTCCCCCGCTGTCTCCGCGATATGTGCGCCCGCCTGGGGCGTGACCGTCACGGAGACAGGATCGGCAGACTCACTCAAACGGGGTCGGATCCCCGGCACCGCGACGACGCAGCACCGGCTCGTCGTCAGAGAAATCCACCACTGTGGTGGGCTGCTCGCCCAGATAACCGCCGTTGACCACCAGATCGATCTGCTTGCCCAGCTTGTCGAAGATCTCTTCCGGATCGAACTCGGCCATCTCGGAGTCCGGCAGGATCAGGGTAGTGGAGAGCAGCGGCTCGCCGAGCGCCTCCAGCAGTGCCTGGGCAATCAGGTTATCCGGCACCCGAATACCAATGGTCTTCTTCTTCTCGTTCATCAAGCGACGTGGCACCTCTTTGGTCGCCTTGAAGATGAAGGTGTAGGCGCCCGGGGTGTTGTTCTTGATCAGGCGAAACGCGCCGTTGTCCACCTTGGCGTAGGTGGCGATCTCGGAGAGATCACGGCACACCAGAGTGAAGTCGTGGTTGGCATCGAGGCGACGGATGCGGCAGATGCGCTCCAGCGCCCCCTTGTCACCCATCTGACAACCCAGCGCATAGCCGGAATCGGTCGGATAGACGATGACGCCGCCGTTCTGGATGATCTGTACCGCCTGACTGATCAGACGGGCCTGAGGATTTTCCGGATGTACGTAAAAATGCTGACTCATAGCTTGTTCTCGCAATGGGGGCAGCAATACCTGCCCGCTCGTATGGCCACGGGTTCCAGACCCATGACACTACCTTAACCTGTTTGTGGCCACTTCACCTGCTTGCGGCCACTTCGCTAGCATCGTTAGCGGCTCGCCAGCAGCTCTGCGTGTTGCTCGGTGGTGAGTCCAAAGTGGCCGGGATAGGCCAGCCACACTATGGCCATTCCCTCTTGCCTTCCCTATTGCGCTGGTGCCGTTACCGGCTCGCCAGCAGCTCTGTGTGTTGCTCGGTGGTGAGCCCAAAGTGATCGGGATAGGCCAACCAGACCGGCATGCCCTCTTTGGGCAACCAGAGGTGGCGGCCCAGCTCGGTCCAGTTGGAAGGGAAGTGAAAATCCGATCCCACCGAAATGCACAGGTCGTGATCCTTGGCCCACTGACCGAGGTTGGCCCGCTCCTGCGGGCTCTGCTGGGGCAATGACACCTCCATGGCATCACCACCGGCTGCCTTGAAAGCCACCAGTAACCGCTTAATCCACTTGGCGGTGAGACCATAGCGGCTGGGGTGAGCCAGTACCGCCAGCCCGCCAGCGGCGTGAATGGCGCTGATCGCCTCGCTCATCTCTGGCCATTCGGCCGGAACATAGCCTTTATTGCCCCGGCTCAGGTACTTCTTGAATACCTTCTGCATGTTGTCGGCCACCCCGCGCGCCACCAGCACCCGGGCAAAGTGAGCACGGGTCACGGCGGCGTCACCGGCCAGCGCTTTGGCCTCTTCATAGGTGCCGGGGATCAGGCACTTTTCCAGACGACGCCCTATTTCCAGTGCCCGCGCCTCGCGACGGGCCCGTTGGCCAGCTAAAAATGCCACCAGCAGCGGATTTTTTTCATCCACCCCCAGCGCCACGATATGGATCTCGTGGTGCTCCCAGCCGGTGGAGATCTCGACCCCGCTCACCAGTCGCAGCGGCAGTTGCTCACTCTCGATAGTGCGGCGCACTTCATCAAGGCCATCAAGGGTGTCGTGGTCAGTAACCGCTAACACCTCGACCTGTTTTTCAGCGGCGCGGCGCACCAGGTCGGCCGGGCTCAGCACCCCGTCGGAGGCAGTGGTATGGCAGTGCAGATCGAATCTCATCAGGTAATTCCGCTCTCGTGGTCAGGTCACCATTCATGGCAAATCGGTGAAAGAAGGCTAAAAAGCGACTTGACTTGGCCGCGGCTTTATCGTTTTCTGTAGGCACTTCATTGCAAACATCTTTTTACAGGATTTTATCATGCAAACGACAATCACCCTGAAAGCAAGCTGGTGGTGGCACACTCCCTGACATGCGGGCGTGTGGTCGTTGCTGTATCTGTAATCTGACAGCAAATTAAGAACCCAAATAAAAAGCCCGCTGACCCCAGCGGGCTTTTTTATTATCCGGCAAATGGACCTGTGATGAAACCGAGAATTCAGACAAGAACACTGACCTGGCGATGGCGCCCCTGATGAAACCGCCTAAACCAATTTAATTTTCAAGGAATTCAATGTCATGAACATCGGTAAAACGCATCACACGCAAGGGAACGCACTATGACAGCCACACATCGCCTTCCTCTGGGTGAATTCGATACCCTCAAACTCAACGCCCCTTATGTGGCTGACCCGCTGGCGCTCTATACCCGCCTTTGTCAGGGCCGCCCCAACAATCTGCTGCTGGAATCAGTCGAGATAGACTCCAAAGCGGGCAAGCAGAGCCTGCTGCTGGTAGATGCCTGCCTGCGCATCGAGTGCCATGGCCGTACCGTGCGGGTGCGCACCCTGAACGACAACGGCGCCCAGTTGCAGAGCCTGCTGGCCGAGCGGCTGCCTGCGGTGGTGGCACGCTCGCTGGTGGATGGCGAATTGCAGCTCGACTTCCCGGCCTCCGATCGGGAGCAAGATGAAGATTCTCGCCTCAAGGGGAGCAGCGTGCTGGACGTGCTGCGCACCCTGCAACAGGAGCTGCAGTGCCAGCTGGGTAAAGAAGCTCTGTTTATGGCGGGCAGCTTCGCCTACGACCTGATCGCTTCCTTCGAGGATCTGCCAGAGGTGCCGGAGGGGAGCAACAACTGCCCCGACTACTGCTTCTATGTGGCCGAGACCCTGATCACCATCGACCATATCGAGCGCTCTACCCAACTGCTCGCCTGCATCTTCGGCGGCGATAGCGATGAGAGCCAGATAGACGACAGATACACCCGCCTGAGCGAGCGGCTCACCGACTTCAAACAACTTTGCCAGCAACCCCTCTGCGCCGAGCTGGCCACTGCGGCCCTTACCGGCGGTATGAGCGTGGACAAGAGCGACAAGCAGTTCTGCGCCGAGGTGGAGAAGCTCAAGGGCTTTATCCGCCGTGGCGATATCTTCCAGGTGGTGCCGTCCCGCTGCTTCTCCCTGCCCTGCCCGAGTCCGCTGGCCGCCTATCGCCGCCTCAAGCAGACCAACCCCAGCCCCTACATGTTCTATGTGCAGGATGAAAACTTCACCCTGTTTGGCGCTTCACCGGAGAGCGCGGTGAAATTCTGCGCCGCCAGCCGCGAGGTGGAGATGTACCCCATCGCCGGTACCCGCCGCCGGGGCTTGAACCCGGATGGCAGCATCAACCGGGATCTGGATGGCCGCATCGAGCTGGAGCTGCGTCAGGATGAAAAAGAGGTCGCCGAACACCTGATGCTGGTTGATCTGGGCCGCAACGACATCGCCCGCATCTCGGAGCCCGGCACCCGCTACGTCAAGGAGCTGCTGAAAGTGGATCGCTACAGCCACGTGATGCATCTGGTCTCCAAGGTGGTGGGCACATTGCGCTCGGATCTGGACGCCCTGCACGCCTATCAGGCCTGCATGAACATGGGCACCCTCACCGGCGCCCCCAAGATCCGCGCCAGTGAGCTTATTCGCATGGTGGAAGGCAAACGCCGCGGCAGCTACGGCGGCGCCGTTGGCTACATCAACGGCGCAGGCGAGATGGATACCTGCATCGTGATCCGCTCGGCGTTTGTCAAAGAGGGCGTGGCCCATGTGCAGGCCGGTGCCGGGGTGGTCTATGACTCCAAACCCCAGGCCGAAGCGGACGAGACCCGCGCCAAGGCGGCCGCCGTATTGGCCGCCATCGCCGCCAGCCATGGCACCTCCCTGCAAGCCTTGAGCGCCCAGCAGGAGCAACATAAGGACGTGAGCCATGACTAATATCTTCCTGCTCGATAACTTCGATTCATTTACCTACAACCTGGTCGACCAGTTCCGCTCCCTCGGTTATCCGGTACGGATCTACCGCAACAGCCTGCCGGCCAGTCGCATCATGAGCGAGATCGCCGCCTGCGAAGGGGATGCGGTGCTGGTGCTCTCGCCGGGGCCGGGCGCGCCCCATGAAGCGGGTTGCCTCATTGACCTCATCAAGCTGGCCCGCGGTCAGGTGCCGATCCTCGGTATCTGCCTCGGACATCAGGCCCTGTGCGAAGCCTATGGCGGCACCGTCGGTGCGGCGGGTGAAATCGTCCACGGCAAGCGCTCCCTGATTGAGCACAACGGCCACGGCGCCTTTGCCGGTCTGCCGAGCCCGCTGCCGGTGGCCCGCTACCACTCGCTGGTCGCCACCTATGTGCCAGAAGAGCTGACGGTGATTGCCCACTATCAGGGCATGCCCATGGCCATAGAGCAGCAGGATGAGCGGGTGCTGGGTTTCCAGTTCCACCCGGAATCCATCATGACCTCGGAAGGGGCCCGCCTGCTGACCCAGGCGCTCGCCCATATCACCCGCCCAGAAAGCAGCGTGCGTTAAGGTAAGGAGACCAACATGCATCAACATCTCAACACCCTCTATCAGGGTCAGTCTCTGAGCCGTGAAAGTACCCGCGACGCCTTCGGCCAGGTGGTACGTGGCGAAGTGGATCCCATCGTTCTCGCAAGCCTGCTGACCGCCCTCAAGATCAAGGGGGAGACCCCGGAGGAGATCGCCGGTGCCGCCGAAGCGCTGCTGGCGGAAGCGCGCGACTTCCCGCGTCCGGACTACGAGTTCTGCGACATCGTCGGCACCGGTGGCGATGGTCTCAACACCATCAACGTCTCCACCACCTCGGCGCTGGTCGCCGCCGCCTGTGGCCTGAAAGTGGCAAAGCACGGCAACCGTTCGGTCTCGAGCAAATCGGGTTCGAGCGATCTGCTCGACAAGATGGGGATCAAGCTCGACATGAGCCCGGTGCAGGCGCGCCACTGTCTGGACGAGCTTGGCATCTGCTTCCTGTTCGCCCCCCAGTACCACGCAGGAGTGCGCCACGCCATGCCGGTACGTCAGGCCCTCAAGACCCGCACCCTGTTCAACGTGCTGGGGCCGCTCATCAACCCCGCCCGCCCCACCTATCAGCTGATGGGGGTCTATGCCCCCGAGCTGGTGCGCCCCATCGCCGAAACCCTGCTGGCACTGGGATTGAAAACAGGTATGGTGGTTCACGGCGCCGGGCTCGATGAGATTGCCATCCACGGCCCGACCCAGGTGGCCCAGATCCGTGACGGCGAGATCCGCGAATTCATGATCACCCCGGCTGACTTTGGCCTCGATACCTATCCGGTCAGCGCCATTCAGGGGGGAGAACCGGAAGAGAACCGCGCCATCACCGCCGCCATTCTGGCAGGGCAAGGCACCCCGGCCCACAACGCAGCCATCGCCGCCAACGTGGCGCCGCTGCTGCTGATGGCGGGCAAGGCGAAAGATCTCAAGAGCGCGGCGGCCGAAGTGCTGGCGGTGCTGGCGAGCGGTAAAGCGGCAGAGATCGCCGCCCGGCTGGCCACTTTGAGCCATCAGGAAGCGGGCCATCAGGAGGCATGATGTCAGCCACCACGTTGCACAACAGTCATTCAGAACGCCCGCAGGGCAAGAGCCAGCTTCGCAAGGATAACGAGATGTCAGACCTTATTGCCCCCCATGCTTTTCTGAACATGGGCTCCATCAGCCAGACCATCCTCGGCAAAATCGTGGCGGCCAAGCAGGCGTGGGTTGCCGCCCGCAAGCTGGCCCAGCCGCTGGAGAGCTTCCAGAGCGCGCTGACCCCCAGCGATCGGGATTTCGTCGGCGCCCTCAAGGCCGGTTCCACCCGCTTTATTCTGGAGTGCAAGAAGGCCTCCCCCTCCAAGGGGCTGATCCGCGATGATTTCAGCCCGGAGGCCATCGCCGACATCTATGGCAAATACGCCACCGCCATCTCGGTGCTGACCGACGAGAAATTCTTTCAGGGGAATTTCGCCTTTTTGCCGCGGGTACGCAGCCGCGTCAGCCAGCCGGTGCTCTGCAAGGATTTCATGATTGACCCCTATCAGGTCTATCTGGCCCGCCATTATCAGGCGGACGCCATCCTCTTGATGCTCTCGGTGCTCACCGACGAAGGCTATCGCGCCCTGTTTGCGGTGGCCAAAGAACTGGGCCTTGGCGTGCTCACCGAGGTGAGCAATGAAGAGGAGCTGACCCGCGCCATCGCGCTGGGCGCGCCGGTGATAGGCATCAACAACCGGGATCTGCGGGACTTGAGCGTGGATCTGAACCGCACCAAACAGCTGGCCAAAGACATTCCCTCCGACCGGGTCGTGATCAGCGAGTCTGGGATCAACCACCGCGCTCAGGTGGCGGACCTGCGCCACCACGCCAAGGGCTTTCTGGTGGGCTCCTCCCTGATGGCCGAGCCGGATCTGGAAGCGGCAGTGCGCAAACTGGTACTGGGTCAGAACAAGGTGTGTGGCCTGACCCGCGCCGACGATGCCGCCGCAGCCCATCAGGCGGGGGCGGTGTTCGGCGGCCTGATCTTTGTGGCGAAGAGCCCGCGCTATGTGGACATTCCCACCGCCCGTACCGTGATGGCAGGTGCGCCGCTCTCCTATGTGGGGGTGTTTCGCAACGCCCAGCAAGAGACCATCGCCAAAACGGTGGAGGCGCTGGGACTAGCCGCGGTGCAACTGCATGGGGATGAGGATGCCGCCTATATCGAGGTGCTGCGTCCGCTGCTGCCTGCAAGTTGCCAGATCTGGAAAGCCATAGGCGTCTCTCTTGACAAAGAAAGCGGCGAGCCGCTGCCCGCCCTCGACTATCCGGCGGATCGGCTGCTGCTGGATACGAAAGTAGGCAGCCAGAGCGGCGGCACCGGTCAGGCGTTCGACTGGGCCCTGCTGGCCACGCTCGACAAGAGCAAATTGATGCTGGCGGGCGGCCTGAATCCCGACAACGCCCTGCAGGCCGCTCAAGTGGGTTGCCTCGGCCTTGATTTCAACTCCGGGGTAGAGAGTGCCCCAGGCCAGAAAGATGGCCACAAACTCGCCGCCGCCTTCGCCGCCCTACGCGCGCTGTAAGGCGGCCACTGGATCTCTGTATCGTTTTTGATGTTCCGTTTTTGACTCAAGGTATAAGGAAGAAACCATGACCCTGCTCAACCCGTTTTTTGGTGAATTTGGTGGCATGTACGTGCCCCAAATCCTGATCCCCGCCCTGCTTCAGCTGGAAAAAGCCTTCGTCGATGCCCAGGAAGACCCGGCCTTTATCGCCGAATTTCAGGAGCTGCTGACCGAATATGCCGGTCGCCCGACCCCGCTCACCCTGACTCGCAATTTGACCAAGGGCACCAAGACCCGCCTCTATCTCAAGCGTGAAGACCTGCTGCACGGCGGCGCCCACAAGACCAACCAGGTGCTGGGTCAGGCGCTGCTGGCCAAGCGGATGGGCAAAACAGAGATCATCGCCGAGACCGGCGCCGGTCAGCACGGCGTCGCCACGGCGCTGGCCTGCGCCCTGCTTGGCCTCAAGTGCCGGGTCTACATGGGTGCCAAGGATTGCGAGCGCCAGAAGCCCAACGTATTTCGCATGAAGCTGATGGGGGCCACCGTCATTCCGGTGCACTCCGGCTCCAGCACCCTGAAAGATGCCTGCAACGAGGCGCTGCGTGACTGGGCTGCCAACTACGACTCCGCCCACTACCTGCTTGGCACCGCCGCTGGTCCGCACCCCTTCCCCACTATCGTGCGGGAGTTCCAGAAGATGATCGGCGAAGAGGCCAAGGCCCAGTGCTTCAAGAAAGAGGAGCGGCTGCCCGATGCGGTGATCGCCTGCGTCGGCGGCGGTTCTAACGCCATCGGCATGTTTGCCGACTTTATCGACAACAAAGAGGTGCGTCTGATCGGGGTCGAGCCGGGTGGCCACGGCATCGAGAGTGGCGAGCACGGTGCGCCGCTGGGGCACGGCAGCAAGGGGGTCTTCTTTGGCATGCACTCCTACCTGATGCAGGACAAGCAGGGGCAAATTCAGGAGTCCTACTCCGTCTCGGCGGGGCTGGATTTCCCCTCCGTCGGCCCGCAGCACGCCCATCTGGCCTCCATCGGCCGCGCCGAGTATGTCTCCATCACCGACAAGGAGGCGCTGGACGCCTTCCAGGAGCTGGCCAAATCCGAAGGGATCATCCCGGCACTGGAGTCCTCCCACGCGCTGGCTCACGCCCTCAAGATGGCCCGCAGTGAACCGGAAAAAGAGCAGGTGCTGATCGTCAACCTCTCCGGCCGTGGCGACAAAGATATCTTCACCGTTGCCGATATCTTGGAAACAGAAAGCTTTGAGAAAGAAGGAACCTGCAAATGAACCGTTACACACAACTTTTCTCCCGTCTGGATGCGGTCAATCAGGGCGCCTTTGTGCCGTTCGTGATGCTGGGTGACCCCACCCCCGAATTGTCACTGGCCATCGTCGATGCGCTGGTCGAAGGGGGCGCCGATGCCCTCGAACTCGGCATTCCCTTCTCCGATCCGGTGGCGGATGGCCCCACCATTCAGGGCGCCGCCCTGCGCGCCTTCGAGAGCCACACCACCCCGGACGACTGCTTCGAGCTGCTCGGCCGCATCCGCGCCAAGTACCCGCAACTGCCCATTGGCCTGCTGGTTTACGCCAATCTGGTCTATGTGCGCCAGATCGACGGTTTTTATGAGAAGTGCCAGCAGGCGGGGGTGGATTCAGTGCTGGTCGCCGACGTGCCGGTGCAGATGTGCGCCCCCTACAAGGCAGCCGCCGACAAGTTCGGTATCGACAGCATCTTTATCGCCCCGCCCAATGGCGATGCCGAGACCCTGAAACAGGTGGCGGAGCTTGGCAGTGGTTACACCTATCTGGTGAGCCGCGCAGGTGTAACCGGTGCCGAGACCAAGGCTGGCATGCCGGTGGATGGCCTGATCAACACATTGCGCGAGTTTAACGCCCCCCCCGCCCTGCTCGGCTTTGGCATCAGCGAACCGGCTCAGGTGCGTGAAGCGATCGCCGCTGGCGCCGCCGGTGCCATCTCCGGCTCCGCCGTGGTGAAGATCATCGAGACCCACCACCAGAACCCGGCGCATATGCTCATTCGTCTGAAAGAGTTTGTGGAAGGGATGAAGGCGGCGACCCTGCGCTAAGCGTTCAGTCAAACGCCCACCCCCATGACAAGCAAGGGAGCCCAAGCGGGCTCCCTTTTGTTATCCACCATCCCTGGTTGGTGCCACCCTTGTAGGTCTGATTAGCGAAGCGTAATCAGACGTTCGCGGAATTGATGCTAATGCTATGGCGCGGCTTCGCCACGCAGGACACGAGAGCGCCACCCTCGACGGGGTTTCGCCCGCCCTTCGGGCCTGGGCGAGTGACTTTGGAAAGACCCGCTCTCTTTAACAAATAACACCAAAGGTCTTCTCCCCCGCGTTTTCGCCCGACTGACGTCGGGTACCTTTGGCTCATCCTCTTGTCCAACGGCACGCGCCGATGGGCCTTTGGCCTCCGCCATCCATGGCTCCGGCCAAAGCCCGCTTCGAACATCCGTGTTCTCGCGCCAAATCGGGTCGAGCTATGCTCGCCCTTCCCGATTTTGCCCATGGCCTTGCGCTGCTCGCTCGGCATCCTGCCTCGCGGCCTGGACAAGAGGGCTCGCCTCAGCAAAGTAAGAGGGGGATCAAAACCGTGCCCGCCTGAGGCTACCGTGCAACAGTGAACAAGCACCCTCTCCCTCCGGGAGAGGGTTGGGGTGAGGGGATGGTGCATTTCCAGCCAAGCAAGATGCTCACTCAGTCCACGCCTTAATGACTAATTTATTGATCCAACACAGATTCCCACCAAAACACGCTTCTCAACGCAGCACCCTCCCCCTTAAGATACCCGAATGACAATCAACCTCTCGGAAGAACGCCATGACAGCGATTGTTGCTATCTCGCAGGTTAAAAGCAGTGGTCTGGGAGCTGTAACTCAGGGGCGGTAGCGTGGCTGTTTGTAGGTTGACGCAGCGTGTAGCGAAGCCCAACAGGCGAGCATTATTGCACCGACCAGAGCGGGATAAATATGGACGTGGCAGATCCGCAAAACAGATTTACAGATATATTTCGTGGTAAACGTTGGGTTTCACTTCGTTCAGCACCAACCTACGATTTTTTAGTCCAATATACGAGATACCCACTTATCTAGTTGATTTGAAAAGTCATCACTTTCTCTATCACTGCTGGAAAGCTAAGCAAATGAATAAAATCTAGAAAACGCAGGAAATAAAATCTCATCGCATTAATATTTTAAATCTTTAGCACAGAAGCATTGAATTACTTGAGAGGCCTGTCTCAATTATAAATTTTCACGAGAAGCATCTAAATGCTAATCACCATTCTAGATGAAAATACATCAGGGGAGCACATTATTATGACTATTTATTTAAAAAAGGGGGCCACAGCCCCTCCCATTGGATCGGCTATTGCTGACATTATAAAATTCGGAAATTTTGAGCCGGAAAACAATTAACAAGTGTAACAATTCTGACGTTCGCAAGCTCGTACCTATTACGCGAGCATTAGGGCTACAAAAAACACATCGGAGTAAGTCATGAGCTTTCAAGGTCACAGATCAATAATTCGTAATGATGGTAGCACGAAGGAAGGCTGGGAAACTTATACTTGTGGGCACTGTGGAACTAAGGTTAGTGGTGCTGTGGTTGCTCGCTATGATTGGCAAGATCAAGCCACCAATCGTTACTCCAATAAATGGCTTTTGTGCACACATTGCACAATGCCATCTGCAAAAATTAATAATACAGTTTTTCCTGGGTCACAATTTGGCCCTAACATTCAGGGCTTACCTCCTGAAGTCGGTGAATCATATAGTGAAGCTCGTCGGTGCATGGAAGTAAATGCATATACTGCTGCAGAATTAATTTGCAGAAAAATATTAATGCATGTTGCCGCAGATAAAGGTGCAAAAGAGGGCGAGTCATTTGCTGCATATATGACTTATCTTGAAAATAATGGCTATGTAACACCACCAATGAAAGGCTGGGTTGATTTAATTAGGCAGCACGGAAATAAGTCAACCCACAAGCTTGATGCTCCAGAAAAAGAAAGGGCTCAAAGTACAGTAATGCTTACAGCTGAGTTATTGAGACTAGTATATGAAATGGAGTATATGGCAAATAAATTTACGCCCAAGCTCTAACAAAGCGCATCTCCCAGACTATTTTTCCGCAGAATGGAAATTGGGACCCCCACCTTTTTGACAGTGGCGTAGAACAAAAATCAGGACATCCATCTTTCTGAGCAAAGCGTTACATAGCAAGAATACAAAGATGGGTGTCCAAGTTTTTTTCAATGCTATCCCGCGACAAGGAACATCATGTCAGTAGTAATTAAAGAGAATGAAATCATATTTAATTGGTTTCAAGATGACTACGAGATTTCATTCGAAAAGTTAATTGAGTCATTTGAAGGTGAAATTGATCAAGATATACGCCTTTTTGATATACGACTACAAATGGCATTGAGTACAAATATAACTTTTAACCCTGGTTTTAGATACACCAATACGGATACTTCAAAAGATGTATCTAGGCTGACATTGAAGCTATCGAATGTATGGTTTAGTTACGAGTCGTTGTTGAAGGCATATGATAATTCGTCGTTATTAACCAATAGATCAAAAACAACTTCACTTTCCGAAGACATCTTAGATGAGCTTTTAGGAGAATATCATTTTGATATCATAACTAAGTCATTTCGGCAATATCACAGCGACAATATACATTGTAACTCAAAATTTCGTGAGGACTCTCAACGCTACATTGACTATTTGACCAGTGGTGCCACGTCAAACTCTCAAAAGCGCGCTTTACATAGAATATTCAATATATTCACCAATAACGAAGACATGGCAATAAACGATGTTCTGTCTTTAGTTTATGCAGTGAGAAATCAGTACGTACACTCTGGAGAATCACCCAAGTCTGGGGTCAAGTATTTTTCGACCAAAATCGAAGTGCTCAAGAATGCGCATGATTTTCTCGTCTTGATATGTCTCCGTTTAGCAACACTACTAATTGATAAAAGGCTTGCCTCAGTGGAGTAGTAAGCTTGCACCTAACAAGTGCATGTTGTCGCGCTATGCTCCAAACCAGCCGCAAATGCGGGCGTTATGTAACCATTCGTAGTTTTGAGTTTTGGGACACCCACTTTTCTAAGCAAAGCGTAGCATAGCCAACATTCCAAAAGATGGGTGTCCCTGCTCCCCTCTCACTGGGACGGGCTAAATCCCCCCCCCCTTAACTTATCGTTAGTACACATAAACAATTATATTTAATCAGCACGAGTTGTAACATGTTGCTGACTTATAAATTGATAAGGGAATAATCAAATGTCTTACCGTAATAAAAAATATATTTAAACCGGTTGTAGATGAAGTGATTGCTAAAAAACTAGAATCTAAATAATAGAAAGCAAAATCTACTATAGAAACAGCAATAAAAGATGCTGTGAAAGTATTGGAGGCAATATTAGCCGAGCTCGGCGAAAAACAAATGCTTATCGGTCTTAGAAAGGCAGAATTTTAATAGCGTACCATACAAACATATCGCGAAGTCACTTTATGAACAATCATTAAATTGACGAAAAAAAAAATACGAAGATCACTGCTCACCGAAAGGTAAGTGTGATAACAAAACAAAAAATCAGCCCCCCATCTTTCTGAGCAAAATTTTGAATAGCCAGAATATAAGGGATGGGGGTCTAAGTTTTTATCTTTGGCTCAGCCACTATATATCCAACATCCCTTTCCAATCCCACCACTACCGCCCCTGCGCCACCCCATCAAGATCAGCATCAACACAACCCCCGGTAACCAGACCCAGTAGAGCTCGGAGAGGATCACCGCCTCCCCTCGGGCGGTGAGGTAGGCCTCCAACTTGAAAGGGGCGACCCGGATCACCTGCCAGGGGGCGAAGAAACGCTCGTCACGCCACGGCCAGAGCCAGCCAACCCCCTTGCCGCCAGTGGTGAGGGAATCGAGCAGGCTGTGGGAGAGCAGAGAGACCAGCAGAAACGACCAGACGGTGGCGGCGCTGGCCCGAAATTGGCGGTGAAACAGCATGGCCAGCGTGGGCAGGGCAAAGGCGAATAGCAAGGAGTGGGTAAAGCCGCGGTGGCCAAAGACGTGGCCGTAAGCGACCCCCAGCTTGAAAGCGAGCACATCGGCATCGGGCAGCATCGCAATGGCAACCCCCGCCAGCAGCAGGCGGGGCGGGATAATCCGGCTGCCAAGCCCCAGTCCAAGGCAGAGAGGGATGGCGGCGTGGGTGACTATGGTGGGCATAGGGTGAAGCTCCAACTGAAAACTGGTGCTTACCCTACCTCCACTCGGTGAAGTGAACGTGAAGTGCTCTGCCGAATCGATAGCGCCCTCTCATCGTTATCAATGAGCCATAAAAAGACCCCCTCTGCCCAACGGCAAGAGGGGGTCTTTTGTTTTTGCCGCTGACTAACCGGCTATCGGGTCAACCATCAGGCCAGTGAGACAAAAATCCCGGCCAGGGTGGCGCTCATCAGGTTGGCCAGGGTGGCGGCCAGCACCGCCTTTAACCCCATATTGGCCACATCGTGGCGGCGCTCCGGTGCCATGGTGCCGATAGAACCAATTTGCACCGCAATAGAGCCCAGATTGGTGAAGCCGCAGAGGGCAAAGGTGATGATGATCTGGGTATGGGCACTCAAGCCATCCTTGATCTGGACAAAGTCCAGATAGGCGACGAACTCGTTCATGATCACCTTCTGACCAATCAGCGAACCTGCCGCCATCATCTCGCTGGCAGGCACACCAATCAGCCAGGCCACCGGGGCAAACAGATAACCCAGCAGCTGTTGCAAGGAGAGATCAGCCCAGCCGAACCAATCACCCACGGTGGTGAGACCGGCGTTGATCATGGTGATCACGCTGACAAAGGCCAGCAGGATAGTACCGATAGCCACGGCGATCTTCATGCCGTTCATGGCTCCACCCGCCAGCGCATCGATGGCGTTGCTGTAATCGCTCTTGTCCAACGGGATCTCCTCTTGATCGCACACTTGCTGCTGCTCGGGCACCAGCAGTTTTGCCATCAAGAGACCACCCGGCGCCGCCATAAAGGAGGCAGCAATCAGGTATTTGAGATCTACGCCCAGTGCGGCGTAACCGCCCAGCACCGAGCCAGCCACCGATGCCATGCCGCAGGTCATCACCGCAAACAGTTCGGAGCGGGTCATGCTGGCGAGGAAGGGGCGAATAAGCAGCGGGGACTCCCCCTGCGAGAGGACGATATTGCCGGTGGCCACCAGGGATTCCGCACGGCTGGTGCCGAGCAGGCGGTGAATACCGCCCCCCAATACGCGGATCACCCACTGCATGATGCCGAAGTGATAGAGCACGGCGATCAGGGAGCTGATAAAGATCACCAACGGCAGCACCCGCACCGCGAAGATAAAGCCGTTGCTGGCCAGATCGCCAAACACGAAGCTTATCCCGCTATCGGCAAAGCCGAGCAGGGCGGAGACGCCATTGCTCATGGCACCAAGAATGGCTTGTCCGGGGGGGAAATAGAGTACCAGTGCGGCAAAGCCGGTCTGCAGGGCGAGCGCACCCAATACCGTGCGCCAGCGGATAGCACGGCGGTTTTCACTGGCCAGCCAGGCAATAAACATCAGGGCCAGTATACCGACCAGACTCAATAACAGTGTCATCTTGCACCTATGAAGAGAGGAGTTTCATATGGCAAGTCTGCAGACAGGTATCGCGGAAGATCGGACGGGAGAGGTGCCGACCCACGCGACACGCAGACCACAAACCTACAGGTTAGTGGCGGGTCCCATCCTGGGGTCATTCACGTTCCGGGTGACAGCATGTATCGGTTGACGCCAGCGCCGTCGCAGGGGGAGATGCGGCCGGGTGGCAGGTCGGGCGGCGATGGTACAGTGATCTCCATCACATAAAAAGCGGAAAACGCCGGGATAGCGAAATTTTTAAAACCAGAAAAAACCTGACTTACCGAGAGCGAGGCTTGCCTCAGCCCTTTCCTGCCAAGGGCTAGGATGAACAAGGCATTCCTCATTGTCCTCCCAGCCATCTCATCCCAGCTATTTGCGGATGACGCCAGTCACTGCTGCACCAATCCTGTTTTATCTATTGGCTCAATGTGTTAGCGAATATCTACAGGTCTGCAAACTCGGGGATATGGGCACGGCCACGGCTTTCGAGAAATTCAAGCAGGGCGCGGGGGGAGCGCACCAGGATCCGATCCAGCGGAAAGCCCGCCTCGGTCACCAGACGGTGACAGTGGTCAAAATCGCCGAGGCTGAAGGCGACGTGGGAGTCGGAGCCAAAGGTGAGATAGGCACCCAGATCCCGCGCAGCTTCCACGATGGCGCGGCAGTTGCCTTCGCTACCCGGGCGCGAATGAATGAAGGAGGAGTTGTTGATCTCCAGCGCCACCCGATAGTCGGCCGCCGCCTTGACCACCGCCTGAATGTCGATAGGAAATGAGGGGTTGCCCGGGTGGCTGATCATATCGACCCGGCCACTCTTGATGGCGTTGATCATCGCCTGGGTATGGGCTGCCTGATCGCAGGGAGGGAATACCTGTTCATGAAAGCCCGCCATGATCATGTCGAGGCGCGACTCGTACCGCTCGGGAAAGTCGATCTCCCCCTCCAGGTTTTTGATGTTGGCCTCGATACCCCGCAGGATCCCGACGCCATCCACCACTCTTGGCAGTATTGGCAAATTGGCAAAGTGCCAGACATGAGGGGCATCTGCCATCTCGGGGCCGTGATCCGTGGTGGCAAACAGCTTGATCCCCTTGGCTTTGGCTATCGGCAGATAGTCGTGGATGGTGCTGTAGGCGTGGGTGCTGGCAATGGTGTGAGTGTGGGTATCGACCGGGTACTTCATCTTATCTCCCCTCGGATATTGGAGGGTCAGCATAACAAAGTGAGGGGGATTGAGCCACGCCAGTGCTTGCCACACTTTGTCACAAAATACCGCGAAGCTGACATAGTCTGAGGGGCCCTGGCTGGCATACTGCCCCCGTCGATACAGCCTGAACTCGCATCGATAGTTTGCCGTCAGGATGACGCGAACTCACTTTCCCCACCGTCGCGCCCTGCGGCGGTTTTTTTTGCCTGTAAATCGCAAACCAGTAACAAACGCGCAAAAAAAGGCCCAACTAGCATGGTGCAGGTTGGGCGAGACTTAATGTTTAATTGCAGTGGCATAGATATAGAGTCCGGCTTTTTGACTAAGTTCCGCCTACTTTGCTTTTTTCATCGAAAAACATTCCGCTAACACTCATTCACATTCTCTTGACACTTCACGTTATGAAACGTACTTTTTAAACATTCGTTTAAGTGAGGTGTCCAGTGAGTAAAATCGATACCAAAAACCGTATTCTCGATGCCGCTGAAGTGCTGTTTGCCGAGCGGGGATTCGCCGATACCTCTTTGCGTCTGATCACCAGTGAGGCCGACGTCAATCTGGCGTCGGTGAACTATCACTTCGGCTCTAAAAAGGAGCTGATCCAGGCGGTGCTCGACCGCTATCTGAGCCTGTTCATGCCGGATCTCGATGCACGCCTGCGGGTGCTGATGGAGCAGGAGCAGCTGACCTTACTGCAACTGTTTGAAAGCTTTGTCGAACCACTGATGAAACTCTCTGCGGTGCGGGCCAACGGCCCGGCCATCTTCATGCAACTGCTGGGACGCGGATACATCGATAGCCAGGGCCACCTGCGCCGCTTTATCACCGCCCACTACGGCCCCATTCTGATGCGGATCACCCAAGCGATCTCCAAGGCCAATCCGGCCCTGTCGCCAGCGGATCTCTTCTGGCGCCTGCACTTCACCTTGGGCACTGTCGTATTCACCATGGCCTCCGCCGATGCGCTACGCGACATCGCCCTGGCCGACTTTGGCCAGCAGCTCGATGTGGAAGGGCTGGTGCGCAACGTTATTCCTTATCTGGCGTCCGGAGTCGGGGCGCCCGTGGAGTCGACCAGGCTCTCCCTGGCTGTGTAACAACCAACAACAAATCAACGGAAACAGTGAAATAGAAGGAACTTCGGTATGATCACATTGCTTGTCCTGCTGGTGCTGGCGATAGCCGTTGTGCTCGGCGTGCCCTCCATCCGTAAAAAGGTGGTAACCCGTCCGGTGTTCGGCATCTTCAAAAAGATACTGCCGCCCTTGTCAGCCACCGAGCGGGAGGCCATGGAAGCCGGCTCCGTCTGGTGGGATGGCGAGTTGTTTCGCGGCAACCCCGACTGGAAAAAACTGCACGGTTACGGCAAGGCCGAACTGAGCGCCGAAGAGCAGGCCTTTATCGACAATCAGGTCGAAACCCTGCTCGCCATGGTCGATGACTTCAAGATCGTCAACGAAACCAAAGACCTGCCTGAGCCGGTGTGGGACTATCTGAAGAAGGAAGGCTTCTTCTCCCTGATCATCCCGAAATCCTACGGCGGCCGCGAGTTCTCGGCGATTGCCAACTCCACCATCGTCACCCGTATTGCCACCAAGAGCCTGAGCGTGGCGGTCACCGTCATGGTGCCGAACTCCCTCGGCCCGGGCGAGCTGCTGATGCACTACGGCACCCAGGCCCAGAAAGATTTCTGGCTGCCGGGGCTGGCCAATGGCAAAGAGGTGCCCTGCTTCGCCCTGACCGGCCCGGAAGCGGGCTCCGATGCAGGCGCCATCCCTGACAAGGGCATCGTCTGCAAAGGGATGCACAAGGGTGAAGAGGTGCTGGGTATTCGCCTCAACTGGAACAAGCGCTACATCACCCTGGCGCCGCGCGCCACCGTACTGGGGCTGGCATTCAAACTCTATGACCCGGAAAAACTGCTGGGTGACAAGGAAGAGCTCGGCATCACCTGTGCGCTCATCCCCACCAGCCACCCGGGCGTGCGCGTTGGCGATCGCCACTACCCCATGGGTCTGGCATTCCTGAACGGCCCGACCTTCGGCAAGGATGTGTTCATTCCGCTCGACTGGATCATCGGCGGCCCGGATTACGCCGGTCGCGGCTGGCGCATGCTGGTGGAGTGCCTCTCCGCCGGTCGCGGCATCTCGCTGCCTGCCTTGGGTACCGCTTGCGGTCACATGGCGAGCCGCACCGTGGGCGCCTACTCCTACGTGCGCAAGCAGTTCGGCATGTCCATCGGCAAGTTTGAAGGGGTGCAAGAGGCGCTGGCTCGCATCGGCGGCCTCACCTATCAGCTGGAAGGGGCTCGTCGCATGACCGCAGGTTCCTTGGACTTGGGTCAGGCACCGGCCATCGTCACCGCCATCTCCAAGTACCACATGACCGAAATGGCGCGCCAGATCATGGATGACTCCATGGACATCCACGCCGGTCGTGCCATCCAGCTCGGTCCGAAAAACTACACCGGCTACGCCTACATGGGCATTCCGGTCGCCATCACGGTGGAAGGGGCCAACATCCTGACCCGTAACCTGATGATCTTCGGGCAAGGGGCCACCCGCTGCCACCCGTACGTGTTTGCCGAGCTGGAAGCTGCCGCCGACACCGACGTGGAGCGCGGTCTCGAGAAGTTCGACGCCCTGCTGATGAAGCACATCGCCTTCGGCGCCGGCAACTTCTTCGGTTCCCTGTTCCAGGGGCTGACCCTGGGTCAGTTCAACAGCGCGCCGGTGGCCGGCGAAACCGCCCGCTACTACAAGCAGCTCTCTCGCATGAGTAAAGGGCTGGCCCTGTGCGCCGACGTCTCCATGCTGATGCTGGGTGGCGATCTCAAGCGCAAGGAGATGATCTCCGCCCGTCTGGGTGACGTGCTGAGCCACCTCTATCTGGCCTCCGCCACCCTCAAACACTACGAGGATCAGGGCCGTATGGTCTCCGATCTGCCGTTCGTGCAGTACGCGGTGGAGCGCAACCTCTACCTGATTGGCAAGGCGTTCGAGGGCTTCTTCCAGAACTTCCCGAACAAGGTGGTGGGTGCCGTGCTCAAGCGCGTGGTGTTCCCGTTCGGCGTCGGTTACAAGATGCCGGCCGACGATCGCTGCCACGCCATCTGTCTGGCCATGATGAAACCGGGCGAGTTCCGCGACCGTCTGACCGCCCTCTGTTATGTGGGCAAGGATGACGCGGATCCGGTCGGCCTGATGGAGCGCGCCTTCCAGGCCATGGTGGCGGTGCAGCCCTACGAGAAGAAACTGGTGCAGGCCCAGAAAGAGGGCAAACTGCCCCGCAAGATGGCCCTGCCGGAGCTGGTTGCCGCTGCGCTTGCCGCTTCCATCCTGAGCAAGGACGAAGCGGACAAACTGCTGGCCGCCGATGCCCTGCGCTACGAAGCGATTCAGGTAGACAACTTCGCCCCAGGCGAGCTGGAAGGATTCTCCCAGCCACACAAGGTCGATCACGCAGCCTGATCCTGACTGCACTCTGTTATGACGCAACGGCCCTTCGGGGCCGTTTTTGTCACATTAAAGCCCTCTTTTTACTGTTCGTACATACAGTGTGCAGCCAAACTGGCCGCAGTTTGCTATCTTGGCGACCATCACTCGCCTTTAGAGCAATCAACACCCATGAGCATTATTTTGGGCATAGATCCGGGTTCGCGGATCACCGGATACGGGGTTATCCGGGTCGTAGGCGGCAAGGCCGAATACTTGGGCTCTGGCTGCATCCGCACCGATTGCGGCGAGCTGCCGGAGCGCCTCAAGCAGGTCTATGACGGGGTATGCGAGATCATCACCCAGTTCAAACCCACCGAGTTTGCCATCGAGCGGGTCTTTATGGCCCGCAACGCCGACTCGGCCCTGAAACTGGGGCAGGCCCGGGGCAGCGCCATCGTCGCTGCAGTCAACGCCTATCTGCCGGTGAGCGAGTACTCCGCCACCCAGATCAAGCAAGCGGTGGTCGGCACCGGCGGCGCCGCCAAGGAGCAGGTGCAGCATATGGTGACCCATCTGCTGAAACTCTCCGCCACCCCGCAGGCGGATGCGGCGGATGCCCTCGGCGTCGCGCTCTGCCACCTGCACACCCGCCAGAGCCTGATCAAGCTGGCTGGCCGTGCCAGCAGCTCGGTACGTGGCCGCTATCGCTGAGACTTTGTTCGACCGCACAGACCACTGCGGTGAGAATAAAGCGGCAATAAATAAAAAACCGCCCCGGATGTCCGGGGCGGTTTTGTTTGGCCGTTTTGTTTGACCGCTTAGCGGGCCGAGACAGTGATGCTGGCGAGATCGATCAGATTGACCGCGCCCTTTTGACCTCCAGCATCGTTGTAGGTGTCGTTCGCCTTCAGATAGCTCATGTTGTAGAAATCGCTCACCCGAATGTCATACTCCCCGGCGGGCAGATCAACCACGAACGGCGTTGAGTCACGCAGCGGTTTGAGGTCGCCCTCTTTCATCACATGGGGCATCTGCACCATGCCGCTGGCGACCACCTGGCCACCGCTCACTACCGAGATCCGTTTCACCCCGTTGGTCACCCCCAGATTGATGGCATGCTGGGCATTGCTGTATTGCAGGCGAATGGTGCGCTTGCCATCCAGCTTGACCCCCTGCACCAGCAAGCTGTCGTCGGGGCGGCCCCAATCCTTGAGATGAGGGACAGGAATGGCCCCATCGGCGGCGCTCACGCTGCCGGTATGGGAGACGTTGGCCCCATCGATGGCGATATGTTGCAGCGCAGGCTGATAGCAAACCGGCTTGGCATGATGGGAGCGGTTGCCGGACTCCGGATAGACCGCCTCGGCACTGTAGCAATAGGCCTTGCCCGGCTGCAGTGCCATATCGTCAACCCAGCTGGTCGCACTATCCAGACCGGAGGCCACCCGCTTGCCATCCCGATAGATGTTGTAGCTGATCGCCCCCTTGTTGATAGTGTCCTGCAAGGCGACCATCAACTTGCCCTGCTGCTCGCTGACCCCCAGCAAGGTTGGCTCGGTCGGTGCGAATACCTGACGATTCTCGACATCCAGCGGCGCCACATCCTTGATCAGGCGGATCCCCTGATCGTCCGCCACGGCGGCACCGAGCGTCACCTCAATCCGGTTGCTGGCGGCCAGCATCCCTTCACTGATCTGCTCGCCCACCGGGACGCCATTGAGCGTCACGCTCTGCACCGGATAGTAACTGCCCTCCCCGCCCAGTTCCGGCAGGTGCAGCACGATGTCGATCTGCTTGCCACGGTAGTTCAACCCCTTGAGCGCAGCCTCAGGCTTGGCCCCCATCAAGCGGTGCAGGTGGGAGGTAATGAACGGCTTGATCCGGATCCCCCCCTCTTCCACTTTGTAGCCGAAGGTGGTGTCGGTCACCATGCCAAGGTAACCCCCGACCGACCAGAGTTGGCGCTGGGAGTTGATCACCGGCCCCGTCAAATCGGGATGGGTAAGATCCATCAGGGAGGGTTGGCCGGAGAGCCACTCGAGGTTCTCCATGTTGGAGAGGTTCAGCGCGGCGCCGCGCATCAGGGAGTCGATATGGTGATCGACCACGGCAACGTTCTGCACCAGGGCTGCCGCCTTCAGCCCGTAGGCAGAAACGAAGGGCCAGATGGCGCGGTTATGGTAAACCGGCATATCGGGTTGCTGCGGGAAGTAGACCGGCGCGCCATAAGGGCCCATGGGATAATGGCTGATGATCTCTTTGGCCTGCGCCTCATCGGCAATACCCGCCAGAATAGCGAGGGATTCCCCCAATAGATCGAACTTGTAGGCCGGGCTCTGATCGGTACTGGTGTTGATCAGGCTGGCATACATCTTCTCGTCAGCCAGCCAGAAAGCGCGATTGATCGCCAGTTTCAGCTCGCCAGCCCACTGGTTATAGCGGCTCGCCAGCTCATCGCGACCCAGTTCGCCCGCCACCCGCGCGGCCAGCAGCAACCCCTGATAGTGGGTCACGTTGGTGGAGAGGGATTTGCTCATGCCGATGTGGGCGATATCTGCGGTGATCCACTTGGCATAGGTCTGGTCGCGCCAATCGAGGAAGGATTGCTCCCCCACGTAGAGGCCATCTGCGCTATCGAAGGCGGCCAGACGATCACTCTCTATGGTGTTGCTCAGCCCTTCAAAAACCTCGGGCAAGAACGCGCTGCGCTCGGCATCCGGCAGGGCGGCCAGCACCCGCGCGGCCCCCAGGGCCCAGCTCATGCGATCGGTACTGATGGGCCAGCTGCCCCCGGTACCGGTATCCTGAATGATCTGGCGTCCTTGCGGGATCACGCTGTCCAGCTCGCTTTTCAGCTCGGCTCTGAAATCAGAGAGCTTGAACTGCAGAGAGTTGCGCGCCCGCAGGGGATCAAGCACCCCCAGCCCCAGATCGGTGGCGTAAGAGAGATCCCGCGTCCAGACGTAATGCCACTTGGCGCCGGTTTCAAAGCAGTCGCAAGGGATCGCCTGCCCACCGTTGTAACTGCCATCCTTGACCTGAGCCACGCTGTTCTGGCGCATCTCGTGAGCTGCCAGCGCAAACAGGGCATCAAATACCATGTTGCCGGATCGCAAGCGGGGCAGATCGGACTGCTCCTGATAGGTGGTAAAGTTCTCACCCGGATCACGCAGCTCCTGAGTGGTCGATTGCGCGTAGCTACGATACTCGTCACCGGCCCGCTTGACCGAGAAGGTTGCCGTTTCCTTCACCCCAGGTTTATAGGTCTCATACTCGCGCTTCTCGATCAGCTCATGCCCTTCATGGGGATTGATCATGCCTAGGTCACCCTCCCCTGCAACGCTGACCTGCAACAGGGGGGCGTTCTCATCCTGGCTGGCATCCAGCAGGAACTTGTAATACCCCTCCTGCTCCACCCGCACTGTTGCCAGCTGGCACTGGGCATCGCAGCGCTGCATCTTGACCGGGTTGTTCAATGCAATGACGCCATTGAGCCCAAACCCGATCCCCTCCTGCGCGGAGGCGATCTTTATCTTGTGCTCACCCGCCGTCAGCTTGGCCACCATCACATACTGCTTGTCCCCCTGATAGACCATCTGCAGCACGGGTTCCAGATTGCCATCAATCCCTTTCAGATAGAGGCTCTCGCTGTAATTGGGGTCATCACGCACCATGGAGAACTCGATGGCCGGTGCAGCCAGATCGGCCTTGGTCACCTTGACCTGAATGTCGAGCAGCCCCTTTTCCGTCACCACCAGACGGTTGTTCTGCCCGTTGTTCTGGTAGTACATGGGGTAGACCTGACCGGGGAAGATGCTGGTCTCCTTGCGAGAGTCCGCAGAGAAATCGGGATATTTGGTCCACTCGGGGCCAGCCACTTTGAAGGGGGACATACCCGAGTTCATCTTCAGGTTGTCCAGACGATAGACCCCCTCCTTGAAGGTCAGTTTGAACTTCTCCTCACGGCCCCAGCCGCTAAATTCACCGACCATATAGAGATCAAAATCCCAGGGCGCCTTCACCTCGGGTTTGACCTCGTTATCGTTGCCGCTGGATGAGCTGTCGTTACAACCGGACAAAAGAACCCCGCCGCAGCATAACGCCACGGATAAAGCCAATGGACGAATTTTCATATTTTCCCTTCGTTACTTTTTTGTTTTTTTATTGAAACAGCATTGAGTAAAACTGTTTTTGCCAGTCTACGTGGTCAGCATTCACCAGAAAAATAGACCGCGACACCAGCGACATAGATAACATCTATAACCAGGTGAAATTACGTGATCGCCCGCACCAAACCGGCTATCGAGTGGCAAAAATGAATTGGATACAACGTGAAGGGAGCCACATAAAAAATAGCCCGTCAGCGAAGGGGAATAATTGACAGCCCATGGTGATTACACTAGCTTGGCGCACCACCAGACCATGACCGGACGCCATGTTAGTGGACAAACATCTAAGACAATTTATCGAAGTGGCCACCCACAAAAATGTCAGTCTGGCAGCCAGGAAAATGGGGCTCAGCCAACCGACGCTGACGCACAACATGAAAAAGCTTGAGGAGAGTCTGGAGACGACCTTGCTAGTCAGACACGCTGGCGGCGTGACGCTTACCGCCGCCGGAGAGCTGCTGCTGGAGCAGGCGCGCGTGATGCAGAGGATCTACGATGATACCCTCAGGCAGTTGACCACCCTGCGCGAGCGCACCGCGCGGCCGCTGAATGTGGGCACCGGACATGCGTGGTGGCAGCCGGTATTGCAACCTGTCACCGCCCGCTATCAGCAAGCCAACCCATCCTGCGCCATCAACATTGAAGTCGGCAACCATCTGCGCCTGCTCGATCTGCTGCTCGGCAATCATATCGATCTGTTTCTCGGACATGAAATTCACGGGCTGGCCAAAAATTACAGCCTGATATTTATCCCGCTATTTATTTCTCACGATGGGGTATTTGTCAGAGCGGGTCATCCCCTCACTGGGAAAATATGCAGCAAACAGGATCTGGTGGATTATCCGAGCCTGCTGGTGACGCCGGATGAGGAAAAATATCTGCATCTGGTCGATGACTTGGCGAGAAAAAAGCAGGAACGCGCCGCCATGAAGTTGAATGACAAAATCATTTATAGCAGCAACTCCCTGCTCACCAGTATTGATATTGTCAATAGCAGCAATGCTGTCATGCCTTATCCGGTGAGCATGGCTGGTTATTTTTCCCGCTTCGGTATCTGCCCGCTGCAAATGGGGGAAGAGTACAACAAGGGGACTATCGGCATTTATATCCCCCGCGAGAAGATTGATGAGCCCCACATTCAGATGTTGTGCCAAGACATTCAAGCTCAGGTCACTCGTAATAGCCCCTTAATCGCCACCTTCTGAGCCCGCGGTAACCGAGCCGAACGCCTCCATCAAGGTCACCGGCTGGATGAGTCAACGCCTCATCCAGCCAGAGGCATCAATCCTTACACAACCTCCCCCAGCGCGCCGATCAGGGCGTCGAGTCCTTGATCTACTTTCGAGCGCGGGCAGCCGACGTTGAGGCGGATATAGCCTGTGCCTTCCGGGCCATAGGTGTCGCCGCGCATGATGGCGACCCGGTATTTTTCCACCAGCAAGGCTTGCAACGCATCCATCCGTTCGGTGGTGTCGATGCCAAGGCCGCTCAAGTCAATCCAGGCGAGATAAGTTCCCTCGGGCACCTGATAGTCGATGGCGGGGAACGCCGCGTTGAGCCGCGCCGCCACATGGGCGAGATTGCCGTGCAGATAGCTTTTCAGGGCATCGAGCCAGCCTGCGCCATCCCGATAGGCGCTGATATGGGCCAGCACCCCGAGAATGGGCGGTGATGAGAGGCCGTGGGCCGCCTTGAGCCGCTGCAAATAGGCGGCCCGCGCCTCACTGTTGGCAATAAAGGCGTAGGCGCCGCCAAGGGCAGGAATATTGAAGGATTTGGAGCCCGAACTCACCAGCGCCCAGTGATCGTCCGGCGCCACCTCGCTCCACGGCAGGTAGCGGGCAAAGCTCACATCCATATGGATGTCGTCCGAGATGACCTTGACCCCGTGGCGCTGGCAGATGGCGGCCATCCGGCCGAGTTCGTCCCGCGTCCAGACCCGGCCGGTGGGGTTGTGGGGGCTGCACAGCAGCAAAATCCGGCAATCGGGGCGAGCCGCCTGTTGCTCGAAGCAGGCCCAGTCAATCTGATAACTCCCCTGCTCTTTTTTAAGCGGACAGGGCAGCAGCACCCTGTCGTTGGCGGCCAGCATATTGCCGAAAGCGTCGTAGGCGGGGGTATGCACCAGCACCCCTTCTCCCGGCGCCGACCAGAGGCTCACCAGCTGGGCAATCACATAGATGACCGAGGGGCCGTAAACCAGCGTTTCGGGGTCGAGGCTCGCCCCGTAGCGGTGGGCAAACCAGTTGCTCACCGCCCCCTTGAAGTCACCGTGATTCCAGCGGCTGTAGCCAAATACCCCGTGCTCGAGCCGGGTTGCCAGGGTCTGGCGAATGCAGGGGGCGGTCGCGAAATCCATGTCGGAGATGGTAAAGGGGAGCAGGTCGGCATGGCCAAAACGGTCGGCCACATAGTCCCACTGGGTGCAGTAGGTGCCGTGGCGGTCGATCTGGTGATCGAAGTCATAAATATCGTGCATGAAGTTTCTCCCTCCATAAACAGGAGACATATTGGGAGAGGCAAATAAGGGGGCTTGCGCCCCCCGTTCGGATTTTATTGGCCGGTTCAGGCCTCCATCAGGCTCTGCAGCTGGTTTTTCACCAGATGCACCTGCGGGCCGATCACCACCTGCAGGTTGTGCTCGTCGAGCTTGATCACCCCGATGGCGCCGTTCGCTTTCAATACCTTGTCATCGACCCGGCTCATGTCCTGCACCGACATCCGCAGGCGGGTAATGCAGTTATCGAGCGCGAGGATGTTATCAGCCCCGCCCAAGGCGTTGAGGATGATTTCACCGTTGTAACCGCTGTTGCCTGCCTTCTTGCCTGCGGGCTGGGCAGCCTCGCTGGTCTCAATTTCACGGCCCGGGGTTTTCAGGTTAAAGCGCACGATGGCGAAGCGGAACACGCTGTAGTAGATGGCAAACCAGATGGCGGCCGCGACCGGCACCAGATACCACTTGGTGGCGGTGCCTTGCAGCACGCCGAACACCAGAAAATCGATGAGGTTACCGTCGGTGTTACCGATGGTGACGCCGAGCAGCCCCATGGTCATAAAGCCGAGGCCGGTCAGGATGGCGTGAATGAAGTAGAGCACCGGCGCCACGAACAGGAACAGGAACTCCAGCGGCTCGGTGATGCCACCGATGACGCAAGCCACCACACCAGAGACCAGCAGCGCCTTGATCTTGCCGCGATTTTCCGGGCGAGCGCAGTGATACATGGCAAGTGCCGCACCCGGCAGGCCGCCGAGGAAGGCAGGCATCTTGCCCTGAGAGAGGAAAGAGGTGGCAGAGACCGAGAAACCGTTGGTGTCGGCGCAGGCAAGCTCGGAGTAGAAAATATTGAGCGCGCCACTCACCTCGTTGCCGCACACCAGTTGAGTGCCACCCGCTTCGGTAAAGCGAATGAGTGCCACCAGAATGTGGTGCAGGCCAAGCGGCAGCAGCAGACGCTCGCCAGTACCGAACAGGAAGGGGCCGAAGGGACCTGCGTGGGAGATCAGCGCACCGATACCGTTGATGCCAGCGGCAAACCAGGGCCAGGCGAACGGCACGACCAGACCGACCACCCCCAACACCAGCACTGTGATGATGGGCACGAAGCGGGCACCGCCGAAGAAGGCGAGCGCATCGGGCATCCGGTAGGTGTAGAAACGGGCGTGCAGCTTGGCGACGATCACCCCGACGATGATGGCCCCCAGAATGCCGGTGTCGATGGAGCTGATGCCTAGGATCGATTTCACCCCGTAGGCCTTCTCCGCCGCCGCGTCACCGATGACGTTGGCCACGGTCAGGTAGAAGTTGATGGAGAGGTTGAGCGCCGCATAGCCGACGAAACCGGCAAAGGCCGCGACCCCCTTCTCTTCCCGCGCCAACCCCAGCGGAATGGCCACCGCAAACATCACCGGCAGGTAGATAAAGGCCACCAGACCTACCTTGGTCATCCAGAGGAACAGCAGTTGCAGCACGGTATTGTCGAGGAAGGGCATGCTCTGCTTGACCGCATCGCTGGTGAGCGAGCTGCCGACACCGAGCAGAATGCCCGAGAAGGCCAGCAGGGCGACCGGCAACATAAAGGTCTTGCCGAGGCTCTGCAGGAACTCCCAGATGGTGGATTTGGCTTGAGGCTTGGCCATAAAACGGCTCCTTGTGAATAGACAGCAATATCTGCGGCTTTCCCAGTGGCTGCTCGTAGCAATCTCGAAGCAGAGGCGCGGGTCAGCATCAGGTTTTGCCGGATGATAAAACGTTTTATCAATTTGCAAGTGCCGACAGGATCACAGAATAAGGGGGCTGGCTGGCAGCAGGATCCAAATTTGTGAGCCGGATCGGCCCAATGGTGATGTAACGTTTCACTTGAGCATCTGAGCAGGTATGCTGGGGCCTCGCTTTCAACTGTCCGTCATCCGTTCGCCCTATGTCGCCCAAATCCCTCTCTGCCAAAGCCACCAAGATCACCGATGTCGCCCAGCGGGCGGGAGTGTCGGTCACCACCGTCTCCATGGTGCTCAACGACAAGGGGCGCATCTCCCCGGCCACCGCCGAGCGGGTGCAGCAGGCGATAAAAGAGCTCAACTACGTGCCCAACAGCGCCGCCGCCAACCTGCGCAGCCAGCAATCCAATCTGGTGGGGCTGATCCTGCGCGACATCACCGACCCCTTCTATACCGAGGTGACCGCCGGGGTGAGCGAGGTGCTGGAGCAGCAGGGCTATCTGCTGTTTCTGACCCAGTGCGGCCACAGCCCGGAGCGGCTGCAGCAGAGCATCCACTCCCTGTCACGGCAGGGGGTGGCGGGCATCATTTTCAATCCGGTGCGCGGCGCGGCGGCCAAAACCCTGGAGACCCTGCTCGACTCCGAACTGCCGGTGGTGTGCGCCGCCCGCTCCTACTATCGCGATGACGTCGACTTTATCGGCCCCGACAACACCCACGCCGCCAAGCAGGCCACCACTTACTTGATCGAGCAGGGCCACCGCCATATCGCCTACGTCGGCGGGCGGGCCGACTCCCTCACCCGCGCCGAGCGGATCGGCGGCTACTGCGCCAGCCTGCTGCAATATGGCCTGCCATTCAAACCGGAGTGGGTACTGGAGTGCGAGCGCACCCAGCGCAGCGCCGCCGACACCATCGCCCAGCTGCTGCACCAGCACCCCAAGGTGACCGCCGTGCTCTGCCACTACCCCGAGGTGGCGCTCGGCGCCATCTATGGCGTCGAGGCAAGTGGCCGCACCGTGGGCAAGGACAACTACATCGGCCAGCAGGTGGCCCTGCTCGGCTTTGACGATGTGGCAGAGGCCGAACTCACCTCCCCCGCCCTCACCTTCGTCAGCTCACCGGCGCGGGAGATTGGCCGTCAGGCGGCAAGGCGGCTGCTGACCCGGATGCAGCAGCCCGAACTCGCCCCCAACCGCCATATCATCACCCCCAATCTGCAAAAGCGGGAGTCGGCTTGAGTTGGCAAGGCTGGCCCGTCTGCAGCAGCCCGAGCTCGCCCCACCCGCCATATCATCACCGCTCACCAGCAAACCGCAGAAGCGAGAATCAGCCTGAACTGGCTGGGCGCCCGAGCTCGCCCCACCCGCCATATCATCACCGCTCACCAACAAACCGCAGAAGCGGGCATCGGCCTGAGCTGGCTGGGCAAGCCTGCAGCAGCGCAAAACGTGAGGCCGCTCACTGCGCCGGCAAGGAGAGATTGAGAGCCAAGTGGAGAGGAATATGATGGGCACCTCCCTCTCATCACGAGCCCATTTATGAGCAACCCGCACGACCAGAACCCGCCGAGTGAAATCCATCGCTGTGACAAATGCAGGGAGCGTACCCGCCATATCGTGGTGCTGGTGCCACGGGATCACAGCCAGGATGTGATGCCCAAAGACCCGCACAAAGCCTTCTGGCAAGCCTTTCGCTCCAGCAGCCTGACCAATGCGGTATTCGGCCAGACCCTCGCCTATCAGACCACTCATGTGCGGCATCTGATCTGCGAACGCTGCGGGGAGAAGTTTCTTGAGTATTGAGTGGCTGTTGCCCCCGGCAAGGGGCGAAGTTCTGCCTGCGGTCACTGTACCAAGTGGGCGGATATCAGGAGCTTAATAAGTAATTTGTTGATCTTTGGCAGGTTTTCGCCCGACAGCGGTTTTACCCTGCCCCTCTCTCGGCTAATATGCTCCACTTGGCAACCACTCTTGCAGAGATAACCCTGTACAGCCGTTTCGCCATCCACCACATCGCCGGATGACCACAGCAGGCTGGAGGCTGTAATCCACGGGCGGTAGCGTGGGGTTTGTAGGTTGGCGCAGAGCGTAGCGAAGCCCAGCAGACCGGTATTATTACGCCAACCAGTGTGAGATAAATGTGGATGCAACGGACGGGCAAACCAGAATTAACGATCCATTTCGTGAAAAACATTGGGCTTCACTTCATTCAGCACCAACCTACGATTTTTAACCCGGCATACGAGACGTTAATCATGGGCAATCAGGTTTGATTAAGGTCCTGTACATGAATGTACGAATATACTATTTCTCAATTCCAATTTGCTAATTGAATAACCTGAAAAATAAAGCAAATTAAATTAAAAAACTCTGTAGTCCATGGTGGTGGCAAAACATCATCTACGTGATCTGGTAAAGAAAAAACTAGAAGAGAAAAACTAGGACCTCCATCTTTCTGAGCAAGACTCTGTATCGCCAGCAACCCAAAAGATGGATATCCTAATTTTTTTAGCACAACATACGAGATGCCAAAAAGATAGGGTGCCCTAGATTTTATTACCGACTCTTTAAATGGGTATTATATATTAATTTGAGGTTGTTATGATTAAGTGTGTTAGCATTATTTTTACCATAGTGTCCCTCGCTGGTTGTGCGGGCTCTCCAACATATCTTCACCCTGTACCGAAAAAATTTAGTTATCCTCCGTTAGAACGTGAAGTGACAGTTTCCCTAGGTGAAAACCTACTTAGACAAGGTTTAAGTAGTGAGGTTAGAGCTATCGATGTATATAATGAAGTGTCGATTTCCTTAGCAAACCTAATGCCTAATAAATATATACAAACTGGTTATGTTGGCAGTTCAACTGATAAAGCTATTTTTCAGCCTGAAGATAAAGGACGGGCATTTTCTGGTCTTCTATCTTCAGCCATGCTTGTAGTCAATGAAAATGCTAATTTGGCATGTGTATATGATCCTAGTATGGGGTTACTTCTAGAGGCTACAGATTGCAGTAGTCTTAATAATGTGAAAGCGCAAGGGAAAATTTATGACAAAACCATTTACGATTCTAGCGCCTTTCAGCAAACCCTAATATATACAGGTAAAGTTGATAATCGCATTCGTTTTACATATCGAGAATTCAGTGGGAACACTGCAAGAATGCCTTTTTCAACGGAAGTTGAGTATGATTTAAACGAAAGCAATATTATTAGCTATCAAGGGGCTACGATCGAGGTTATTAAAGCAAATAATCGTAGCGTCACATACAAAGTGATGAGTAATTTTAGAAACTACGACTAAATAGCTGTTCCGAATAGTAGGTCACGGTACTCGTACCGCTTCTACAGGTGACATGGAGCACACATCGTCACTGAGCCTTGTCACTTCAGGCTTTGCCGTCAGATTGCACAAATTCCTTACACCACAAGGCTTCCGGCAAGATGTAGCACTATTAGGATCAGTTATTTAGAAGATGCAAACAAATTTGTGGAAGCGCCCGTAGAATCGCGAAGAGTATTCGGACATTCGGCTACCTTCCAGCTACCACACTTTCTACCAAAACAAGCGGTGCAATTCACTCCGTTCATTGCACCCTACGGCACTTGATACGCACCTCTGAGATTAACAAGGAAGTTATGTTCAAGCTTGAAACTCAACGCCTTATCCTGCGTGATATGCAGCCTGCGGATGAAGCAGCTTTTGTCGCCATCTCGCAAGAGAGCAAATATCAGCGCTTTTACAGCGAATCAGATTGCGACCCGGATAAATATCGGCAGCTCACCCGACTGTTTATCGATCAGGCGAGCGAACAGCCTCGCACCGCTTATCAACTGGCCATCGAGTACAAGACAACCGGGGAATTTATTGGCACGGTTTGCCTGCGTCTGGAAGCGAATAATCAGGCATCGATGGGATGTGGCATGGCCCGCGAATATCAGGGGAATGGACTCATACATGAAGCCGCATACGCCTTGATGAACCTTGGTTTTCGCGAATTAGGCGTACACCGGATCTATGCAGAAACCATCAGCCAGAATCGCGCTGCGATTCGGTTATGCAAGGCGTTGGGTATGAGACAAGAGGGATATTTTCGCGAACACCGTTTCTTCAAAGATCAGTGGTGGGATACCGTGGTGTTGGCCATCCTCCAGAGCGAGTGGAAGCAGAGATAGTCACCAGCCAATTGGGTATTTAAAGAGCACTCAGAGATGAAACGAATTCTAATTATTGGCAACTCGGGATCGGGCAAGAGCTGGTTGGCGGCGCAGCTGGCTGAGCTGTTAACTATCCACGAGGTCAATCTGGACACCATTGTCTGGCAGCCGGGCGGGTTTAACCAAAAACGGCCCCAGCATGAAATTGACCATGCCATTCAAACACTTGCTCAAGAACCCTCATGGGTGGTCGAAGGGGTATTTGGCGCCCTGGCCGAGCAACTGCTTGATGCCGCCGATACCCTGCTATTTCTGGATCTCGACTGGTCTGTATGCCGTGATTCACTACTATTGCGCTGTTCACAAAGCGCCAGGCAGCGGGATGCAATTGCAGCCGAAGAGAACTTTCAAAAGCTGCTGGTGTGGGCATCGGAATATGAGCAGCGAGCCAGCAAAAGCTCCCGCCAATTCCATCGCGAGCTGTTTGAACGATTCCCAAACGATAAGCGCCGTTTCACGACTCGCGCAGAGGTAAATAGCTATCTCGCTCAACTGGCCGCTCACAGCTAACGGGGTACTGGATGACGCAACACGAGCTGGCAAAGATGGGGAGTGCTTCGGTAAATATCCAGCTGCTGGATGGCACTCCCTGCATCAGAAAAAGCGGAGCATCGTCGGTCGAGCGCCATTTCTATCAACGCGCTGCCCCCCATTTGCGCGGAGTCAACACACCCGCTCTGCTCAGGGTCGAGGGGGAGACCCTGTTCCTTGAGCAGATCCCCCATCCGGTCACCCTCGCCCAACTGCACCACAACAAGCAGACCTTTGTTCAGCTGGCCAGCCTGCACAACAGTCGCTATCAACCCGATTTCACGCTGAAAGCTCACGCTTGGTCTCTCGCCGACACCGATGATGCACTCTCCATACTCTGCCTGCCGGAAGCGGCAAACGAGAAGATCCGCCATATCCAGCAAGTTGGCCGCGAACTATTCGAGGAGTCATGCCTGATCTCGGGGGATAGCAATGAGGGTAACTGGGGTACCCGCGACAATGGCGAGCTGGTGTTGTTTGACTGGGAGCGATTTGGTTATGGCAGCCCAGCCATCGATCTGGCCCCGCTGGTGCCACGGATGGGCTCACTGGCTGAGTATGAAGCCATCATTGAGCACTACCTGCGCCACAGTTCGCTTCTCTCTGGCGACCGGTTGCTGCGCCATCTCATCATGGCGAAGTGCTGGCTGATTATTGAGGTCACCAATCTGCTGACCAGAAGGGATAAACCGCAAGCGCAGCGCTATCTGGAGTGGTATCGGCAACAGGTTCCCCACTGGCTGGAGTCGGTGACGCATATGGTGTAACCCGTAGGTTCACATCGCAAAGCGTATGCAAACCTTTGTGCAATCAACCCGGTAGGGTGCAATCACCTCCACATTCCGGCCACCACTCTTTCTGTTACCAAACAAGCGATGCAATTCACTTCGTTCATTGCACCCTACGGCACTTTTGATAGTAGCCTCACGAACGTCCGATTACGCTGCGCTAATCTACGGGCTAGCCTGCACCTGGTCGCCACTCCAGATAGTCCGGATTGGTGACAAAACCGATCCGTTCATAGAGGGGACGCCCCTCATCGCTGGCATGCAGCCACACCTTGCCCAGCTCACGAGCCTTGGCATAAGCAGTAATTGCATCGAGTAAGGCGGTGGCGAGCCCCTGCTGGCGCCATTCCGGTAGGGTATACATGTTGAGCAGATACCCCTCCACCCCTGCCAGATTGCCGGGATAGGGTGGCCGTACAAACAGCGCCAGGGTGCCCGCAGCCACAATCTGCTTGCCACCCTCCTGCTTATCAGCCTCAGCCAACCAGGAAAATGCGCTCTCGTCTCCCGCAGCCCGGGTAAAGTAGTCAGCAGTGGCCTGCCACAAAACCGGATCTGCCTGTGGGTGGTCCAACTCCCCTACTTCGCAAAAAAGCCTCATGCGCAATTCCACCAACGCGGGAATATCCGCAGCCCTTGCCTGACGAATAATCATCGGTTGTTCCTTACTCTCTGTGATGGGGGTAACGTGGGCTACTATATATGACAAAGAGCGCCTTATGGCGCTCTTTGTCATTGGACAAATCACTGATAAATCAATGGCTGCGACGTGTCAGCCAGTGATCCATGCTCAGGGCCGCAAGTTCAAATAGCGAGGCGCATTCGAACATTCGCGTAATCATCTCGACCTTCCAGCCATCCCACTTCCTGTTACCAAATCAGCGGTGCAATTCACTTCGTTCATTGCACCCTACGGCATGGTGATCGGCACCACAGGGGCAGAAAAAGAAAAGGCGGCCCGCAGGCCGCCCGGCATTACTTACCTAACAGCTGGTAGATCGCATGATTAGCAAACTTGGGATCGTTGGGCACCACGCCTTGCACGTGCTTGAGCTCAGAGCCTGCCAGCTTCTCGACCTCGGGGTTTGGCGAGGAGTAGAAGTAGACCTTGGTCTTGACGGGCAACGGCTTCAGATGCCAGTTGTTATCGGCTTTGACCTCAAAACCGGCCTGGTTGTCCTTGGTCAGCTGCTTCACATAGGCAGAGAGCACTTCACGTGTTTCCATCGGATCTTCGTGTACCAGCACCTTGCCGTTGATACCCGGGAAGCTGCCACCACCGCTGGCGCGGTAGTTGTTGGTGACCACATAGAAGTTCTGCTTCGGATCGATCGGTTGACCCTTGTAGGTGAGTTGGCTAATCCGCTCACCGTTGCTGACCTTCTTGCCATCCTGGTTATAGCGAGCGGGCTGGGTGACATCCACCTCGTAGCGCACCCCTTTGATCGCATCGAGGTTGTAGGGACGGAAATCATCAACCACCAGCCACTGCGCCTGATCGGAGTTCGGGTCGATCTGACGATACTGGACGGCACTCTTCTCCAGCCACTCTTTCACGGTGGCGCCATCGATTTTCACTACCTGCACGGTATTGGGGAAGACATAAAGATCCGCAACGTTGCGCCCTGAGATGTCACCCGCCTGCACCCAGGTGTAGTCGTTGGGGCCGTTGCGCCCGCCACGGAACGGCGCCGCCGCCGACAGCACCGGCAGGTCTTCCTTGAGGCCGCAATTAAGCCCGTTCTGCTTCAGGCACTCTGCTTTAATCTGCTCGACGTGCCACTGCTGGGCATCGCTCACGATTTGAATGGAGGCATCATCCCGTGCGACAGAGAAGAAGCTCTGGATCGGGGAGATCAACTTACCGATGGGTAGGCTCAGCCATTCGATGGTCTCATCGTGGACGGTCTGGATCAGATTCACGACCCCCTGATCCTCCTCACCGCTTGGCAGCGTTTTGATCTTGCGCAGTTCGGAGTGGCTATCGGCCACCAGCCAACGCCCATCCTTGTGGGTCAGCTTGAGATCTATGATGCCAAGGTGGTTACCGGTCACGCCGGGCATAACCGCCGGGACACCGGCAATCTTGCCTGTTTTGTTATCCACGTTCTCGATATCGGGATACTCACCCGGGAAGGCTTTGTGGGCATGGCCCAGCAGCAGGGCGTCCAGCCCCTTCACCTGAGCAAGATAGATGGCGGCATTCTCCATCAAGGGCTCTTGTGGTGTGCCGGTAATACCGGAGTGCGCTGCAATCACCACCAGATCGGCCCCCTTGGCACGCATCTCGGGAATATAGTGCTCGGCGGTCTCGACCATGTCAGCCACGACTACCTTACCCTCGAGGTTGTGCTTATCCCACTGGAGGATCTGGGGCGGGTTCACCCCCAACACACCGACCTTGATGGTCTGCATATTGCCGTTGGCATCTTTTACCTGACGATCCAGCAACACATAGGGTTTGAAGTGATGGGGCATGGCATTCCAGTCGATCTTGCCATCACTGCCGCGCTTGAGGGTGTTGCCATCAAACACGTTGGCGTTCACGACCTGGTAGTTGGCCGCGGAGAGGGTTTTCGCCAGATACTCAAGGCCATAGTTGAATTCGTGGTTGCCGAGGTTACCCACGTCATATTTCAGCTCGTTGAGTACCTTGATGGCGGGGTGACCTGCCGACTTGTTCAGATAATCGGGATCGCCCTTGTATTGGGCAAAGACATAATCAGACAGGGGAGTACCCTGGATCAGGTCACCGTTGTCGATCAGCAGGTTGTTGCTGTTCTCGTCACGGGCCGTTTTGATCAACAAGGCCGTGCGGGCAAGACCCAGTGAGTCATCTCGTTTGTTCTGGTAGTAGTCGAAGCTCAGCAGGTTGGAGTGAATGTCGGAGGTCTCCATCAGCCGCAGATTGACATCACCGGGGGTACTGTCGTCACTGCTTTGGCATCCAGAGAGCGCAAGCAGTACTGCCACCGCGCTCAGTTTGAGAGTGAAGTGCATGGTTATTTTTCTCGCTTATTGTTAGTGCCAGTCGAGGCATCCTACCGCCTGCTGGCGTGTATATCTGTGATCTATGTGGATTTACAACCATGGTAACCACATTAAAATTCACAGTTTCTGATATGTGCAGGATTTTAAACTAACAAGTGCAATGGTTATCCTACGCAACAGGCGCCATTCAGCACCACCTGGCACATATAGCCAATCCTGACCATCTCCCTCCCCTGCGACCCAACGACACACTTTACTGGGTTGATTGCCTCCTGCGTCTTTGCCTCTTTTTGCTTGTGCAGTTACTCCACGCCTCCCTCACTCCTTCTCCTCAGTCGCCATAGCTGGTGCAGCACACCTACCCCCAAGCGTGTTTAATACGTAAAAAAGCCCGACCAACAGGCAGGGCCAAGTACAAGATGTGAACAATATCCGGCTAGCAAGATGGCTCAAATGTGGTGTGCCTGCTGGCCGTAGACAGATAAAAAAAGAGAGACCGCCGCAGCTGTAATGCCGATCAGTTAAGGATCCATTGACCGATCCTCCTGATGTGTAAAAATCCGAAACCTGTTAATTGGTTTCGGATTTTTTATGCGTATCGCACAGGCTCTCGACTTCCTCCACGCCAGCAAGGCCGCCCAGTTTGAGTCACTCTCCGACCTAATTCCCCCCGAGCTCATAACCACTCTGCTCGGCGAAGAGGAGGGCGCTACCCTGCGCCGTCGCCGTATGACCATGGAGCGACTGGTCTGGGCCATCATCGGCATGACCATCTTCCGCCACGTCCCCATGACTCAACTGGTCAATCAGCTCGATATCCTCTTGCCCAGCTCACGAGCCTTGGCATAAGCAGTAATAGCATCGAGTAAGGCGGTGGCGAGCCCCTGCTGACGCCATTCCGGTAGGGTATACATGTTGACTAGATACCCCCCCCCACCAGATTGCCGGGATAGGGTGGCCGTACAAACAGTGCCAGGGTGCCCGCCGCCACAATCTGCTTGCCACCCTCCTGCTTATCAGCCTCAGCCAACCAGGATAAAGCCCTCTCTTCACTCATCGACCGGGTAAAGTAGTCAGCAGTGGCCTGCCACAAAACCGGATCTGCCTGCGGGTGGTCCAGCTCCCCCACTTCGCAAAAAAGCCTCATGCGCAATTCCACCAACGCGGGAATATCCGCGGCCCTTGCCTGACGAATAATCATTGGCTGCTCCTTTTCTCTCATGGGAAATTTCGCCGGACGTCATTATGACAAAGAGCGCCTTATGGCGCTCTTTGTCATTGGACAAATCACTGATAAATCAATGGCTGCGACGTGTCAGCCAGTGATCCATGCTCAGCACACCGCCGCCCCAGATGGTCAGGGTCAGCAGCATCCATCCCCACAGCTGGTGATCGTAAAAGCCGCCTGGCCAGAGGGTCGGATAGGAGATCACCGCCATGATATTGAAGCCAAACAGCAGCAAGGCGGCCGGACGGGTAAAAAGCCCAGCCAGCAGGAAGAGCGGCAGTAGCAGCTCGGCGGCCGTCCCCAGATAGGCGGCCCACAACCAGGGCAGCAAAGGCACCTGATACTCGGATTCAAACAGATAGAGGGTTGAATCCCACGCCGTCAGCTTGAGCCAGCCTGAAGTGATAAAGACCGAGGCGACCCACAGCCGCGCCAACAACAGCACACCTGCACTGCTCCAGCGCGGCAAATCGCCACTCGAACTGGCCAACGCCAGCCATTTGTTTCCCATCATGGCATCACCTCCATATCCACCAGCAGGCCAAGGGTTATCAGGCGGGTGAGGTATTCACTGGCCGCAGGGTCTGCCGCCAGCAGCTCGACCAGCGCTGTACCAGCGAGACAGCCCTGCAACAGCGCCCACTCACCAGCCGTCAGGGACAAGGGCACGACCCGGCAATCCAGCTGTTTCTTCAATGCCAGCCAGACAGGAGCATCAAGCGCTTCCACCGAATCACCACCGTGCAGCGCCATCTGCCACAGGGCCAGCACCGGATAGTCACTGGCAACCAGCAGCAGATCCGTGGCTGGCAACAGTCGCAGCCGCTCCCATTGTTGCGGCGATAATGCGGCCAGACGATCGGCTGGCCAGCAGCGAGATTCCAGCTGCAGCAGACTGGCACGCTCAAGCTGCCACTCGAACTGCGCCAGCGCCTCCAGCCAGGGCAATCCGGTAGTGGTTGGCAAGCGGGCAAGCCACGGGCCAAACCCGGCGCCATAGTGCATAACGCTCCCTTCCCTGAGCGGCTCGGCCAATACGAAGCCACGGGCCGCCGCTGCAAAAAAGTCCTCCCCGACCATGGCCTTAACGGCGGGATAACTGCTCGCCAGCACTTCGCCAAGGCTCAGGATGAAGTGGTTGCGATAGACCTGCAGCACCGATTCGGCAGGAAAGAGCCGGGAGCTGATGTGAGGGGCAATGGCGTCAGGCTCCCCCAGCAGGCCGTCAGCAAAGTGCCGTTGCAGCTGTACCAGTTCAGCCATGGGCCACCTCCCGTGGCGCACTTATGGGGTGCGCCTCATCCAGAATGGCACTAGCCTGTGTTGCCTCTGCCAGCAAGACCGGCAACGGCGGGATCTCGAGATCCCACTCAATCAGGGTGGGAATGGCCTGCTTACGGCAGATCTGGCGATAGAGTTCCCAGACCGGCTCCACCACAGGGGCGCTATGGGTATCGATATAGAGAGAACCTTCCGGCAGCTGTTTTTCGGTATAACCGGCCAGATGGATTTCCCCGACGGTGGCGAGATCGATCGTCGCCAGATACTCATCGCAAGAGAAGCCGTGATTGAAGGCACTGACATAGAGATTGTTGAGGTCGAGCAGGATGCCGCACTCGCTGCGCTGCTGCAGTTCGGCGAGAAATTCCCATTCGCTCATCTCCCCGGCCAGTTGCAGATAGGAGGAAGGATTTTCAATCAGCATGCGGCAACCCAGGGTCTGTTGTACCTGCTGGATCTTGTCGCTCATGTTGCGCAGGGAGCCGCGGGTATAGGGCACCGGCAGCAGATCGTTGAAGTAACGTCCGCCAATGCTGCCCCAGCTGAGATGTTCGGAGATCCGTACCGGTTTGATCGCCGCGGCCAGTGTCACCAACTGTTGCAGATGATGCGGATCGAGCGGGTCGGCCGAACCGAGGGACATGCCAACGCCGTGCAAACTGATGGGATAGTGCTGCGCCAGCTCGGTGAGCACCTGAAAACCGTGGCTGTGCCGTTCGAAGTAATTTTCACTGTGCACCTCCAGCCAACCGACTGCCGGCAGCGTTTGCCGGATCTCGTCGTAATGGGGAGTGCGTAATCCGATACCAATCAAAGGGTTCATCGCAAGACTCGCTTTCGCCAATCAGAGAAGATGCAGGGGACGGCCCGCTGGCCATCCCCTGCCCGATGTCTCTTACTTGGGTTGCAGCGAACCGCCGACCAGCTTCTCGCACAGCCCTTTCGGCATCACCACAAAGGCATCCCCCTTAGCATCTTCCTTGGCAGTACCGGCGCAGGAGCTGCTCTTGGTCGCACAGTCATTCTTGCTGGCCTTGACCACGCCGTAGCACTTCTCCTTTTCATCGGCAGCCATGGCTGGTGCCGCGATAAATTGGGTGCCCAGCGCCAGCAGACCGGTCAGGGCGGAGGCGATAGCAGTGCTTTTTTTAACATTCATGTTCATGTTCCTTTTGATGTCGTTGGATGTTGCTGATATCCCCGATTTGTCGCAACCGGGTACCTGCAATAGAACCGGCAAACGGGGCGTTTCCTTTCAAAAAAAACACAAAAAGAATTAAAAAGCTCAAAAAAAAATTTGTAAGCACTTGATTTAAAGTGCCTATTATCCAAATAAAATTTTTCATTCCGACCACCAATTCATGAACAAGAAAAGCGCCATCTGACGCGTTTCATCCCGTTACTCTTCTTTACCGCCACCATCAAAAGAGGTGCTTCAGACATAAAAAAGCCCCGCCAACAGGCTGGGCCAGATGCAACTTGTAAGAAACAAGAAATCAATAAATGGGGTGATGTTGGGAGCCAGGGCTTGCAGCAAGCAGATAAAAAAGAGAGACCGCCGCAGCTGTCTCTCTTTTTTTGAATAGCGTGAAGGGGATTTAGTAGAAGATCCGCTCGCCGCGTTCGCTCATTTTGAGCCACACCGGTTTGGTGCTGGTTTTGTTCCAGATCCGGTGCAGATAACTGTAAAAGCGAGCGCGATCACTGCGAAACAGCATTACGGGGAAAGCCAGAGTCCCCACCAGCAGTACATAGATGCGACGAAGAATAATCTGAGTCAGGGAAAAGGGATGAAACATGATGCAACTCCTACTGGTAAGACCACTGAGTAAAGATTACTCCTCCCCATGTAGGATTACTACAGAAATGACCTCTTTTTTCATAAAAAAGGGCGCTTTGATGGATTTTATGAAAACAATTTACGTCATTAACCAACAATTAACACATTTGCGAAAATCGTGCGCTTTGCCACAGTTATCACTGGAGAAACATGGTGAAGGGACACACAGATGAAACTGACAGAAGTAGCAATGCTGGCGCTGATGGCAGCCCTGAGCTGGACCCAACTGGAGGAGTGGCAACTCAATAGAGACGATGCCATCGTGCTGGCCGAACGGGGCGTGCCCACCGTCAGTCTGTGGCAATGCGGTGCACTGAAACAACAGATGGCAGATCTCAACCAACGCAATACCGAAGTGCAGTTTCAATATCGGGGGCAAAACATGACGGATGTGAGCCACTATCTTGAGCGGGAGTGGAAACAGGCAGGATGCGAACAACTGCTGGTTCAGCAAGGATACTGACCACGAGGAACCGATAAAGGATTTTATTACAAAGGAGAGGAAAAATATGGAGGCACGTTCCGGAGTCGAACCGGACTAAACGGATTTGCAATCCGCTGCATAACCGCTTTGCTAACGCGCCATGCTGACAAGACTGATTGTCTTGAAAGTGATATCCATCGTTGGTGCGATGGAAAATTGGAGCGGGAAACGAGACTCGAACTCGCGACCCCGACCTTGGCAAGGTCGTGCTCTACCAACTGAGCTATTCCCGCTTTATTGCCGCGTGCCAGTTGCCTGACAACGAGGCGAATTATACGGATCACGAGCGCCAGCACAACCCTTTTTTGTCATTTTAAGCCCCTTGGCCAACTGTTTGCTCAGGGTTTAAACGGTTTGCTGTAAATTTCCTCACCCAGCTGTGACCAACCAAGCGAATTTGGGATAAAGTCATTGAAATGATTAGGCTTTAGTTCGAAACTTGAACGGCTTAATAACCGGATTCTCAATTGAAAATCACAAGATGAAATGGATCTTCAAGCTTCGTGGACTCAGGCCGCAGCTAATGCTGGCTTTTTTCATGTTGGGGATGGTGCCATTCCTGGTCATCACCCTCTTCTTCCTCTACAGCCACGGCAAGGACCTCACAACCCAGACCTCCAACCATCTGGTCTCGGTCCGTAATATCAAGAAGAGTCAGCTCGAGGATTATTTCAACAACCTCAAAGAGCAGATTATCAACTTCTCCCAACAGGATTTTGCCGGCAACAGTATCGGCCGCTTCTACGGTTTCACCGGCGCCTTCGAACAGCTCGGCACCACACCACAGGAAGCTCGCTCCCGCGCCCAGGCCCGCTATCTGCCCGGCTCCTGGGATCAACTGCAAAAACCGGAACCCCAGGTGGAGATCGAGCCCTCCATCAGTGCCGTGATCCTGGCTGATGAAATGTATGGCCGGGTCCATCAGCGCTTTCATCGCGGCTATGCCGATATGGTGCGCAAGTCCAACTACAGCGACATCTTTCTGGTGGATCTCAACGGTGACGTGGTCTATTCCGTCACCAAGCACCCTAACTTTGCCACCAACCTGCTCTCCGGCCCCTATCAGGGCAGCGGCTTGGGCCAAACCTTCGCCAAGATCAAACGCCGCCTCGATGGTGGCCAAAAGCCACAGCAGATTTTCGAATTCACCGATTTTGGCCGCAATGAACTGACCGGCCAGATAGTGGCCTACATGGCAGCGCCCGTGATGCAGTACGACTATGTACGCGGGGTGGTGATTTTCGAGCTGCTGCCAGACAAGCTCAACCAGATCATGGCGGAGCGGGAAGGACTAGGAGAAACCGGCGAGACCATTTTGATTGGCCCCGACAAACGGATGCGTGCTGATGCCTGGTTGGCACCGGAGTTCAGCGTCGAGAACAGCTTCAACCCCAATTTCAGGCCATTACAAACCCCGCTGATCACCAAAACACTGTCGGGTGAGCAAGGGGTCGGACTGTTCAGGTCCTATCAGGATGACGAGGTGCTGGCCGCCTACACCCAGGTCAAGGTGTTCGACACCGAGTGGGCCTTTATCGCCGAGATCTCCACCCGGGAAGCCTATGCCCCGATCCGTCAGCTCGAAACCCTGGTGATCGTGCTGGGGGCGGGCTCGGTACTGCTGCTGATCCTCTTCTCCCGCTGGCTCTCCCACTCCATTACCGCACCGCTGCGCTCCCTGACTACGGCTGCCGAGCAGGTGGCTGACGGCGCGCTGGATCACCCCATCGCCATCGAGCGCACCGGCGATGACATCGACCGGCTGGCCGAGGCGTTTCGCCATATGCAGCGCTCGGTGAAGGATAAAATCGAACTGATCGAGCAGCAGACCCAGGAGTTGCAACAACAGGTCAAGCTGACCCACAAGCAGAACCTCAGCCTGCAACAGGCAGACAAGCTCAAAGATGAACTGCTGGCCAACACCTCCCACGAGCTGCGCACCCCCATTCACGGCATCAAGGGAATGGCAGAGTCGATGCTCGCCAGCCAGCAGAGCCTCACGGAAGGGCAGCAAAAGCAGCTTGGCCTCATCATCAAGAGTGCCGACGGTCTGGCCCGTCTGGTGGACGATCTGCTCGACTACCACCAGATGCGTTACGGCCAGCTGGAGATCCATCCCCAGCCAGTCTCATCCAAAGGGGTCATCCGGCTGGTGCTGGATCTCTGCCAGCATCTGGTGCAGGCCAAACCCCTCACTCTGGTGGATATCAGCCCGGCCGAACTGCCGCCGGTACAGGCCGACGAACAGCGGCTCGAACAGGTGCTCTACAACCTGGTGGGCAACGCCATCAAGTACACACCGCAGGGCAAGGTGGTACTCAGTGCCATCGTCGAGAACAACTTCCTGCGTATCAAGGTGACCGACACCGGCATCGGTATCGCCCCGGATTATCTGGAACATATCTTCGAACCGCTGGTACAGATGAGCCCGGAGGTGAGCAAGCAAGGGGCTGGCCTTGGCCTCTCCATCACCCGCCAGCTGGTGCACCTGATGGGAGGCGAACTCTTTGTGGAGAGCGAGCCGAGCGTCGGCTCCACCTTCGCCTTTACCCTGCCGCTGGCCACCGGCAAAGCCGCCAATCTGACGCTCGACAGCCGCCAGATCGAGCATCAACTGGTGCGCCAGCAGCCGCTGATCCTGCCGGACTGGGAGAGCGACGATCTGCCCCCTCCCCCCGAAGGTGCACCGCTCATTCTGGTGGTGGATGACGAGCCCATCAACCTGCACATTCTGCGCCATCTGCTGCAGCCCTGCGGTTACCGCATCCTGCCCAGCAGCGACGGCCACGATGCACTGGCCAAACTGGCCGAGGAACCGGTCGATCTCATTCTGCTCGATGTGATGATGCCGACCCTCTCCGGGTTTGACGTCTGCCGCCGCCTGCGCCAGCAGCACCCGAAAGAGATGCTGCCGGTGCTGCTGCTCACCGCCCTCAACCAGCCCAAGGATATCGAGGAGGGCTTTGGGGCCGGTGCCAACGACTATCTGGTCAAACCCTTCTGCAAGGAGGAGCTGTTTGCCCGGGTCAAGGCGCTGCTGGAGGCCAAGGCTGGCCGCGCTTCACTGGTTGAAAACCGGCTGCTGAAACAGGAGATCGAACATCGCCTCACCCTGCAGGATCGGCTTCATCAGGATCAGCAGCGGCTGCTGGCCCTGCTCGGCGAAGGGGCCGACCCGATGATCTTCATCGACGAGCAGGGTACAGTGCTGTTTGCCTCCCGGGTGTTGGCGCGCTTGCTGGGCCAGCAGCCGACAGCCATGGAGGGGCAACGCCTTGATGAGTGGCTGGCCACCCCGCTGCAACAGCAGTGGCCCAACCTGACCAGCGAGCGGGAGCACAATCTGGAGTTTCTGGTGGCCGGGCAGAAAGACGTGCTCAATGCCCGCGCCCTGCCCATCTCACTGGGGGGACAGGCGGCCTTTGCCCTCACCCTGACCACCGAGCTGCGTCAGGATGAGAACCGGGTGATGGCGCTCGAAAATGCCCTCAAGAACCTCTCCCGGCAGGCCATCATCGAAGATGAGCAGCTGCTGGGCGAGTTGAGCCGCCTTGGCGGCGAGTTCCGTTCCCTGGCCGATGACCTCATTCGTCAGCAGGATGACGAGCCGCTGCGCCGGGCGCTGGTAGAGACCATGCAACTCACCTTGGATGCCTGGCAGCAGGGCACTGGCAAAGGCAAACTGGTGCTGGCGGAGAAGAGCAAGCTGTGGCGGGTCTATATGGACAGGTCCAGCCCGCAGACCCGCACCCTCGATAAATACCTGAGTCTGGATACCCTGCCAAAATCACCGCGCTGGAAGACAGTAGTGGCCACCACCGAGTACGTGCTGGGTCATTGCCCGCTCAATGACCACCAGCGCCAGCAGCTGCAACACAGCGCCCAAACCCTGCGTCAACTCGCCAATCGCAAGGTGTGACCCTGTGCCCTAAACGGGCGCTGGGTCACAATTGGCAAGCCGGTTTCTTTTTGCGCAAAACAAAGCCTCGTAAAGCCCTGCTACAGCGAGCAGATCCAATTCACAAATTTGTCATCTACCGCTTTTTTGTAGCCACTTCTTACGCAAAGGCAAATAACATAAACCCATGATTTTAAACTGATAAAAATGGATTTTGACGAATTTGACGTAACCTCGTCGATTTTTACGGAAACAACGAAATCAATAGTTGTTGTTTTTCTGTTAAGTCTGGTTTGCTAAGGGCGTTGGAAAACAGAACGACAAAGGTTAGACACCTGACCAACACCGAGGGCCGACCTCCTCAGCATGCGACGTCGGTGCTCACACAAAACAAGGCGAATCCCTCAGGAATGCCAAAAAATAAGAAAGGAAAACATATGCTTGCCAAAGTATCCAAAATCTCTACCGCTGTAATGCTGGGAACCATGATGCTTGCCGGCGCTGCCAGCAACGTCATGGCCGCAGACAACAAAACCGTACTGACCATGGTCGCGCAACAAGAGACCGCCTGGGTTAAGAACTTCAACCCCTTCCTGCAAGCGGGCCTGCTGCACACTACCCGCCACTTCATCTATGAACCGCTGGTGATCTTCAACGATATGCAAGGGGGTAAACCCGTCTATCGTCTGGCCACCAACTATGCGTTCAGCGATGACCTGAAATCCGTCACCTTCGATCTGCGTGATGGCGTGAAGTGGTCTGACGGCGAAGCCTTTGATGCCGATGACATCATCTTCTCCTTCAATCTGGTCAAGGCCAACAAGGCGCTGGATGAGCGCTCAATCTGGACCCAGATCAAGAGCGTCGAGAAGCTGGCCCCCAACAAGGTCAAGTTCGACCTGACCGAGGTCAACACCAACGTGGTGAATGATCTGGTGCTGGTGCCCATAGTGCCGGAGCATCAGTGGAAATCGGTGAAAGACCCGGTTGCCTTCACCAACGATAAACCGGTCGGTACCGGCCCATTCACCGAAGTGGACAACTTCTCCGCCCAGCTCTATACCCAGTGCCGCAACCCGCACTACTGGGATAACGCCAACCTGGCCATCGACTGCCTGCGTATGCCGCAAATGGCCACCAACGACCAGGTGCTGGCAGCGGTCATGAAGGGTGACATCGACTGGTTCGGCTCCTTCGTACCGGATATCGAGCGCCTCTATGTCGGCAACGATCCGAAGAACAACAAATACTGGTTCCCGGCCTCCGGTACCGTGGCGTTCAACGTCAACTTCCAGACCAAGAACCCGGGCAACAACGAAGCCTTCAACGACATCAACTTCCGTCGCGCCTTCTCCATGGCGATGGACCGCCAGTCCATGGTGGATATCGCGGGCTACGGCTACCCCACTGTCAACGAATACCCGTCAGGTCTGGGCAAAGCCTTCGACTCTTGGAACAACCCGGAAGTGGACAAGAAGTACGGCAAGTACAACAAGTTCGATCTGGAAGCCGCCAAGGCCATGCTGAAAGAGGCCGGTTACAAGGATTGTGACGGCGACAAGTTCCTCGACACCCCGAGCTGCAAAAAGATCGAGTTCAAGGTACTGGTGCCGAACGGCTGGACTGACTGGGTCAACACAGTACAGATCGGCGTAGAAGGGCTGCAGGCACTGGGTCTGAACGCCAAGACCTCCACCCCGGAAGCAACCGTCTGGACCGAGAACCTGATCACTGGTGACTTTGACGTGGCGCTGCAGGGCTACTTTGCCGGGGCCAACCCGCACAAGTACTTCGAGACCGCGTTCCACTCCCGCAACATGGGTGACCGTGGCAACCGCTTCGCCGCGCCCCGTTTCAAGGATCCGGCCCTCGACCAGCTGATCGATGACTTTACCCAGACCGCCGATGCGGCCAAGCAGAAGGAGATCATGTTCGCCATCCAGGATCGTGTTGGTGCCAACCAGACCATCATTCCGGTCTTCAACAACCCGACCTGGTATGAGTACAGCACCAAGCGCTTCAACGGCTGGTTCAGTGCTGATAACCCGGTAGCCAAACCTCAGCTCCACCCGGACACCCCTGAGCGTCTGCTGCACGTGTTGTCCCTCAAGCCAAACAGCTAAACAATCCCGGCCCCCTGCGGGGGGCCATCTTCCCCGTTAATCCCCTTCTTGCCCGGCTCTGCCGGGGTTGGGGTAGCTATACCCGACGCGGGGCAGGCTTGCAGTAAAAGGTACTATCATGGGATTCATTCTGAGACGCTTTTCCTTCTACCTGGTTGCCTTTCTGGTAGCCGCCACCATCAACTTCCTGTTACCTCGAGCCATGCCTGGGGATCCTGTCTCCGTGATGTTTGCCCGCGCTGGCGCCATGATGGAACCCGCCGCCCTGGAAGCCCTCAAAGCCACCTTCGGTTTTGTTGACGGCCCCATCGGCACCCAATTTCTCACCTATGTGAAGAGCGTCTTCACCTGGGATCTCGGCACCTCGGTGCGTTTCTACCCGCAGCAGGTCTCTGACGTGCTGGGCCGTGCCATTGGCTGGACCCTGTTTCTGGTCGGCACCTCCACCATTCTGAGCTTCTCCATCGGTTCCATCGTCGGCATCTTCGCCGCCTGGTATCGCGGTGGCCGGATGGACAGTATTCTCTCCCCGCTCACCCTGGTGATGCAGGCCATTCCGCCGGTGGTGGTCTCCCTGCTCGCCCTGTTCCTGTTCGGGGTCAGCCTCGAGTGGCTGCCCATCGGTTATGCCTACAGCCCGGAGATCCCGGCTGACTGGGGCTGGGAGCACATCAAGAGCATCATGACCCACGCCATCATGCCGGTGCTGACCCTGGCCATCGTGCAGGTGGGGGGCTTCCTCATCACCATGCGCAACAACATGATCAACCTGCTCGGTGAGGATTACATCACCATGGCCAAGGCCAAGGGGCTCTCCAGCAACCGGGTGATCTTCAACTACGGCGCCCGCAACGCCATTCTGCCCAGCGTCACCGCCCTCTCCATGGCGCTCGGTTTCGTCATCGGTGGCTCCCTCATCACCGAGGTTATTTTCAACTACCCGGGGCTGGGACTGACCCTCTATCAGGGCATTCTGGCGCGCGACTACCCGCTTATTCAGGGGCAGCTGCTCATCATGACCATCACCATGCTCACCTTTAACTTCCTGGCCGACGTGCTCTACGTCTTCCTGGATCCCCGTCTGCGTTCAGGAGGCAAATAAGATGCGTATGCCGACTATTCTGAAAATCTTGTTGGGCAACCGCAAAGCCGCCTGCGGCCTCGCCATAGTAGTAGCCTTCGTGTTGATGGCCATCTTTGCCCCGATACTAGCCAGCAACGAGCCGACCAAACGGGTGGCTCGCCCGCACCAGCCGCCCAGTGCCGAGTTCGTGATGGGATCCACCCGCATGGGCCACGATATCTGGGCCCAGTTCACCAACGGTGCACGGGTCTCGCTGCTGGTTGGCTTCAGCGCCGGTATCCTGGTCTGCACCCTGGCGGTGGCGATTGGCATCACTGCCGGTTACTTCGGCGGCATGATCGATGAGTGCCTCACCTTTTTGATGAACGTGGTGCTGGTGATCCCCAACCTCCCCTTGCTACTGGTGCTGGCGAGCTTTATCGGGGAGGCGTCACCGACGGTGATTGCCGTGATAATAGGGTTGACCTCGTGGGCCTATGGTGCGCGGGTCATCCGTGCCCAGACCCTGGCACTGCGCGAGAAAGAGTTCGTCATCGCCGCCGAAGTGCTGGGTGAACCGGCCTGGCGCATCATTCTGGTGGAGATCCTGCCCAACCTCATCTCAATCATAGGGGTAAGCTTCATCGGCTCGATCATTTACGCCATCGTCACCGAAGCGACCCTGGAGTTCCTGGGGCTCGGCGACCCGACCGTAGTGAGCTGGGGCATCATGCTCTACAACGCCCAGACCTCCAGTGCCATCCTGATCGGCGCCTGGTGGGAGATCCTGGCACCCTGCTTCGCCATCGCCACCCTGGGGGCTGGCCTGGCCCTGCTCAACTTCGCCATCGACGAGATCGCCAACCCGCAGCTGCGCTCCCACAAAGGGCTCAATCGCTGGAAGAAACTGGCCGCTCCGGTCGCAACACCGCTCTCTGCAGCTCAGGAGAAGACAGCATGAACAAGCATCCCCTGCTGTCAGTACGCAATCTTTGCGTCGACTACATCACCGAAAATGGCGACGTGCGCGCCGTCAACTCGGTGAGCTTCGATATCAGACAGGGCGAGATCTTCGGTCTCGCCGGTGAGTCGGGCTGCGGCAAATCCACCGTCGCCTTCTCGGTGGCCCGGCTGCACAAGCCGCCCGCCTACATCAGCGGCGGCGAGATCCTGTTCAAGGGCGAGAACATCCTCCACTACAACGAGGAGCGGCTGCGCTCCTACCGCTGGCAACAGGTGTCGGTGGTGTTCCAGTCCGCCATGAACGCCTTGAACCCGGTGCTGCGGATGGAGGAGCAGTTCTGCGACGTGCTGTTGGCCCACAACCCCGGCATGACCCGCTACGAGGCCATTAAACGCGCTCAGGAGTTGTTGACCATCGTCGACATCCATCCGAGCCGGCTCAAGGATTACCCGCACCAGTTCTCCGGCGGCATGCGCCAGCGGCTGGTGATCGCCATCGCCATGGCGCTCAACCCAGAGCTGCTGATCATGGACGAGCCGACCACGGCGCTGGATGTGGTGGTGCAGCGGGAGATCCTGCAGAAGGTCTACGCCCTGAAAGAGAAGTTCAACTTCTCCATTCTGTTCATCACCCACGACCTCTCCTTGATGGTGGAGTTTTGCGATCGCATCGGCATCATGTATGCGGGTGAACTGATTGAGGTTGCCCCCTCCAAGGCGATCCTGACCGCGCCACTGCACCCCTATACCAAGGGGCTCGGCAACTCCTTCCCGCCCCTGCACGGCCCGAAAACCGTGCTGGAAGGGATCCCCGGCACCCCGCTCAACCTGCTGGAGGTGCCGGTCGGCTGCCGCTTTCAAGCTCGCTGCAACAAGGTGCACGATCGCTGCCGTCAGGAGTACACCCAATTGGCCGAGATCCGCCCCGGGCAACAGACCGCCTGCCACCTCTATGAAGAGCAGGGGCTGCAACAAGATTCCGTGATCTATCTGGACAAGGCCGCTGGCTGTTAAGGATGTCTGTCATGCAAATCGCCAAAACCGATGCACCCATCATCGAAGTCCAGCACCTCTACAAGGACTTCCCCATCAACTCCAATGCCATCAAGAGTGGCAAGATGCGGGCCCTCTCCGACATCACCTTCAACCTGCACCGGGGCCGCGCCCTGGCGGTGGTCGGGGAGTCAGGCTCCGGCAAGAGCACCATCGCCAAGATCATCGCCAAGATGTACAAGCTCAGTGCCGGGCGCATTCTCTATCGCGGCCATGATCTGGAGGAGTTCAACAAGGGCACCGCCCTGCTGGACTATCGCCAGAGCGTGCAGATGGTGTGGCAAGATCCGTTCGGTTCATTGAACCCGACCCACACCATCTACCACCACATCGCCCGCCCCCTGCTGCTGCACAGCAAGGTGATCGATAAAAAAGATCTGCCGGAGATGGTTTACTCCCTGCTGGAGAAGGTGGGGTTGACCCCCGCCAAGGCAACGGCGGCCAAGTATCCGCACCAGCTCTCCGGCGGCCAGCGCCAGCGGGTCAACATCGCCCGCAATCTGGCGGTGGAGGCGGAAGTGGTGCTGGCGGACGAGCCCACCTCCATGCTCGACGTCTCCATTCGCATCGGCATCCTCAACCTGATGGAGCAGATGAAGAACGAGCTGGGGGTCTCCATGCTCTACATCACCCACGACATCGCCACCGCCCGCTATGTGGCGGAAGATCTGGCGGTAATGTATGTGGGGCACATGGTGGAGTGGGGCGAGGTGGACGAGATCCTGCACCACCCGCAGCACCCCTACACCCAGCTGCTCATCTCGGCGGTGCCCGACCCCGAGAAGAGCATCCACGCCGAGCTGGAGGGTGGCCGCAGGGGGGAGATCCCGCTCTGGACGCCGGAATCCTGCGGTTGCCCGTTTGCCGGACGCTGCAATCAGGCGATGCCCCGCTGCAAGGAGAGCCTGCCTGCTATCACCAAGCTTGCCGACAACCACTTCGTGCGCTGCTACCTCTACGAGTGATGGTGAGCCTTATACCGGCCGGACAGCCTTGTCCGGCCATGCCTCGATACGGGGTAGCCACAGCCCCGTGATGTGCCTCACCGTTCGTCGGTGAACCACAGGAGTAATACCTTGATGGAACTCTTGATCAATCAAGTGGGCTACGAGTGCGACGGGCACAAGGTAGCCCTGCTGCAAACCTCCCCCGCCCATGATCTCGGCGGCTATGTCAGGCTGCTGCGCCAGGATGATGGCCAGATCCTGTTTGAAACCCCGCTACAAGCGGCTGGCAGTGTCCCCGGCTGGCAGGGCCGCGCTTACTGGCGTGCCGACTTCTCCGCATTCAAGGAGCCCGGCCACTATCGGCTAGAGGCGATCACTGCCCCCATAGGCGCAGCCGCTACGGAGCAGCGCATTGTCCGCTCTACCCACTTTGCCATCGGCCAGGATCTGCTGGCCAGTCGCTGCCTCTCCGACGTCATTCACTACTTCAAGGGCCAGCGCGCCAGCGGCACCTTCGATCGGGCCGACCGCAGCGCCCGCCTGTTTGGTACCGACCAGCACAAAGATGTGCACGGCGGCTGGTTCGATGCCAGCGGCGACATGAGCAAATACCTGAGCCACCTCTCCTACGCCAACTACCTCAATCCCCAGCAGACCCCCATGGTAGTGTGGGCCCTGCTCAAATGCCGCGAACTGCTGGCGCCACGCCGCGATATCGACGGAGTGAACCTCTGCAAGCGGCTCAATGACGAGGCGCTGCATGGCGCCGATTTCCTCTGCCGGATGCAGGATGAGTCGGGCTTCTTCTTCATGACCCTGTTCGACAAGTGGAGCAAGGACCCCGCCCAGCGCGAGCTGTGCGCCTATGCCACCCAGCAGGGGATCAAATCCGCAAACTGGCAGGCCGGTTTCCGCCAAGGGGGTGGCATGGCCATCGCCGCGCTGGCCCGCGCCGCCCGCGAGAGCGTCAGCGGCGACTTCGATGCCAGCCGCTATGCCGAGGCGGCCAAACGCGGCTACCAGCACCTGTACGAGCACAACCTCGCCTATCTGGACGATGGTTGCGAGAACATCATCGACGACTACTGCGCCCTGCTGGCGGCGGTGGAGCTGACCCGCACCTTCGGCTGCGAGTGGCTGGCCGAGGCGAGAGCCCGCGCCAGCAAGCTCTGCGCCCGCCAGCACCCTCATCCGGAGCTGGGTCACTACTGGTCGGCCAACGAGGATGGCTCGCGCCCCTACTATCACGCCGCCGAAGCGGGTCTGCCGGTGCTGGCGCTGCTGGAATATCTAGGCGTAGAGCCGGATCAGGGGCACAAGGCCCGGGCACAAACCGTGGTGGAGCAGGCACTGGCCGCCGAGCTGGCGCTGACCGCCCGAGCGGGCAACCCCTTCTCTCTCGCCCGCCAATATGTGAAAGGGGTGGATGAAGCGCCGCGCGTCAGCTTCTTTATCCCCCACCACAACGAATCCGGTTACTGGTGGCAGGGGGAGAACGCCCGCCTCGCGTCGCTGGCGACCATGGCCTTTGCCGCCGCCCGCCACTTCCCCCGCCAGAGCCAGCCGCTGATGGTTTACGGCCAGCGCCAGCTCGACTGGATCCTCGGGCAAAACCCGTTCAACACCTGCATGCTGGCGGGCCACGGCATCAACAACCCCGCCTATACCGCCGGTTATCCCAACGCGCAGGGGGGCATCTGCAACGGCATCACTGCCGGATTCGATGACGAAAATGAGGTGGCCTTTATCCCGCAGGAGTACAAGGATCGGCTGGATCAGAACTGGCGCTGGGGTGAGCAGTGGATCCCCCACGCCGCCTGGTTTGCACTGGCCATCAGTTGGCAAAATGCCCTGAGTGATCGAAATGAGCAGGGAGGTCGCCATGATTGAGTACTGGGTCGGCGTCGATGGCGGAGGTACTCACACCCGCGCCCGCATTCGGGATCGAGCGGGCAAGCTGCTCGGTGAAGGGCGCGCTGCCGGCTCCAATCTGGAGCTGGGTATTGCCCATGCCCACGCCAATGTGCTGGCCGCCATTGCCAGCGCCCGGATCACGGCCGGGCTCGGAATAGAGTGCGAACAGCAGATGGGGGTCGGACTGGCGCTCGCCTCCGCCGAGCTGGCCGACTGCTACCACGCCCTGCTCGAGATGCCCTTCCCCTTTGCCAGCGTCAGGCTCACCTCCGATGCCTTCGGTGCCTGCCTCGGCGCCTTTGGTGGCCGTGAAGGAGCCATTCTGATCGCCGGTACCGGTTCAGCGGGGCTGGTCTATCAGGAGGGGCAGATCCGCACCTGCTCCGGCCGCGGCTTCCCTATTTCAGACATAGGCAGCGGCGCCTGGCTGGGGCTGCGCGCCATCCAGCAATCCCTGCTCTGCCACGACGGCATTCTGCCCCCCAGCACGCTGGCGGTGCGGCTGCTTGATCGCTTCAAGCGGGATCAGGCGGAGGTGGTGCGCTGGGCCGCCCGCGCCATTCCGGCGGACTATGGCCACTTTGCCCCCTGGGTGTTCGATGCCGCCAGTGATGGTGACGAGCTCGCCAACCAGCTGCTGGACGAAACCTGCGAACAGCTGCGGATCCTGCTGGAGGGGATGACCCAGCTCGGTGCCAGACAAATCGCCCTGCTGGGGGGAATTGGCACCCGCCTCGCTCCCCGTCTCGGCCAGCTCAACCTGATCCCCCCCCAGGCAGATGCGCTCGATGGTGCCATCCTGTTTGCCCAATCAGAGGATTTTCCATGTCTACACCCCTGATCCACACCCAGGTCGCCCGACGTGACGCCGAGGATGTCTGGTTCACCTTCGCCTTGTCCAGCTTGCCGGGCACCCGGTGGAAGCTGCACTTCTGTCTGGCCCGCCATATCGACCCCGACTCTTTGCAAGGGGGCGAGCTGGAGCGCCAAAGCGGCAGCTACAAAGTGATTGTCCCGAACGCTGGCAGCTGCGAGCTGCGCTTTTGCTGCCGCCAGACCCCCATCAAGAAGCTCTCCGACATGCCGCAGGGGTTCTTTCTCAGCTTGCCGGAAGCCACTACCGGCGCCCAGCTGCTGCCGGTGACGCTGGCAGCGCAGGAGCTCGGGCTGGAAAACCCGCCGGTCACCCGCCCCGACCTGCCTGAGGTCGACCCCCAGTGCGACGAACCTCTCTACGGCATAGTGCCGCAACCAGCCCATCTGGTGCTGCTGGAGGGGAACTTCCGACTGGCCGAACGGGCCCATGTCAGCGCCCCCCGCGATGTGCCGAAGCTGCTGGCCCACTTCAACGAGCTGACATCGCTGGCGCTGGAGCAGGATCACGACGCTGAAATCCGGCTGACCGAGGCCAAACTGGCCCCCGAAGCCTACCATCTCACCATCACGCCGCAGGAGGTGGTGATTGCCGCCGCCGACGAAGCGGGCTGGCGCCACGGGCTGGTGACTCTGGCCCAGTGGTATCTGCAACATGGCGAAAGCCTGCCCTGCGTCACGCTGGAGGATGCCCCGCGCTTCGGTTTTCGCGGCATTTTTCTCGACTGCGCCCGCCACTTCCACAACCCGGCAACCATCAAGCGCCTGCTCAAACTGATGAGCCTCTACAAGTTCAACCGCTTCCACTGGCATCTGACCGATGACGAGGGGTGGCGGATCGAGATCAAGGCCTTCCCTGCACTGACCGACGTGGGCGCCTGGCGCGGCCACGATCTGGCGATCGGCCCCCAGCTCAGCGGCGGCGCCGAACCCTATGGCGGCTACTACACCCAGAGCGAGGTGAAGGAGCTGGTGAGCTATGCCGGTGAGCTCGGCATTACCGTCATTCCCGAGATCGACATTCCGGGCCACTGCCACGCCGCCATCAAGGCGCTGCCGGAGCTGCTGGTGGAGGCGGCGGATCACTCCCGCTACCTCTCGGTCCAGCATTTCGATGACAACGTGCTCAACCCCGCCCTGCCCGGCACCTACCGCTTTCTGGAGGCGGTGCTGGACGAGGTGTGCGAGCTCTTCCCCGGCCCGCAGATCCACATGGGGGGTGACGAGGTGCCGACCGGGGTCTGGACCGACAGCCCCGCCTGCCAGCAGCTGATGGCCGAACAGGGCTACTCCGACTGCCGCGAGCTGCAGGGCCATCTGCTGCGCCACTGCCAGCGTTATCTGGCCGACAAGGGCAAGCGGATGATCGGCTGGGAGGAGATCCTGCACGGCGACAAGGTGAGCCGCAACGCCGCCGTCTGTGCCTGGACCAGCTTCCAGGCGGGGCTGGATGCTGCTGCAGCCGGTTATCCGGTGGTGATGGCGCCCGCCCAGTCTCTCTATCTGGATCTGGCCTGGAGCCAGGACATTCATGAACCCGGCCTCTACTGGGCGGGGACCCTCAATCTGGAGCAGGTCTATGCTTGCGATCCTGCGCCAGCCGATTTCCATGCCAACGATAACATCCTCGGGGTGTTGAGCCCCTTGTGGTCAGAATTGATCACCTCTCGTGATCGTCTCGACTACATGTTGTTCCCGCGCATGCTGGCCACGGCCGAGGTGGCCTGGAGCGATCCTGCCCACAAGGGCTGGGATCACTTCGCCGCCCGCCTGCCGGGCCAGCTGCAGATCCTCGATCAGTTGCAGGTGCGCTACCGGATGCCACAGAGGTAATGTTGTCTCTATTTGGCGGCCGCTTGGCCGCCTTTTTTCATTTCAGCCCCCGCCAGCCCTGATGTCCGATATTACGCCCCCTCCCCGCACTCTTGCTCGCGGCCCCGCCAAGAGGCCACAATGGCCCATCCGTACCACCGTAATAACAGGCATCCATGTTTCACCCCTCCCATGAAAAAGTGGCAAGAATCGAGGCGATCATCGCCCTGATCCCGGCGGGCAAGGTAGTCAGTTATGGTCAGGTGGCCGATCTGGCCGGGCTGCCCGGACGGGCAAGACTGGTGGGCAAGGTATTGCGGGAAACCGACAAGGTACTGCCGTGGCATCGGGTATTGGGCGCCGCGGGCACTATCTCGTTACCCAAAGGGTCGCAAGGCTTTGCCGAGCAGACGGGACGATTGCAACAAGAGGGGGTACCGGTGATCGGCGGGCGGATCAGCATGAAGGAGTGGCAATGGCAGCCCGACTTGGCCGAGCTGCTTTTTCTACTGCCGTTTTGAGGGGGTCACTGCCGGATCACTCCAGCGGCGCCAGGATCTCGTCGCTGCGCACCTGCACCGGTATGGTCTCGTCCTCACGCTGCAGCAGCACCAGCAGGCTCTGCCGGTCCACCTCCAGCACATAGGCCGCCCCTTCCCGAGTCATGCAGCTCATGCCCGGCCGGATCTCGTTAATCTCCATCTCAACCTCCTTGTGTACTTCGCGATTGACGACAGCTGCACTCCTTGCAGCTGTCTCAGTATACCGCTATCCATAAGCAAAGAGGCCCCTTGTCGGGGCCTCTTTTCATCACGCCTTCTTCGGCTTGGGCAAGCTCTGTTGCCAGGTGCCGTTGTCGTAGTGCGCGGTCCAGCCAGTCGCCTTGCCGTTAACCTCGCTCATCACGTACTGCTCCTTGGTCTTGCGACTGAAGCGCACGATGGCGGGGTTGCCATCCGGATCGGTGAGCGGGGCACCGGCCAGATACTTGTGCTTGGCCGAGATGCGATCCTTGAAGCGTTGCAGCTCTTCCACCAGCGGCGCGCGAGTCTCGCGGGATTTGGGGAAGTTGCTGGCCGCCAGGAACAGACCGGCCGCACCGTCACGCAGCACGAAGTAAGCATCGGACTGGGTGCACTTGAGCTCAGGCAGCGGCACCGGATCCTCTTTCGGCGGTGCGATGTCGCCGTTTTTCAGGATCTTGCGGGTGTTCTTGCAGGTTTCGTTGGTGCAACCCATGTACTTGCCGAAACGGCCGTTCTTGAGCTGCATCTCGCTGCCGCAACGGTCGCACTCGATGCTCGGCCCTTCGTAGCCCTTGAGCTTGAACTGGCCTTTTTCGATTTCGTAGCCATCGCAGTCAGGGTTGCGACCACAGACGTGCAGCTTGCGGCTGTCATCGATGATGTAGGCATCCATCGCGGTGCCGCAGACTTCGCAGCGGTGCTTGGCGCGCAGCGCTTCGGTTTCGGCCTCATCCCCGTCGGTGGTGGAGACAAACTCGTCGGCGGAGACCAGGTTGATAGTCTTCTTGCAACGCTCTTTCGGCGGCAGGGCATAACCGGAGCAGCCGAGGAACACACCGGTAGTGGCGGTACGGATCCCCATCTTGCGGCTGCAATCCGGGCAATCTATATCGGTCATCACCATCTGGTTGGCACGCATGCCTCCCTCTTCTGATGGCTTGTCCGCTTTTTCCAGCTCTTGAGTAAACTCGGCGTAGAAGCTGTCCAGCACCTGCTTCCACTCCAGGCTCCCTTCAGCAACGCCATCGAGCTTGTCTTCCATCTTGGCGGTGAACTCGTAGTTCATCAGCTCGACGAAGTTTTCCACCAGACGATCGGTGACAATCTCACCCATCTTCTCGGCGAAGAAGCGGCGGCTCTCGACCCGCACATAACCACGATCGACGATAGTGGAGATGATGGAGGCGTAAGTGGAAGGACGGCCGATGCCACGTTTTTCCAGCTCGCGAACCAGCGCCGCTTCGGTAAAGCGTGCAGGCGGCTTGGTGAAGTGCTGGCGCAGATCCAGCTGGACCAGCTTCAACACCTCGCCCACGGTCACCGCAGGCAGCTGGCTGTCGTCGCCTTTGCGACCCATCGGCGGCAGCGCCTTGGTCCAACCAGCGAAGCGCAAGATACGGCCACGGGCCTTGAGCTCGAACTCACCGGCCTTGACGGTCAGGGTAGAGGAGTCGTACTGGGCCGGGGTCATCTGACAGGCGACAAACTGACGCCAGATGAGATCGTACAGACGCATGGCATCCGGTTCCATCCCTTCCAGCATTTCGGCCGTGACCAGCACGCTGGAGGGACGGATCGCCTCGTGCGCTTCCTGGGCTCCCGCCTTGGCACCATAGAGCAGCGGTTCAGCGGGCAGATAGGCTGCGCCATACTGCTCACCAATGTATTCACGCAGCGCTTCGACCGCCTCTTTGCTGAGGTTGGTGGAGTCAGTACGCATGTAGGTGATGTAACCCGCCTCATAGAGACGCTGGGCCATCATCATGGTCTTCTTCACCCCGAAGCTCAGGCGGGTAGAGGCCGCCTGCTGCAAGGTGGAGGTAATGAACGGCGCGGACGGCTTGGAGCCAGTCGGCTTGTCTTCCCGGTTCACTACCTTGTAATCGACCCCTTCCAGGGCAGCCACGGCAGCGAAGGTCTCGGCCTGGGTCACCGGCTTGAAGTCGGCGCCGTTGCGGCTGACCACTTCCATACGCAGGGCAGACTGCTCACCGGTCAGCAGGTCGGCATTAAGATCCCAAAACTCGACCGGTACGAACGCCTTGATTTCACGCTCTTTATCGACGATGAGGCGCACCGCTACGGACTGCACTCGACCCGCAGAAAGACCGCGAGCCAGCTTCTTCCACAACAGCGGAGAGACCATGTAACCCACCACCCGATCGAGGAAACGACGGGCCTGCTGGGCATTGACACGGTGGATGTTCAGCTCGGATGGCTGAGCAAACGCCTCCTGGATGGCGCTCTTGGTGATCTCGTTGAACACCACCCGCTTATAGCGGCTGTCGTCACCTCCGATGATCTCGCGCAGGTGCCAGGCGATCGCCTCTCCTTCTCTATCCAAGTCGGTTGCGAGATAGATGATGTCAGCTTTTTCAGCCAACGCTTGCAACTCGCTGACCACCTTCTCCTTGCCGGGCAAAATCTGGTAGTTAGCCTGCCAGCCAGCGGTCGGATTGATACCCATCCGGGCGAACAGAGCCTTGCGATCCTTGGCAGCCTTCTCGGTTTCGCTCAACTTGATGCCGCGAATGACAGGTTTCTTGGGCTCGGTGCTGGCGCTGCCACTGGTGGGCAGATCGCGAACATGACCGACGCTGGATTTCACCACGTAGTCCTTGCCCAGATATTTGTTGATCGTCTTGGCCTTGGCCGGAGACTCCACTATGACCAGTGATTTGCCCATGCTGTAACTATTATCCTCATTGCACCCGACGGGGTTGGTGTGCGGTTTTGTGGGGCTGTATAAGAGATTTGGCGCGAAAAAGCAATCTTGTGAGCAAATTTGCCTGACCAGCCCGAACCGCATTACATCTTTTATTGCGTCTTTATTTATTAATGCGAAGGCTGCGGGCCAGACGCAACCGCTTTTTCATTTTTCTGCCATACCGCCCCTCTTTTTATATCTGAAACGACATAAAAGCGGCTGCTAGTTACCGGCTTGTTACAAAAAAATAAAATCTCCTTATAATGGCCCAACCCCGACGCAGCACGCGCGGAAGGAACCGCAACCTCTCATAAAAATCGAAAAGGATGTACTCAATGAAGCACTTCGAGGTCAATTTCGACGGTCTGGTCGGCCCGACCCATAACTACGCCGGACTCTCTTACGGCAACGTTGCCTCCCAGAGCAATGCCCAGGAAGCCTCCAATCCGAAAGAGGCCGCCAAACAGGGGCTACGCAAGATGAAGGCGCTGACCGACCTTGGCATGACCCAGGGAGTTCTGGCGCCACAGGAGCGCCCCGATCTCGCCACCCTGCGCCGCCTCGGCTTCACCGGCAACGATGCCCGGGTGCTGGAGCAGGCCGCCAAACAGGCTCCCGCCGTGCTGGCAGCCTGCTATTCGGCCTCCAGCATGTGGACCGCCAACGCCGCCACTGTCTCCCCCAGTGCCGATACCCGGGATGGCCGCATTCACTTCACCCCTGCCAACCTGACCAACAAGTTTCACCGCTCCCTCGAGCCGGATGTCACCGGCCGCATCCTGCGCGCGGTGTTCAACAACGATCGCCACTTCAGCCACCACCTCCATCTGCCGGAAAATGATCATTTCGGCGACGAGGGGGCTGCCAACCACACTCGGCTCTGCCGCGCCTATGGCGAAGCGGGGGTTGAGCTGTTCGTCTATGGCCGCAGTGCCTTCGACCACTCCCGCCCGGCGCCAAAGCGCTACCCGGCTCGCCAGACACTGGAAGCGAGCCAGGCCATCGCCCGCCTGCACGGCCTGGGCGAGGAGAGCGTGGTGTTTATCCAGCAGAACCCGGAGGTCATCGATCAGGGGGTGTTTCACAACGACGTGATCGCGGTGGGCAACCAGAACGTACTGTTCTTCCATCAGCAGGCTTTCCTATCCACCGATGAGGTGCTGGCCGAGATCAGCGGCAAGTTTGGCGAAGGAGATCTGCACTTTATCGAAGTGCCGACCGCCGAGGTCTCGGTGCTGGATGCGGTGAAATCCTACCTGTTCAACACCCAGATCCTCACCCTGCCCAATGGCGAGATGGCGATCATTGCCCCCACCGAGTGCCGCGACAATCCGGCGGTCTCGGCCTATCTCGACAAGCTGCTGACGCAGGACACCCCGATCAAGGCTGTGCACTACATGGATGTAAAACAGAGCATGCGCAATGGTGGCGGCCCGGCCTGCCTGCGGCTGCGGGTTGCCATGAACGACGCCGAGCTCGCCGCCGTCAATCCGGCCTGCCTTATCAACGACCGCCAGTTCGCCCGCCTCGACAACTGGGCCGATCGCCACTACCGCGACCGTCTGAGCCTCGATGACCTGCGGGATCCGTCACTGGTGCAGGAGTCCCGCAGCGCGCTGGACGAGCTGACCCAGATCCTCAAACTCGGATCCATCTATCCGTTCCAGCGCTAAATGTGATGCCCGAAAAGACCGCCGACACTGGCGGTCTTCTGCTATTGGCCTCCTCTTCACCACGTTCGCCAAGCTGTACTGTGCGGGTTTGCGCAGAAAATCAGCTTACAACTAGCTGATAAGTTTGAATTTTGAGCTTGCTGTATCAAAAAACAACGAACAGTCATTTTTTACTGTCATATCAGCCTGTCAGGGGTTCACAAACGCTGGGGATCTGCTAGTATGCGCCTCGCACTTGGGGAGGGGTTCCCGAGCGGCCAAAGGGATCAGACTGTAAATCTGACGGCTCTGCCTTCGAAGGTTCGAATCCTTCTCCCTCCACCATTCAAGTGCGAAAGTAGTGACAATCAGGAAATACCCCGTGGAGGGGTTCCCGAGCGGCCAAAGGGATCAGACTGTAAATCTGACGGCTCTGCCTTCGAAGGTTCGAATCCTTCTCCCTCCACCATTTTCCAGATTGATATGGCCGAATAACATATGCTTTACCCCTGTGGAGGGGTTCCCGAGCGGCCAAAGGGATCAGACTGTAAATCTGACGGCTCTGCCTTCGAAGGTTCGAATCCTTCTCCCTCCACCATCATTCAAGAAAACCCGGCCTCGCGCCGGGCTTTCGCTTTCTGCCATCCTCCTGATTTTTCCCGACCTTGTCAGATTTGACAGTTGTAACTGCATCCAATATCGCTGATTGTGGCAGCATCAACATCAGAGTATTCACATCATGTTTGAAGTCTGGGACGAGCATGGCCATGCAACCGGTCTGACACTGCAGGCGCTCAAAGTCAGAATCAGCAACGACTATCAGGGCGAGCTGATGGTGCGCTACAGCAACAAGCTGGGGCTCCCCACGACCCTCTTTCTGACCATCCATCAAGGTGTTGCCTATCAGCGCTTCAAAGCCGGCTCGCCAAAACTGGACTGGGAGTGGCTGGCCACCGCAGGCAATGGCCACAGCCCCCGCAATTTTATGAGTGAACAGTTCCACTTACTCCAGTTCTCCCTCGATAACTGAGTGCCCATCTCTCTCGCTCAATAACGTCAACTCACCGATGATTTGCTGTAATTGGGCACGAAACCTTGTTAGCTCATCAGTACAAGCTGGCGCTCCAAACTGGCGGATTTTTTCTTCCAATTGCCATGCCTGCTCAGCCAGCTGCGGCGCCATCATCATACTGATGGTTCCCGCCTGACGATGTACCCAGTTGGCCAATCCATTGTCATCGAGTGGCTCCTGTGCCATCGACTGTTCAAGCTCCTGGCGAAAAAGCGGAAACATCTGCCGCAACTTGTCACCTTGCCCAAAGAATGCCGCCATGGCCGCTACATCAATCAAGGTTGGCGCGGGTAAGATTTGCCACTTCTGCAACATCTGACGCAGCGCATCCTGCAGCACTGGTTTGCCCAACAGATCGTCCATACCGGCAGCAAAACAGCGCGTAGCCTGCTCCGGCAGCACATTGGCCGTCATGGCGATGATCAGCAGCCGCTCGCCTGTTTCTGCAGTCCGTATCCTGCGGGTGAACTCATAACCATCCATCACCGGCATCTGGCAGTCACAGAGCACCAGATCATAGGAGTGCTGCGCGACCATCTCGAGGGCTTGCTGGCCGTGATCTGCCAGATCACAACTCAGCTCAAGCTGCCTGAGCTGACGTATCACTAACGACTGGTTGAGGGGATTATCTTCCACCAGCAATACCCGATAGGGCAGCATGGGCGCGCCCTGTGCGCTCTTTCGCATCGATTGCGGTGCAGGATCATCGTTCAAGCCCAGCTGGCGATAACAGACCTCCCGCACCGCATGCCAGGTCATGGGGTTGCTGTTAAGCAGATAATGCCCCTCATCACAGCGATAGCCGAGGGGGGTCGCCAGCGGCAGCACCCGGATGCTCCCCTCAGCCGCCAGCTCATGGTCACTGAAACGCAACCGGGCATCACCAAACTGCGACGTTCGCATCACCCCCAGTGCATCGAGATGCAACAGCAGGGTGTGGCACAGCTTCTCGTCATGCAGATCGATGTAGGCTTGCACACCGTTGAGACGAAGATCCGGCTCTCTCTGTGCCAAGACGGGCAGAGTGACCGTCAGGGTGATGAAAGTGCCAAGTCCTGGGGCACTCTCCAGCCGGATCTCGCCCCCCATCAAGGTGGCCAGGGTCTGGCAGATACTCAGCCCCAGGCCAGTACCACCATAACTGCGGGTGGTGGAGCTCTCCGCCTGCTCAAAGGCATTGAAGATCCGGCCAAGCGCCTCGGGGCTCATGCCAATACCGCTGTCGCGCACGCCAAACCGCAGTTGTTGCTGCCCCTCCCCTTGCGCCAGCAGTTGCACCGAGATCTCGATAAAGCCCCGCTCGGTGAACTTGATGGCATTGCTGACAAAGTTGAAGAGGATCTGGCGCAGACGCAGCACATCACCGCTCACCCGGGCCGCCACACCGGCATCCGCCCACAGATAGACGCGCAACCCCTTGCGGTGCACCTCGCTCACCGTCATGGTCAGCACACTGTCGAGCAGCTCCCGGACAAGAAACGGAGCTTGTTCGAGCTGCATCTTGCCCGCCTCCAGCTTGGCGAAGTCGAGCACGTTGTCGATCAGCGCATGCAGCCCCTGGGCACCGCGGTTGATGACCTCCACCATCTGGCGCTGATCCAGGGTCAACTCGGTAAAGGTGAGCTGTTCCGCCATACCGACGATGCCATTCATCGGAGTGCGAATTTCGTGGCTCATGGTGGCCAGAAACTCCCCTTTCTGGGTGGCGGCAGACTCCGCCCTGGCCTTGGCTCTGGCCAGTGCGGCCTCAACCTGATGACGACGGACTATCTCCTGACGCAGCCGCCAGTAAGCCACCGACAGCACCAGAATAAAGAGCGTGATCGCCACCCCGGCGGGCAGCAAAGTGCGCAACAGTTTTGCTCGGGGGATCCCCTCGCTATAGTTCAGCGCCAGCCAGCTATTGCGGATCTGGCGCTTCTCCTTGTCGCTCATGCTGGCAAACACCCGATTGACCAAGGGCAGCAAGGGGGCGTAAGGCTCACGTACTGCAACGGCCAGCTCATCCTTGAAGGGAGTGGGCGCGGCAATATGGAGTCGGTCATCAAACTGCTCGGTGATAAGACGGGAGACCACCACCAGATTGCCGATATAGGCATCCCCCTCCCCTGCAGCGACACGGGCGAGCCCCTCGCTGGCATGGCGGGTCGTGGTCAGTTCAAGATCAGGCACCAGTGCCCTGAGCTGGGGGATCAGCATGCTGTCGGTCAGCAGCAGCTTTTTGCCAGCCAGATCGGAGAGATCCCCGATCGGCAGGCTGCCGCGCGCCGTCACCAGTACCATAGGGAATGATGCGAAGGGCTCGCTGGCATGCCACCCAACCAGTCGCTCGATGATGCGGGTGGGCAATACCGCCAGATCCACATCGTGATGCAGCAGCAACTGCTGCAGATCGGGCCAGCCCTGCACCGGCACACGGCTGTATGCCAGCCCCAGCGTCTCTTGCAGCACGTCCAGATAATCCACCATCAAGCCGACCGGATTGCCACCCTCATCGTGATAAGAGAAGGGCACCCAGCCGGGGATCAATCCCAGCTTTAGCTGTGGCAGCATCGAGAGCCAGGCTCGCTCATCAGGGCGCAGCAAGAAATTGCTGTGCCCCATGAAGTTGGGCTCCAGGCTCTCCCCCAGCCAGCGTTTCTCCAGTTCACTGCGCGCCTCGACCGTCAGCGCCTGAATGGCAGTATCAAGCCGGATAGCAAGGGAGTGTTTCTGGCTGGCGACGCCAAGATGCAGGGTTTCCATCAACAAGGGAGACTGGGCGACCACCGCCAACGCCGGGTGACGCTCGATAAACAGATTGGCCACATGGAGGTTGCCGATATAGGCATCTGCCCGACCTTGTTCAACCGCCTGCAATGCGCGGTGCGTATCGACAAAGAGCCGGGGTGTGACATTCGGATAATGCAGCTTGTCCAGCTTCTTGGTATAAGGGTTGTAGGCCAGCTTCTGCGGCGTGCTCATCCAGTTGTCCCCGCCGGTCGGCTGTACATAGAAAGCCTCGGTCGGGATCTGGGCGGTCACCGTGACCTGATGCTCAATACGTTCGGCAGCCATCAGATTGGCCGACACCAGCATTGCCAGAGGCGCAGCTATCCATACTTTCATCACTCTCTCCTCTCTCGGATATAAGAAACATCAGTGACCAATCACCATGTTTCTGCTCTTGTCACCCTCAATCAGTTCAAACCGATAAAGGTGATCGCTCTTTTTCATCAGTTGCTTCTGCATATTTGGCAACAGATGGATTTTGCTTGGGGTGGAACAGTTTTTTTCCGCCCATCGCACTCTTCAAAAAAATCCAGCACTACGGTGGCATTGCCTTTATTCACGACAGTGGTCATGGTGTCTGTCTTTATAAATTGGGTATCAAAATGATTCTCTTTTGGCATCACGAAAATAATGGCACCAAAGCCAGTTAATATATTTACCCCGGCCGAGACTTGCTGTTGATTCTCCTGAACCGCATTGGCATCCAGATCGAACCCATCCTCCTGTTTTGGCAACACAGGAATAAAACGGACCCTGAAATAGCGCTCCTTGTCCCGCTCTCCCATAAACAGCAGCCGGGTCGCCTGCACCCCGTTGGCCGGAATAATCATGCGGGACGGGCTGGCAATCAGCGTCCGGCGCCCCTCGGTCAGCTCTGCTGACTCCTGCGGTTGGCCCGCCGCATCGTAGGTGATCTCGTGAATGGCAACCTTGACGAAGGCGGTCGCATCACCCTGATTACGAATGCGCTTCAAATAGGTGCTCTGCTGGCCAGACATATAGTCATAAAGCGTACCTATGCTGATTTCGGCCGATGCCAGCGCGTTGCCGCTGAATATCAGCGACAAGATAAAATATATTTTCTTCATGACGATTCCAGACTGGTTTTTACATGCAGTGGTTTGTCTTATCAGAATAATTGATTAGAAAAATACAAACTGGCTGCATATCACTGGGGCCAGTCTATTTATAACCAGAGGGGAAGTTAATCAGAATAGTCCTATATTGACTTGGCAGATTCGACCACATTATCAGAGGATTCCTACAGAGCGTCCTCCCGCCCCTCCTGTATTATGGGCAACCATATCCGTCAACAGGTGAGTGCCATGTTTGCGTTCAAAGAAGAGTTTCCGGTCAGTAACGTGGCATCCCTGACGACAGCGGACATTGCCGTGCCCTTTTACCAGCCCATCGTGGATCGAGACCATCTGGTCATCGGCTTTGAAGTGCTGGCCAGACGCTGGGATCCCGAGCGCCAATGCTATCAGGGGATCGACTTTCCCTCTCTCAGCGGTGACGAGTCCCTGCATGTGGATATCGTGATGCTCAGGGCCATCCTGCGCGACTTGCCAGCACTGGCGAAAGGGAAGTCCTGCATGCTCTCCATCAACCTCAATCCGGCGCTGGGTTGTGCTACCTATCAGAACCTGTTGCTGCTGGTACTGCTGCAAGCCCGCAAGCTGGATATCGCAATCTGGTTCGAAGTGGTGGAGTACGCTCCGCTACAGCGCAAGGAGCGGTCTCTTATCGAAGTACTGCGCAGCCACGGTGCTCATATCGCCTGCGATGACTTTGGCACCCAGGAGTGCAATTTTCAGCGAGTGATGGCGCTCCCCTACGAGATCATCAAGCTGGATCGCTCCCTGCTGCTGCAAGCGGCCAAGAGTAGCCATGCCTTGCGCATGCTGACCGGACTGGTGGAGTACCTGCAGCGGCTCGGCATGAAGGTGGTGTGCGAAGGGGTAGAAAACCAGACCCATATCGAGATAGCCAACCGCCTCGGTTGTGACTATCAGCAGGGTTACGCCTACGCCATACCTTCCCCCCTCTCCCGTTGGGCCTGATCGGCGCTATTTCATATCGGCGTCCTATCGGCTCGCGCAGCCAATGATTTGCTGCCAAATTGCATGATGACGTGGGGGCGAGTACAATCTCGCACCCCGAATATCTGGTGCACCTTCTGTAGATAGGCCCCGGATATGCCGTCATCGGGTCGCGCGGCATTGAGCCTCCTCTCGGAGGGTCATCTTGCACCGCTACTCAACCACTACGATGCCATCAGGTGGCATCGTCCTGATTTGCAATCAGATATAAAGAGTCCGCCATGTTTAAACCAGAATTGCTCTCCCCCGCAGGTTCCCTCAAGAACATGCGTTACGCCTATGCCTATGGCGCCGATGCTGTCTATGCCGGCCAGCCCCGCTACAGCCTGCGGGTGCGCAACAACGAATTCGATCACGAAAACCTGCAGCTGGGCATCAACGAAGCCCATGCGCTGGGCAAGCAGTTCTATGTGGTGGCCAACATCCAGCCCCACAACTCCAAGCTCAAGACCTTTATCCGCGATATGCGCCCTGTGGTGGAGATGAAGCCGGATGCGCTGATCATGTCCGACCCCGGTCTCATCATGATGATGCGCGAAGCCTTCCCGGATATGCCGGTTCACCTCTCGGTGCAGGCCAACGCGGTCAACTGGGCCACGGTGAAGTTCTGGCATCAGATGGGCCTGACCCGCGCCATCCTCTCCCGTGAGCTGTCGCTGGACGAGATCGAAGAGATCCGCATGCAGGTGCCGGAGATGGAGCTGGAAGTGTTCGTCCACGGCGCTCTGTGCATGGCCTACTCCGGCCGCTGCCTGCTCTCCGGCTACATCAACAAGCGTGATCCTAACCAGGGCACCTGCACCAACTCCTGCCGCTGGGAGTACAAGGTGCACGAAGGTAAAGAAGATGACGTGGGCCAGATCGTCCACCGTCAGGAGCCCATCGCCATTCGCCCGGACAACACGCTAGGCCTTGGCAAACCGACCGATGCGCTGGTGCTGCTGGAAGAGTCCAACCGCCCGGGCGAGTACATGAGCGCGTTCGAGGACGAGCACGGCACCTACATCATGAACTCCAAGGACTTGCGCGCGGTCGAGCACGTTGAGCGACTGACCAAGATGGGCGTTCACTCACTGAAAATCGAAGGCCGTACCAAGTCCTTCTACTACTGCGCCCGTACCGCTCAGGTCTACCGCAAGGCCATCGACGATGCAGTGGCGGGCCGTCCGTTCGATCGCAGCCTGATGGGCACCCTCGAAAATCTGGCCCACCGCGGCTACACCGAGGGCTTCCTGCGCCGTCACAACCACAGCGAGTACCAGAACTACGACTACGGCTACTCCGTCTCCGACACCCAGCAGTTTGTCGGCGAGATCACCGGTCGTAACGGCGACATGGTCGAGGTCGAGGTGAAGAACAAGTTCCTGGTGGGCAACAGCCTGGAGCTGATGACCCCGCAGGGCAACCTCAGCTTCAATCTGGAGCAGATGCAGAACCGCAAGGGCGAGCTGATTGATACCGCGCCGGGCAACGGCCACGTGGTCTATGTACCTGTGCCGAAAGAAGTTGACGTCAACTTCGGCATCCTGCTGCGCAATCTCGGCGAGCGTCAGGATACCCGTCAGCCTCATTCGGCCGCTTGAAATGTCACTGCTCATCACCGACAAGTGCATCAACTGTGACATGTGCGATCCCGAGTGCCCCAACCAGGCCATCACGCTTGGCGAGGAGATCTACGAGATCGACCCCAGTCGCTGCACCGAGTGCGTCGGTCACTATGAGAAACCGACCTGTATCAGCGTCTGCCCTATCGATTGCATCATCTGGGATCCCGCTCATGTGGAAACGGAAGATCAGCTGATGGAGAAGTTTGTGCGGATGCACAGGCAGTAACTCCGGCATCAGCGCCTGCTCTACATGGACTGCATCTTCCGGGATCCCGCCCATGTGAAAACCGACGATCAGCTGATGGAGAAGTTCGTGCGGATGCACCGGCAGTAGCGGATACACAGACGGTAAAACGAAAAAAGGCCGAGCAATCGGCCTTTTTTGATCCTGCGTTCAGTGGCAGGCTATCACTTACCGACCAGCCGGATCTGCTGATCCAGCTCGCGCTGGGCCTCCAGCATCTTGGTCTGGGACTCCTCCAGCTTGGCCTGCTGCTTGGCAATTTTCTCCGGCTTGCCACTCACTCTTGCCTCCTGCAACTCGAGCAGACGCTCGTCCACCTCGCCACGCAGCTTGTGAACTCGCTCTTTCTGTTCCTTGAGCAGCCCCTCGTCGGTGCAGTTGGCCTTGATATTGCGCGCGGCCTGCTCCAGCCCGGCGGTCTGTCCGGCATTGTTATGTGCTTTGGCAAACACCAGCTGGTCGTTGACGGCCTGCAGATGCGCCTTGCAACCGACCGCTTCACTGCCAGAGGCCTGACCCGCCAACAGTAGCAACCCTATTCCCACCACTTTCCACATCTCGATTCACCCGGTCATGTTTGCGAACTGACAATAAGAACCGCGTTCCGCCCACGGGTCAAGCAAGCAGGGAAAAGGTGCGACAGAAGTTGTGCAACATCACGCAATCGTCACCCGATTGGTTCTACAATGACGCTTTTTAGGATCAGGAGTCTCTTATGAATCAACAGATTGTGGTGATTGCCAACGGCGCACCCTACGGCAGCGAATCCCTGTTCAACGCCCTGCGTCTCGCTATCGCCCTTAACGAACAGGGTGGCGCCAGCCTGAAGTTGTTCCTGATGTCCGATGCGGTGAACGCGGCACTGGCCGGTCAGGCTCCGGCTGAAGGGTACAACCTGCGCCAGATGCTGGAGATCCTGCTGGCTCAAGGGGTCACCATCCGCCTGTGCAAGACCTGCACCGATGCCCGTGGCATCACAGCCCTGCCGCTGATCGAGGGGATTGAGGTCGGTACCCTGCCGATGCTGGCCCAGTGGACCCTGGCCGCCGACAAGGTGCTGACCTTCTGATCACAACCTCCGGATCTCTTGCCTCTTTAGCCCTCATCTGACCCTCCATGTCCCCCGCCACGCGGGGGCATTGCGCGCGCCGCCAGTCTCACTGACTACACTATCAATTGAGACTCTTTCTTGCTTGTCCCACCTCACGGACAGCGTAATGCCCAGTCATAGACCGAGGACGACGATGAATCCGACCGAACAGACCCTGCTTGAACAGATGAGGATCACCGAATTCGAGATTGCCCATCGCAAGGAGTTATTGCTGCTCAATGAACAGGATGTAGTACGGCTGGCAAGCTATTGCAGCAAGATAGAACCACGGATCGATGCCCTGGTCGATCGCTTCTACCAGCAACAGACGGCCATCACCGAAATCGCCCTGCTGATCGGGGATGCCGACACCCTCATCCGGTTACGCACCGCGCAACGGCGTTATGTGCTCGATCTCTTCAGCGGCCATTACGATCTGGAGTACGTCAACAACCGGCTGCGGATCGGGCTGGTTCACAAGCGGATCGGGGTCGAACCCAAGCTCTATCTGGCCGCCATCAACACCCTCAAGGCCCTGCTGATCGAGGATATTTTCGAGCAGATCCACGATGAACCGGAGCGCCTCGTCATGCTGGCCGCACTGGACAAGCTCTTTCTGTTCGACATCACCCTGGTCTTTGAAACCTACATTCGCAGTCTGGTGTCGGAAATAGAGTCCTCCAGAGAGAAGTCAGAGAACTATGCCAAGAGTCTGGAGCAGAAAGTACGCGAACGGACCAGGCAGCTGGAGGAGCTGAACCGCACCGATGCCCTGACCGGATTGCTCAACGTTCGCCACCTCAACGAGCTGTTGCTGTTGAGCCTGCGCACCTGTCAGCGCCGTGCCGAACCCATGACCCTCGCCTATCTCGATATCGACAACTTCAAGCAAATCAACGATACCGAAGGACACCAGCGCGGCGACGAGATCCTGCGTATCGTCGGCCACTGCATCCGTCAGGTCTTTCGCGCCGAAGACAGCTGCTTTCGTTATGGCGGAGACGAGTTCTGCCTGATCCTGCCCAACTGCAACGAGAGTCAGGCGCGGGATATCTATCTCAAACGATTGGTCAACACCGTCAAGGAACAGTTGGGCAATCTCACCCTCAGCATCGGCATAGTGCAGACCGGGCCGGAGCACTACGACGACGGGCTAAACCTGATCCGGCTGGCAGACGAGAGGATGTACGCAGCCAAGAAAGCGCTCAAAGAAAAGACACCGGGTAGCACTCACTGAACATTCAGCATCAAGGATCCCTGCGTTAACCGGGTCAGTTCCGCTCCACCACAGACGTGGCCGCAGCGGGACGCTGTACTCTGGCCCCCCACTCATAAAGCACAAAAATCGCCACACAGAGCAGCGCCATCAGCACATAGAGCAGCTGGCCGCTCCACTGCTCGAGGATCCAGCCTCCCAGTAGGGCGCCTGCAGCCCCTCCCAACCCGGCCAGCGCGCTGGCACCAAAATAGCTCCCCTTGAGATGAGCGGGGGCCATCTGGTCGATCAGCACGTTGAGCAGAGGGAACAGAATGGTCTCGCCGATGCTGAGCAGCAGCACGGCGCCAAACCAGTGGCTGCGCACCGTCGGGTCTCCCAGCGCGAAGAGCAGCTGGGCCGCCAGAAACAGCGCCATACCGATATGAAGCCGCACCCGCACCGGCCAGCGCGACAGCAACCGCAGCAGCGGAAATTGCAGCAGCACCACGGTGAGGGCATTGGTCGCCACCAGCAGGGCAATCAGCTCGGCCACCTGCGGCATGCCAGCCCGGGTCAGGTATTGCACCAGCGGCGAGTGAAACTGGGAGTAGACCAGCACCATCAACAGGTTGGCCATCACCAGCAGCAGGAAGGCGCGATCCGCCAGCAACACCTTGATGGCATCCCGCAAGCCGGGGCCAGCCGTCCCCGGCTTGCCAGTGCTACCGGCCTGGCGAAATCCCCAGCCAAAGGCCAGCGCCAGCAGCAGATAGCTCACCACCAAAAACAGGAAGGTCTCCTGCTGGGCGTTGATCCCGAGGGTCACCCCGAGCAGCGGCCCCAGCGCGGCCCCCAGGTTGAGCAAAAAATAGCGCAGGTGCAGTGCCAGCTCCCGCGCCTTGGCCGAGGCCAGACTGTCAGCCATCAATGCCTTGCCGGGGGCATCGATGAGCCCCGACGAGAGGCCACTGCCCATCACCCCGATCCCGAGCCAGAACACAGTGTGCGAAAAACCGAGCAGGCCGAAACAGAGCATCGCCACCAGACAACCGGTCAGCAGTATGCTGCGCCGCCCGAAGCGATCAGAGAGCCAGCCGCCATAAAAACTCACCAGAGTGGAGAGGGCCATAGAGCCCCCCAGCAACAGGCCGATGAAGGTGGCCGACAGGTCATACTCCCGATAGAGCAGGATGGAGAGGAAGGGCCACACCATGTAGTAGCTGGTGCGCACCATGAAGGTGCCCAGAATGACGATCCAGACCAGCGGGGTAAAGTGCCTGAAGGTGCTCCATAACATAGCTATGCTCCATGACCCCGCAGCTGTTACCACAAGATCCTTCATTAAACGGGGAAAGCATTCAGTTGTAACAGAGGGCTTCAATAGAAACAACGCTCGCTCACCGACAAGGTGCAACCGGATGCAAAAAGGCCAGCCGGTGGGCATCGGCTGGCCTTTTTATCACGGGATTCCCCTCGGGCTAATGCCAGAGGGGTGGGCTTAGCGCCAGGGGCTCTGTTGCCACAGACGGCCCAATCCGGCTTCGAGCGCCTGAGCGCCCTGCTGCCCCAGCTTCTGGGCCAGGCTTTTTGGCTTGCGATAGCTGATGCCGATCACCTTGTGGTGGCTGGCCTGCGCCAGCAGGTAGTCATCGCTGGTGCAGAGGGTATCCACCAGCCCCAGCCCCTTGGCCTGACTCGCCAGCCAGTGCTCACCGGTCGTGACCTGATCGATATCGAGTTGCGGGCGGTGTTCGGCCACAAAGGCCTTGAAGCGCTCGTGGATCGCCGTCAGCTCCTCGCGAAACTTCTCGCGCCCCAGATCGTCGTTCTCACCGAACATGGTGATGGTGCGCTTGTACTGGCCGGCGGTGTGCATTTCAAATTCGATGTCGTGCTTTTTCAGCAACTTGTTGAAGTTCGGCAGCTGGGCGATCACCCCGATGGAGCCGACGATCGCAAAGGGGGCCGCCAGGATCTGATCCGCCACACAGGCCATCATGTAGCCGCCGCTCGCCGCCACCTTGTCGATGGCCACGGTGAGTTTGATGTCACGATCGCGCAGCCGCTGCAACTGGGAGGCAGCCAAGCCGTAACCGTGCACCACGCCGCCACCGGATTCGAGCCGCAGCAGCACCTCGTCGCCGGGCTGGGCCACGCCGATCACCGCGCTCACCTCCTCGCGCAGGGAGGCCACCTCTTTGGCATCCATGCTGCCGTTGAAATCGATCACGAACAGGCGGCTGCGCTCATCACCCGCCTTGGCGCGCTTTTTCTGTTCCTCTTTCTGCTGCTTTTCCAGCACCTTGCGCTCGGCCTTGCTGGCCAGCGCGCTCTTGAGCGCAAACTGCCCCTGCTCCAGCTCGCTCGAAAGATCGGTCACCACCAGCTCTCCCTTGCGCGCTTTCGGCTGGCGGCTGCTGACGATCATCAGGATGATGGCGCCGATGGCCAGCAGGAAAGTCACTGTCTTGGCCAGAAACAGGCCGTATTCGGTCAGAAATGTCACGATGGACTCCAGAATGGATCGGTTTTCGTCACATTCTAGGGAGTTTGGCGGATGCGCGCAAAAAATCGCAGTCAGCGTGCCGAAAAACCAACTGTACCATCACAACCTCTCTATTTTGTTCACATTTTTCTTGTCGCTAGCTGGTCAAACAGGCGCGCGGATCAGTACACTTGGCGCCGATTGCCATGCACTTATGGCCGGAATTTGTTAACAGGAGTTGTCATGCTCGATTATCAGGCGCCCCGCGATCTGCTCAAGGATAAAGTCATTCTGGTCACCGGTGCCGGCGACGGGATCGGCCGCGAAGCCGCCCTCACCTACGCCGCCCACGGTGCCACCGTGATCCTGCTCGGCCGCACCAGCGCCAAACTCGAAGCCGTGTATGACCAGATTGAAGCCGCCGGTTATCCGCTGCCCGCCATCGTGCCGGTGGATCTGAAAGGGGCCACCGCCGCCCACTACCGTGGCATGGCCGAAACCTTCGCCCAGCAGTTTGGCCGCCTCGACGGCGTGCTGTTCAATGCCGGTCTGCTTGGCACCCTATCCCCGTTTGAACACATTCAGGAGAAGGAGTGGGACGAGGTGATGCAGGTCAACGTCAAATCGGAATTCCTGCTGACTCAGGCGCTGCTGCCACTGCTGCGCCAGACCGCCAAGGCGCAGGGCGATGCCTCCATTGTCTACACCTCCTCCAGCGTGGGGCGCAAAGGGCGCGCCTACTGGGGTACCTATGCCATCTCCAAATTCGCCATCGAGGGGATGATGGAAGTGCTGGCCGACGAGCTGGAGAACACCGGCGTGCGGGTCAATACCCTCAATCCGGGCGGCACCCGTACCAAGATGCGCGCCAGCGCCTTCCCGGCGGAAGATCCCATGAACCTCAAGACCCCGGCCGATCTGATGCCGCTCTACCTCTACCTGATGGGATCAGACAGCCGCGGCAAAACCGGCCAGACCTTTGTGGCTCAGCCGAAATAAACAGATGGCGCAGCCTAAATAAACAAGTTGCGTGGCCCAGCCCAAATAAATCAATAAAATACCCAGAGTGTTGTGCCGCAGGGATTAAATTGAATAGGGAGCTCCGGCTCCCTGTAGCAGCCCCTGACCATCCTATCTCCAATCAGGTTGAATTATGTTTCGTCCCAAGAGCACGTTTGAGCAATGGCGGATCTTTCAGGCGGTAGTCGATTGCGGCGGCTACGCCCAGGCGGCTGAGGCGCTGAATAAGAGCCAATCCTCCCTCAATCATGCGGTTGCGAAGTTGCAGCAGAGTTTGGGGGTGCCCTTGCTGGAGGTGCGCGGTCGCAAGGCGGTGCTGACCCCTGCGGGAGAGATCTTCCTCAAGCGGGCCCGTCAGTTGAGCCAGCAGGTGGAAGAGCTGGAGAATCTGGCCAACAATTTAGAGCGCCATTGGGAGCCGCAGATCAACCTCTATGTCTCGGCGTTGCAGCCAAGGGATCGCCTCTATCGGGCGCTGGCCAGCTTCTATCCCCGCAGCCGGGGTTGCCGGGTCAATCTGCACGAACGTATTCACTGCCACTTCAATGCCCTGCAACCGGGAGACCTGATGCTCTCCGAGCACCTGCCCGGCGATCGGGCAGGCCTGCCGCTGGACGAGGTATCCCTGCTGCCCCTCTGCGCCGCCAGCCATCCGCTGGCACAGGAGAAGGGCGCGATCCGCAGCGACGTATTGACCGGCCACAACCAGATAAGCCTGCATCCCCCCATTCACCGCTCGGTAGACTGGAACGATGCGGATGACATCGGCTGGAAGGCCACCCACTACCACGAAGTGACCGCCATGCTGCGTCTTGGCCTTGGCTACGCCTGGCTGCCGCGCCATCTGGTGGAGCGGGAGCTGGCGGAAGGTTCACTCATACAGCTGGATCTGGAGAGTGGCAACGAGCGCCACCTCTACACCTATCTGCTGACCCTCTCTCCCGAATCCCTCGGCCCCGCTACCGAACTGCTGCTGCGCTGCCTGCGCAACGAATATCAGAGTGAGTCATCCCAGCTCCCGCACGCCCAGCCCCGGCACGGCAAGTAACAGCTAAATCCCCCGTCAGACGTTGGGCACCCGCCAGCAGGCGGCCAGTGCCACCAGCGCCAATACCAGTGCCACCATAAAGACCCCGTGAAAACTCCACACCTCCGCCACCACACCGGCGATGGCCCCCGCCATAATGGAACCGGTACGGATGCTGTTGGCAAACAGGGTGGTCGCCACTCCTGCCCGTCCCGGCATCAGATCCTGAAAGTAAGACATGCCGATTCCCGCCACTATGCCGATGAAAATGGCATTGAATAGTTGCAGCCCAATCAGGGCGTATTGATCAGTGAGGGTCACCAGTCCGGTATAAAAAAAAGCGCCGGACAACACCGCCAGCAACATCATGGGGCGCTTGCCAAAACGGGCCGTGTAGTAGCCTGCCAGCAACATAAAGGGGATCTCGATGGCAGCGGCAGTGCCCATCAATATCCCTGCGAGCTTCTCATCCAGTCCCAACTCCCGGGTGATATAAAGCGGCATATTGATGAGGTACATGCTGTTGCAGGTCCACATCAGGGTGGAGGCGATAAAGAGCGCCCGCACGGCCGGATCCCGCCAGCTGCTGACCCGCTCGGTCTCTTCAGCCATTTTGGGTAGCGGCAGGGAGGGTAACCAGCGCCACACCACAAATGCGCAGAGCAGATAGGCCAGCGCCGAGGCAAGGTACATCAGCTCGAAGCCATAGCCTATGGCCAGCGCAAAGGCGATGGGCGGGCCTATGACCCAGGCCAGAGAAAATTGAGCCCGCATCACCGAGCTGAACATGTCTGCCCGCTTGTTACGGCTGTCAGAATACTCCCGCGCCAGGGCAAACAGCTGTGGGCTAGCGGTGGCCGCCAGTGCCGCCAGCAACACCCCCAGACTCGCCAATAACCAGTAGTTGCGGTTCCAGGCAAACAGCAGCGAAAGGGCAACTCCGGCAAAACAGCAGCGCAGGATCAGTCGCTTGCGATCCCCCTTGTTGTCGGAGCGATGACCCAGCCACTGGCTGACCAGAATGCCCACCACCGCATTGATGGTGTAAAAAAGCCCCACCAGAACGGGGCGCACCTGCACCTCCTCGGCCAGAAACAGGCTCAAGGTCGGCACCTGCAGCGCCACCGCGACGCCGGTCATGAAGGTCACCGCCAGAAATGAAAGGGACACCGGATCCGGACGTTTTACCGCCGCTATCGACAAGCTCATTGCGTTACCACTGATTGGAAGGAAAAAGGCGGGCCAACTGACTACGGCCGTATAAAATAGCGGCACATATCTTATGTCATTATCAACAGCTGGCTCAAGGTTTGCCCAAGGATTACATCAGCTGGCATGGGACTGTGTACGCCTTGCGACTCGGGCCGTGACCCCGTAGAGTGAACCCCCATCCGACCAGCACAAGGAGTTCGCATGTTTGATTTTGATCGGGAAATAGAGCGCAGTGGCACCATGAGCCTGAAGTGGGACAAGTACAAGGATCAGGATGTGCTGCCCATGTGGGTTGCCGATACCGACTTTGCCTCCCCCCCTGCGGTGGTCGAGGCGCTGACCGCCCGGGTTGCCCACGGCATTTTTGGCTACTCGCGCCCCTCGCCGCGCCTGATCGAACTCATTATCGAACGGATGGCGACCCGCTATGGCTGGGCTATCGAGCCCGAATGGCTGGTGTTCCTGCCGGGCGTAGTGCCCGGGCTCAACCTCGCCTGCAAGGCGTGGAGCCAGAATGGCCGCGGCATTATCACTCCCAAGCCGGTCTATTACCCCTTCCTGCAGGCCCCCGGTTTCAACGACCGTCCGCTGCTCACAGTGCCGATGATTGAAGAGGCAGGCCGCTGGGTGCTGGATCTGGCAGAGCTGGAGCGTCAGGCCCCCGCCGCAGATCTGCTACTGCTCTGCAACCCCCACAACCCGGGCGGCACCATCTTCACCCGTGACGAACTGCTGGCCATCGATGCCATCGCCGCGCGCCACAATCTGGTGATCTGCTCCGATGAAATCCACTGCGATCTGCTGCTGGATAAAAATGCCCGCCACATTCCCTACGGCGCCATCAGTCCAGAAGCGGCCGAACGCTGCGCGGTGATGATGGCCCCGAGCAAGACCTTCAATATCGCCGGTCTGTGCTGCTCCTTCGCCATCATCCCCAACGCCCGTCTGCGCTTCCGGCTGCAGCAGGCGATGCGCGGCATCAGCGCCGATGTCAACCTGCTGGGCTTTGTCGCCGCCGAAGCAGCCTATGAGGGTGGCGAGCAGTGGTTGACCGAGCAACTCGACTATCTGGCGGCCAATCTGGCCCAGATCCAGCAGGCGGTTGCCCGCTGGCCCGGCGTCAAGCTGGCCAGCCATCAGGCTACTTATCTGGCCTGGATCGATGTGAGCGCCCTTGGCCTTGCCGACCCCATCGCCTTCTTCGAGCAGGCCGGAGTCGGTCTCTCACCGGGTGCCCAATTTGGCGACGGCCAGTTCGTGCGGCTCAACTTCGGCTGCACCAGGGCACGGCTGACCGACGCGCTGGCGCGGATGGAAGGGGCGATCCTCAACCACAGCAAGCCCTAGTCAAGCGGCAACGGGATGGGGTCAGCCCCATCCTTTGTTACCCGGCATCGTCAGCCACAGCTCAACTCAGTTAACGGTCAATTATGTCTCTACGGATCTTGCGTCACCTTATTCTTCCCCTCTGTGCGCTACCTGCGCTGCTCCCCCTGAGCAGCCAGGCACTGACCATAGGCACCGGCCCGCTCAATGGCGTCTACTACCCGACTGGCGGTGCCATCTGCCGGGTGCTCAATGCCGGCCATGCCCTCCATGGGGACAGCTGCACCGTGCAGAGCACCCGTGGCTCCATGGCCAACCTCAAGGCGTTGAACAAGGGGGAAGTACAGCTGGCGCTGGTGCAGTCCGATGTGTTGCATCACGCCCTGCACGGCAGCGGCCCCTTCAGCGGGCAGGGCGCCAACCATGAGCTGCGCAGTCTGTTTCGTCTCTATCAGGAGTCGCTGACCCTGCTGGCCGCCCCCAATAGCGGCATCACCACCCTGGCGGATATCGAAGGGAAGCGGGTCTATCCGGGCAACCCCGGCACCGGTGAACAGATCACCAGCAAGGCCCTGATGGCGGCCATGGGGTGGCAGCCGGGGCAGTTTGTCGCCTACCAGCTCAAGTCGAACAGTGAACCACTGGAAGGGCTGTGTGATGGCTCGCTGGATGCCGCCTTTGTGGTCGAGGGTCATCCCAGCCTCTCTATTGGCGATCTCATCAATCGCTGCAAAGTTCGCCTCATCCCCATCGAAGGGGAGCAGGTCGACAAGCTGCTCAAACGTCATCCCTACTACCAGCGCAGCCGCATCGCGGCCAACCTCTATCCGGGGCAGACCAGCTCTCTCAACAATATCGGGATGAGTGCCGAACTGGTGACGCTGGACAGCTTGCCGGACCCCATCGTTCGTACGGTGCGCGATACCCTGCTGGCCCGGGTCAAGCAGTTCAGCCGCCTCCATCCAGCCTTGAGCAAGGTAACCCCCGAGCAGTTGCAGGCCCAAACCGAGCTGCCTTTGCACCCGGGGATGTCGGATCAGCCACCCGAGCCGGTATCACTGACCCCCGAGCAATTAGCGCCAGAACAGTTAACAGTGGCGCCGTTGACCTCAGGTGCAGAGCAAACGGCGGCACAGGCCAGTGCCGCCGAAGGGACGACAACCCTTCCCGACATCCCATCGGATGCCACCGCCACCAGCAGCGCAGCACTGGCCACCGGGAGCGCAGCGCTGGCCACCGAGAGCGCCCCCTTGCCCGAGGCCGCTCTCGAGGTTACCCCTGAGCTGACAACGCCAGCCACCGAGGTTGTGACCAACGCCAGCCTGATCCCCCCGGCCTCCGCCGCTGCGCCAACCGCTCCTGCTGCATCGGCAGCCGTTTCGACCCAGTTGCCACAGAGCGCTTCTGCGGCCAGTGCGCCGCAAGAGCAGGAAAAACAGCCGGCCAGCAGCGCGGTTGCTAGCGAAACCCCACCGCAGGATAAAACTGACGCACCCCTCTCACCCACCACCAGCGCAGCAGCGCCGCTGCAACCCTGAATCGGGCAGCACAGAGAAATGCATCAGGGCAGCCTCGGCTGCCCTGATTGTGAGTGCCCACTTGCGCTAATTGGCTTGTGACTCGTGACAATTGGCTTGTAGATATTGTCGCGCAACCTGACTGCCCTGCTACTGCGCCCCACCCCGGGTCAGATAGGGATTGGGCTTCTGGATCTCCTCCTCCACCCAGTGCAACAACTGCTTGATGGCCCGCGACAGCACCTGATTCTGACGCACCACATAGCCCAGACTGGTGCCGGGAAAATCGCTCAGGCTGGTGACCGGCGCAGTCAGGTTGAGGCGCGGATGCAAGGAAAAATCCGGCACTATGGCGACGCCAAAGCCGGCCTCGGCCCAATCGAGCTGGGCATCCACGCTGCCCACCTCCATGATGCGGCAGGGGGGCAAGGCCAGCAGCGGCAGGGACGGATCGATCACCGCCCGGGTACGGGTGTCATGACCCAACAAGATCAGGGTCGGCTCATCGAGGGGATCGCTCTCTCCCGCGATGGCCCGCTCTTGCCAACGTGCCAGCCCGTGGCCCAGCGCACACCAGGTCACCTGCTGCAGCTCGGTATAGAACAGCGGCTCGCTGCGCTTTTGCGCCATCACGAAGCCCAGATCCGCCTTGCCCGCCTTGACCAGCTCGGCGGCCTGATCCGAGGTAGTGTTGAACAGGGTGAGATCGATGCCGGGAAACTCCCGCTTGAAGCGCTGGAACGGCTGGATCAGCAACAGCCGCGAGATGATGTCACTGGCGGCGATGGCCAGCGTGCCCTGACTCAACTGATTGAGCGCATTGAGATCGGACTGACAGAGCTGCAGCTCGGCGATGGTGCGCTCGGCACTTTGCAGCAATCGCTCCCCCGCCTGCGTCAGCCGAAACGGGCTGCGCTCGATCAGCCGCACCCGGGTCGCCTGCTCCAGCCGCTTGAGATGCAGGCTGACATTGGGCTGGGTCATGTGCAGCTCGGTGGCGGTTTGGCCAAAATGTTGCAATCTGGCCAGGGTGACAAAGGTTTGCAGCCAGTGAATATCCAGCATAAGAGTCCCTCAACCCGCTATTGACGCGGTCTGCACGGCAAAATTGGGCCGTTTGCCGCTTAATTGGCCACCATTATATGGCTTTCTTATCGGAATTATAAAAATAATTAATTTTTCTAATCCGCATCAGGCTCCTAGGATGGACGCCTAACGTCTTAGGAGAAAGAGTCATGTCGTCTATCGTAGTCGTAGGTGCTAACTGGGGTGATGAAGGCAAAGGCCGCATCGTTGATTATCTGGCAGGTCAAGCTGGCGCCAGCATTCGCTTCCAGGGCGGCAACAACGCTGGCCACACCGTGGTCAACGATCTTGGCACATTCAAGCTGCACCAAATCCCCAGTGGCGTATTCAGCCCGGATTGCCTGGTTGTTCTCGGCCCTGGCATGGTGATCAGCCCAGAGAAACTGACCGTTGAGCTTGATGAAGTCAAAGCCTCCGGCGTGACTCCGAAGCTGGCAATCTCTGATCGCGCAACCCTCTGCCTGCCGCTGCACGCGCTGGAAGATACCCTGGAAGAGCTGCGTCTGGGCGATGGCGCCTATGGCTCTACCCGTCAAGGTATTGCTCCTGCCTACGGCGATCGCGTGATGAAGAAAGCGATCCTGGTTGGCTGGCTGAAGCAGCCGGACGTACTGGTCGAGCGCATCCAGTTCATGCTGGACTGGAAACTGCCGCAGATGAAGGCTATCTATCCGACCTTCGAATTCACCCAGACCGCCCAAGAGATGGCCGACTGGCTGCTGGAAGTCTCTGCACCGTGGATCGACGCCGTTTGCAACGTCAGCATGCCGCTCAAAGCGCTGCAGGCAGAAGGCAAGACCCTGCTGTTCGAAGCGCAGCTGGGTGCTGGCCGTGACCTCATCTATGGTGAGTACCCATGGGTCACCTCCTCCCACGTTTCCGGTGCTTATGCCGGTATCGGTGGCGGCCTGCCGGCACTGCGCCCAGAGCGCATCATCGCCGTGGCCAAGGCATTCAGCTCCTCTGTCGGTACCGGCACCCTGCTGACCGCCATGGAGAACCAGGACGAGTTCCGCAAGATCACCAACGAGTTCGGTGCTACCACCGGTCGTCCCCGTGACGTTGGCTACTTCGATGCCGTCGCCACCAAGAACGGTGTTGAGCTGCAAGCGGCGACCGAAGTTGCCCTGACCAAGCTGGACTGCCTGACCGGCCTGCCGGATCTGAAGATCTGCGTCGCTTATGAAGGTGCTCACACCGAGAACCCGATCTGGCCACAGACTGCAGCCCTCAAGCCTGTCTACGAAGTGATGGAAAGCTGGAGTGAAGACATCACCGGCTGCCGCACCTTCGAAAGCCTGCCTAAAGCCGCTCAGAACTACGTGCTGCGCATTGAAGCACTGCTGGGTGTGCCGGTTCCGATGGTTTCCGTCGGCCCGGGCCGTGACGAGATGATCCTGCGCTAAGCAGCCCGCTCATCGTCAAACAAAAAACCGGCATCCATGATGCCGGTTTTTTTATGGCTGCCATTTAGCTCTCGCCCTTGGGTCATCCGATGCTCACCCGATGCAATGGCGCAAGCCAAGCGCCCTGCACTGCCAGGTCAACGTTGGGCTTCACTTCGTTCAGCACCAACCTACGATTTTTAACCCAACATACGGGATGCACACAGCAATCAAAAAGTGCGGTCAAAAATGTGGGTGTCCCAGATGTCGGGACGGAGGGATGGAAACGGGAGCAAGAGAGTTTGATGCCGGTCAAAAAACGAGACATTTCTGATGGCTGTATCACTTTATGGCTCACCTAAGCAGTTTCGTTTGGCTTACCATAGCCATACAGAACCTGTTGAGCTGCGATGGGTTACTGCCAGCGCGGGTCAAGGGAGCATATTGGAAGCTGTGATCCACGGGCGGTAGCGTCTTTCATTTTCGTAGGTTGGCGCAGAGCGCAGCGAAGCCCAACAGGCGAGTATTATTGCGCCAACCAGAGCGGGATAAACATGGATGTCGCAGTTCGGTAAAACAAACTCCAGTTACATTTCTCGGTAAACGTTGGGCTTCACTTCATTCAGCACCAACCTACGATTTTTAGCCCAACATACGGGATGGTTAATGAAGCATGTTGGAATCTGTAATCCACGGGCAGTAACTTGTTTTTGGTTGGTTGGTTGGTTGGTTGGTTGGTTGGTTGGTACCGAGCATAGTGAAATGCAACAAATTCGAACCACAGAAATATGAGTTTGTCTAAAATCTCTCCCAATATTTTCAATGTATCTATTGATCGCTAAATGTCGGGTAATTTTTAATATGGAAATCATGATGAGTGACATAGATATCAAAAAACTTGGCCCTAGCAGCGAATGGCAACTGGGACAAGTTAAATGGTTTGGTGGATATAACAGACAAAAAGAAAGAGATAATAACTTTGGATTTATCTCTTCTTTGATTGGTGATGATATCTATGTTCACCGAGATGCGTTATTTAACACCCCCTCATTAAATAATGAGGACATCGTATTGTATCGCCAAATCAAAGGTAACAATGGTAAGCCTTGCGCTAATGATGTGTTTTTATTCAAAGTCGAAGATATACATATTCCTATAATTGCATTTAAATATTTAAAAGAATCAAAGCAATCATCATTGCTGCGACAAGAAGCATTTAAAAAATACTTATTGAAAATCTATAATGGTTGCTATGGCAAAAATGTTGCGACTAATTTTAAATCACACATCGATAACTTGGCATTATCTCTTGGCTTTAAGGAATTTGTATCACAGCACTATTTGCTAGATTGGGTGACAAGCCAAACAATTGATAAATACGTTGAAGATTATAGCTTAGCCGATGCACTAAACTCCGGCATTCCATTAGAACTAATATCACGCTCAGTCATTGAAAAAATCGTACAAACTGAAGGTTTTTCAAAAATCTTAGCATACATTTCGCCATGTTTTTTTAGTGCTAATTTTATTGAAAAAAATATAGTGGAGTTTAAAGCATGGCTTAATGCTTTGACAGGTACATCTATTGACGCAGAGCCTTCAATACTTGTAAAAATAACGGGTAATCTTATCGATCACCTGTCATTTAATAGCATCCTCTATCTGAGCCTGTATAGGGTGCTAGATATACCGCAAGTGATAGCAAAGTATCACGATAATTTAGCTATTATGGTTAAAGAGTTATATAAAGGTATCGAATCAACTCACGTAGCACCGCTCGTTTGGGAAGCCTATCATTCACTTTATCCCACCATGGCTGATTTTAGCCACCATCCTTTAGTACGAGATTTATTTCTAAAGGCACAGATTAAACATAAGTTTTATAAAAAGGAGTTTCGCCCTATTATAGAAGGATTTTATAAAACCTCAGTAGCAAATGACCCTGAAGTATTTATCTTAACTAAAGCACTTCCCTTGCTACACGCCAGAAAACCGTTAGAGCAGGTAGCCAATACTATATTTAATGAGGTATGGATTGCCTTGCAAAATAAGCGCTTTGATATCAATAATCCAGCAATATTATCACTATTCCCTTCTTGTTCAAGAATGTCAAAGTTGATGGCGGGAAATGACTCTGGCATTAGACTTTCGTGTGAAGCCTTTTACTGGAGAACCGAAACAGAAAGTGAAACAGAGGCAAACTATAATAAATATAATGTCGCTTATAATCGCAAAGGTAAAAAAATCAATACAGAATTGATGACTTACAAGCAAATAATTAACACAGGAAATTATGATCCAAATATATTTCTTTGCCGTTCGAAGCGTTGTGGCGACCCTCAATTTACACCATATTTAGAACGCCATTTTTTAGATTATAGTTTTTACGATTGGTTAGCACACTACGGCTATAGTTATTCATCGGAAAACAAGCCGTTAAAAATTGATTTTGCGGTTAAGTTGGCAGGTTATCTTAATCGAGTAAGAGAGATCTATACCCGCTTACACTGCCGCCAGTGTGGTGTACTGATGACCGCAAATAAAAAATATGCAAAGACAGAAACGTTGATCTATGACGAGTACAAAAATGATTTTGTAATGAAACCGACCCATGCAGCTTATCGCGCCACTGTGTTTCATTGCAATAATCCAGATTGTATTCAATGTGGTAATAATTATTACATTAACCACTGTTTAAACTATAAGTGTTACAATATAATAGACAGTAGAGATTTAACAGCGCAGTGTGATGAAGGCCTGTATATCTGCAAATGTGGTAGTTGTTGCAAGCAACATGCAGAAAAATATGGAAACGTTAACAATGGCGAATCTGAACAGCAAAAATATCAACGTATCTATAGTAAATGAAATGATTTAGTTTATTTTTGACAATATAACTCAGCGAGAACACCATCATCTTAGATGCAAAATGTACAAATATAATAACCCTAACATCAGTTCTCGTAGATTTCGGTCAAAACAATTCCATCTTCATACTCTCATATCAATAAAGGCGACCATCCGGTCGCCTTTTTATTTTATATCGCTTTCCAGTCAGGAAATATTACCGAGCAGGTCGCTTGGCGCCATTCCCTTTGGCCGCAGGTTTGGCACCCGGTTTGACAGAGCCAGCGCGGGTTGGCGCCTTGCCCTTGTGAGCGGGTTTCCCCTGCCCTGCCGGTTTAGCATCTGGAGCTGCGGGCTTGCCGTTGCCTGCCCCTTTCTGCAACTGGCTACCAACCGGTTTGCCATTGCCCGCCTTGCCGCCATGTTTGCTGGCCGCCGGGGCATTAGCTGCGCCAGCCTCGCTGCGGGCAGCACTGGTGCCACGTCCGTTGCTCTGGCCACCAGTGGCCTTGTTACCCGTACCATTACCACCATTGCCACGCTGGTGACTGATGTTGCTATGGCGAGTCAGGGCCGGTTTCAGCCCCTTGTTGGTGCTGCGTGAGGCCACCGCCTCGCCACGCCCTTCTGGCGGCACCAGACAGCCGGGGCCATTGCCAATCAGGTGGCCCTTGCCCATGGCGAGCAGGGCTTCGCGGATCATCGGCCAACCGGCCGGATCGTGGTAGCGCAGCAGCGCCTTGTGCAGGCGGCGACGGCGTTCACCCTTGACCACGAACACATCGCCACCGGTACGGCTCACCTTGTTTAACGGGTTTTTCTCGGTGTAATACATGGTGGTAGCGTTGGCCAGCGGCGACGGGTAGAAGTTCTGCACCTGATCGAGCTTGAAGCGGTTCTCTTTGACCCACAGCGCCATATTCACCATGTCTTCATCGGTGGTGCCCGGGTGGGCGGAGATGAAGTAGGGGATCAGGTACTGCTGCTTGCCCGCCTCTTTCGAGTATTTGTCGAACAGCTCCTTGAACTGGTAGTAGCTGCCCATGCCCGGCTTCATCATCTTGGAGAGCGGCCCCTCCTCGGTGTGTTCCGGTGCAATCTTGAGGTAGCCGCCAACGTGGTACTTGGCCAGCTCCTTGATATAACGGGGATCTTCCACCGCGATGTCGTAACGCACCCCGGAGGCGATCAGGATCTTCTTGATCCCCTTGAGGTCACGCGCCTTGCGATAGAGGTTGATGGTCGGGGTGTGGTCGGTGTCCATGTGGGCGCAGATGGTGGGCCAGACACAGGAGGCACGACGACAGGTCTGCTCGGCCTTGGGGCTCTGGCAGCGCAGCTTGTACATGTTGGCGGTGGGGCCGCCGAGATCCGAAATGACGCCGGTAAAGCCGGGCACCTTGTCGCGGATATCTTCGATCTCTTTCAAGATCGACTCTTCCGAGCGGCTCTGGATGATGCGCCCTTCGTGCTCGGTGATGGAGCAGAAGGAGCAGCCGCCAAAGCAGCCGCGCATGATGTTGACCGAGGTCTTGATCATCTCGAAGGCCGGGATCTTCTCATTGCCATAGGCCGGGTGCGGCACCCGCTGGTAGGGCAGGCCGAACACGCCATCCATCTCGTCGGTTTCCAGCGGGAAGGCGGGCGGGTTGACCCAGATGATGCGATCGCCGTGGGCCTGCGACAGGGCGCGAGCACAGCCGGGGTTGGTCTCGTGGTGCAGAATGCGCGAGGCGTGGGCATAGAGCACCTTGTCCTCTTTGACCCGCTCGAACGCTGGCAGCTTGACATAGGTCAGCTCCCACGGCTTGGGCTTGGGCGGCTGCACCAGCATCGGCTGGGCCTCTTGCGCCGCAGGGGCCGCGTCGGTGGCGTCATCCGAGCAGGGGGCCCCTTCCATATAGGGGTTCATGATGGGATCGATGCGGCCAATCTGGTCGAGCTTGCTTGAATCCACCCCTTTCCAGCCCGGCAGCGGCTCCTTGCGGATCACGGCGGTGCCGCGAATATCCTGCATGGTGTCGATGCTCTCCCCCGCTGCGATGCGGTGGGCCACCTCGATCAGCGGCCGCTCGGCGTTGCCGTAAATCAGGATATCGGCCTTGGCATCAAGCAGGATGGAGCGACGAATGGTCTCGGACCAGTAGTCGTAGTGGGCGATGCGGCGCAGGGATGCCTCGATGCCGCCAATCAGCACCGGCACCTCTTTGAACGCCTCTTTGCAGCGCTGGGTATAGACCAGGGTGGCGCGATCCGGCCGCTTGCCGCCCACATCCCCCGGGGTGTAGGCGTCGTCGTGGCGCAGCTTCTTGTCGGAGGTGTAGCGGTTGATCATGGAGTCCATGTTGCCCGCGGTCACCCCGAAGAAGAGGTTCGGTTTGCCAAGGCGCATAAAGTCATCCTTCGATGACCAGTCCGGCTGGGCGATGATGCCGACCCGAAAGCCCTGGGATTCCAGCATGCGGCCAATCACCGCCATGCCGAAGCTCGGGTGATCCACATAGGCATCCCCGGTCACCAGAATGACATCGCAGCTGTCCCAACCCAGCTTGTCCATCTCTTTGCGGGACATGGGCAGGAAGGGCGCCGTGCCGTAGCACTCGGCCCAATAGCGGGGATAGGAGAAAAGGTTGGGTACCGGCTGCATTTTGAACACCTGGAAAAATTCGGGTCGCGCATTATACCGGTTGCGGCCAAGGGGAGCGATGGCTTTTTGTCCCTATAGATACCGCGGAATAGGCCGCAGCCAGCAATAGCAAGGGCGCCCGCAGGCGCCCTTGTGATGATGAGGCTGACAACTGGCCCCGCTTGGGTTCAAGTCAGGATTCAGGTCAGGGTTCAGGCCAGAGTTCAGGCCAAGGCGCTGATCAGAGCGCCGGAGGGTGCGACTCCCCTGCCCCCTTGGCGGCCAGCGCTTCGTCCACTTGCTGATCCCGCGCGCCGGTCATTCCGGCGCGGCGCGCCAGCAGATGATAGATAGCGGGCACCACCAGCAGGGTGACCAGGGTTGCCAACGACAGCCCGAAGAAGACCACGGTACCCACCGCCATCCGGCTCTCGTAGCCCGCCCCCATGGAGAGCATCAGCGGCACCGCGCCGATAATGGCGGTCAGCGAGGTCATCAGGATTGGGCGCAGACGGCGCACCGAGCCTGCGATGATCGCCTCCTCGAACCCTTCCCCCCGCTGGCGCAGCTGGTTGATGAACTCGACGATCAGGATGCCGTTCTTGGTCACCATGCCGATCAGCATGATCATCCCGATCTGGCTGTAGATGCTCATCTCCTGCCCCGTTAGCCAGAGGCCGAGCAGGCCACCGAAGATACCGAGCGGCACCGTCACCATCACCACCGCCGGGGTCAGGGTGCTCTCGAACTGGGCCACCAGCACCAGATAGACCACCAGCAGGGCGAGGCCGAACACCAGCACCATCTCCCCCTGATTGTCGCGGTAATCCTTGGAATCACCGGCGTAATCCACCGTCATGCCGGTGGGCAGGTTGGCGTTGGCCCAGCCATCGAGGAAATCGAGGGCCTCACCGAGGGTGTGATCCGGGTGCACATCGGCAGTCAGGGTGATCGCCTTCTGGCGCTGGTAGTGGTTGAGGCGGTTGGCGGTCGCCACCTGCTTGACGGTGGCCAGAGTCGAGAGACTGACCATCTCGCCGTTGGCGGCCTTCAGGTAGATGCGACCGAGATCCGAGATGCCGTTGAACTCGGTCTGATTGCCGCGCAGGTAGACGTCATACTCCTCGCCCCTGTCCACATAGGTGGTCTTGCTCGCCCCGCCCAGCAAGGTCTGCAAGCTGTTGGCCACGGTGGAGACCGGAATGCCAAGCTGGCTGGCGCTGTCGCGATTGATGGTCACCTGCAGCTCGGGGGTCTTCTCGGCATAGTCGAGATCCGGGCTCAGCATCAGGCCGCTGGCCAGCGCCGCCTTTTGCAGTGCCAACCCTTGCTGGTAGAGCTCGCCATAGTCGTTACCCTGCAGCACAAACTGCACTGGCGCGGTGGAGCCGCCCCGGAAACCGGGCTGGAAGGTGCGGATCATCACATCGGGAATGCCGGAGAGCTTGGCGCCGAGCGAACGGGAAAACTCGGTGGCAGTGACGTCGCGATCGGCCCAGTCGGTGAGCTGGATGATCACCATACCGGTCTGATCGCCGCCACGGCCAAAGGCGGGTGTACTGAAGCTCAGCGCCTGCACCACCCCTTTGCCGAGCATCGGCATGATGGCGGACTCCACCTGCTGCATGTTGCGCTTCATCCGCTCGATGCTGGTCCCCTCTGCCCCCTTGACGAAGACATAGATGACACCGCGATCCTCGGTGGGGGTGAGGCTGGTCGGCAGCTGGGTAAACAGGGCACCGATACCGCCCAGACAGAGCAGCAACAGCAACGGCATCCAGCGGGAGCGACGCAGCACCCAACCCAGCAGGTGGCGATAATGCCCCTCCAGCCAACCGAGCCCGCGATCGAGCCCGGCGGTCAGCCGGTTCGGTTTATCGAGCGGGCGCATCAGCCAGGAGCCCATGGCCGGGGTGAGAGTCAGCGCCACCAGCGAGGAGCAGAGCACTGCCAGCGAAAGCAGGATCGCAAACTCGGTAAAGAGCCGCCCCACCATGCCATCCATAAAGGCGATGGGGACAAACACCATCACCAGCACGGCGGTGGTGGCGATCACCGCAAAGCCCACCTCGCGGGTGCCGTGCCAGGCGGCCAGCAGCGGTGGTTCACCCCGCTGCAGATGGTGGTGAATATTCTCCACCACCACGATGGCATCATCCACCACCAAGCCGATGGCCAGAATCAGCGCCAGCAGGGTGATGAGGTTGATGGAAAAGCCAAAGTACCAGGCGCCGATAAAGGCGGAGATCAGGGACACGGGTACAGTGATGGCCGGGATCAGCGTGGTGCGGGCCTGCCCGAGGAACAGATAGAGCACCGCCACCACCAGCACGGCGCAGATGGCCAGGGTCTCGTACACCTCGTCGATGGCCTGCTTGATAAAGATGGTTGAGTCGTAATCGACCTCGAGCTTGGCCCCCTCCGGCAGGAAGCGCTGCATCTCGCCAAGTTTCTTCTCAATCCCCTGCGCCACCGCTAGCGGGTTGGCGGTGGACTGGGCGACGATGCCGATACCCAGACTCTCTTTGCCGTTGCGCTGATAGGCGCTGTCTTCGTTCTTGGCCCCCACCTCCACGTCGGCGATATCGGCCAGATAGACGCTCTGGCCGTTGGCGGCTGTGGTGACTTGCAGCTGCTGGAAGTCTTCCGCTGTGTGGTAGAGACGGGCGATCTGCACCGCCATGGTCATGGAGTTGTTGCGGATCTCGCCACCCGGCAGCTCGATGTTCTCCCGTTTGAGGGCATCTTCCACATCCGCCACAGTGATGCCACGGGCCGCCATGTCGGCGGGCCGCAGCCGCACATACATCACCTGGGTCAGGTCACCGGAGAGCGCCACTTCGCTCACTCCGTCCACCAGACTCAGGGGGTCGACCAGCACCCGGTTGGCGTAGTCGGTCATGGCGGTGCGATCCATCTGGCTGCTGCTGAAGTTGAGCCAGATCGCCACATCGCCACTGCCGCTGTCCTTGGTCACCAGCGGCTCGTCCACGTCATCGGGCAGCCGTGGCCGGGCGCGGGAAAGGGCATCGCGCACATCGGAGATCCCCTCCACCATGTTCCAGCCGAGCTTGAACTCGACGGTGATCATCGAGCGCCCCTTGCGGGTCATGGAGTTGATGTTCTTGATGCCGCTGATGCCGGAGAGCTGATCCTCGATGGGCTTGGTGACCTGACTCTCCATCACCGAGGGTGCCGCCCCCTCATAGGTGGTGGTGATAGAGACCGACGGGGTCTGCACATCGGGCATCTCCCGTACCGTCAACTTGGAAAAAGCCACCAGCCCGAACACGGTGAGCAGGGCGCTGAGCACTACCGCCACCAGCGGGCGGCGTACTGAAATATCGGAGAGCCACATCAGCCGTTCACCTCGGCCAGATCGCGCACCTGCACCCCATCACGCAGATTGACCAAGCCCTCGACCACGATGCGATCGCCGACTTTCAGCCCCTCGGTGACCCAGACGGTCTCCCCTTCGGTCTCGCCGAGCACCACCGGCACCCGTTTGACCCGGCCATCGGCCTCGAGACGGTAAACAAAGCGCTGCTCACCGGCGTACTCCACCGACTGGGCGGGGATCAGAGTGAGTTGCTGGGCGGGCAGTGCCAGCGCCACGTTGAGCAGCATGCCCGGACGCAGCTGGCCGCTGCCATTGGGGATCATCACCCGCGCCTTGATATTCTGGGTATCGTTGGAAACGCGGCTATCCAGAGTAGTGAGGGTGCCGCTAAAGTGTTGATCCGGCCAGGCGGTACTGGTGGCGGTGACCGCCATGCCCGGCCGCAGCAGGGAGAGGTAACGCTCTGGCACCGCCAGATCGAGGCGCAGTTTGTCGATCTCGTCCAGATGCAGCAGGGTATCGCCACTGTTGACCAACGCCCCTTCGCTGAGATCAATCAGGCTCACGGTGCCGGCAAACGGCGCCCGCAAGGTGCGCAGGGAGAGCTCATAACGGGCGGCATCGAGGCGCGCCTGCACCTGCGCCACCATGGCCTCCTGCCCATCCAGCAGAGATTGGGTCACGGCGCCACGGGCGACCAGTTTACGCATCTCCCCCAGCTTGCGATTTTCATCCCGCAGGCTGGCACTCTGCTCAGCCACCGCCGCCTGCTGCTTGCCGGTATCCAGCGCAATCAGGGTATCGCCCTGGTTGACCTGCTGACCCGACTGCACCGCGATCTTGACGATGCGACCGGTCACCTCGGGGCTGATCACCACCGAATTGTTGGCAACCAGTTTGCCCACCAGTTTGAGGGTCGGCTCGGCCAGGCTCTGCGCGACCGTTTGGCTACGAATATTGACCTCTCTGGTCGGGGCTTTGGCGGCGGGTTGGCTGTGGCGCATCGTCCAGACAGCAGCAATCACAATCAAGAAAAGGCCCACACCGAGCCAGATACGCATTTTCATCGAACGATCCATGAAGAGTTGGAAGGTAAATCCAGATTGGGGCCATTTTAGCCCCATACTATGCCGTAACTATGTATAAATGTGACAAAACGTAACAGGAGAGGGGCGAGATCACTGCGCTTTGTGTAGTTCAGTTTGTTTTCAGTCTTCTTCACATACACTAACGACACTTTTCTTCGCAAACACAGATCCCTGCCTATGCCGATGATGTCCGACCGAACCGCCCTCTCACGCCTGACCCTGTTGCTGCTGGCACTGGTCATCCTGCTGGTTGGTCTGACCCTGCGGCAAAGCCTGAAACAGATAGAACGCCTCTACCAGAGCGATACCCTCAACAGCGCCATCTACCTGCGGGACCAGTTCAAGCAGACCGAGGTATTTCTGGAGGCAATGCGCGGTCAGGCCGAAGAGCGACTGCGCAGCGACCCCCAGTCAGTGCTCACCCGCCAGCTCTACCATCATATTCAGCCACTGCCTGATCAGGGACTGGTGCTCGACCATCTGCCCGCTGAGCTGCCTGCGGGACTGGCGGGTAACCTAACGGGTGAGGGGCCGCTGCCGCCACCGGGCAGCGAACGGGAGGCGAGTATGCATCTGGCCCTGAGCCTCTCCCCCTTGCTGGCCACCGCCAGCCAACGCTTGGGCAAAGAGATTGCCTGGGTCTATTTCACCGGGGTGGATAACTTCATCTATCTCTACCCCTGGGTCCCCTCCAGTCGGTACCGGTTTTCCTACAACATCTATGAAAAACACGCCTGGCAGGATGCACTGGCCACCCCCAACCCGACCAAAGCGACCATCATCTCCCGCCCTTACGAGGATTTCGCTGGCCTTGGCACCATGATCACCCTGTCGCAGCCTCTCTACCAAGACGACACCCTGGTCGGCATGATCAACATCGATATCTTGCTTGCTCACCTGCAGCAGCAACTCAATACCCTGACTCCGGCACTCGGCAAGTATCTGCTGCTCAATCAGTACCAGCAGGTGCTGGCCAGCAGTACGCCGCAGCCCGTGGTGCCGAAAAACGCCGAGCCAACCGCAGAGTACCAGTGGCGGGAAGGGGCATTGCAACTGACCCTGGCGATCCCGGACACCCCCTTGCGGCTGGTACACAGCGTTACCCTGCTGCCGCTGGCGTGGGCCATGCTCTGCCAGTCAGCGCCCCCCCTGCTCGCCATCCTCTTTATGCTGCTGGCGGTGCTCTCCAACCTGAGATCCCATCGTCTCAACCAGCGGCTTAACTATCTCTCCTGTCATGATGCCCTCACCGGCGCCTTCAACCGCCACTATCTGGCGCAGCTGGAGCAGTCGGGCGAGCTGACGCGACAGCGGCCGGGGATCCTGATGTTCGATGCGGATCACTTCAAACGGGTCAATGACAACTTCGGCCATGCGGTGGGCGATATGGTGCTGATCCGGCTGGTGCAGCTCTGTCAGCAACAGCTAAGAAAACAAGACTGCCTGATCCGCTGGGGGGGCGAAGAGTTTTTGCTGCTGGTCAACGATTGCAACGAAACGCAGCTCGCCGACATGGCGGAGCGGCTCAGAACAGCCGTGGCCGGTAATGACTGGGCAGCCATTGAACCTGCACTGGCGGTGACCATCAGCCTCGGCTATCACCCCCACGCAGATGGCACCCCGCTCCAGGAAGCGGTGCGCCGTGCCGACGCGGCGCTCTATCAGGCCAAGGCTAACGGCCGCAACCGCAGCGAAAAATGGCAGGGTGACGCCTGATAACTCTCGACGTAAGCTGATGGCTTCAACCCTTTTTGGAGGAAAGTCGTGCCACGTAAACCCCGCGTAGGGCTCGCTCTCGGGAGCGGTGCCGCCAGAGGATGGGCCCACATCGGCGTCATCCGCGCTCTTGAGCGTCTCGGCATCAAACCGGACTTGATCGCTGGCTGCTCCATCGGCAGCTTTGTTGGTGCTGCGTATGCCGCCGGAGAACTGGATCGGCTGGAGTCATGGGTACGCGGCTTTACTCGCCTGCAGGTGGTCAGCCTGCTTGATCCCGCCCTCTCTGGCGGGCTGTTTCGCGGCGAAAAGGTGTTTGGCCTTGCTGCCAACCATCTGGGCAACCCGGAGCTGGAGTCCCTGCCTATCCCCTTCGCCTGTGTCGCTACCGAACTCGATACCGGCCGCGAGATCTGGCTGCAACAGGGCCCGCTGCGCCAGTCGGTGCGCGCCTCCTGCGGCATGCCGGGGATCCTGACCCCGACCCGGGTCAACGACCGCTGGCTGGTCGATGGCGCCGTGGTCAATCCGGTGCCCATCTCGCTGGCCCGCGCCATGGGGGCCGAGGTGGTGATTGCGGTCAACCTCAACACTGACATGCACCAGCCCTGGACCGATGAACCGGATCAACCGGGCAGCAGCGGCCTGCTCAGTCAGTGGCTCAATAGAGGGGAGACGCCCCCCGCCACGCCCGGTCTGTGGAGCGTGATGAGCGGCGCCATCAACGAGGGGGAAGCCTGTGTCGAGCGCAACCTCGATCAGCTCAAGGATGAACTGAGCCGCCTCGGATTGCTGTGATCCTCACGCCAATCGCACCAACAAAAAGAGCGCCTTGCGGCGCTCTTTTGCTATGACCAAACTGCGGGTTTAGAACAGCCCCAGCCCTTTGAGCATCACGATCAGGATCAGCATCGGCGATACGTAACGGATGATAAAGAACAGTGGCTTGAGGATTGGCAGAGCCAGCTCGCCGCCATTGCTCAGGGCATCGCGCATCTTCTCCTCGCCCCATACCCAGCCCACAAACAGGCAGAGGAAGATACCGCCCAGCGGCATCAGGATGTTGGAGGAGAGGTAGTCGAACAGATCGAAGAAGGTCTTGCCCGCAATCTGCACATCCGCCAGCACGTTATTGGAGAGCGCGCAGGTGGAACCGACCGCACCCAGCACCAGCAGGTTGATCAGGGTCGCCTTGGGGCGGCTCATCTTGAAGCGCTCGGAGAGCACCGACACCGGCACTTCCAGAATGGAGAGCATGGCGCCGGTAGCCGCGATGGCTGACAGCACGAAGAACAGCACCATGAACACATGGCCAAACGGGATGCTGGCAAACACCGCCGGAATGGTGATGAACAGCAGCGAAGGACCGGCGGTCGGCTCGAATCCGAAGGCAAACACCGCCGGGAAGATGGCGATACCGGCCAGCATGGAGACGAACAGGTCGGCGCACATCACCCGGAACGCGGTGACCGGAATATTCTGGTCATCACGGAAGTAGCTGCCGTAAGTCATCATGCAGCCCATGCCGATGGAGAGCTTGAAGAAAGCCAGCCCCATGGCTGTCAACACCACCCCTGCGGTGATCTTGGAGAAATCTGGCGAGAAGAGGAAGGAGAGACCTTCGCTCGCCCCCGGCAGGGTCAAACTGCGGACACCAATGATCAACAACAGAATAAAGAGCACCGGCATCAGCTTCTTGGTAACAGCTTCGATCCCCTTGGAGACCCCCATCAACAAGATGCCGCCCATCAGGGCCAGTACCAGCCACTGCCACAGCAGGCTCTGCAGCGGGTTGCTGATCAGCGCGCCAAACGCCGCGCCGGTGACCTTGGGATCGGTGGAGAGAATGGAGCCGTCGATCGCCTTGAAGATGTAGGCAAACACCCAGGCCGCGACTTCCGAGTAAAAAGACATGATCAGGAAGGCTGCCAGCACCCCCATCACCGCAATCAGCCACCAGGGTTGGCCCTTGGGAGCCAGCTTGCTCAGGGTAGTCACCGCGTCGGTTTTGCTTTTGCGGCCCAGCATGATCTCGGAGATCATCACCGGCAAACCGACCAGCAGGGTCGCGATCACGTAGACCAGCAAAAAGCTGGCGCCACCATTTTCACCGGTCAGATAGGGGAATTTCCAGATATTGCCGAGGCCGACGGCTGAACCAAGGGTAGCGGCAAGGACGCCGAATTTACTGGTAAAGCCGTCGCGGGCCTTGGGAGGTGTTTGACTCATGCTTGTCTCACTTAATTTCGCATCATGCGAGATGAACCGGGTTTTGATGGTAGGAATTTTCTGAGGTTTATGGTGGTTTGCCAAGATTTTTTGAGCAAAAGCCCTATATAGAGCACAGATAACGAAAATGCAGGAGCCAGGATACTGATTAACAGGCAAAAAAATGCCGCCCGAAGGCGGCATTTCTATTCACATTGATGATCACGCCTTGGCGAGGTCATCCGGTCCAATCTGGCCGATTTCGGCGACTTTTTTGTCTGCCAGCAGCCAAAGGGTGAACTTGTGCAGATCCGGGTGGTGAGCCAGGGCAACCAGGAAGGCGCCACCCACTTCACGATAACCCAGCTCGTAGTTCTTCAGCGTGGTGGGGGGAACACCCAGCAGATCAGCAAACTTCGGACGGCTCAAACCAACCGCTTCGCGGATCTGACGGATCTTCTTGCCAACAGTGACGATATTTGAATTCATAATGTTCCATACTCCGTTTTTGGCGGATTTACTCCGCCTTATTTTTCGCGACGACTCGTAGTCAAGTGTATCAGTTTTGTGCGGACTCGTTATGGTCGAGCCTCTATCTTTATGAGCACCTTTCGGCGACAACCCTTGTCTTCATCGCGGATGGTAATCGCTCAGCCGCTTCAGGTAAACAGTCTCGAAGAGAAACCCATATTGTGGCCACCCTAATAACTCGTATAATCTGCCGGCTACCCATAAAGAGGAATAAGTATGGCGTTTCCCGGCATTATCTCTCGCCTGCACTCCGTTTCCAGCTCCGCAGAACTTCAGCGACAACTCCATCAAGGTGAACAATATCGCGCCGAAGCATTCTGGCTCCCGGGCATGTTGCACAGCCAAGCCAACGAGGTCTTGGTGACCCTGTCAGACAAGTGCAGCCTGTTTTTAGAACTGGACCACCAGGAGTTGCCTCTGCGCAGCCACGATGGAAGATTGCATAGCAACGGCCAGATTATCACCGTCAATGGACAAACAATGACCTTGGCAACCACCCCGGGTGATGGTGGCCTGGTACCCGAATCTGGCATGGCCGAGATGGCCGTCTGGCTGGAAGCGGGACACCACCATTTTCTCTGTTCAGCTGCGGTTCAGCCAGTGGCGCGGGCCATCCTCAATATCTGGCCATTAGACCCCTATCTGGCACGCCATTTTTTGACTGGTTTCACCCCCCTGTTACAGGGTGCAACGGAGGCAGATTACCTCGCGGTCTTTACGGCCAGAGAATATCCAGCCAACCCGCATTCTGACTGGGTTCAGGCCTATATGAAGCTTGAAAAGAAACTGCACCGAGCCTATTTGGATCACTAATTAATCTGGATAAACAGCCAGTTATCCACACGACACAATTTGCCATAAGGCTCATTTGTGAGCTTGATCATGTTTTCAAATCGGCATAGAGTGCGCCTCGTCATCGGAATGACGCCAGCTGCCTGGTAGCGGTTTATTACGTTCTGCGTACCGTACCAGTGCACGAGACACACCAGGAGAGTGTGCAAACCCGGAACCTCCGGGTCACCTGCCAGACTCGACGCCAGCAGTACGGCGGAGCTGCAGTTTACATAAATTAAAAAGTGCGAAGCACGTGAACAACGTGCGATCTCAACGAGGATTTTTTTATGATGAAAATGGCTCCTTCCCTGATTGCCATCGCTATGGCTACTCTGGGTGCTACCGCTGCTCACGCTGCTGACGACATCTACTTCGGTGCCGGTGCTGGTGCTGCCCACTTCAACGGTCTGAACGATATCGCCGGCGTAGCTAGCGGTACTGAAGATGCGGCTGCTGCCAACGCGTTCGTTGGTTACAACTTCACCGAAAACTTCGGTACCGAACTGGGCTACCAGTATGCCGGTCGTGGCAACACCAACGGCGACCGTTACGAAAACCAGGGCGCTACCCTGTCAGGTATCGCTCGTCTGCCAGTTGGCAACGACTTCTCCCTGTTTGCTGAAGGCGGCGCCTACTGGGCTCACACCGACGGTCTGGGCGTAAGCGACACTAAAGTGTCCCCGCTGGCTGGTGTTGGTGTGACTTACAAAGTCAACGACGCGCTGGATCTGCAAGCCCGTTACCGTTACATGTGGAATGTCGCTGACCTGCACAACGATACCATCAGCTCTAAAGCTGACCAGTACGTTGGTACTCTGGAAGCGGTATACCACCCGTTCCGCACTTCCTACGTTGCTCCGGTAGCAGCTCCGGTTGTTGCAGAAGCTCCGGCCCCTGCTCCGCAGATGGTTGAGAAGAGCTTTGCTCTGAACTCTGACGTACTGTTTGCCTTCGGCAAAGAGACTCTGAAGCCGGAAGGCGTTGCAGCCCTGAACGGTCTGTATCAGCAAATCGTTGAATTCCAGCCGAAAGATGGCAACGCTGTTGTTGTTGGTTACACCGACCGTATCGGTTCCGACGCTTACAACCAGAAGCTGTCTGAAGCCCGTGCTCGCACCGTTGCCAACTTCCTGGTAACCAAAGGTATGGCCGCTAGCAAAGTTGCTATCGAAGGTCGTGGCGAAGCTAACCCGGTAACCGGCACCAAGTGCAACAACGTTACCGCTAAAGCCCAGCTGATCTCCTGCCTGGCTCCGGATCGTCGCGTAGAAGTACGTGTATCTGGCGTACAAGAAGTTCAGAAGTAATTTGAACTGACTTGAATGCTACGAAAAGGGGATGCTAACGCATCCCCTTTTGCATATCTATTTCCCCCTCCCCCCCTTGCCTGTCACATCGTCCCCTTAACTTGCCTGCTAACGCCCAAAAGCATAAAGTAGTTGCGCCTGTAAGGTATTGGATAAGCACTAAAAAGCGCTTCGTGTCCGGTCTGTTGTCCATGACGCCAATGCATCATGAGAGTCCAAAAGCCTTCGCTATCCACTTTGCTGGCGATTTTTCGCAGCAATAAAAACAAGTGCATTGCCCGACATGGGCTAACACAACGAGGATAAACCGATGAAACTCAAAATGGCTCCTACCCTGATTGCACTGGCGCTGGCCGCCGCAGGCACCACAGCACAAGCCGCCGATGACTGGTACACCGGTATTGGTGCAGGTTGGGCCTATGCCCACGGTCTGGATGATGTTAAAGGTCTGGATACCGATAAAGATGCCACCGCACTGAGTCTGTTCGGCGGCTACAACTTCAACGACTACTATGCAGCGGAACTGGGCTACCTCTACGCGGGCAGTGCTGGCGTTGACGGAACCGACTTCAAAACCCAGGGTGCAACCCTCTCCGGCATCGCCCGTCTGCCGCTGGGCGACATCTTCTCGGTGTTTGCTGAAGGTGGTGCCTACTTCAATCACGTCAACGGCAATGGCAACAGCGACAACGGCACCGCGCCGCTGGCTGGCCTCGGCCTGACTGCCAAGCTCTCTGACCTCATCGATGTGCAAGCCCGCTATCGCTATCTGTGGAATCTGGGCAGCGAGCAGAAAACCTGGGAGAGCGACATGAGCGTGGCGACCCTGGAACTGGTGCTGCACCCGAACCGCACCTCCTATGTGGCACCGGTTGCCGCCCCCGCCCCTGAGCCGGTTCCCGAGCCGGTGCTGGTCGACAAAAACTTCGCCCTGAGCTCTGATGTGCTGTTTGCCTTTGGCAAATCGACCCTCAAGCCAGAAGGTGTCGCAGCGCTCAACACCCTCTATCAGCAGATCGTTGAGGTTCAGCCGAAAGATGGCAGCGCCGTGGTCGTCGGTTACACCGACCGCATCGGCTCTGACGCCTACAACCAGAAACTCTCCGAAGCGCGCGCTCGTACCGTCGCCGACTTCCTGGTAGGCAAGGGTCTGCCGGCTGGCAAAGTTGCCATCGAAGGTCGCGGTGAAGCCAATCCGGTCACTGGCACCCAGTGCAACAGCGTCAAAGCCAAAGCTCAGCTGATCTCCTGCCTGGCGCCGGATCGCCGCGTAGAAGTGCGCGTCACCGGTGTCCAACAAGTGACCCAATAACCTTGTGCTGAAAACAGCGTACAACCAGAGGCCCAATGGGCCTCTTTTTTTGACCGTACCAGGCAAGGTTCAGAAAGAGCGGCTTGAGCGTCACCACCTTATATAAGAGAGAGAGGGAGGCATCAGCCTCCCTCTTTTCATCTCACCGTTTGCCCTGCCCAACGGACTTAGAACGAGGTGCGGCGGTAGCGGCGATACTCCGGATGCCAGAAGTTGGCTTCGATGGCCTGATCGATCACCTCGTCCGGGGTCTGCACCGCTTTACCCTGCAGCATGGCGGTCTTGGCCACCATCTTGGCGATGTAGCGGGAGACCTCGTGAATGTCCGCCAGATCCGGCAGCAGAGAGCCTTCAGCACCTTTTACCAAGGGCGAGCACTCCGCCAGCGCACGACTGGCCGACATCAGCATGGCATCGGTCACCCGGGTGGCGCCGGAGGCGATAACGCCCAAGCCGATCCCCGGGAAAATAAAGGAGTTGTTGCACTGGGCGATGACGTAGCGCTTGCCCTTGTGCTCCACCGGCGCAAACGGGCTGCCGGTTGCCACCAGCGCCTGACCGTCGGTCCAGCGGATCAAATCAGCAGGCGTCGCCTCGACCCGGGAGGTGGGGTTGGAGAGCGGGAAGATGATGGGACGGGCACAGTGCTTGTGCATGGTCTTGACCACCTCTTCGGTAAACAGCCCCGGCTGGCCGGATACCCCGATCAAAATGTCAGGATGACCATGCTCCATCACCTCCAGCAGAGAGATGTTGTCCCCCACCGGCCAATCAGCAATGCGCTCCACCGGCTGGGAGAGACGGCGCTGGAAATCGAGCTGGTTGGGGATCTTGTCGGTGATAAGACCAAAACGGTCCACCATAAAGACCCGGCCACGGGCCTGTGCATCGGTCAGCCCCTCGGCCTTCATCTGCGCCACTATCTGCTCGGCAATCCCACAACCGGCGCTGCCCGCGCCGAGGAAAGCGACCCGCTTTTCGGAGAGCTTGGCGCCGGAGGCCTTGCAGGCGGCAATCAGGCTACCCAGCGTCACGGCGGCGGTGCCCTGAATATCGTCGTTGAAGCAGCAGAGCTCGTTCTTGTAGCGGTTGAGCAGCGGCATGGCGTTGTTCTGGGCGAAATCCTCGAACTGCAGCAGGATATCGGGCCAGCGGCGCTTGACCGCCTGAATGAAGGCATCGACAAACTCGGCATACTCTTCACCTGAGATGCGCGGATTGCGCCAGCCCATGTAGAAGGGGTCATTCAGCAGTTGCTGGTTGTTGGTGCCCGCATCCAGCACCACCGGCAGGCAGTAGGCGGGCGAGATACCGCCACAGGCGGTGTAGAGCGACAGCTTGCCGATGGGGATCCCCATACCGCCAATGCCCTGATCGCCGAGACCCAGGATCCGCTCGCCATCGGTGACCACGATCACTTTGACGTTCTGCTTGGTGGCGTTTTGCAGCATGTCATCGATCCGATCCATATCCGGATAGGAGATAAACAGGCCACGGGCGCGGCGGTAGATGTTGGAGAACTCTTCGCACGCCTTGCCGACGGTCGGGGTATAGATGATCGGCAACATCTCGGTCAGGTGGTTGTGCAACAGACGGTAGAACAGCGTCTCGTTGGTGTCCTGAATGTTGCGCAGATAGATGTGCTTGTCCATGTCGTTACCAAACGCCATGAACTGGCGATAGGCGCGCTCGGCCTGCTCTTCGATGGTCTCGATATTTTGCGGCAGTAACCCTTCGAGATTAAAGTGGCCGCGCTCTTCACTGGTGAAAGCGCTGCCCTTGTTGAGCAGTGGGGTCTCCAGCAGGGCGGGGCCGGCGTAGGGAATGTAGAGGGGACGTTTCTTATTATCTTCAAACATGGATCTTGATACCTAAACGATTAGCGAGACGCAGGAACCCGCCGATCCTAGGGACTTGCGCCATGAATTTCAAAGAGTTTGCACATCTGTTGCAAAAGGTTTGCGACCCAGTCGACGAAAAGCACCCGGTGTCTGCCCTGTCAGACGGCGAAAGCGGTTGGCAAAGTTGGCCCCATCGCTGTAACCGACCCGGATCGCCAGCTCACCGAGTGACCAGTTGGTATAGAGCAGCAACTGGCGCGCCTTGCTCATTCTGAGCTCGGTCACCCTCGCCATCGGCCCCATGCCAAATGCTTGCTGACAAAGGCGATGCAGATGGGGCACCGAGCAGGCCATCTGGTCAGCCAGCAGGACCACACTCCAGGGTTCGTCAAGGCGCGCCTCCACCCGGCGAAACAGCGCCTGCAACCGTAGCTCCGGGGTGCCCCGCACCTCCCCTTGCAAGGTGCGCTCCAGTAGTGCCAGCAGCAGACTGAGCAACTGAGGCTGCAACGATGAGCGCACGCCTTCTACCTGCATCAGGCTGAGCAGATGGCAGAGCTGATCGCCGCCATCCCCTTGCCAGATGCGATGACCAAGGCGGTGCAGGTGCTGCCAGCGCGGCACGTCATCGAGCAAAATCCAGCTGATCTGCCAGCTCTCCCCAACCAGCTTGAGGCCACCGGGCACGGCGGCGGGCAGGAAAATCAGCGACCCGGCCGGAATGGCTTGCTCCCCCTCGTCGGTGAGTAGCACCCCACCCTCATCGTGACTCACCATCAGGATGTGAAACTCGGGGCGATTGCGGCGGATCACATAGTGATCCCGCACCCTGGAGAGACCGGTCAGAAAGATGCCCGCCTCACCGAGCAGAGGCAGCCCTTCACGCCCCAGCATCCGCTCTTCACAGCCAGGGGCTATCTCCAGACACTCGCTGATAAATGGCATAACACCTCAACAGGATAGTTTTACACAAGAAAACCGAGAGGTATCCACAGTGGGAAAACCTCGATATCCACCTATCATACCCCTGACAAACCTTGCTTTTCTCACCCCCGGTTAAAAACTATGAATTATTGGCAAGCGATTTTAAAACAAACCACTGATCGCGAGTTCATGACCAGACTGTGGCGGCTGGCGCTGCCTGTCTCGCTGCAGTCCATGATGTTCTCCCTGCTCGGCCTCATCGATATCATGATGGTGAGCCAGCTTGGCACCACTGCGGTGGCGGCGGTCGGCTTGGGTAACCGGGTCTTCTTCTTCAATCTGCTGGTGATAGCAGGCCTCTCGGGTGGGGTCTCGGTATTGTCAGCGCAATACTTCGGGCGCGGCGAGCTGGCCGGTGTGCGCCGATCCCTGGCGCTGGCGCTGGTGGGGGCCCTGCTGGTCACCCTGCCGTTTGCCTTTCTCTATGTATTATCGCCGGGCAGCGTGCTGGGCTTTGCCAGCCAGGATCCGGCGCTGCGCGCCCTCGCCGACCAGTTTCTGATGATCACTGGCGCCACCATCCTCTGTACCGCCATCGTGGTGCCGCTGGAATCAGCGCTGCGCTCGGTGGGCAACGCCGCTGCCCCGACCCGCATCGGCATTATCGCCATCATTGCCAACGTCATCCTTAACTACGCCCTCATCTTCGGTCATTTCGGCTTCGAGGCGATGGGCGTAGCCGGGTCGGCCTGGGGCACGACCATTTCACGCCTGCTGCAAACGGCCTTGCTGCTGATCTACGTGAAGCGTTATGAGTCACGGCTGATCCCGCGCACACCAGACTGGCTGGCCGCCTTCAAACGCAAGGAGGTGGTGCGCTTCACCCTGATCGCCCTGCCGCTCTTGTTCCACGACGGGCTCTGGGCCTTTGGCATGCTGATTTACGGCTTTCTCTACGCCCATCTGGGGACCGATTCGCTGGCCATCATGACCACCCTCGGCACGCTGGAGAGCATCCTCATCTCCCTCTTCTTCGGGCTGGCGGTAGCTTGCTCTACCCTGCTCGGCCACCGGCTCGGGGCCGAGGAGTACGACATCGCCTGGCAACACTCCCAGCTGTTCCTGCTGCTGGCGCCGATTGGTGCACTGCTGGTGGGGATCGCGGTCTGGTTGCTGCAAGCCAATCTGCTGCAGTGGGTCGGCAACCTCCCCGCCGAGCTGATGAGCGAGGCGGGTCAGGTGCTCGGCATCATGTGTCTGGGGATGCTGCTCAAGGTATTCAATATGGTGGGGATCATCGGTGTGCTGCGCTCTGGCGGCGATGTGAACTACAGCATCTTTATCGATATCGTCAGCATGTGGTGCATCGGCATCCCGCTCGCCTGGGTGGCCGTCAGTGTGCTCGGCTGGCCACTCTCCTGGGTGGTGGCAGTGGTGTTGCTGGAGGAGCTGAGCAAGGTGCTGCTGGTGCAACGCCGCATTCGCCAGCGGCGCTGGCTCAAAAACCTGGTGATAGGATAAACAGCACGGAACGGGGTCATATCAATGACAGTAAAAACCCGTTTGCAGTATGCTAGTCGCCTCTCAATTCAGAGGCAGGGCGCCGCCATATGCAGCAACGCCGCTGCCTCGTAGTCGTTTAAGGAGACGAGCATGCAACCCGAAAAAGAGCTGATCACCGAGAGTGCCTTGCTGGAGATGGCCAATACCATCATCAAGAACCACGAGGATTTCATCCACGGCATGCGTGCCGATTCGGTGGAACAAAAGAGCGACATTCTGGTATTCAAAGGGGAGTTCTTCCTGGCCGAAGATGGCACCCCGACCGGCAAGACCATGGCGGTGTTCAACATGTTCAAGCTGCTGGCCCAGCAGCTCTCCGGCAAGTACCGGCTGAGCTAAGTTCGACACGTCGCCAACAAGATGCCGCCCTCAGGCGGCATCTGTTTTTACGCTCGGCTGATGCTCAACCACCACGCAGTTTCGGCCCGCCATCTTGGCCTGATAGAGACACTCGTCGGCACGGTTGATCAGAATATCGATGGTGTCATCGGGGCGCGCCATGGCAATCCCGATACTCACCGTCACCTCCAGCAACTCATCAGCGGTGGGGCTCTTCACCAGCCGCGCCTCGACCGCAATGCGCAACCGCTCGGCCATTTTGCTCGCCTGCGCCGGGTCAGCACAGTTGTGGATCAAAATGGCAAACTCTTCTCCCCCATAACGCCCCAACACCATCCCTGAGTCCAGTTGTTCATTCAAGGTCGCCGCGACGTCTTTGAGCACCGCATCCCCCGCCAGATGACCATAGATGTCATTGATCCGCTTGAAACGGTCCAGATCCAGCAGCAACACAGCAAACGATCTCTTCTTGGATAACAGCCTGACACGGGCTTGCTCCAGCTCTTTCATCAACAAGCGGCGATTCATCATGCCGGTCAGCTCGTCGGTGGTCGATTCCCGATAGAGCCGCAGCAACATGTTGAGCTGACCACACTGCACCCAGCAGCTGGCCAGGGTGAACATGCCAAGCACCCACACCTGATTCAGGGTGGCCTGACTCCAGATGGTCTGGCCCACCAGCAGCCAGTGGCCCAGCAGCATGGTCAGCAGCACCACCCCCGCCAGTTGTAACCCGAGGGAGAGAGGAATAGGAAAGATGGCAAACAGGGTGATCAGCAGATAGGGAAAGGCCACATAGCCCGCTTGCAGCTGTTGTTCTGTACCAAAGCTATGGAGGCAAAAGAGCGAGAAGAGCATCATCACCGCCATCAAATAGCCGAGTGCCAGCTTCATCCGCTCACGACGAAAGTGGATGAGATAGGAGAGCGGGATCAGGGGTGAGAGCGCCAGAGTGCAGAAGATCCTGGCCTGAAACAGTTGCTCGAAATGACCCGCAGGCAAGGTAGCCCAATCTATCACGGCCCACACCGGCAAGCCCGCCATCAGCAGGCAGGTGAGCAGGCGCAAACGCACTGTCATAAACCCCATGCGGGTACGGGTAAAATCTTCGGAGTGAGCCTTGGCACTCCAGAACTCCGCCAATTTCAGCATCTGGATGCTCCACATAACTAAAGAGGGCTCATTCTACACCGAGTCAGGGGGGGGCAAGGGAAAATTAAACCGTGATGAGGGTCACACAAACCGACAGATGATAACCGCAGCGCGCAAACGTTTCAATGTATCGAAAAATAAACCTTTTTCCGCATAATTAGCGCTGGTCAGCACCATTTCAATCACTACAATAGCGCCCAATTTTCTCCCCCTCCCCACACCATTCGAGGTACTTATGGAACAGGCTGCCGCCGCCCCCATCACCCCTGAGGCACATCCACCCCGACGAGCGCACAGCGAACTGGTCTACGGTATAGATGATGTCCCTCCGCTACCCCAGACCCTGTTCGCCGCCCTGCAGCATATGCTCGCCATGTTTGTCGCCATCATCACTCCTACTCTCATCATCGCCAATGCCCTCGGGCTCCCTGCTGCCGACACCCGTTATATCGTCTCCATGTCACTGGTCATGTCCGGTATCGCCTCCTTCATCCAGACCCGCCGCTTCGGCCCTATCGGTTCCGGTCTGTTATCGGTACAGGGCACCAGCTTCAACTTCCTCGGCCCTATCATCGCCTCGGGCCTCGCGCTACAGCAAGCCGCCATGCCGACGGAAGATATGCTCGGCACCCTGTTCGGCACCATGATGGTGGCGGCACTCACCATGGTGATCCTGAGCCGCTTTCTGCATCTGGTACAAAGGTGATCACCCCGCTGGTGACCGGCATAGTGGTGTTGCTGATCGGCCTGACCCTGATCAAGGTGGGTCTGATCAGCATGGGCGGTGGCTACGGTGCCCTTGCGGATGGCAGCTTTGCCAGCCACAGCAACCTGTTGCTTTCCCTGCTGGTGCTCGGTCTTATCGTGCTGCTGCAGCGCAGTCGCAACCCCTGGCTGCGCCTCTCGGCCATCATGATCGCCATGCTGACCGGCTATGCCGTGGCGCTGCTGCTGGGCAAGGTGACACCACCAACCTTTGACGGCCCCATGGTGATGGTGCCGATCCCCTTGCGTTATGGCCTGGGCTTTGACTGGCAGCTGTTTGTGCCACTGGCCATCATCTTTGTGGTAACCGCACTGGAAGCCATTGGTGATATGACCGCCACGTCGGATGTATCTGGCGAACCGGTCAGCGGCAAGATCTATATGAAACGGATTAAAGGGGGGGTGCTGGCTGATGGTTGCAACTCGATTATGGCCGCGCTCTTCTCCACCTTCCCCATGTCTACCTTCAGTCAGAACAATGGCGTCATCCAGCTGACCGGGGTGGCCAGCCGCTATGTTGGCCTCTTTATCGCCGGCATGCTGGCGCTACTCGGCCTGTTCCCCGCGGTCGCCAGCCTGGTACAACAGATCCCGGAACCCGTGCTGGGAGGGGCCACCATAGTGATGTTCGGCACCATTGCTGCCGCGGGTGTCCGTATTATTTCCCGCGAGGAGCTGGATAGACGCGCCCTGATGATCCTGGCAGTCTCGATTGCGATGGGACTGGGCGTCGCCCAGGTGCCCGAGGTCTTGCAACATATGCCGGAACTCGTCAAGAGCGTGCTCTCCTACGGCGTCGCCACCGGTGGTATCACTGCTATCTTGATGAACCTGTTGCTACCCAAGCGCGAAAAGCCCCGCGTCTGAGCTATCACCACCCGATAGCGGATGCAGTGTGGCGATGCCCGGTTTTTCCGGGGAGGTGACGGTTAGTGACAGTGCTAGCCGGGTGCCAAACAGGATCATCGATTGACTCATCGCCATTTCTGTCAAGATAATAGGTAAATCAACAATATGAAGCGAAGTGGCCCTGATCCAAATCAGGGCCACTTCGCGCTTGGCAGGTTACTATCCCGCTCTCGTCTCGTTCAAAGGTTTCACCTCTCTCATGCTGATGGATCTCTCTGGCCTGCTGCGCGGACTGCTGACCGACAGTCGCATCGATTTCACTTCGCTCAAGGAGGGGATCTAGCATGCCCATGGACTTCTCCAGTCTGTTACGCCGACTGCTCACCGATAGTCACATCTATTTCGCCCTCAAGGTGCTGCTGGCCATTCTCGGTCTGCTCGCCTTCACCCTGGCCACCGGCAATATCCAGCTCACCGTGCTGCTCTCCCTCGGGTTAGTGGCAGGCGCCATCGCCGAAACCGACGACAGCCTGTGGGGACGCCTCAAGAACCTCGCCATGACGCTCATCTGCTTCATGTTTGCGTCCCTCTGCGTGCAGTATCTCTACCCCACCCCCTGGCTGTTTGCCATCGGGCTGGCCAGCTCCACTTTTATCTTCGTGATGGTGGGGGCGCTCGGTGCCCGCTACGCCACCATCAGCTTTGGCTCGCTGCTGATCGCCATCTACACCATGCTGGGGGCCGCCAAGGCGCCGGATCTCTTCTACCAACCGCTGGCCCTCGGCGCTGGCGCCCTCTGGTATGGGCTGGTCTCTTTCATCTGGCTCTGGCTGCTGCCCTACAAAACCCTGCACGAGCAGCTGGCCCAGAGCTATTTCGCCCTTGGCCGCTATCTGCTGGAAAAAGCCCGCTTCTTCCCGGCGGACGAGCACGGTGCCCAGGCCATTCGCCACAATCTGGCCCAGCTCAATATCAATCTGGTGAGTGCGTTGACCCTCACCAAGTCGGCCCTCAACGCCCGCCTGAGCCGCCGCCATCCGGCCAGTCCGGAGCTTGCCAGCCTGCTGCGCCTCTACCTGCTGGCGCTGGAAATTCACGAGCGCGCCACCTCCAGCCACTACCCTTACAGCCGACTGGAAGCGGAGCTCAAACAGGGCATAGTGCTGGAAGGATTTCAGGAGGTGTTCCTGCAACTCTCCGAGGCGTGTCAGCGGCTCGGTTACGCCATTTTGGTGCACAAACCCTACAGCCATAACAAGCGCATTCACTGGACGCTGCAGGCTCTTGGCGATCAGCTGGAATTCACCCATCTCAAGCAGCACTACCCGAAAACCCTGCTGACGCCGATGAAGTTCCTGCGCCGCAATCTGGCCAGCATCAACCAGCTGCTGGGCAACGCCGAGGGACTGCAAAACCCCGAGCAGGCGCCGCAAAACCTGCCTGCGCTGGCGCGCCCGCCCCGCCTGCCACTGCTGACCCAGCTCAAGCAGCACCTCACCTTGCACTCCATGGTGTTTCGCCATGCATTGCGCTTGTCGCTCGGGCTGGTGATCGGCTACGGCATACTGCAAGCCTTTGATCTGGAAAAGGGCTACTGGATCTTGCTCACAGTGCTGTTTGTCTGCCAGCCCAGCTACAGCGCCACCCGCCGCCGACTGGTGCAGCGGATGCTCGGCACCTTCGCCGGGATTCTGGTGGGCATTCCGGTGCTCTGGCTGTTCCCCGAGCTACACGTTCAGCTGGTGGTGATGGGGCTCGCCGCCTTCCTGTTCTTCACCCAGGTGCGCAACAACTACAGCGCCGCGGTCTGCTTTATCACCCTCTATGTGTTGATGGCGTTCAATCTGCTCGATGGCATCGGCTTTGCCATTCTGGGGCCGCGCTTGCTCGATACCCTGCTCGGCTGCCTCATCTCTTACGGGCTGGTGGCCTGGCTGTGGCCGGACTGGCAATACAAGCGGCTGCCGACCCTGATCGCCAATTCGCTGTCGGCCAACGCCCGCTACCTCTCGGCGGTGCTGGCGAGCCTCACCCAGCAGCGGGATGAGTCCATCGACTATCGGGTGGCGCGCAAGAGCGCCCATCTGGCCGACAGCGAGCTGGCGACCGCCTGGCAGAGCATGCTGGTGGAGCCGCAAAAGCGCCGCCGCTTCCTCGATCTCTGCTTTACCCTCACCTGGCGCAACCACGCCCTGCTCTCCTACATCTCGGCGCTGGGAGCCCATCGCGATAAGCTGGAGGCGGTGAACGGGCTGGATGAGCTGCGCCACCATATCTGCCACACCCTGGAGCAGGCCGCCGGTCATCTGGCGGGCAACCCCTCCAGCTCCCTCGGCAGCAAGAACCTGCTGATCACCCCCGATGATGACCAGGAGAGCAGCGAGGAGCAGCTGATGCTGACCCAGCAGCTCAACCTCATCAGCGAGCTGGCGGATCAGTTGCTGCATCTGGCCAACGAGAGCCGGTTGCTCACCGGGGATCAAGGCGCTACCATGCCCGCCCAATCCTGATAGCCCCATTAGCGAGGAGCCCCATGTCTGCGTCCGAACAACATCAGCTGGAATTAAACGGCCAACTCATCAAGACCGATGCCAAGGGCTACCTGCTCAACAGCAACGACTGGAGCGAGGAGCTGGCGCTGGTGCTGGCTGCGCAGGAGGGGATCGAGCTGGAGGAGCCGCACTGGGAAGTGGTGCGCTTTGTGCGCGCCTTCTATCTGGAGTTCAACACCTCCCCCGCCATCCGCGCGCTGGTCAAGGCGATGGAAAAACAGTACGGCCCCGAGAAGGGCAATAGCCGCTATCTCTACAAGCTGTTCCCGGAAGGGCCCGCCAAGCAGGCGACCAAGATTGGCGGCCTGCCCAAGCCGGTGAAATGTATCTGATCCCATAAAACGGGGGCCGCATCTGCGGCCCCCGTTGTTTTTGATGCGCCTTCCCCGCGCAACGCGCATTCATGTCACGCCCACTTCCAGCCAGCCTTATCCCCGCTGTTCAGCCTGTGCGACCAGCTGCTCTGCCAGCCGGTGGCCATGCAGGTAGGAGGCGATCAACTCGCTATCGGCCTTGCCCAGTTCAATCTGCTGATACCAGTGTTCCAGCATGGCGGCAAAGCCGCGCTGGGCCAGCACCGGCTGCCAGTCGTTGGGAGCGAGCGTCAGGGCCTGCTTGTCACGGGCGATGATGCCGCGAGTGCAGTTCTCAAGATGCAGCGAGAGATTGTCGCCATAGGCATCGATGCGCTCCTCGGTGATGCCGGCGCTGCGGTTCATGCTGCCGCTGATGGCGCGGTCCCCGCTCTGCCAGCTGACGCTCACCCCGGCCAGCAGCCGCTGGTCCTGGGCACTTGGCCGCAGCACCGCCTGAAAATCCCCCTGTGGCGCGCCGCCATAGAAGCAGAGACTGTCGAGCACGTGAATAAAGTCGTCGAACAGAAAATCCCGCGCCTTGCCGGGCAGGGCGAAGCGGTGCTTCTGCCAGTTGAGCTCGGTGAGCGGCTGGGCACGGGCGGCATCCATGGCGGGCAGATAGCGGCGGTTGAAGCCGACAAACAGCGCACAATCCTGCGCCATGGCGAGGTTGGCAAGCTCCTCGGCCTCGGCCAGCGTGTCGCACAGGGGCTTGTCGACAAAGGTGGGGATGCCTGCGCGCAGGCACTGCTCGGCCAGCTCGCGATGCACCGCGGTGGCGGCGTGGATCATCACGGCGTCGGGGCGACTTGCCAGCAGGGCCGCCACATCGGTAAAGCACTCGGCGACCCGATACTGGCGGGCCAGCTGCTCCAGCACCGATGGATTGCGGGTGCAGAGCAGCGGGGTGACCCGCTCGTCGCTCGTCAGCAGCGGCAGATAGGCTTTTTGGGCGATATCCCCCAGACCAATCATGGCAATGCGCATCTCAACTCCTTTTCACTCGATAACGGGACAAGCGGATAACTGCCCGCACCATCGCAGGATTTCCCCCGCAGATCCAGCCTGCCGTTACCGCGCTGGCTGGCGGCGGCCGCTCTCTGCAAACGGCGGCGTTATCTGGGCATGGCAAGATCGCAGACCGACTTAATCACCTCGGCCAGCCACTCGATGGCCAGATTGCCCTGACTTTTGCGATGTCTGCCGACCACCACCTCGAACGGCTGCGGCGACCCGGCCATCGCCACGGTGCGAAAATCCCCGAGGGCGGCGATGGCCGACGGGATGCAGGCCGCCACGTCATTGACCGACATAAAGGCTTGCAGCGAGGTGTAACAGGGGAGCGTCGCCACCGCCGAGCTGGCGACCTGCTGCGGGCTCATCTGCCCTTCAAAATTGCCGACGCTGTTGGCGAACTGCACAAAGGGGATGGCCGCCATATCCTGCGGCTGGGCATTATCCGGAAGATATCGGGAGTCCTGGCGCAGCACGCAGCAGTAGTGATCCCGGCGCAGGGTGGCGCGCAGCAACCCCGGGTCGATATAGGCATCAAAGCCAATCACCAGATCCGTCTCGCCACTGGCCAGCGCGTCCAGATGCAGCTCGGCCTGAAAATCCACCACATCGAGCCGGATGAAGGGCGCCTGATTGCGCAGAGCGCTCGCCAACCTTGGGATAATGGCGAGCTGGGCATACTCGTTGGCCATCACCCTGAAAGTGCGCTGGCTGCTGGCCGGATCAAAGGGGGCTGCCACAAAGACCCCGTCGATATCGGCCAGGATCTGCTCGAACTTGTCGGCCAGCTCGCAGGCGTAGTCGGTCGGCTGCAACCCGGCGCTCTGGCGGATAAAGAGCTCGGCGGGAAAGAGATCGCGCAGCTTTTTCAGATGACTGCTCACCCCCTGCTGGGAGATCTCCAGCAGCTCGGCCACCCGCGACACACTCTTGTATCTGACCAGCAGCACCAGCACCCGCATCTGCCTGATATCGATCTTCTCCACCCTCACCTCACCAATTTAAGTTGTATCACATACAAATTATCCATGATTTACATTGTATCAGTAGCTCTCTAACCTTGCAGCTCTTCCAGCAAAGCGAGGTTAACGATGAAAACTGTCATTCTGATTGGTGCTCAGGGGAAAATGGGGCAAGCCGCCCTCAGTGGTCTGGGCAAGCACAAGGTGATCACTGCCAGCCGCTCCGGCGAGGGGTGTGATTTTCAGGTGGATATCACCAGCAAGGAGTCAATCGAGCGGCTCTACCAAAACGTGGGCTCCTTCGATGCGGTGGTCAATACCGCAGGATTTTGCGAATACGCCCCCTTTGGCGAGATGAGCGAAGAGCAGTGGCAAACTACCATCCAGAGCAAGCTGATGGGGCAGATCAATCTGGTCAATATCGGCCTCAACTACATCAATCAGGGGGGCTCCTTCACCCTGATCTCCGGCATTCTCAATATCAAGCCGATCCCGCTGGCCATTGCCGATGCCACCACCAGCGGCGCCATCGATACCTTTGTCCAGTGCGTGGCCCACGAGCTGCCCCGCGGCATCCGCATCAATGTGGTCAACCCGACCGTACTGGAAGAGGCGTGGGACGTATATGGCGAGATGATGCCCGGCTTCCAGCCGGTGCCGGGCGCCCTGGTCGGCAAGGCGTTTGAGCGTTCCGTCGATGGCTTTATTAGCGGTCAGGTGCTCTATGTCGATGCCTGATCCTGTTCAGGCCTGACCCCAATGCCTTTGTAATTCCTTGTCGATGTTTTTCCTCTTCCCCGAAAGCGCCAGCTCTCGGGGCTTTTTGTATGGCGGGGGCAGAATAGCGACAGGATGGGTTTCGTATTGGACCCTCCCTGGCTAGCAGGCCGCACTTTACGAAGCGACAAGGGCAAGGAAGCGATGAACAACAAGACAGTTCAATCCCTCTTTCACTACAAGCGGTGGGCCGATGGCGAGCTGCTGGATGCAATCGCCACACTCGATGCGCAGCAATATGGCGAGGCCCACCACACCTGCCTTAGGATCTTCAACCATATCCATGTGGTCGATGCCATCTTCAAAGCGAATCTACTGGGTAAAACCCACGGCTTTGCCGCCACCAATACCCCGGAGACGCCAACATTGACCGTCCTTCGCAACGCAGTCACCGAGCTGGATAACTGGCTGGTGGATTACGTCGCGACCATCGGCCCGCAGGAGGGGGCAACCCCGCTCTCATTTCACTTTGTCGATGGTGACAAGGGGCAGATGAGCCGCGACGAAATGTTGCTCCATCTGGTGACTCACGGCGGCTATCACAGGGGGGCTATCGGGCGGATTCTGGTGCAATGCGGCATCACGCCGCCGCGCGATACCCTGACCACCTTCCTGCATCGCAGCGAACCAGCACGGCAACGATGACCCTCTCGTGGTCCGGGCAGTGACGAGATGATCCTGCGCTAAGCCGCACCTCTCATCGCCAAACAGAAAACCACCAAAAGGCTCAAATAACTCACAAATAGACGTAATATTGAGCCGTTCTGCAACAAAACTCTGCCCTGCTCTCGCTAAAGTGATCCCGTTACCACACGAGGAGTCACCCGATGAAATTGCTCAAACCTGCCGCCCTGCTGCCCCTGCTCTGTATGGCGGCCCTGCCCACCTCTGCCATGACCCTGAAGAGCACGGATATTCACGAAGGCCAGTTGATGGACAAACAGCTCAGCTTCAACGGCTTTGGCTGCAGCGGCGACAACCGCTCGCCCCAGCTGAGCTGGCAGGATCTGCCGACAGGCACCAAGAGTGTCGCTATCACTGCCTATGACCCCGATGCCCCAACCGGCAGCGGTTGGTGGCACTGGCTGGTGGTGAACCTGCCAGCCACCCAGAGCGAGCTGGCCAGCAATGCCTCCGGCAAGCTCAAGCAGGGATTGGAGATCCGCACCGACTTTGGCAGCCAGGGTTACGGCGGCCCCTGCCCGCCCGCGGGTCACGGCATGCACCGCTATCAGTTCACCGCCTGGGCCCTGCCCCATGATCTCGAGGTGAAGGCCGATACCCCGCCCGCTATGGTAGGCTACATGCTCAACAGCATGGCGCTCGGCAAGGCCACCCTGACCGCCACCTTCGTCACCCCCTAGGAGCCAACCGGATGAGCACCCCCCTGCTGCAACAGAGCCACTATCTCGGGATCCGCCAGCAGCCCCTGCATCGGGTGCTCATCTATGCCCCGACCCTCATCTGGGTCACCCAGGGGAGCAAGCAACTGTGGTGGCGCGAGCGGCGCCTGTCGTTTGACAGGGAGCGCTGGCTGCTGATCCCGGCAGGCCACCAGCTCACCTTCGTCAATCAGCCGGAACAGGGCAAATTTCGCTCCCACGCCATCACGCTGCTCACCCCGCCACCGCAGGAATGGCTGGCCGAGTCAGCCCCTTCCCATACCAATCTGGATGAGCCAGCCGTCAAGGTCACCCCCGGGCTCGCCTTCTGCTTTGAACTCATCAGCACCATGGCCGAGCGGGGGCTGAGCGAAGCGACCCGGGCCGAACTGCTACGTGGCTTCTACGCCGAGCTGCGGGCCGCCAACGCCCTCGGGTTGCTCTTTCCCGCCAGCACCATGACCCTCGCAGAGCGGTTGGCACGCTACCTGGCGGTGGAACCCGGCATCGACCACACCCTGGAGGCGGTGGCCCCCCACTTCTCCATGAGCCGCGCCTCCATGGTGCGCAAGCTGGCCGCCGAAGGTCGCAGCTTTCGCCAGTTGCTGGCTCAGGTACGCATGAGCCACGCCCTCAACCTGTTGCAACAGGGCCTGACCCCGCTGGAGGTCGCCCTCGCCTGCGGTTATGACTCCCCCAGTCGCTTTGCCGCCCGCTTCAAACAGGAGTTCGGCCTGACGCCCCACCAATACCTGCACACCTGCCCTGCCAGATTGGCGAGCAACGACAAGTAAAACATTACTTAAAGCCAATCTTATGTAACCTGATGTAACCCGGTGATCCCGCTCACATTGCCGCCTCTTCAGAGTGTGATTTCGCGCCAACGCTCCCTTTTCCCTTGCCATACAATGGCTACCGAACACCTTTTCACTAAAAATAAGTGTAAAAAATCTTCCTTTAACCTACATAAACGGAATTGGAGCGAGCAATGTTTCGTAAAACTTTACTCTCGGTAGCCCTCGGCACCGCCCTGTTCGGCCTGACTGCCTGCAACGATAACCAGACTGAGAGCAGCACAGTCGCCAAACCGGAGCAGGCCATCCAGTACAAGGACGTTATCGACCGTCGGGGAACACCGACCCAATTCCGCGACTTTGACAGCTACTCCAACCTCAAATACAACCCGCTGCTCGATCTGGGGGCATGGCACGGTTTCCTGCTGCCTGCCAGCGACAAGGAGTGGGGGGGCTTTACCGGCCCCATGGTCATCTCCGAGGAGTACAGCCTCTTCTTTGCCAGCGAGCTGGACAAGCTCACCCTGAGCGATGCGAGCGGCCGCCCGTTCCCGCTCACCAGCGCCCGCAAGCAGGAGGTGTACGCCATTCCCGGTGCACTGGTGCAACGCTTCGAGTTCGAGCCCTTTACGCTGGAGCTGGAGCTGCGTTATGGCGATGCCCGCACCGCTCTTATCCGCACCCGACTCATCAATCAGACCGATGCACCGCTCACCCTCAACCTCAACTGGCAGGGCGAGTTGCTCAATCAATGGGATGCCAAGGATACGATTGCCAGCAAATATCCAGGCTGGACTCGCACCATCAGCGAGAGCGACAAAGGAATCGAATTCCAGTTCGGCAAACTGCGCAGCACCTGGAACATCATGCAGAGCGGCAGCGCCCGCTATCGCATCGACCGCACCCTGCCAAGCCGCACCACCCTCGACCAGAAGACACTGGGCTACCAAAGTGACGCCAGCATTACCCTGGCCGCCAAGGGGAGCGAGGATATCTACACCCTGCAGAGCTATCTCCACTCCGCAGATGACGCCAGCCGCCATCAGCAGAGCCGTCAGGCCCTGCTGGCCAACCCGGCCAGCTATTTTGCCGACTCCATCCGCCGCTGGGAGGGCTACCTTGCCAAGGGTCTCTCCAATCAGGGGATCCCCGAGTCGGAGCGTCGCATCGCCGTCAAGGCGATGGAGACCCTCAACGGCAACTGGCGATCCCCGGCTGGCGCCATCCTGCACGACGGGGTGACCCCCTCCAATACCGCTCGCTGGTTCGACGGCGTCTGGGCCTGGGACAGCTGGAAGCACGCCTACGCCATGGCCCACTTCAACCCGGAGGTAGCCAAGAACAACGTGCGCGCCATGTATGACTATCAGGTGCAACCGGATGATCCGGTTCGTCCGCAGGATGCAGGCATGGTGATCGACGCCGTCTTCTACAACAAGCTGGCAGATCGCGATGGCGATGGCGGCAACTGGAACGAGCGCGATACCAAGCCGCCCCTCTCCGCCTGGGCCATCTGGGAAATTTACAGCGCCACCAAAGACAAGGCCTTTATCGCCGAGATGTATCCCAAACTGCAGGCCTATCACGACTGGTGGTACCGCGCGCGGGACAACAACCGCAACGGCATCATCGAATATGGCGCCACCAAGCATGTCGAGCATAACGATGAGAACGGCAATATCACCTTCAAGGTGCAGTACCCCAACGGTATCCCCGCCGGGCTGGATCTCTCCAGCTGTACCACTGAGGGGGATGGTTGGTATGCCTGCGCCGGTATGCCGCTCTATCTACAGGTGTTGAACGTGGGCGGCTACAGCGACATGGATATTGGTGCCCAGCACGGCGCCGGTTGGGAGTCCGGCATGGACAACGCCGCCCGCTTCGGCTTTATCGAACCGGGCCAACTGCAACGTTATGCCGACAAGACCTATGGCGGAGATTTGGCCAAGGCGCGTCAGGACTGGAACGTCGCCTTCTTTGAAAACCATCAGGACAATGGAGAGCTGATCGGTTTCTCCATCGATCAGGAGTCGGTGGAGTTGAACGCCTTCCTCGCCAAGGAGAAGCGCATTCTGGCAGACATGGCCGACCTGCTTGGCAAACCGGACGACGCGAGCCGCTACCGCGATGGTGCGACCCAGCTGGCTGGCTACATCAACAGCTGTATGTTCGATGAGGCGTCAGGCTTCTATTACGATCGCCAGATTGGACAGGGGGATGTCGCTGACGGCAACGGCTGCGTTGGCAAGTTGCTGACCGCCCGCGGCCGTGGCCCGGAAGGGTGGAGTCCGCTCTGGGCAGAGGTCGCCGACAAGGATAAAGCGGCGCGGGTGCGCGAAGTGATGCTCAATGCCCAGGAGTTCAACACCAAGATCCCGCTGGGCACCGCGGCGCTGACCAACCCGGCCTACGACCCCAATATCTACTGGCGCGGTCGGGTCTGGCTCGATCAGTTCTACTTCGGGGTGAAGGGGCTGGAGAACTACGGCTACCGCAGCGATGCCGAGGCACTGGTCAACAAGCTGTTCAACAACGCCGAAGGGTTGGCGGGCAGCGGCCCCATCCGTGAAAACTACAACCCGGAGACCGGTGCCATGCAGGGGGCCAGCAACTTTAGCTGGAGCTCTGCCCACCTCTATATGCTCTATCGCAACTTCCTGAAACCACAGGCATAACTCAGCCCTTCCATGTAAAAGGCCTCCGGATGGAGGCCTTTTCTGTTTTCACTCAAGTTGCACTCACGGGGTACCCGCCGCGCTGCTGGTACGCACAGCTCTTAGTCGGTAGTGAGCGGCAAAGAGAGGCGTTTGGCCAGCGCCTGAAAGTGCTGGCTCACTTCGGCCCCGAACAGGGGGTCGCCAATGGCACGGTTCTGCCAGTTTTGCTCCAGCTGGCGCCAGTCATCTTCGGTCAGGGAGTCACGCAGATGGGGGAAGATCACCCCCTCTTCGTAGTTCATGTGCGCCTCTTGCAGCTCCACGAAGCGCTCCAGCTTGGTGGTGAACTGATCGAGGGGGATCACCGCATCCATCAGGATCATCTCCACCATCTCCTTGAGATCGGCCCCGGCCTCCAGCAGCTTGACGTGCTCCTCCTGCAGGCGGTTGGCAACCTCCCCTTCCACCACCCGATATTTCAGGTAGTAGTCATAGATGAGGTCTTCCTTGGGATGGTGATACTTGTCGGAGACCTCCCGCAGGTAGTCGATGACATCGCGCACCAAAAAGTAGCTGATGGGCTGTTCGGCATGAATGGCTGCCAGCTTGTGCTTGAGCAGCTCCAATAGTTGGGCGATGTTGAGATGGTCCTTGTGCAGACTGGATAACATGGGCACTCCTTGGCTCTGAATTAATGTTATGTCCCTGAGTATACGGTCATTTGTCGCCCGAACTTTGCACTCAATCAAGTGGGATGCAGACAGATTTCCACTCTATCTGACTCTTGCCCTGCTGTTCCAGCAAGCGATTGGTCTCGGTAAAGTGGCCACAACCGATGAAACCACGGTGGGCAGAGAGAGGGCTCGGATGGGGGGCAGTCAATACATGGTGGCGCTGACGATCGATAAAACGCCCCTTCTTCTGGGCGTGGGCGCCCCACAACAGGAAGACTACCCCCTGACAGCTGGCATTGATCTGCTCGATAACCCGATCGGTGAAGGTCTCCCAACCGAGCTGAGCGTGAGAGTGAGCCTGACCGGCCTGCACCGTCAGCACGGTATTGAGCAGCAAGACCCCCTGTTTGGCCCAGGATTCGAGAAAGCCGTGATTGGGGGTGACAAAGTCGGGCAGATCCCGCTGCAACTCTTTATAGATGTTGACCAGGGAAGGCGGGGTACGCACCCCGGGCAGGACAGAGAAACAGAGACCGTGCGCCTGATTGGGGCCGTGGTAGGGGTCTTGCCCCAGGATCACCACCTTGACCTGATCCAGTTCGGTCAGCTTGAAGGCATTGAACACATCGGCTGTTGGCGGGTAGATCACCTTGCCCGCTTCACGCTCCGCTCTGACGGTCGCCAGCGTAAGTTTGAAATAGTCCTGCTCTTTTTCAGAGCCAATCACATCACTCCAGGTCTGCACCCCTAACTCCTCACTTGAATCGGCGAAGGGCTCAGGATAGGGGGCCAGCCCGCAAGACGCAACCGTGGCTCACTGCTGCCAAATTCGGGCAACACGCCCCGAGCGCTCCAATTTGTGCAGGCCGGCGTTGAACAGCAACATCAAACGGCGCGCCTCAGGATCAGCCTTGCGCATCAACAAGTATCCAGGTTGCGACCAGATAGGATCAGCGGCACTGGTCAGCGCCAGCGATTGGGGATGACGGGAGATCGCTTGCTGGAACAGGGTCTGTGCCACCTGCTCATCCATCACCAGATAGTGGATACGCCCGTCGAGCAACTTGCCCATGCTCTCTTCATCGGAATCTGACCACTCGAGGGTAAGCCCGGCTTGGCGGGCGGCAAACCCATCGCCATAAAAATAGCCACGGGTGACCCCGACCGGCTGATCTTTTAGCTCCCCCAGATTCACCTGCGGCGAACCGACCAGCATAAAGAGGCGAGTCGTGAAATCGCCGAGCGTGGCAGAAAAATAAAAGTGCTGTTCACGTTCACGGGAACGAAACCAGGGCATGGTGACCACATACCTCCCCTCCTGGGTCAGCTGGTAAGCCTGCGCCCAGGGGTAGAAGTGAAAGCTGACATCCAGCCCCGACTGAGCGAAAGCCTCGCGTACCACCTGGCAGAGGAATCCCTGATTGGGCAGCGCCTCACTGATATAAGGTGGCCACTCGCCCACGGCAATGCGCACCGTCTCGGCACGCACTGCGCTGGTACAACAAAACAGGGCTAGCCATGCCCACTTTCGCCACCCGCTCTTCACCCGGCACTCTCCTCAGTGTGTTTGCTGAGTGTAGCCAATCCCCCTGCCCTCATCAGAAAAAAGCCTAAAAGGTGTAGTTAAATTACTAGATTGAAGATATAAAAGATGCATTATATGGATATCTTACAATTTTGGAAAAATGACCTAAATTTGATTCAACTCAATAAATTAATACCGTTGACATGCGGCTTTATTGAACTTTATTGATCTGGATCAATTTTGGTAATATTACCACCATGGTATATATGACCCCATCAAAGTAAAGGTGTAAGGCAAGGGCCCTTTAAGTTATCGCCATCGACGGTAGCTTAAATACATCAGGGTAATTTCCTTACAGTTGGATTCGCGTTCCCATTGAGGAGTCATACCATGATCAAAGGCATTCAAATCACCCAAGCTGCTAACACCGCTCTGCTGAACTCTTTCTGGCTGCTGGACGAAGAGAAGCAACAAGCTCGCTGCATCTGCGTCAAAGGCGATGCTTTCGCTGCCGATCAAGAAGTGCAACTGGCTGACCTGGGTCAGTTCGAATATCGTGAACTGCCAGTACAAACTGACCCGGTTGTTGAAGGTGGCCAGCACCTGAACGTCAACGTGCTGCGTCGCGAAACCCTGGAAGATGCTATCGCCAACCCGGAAAAGTACCCGCAGCTGACCATCCGTGTATCTGGCTACGCAGTGCGTTTCAACGCCCTGACCCCGGAACAGCAGCGTGACGTGGTTACCCGTACTTTCACCGCCAGCCTGTAATCAGCGCCTTGCAGTGAACCGCTGATACTCACGGTATCAGCACAATAAAAAAACGGCCAAACGGCCGTTTTTTTATTGCTCCCGCACCAGCCAACGCGGCCGTGCGGGTGAAAATGTGCTTAAGCCCTGTCCACTTCCAGCTGCCCGGCCTTGCCGCCGAGCACCGCATCCATCTTCTTCTGGTCCAACTGCTTGCAGTATTTGGCGACCACCACGGTGGCAACCCCGTTACCGATCAGGTTGGTCAGCGCCCGCGCCTCGGACATGAAGCGATCGATCCCCAGGATCAGCGCCAAACCAGCCAGTGGCAGATGGCCCACCGCCGAAATGGTCGCCGCCAGCACGATAAAGCCACTACCGGTTACCCCGGCCGCCCCTTTCGAGGAGATCAACAACACCACCAACAGGGTGATCTGCTGGAACAGGTCCAGCGGTGTATTGGTGGCCTGTGCGATGAAAATCGCCGCCATGGTCAGATAGATGGAGGTGCCATCCAGGTTGAAGGAGTAACCGGTCGGAATGACCAACCCCACCACCGATTTCTGGCAACCCAGCTTCTCCATCTTGTCCAGCATCCGCGGCAGTACCGACTCGGAAGAGGAGGTCCCCAGCACGATCAGCAGCTCCTCGCGAATGTAGGAGATGAAACGCAGGATGCTGAAACCGGAAGCTTTGGCGATGCTGCCCAGCACAACGAAGATGAAAAAGAGGCAGGTGATATAGAAGCAGGCTATCAACTGGCCCAACTGTACCAGCGAACCCACCCCATATTTACCGATGGTAAATGCCATGGCCCCGAATGCACCGATCGGCGCCAGTTTCATTATCATATTGATAATGCCAAATATGACTTTGGAGAAACTGTCGATGACGCCGAAAATAACTTGTCCCTTTTCGCCAATATGGTGCAGGGAAAAACCGAACAGCACCGCAAACAGCAATACCTGCAAGATATTGCCGCTGGCAAAGGCGCCGATCACGCTGCCCGGAATAATATCAAGCAAAAAGGCGATAATGCCCTGTGACTTGGCCTGTTCCGCATAAGCAGAGATGGCGCTGGCATCCAGTGCAGCCGGATCGACGTTCATGCCAACCCCGGGTTGCAGCAGGTTGACCACGCACAGCCCGATGATCAGGGCGATGGTGCTGACCACCTCGAAGTAGAGCAGGGCAATGGCACCGGTCTTGCCGACTGCTTTCATGCTCTCCATCCCGGCAATACCGGTGACCACGGTACAGAAAATAACGGGGGCGATGATCATCTTGATCAATTTGACGAAGCCATCACCGAGGGGCTTCATATCAGCGCCCAGCTCCGGATAGACATGCCCCAGTAATACCCCGAGGGTGATCGCGAGCAATACCTGAAAATAGAGGCTGCTAAATAGTTTCTTTCGCATTATTAACGTCCTGTTAATTTAATTGCACATTGTTAGGGCAGCAATAAACATGCAGATAGCCGAGACGAGACATCTGCGTATCTCACCCGATCCATGCCGTTTCTGCATTACTACGGCGACTACTCTACATGTAACAAAAAACAATTAAGAGACATCAATCACACAACAAAATTAACACCTTTAACACCACGGCAACCAATTGTTGTTTACTCAAAGATTAATTTTGGTCGTCAGCAAAATATGGCAGATATAAAAAATGCCCCGCATTGCGGGGCATTTTTCATCAAGCACGACAGCGTCGGGATCAGACCGAGGTATCGAGAGGTTCGAAGCCCTTGATCAGGTCATCGATGGCCTTCATCTGCTTGAGGAAGCCTTCCAGCTTCTCCAGCGGCAAGGCGCTCGGGCCATCGCAGCGAGCGATTTTCGGATCCGGGTGGGATTCGATAAACAGACCGGCCAGACCCACAGCCATACCAGCGCGAGCCAGCTCGGTCACCTGCTCGCGGCGACCACCGGAGGCCGCTCCCAACGGATCACGGCACTGCAGGGAGTGGGTAACGTCAAAAATAACCGGGTAACCGCCGGTGCTCTTCTTCATCACGCCCAGACCCAGCATGTCTACCACCAGGTTGTCGTAACCAAAGTTGGCGCCGCGCTCGCAGAGGATCAAGCGGTCATTACCGCACTCCTCAAACTTGTCGGTGATGTTCTTCATCTGACCCGGGCTCAGGAACTGGGGCTTTTTGATGTTGATGACATTACCGGTGCGCGCCATGGCTTCCACCAGATCGGTCTGGCGTGCCAGGAAGGCGGGCAGCTGGATCACATCAACCACCTCGGCAACAGCCTTGGCCTGATGGGGCTCGTGCAGATCAGAGATCACCGGCATGCCGAAGGTGGCCTTCAGCTCCTGGAAAATCTTCATCCCCTCTTCCAGACCCGGACCGCGATAGGAGTGGATGGAGGAGCGATTAGCCTTATCCCAGCTCGCCTTGAAGACAAACGGAATACCCAGCTTGGTCGTCACTTCCATATACTTCTCGCACACTGCCATCGCCATATCGCGCGATTCCAGTACGTTCATGCCGCCGAACAGCACAAACGGTTTGTCGTTGGCAACGTCGATCTCGTTGATCTTGATATTCTTCTGATCCATCTAAGACATCCTTAATGAAGAGGCTTGGGGCTGAGATCCAGCGCAGCCAGCTGCACTTTGAGCACATCGGCTACCGGATCGTCCGGGCATTGTTCAATAAAATAGCTAAAATCGTCGGCGGCCTGACGGGGGCAGTCGAGCTGCTCGTAGATGAAGCCGCGATCCCGCGTCTCCAGCGGGTCGCCCGGCTTCATGCGCAATAGCAGCTCGCTACAGCGCAGCGCCTCAGGCATGCGATCTTCCCGCAGCAGGGCACCCTTGCTGACGTTGAGCAGTCGCTCGATGATTTCCCACTGCCCAGACGGTTGCAAATAAGCCGGGGTCAGGGTGGCCAAATCCCCCAACGCACCGCGCAGCAATAGTTCGATACGCGCCAGACTCAGCTCATCGCCGGTAAAGGGATCGACATAGACCTCTCCTTCACCACCGGCAAAGCTCACCAGAAAGTGGCCGGGGAAACAGATCCCCTCCACATCGAGTCCGAGCTTGCGCCCCAGCTGAATAATCAAAATACCGAGACTGACCGGGATCCCCTTGCGCTGCACTAGAACCTGATTGAGGTCACTATTATTTGCAGAGAAGTAATCCTGCCAGTCGCCATGAAAACCGAGTTGCTGGTAAAAGCCCTGCAACAGTTGCTCACGCACCTCGTCGCAGGTTCCCTCTTCGATCTGTTCATCCAGCCACTCATCCAGCAGGGTCAACTCACGCCCTCCCTGCTCGGCAGATCCATAAATCTCATCGCTGATCGACAACGCCAGTTCGGTGATGTCATGAGCTTCAAAATCGGTCCATTCGTCTATGCGTAACATCTTCATCATGCCTTAACCGAATAAACTCGTCTGTTTGAGCACTGCCAACTTGGCAATGAAAAAGAGCCACCCCAGGGCGCCCAGAAAAGAACACCAGCGGATAAGATTGCTTTTGGCCAGCCGCAGCGCCATGGTCGCCAGAAATACCAGCACCACAATACCCATCAACTTTTCGCTGAGCCAGGGTGTGCCGTTATTGAACGGGTTGAGATCCAGCACCACACAGAGCAGCACGCCAGAGAGCACCACCAAACCGTTGAGCCAGCCACTGACTTTCACCACAGGCGCGCTGTAGGCACGGCCAGCGGTTGTTTGCACCCAGTAGAAACGGAGCATAAACATCAGTACGGCACCGGCAATCAGGAAGAAGTGCAGCAGTTTGAGCACAAAATACATCGTTAATCCTTGCAAGGAGCGCCACAACGGCACCCCGCGTATAAAACCTGTCGTTCGGCCAAACTCAGGCTAAAACGGGACCTTGCCGCTACGGACAGCGCCCCAGCGTGACCCTGTCGTTATCGCCGTAATCGCACACCGTGGCGACCTCGCGGTAGCCGCTATCCCCCAGCAACTGCCGCACTGCAGCGCCCTGATCCCAACCATGTTCCAGCAACAGCCAGCCATCGGTCAGCAGATAAGCGGGGGCATGGGCCACGATGTGGCGGATATCCGCCAGCCCGGCCTCATCGGCTACCAGCGCCGAGCGTGGTTCAAACCGTACGTCACCCTGCTCGAGATGGGGATCGGCGCCATCAATATAGGGGGGATTGGAGACGATCACCGCAAAACGTGGCGTCTTGTCGCGATCCGGTTCACCCAGCGGCTCAAACCAGCTGCCGTCGCGCACCTCGATGGGCAATCCCAAAGCGGCGCTGTTTTCGCGGGCCAATGCGGCGGCATCGGCCATCCTGTCCACGGCCCATACATCGACCTCGGGCCGCTCGGACTTGAGCGCCAGCGCGATGGCGCCGGTGCCGGTGCCGAGATCCAGCACGGCGCACGGCCCTTGCGGGATTTTGGTCAGTGCCTGCTCGACCAGCACCTCGGTATCGGGGCGCGGGATCAGGGTCGCCGGGCTCACTTTCAGCGGCAGCGACCAGAACTCCCGCTCTCCCACCAGATGGGCGATGGGTTCACCCGCCAGCCGACGGTCAAGCCACTGTTGCAGGGTGGCCTGCTGGACGGCATCCAGCTCGCGCTCGGGCCAGGTCATCAGATAGCTGCGACGGCAGTCGAGCAGATGGCAGAGCAGCACATCGGCGTCGGCGCGGGGGGATTCCCCGCCAGCCAGCACCGTCATGATATGGGAGCGGGCCTGCTGGATCTGCATCAGTGCCACCCCATCCTATGGGCGCAACACTTAATGCGAGCTTGCCGGATCACCAGTTGCATCAACTGTTCTCGGCCAGTGAGGCGAGCTGATCGGCCTGATACTCCTGCACCAGCGGCGTGATGATGCAGTCCAGATCCCCTTCCAAAATTTCAGAGAGACGATACAGGGTGAGGTTGATGCGGTGCTCGGAGAGACGGCCCTGCGGGTAGTTGTAGGTGCGGATACGCTCGGAGCGATCACCGGAGCCCACCAAATTGCGGCGAGTGCTCTGTTCGGCAGCGCGGTGGCGCTCATCCTCGGCAGCCTGCAGGCGGGCAGAAAGCACTGACATCGCCTTGGCGCGGTTCTTGTGCTGGGAGCGCTCGTCCTGGCACTCCACCACCAGACCGGTCGGCAGGTGGGTAATGCGAATGGCCGAGTCGGTCTTGTTGACGTGCTGACCACCGGCACCGGAGGCACGGAAGGTGTCGATCTTCAGATCGGAGGGGTTGATCTCGATCTGCTCGGCTTCCGGTACTTCCGGCAGCACGGCGACGGTACAGGCGGAGGTGTGCACCCGGCCCTGAGATTCGGTCTCAGGCACCCGCTGCACCCGGTGGCCACCGGATTCAAACTTGAGGCGGCCATAGACCCGCTCGCCGTCGATCTTGGCGATCACCTCCTTGTAGCCACCGTATTCACCGTCGTTGCAACTGACGATGGAAAGGCGCCAGCCCTGACGCTCGGCAAAGCGTGAATACATGCGAAACAGGTCGCCGGCAAAGATCGCCGCTTCGTCGCCACCGGCACCGGCGCGGATCTCCAGATAACAGTTATTGTCATCGCGGGGATCCTTGGGCAGCAGCATGACCTGCATCGCCTGCTCCTGTTGCTCCAGGGCGGCCTTGACCAGTGGCAACTCCTCCTGCGCCATCTCACGCAGGTCGGCGTCATCCTCTTCCAGCATCAGCTGGGTGGTCTCCAGATCATCCTGCGCCTGACGATAATGCTGGAAAGCGTGAACGATATCTTCCAGCTGGGCATACTCGCGGGTCAGGGCGCGGTAGCGCTCCTGATCCGAGACCACGTCCGGCTCGCCGAGCATGGCCTGAACTTCTTCGTGGCGCTCGATGAGGCCTTCCAGCTTTCTGATCAGTGACGGATTCATAACTCTTGCATTCTCAATGGAGGAAGGGGCCGCCAGCATGGCAACCCCGAACAATTACTCTTGGGACAATCCCAGCGCCTGCCGCAAGCGGGACAGCTCGCTCTGATCGCCCTGGGAAGCCGCCTGGCGCAAGGCCTGGGTCGGCGCGTGGATCAACTTGTTGGTGAGGCGATGGGCCATCGCCTTGAGCGCCTGTTCGGCACTCTCGCCCTGCGCCAATGCCAGCAGGGCCCGTTGCAGCTCTTCGTCAGCCACCTGTTGGGACTGATGGCGGTAGTCGCGAATGAGATCGACCGAGCTCTGGCCGCGATACCAGCCCATAAACTCGTCGCGCTCTTCCTGCACGATCACTTCCGCCTGCGCGGCAGCCCGTTTACGGGTTTCGAGGTTCTGCTCGATGATCCCCTGCAGGTCATCCACCGTGTAGAGATAGGCATCTGAGAGCTCATCCACTTCCGCTTCGATGTCACGCGGCACTGCGATATCCACCAGAAACATCGGCTTGGAGCGGCGGGCTTTGAGGGCGCGCTCCACCATCCCCTTGCCAATGATCGGCAGGGGGCTGGCGGTCGAACTGATGACGATATCCGCCTCGTGCAGATAGTCGGGGATCTCTTCAAGCGTCATCACCTGGGCACCGAATTCGGCCGCCAGGGTCTGGGCGCGCTGCAAGGTGCGGTTGGCCACCATCATCCGGGTGACGTTCTGCTCACGCAGATGGCGTGCCACCAGCTCGATGGTCTCCCCCGCACCGACCAGCAGTACCTTGGTCTGGGAAAGATCGGAGAAGATCCGCCGACCCAGGCTGACGGCAGCAAAGGCCACCGACACGGCACTGGCGCCAATCTCGGTATCGGTGCGCACCCGTTTTGCCACCGAGAAGGACTTCTGGAACAGCCGCTCCAGCGTTCCCTTGAGGGATTCTGACTGCTGGGCATGGGCATAGGATTGCTTGATTTGGCCCAGGATCTGCGGCTCACCGAGCACCAGCGAATCAAGCCCGCACGCCACCCGCATCAAGTGGCGCACCGCCTCTTCGTCATGGTGCTGATAGATGGCATTGACCAATTCGGCTGCGTCCAGCCCGTGGAATTGCTGTAACCAGCGCAACACATCGCTCTGCTGCTCGCCATCCAGGTTGCAGTACAGTTCGGTCCGGTTGCAGGTTGAGACAATCACCGCCTCGCTGACACCGGATTGGCTCACCAGCTCACGCAAGGCGCGATCGATGCAGTCCGGGCCAAAGGCGACCCGCTCCCGCAAGGCGACACTGGCGGTGTTGTGGTTGATTCCGAGTGCTAGCAAACTCATGAGTGGGCGACGATCATTTCATATGCAGGGTGCAAAGGCGGCAATTGTACGAGAAAGGGTAAGTCTTTAAAAGCAATACGGCAGCCCCGTATACTGTGACAAATTCCTCTCTCTGGAGCCTTGCCGTGCTGTTGCGTATTTTCACCCTCACCTGTCTGCTGTTGCTGGCCGGTTGTGCCACCACCCAACCCCAACGGGATCAGGTGAACTGGAACCAGGAGCGAACCCGTCTCGAACAGCTGACCCACTGGCAGATCGTCGGCAAGATGGCCATCATCTCCCCCCAGCAGAAAGGTAGCGCCCGCCTCAACTGGCAGCAGGATGGCGAGGATTATCGCCTCAACCTCAGCAGCCTGATCGGCACCAGCATTCTGGAGCTCTCCCGCAGCAAGGGGGAGATCACCCTGCTCGACAGCGACGGCAAGCGCCACCAGAGCCAGGATGCCGAAGCGCTTATCTATCAACTGACCGGCTGGCATATTCCGGTCGCCGGATTGCCGGAATGGATCAAGGGGCTGCCGGGTCAGGCCGAGTTTGAACTCAACCCCGACAGCAGTCTGGCCAGTGTCCGTGACGGCCAGTGGCAGATCGTCTATGGCGATTATCGGGATCAAGATGGCTACCGCCTGCCGCACCAGCTGACCATGACCGGCCAGAACAGCCGCCTCAAGCTTCAGATCAACCAATGGACTCTTGCACGTTAATGGCTTCCACACGCTGGCCGGCACCGGCCAAACTCAACCTGTTTTTACACGTCAATGGCCGTCGCGCCGATGGCTATCACGAGCTGCAAACCCTGTTTATCTTCCTCAATCACAACGACTGGCTCGAGTTCGAGGTGATTCCCGGCAGCGACTCACTCACCCTGAGCCCGGCCATTCCCGGGGTACCGGATGAGCAGAATCTGATCATCCGGGCGGCGCGCCTGCTGCAGGCAAAGCTACCGAGCCCGCAGGGAGCCCATATCCGGTTGGAGAAAGTGCTGCCCATGGGGGGCGGAATTGGCGGCGGATCGTCCGATGCCGCTACCACGCTAGTGGCGCTTAACCAGCTCTGGCAGGCGGGGCTCTGCGAAGATGAACTGGCAGCGCTTGGCGTGCAGCTGGGCGCCGATGTGCCGGTGTTTGTCCGTGGCAAGGCGGCCTTTGCCGAAGGGGTGGGCGAGCGGCTGCAACCGGTCGAATTACCAAGCGCCTGGTATCTGGTGCTCAAACCCGATTGCCATGTGGCCACGGCGGCAGTATTTCAGGATCCGGACCTGCCCAGAGCCACTCCGAAAATGGCGTTGGACAACTTGCTGGCAGGTGAGTGGAAAAACGATTGCGAATCACTGGTGAAAAAGCGCCACCCCGAGGTTGCCAATGCGCTCGGCTGGTTGCTAGAATACGCGCCGTCGAGAATGACGGGCACAGGAGCCTGCGTCTTTGCTCAATTTGAAGACGAAGTGACTGCTCGGGAAGTGTTTGCCAAGGTGCCGAAGGGGCTAGATGGGTTTGTCGCGAAAGGCGAGAACATATCACCTCTCTTCTGGACATTGCAACAGTTCAAATGATTGGGGTATCGCCAAGCGGTAAGGCAGCGGGTTTTGATCTCGCCATTCCTAGGTTCGAATCCTAGTACCCCAGCCAAATCCAGAGCCATAATATCCTTGCTCGTTATCTTGATAAATCGTTTGCCCCAAAACGATATGGGTCTGGTTTCAGACTCCCCCACATACTGGATGCAACCCCGAGGTTTCAAACCGTGCCTGACATGAAGCTGTTTGCTGGTAACGCAACGCCGGAACTAGCCCAGAAGATCGCAGATCGCCTGTTTATCAAACTCGGCAATGCTGCCGTAGGTCGCTTTAGCGACGGCGAGATCAGCGTACAGATCAATGAGAATGTACGTGGTGGCGATATCTTCATCATTCAATCCACCTGTGCCCCGACCAACGACAATTTGATGGAATTGATCGTTATGGTGGATGCACTGCGTCGTGCTTCAGCTGGCCGTATCACAGCCGTTATCCCCTACTTTGGTTATGCCCGTCAGGACCGCCGCGTCCGTTCCGCTCGTGTACCTATCACCGCCAAGGTTGTCGCTGACTTCCTCTCCAGCGTGGGTGTGGATCGCGTGCTGACCGTTGACCTGCATGCCGAGCAGATCCAGGGCTTCTTTGACGTTCCGGTCGACAACGTGTTCGGTAGTCCGGTACTGCTGGAAGACATGAAGTCCAAGAACCTCGAGTCTCCAGTTGTCGTCTCGCCAGACATCGGCGGCGTAGTGCGTGCCCGCGCCATCGCCAAGCTGCTGGACGATACCGACATCGCCATCATCGACAAGCGTCGTCCCCGCCCGAACGTCTCTCAGGTCATGCACCTGATCGGTGATGTTGCTGGCCGCGACTGCGTCATCGTTGATGACATGATCGACACCGGCGGCACCCTGTGCAAAGCCGCAGAAGCCCTGAAAGAGCGTGGCGCCAAGCGTGTATTCGCTTATGCCACTCACCCGGTCTTCTCTGGCACTGCCGTCGAGAACATCAAGAACTCGGTGATCGATGAACTGATCATCACCGACTCCATCCCGCTCACCGCGGAGATGAAAGCGATTGGTAAAGTCAAACAGCTGACTCTCTCAACCGTGCTGGCCGAAGCCATTCGCCGCATCAGCAACGAAGAGTCCATCTCTGCCATGTTTGAGCATTGATAGATTCAGCAATAACGAAAACCGCCTGCTGGCGGTTTTCGTCTTTCTGAACCCTCTCTTTCCACCCCTTTGCTATCTGGTACGACCCTGCCCCCGGCAGGCTTAAGGATTTACCCATGAATTGCTTGCGTCCCCTCCTGCTCGCGACCCTCACCAGCGCCCTGTTTGCCTGTCAGCCAGCGAAAGAGAGTCAACCCTTCGTGCTGACCCTGGCTCACATGAACGATACCCACTCCCAGTTTGATCCGGTCAATGCCGATCTCACCGGGCAGATCTTTGGCCAGCAGGAGGAGACGGACACCCTCTACACCCGTTTTGGCGGTTACCCCCGCCTGCTAACCATGGCGAAAGCCTATCAGGCCGAGGCACTGGCCAAGAACCAGCCCATACTGCTGCTACACGGTGGCGACGCTTGGCAGGGCAGCGGCTACTTCAAGCTCAACGAAGGGATGGCCAATGCCGATCTGCTGAGTCAGTTTGGCCTCGATGCCATGGCGCTGGGCAACCACGAGTTCGATCTGGACAACCAGAAGCTGGCCCGCTTCATCGAGGGGGTCAACTTCCCGGTGCTGGCTGCCAACCTCGACACCAAGGCCGATCCTGCCCTTAGCAAGGCAGACAACCTCAAGCCCTTCGTGGTCTATGCCTTTGACGGCAACCAGAAGAGCCCGGTCACCGATCTCGACAAGCTGCCGCAAGGCAAACAGCTGGTCGCTATCATAGGTCTGGTGCTGGAAGACATGGGTAATATCGCCCCCAACGTTGGCAAGCTGCGCTTTGGCAAAGAGGTCACCTCGGCTCAGGCCACGGTCGATCTGCTGCAGGCCAAAGGGATCAACCAGATCGTGGCCCTGACCCACATCGGCAACGAGCGGGATCTGGCGCTGGCAGCCAAGGTAAATGGCATCGATGCCATCGTCGGCGGCCACTCCCACAGCCTGCTCGGCGATTTTCGCAATATCGGCTGGGGCAAGACCGGCGACTACGCCAAGCTGGTGACCAACCCGGACGGCATTGGCAAGACCTGCGTGGTGCAGGCAGGCTCTTACGCCCAAGCCATCGGTCTGGCGCAGGTGACCTTTGACAGCCAAGGCCAGCTGACCGACTGCCAGGGCCACAACAGCCTGCTGGCCAGCCGCGACTTCTTCGCCGATCCGGCCCGCAAGCAAGCGCTCGACCAAACCCGCAGCAAAGAGGCGATCAAGTTTGTCGACAACCAGCCCAATCTGGTGACCGTGGATGAAGATCCGCGCCTGCGCGGCATCATCGACAGCCACTACAAACCGGCGCTGGAGAAAGCCTACGGCCCGGTGATCGGCACCATCCCCGCACAGCTGCAAAATGCCCGTCGCCCCGGCGACAACGGCAGCGACAGCCACGGCTCCGATGTGGCGCCGCTGGTCGCCGAAGGGGAGTTCTACTGGGCCAATACGCCAGCAGTGCAAGCCCTGACCGGTGGCCCGGTGGACTTCGCCCTGCTGGCGGTGGGCGGCGTGCGTGCCGAACTGCCTGCTGGCGAATGGCGCGAGGGGGATAGTGCCCTCACCCTGCTGCCGTTCAAAAACCAGCTCTCGGTGCTGACCCTGACCGGTGCCGAAGTGCGCGCCCTGCTGAGCGAAACCATCACTGCCACCCTGCCCGCCAGCGCCCATGCCGGCAAGTTCCCCTACGGTGGCAACCTGCGCTACACCTTCCAGGAAACCGACGCAGGCAAAGCAGGCACCCTGACCCGGTTGCAGCGCAAGACCGCAAGCGGAGAGTGGCAAGATCTGCTGGATAACCAGCGCTATCGGGTGGTGATGAACGCCTACAGCGCCAACGGCAACGATGGCTGGCAGGCACTGGCCAATGCCCAGCGCCACCAGAGCGAGCGGGTCGATATCGCCAGCGTCAACGGCAAGCTGACCGCCTTCCCGGTGCTGAAAGTGGCACAAAACGGCGAACTGCTCAGCGCCGTCTATGCCCCGGGCCAGGCCCTCGACTGCAAGGCCAGCGGCGTGGATTGCGGCACCGATGCAGCTTCCTTTGTGGAGTATGTGCGCGAGGCTCGCCCCACCCTGACCGCACTGGATGAAGAGACAGTCACCCTGCTGCGAGCCAAGTAAATCTGCCTATCCGTTACCTGCAACAGGCCTCTTGCATGAGGCCTGTTTATTGATTGCTAGCTGCCTGAGTGGCTCAAATCCCGCCAGAACATGAGCATTGGTTGAGTGATCGTCACTCGGCGGCTAGAATATTGCGTCCTATTGCCCTGGGTAGTGTACCCATTGCAGCTGCGAGTGAAGACATCAAGCGTGACAAGCGAAATCAAACTGATCGTCGGACTGGGTAACCCCGGCCCGGAATATGCCAAGACCCGCCATAATGCGGGCGTCTGGTATGTGGAGCAACTGGCCCGCTGGCACAATGTCAGTCTGCGTGAAGAACCCAAGTTCTTTGGCCATACTGCCCGCATTCAGGTCGAGGGGCAGGATGTGCGTCTGCTCATCCCGAACACCTATATGAACCTCTCTGGCAAAGCTGTCGCTGCTCTGGCGCGCTTTTATCAGATTGAGCCAGAAGCAATGCTGGTTGCCCACGATGAACTTGACCTGCCGCCAGGCATCGCCAAGTTCAAACAGGGCGGTGGTCACGGCGGCCATAACGGCCTCAAAGACATCATCGCCAAAATGGGCAACAACAATAACTTCTTCCGGCTGCGCCTCGGGATCGGCCATCCCGGCAGCAAAGAGCTGGTGGCAGGCTTTGTGCTGACCAAGGCCCCCGGCAGTGAACAGAACCTGATCGACGCCGCGCTGGACGAATCTCTGCGCGCCACCGACATCCTGTTCAAACAAGATATGACCAAGGCCATGAATCGCTTGCACAGCTTCAAGGCTGAAAAGGGTTAGGTCGGTTTGACCCTGTACGGACATTGTGCCGGTGCATGAGCAACGACCAGAACAAGCATGACATGGGCCGCCTGCGGGCGACCCTCAACAGCATCCATCAATAAGGTAACAATCCATGGGTTTTAAATGCGGTATCGTGGGCCTGCCCAATGTAGGCAAATCCACCCTGTTCAACGCGCTGACCAAGGCCGGTATCGAAGCCGCCAACTTCCCGTTCTGCACCATCGAGCCGAACACCGGTGTGGTCCCGATGCCGGATCCCCGCCTCGATCAGCTGGCTGCCATCATCAATCCGCAGCGCGTTGTGCCGACCACCATGGAATTTGTCGACATCGCGGGCCTGGTTGCCGGCGCCTCCAAGGGTGAAGGTCTGGGTAACCAGTTCCTGGCCAACATCCGTGAAACCGAAGCGATCGGCCACGTAGTGCGCTGCTTCGATGACGAGAACATCATTCACGTTGCCGGCAAGGTCTCCCCGGCTGACGATATCGAAGTGATCAACACCGAGCTGGCCCTGTCGGATCTGGACGCCTGCGAGCGCGCCATTCACCGCCAGTCCAAGCGCGCCAAAGGCGGCGACAAGGATGCCAAGCTGGAAGTGGAAGTGCTGGAGAAGATCCGCGTTGCACTGGAAGATGGCCAGATGATCCGTGGCTTGAAGCTGGACAAGGAAGAGCTGGGCGCTATCAGCCAGTTCAACTTCCTGACCCTCAAGCCAACCATGTACATCGCCAACGTGGCGGAAGATGGTTTCGACAACAACCCCTACCTCGACAAAGTGCGTGAAATCGCCGCCGCCGAGAATGCTGTAGTGGTCGTGGTTTGCTGCTCCATCGAATCAGACATCGCCGAGCTGGACGACGACGATCGCGCCGAATTTATGGCAGACCTTGGCATTGAAGAGCCGGGCCTGAACCGGGTGATCCGCTCCGGTTACGAGCTGCTCAACCTGCAAACCTACTTCACCGCCGGTGTTAAAGAGGTTCGCGCCTGGACCATCCCGGTCGGTGCCACCGCCCCGCAAGCGGCAGGCAAGATCCACACTGACTTTGAAAAAGGCTTTATTCGCGCCCAAACCATCGCCTTTGACGACTTCATTACCTACAAGGGTGAGCAAGGCGCCAAAGAAGCGGGCAAGATGCGTGCAGAAGGGAAAGAGTACATCGTCAAAGATGGCGATATCATGAACTTCCTGTTCAACGTATAAGTGCTTTAGCCCTTTTTAAACAATCGGTTAAACAGGGTCTATCCGGCGTTGTGGTCGGTATAACAGATTGCTGAAAAAGCCCGTCTGGAAACAGATGGGCTTTTTCTTTTAGCGCATGCCACAGTCATGATTTGGCAGTGAAATAAACGGGTAACCTCTTCTCAGCACGGCTCAATCCACGGTGCCACCACCACTCCCGCACGGTTCATCATAAAAAACCGGAGCATCTTGCTCCGGCTCCCGCTATCTGGCTGAAGGTCGCGACTCGCGGTGATAAAGCAGCCTTATCTCGTTGAGTAGCCACATCACCTTGGCATCCTGATTGTGGCGTTTGTGCCACAGCAAGATGAAGGTGACCTCTAGCTGTTTATAGAGCTTCTCCGGCAGTGGCAGCGGCATGGTCACCAGATTGGGGTGATATTTGGCCGCAAACCCGGCGCAGTAGGAGGGGGCGACCGCAATCAGCTCATGGGTAGATTGGGAAGCAACATTCAGCGCCTGCTCGAAGCTGGATACCATGATGGGCACCTTGCGCTGCAACCCCTCATCCTCTAGCAGCATATCCAGGCTCCAGGTCTCCTTGACCTCCAGCACCACGCTGCAGTGGGAGCAAGCCAGAAAGTTCTCCAGTGTCCACTGCTGCTGCAGCGGGTGATCCTTGCGCAAGAACACCACCGGCAAGTCGTGGAACAGCACTTCGTGATCAATGTAATAGGGCAGATTGCTGATCTTGGCCAGAGAACGGTCATAACGCTCGCGGACACAGACGCCGAGATCCGCATCGCCATTAACGAGATCCGTGAGGGAGTGGTGATTCCACCCCTGCATCTTGACCACCGAGTTGGGATACTTCTCATGGATGGTGACAGGCAAATCACTCAGCAGGCTGTTGTAGAAGGGAGATTGCATCACCAGATTGAAGCGGGCCCCATCGGGGATCGCCTCACTATTGAGCGAGGCGATGCTGCCGGTGAGCTGGAACCAGGCGTCCAGCTCACCGGCCAGCGCCAGAGCGAGGTTGGTCGGCATTAACCCCTTGCGCCCTCTCACAAAGAGCGGGTCGGCAAACCAGTCCCGCAGCTTGGCCAACGCCTTGCTCACAGTGGAAGGGGTCACACTGAGCTGTTTCGCCGCGCCCGCCACACTACGCTCCGCCATCAGGTATTTGAATACCACCAGCAGGTTCAAATCGAGCTCACCCAGTGTTCGCATACTTCCTCTCGTCAAAGGCCCTCACCGTGAAGGTGCCTTTCGGACTGCGAACGATGACCTTCGCACGCTGATCGACCGACCTGTGTGCAAAATTATCCACCGAAAACCAGTCCCAAAGCACCATCAGAGTAGCTAGCCTGTTTTCTCTCTGCGACACCGCAACCATGCACTACTTAACCACATACGGCCAAACAACAGATTATCGAATGCTCGACTATCTCTTGTTCATCACCAACACGACACCATCCAGTTCAGGGAAGCCGATAAGCAACATCTCTGCTCCGCTATCATTTTTAAGAGTCGCGCCATAAGCCACAGCCCCATTTCTTCCCTTGGCCAATCCTTCGTTGTTAAAAAGATCGGGGGCAGTCCAGTTTACCCCTTTCGCGAGGTCAAACCGACACTTGTCAAAACCGGTAAAAATCAGCTTGTCGAAATTTGTTTTACCCGATGAAGTTGCATCCCCCACCAGGGTACATCCGGCAGCCGGAAACGTCATCGTGACCGTCACCTTGTCACCATTGCGGGTTGTCTCCACATCGCCCAGCATATCCGTGCTATACCCCTTATTGTCATGCCAGTTATCCGTATTTATGGCGCGGGTTTTCAACTCCGTTAAGGATATTTTACCAGACCATTTTGGATACATTGAGGTGCCAGCACTAACGAAATCAAGCTCAGTATTAAGTTTCGAGGAAATGTTAGTATTGCTCACCTTTATCTGCGGTGTGTTGTGAACAATATCATTATAAGAAACATCTACCCGCTTGATGAGAAGTTCTGCAGGGACACGACTATCTGCCATTGGCCGGTTCATTTGACGACTGATACTTGTGAGCTGTACTGAATTAGGATTGTCTTTTAATATTTCATCACGACTCTGCTCTACCCACCATTTGGTGGCCATCACACCATTATTGACCCATGCACTCCAGCGAGTAACATCTATCCCATCAACCTTTTGATATTTCAATGCCAAACCAGTCAGGTCTATCGCCCCGTTGGTTTGTATATAATCAGCTTTATAAAGTGTTGCATTAGGTATAGTCACATGTTCCAGTGCAAGGGGTTTAACCGGTTCACTGGCTTTTACAACGGTGGTTTCATCAGATCCACCACCACAGCCATAAAGCGCCGCCATACCGGCAGTCGCCAATAAAATACTTTTCAATTGAGTCACACGCTATCTCCTTTACTTGTCATGCAGCACAGTCTATTTGTGCTGTGCGAGGTGCATAAATACCGAAACTCAGGCTGGTAAACAGGGAGTCCCAAAAGCCGACTTTGGTCTCTATCCGTACGACATTCTCGATACCGTGACAGATCGCGGCCGCATCAATCGTATCGTTGATGCCGAAGTCGATATCGGAAAAGAAAAAGTGGCTGGTAATTTCTTTCGAACTGACAATCGCACCTTTGTTAAGTGCAAATGCTTGGGAACCATCAGAATGCACACTATTTTTCGCGCAACCACAGAGCAACACGGTCAAAACAATGGCCGTTATAGTTTTGTGATTAATCATTTAAACAACCTTTCCAGTTTCGTTAGTCCACAATATCTGGCTTTAACGGAAATATATTAACAGCAAGAATAGACACCCAATGGCATAAAACCATGAGAAAGTTGTAATGATTTATTTCATAAGTGTTCGATGAACAATAGACATCCCCTGGCGATACATCCAGATGTAAATACAGGGTGATAATGTTAACACAAGCCGATAACTTTATATTATTTGTGAATAGCCACTGACAGGCACGGATATTTCCCGATAGCACATCGCAGCTTTTATTATAAATGGCAGTATCTAACAGCGGAGAGTGTGACGTCTATAGCAAAACCAGAAGTTGGCACCTTCCATTTTAGAATGTTCGTTAATCGTTTGTTGTCGCCACTAAATACAATATTATCAGCACCACTCATGCCCGCAGCAACCTGTTGTTTCAGGACATAAATCGGGACATAAAAAAGCCGGAGCAGATCGCTCCGGCTTATCAATGGGCACCGTCACGGCAACATTAGCGTGGCGATTCGTCGTTGTAGAGTCGCCGGATCTCGTTGCGCAGCCACATCACCTTGGCATCCTGATTGTGCCGTTTGTGCCACAGCAGGATGAAGGCGATCTCCAGCTGGGCATAGAGCTTCTCCGGCAGCGGCAGCGGCATGGCGATCAGATTGCCGTGATGCCGACTGGCATAACCACCGCAGTAGGAGGGAGCCACCGCAATCAGCTCATGGCTCGACTGGGAGGCAATATGCAACGCCTGCTCGAAGCTGGAGACCATGATGGGCACCTCCCGCTTCAGCCCCTCGTCCTCCAGCAGACTGTCGAGGGCCCAGGTATCGTTCGCTTCCCACACCATGCTGATCTGGGGGCAGGCCAGAAAGTTTTCCAGCGACCACTTCTGCTGGAGCAAGGGGTGATCCTTGCGCAGAAAAACCACCGGGCGATCGGTGAACAGCACCTCGTGATCGATGTAATAGGGCAACCGGTTGACCTTGGCCTGAGAACGGCCATGGGTCTCGCGGGCGCAGAAGCCCAGATCCGCATCACCGTTGACGATGTCGTTGAGGGAGTGGTGATCCCACCCCAGCATCCTGACCACCGAGTTGGGGTACTTCTGGTAGATGGTCATGGGCAGATCGCTCAGAAAGCTGATGTAGAAGGGGGACTCCATCACCAGCGTGAAGCGGGCTCCGTCGGGGATCGCGTCGCTATTGAGCGAGGTGATGCTGTCGGTGAGCTGGAACCAGACCTTCAGCTCCTCCTCCAGCGTCAGGGAGAGGTTGGTGGGCTGCAATCCCTGCCGTACCCGCACAAACAGGGGATCGTCAAACCACTCCCGCAACTTGGCCAGAGACTTGCTCACCGCCGACGGGGTGACACAGAGCTTTTTGGCCGCCCCAGCCACACTGCGCGCCTGCATCAGGTGCTTGAAAACCACCAACAGGTTCAAATCGAGTTCACCCAGATTGCGCATATCCCCTCTCATAGTTCCTTATCCCCGCGACCGCGCTTCACGAAGCGCGAGCCATGGTACCAGCCCTTTGACAGCCAGGTAACTGAGCAGTGCCAGCAACAGGGCGTAGATCAGCATCTCGGTCGGGGCAAAGCCAAGTTGGCCCAGCAGCCAGATATAGAGGCCAGAGAGGCTGATCTGCATGATGCAGAGCACGGCGCTGGCGAACGCCACATTGTGCTGACAACCATCAAGTGCCTCCCCCATCGCCACCCCGAAGCCACAGGAGAACCCGACACAGACCAACGCAAATCCCGGCAACAGCAGGTGGATATTACCCCCCAACTGCCAGCACCCGAGCAGAACACACGCAGCCAGCAGATAAGCCAGATGGGATACGGCCAGCACCTTGTGCTTACCAAGCCAGCGCAGCAGTAGCGGCGTCAGGAAGGAGGTGGACATGCTCACTCCGGCCATCACCATCATCACGATGGAGTACTGCTCGGTGGTGAAGCCAAACTCCTTCATCAGGATCAGCGGCGAAACGCTGACATAGACCAGAATGGAGGTCACGCTGGCACTGGTCAGCAGGGAGAGCAACATAAAGCGCGGCGAGCGCAGCAGGGTGAAGGGAAGCGCAGCACCACTGCCCGGTTGCCGGGTCGGGCGGGTCTCCTTGAGCAGCAGCAAGTTCACCAGACCGCTGACGGCCGCCACCAGCGCCATTGCCACGAAGATCCCACGCCAGTCAAAATGCGACAGGATGAGGTAACCAAGCACCGGTGCCAGCACCGGGATCACGCAGATGACCCCGTTAATCATCGAGAGCGCCATCGCCAGCCGCTCCTGACTCAGCACATCCCGCAGCACGGTAAAGGTCATGATATAGAGCGCACCGGCGCCGACCCCTTGCCAGAAACGGCCGAAATAGAACTGCCTGATCCCCTCCGCATTGCCTGCCACCAACGAGGCAAGAACAAAGATCAGTGCCCCCCCGAGCACCACCCAGCGCCGCCCGTAGCGATCGGCAATCATCCCGCCCAGCAGCACGGTGGCCGCCATGCCGAACAGATAAATGGAGAAGGCAGTATGGATCTGCGCCTCGCTCGCCTGCAGGGCATCGGCTATTTGGGGCACCGCCACCAGATAGAGATCGATCCCGACCGGATAGAGGATGATCATCAGAAAACTGCACAACAGGAAAACAGGCATGGATGCTCCATTACAGATTGGCCCGCCAGCATCGGCCAGATGGCAGCAACAGGCGAAGAGTGGCGGGGCCAAGGTGGTGACAAAGGTAGCAACGCAGCGCGTCGCAATGGGGGCAACTATATGGGCGCCCACCGCCCTCACCTAGTGAAGAGATGGCGATCGGTACATTCCAATCAGGAAATATCGTATTGAGCTGCGTGCCGTTTAAGCAATGAGCCTATGGACAACTGCTGTGGACAACGCAAATAAGTACGCCGGGCAATCCCGGCGTACTCATCTCAATCAGAACAACCGCACTGTCACTCGGCCAGCTGGCTCAGGATGGCGTGAGCCGCCTTGACCCTGGCCTCGTTGGGATAGTTGCGGTTGGCCAGCATGACGATGCCTATTCCCTTGGCCGGCACGAACGCCACATAGGCGCCAAAGCCGCCGGTCGAGCCCGTCTTGTTGTAGAGTCGCGCCCCCCCCATCTCTTGGGACTTGGCAACTGATTTGACCGGGTTGGCATTGTAAATCACCGCCGATGAGTTGCCCGCCAGCAATGTCTGCTCGGTCACCGGATAGGCGTAACTCTCCCAGCCCAGTCCCTGGGTCATTTCCCCCACAGAGTAGAAACCTGTGTGGGTCAGCGCGATCGCGCTTTTTACCACGGCATCTCCCTGATACCCCATGTTCGCCTCGACAAACTTCAGCAGATCCGCAGAGCCAGTCTTGATGCCATAGGCCTCGGCCGCCAGCACGCCCGGATTGACCCTGACGGGCTTGTCTTCCTTCGAATAGCCGTAGGCATAATTCGCCATGGCCGACTCCGGCACCTGGATATAGGTGTGATGCAAACCCAGCTTGGGCAGCAGGGTCTGGCTCATCAGTTGCTCAAACGGCTGGCCCAGACTATTCGCGGCTAGGTGACCAAACAGACCTATGCTGGGGTTGGAATACTGGCGATGGGTACCCGCCGGGTAGGCTGGCGTCCACTGGCGATAGTAGGCACGCATCTTGTCGGTGGAATCCACCTCGTCGGGGAATTGCAACGGCAGACCGCCCGCACTGTAGGTGGCGAGTTCGGCCATGGTGATGCCGTCGAAGGCAGAGCCTTTCAGCCAGGGCGCATGCTGGCTCGCCTTGTCCTCCAGCTGAAAACCACCCTTGACCGCGGCATAGGCGCCAAGGGTCGCGGTCAGTGTCTTGCTGACCGAACCAATTTCGAACAGGGTCTGCTCGCTGACGCGAGCACCGCTCTCCCGATCCGCCACCCCGTAGTTGAAGTAGTACGCCTTGCCTTCTTTGAGCACGGCGACCGCCATGCCCGGAACCCTGTGCTCCTTGAGCAAAGGCTGGATGGCGCCATCCACCACGGCCGTCAGGGGCTCGGCTTCTTTTGCATGGGATAAGGGGGAGAGCAGCAGGGTACTCAGTACCAGCAGCGACCGGGTTGTAGCTTTTTCCATTTTATGAGTCTCATGATGAATGTAGGTAACGCCAACCCCATGGCTGGCACAGTCAATCCGTGCGTCAGCATAGATGAGCTCCATGTGCCCACAGTGAACCAGAGTGAAGTCTGTGTGAAGTCGCCCCAAAAATGACCCGGCTCAATGGCTTGCCCTTTCGCTGCCCCCTCCTACATCGCTGACGTATAAGCTGTAGGGGCAATCAGACACAGGGGGAAGCACGAGTGAAAGCACAAGAACAGATAGCAGGGCTGCTGGCGGCACTGGAGCAGGTGATTTTGGGTAAACCCTTGCAACTCAAGATAGCCCTAGTGACCCTGCTGGCCCGTGGTCACCTGCTGATCGAGGATCTGCCCGGCATGGGCAAGACCACCCTGGCCCACGGGCTGGCACAGGTGCTGGGGCTGGATTGCCGACGAGTACAGTTCACCGCTGATCTGCTCCCCGCCGACCTGCTGGGGCTGCAGATCTTTGACACCCACCAGCAGCAGTTTCGTTTTCACCCCGGCCCCGTCTTTACCCAGGTGCTGCTGGCGGACGAGATCAACCGTGCCAGCCCCAAGGTGCAAAGTGCCCTGCTGGAGGCCATGGCCGAGGGGCGAGTCAGCATCGAAGGCCACACTCACCCGCTCCCCGCGCCCTTCTTCGTCATCGCCACCCAGAATCCGGCGGATCAGGCGGGCACCTATCCGCTGCCGGAGTCCCAACTCGATCGCTTCGCGGTGCGGCTCTCGCTGGGCTTTCCGCCGCGAGAGGCGGAGCGCCAGCTGCTGCGGGGCCACCAGCCGAGTGGCCCATTGCCCGCCATGCTGGATGCCACCGGGCTGGCGGCCCTGCAGGCAGAAGGGGATGCTATCCATGTTTCCGATGCCACCCTCGATTACCTGCTAGCGCTGGTGCACCAGAGCCGCTTTGCAGGGGAGTTGCCACAACCCCTCTCCCCCCGGGCAGCCCAAACCTTGCTGGCGGTGAGTCGGGCCTGGGCACTGGTGGCGGGGCGGCGTTTCGTCACGGTAGAGGATGTGCAGGCAGTCTTCCCCTATGTGGCCGAACACCGGCTGCGGGGCAGCTTTGGCGTGCAGCACGGAGAAGCCTGCCCCCTGAGCCAGCGGTTGCTAGCCAGGGTCGATCCGGACAATCCCTGATGAGCACCTTGCTCACCCGCTGGCAGCAGTGGCGTGCGCGCTGGCAACGGCGCTGGCTCGATCGCCGCATTCCCCCGGCCCGCCAGATCACGCTGGGTACCCGCAGCCTCTTTATCCTCCCCACCCGCATGGGGCTGCTCTATCTGCTGGTACTGCTCGCCATCTATCTGCTCGGCACCAACTACCAAAACAATCTGGTGCTGCTGGTGGCCTACTGCCTCGGCAGCCTGTTTATGGCCGCCATGTGGCTCACCCATCGCAATCTGTTGGGACTAGAGCTGCTGGGAGGCCCGCTGGTGCAGGGGGAAGCGGGCAGCCAGTTGCCCATTCGGTTTACGGTACAAAGCCCGCGCCCGGTGCTGGCACTGCGCTTTAGCCTCAACGAAGGCACCCTCTGGCTGGCCCGAGCCGACTCTGTGCCCCGCACCTTGCTCCTGCCGGTATTAGGCTCGCGCCGTGGGCCACTGCCCCTTGGCCGAGTGCGGGTCGAGAGCCGCTACCCCCTCGGCCTGTTTCGCTGCTGGTCCCTGCTAGATCTGCAGTTGGAGGGCTGGCTTGCCCCCAAACCGGAGTACGGAGCGCTGAGGGGGGAAGCGTCGGGTGACAACAAGGGTCATCAGGGCCAGCCCGCTCCGGCCCCCCTCGGCGACTTCGATACCCTGCGGGCACACCAAGCCGGCGAGCCACTGAGCCGCATCGCCTGGAAGCAACTTGCCCAAGGGCGTGGCCTGCTGACCAAGCAGTTCAATGAACCGCAGCAGGATGACACTCACCTCACCTTGCAGCGGGTCGCGGGCGGGGATCTGGAGCAGCGGCTGGCGGTGCTGGCCTGGTGGTGCGCCGATTACGGCAAGCGGGGCATCCCCTTCACCTTGACGCTGGCCAACCAGACGCTGGGGCCCGATAGCGGCGCCACCTTTATGCAGCGCTGCCTGCTGGCACTGGCCAGATTCGATGCCAAACCACCGAAGAGCACACCGGATGCTGCTCGATAACCGCCGCCTGCTGCCACTCATCGCCCTGCAACAGCTGCTGCTGGTCGCAGCGCTCTGGCCACAGTTGCAGCTCTGGGTGGTGGCGGTGGGCGCCATCACCCTCGGCATCCGGGCCATGATGCTGTGGCGCGGCTGGCCGCCTCTTCCGGCCCGCTGGTTGGCGCTGCTGGCCATCACTACCGTGGTGTTGCTGGGGCTGCAGTGGCGCACATTGGGCACCCTGCCTGCCCTTATCAATCTGCTCTGGCTTGGCTATAGCCTGAAGATGATCGAGGTGCGGCGCGAGCGGGATATCGAGCAGGTGCTGCTGCTCGCCTTCTTTCTCATCGCGCTGGCGCTGGTGCAGCGACAAAGCATCGGCTGGACGGCCGGGATGGCAGTGGCGCTCTGGCTGGCGGTGACCGCGCTGGTGGCCGCCATCGCCCCCGAGCAGAAACGGCCGCGGCGCAGTGCGGGCGGCGCCCTGCTGCTGGCGCTTCCACTGCTCATCACTCTTTTTTTGCTGCTGCCAAGGCTCCCGCCCCTCTGGCAGATGCCCACCAGCAGCCGCGCCCTGTCGGGGCTCTCGGAAAAGGTTGCCCCCGGCGATATCAGCGAACTGGTCAACTCCTCCGAACTGGCGTTTCGCGTCACCTTTGCCGATGGCCCGCCCCCTGCCCGCGAACGCTACTTTCCGGTGATGCGGCAGGAGGTTTTCGATGGCCAGCGCTGGCTGCTGAGCCCCGAGGTCAAGGCGTGGCAACGGACGGTGCCGGTGCAGACCGGCCTCACCCTTCTGGCGTCATCTTCACAGACAAACAATCAACTGGCAGATAGCCCGTTGCCAACCGGAAGCTACGAGGTGATTGCCGAGCCCCAGCGTCACCGCTGGGCCTTTGCCCTCAGTGAACCACGCCTGCTGGCGGGCCCGGTGCTGCTCACCCCTCTCGACACCCTCTATCGGCAGGGGAGCGGCGAGGTGGCGATCCGCTATCGCATCGGCCAAAGCGAAGCGCAGCCCGAGGATGACCGCCAAGCCGCTCAGCGCAACCTGCAACTGCCTGGCGGGGGCAACCCAAGAGCGCGAGCCTATGGCCAAGAGCTTGCGGCACGCTATCCGGATCGCAGCGCGCTGGTCGCCGCCCTGCTCGAACAGTTTCGCAGCCAATCCTATTACTACACCCTGACCCCGCCACGACTTGGCAGTGACGGGGTGGATGGGTTCCTGTTCGATACCAGGCAGGGCTTTTGCGGTCACTACGCCATGGCGACCGCTTTCGTGCTACGCGCAGCGGGCATTCCGGCACGGCTGGTCACTGGTTATCTCGGCGGCGAGTGGAATCCCAGTGGCAACTATCTGGCGGTACACCAGTTCGATGCTCACGCCTGGGTGGAGTATCTCGATGAAGGGGGAGAGTGGCGGCGCGTTGACCCCACCGCAGCGGTGGCGCCGGAACGTATTGAGGGCGGCGTAACAGAGGCCCTGAGCGACGAATTTACCGCCGCCGACCCGTTCGCTTTGCAGCGTTATCGCAATTGGGCCCTGCTCAATCAGCTGCGCTGGTGGGGCAACAATATCGACTACCAGTGGAGCCGCTGGGTGATTGGCCACGATGCGGGTCAGCTCTGGCAGCAAATCAGCCTGCGCTGGCCTGCACTGGCGGGGCACACACCTTGGTTGATCCTCGCCAGCCTGATGCTGGTCGCCCTGCTGGTGAGCCTGCCCCTGCTGTTGCCCGCCCGCCTGCCGCCAGAGCGGCGCATCTGGCAACCCTTGCTCAAACGGAGCAAACGCAGCGGCTATCCCCCAGAGCCCGCCGAGAGCATGGGGGCATGGTGCGAGCGACTGGCGCGGCTGCGTCCCGACCTTGCCCACCCCTTGTTGCAGGCCGCCTGGCTCTATCGCCGCTGGCGTTATGCCCCCCTCAGCGAACGGCAACAACGGCGCAGCTGGCGCCAGTTAAAGCGGCGACTGCACCGGATTTGTCACTGCTGGGATCAAAATAAATAAAGAGGCTACGTCCCCATTACGGCGTTGTTGACTAAATCCGAAGTGATGGAGCCTCCCCCCAAGCGACTTATTTCGCTCGGTTCACCTGCTGCCTGACAAGCATGCCAAACCCCGTCAAACCCCGTTACCAGCTGCGAACAGGACCGGTATCGAGATGCACAAAGTTGTCATGGGGATAGTAACCGACACCGCCCACCTTGAGATTGAGGGCAGCTTTGCGTAGATGGGCCAGCTGTACACCGGGGATCCGCACATCTACCGCCTGACCCAAGGTGTGATAGCTGTGCTTGGCCACGCCGCGGCTCTTGTGGCGCTTCTGGCGATTGGTAGCAGGTGCACGATAGCCGGAGATAAGCTGGATCTCGCTGCGCCGACCCAGTTTGTGCTGCAACAGGAACAGCTGATCAAACAGCTTCTTGTCGATGTTGAACACTTCATTGCGCCGGTAATCGCGGAAGATGTGGTTGAGTTCGGCCAATCCATCGCTCAGATAGTGGCCGTTCTCCCAATAACTGGCGCGCACCCGCTCGCCGGTATTGAGATTGAAGAAACTGAGTTCACGCCCGGAGGTACTGCGGCTTGCCAGCGCAGGGAAGGAGATCAGCGAGCTGCCCAGCAGGCAACCGGCTCCCAGCAACAGGCGGCGTCGACTTATCTCTTGTTCCAGCATAAGGGGCTCGTCCATCGCAGTTTCAAGCGAAAAAAGTTAAATGAGATCACAGGATGAATTTGATACAGGCGCTTGAAACTACCTTCCGGCAGGGGCCCATGTCAAACCTCCATTGCCCATAGAAAAGCCCGGCACAGGCCGGGCTTCTCACTCTGTGGCAGGGATCACAACAAGCGGCTCTGGAAGCTGACTCGATCAAATCCGTAGATGTCATTGCGCAGTTGCTGGCGACCATTTTCGTCGATCCAGCTGCTCCAGTAGACGGTAAACACCGGGATCGGTGTGGTGAGCGGCAACCATTTGGTCTGGCTCTCCTTGAGGATATTGGCCACCTTGTCCGGCTGATAGCGGGAATCAGCCAGCAGCAGCTCGGCCAGATCGTCCGCATGTTCCACCCGGATGCAGCCCGAACTGAAGGCACGCGCCCCCTGCTCAAACAGCGCCTTGCGCGGGGTGGAGTGCAGATAGATGGCATCATTGTTGGGCAGGTAGAACTTGTAGCGACCCAGGGCATTGTGGTCACCCGGTTTTTGCCGCAGGCGATAGGGGAAACCGGCGGCCAGCGCCTGATGCCACCCCTCTTCGGTGAACTGCACCGGATTACCTTCGCTGTCGATCACCTCGAACTGCTCGCGATTGAGGTAGGCGGGATCACGGCCCAGCTTGGGCAGAATGTCCTTGCTCAGGATGGAGCGCGGCACATGCCAGGAGGGGTTGAGCACGATGGAGCGAATTTCGCTGGCCAGAATAGGGGTCGCCCGCTGCTCCTTGCCAACGATGACCCTGCTGGTAAATATCTCACTGCCCGCCTGCACCACACTCAGGCGGTAATCGGGAATGTTGACCAGCACATAGCGGCCACCGGCGAGCTGATCCACCAGATCGCGACGCCACAGGTTGCGCAGCAGCAAGCTGGCACGCACTTGCGGGCCGGTATTGAGCCAGGAGCGGGTCTGGCGGCCGATAATGCCGTCAGCAGTCAGGCCATGACGACGCTGGAACTGTTTGATGGCCTGCTCGGTATCGCCATCGTAAATCAGATCACCATGGCTCGGCGCGCTGTCACCCAGCTCGTTGAGCATGGCGCGAAGCTGACCCAGTGCGGCTGAGCTCTCTCCGGCTCGCAGGGTCGGCATCTCCAGCGTCGGCCACTTGCTGGCCATCGGCATCGCCAGCAGCTTGTGCACTTTGGCCCGCACCGCCTCGTATTCCGCCACTTGGGGACGCAGGGATTTTACCTGGGTGAGCAAGTCATCATCGCTGGGCTTGCTGACCACAGGGCGGTTCAAATCGAATTTGAGGGTCTTCATCTGCTCGCGAGAGACCAGATCCATCCCCCGCCAGGCATGCTGAAAACGGCTCAGCTTGGCAAAAATATCGTCATAGATGGCTCCACGCTTGGTGGCAGGGGTCGCCTGCAGCCGCTTCCACAAGGTGAAAAAATCGGGGTGCAGCTGTGCCAACACAGCCTCTTGCAGCTGTTGCTCCAACTCGATACGAACCAGTTCAGCCTGACTGCCCTGATACCAGTCATGCCGGGGTTCACTGGCCGCCACCACCATCTGTGATTCTGCCGCATGAACTACCCCGGCAGGCCAACATCCCAGCCACACCAGATTGGCAAGGGCCAGCCAATACTTCATCCCCATGGACACCTCAAAAACGGTTTATTCATTTAGTCAGCCCTGATCTTCAGGCCTGATGCTCAGGCCGCTCATCATGCGTGAACAGCTATCACTTTGCTAGCGCCCGGGGCCATAACGTTGCCAGATAATGTCGTATGCATCTGTTCCCTTAAACGCAGTTAACGCCTGATTAAATTGTTGCAAGAACTGCGGCGACACACTGCGTTTGCTCAGCATAAAAAAGCTCGGCGATTCATACACCACCATGGGGTGAGAGGCGAATTGGCCACTCCGGCCTTCCTTTTTCAGCCCACTGGGTGTCGCCAACATGTCACCAAGAAAGCCATCAATGCGCCCCCTAGCCAACTTGTCGTAATTCTGCTTGTCACTCACCTCACTCACCTGTTTGGCATAACGGCCGAGCAGCGCCATCACCTCATCACCATAAAAGTACTCTTTGGTGATCCCGAGGGTATAACCCTTGGCCAGCCAGCTCGCCAGATCCGGCTCTGAGTAGTTGCTGTCCTTGCGGATCCATAACAGGGTCCGCCCGGGGTTGTAAGCGTCTGAGAACCAGGAGTAACGGGCACGCTCATCATTGATGTTCGCCTCCATCGCCATGTCTATCTCGCCGTACTCCATCTCATGTAGTACCCGCTTCCAGGGCAGCTCCACATAGTTGACCTTGCAGTGCATGGAGGAGAGCACGGCCGTCAGCACTTCGACGGCATAACCGCGCACCTGTTGCGGTGAGTCGGCCTCGTGATAATGGTAAGGAGGCCAATTATCGTAACCGACCTGAATGGGCTCGGGGCAAAGTGCCTTGGCAAAGGCCATTGGTGCCCATAACCCGCATAACAGGCAGTAAGAGATCCACTTCATATGTCGTCCTTGACGAAAAGGTGGGCCATCATAAAACGGCTCCAGTAAAATGGCGATAGAGGGCACATAACTATGTGCATGCACTAAAAAATGGCACAGCAAAACGGTGATGCTTGTCAATCTGCTTGTGTGATCGCCACGGATTCCGGTCACTGGCGCCTCGCCAACTCTGTATATTGGGAAAAACAGCACTATTTGGCACAAGGACAAAGAGGGGTTAATATGTGACCAAATTTTTTTTTGTGATCCACTATGCTTTTTTTGCAATTGGATTAGCATATGCGCGACATCGGCCTACCAATTCTGTCAGGCGTAGAGAGTGATATGACGTACAAAAAGTTCGGTTTTTTGACTGCCATTATGGCGTTAAGCGGTTTTTATCTTTACACCCTCTATCTGGCTGCTCACCCCAACGTGAGCCTGGCCTACAAACTCTATTATCTGGAAGGCAAAACCCGCTTCTGGGAACACAACTCCAGCATGACCTATCAGCCAGGCAACGAGCTCAATCTGACCAAGCCGAGCCGCTTCCTCTCCAGCGAAGGCTGGGCCAAAAAGCCAAGCGATGCAGGCACCCTGCTCACCGGTCAAGGCGGTCTCTATTTTGTGCTGCCAAAACAGTCAGCCAATCCTGATCAACTGACGGTACACGCCCGCATCAACAGCCCGGAGGCTGGCGCTCTGCTGAAGGTGGCCTTGGGTCACGACTTCACCACCACGATTAAACTGGCCAAAGCGGGTATCAACGAGATCCGTCTCAGCCTGCCAGGTGACTCTCTTACCGCAGACCCCAAACACCCCAACTTTCTGGCACTCTCGGCACCTACTCCCATCAGCGTGGAATCGGTACGTTTGACTGTTGCCCAGTGATCCTTGCGCCGAATACCATTTTATAAAAACAACTATCTCTAATAAGGACGTTCTTATGTCGCATCCAGATTTTCGACTCTCTCTGGTCGTTCCCGTTTATAACGAGGAAGAGAGTATCGATGCCTTCATCAACGCGATAGACAACGAACTGGCCCCGCTGAAAGACCAGCTTGAAATTGTATTCGTCAACGATGGTAGCCGTGACCGCACCCGTGAAGTAGTCGAGCAAGCCATTGCCCGCGACCCGCGCATCACCCTGGTCAACCTGGCTCGCAACTTTGGCAAAGAGGCGGCGATGACCGCTGGCCTGCATCAGGCCAAAGGGGATGCCATCGTGCCGATGGACGTGGATCTGCAAGACCCGCCCGCTCTGATCCTGGAATTCGTCAAACTGTGGCAAACCGGTGACTATGACACCGTCTACGGCATTCGGGTCGATCGCAGCGCCGATACCCCGATGAAGCGCCTGACTGCCGGTGGTTTCTACCGTTTCTTCAACGCCCTCTCCACCAGCACCAAGCTGCCGGAGAACGCCGGTGATTTCCGCCTGATCGATCGCCGCGTGGTCGAGGCAATCAAGCAACTGCCCGAGCGCAACCGCTTCATGAAGGGTCTGTTCGCCTGGGCCGGTTTCCGTGCCGTTGGCGTCCCCTACGAGCGCCCAGCCCGTCACGCCGGTGAAACCAAGTTCAACTACTGGAAACTGTGGAACTTCGCCCTCGACGGTCTGCTCAGCTTCTCCAGCTGGCCGCTGCGAGTCTGGAGCTATGTGGGGGTAAGCGTCTCGCTAGTTGCCTTCCTCTACATCCTGAAAATCATCACTCAGGTGCTCTTCTTCGGCATCGACGTACCCGGTTACGCCTCCCTGATGTCAGTGGTGCTGTTCCTCGGTGGTATCCAGCTGTTGTCGCTGGGCATCATAGGCGAGTACATCGGCCGCATGTTCGTGGAAGTGAAGCAGCGCCCGGTCTACCTCATCGAAGGTGTCTATGGCGAGTACGCCAAACGGGATGCTAATAAAAAGCCGGATGATGTAAAAGAGCCGCAAGATAAGCAGGAGCAAGCGCCTCAATGATCTCCCGCGAGGAATTCTGGCGGCTGGTACGTTTCGGTTTTGTCGGCGGGGGGGCTACCCTCGTCGACCTTGGCACCTCCATCGCACTGTTTCATACCTGGCCGACCATGTCGGAGCATCTGGTAACGACGCTGGCCTTTGCCATCGCGTTCTGGTTCTCCTTCTTTGGTCACCGCTACATCACCTTCCAGAAGCAGGGAGCCGCCAGCAAGTTTCTGCTGGTCGCTCTCTTCTCGCTGGCGGTACGTAACCTGATCCTGAGCGGCCTGCTGTTTGCCGGGCTCTCCGGTCTGCTGCCGGTGGTCATCGCCACCCTGACCGTTACCGTCCTCACTTACGTTCTCTCTCGCGTCTGGGTTTTTGCCTGATGAATGATATGACCAATACCGCCCCGTTAACCGGGGCTGCACTCCCCTATCGCCCGTCACTGCGCATCAGCGGCCGTGACTGGTTGATGATCATCGCCGCCTTCATGCTGAGCCGGGTGGCGCTTTATGGCATGGGCTACTTCGGTGTCCAGCTCTATGGCTCCCCCGATATCGGCCCGCTGCAGGCCTATTGCCAGTTCGATTGTGTCTGGTTCCAACGCATCATCGAGAACGGCTACGACCTCTACCCGCGCTGGCTGAGCAAGGGCAATGCGGCCAACTGGGCCTTTATGCCGCTCTATCCGATGGTCTCCGGCGCCATCTCCAACCTGTTCAATGTCGAGAGCCTGATCGGCCTAATCATTGTGGCCAACGCCTCTTTCTTCGCCGCTTTGGCGCTGATGTTGCTGGTGCTGCGTCAGCTCAAGCTGGGGGATGACACAGCCCGCTTTGGCGTCTGGCTGCTCGCCTTCTCCCCCTTCTCCGCCTACTTCGTCTCCGGTTATACCGAATCGACCTTTATGGCGCTGATGCTGGGGATGTTCCTGTTCGCCTATCGGGAGCAGTGGCTGATGGTTGCCCTGCTGGGGGTCTGTATCTCCGGCACCCGTAACCTGGGGGTGATGATGGTGTTCCCGGTGCTGATCCTGGCGCTGCAGGCTTACGGCTGGCGGGAGTTTTTCCGCTTCACCGAGCGTGCCTTCAAGGTGGTATTCACCCTCTGGATGATCCCCTTTGGCCTGTTCGCCTACATGGTCTACCTCTATCACCTGACCGGTGATGCGATGGCGTTCAAGCACATTCAGGTGGCCTGGGGTCGCTATATGGACAGCCCGCTGGACTGGTGGCTGAGCGGTTTTGAGCTGGGCGGCCGCAAGGCTTACCTCTCCATCATGGTGATCTTCGGCTGGTGTCTGAACGGCTACCTGTTCAGCCAGAAGCGCTGGGCTGAAGCGACCCTGATGTTCATCTGCTGCACCATTCCGCTGATGACCGGCCTCAACGCCATGCCACGCTACATGTTCGGGCTCTACCCGACCCTGCTGGCCATCATTCTGCTGACCCATCGCTGGCCCGCCATCCGCCCTGCAGTGCTCTGCCTCAGCGGCATGGTTGCCTCCTTCATCGCGGTGGCCTTCGTCAACTTCAAGTTCTTCACCGTCTGATGTGACGACGATGCCTGACACCCCAAATGCCGGTCACCTGACCGGCATTTTTTATCCCCAGATTTATCTCACTCCCGTCTCCATCACACTTTCCTCGGCTTGAAAACGTAACCATTTGCACTGAGTTCACAAATCGGTATTTTGCCGATCCAACAGTGCCTTATGGCCTCCTAGAATGGGCCTTTGTCCGAACTGCCCTGCTCAAGGAATGGCTTATGCGTCGCGCTCCCAACTTATCCTCTCTCTGGCTTGCCCTGCTGGCCGCCCCGCTGTTCACCCAACAGGCGATGGCCGCCCCCGAGGTTCACCTCTACGTGGATGGTCAGCCGGTAGCGACCCCAATCGCGCTGGACAAGGGCACGGTGGAGCTGACCCATCCCCTTGCCAAGGGAAGCCACCAGATCCGCATCAGCGATGCAGGCAACAGTTGCGGCACCAGCTTTGGCCCGAGCGAGAGCAAGCCACTCCCCTTCGGCACCGCCCAGCCGATGGACACATGCAGCAAGGAGCAGAGCTTTACCCTGCGGGTGATGCTGGCAGGGGAGTATCAGTTCACCTTCAACCCGGATACCCCCAGCCTCAAGGTGCTGCGGGCGACCAAAAAGAGCGAATTCAAACGCCAGCCACCACAAGAGCCCTGCATCCGCTGGGATGGCAGCCCGGTCACGGTATCCCTGCAAGGGGTCTGGCCCGACGGCACCCGGCTGCGGGATGCCTACTCGAAACAAGAGGCGGTGGTCAAACAGGGCAAACTGACCCTGACCCCGACCAAAGAGAGCGGCGGCCTGCTGCTGCTCGAGCCGGTCAAGGCAGCCAAGCCATCGCCGTTCAGCTGGGATCAGGCGAGCGTCTATTTCCTGCTGACTGACCGCTTCCACAACGGCGACCCTGCCAACGATCACAGCTTCGGCCGCCAGAAGGATGGTCAGGACGAGGTGGCCACCTGGCACGGTGGCGACTTCAAGGGGCTGACCGAGAAGCTCGACTACATCAAGAGCCTCGGCATGAACGCCATCTGGATCACCCCCATGGTGGAGCAGGTGCACGGTTTCATTGGCGGCGGCGAGCAGGGCAACTTCCCCTTCTACGCCTACCACGGCTACTGGGCGCTCGACTTCACCAAAATCGACCCCAACTACGGTGACGAGGAGAGCCTGAAGACGCTAGTGGATGAGGCCCACAAGCGTGGCATGCGGATCATCCTCGATGTGGTGATGAACCACGCCGGTTACGCCACCCTCGCCGACCTGCAGGATCTGGGGCTCACCGAGCTGACCCAAAACACAGCCAAACTGCCGACCACCTGGAACCAGTGGCACCCGAGCGGCGGCCTCAACTGGCATGGCTACAACCAGTTCATCGACTATCAATCGCCAGCGTGGAACAAGTGGTGGAGCGGTGACTGGGTGCGCGCCGATCTGCCCAGCTACCCGCAGCCCGGCACCGACGATGTCACCGGCTCGGTGGCGGGGCTACCGGACTTCCTCACCGAATCCACCAAGCCGGTGGGGCTGCCGCCGCTGCTGACGGCGAAAAAAGATACCAAGGCCAAGGCGCTGCCAGACGCCACGGTGAGCGACTACCTGATCGCCTGGCACACCGACTGGGTGCGCCGCTTTGGCATCGACGGTTTTCGGGCCGACACCGTCAAGCATCTGGAGCCCGAGGTGTGGGCCAAGCTCAAGCAGGCGGGCACCACTGCGCTCAAGGAGTGGAAGGCCGCCAACCCGGACAAGGCCCTCGATGATCTGCCCTTCTACATGGTGGGCGAGGTGTGGGATCACGGGGTGGCCAAGGATTTCTGGTATCAGAACGGCTTCGATTCCCTGATCAACTTCGACTATCAGCGCGAGTTCGCCCTGCCCCAGGCCCAGTGCATGGCGGGAGCCGAGCCCACCTATGCCAGCTACGCCAGCCGCATCAATCAAGATCCCGAGTTCAACGTGCTGAGCTATATCAGCTCCCACGACACCAAGCTGTTCTTTGGCGACTATCAGGATGTGCCGCTACAGCGCCGGGTCGCCAACAGCTTTATGCTGCTGCCGGGCGGCATCCAGCTCTACTACGGCGACGAGTCAGGCCGCGGGCTGGCCAAGGATGGTGGCGTGTTCGATCAGGCGCTGCGCTCGGACATGAACTGGCAGGAGCTGGCCAGCGGGGACAATGCTGAGCTGGTCAAGCACTGGCAGCAACTGGGCCAGTTCCGCGCCGCCCATCCGGCCATTGCGGCAGGCAGCCACCAGAAACTCTCGGATGCTCCCTACGCCTTCGTGCGGGAGAAGGGGGATGACAAGGTGGTGGTGGTCTTTGCCGGTCGGCAGAAGTAACCCCGAAGCCACCTTCACCAGCAACAGAGAGGGGAGCCACTGGCGGCTCCCCTCTCTCGTTTATCCATCTGCCACGGCTCACTGTGACTGGCGCGCCGCCACCGGCCACTGCAACCGCGCCTTGACCAACATCTCTTGCCACAGGGGCCAGGCCAGCAGCGCCTGCTGATAGGCTCCGGCCTGACCGGGCAGCACGATGCCGTAGCTGGCCAGCCGATAAGCCATCACGGCATAGAAGGCGTCGACAATGCCCGCCTCGCCAAAGTAGAAGGGGCTCCGTGCCTGCGACCAGATCTCCTGCAAGCGAGCCAGCTCGCCGACCGCCTCTACCGGAGGATCGATACGGGTTGGCGCACCAAGGAAGAAAGGAAGCAGAGAACGGATCTGGCGAAATCCCGCGTGCAACTCGGCGCAGAGACTGCGAGCCAGCGCCCGCTCGGCCAGCGAAACAGGATAGAGCTGGCGGTCGGGACAGAGTTCGTGAATATATTCAGCGATGGCCAGCGAGTCGTGGACCCGCACCCCGTCATGCTCCAGCCAGGGCACCAGACCGGCCGGTGCCAGCCGCTTGAGTCGCGCCAACGACTTGGCATCCTCCAGATCGAACACCTGCTCCTGCCACGTCAGCCCGCTCATGGCGAGCACCAGTGCCGCCCGCATCGCCCAGGTCGAACCTGTGCCCACCGCCAATACCAAAGATCCCATCTGTTGCCTCCTGCATGAGTTGCCTGCGACCAGCCTGTCTGCCCTGATGGCAACACATCCGATGGTCGCTTCACATTTGCGCACCGGCGGGTTTGACCCCCTTGGTGAGCGATGCTAGTTTGATTTTTCAAAACAATCAGTTAGCAACAATGTGAGCCATTAACCGAAATATGGACAGCCAATTTACCATCGTCATCGCAGATGACCACCCCCTGTTTCGGGGCGCCCTCTACCAAGCGGTGCACATGGCCATCAACGACGCCCAACTGCTGGAAGCGGACTCCATCGACAGCCTGATCAGCCTGCTCGGCGAGCACCCCGAGGTTGACCTGCTGCTGCTTGATCTCAAGATGCCGGGGGCCAATGGCTTCGAGGGGCTGGCCCACCTGCGTGGTCAATATCCCGACCTGCCCATAGTGGTGGTCTCCGCCTCGGAAGATTCGGCCATCATCCAGCAAGTGTTGCGGCTCGGCGCGCTCGGCTTTATTCCCAAGTCGGTACCGATGAAGGAGCTGGTCAACGCCCTCAATACGGTGATCGGGGGGGATAATTGGGTGCCGGAAGGCATCTCGCTCCATCCCGAATCGGAAGATGGCCCCGATTTCGCCAGCAAGCTCGCCAGCCTCACCCCCCAGCAGTACAAGGTGCTGATCATGCTGCGCGACGGCAGCCTGAACAAACAGATCGCCTGGGAGCTCAATGTCTCAGAGGCCACCATCAAGGCCCATATCACCGCCATCTTCAGAAAACTGGGGGTCAAGAACCGCACTCAGGCAGTCATCGCCCTGCAACAGCTCGATATCAAGGAGAGCTGAACACCGCGCGCAGTGACACGCGGGAGACGACATAGCCAGCCATGCTGGCTATTTGTTGCTCGACAATTAGCACGATCGTACTTTATGCTGCCAGCGCCAACGAGGAGAGAGTGATGAGCAAGGGGCGCCTGACCCGGGAAAACATTTTGCAGACTGCCTTCGAGCAGGCGAGCCAGCAAGGGCTGGAGAGCCTGACCATAGGCTCGCTGGCCAGCGCCTGCGAGATGTCGAAAAGCGGCCTGTTTGCCCACTTTCAATCCCGAGACAATCTGCAGATAGCCGTGCTGGAGTACGCCGCCGAGGTGTTCCGGCTGCGGGTGATCCAGCCGGTACGCCAGCAGGAGCACCAGAGCCAGCACGACAAGCTGATCGCCCTGCTGCGTGCCTGGCAGGCTTGGAACCACTGCTTCGCCGGACGCTGCATGTTCCTCGACGCCTGGACCTCGGTGCAGGATGGCCATGAGCAAAAGAGCCAGGTGCAGCAAGCCGCCCGGCAACTGGTGCGCTTCTGGCTCGACTATCTGGCCCGTCAGGTGGTGCAGGGTCAGGCCGCAGGCGAGTGGCGACGCGAGATGGATCCCTGGCGCGCCGTTTATCGCCTCTATGGCCTCTATCTGGCGGATCAGGTGTTCAACGATCTCGAACTGTGTCAGGATCCGGCCCGCCACTTCTGGCCCGAGGTGGATGCTCTGCTGAGCAGCTGGCGCTGATGTTTTAGCATCCGTTCAATACGACTTTTTAAAAACCGATAAAAAAGCACGACCGTTCGCACATAAAAACCACAGGATGACCATGAGCAGCAAGATCTACTTCAACACCCGCCGCTTCAGCCCGAGCAAATGGCTGCTGGGGATCGGCACCCGGTTGCACCACAGATTCGCCCCCACCCATGCCAAGCGTACCGCCAGCAAGTTGCTACTCACCCCCCAGCGCAACCAGCGGGATGGTAGCGAACCTGCCGGTCTGGTGCAGCAGGCCGTCCATACCAGCGAAGGGACGCTGATGAGCTATCGGCTCGGTCAAGGACCACTGTGGCTGCTGATGCATGGCTGGTCCGGCAGCGCCAGCCAGTTCTATCCGCTGATGAGCCATATCGCTGCGCAGGGTTTCACCGCCATTGCCTATGATCATCCGGCCCACGGCCAGAGCGCAGGCAATACCGGCCACCTGCCCCGCTTCGTGCGCGCCTTCGACGAGCTGGCGACCAGGTTGGCCAGTGAAGTGGGCCCGCTGCACGGGGTCATCGCCCACAGCATGGGGGGCGCCGTCACTCTCTCCAGCCGTCAGCCTGGTATCGATACCCTGCCGCTGCTGTTGATTTCGCCGGTGCTCGACTATGTGCCCCAGCTCTACGGCATGGTGGCGCGCTCCGGCTACTCCATCCGGTTGTTCGATGCGGTGGTCAAGGATATTGAGCAGGAGTACCAGCACCCCTTGAGCACGGTCGATCCGCTGGGCCGACTCGCCAACCGCAGCGGCGCGGCGATTATTGTGCATGACGAGGAGGACAGATTCGCCCCTCACGACGACTCCCTGCGAGCCAGCCAGGACGGTCATACCCGGCTGGTGAGCACCCGGGGACTGGGCCACGGTCGCATTCTCGCCAGCGCCCCGGTATTCGCTGCGTTCAATCAGCTGGCACAGCCGGAAAATCCTCACCGGGCCCTTTGACAGGGAGCCATGAAAAAAACGGGCGAGCGCCCATTTTTATATTTGATACAGCGCCTTATAGTTAACTTGTCAGTGGGAACGCCCCTCCCGGGCCAACAATAAGGCGCCAGCATATGGCCAGACCCAATACAGCGTTGTTGCTCACCGGTGGCGGTGCTCGCGCCGCCTATCAGGTCGGAGCCCTCAAGGCGATTGCGGAGCTCTACCCGCGTAATCTCGGCATTCCTTTTCCCATCCTGTGCGGCACCTCGGCGGGGGCCATCAATGTCACCGCGCTGGCCTGCTACGCCTCCTGTTTTCATCTGGGAGTGCGCAAGCTGGAGTGGGTCTGGCGCCGCTTCGAGACCCACCACATCTTCGATTTTCACCCCGGTCGGCTGCTGTGGCGGTTGATGTACGAGGGGTCGGCGGGGCTGATCAATCCTCACACCAACCACGCCTTTCACCTCTTTGACAACGCGCCGCTGCACCGCCTGCTGGATCAGCTCATCGACTATCACCGCATCGATGACAACATCCTCTACGGCAGTCTGGAGGCGCTGGCCATCACGGCGTCGGATTACGATGATGGCCTCTCCACCACCTTCTTTCAGGGGCGGGCCGACCACCATCCGTGGGAGCGAGCCAGACGGCGCGGGGTACGCACCCTGCTCACCTCGGAGCATCTGCTCGCCTCCTCGGCGCTGCCCTTTGTCTTTCCGGCCACCCACATCGGCGAGAAGTTCTACGGTGATGGATCCATCCACCAGTTAAGCCCGCTCAGCCCCGCCATCCATCTGGGGGCGGAGCGGATCCTGCTGATCACCCTAGATCCGCCTGAGCACTCGGCGCCAACCCATCACCACGGGCACCTCACCAGTTCCAATATCGCCAGCCATCTGCTCGATACGGTCTTTACCGACACCCTCAACTCCGATCTGGAGCGGCTGTGGCGCATCAACCAGACCCTGGATCTTATCCCGGAGCGGGAGCGCAACCGCCTGCAGCTGAAACGGGTAGAGACCTGCGTGCTGAAACCGAGTCAGGATCTCGACACCATAGCGCTGACCTATCTGCACAAGCTACCGCTGCCGTTGCGCCGCCTGTTGCGAGTGTTGGGAGTGAAGGGGGATGAGACCAGCAGTCTGGCCAGCTTTCTGATGTTCTATCCGGGTTACTGCCAGCAGCTGATCAAGCTGGGCTATCAGGACACCCTCAGGGAGCGGGAGCGGGTCGCCGCCTTCCTCGATATCGAAGGGCAGCCAAACGAGGGGGAGTAAACGGATGGTCGATGAGTGCGAGGGGACTCAGTGCCCCTCCAGCAGACGCTGCTCCGCCTGCTCCATCGCCACCACGGTACCGAACAGGATCAGCCGATCGCCAGCCGCCAGCACCAGCTCGGGTCTGGGTTCCAGACTCTGATCGCCGCGCTGGATCTCTTTGATCCGTATCTCATCAAGGGGCAACTCCCGCACCTCGCGCCCCACCGCCCACGCCTGATCGTGCAGCAACAGCGGGTGGAGACGTTCGAGCAGCTGATCCGCCTCCAGATTGCTGGCGCTCTGATCCCCCCAGTAGAAGCCGTGTAGGAAGCGATACTGGTTGCTGCGTTCCAGCTCCATCCGGCGGATCACCCGGCCGATGGGGATGTCGCAATTGAGCAGCAGGTGGGAGACCAGCATCAGGGCCCCCTCCTGTGTATAGGCCCTAGTAGATTGATCATTCTTAAGGATCCACCATAGACCCCGGTAATAAGTGGAATTCCTGCGGCATAAGTGGAATCGTGTTTTGAGGATTGGCGCGGGTTTGCTGGAGATTGACGGTGTGGGATGGGTGAGATTTTGGCGAGCGCGGCGGAGCGTATATTAGCAATCACTGAAATGATCACTGCTCCTAAAAATGGCCGAAAATCGCGAGTAGATTGATCACTAGCTGTTTTTTAAATTGGCCTTTAAACAGGCTTTAAACGCCGCTTGCAAAGCCGCCTCCGCGCCTGCTGCCATCTGGCCTTGAAAGACCCCCTGAACATGCCTGCAAAGCGGCATGCTGCCTAGGCTTGTGGTATTATTGGTCGCGCAGAAAAATGCGCAAGGGATGAATCAGCAAAACAAGGGATTAATGACCGTAAGGTGTTGTATTTAAATACATTTATTATTTGATTGCCTCTACCTGGAAAAATTCGCATGATGGTCTGTCTGCGAATTTTTATCACGGCGCATTGGTTCGTTTTTTCGTCCGTTTGACATAGCTACAACTGGACGTGCTGTCCGTGTGATTAAAGATTTATATTTCACTATAAAATCAATTGCTTATGTTGATTTTTCTGTTTTTTCATTCGGACGTCTATGATTGTTCAAACGTCCAGTTGACATGATTAAATTTAACACTTTTTGTTTACATAAAAACAGGGTTTATGGAAACTCTGTTTCCATAAGTTAAAAATGGTTGTTTTCTTTTTGATTCAATATGTTATGAGCTACTTGCATGACTACAGAAGGAAACATTTGTCATCGCTGATGTTTCCATTAAGCTATTTTGGCTAGCCATATCCGGTATATCTTATTTAATCTTCATATAAACCGAGTTTATATAAAGCTGATGTGGTTTATTTCTTTGTTTTTCATGGTGTTGCTTGATTTTTTGACAGTTTCAGAAGTAAACCGCGCAAGGTGAATAGGTTTATTTATAAACCAACGTTTTGGGTATTTATTGAGCTTCAAATCCTAGTGTTTTGATCATTGATGTTGACAAGAAAAACAGCTCAGGATAGCCTTTAAATGCTCCAGCAAAAAACTGGAGTCGGGACTACTACCCCCGTATAATCAGAGGCGCACAACACGCCGCAAGCGTGTTTTTTTGTGCGAAATTCTAGCCTTGTTATGGTGGGCTGGATGGGGCCGGCGCAAGCTGGGCCGTTTCCTTTGAGCGGTGGTAGTAACCCTGTTCAGCTCACCGCCAGCGAGATTACTACCCTCCTGATGGTGATAGTCCTACTATCAAAGGAGGCCCACCATGGCCGGATCATCATCTGATCTCCATTCTGTTAGCCAAATCTGGCTGACTGCTCAAAAAATTCAATCTTTGAACCTTCCATCTATGCCAGGAACTGAGCGCGGTATCCGCAAGCATATGGAAAATAAAGCTGCGGGTAATCCATTAGCGAGACGATATAAGACTGTAGGGAAAGGCTTTGAATACCGCGCCGATCTGCTCCCTATCCATGCCCAAAAAGCGCTGCTTGCTATGCTGTCAGATAGCCAGGTAGAGCACTCTCCAGCCCCTGTTAAAACCACTCTCGATTTCTTATCAGATCTCTCTATCCATTCCCATAACATCCTGTTTTCAGCACCTGCCGAAATGGTTGATGACGGCCTGAATCTGCTGTCTGTCCTGAATCGCTTTATCGCCAGCAGCGGTGATTTCGTGCGCGATGATCTGAGCCGTGCGCTCGAATTGGCCGAGGGCCTGATCCGCGCTGGCAACTCCTTGAGCAAGAGTGAAGGGGGTGCAGAATGATGGCCCGTCACACTCCCGCCAAATCTGCCCCGTTGAGCCCCTACGCCGCCGCCAAGCTGCGCCGTTCTCCGACCCTTATCAGCAGCGTCAGTAAGGAGCTGCACGAGAAGATCGAGAACATGAAGGGCAACCTTGCGGCCCTTGAGTCGCTGCTGAATAGCTGCGATGCTGGTCTCATTACTGGTGAGGGGTTCTTGAGTGAGGCCTCTCTGGCGCTGACGATCATCGCGAGTAGCGCGGGATCTGCCAAGCGCCTTGTTAAGGCCGAAAGCCTGCATGTGGCCACCCTGGATGATGTGATCGTGGGTGAGTTCGTGGAGGTGCCAAGCGATGAGGAGTAAGCGTTTGACTGCGGAAGAGAGCCACGAAATGGCGGTGCTGGTGAATGAGATCGGGGTTAAGCAGGTGCTGGAGCTGTTGCGGGCGCACCGGCAGCAAAACACCCCATTCACCATGGTGAGCAAGCCACGGCGCACGGTGCAAAAGTATATGAAGTGGCCGCCCGATATTCGGGCCACCTTTGCCTATATGATTTGCAGCGGTGAATATACTCAGGTTGAAATGATGAACTACATCAATGAAGAGCTTGAGAAGCGCGGCCTTGCCGATGAAATGAAGGTATCAAGAACCGCCATGAGTAGATTTGTGATTGATATTGAAAGCAGTGCCGCAAAAGGTTAATGTGTTTACTCCTCTACGGTGATTGGGCTCACCGGGTAAGGGCAGGGAAAATCCCCCAGTTTCACGACTGGGGGATTTTTTTATGCCTGCTGCTTTAGCGCGAAAAGCGTCAGTACAGTCTTATTTCAGGTAATGACAAACTTCACATATCGATTTTACATGTGGCGGTTGAGACATGAGTGTCATAGATGAAGATGGTGGGCGTGATTACGTAATTCCAAAATGGGATTTTGAGCACAGCATGATCCTTCATCTGGTGGACGTGTTAAATGAACATGCCTCCATTTGTGTTTATGAGAATATTATTCATTCATTATCAAAAAAACTTGAAAGAAAATTAGTTTATTCTTCTCACAGTTCCATATTTATTCCTTTTCATTCGGCTCTTAAGGTTCCTTTTATTAGTGCTCTTTTGGTACACCACAAGGAAAATGGAATGCGCAAAATAGCCATGGCTGATAAACATGGTATTTCGACGCGTCATGTCCAGCGCTTGATTAAGTCAGCAGAAGGTGAATCATGAAAATTGATTATGCGGAGTTGCTTTCTAATGAAGCAATGTTTGATGTGTTTTTGAAATCATGCAAAGTAAAAAGAGATGAAACGTTAGGTTTATTGTTTGAAAGCATTAAGGATGGCTTGGATCGTCAGAGCTGCTTTAGTGAAAAGCTGAGAGCGTCAATTTTCATTGCAATATGCGAGACTCTTGGTGGCTCACAAATATATATGCCACGTGGTGAGTATTTGCGAGATAGCCTTATCAGATTCTCCATATTTAAAGAATTTGATGGCAAGAATACAAAATTGCTCGCTATTAAATATGGAATGAGCGTTCGAAATATTCAGACGATTTTAGATGACCAACGTACGCAAAACCGCCTTGCAAGAGATTGTATTGAGCGTTTGGGGGTGAACCGTGCTTGATGTTGATATTGATTCAGGCGTGATCATTGCTGGTGAGCTTTACCAGCGGCTGACTATGCGACCGCTGACAGCCGATCAGAAAGAGGCGCTTGAACAGCACGTTTCCAAGAACGTGAGACGGATGATCCGAGCTGGCCAGATCAAGCCGCTTGGGATCCACCACGCCAAGGCGCTGGAATCGTTCTTCTATCTGCGTGAGATCGCCGTTGCGTCCATCGCCTTTATTGGTGACCGGGCTGGCCCTTTCACCTGGGACGATGTGTGTTCGATGACGGCGGCGGACTGGTGGAGCGTTGTGGCGGCCTCTATGGCGTTGGACGAGGTTGCGCATGGGTGCGTATCGGCTGTGAATCATTAATGCAACCTGATGCGATTTAAATTGGTTTTAAACATGGTTGTAGGTGGGTAAGCATGCCTCTTGTAGCGTTGTGTGTTGAAATTCCTCAGGAAGCACCTGAATGGGTGCAGGTAATGCCACGTGGGCCAGAGATCAAAGGTCTCGATGGCCGCAAGTGGAATATGAAGGATCCGGCGAAGCTGATCGACATGTTCAAGAACATGGGATTGCCGCTTGTGATCGATTACGAACACGGCCAGGAGATCAAAGCGCCGGAAGGTGAAGAGGCTCCTGCATCTGGCTGGATCGAAGATCTGGAACTGCGTGATGGTGAAGTGTGGGCAAAGGTCGATTGGACAGAACGAGCGGGCAAGGCGATCAACAGTCGCGAGTACCGTTTCTTGTCCCCTGCATTTGCTCATGACTCCAATATGGAGATCCTAAAGCTGGAGAGTGTCGCCCTGACCAATAAGCCAAACCTTATCATGAAGGCTCTCAATAGTCGGGAGCAGGGCGGCAAGGGGTGGGAGGAGGTGTCTGTTGCGCTTGGTGTGCAAGTCAAGACGCCAGGCGATGTAATGGCCGCGCTGAATCACCGTGAAGATGTGGCGTTGAACCGGCAAGCCGAGGAAGCGGTTGATCAGGCGATTGCTGATGCCCGCTTCTGCCCAGCCCAACGCGATTTCTTGATCGCTACCTGCCGGGCTCAAGGGGTGGATTCCTTCAAGGCGTTCGCCGACATGAATGGTGCGTTTGACGCACTTGGAAAACCCGTGAAGCTCGGTCCGCTCCATGGTAACTCACGCTTGAGCGAGTCACAAATCGCAGTGTGCCGCGCTGTTGGCGTGAGCGAAGAACAATTCTTGAACGTGAAGAAGGATCAGTAATATGCCTGCCCCGATTGATATCAATGCCGTAGTAACTGAATCAAGTACCGCCTTTGCCGCTCGCTTTAATGCCGGTGTAGGGACTGCCAAACCCACTTATAAGCAGGTGGCTACCGTATTGCCATCCTCTGCCGGTGCAACCGGTTATGGTTGGCTTGGTGACTTCCCGCGCCTCAAGGAGTGGATCGGTGATCGTCAGTTGAAAGAGCTGGCGAAGCACAAGTACACGATCACCAATAAGCTGTTTGAAGCCTCTATCGGTGTTCCTCGCGTTGACTATGAAGATAACGACTATGGCCGTTATGGGATCATCTTTGAGCAGATGGGTTATGACGCAGCGGTTTACCCTGACGAGCATGTATTCAACCTGCTCAAGAATGGTTTCACCGAGCTGTGCTATGACGGTCAGCCGTTCTTTGATGTAGATCATCCTCTGGAAACCACTCCGGCCTCTACCGCTTCAAATATTGTAGGTGATCCGGCTGCTACCGGTGCGCCCTGGTTCTTGCTGGATACCAGCCGCCCGCTCAAGCCGCTTATTTGGCAAGAGCGTATTGCGCCTGTCTTTACTGCAATGACCGAAGAAAGCAACTCCGAAGTGTTTATGAAGGACATGTATTATTTCGGTACTCGCGCCCGTGGTAATGCTGGTTATTCCTTCTGGCAAATGGCTGTTGCCAGTAAAGCCGCTTTGGATGTGGCAAATTTTGAGGCTGCTATTGCCTTGATGATGAAGCAAAAAGACAGCAATGGCAGTTCTCTGAAAATTCGCCCGACCTTAATGGTTGTTGATGTGAGCCTGCGGGCAGCTGCTGAGAAGCTGCTCAAGCGAAAGACCTTGGATAATGGTGAGGATAATACCCATTACAACGAGGTTGAATTGCTGGTCTCTCAAGACCTGTAATGGAGTGAAAAAGGCCAGCCGCTCGGCTGGCCTTTTTAATTGGGGGATATATGGCTAAAGATTTAAGAACAAATATCATTATAGATTTGGCTGGCAATCTTTCGAGTAAGGCTCGGCAATATGGCCAGAGCATGAATCAATTTGCCGCCAGCAATCAGCGCGCCATGAACATGCTGAAGATGTCTACCGTCGCAGCTGGACGTGGAATTGATTCTCTCGGTAGTCGATATGTTGCCTTTGGGGCAGCTTTGGCAAGTGGAGCAGCTGCGCGTGGCTATGCCCAGCTCGATCGCCGTATCTCTCGCATCGCTATTGCGGCCGATATCAGCCGCGAGAAGGCCAAGGAGCTGAAAGACGAGATCAACGCCGTCAGCAACACCAAGGGGATTCGCATCGATCCCAACGAGGCAACCGCCGCCGTAGAAGAGATACTTACCAAGACAGGGGATCTCGACTATGCGATGAGGAACTTGCCAAATATCGCCGCGGTGATTCAGGCCACTGGTTCCGGTGGTGTTGATGTCGGCGGCATCTTCACCGAGTTCAAGAAACTGGCAATCTCCGAAAGCGAAGCGGCAATGAGAGCCATCGATACCCTTAACGTTCAAGGGAAAGAAGGTGCCTTTACATTGGCTGCATTGGCCAAAGAAGGTCCAAAAATATTCGCTGCCTACGCAGCAACTGGCCGGCAGGGGGCAGAGGCAGTAACCGAACTTGGCGCCGCGCTACAGGTCATTAAAGGCGGTGTTGGATCTGAGGCTGAAGCTGTGACGGCCTTCGAATCTCTTATCCGTGACATTACCCGTCCGGAGACCGTAAATAAGCTCAAGCAGTTGGGCGGCATTGAGGTGTTCGATCCAGACCAGCTCAAGCAGGGCAAAGAGGTTATGCGTAGTCTTCCTGTGTTGATTGAGGAGATCGTTACCAAATCAAAAGGTCTGTCTACTAATCTCGCCATGCTCAACTTGACCGACGAGGCCAAGCGTGCGCTAAAACCTGTAATTGCCGAGTTCGTTCAGACCGGTGACGTCAAGGCGTTTGATAAGTTCATGGGCATTGCTGGTGACGGCAGCACTACTCTTAATGATGCCGCTGTGGCTGCTTCTGATTTTGCTGCCAGCCTGCAACTGGTAAGCAATAGCTTAAGCCAATTTTCAAATCAACAATTGGCCGGTCCTGTTGCAGAGCTGGCCGATGCCATTAACAGCCTTGAACCTGACGCCGTACAGCGTTGGTTGGAGGTAGGGTCGAATATCGGGTTGGCAGTTGGCGGCATGGTAGTGGCTAAAAAAGCTATTGATGCTGTGCGCTGGGGAAAAGAAACGTGGGGGGCATTGAAGCCAGGCAAAGGCGGCCATGGTGGGGGTGGTTCTCTTGGTGGAGCGATAGCGGATCTTGGAGCAACACCGGTATATGTGGTGAATATGCCTGGAAGTGGTTTTGATATCCCAACTGGTGGCCCCGATGTTCCAGGCGGAAAAACGCCGAAGAGCATCCAGCTTGCCAAAAAGATCAGCCCGTTCTTGCTGCGTGGAGCGCTCCCATTTACCGCCCTGTACGCTGCCAGCCAATCCGAGCAGGCACATGCTCTTAAGGCTGAATCTGATAACGCCCAGGTTCTTCGTGCCACGCTGCCACAGCCCAAGATGGTCAGTAACTCTGAAGCCTATGCAATGATGGCATCAGGGTTTAGTGCTGCCTCTTCAGACCTTCCTACCAACCCATTCGCCATGCTGGCAGCTGAGTTGCAAAAGGAGGCTCATGGCCTTTCTGGTGGCGGCAACAACCCGGCACAATCAAGATCATCGCTTGATGTTACCGTCCACTATGATCGCCCTCCTACGGTCAGGGTTCGAGACGTGGCCCCAGGCATGCAAGTTCGCGTTGATAATGGCCCCAGCCTCATGCCGTAATGATCGCCTTTTTGCTGGTGAATTGATCACGCATTGCAGTGATCATTTCACTAGCTTTCAGTGATCAAATTACCCGCGCGCGCACATCCTGGGATTCGGGGATCACCTCAAACGCCCCCGCCTGCTTGTACTGCTCCAGAAAACTGTCATCCCGGGTGCGCACCAGCACCTTGAGCTCCCCCGCCAGTTCGCGGATCAGCGCCAGCATCGCCTCAACCCGCTTGCGATCATCGAAGGTGATGATCACCAGCCGCGCCCGCAGCAACCCGGCGGCCAGCAGAATATCGCGGCGACTGGCATCACCAAAGGCCACCTGCTCCCCCGCCAGCTTGGCCTCGCTCACCCGCTCGGGGTCGAGGTCGAGGGCCAGAAAGGGGATCTCCTCGATCTTGAGGAAGCGGGCACAGGTCTGCCCGGCCCGACCAAAGCCGGCGATGATGACGTGCTGGTTCTTGCTCAGGCCCGACTGGGCGACTTCGGAGCGGGTCAGCAGCGCCGGGTCGGTCAGGCTACGGGCCAGCGAATGGGCCTGGGTCACCAGCCAGGGGGTCATGGCGATGGAGATGATGCCGATGCCGATCAGCAGGGAGACCAGCTGCTGATCCAGCAGGCCGTGGTGCAGTGCCAGCGCCAGCAACACGAAGCCGAACTCCCCCACCTGACTGAGCATGATGCCGGCGGCCATGCTGTCGCGCTTTCGCTCCCCCATCAGCCGCCCGGCCAGCAGCACCAGTAGGGATTTGCACAGCACCAGCAACACCACGCAGATCAGTACCTGCCACCAAGCCCGCGCCACCAGCTCCCAATCCATGGCCATGCCGATGGTGATAAAGAAGAGCCCCATCAGTACGTCGCGAAAGGGCTTGATGTCCACCTCCAGCTGATGACGGTAGTGGGACTCCCCCAGCATCATCCCCGCCAGAAATGCCCCCAACGCCATCGACAGCCCGAGCGAGTGGGTCATGAAAGCGGCCAGTAGCGCCACCAGCAGGGCACTCAGCACAAACAGCTCGTCGGAGCGGGCCCGAGCCACCTCGTGAAACAGCAGCGGCAGCAACCACTTGCCCACCGCCAGCAGGGTGAGCAAGGCAAACAACCCCTTGAGGGTGGCCCAAGCGATCTCAGCGGCAAGGGCGCTGCCCTGCACATCCGGTTGGGCCAGAATAGGGATCATCACCAGCAGGGGCACCACCGCCAGATCCTGAAACAGCAGCACGCTCACCCCCAACTGGGCGCGGCGGGTATGGAGCTGTTTCTGCTCACCAAGCTGTTTGATCACCACCGCCGTGGAGGAGAGCGCCAGCGTCCCCGCCACCACCAGCGACTGGGCCAGACCCAGCCCCCACCACCAGACCAGAGCGAAAAAGAGCAGCGAGGTGAGCAGCACCTGCAAGCCGCCCACCCCCAACACTAGTCGCCGCATCGCCAGCAATTTCGGGAGGGAGAACTCCAGTCCCAGCGAGAACATCAGAAAGACGATCCCGAGCTCGGCAATGGTCTGCATGATCGACTGGCCGGTGATCACCGCCAACCCGTGAGGGCCGAGCAATACGCCGGCAATCAGGTAAGCAAGGATCACCGGCAGCCCGAGGCGCCGGAAAGTTGCCACCAGCAAGACGGCGGTAAACAGCAGGATCAGCAGGTCTGTGTACAAATTTTCCTCTCCTTTTTATCGACTTAAGTCTAGTCAGCCGATGTGGGCGGAAGGAAAGATATATTGGGCATGCCAATTGCAAGCGACGAGTAGGAAAGTCGTTAGATACACAGGTGAAAGACCATGGAAAATACATCGTCACTTAATGGCTTTAGTCATGGCATCGAGCAGTGGGTTCGCCAGATGGAGCGGCTCACACCGCTGCCCAGCGTGGAACGCAACCAGTTGCTGGAGCAGTTGTTGGGGCAGAGCGATCTTGGCGGTTTGCTGACAACTTTTGCCGATCGTGCGGCAAAAATTGTCAGGATCCATGGTCTTTACCTCGACTGTGGCCAGCCCCATGTGCTGATCCAGCACCCGCCGCTGGCCACCCTCAACCTGCACAACTATCCGTTCGAGCTGCGCGGTCAGCACAGCCAGCTGCTGGGTCAACTCCACTACGAGCTGGAGCATCCGCTCAGTGGCAGCCAGCAACGGGTACTGACGCAATATCATCAACTGCTCTGTCTGCTGCTGCCCCTCTACCTGCGGCTGGAAAAACTGGATCAACTGGTACGGCTCGATCACCTGACCGGCCTTGGCAACCGATCCTACTTTGACGAAGCCATCGGCCGTGCCATCGAGCAACACAGCCGCGAGCCCTACGGTCTGGTGCTGGTACTGCTGGATCTCGATCGCTTCAAGCAGATCAATGACACCTGGGGTCATCCGGTGGGGGATCTGGTACTGAGCCGCTTCGCCCAGCTGCTCAAGGGGTGTATCCGCAGTACGGATCAAGCCTTCCGGCTCGGGGGGGACGAGTTTGCCCTGCTGCTGCAACCGGCCGACCCCGAGGCGTGGCGCCCGGTCTGGCTGCGATTGCAGCATATGTTGATGACCAACAAGGAGCTCAGCACCTTCTCGGTCGGATGCAGCCTTGGCGCCGCCAGCTGGCAATCGGGCATCAGTGTACAAAGCCTCTACGAGGCGGCAGACAGCCACCTCTACGCCCGCAAAAAAGCCGGCAAGGCCAGTCATCAGGAATAATCCCGAACTCTTCTTTGCTCCGGCACATGCGCGCCATGTGACCGGAGCTTCTTTTTTTGGGGCTAACCACCGCTCACACCGATATTAAGTCAGGGGAGATCCAGCTCGGGCAGGATGGGGGTCGTACCGCGCTCATGCCAGCGGCAAACCAGCCCGGCCCCCTGCGCCATAAAGCCGTCGCAGACAAAGAGCCCCACCACAGCCGCCACCTGCTCGCCATAGTAGAGGATGGGGATACGCCCCCGCTGCCACGAGGGAACGCCATACTCCTGCAGCAGCTTCTTCATCCGCCGACTGCCGCCCCGCCCCACCGGTTTGAGGGGGATGCCGGGCGCCACCTGAAAGCGCACCGAGAGTACCTCATCCGCTCGGGGGGCACGTAGCAACCCCTCGCCGCTCTCCGCCATGCGCACCACCAGCTCACCCAGCCCGTCCGGCAGGGTCAGCGGCTCGCCCACGGTCAGCGGCAACAGCTGATGACAGGGTTGCAGGTCAGGGCTCACCAGATAGAGTCGCTGCTGAAAACGGCGGCAGCTCTGGCGCCCCCAGTTGAGCTGGGGATTGGCATCCCCCCGCGCCAGCACCACCTCCTGCCACAGCCGGGCAAGCTGCTCGCGGGACGGCATCTCGCCTCCCTGACGGCGGATCCAGTAGCGCAGCAAGTTGTTGCGCCGGGTAGGAGAAAGGTCGTGCAGCGGGCCGATATGCAGCGCCTCCCCCTCACCCGCCAGCTGCCAGTCGCTCTCGGCCAGCTCGTCCAGCAGCGCCTCCTGCTCGGCGCACAGGGCCATGCTGCGCGCCGCGGTCTGGGCCATGGCGGGCCAGCGTGCCTTGAGTTGGGGGATCAGCTGCTGGCGCAAAAAGTTGCGGTCATAGCTCACGTCCAGATTGCTCTCATCCTCCACCCAGCCAAAGGGGAGGCTCGCCGCCGCCTCGGCCAGCTCGGCGCGACCGATATCGAGCAGCGGGCGCAGCAACAGGCCGCCAGCAAAGGGTTGGCTTGGCAGGATCCCCGCCAGCCCGCGCAGACCGGCACCGCGCTTGAGGGCCAGCAGCAGGGTCTCCAGCTGATCGTCCTGATGGTGGGCGGTGAGCAGCCACTCCCCCGCCCGCATCCGGGCCGTCAGCCGCTGGTAACGGGCGGTGCGCGCCTGCGCCTCCAAACTCTCGCCATTGCCACGGGCCAGGGTCACCCGCTCGACCAGCAGCTCCACCGCCAATTGCTGACAGACAGCTTCACAGTGAGCGACCCACTCATCGGCATGGGGGCTGAGGCCGTGGTGCACGTGCAGGGCGCGCAGCACAAGGCCGTGCTCGCGGGCATACTGCGCCGCCAGCACCAGCAGCAGGGTAGAGTCGAGACCACCGCTAAAGGCCACCAGCAAACCGGTGGAACCTTCCGGCTCAGGCATAGTCAGACTAAAGCGAGAATAAAGATGAGAAATCATAGGCTTCCCCAAAACAGACCGGCCGAATCTTAGCAGAGTCAGGCTTATCAAGCTGCCCCCCTGCTGCTAGAGTGAGGCTCGCTCCCCCTCAGCACCAAGCAGGCAGGCCGCCAAGCAAACGAACCGACAGACAAAGCGTTCGAACCGCATGTCGGAGCAATGAGGCTGGGAAGCAAACAACCCGAATTGGAATCAAACAGCATGAACAATAACAAAAGCTTACTGGCCGGCCTGATTGGACTGGCCCTGCTGGCTGGCTGCAGTCAGGCACCGCAAGAATCCCCCAAACACTCCGGGCTGGCGCTGGCCAATATGGACACCCAGGTCAAACCCGGCGATGACTTCTTCCGCTACGTCAATGGCAAGTGGCTCGCCACCGCCAAGATCCCCGACGATCGCCCCGCCGATGGCGCCTTCTACATGCTGCGGGATAAATCCCTCGCCGATGTGCGGGTGCTGGTCGAGGGGCTGGCCAAGCAGGAGGCCGCCACCGGTACGCCGACCCAGCAGATCCGCGATCTCTACGCCAGCTATCTGGATCAGGCAGGCCGTGATGCCAAGGAGCTCACCCCGCTGGCACCGGCGCTGGCCGATATCGACCGGATCGGTGATCAGGCCGCACTGGCCCGCGCCTTTGCCCAATCAGGCCGCATGGGCGGCGGCGCGCCGTTCGGCATCTGGATCGACGCCGATGCCAAGTCCCCCGACCGCTATGGGGTCTACCTCTATCAGGGGGGATTGGGGCTGCCGGATCGGGACTACTACCTCAAGCAGGATCCCGACAGTCAGGCAATGCGCCAGAAGTACCAGCAGCATATCGCCGCCATGCTGAGCCGCCTCGGGGAGTCTGACCCGAGCGGCAAGGCCAAGCGGATTCTGGCCCTCGAAACCCGGCTCGCCACCATCCAGTGGGACAACGTCGCGCTGCGGGATCGGGAGAAGAACTACAACAAGCGCCCCGCCAGCGAACTTGCACGGCTCGCCCCTCATCTCGACTGGCAGGCCTATCTGAACGCGGCGGGCATCGCTGCCCAGCCGGATCTCATCATCGGTCAGCCGGCCTATCTGAGCGCGCTGGATCAGGTGATGGCACAGACCCCCATCGCCGACTGGCAGGCCTACCTCAAGTGGCAACTGCTGACCGACTACGCCCCCTATCTCGACAGCGAGACCGACCGGGCCAACTTCGCCTTCTACGGCACCACCCTGAGCGGCACGCCCAAGCAGCGCGCCAGCTGGGAGCGGGCGCTCGGGGTGCTGAACGATCATCTGGGTGAAGCGGTCGGCCAGCTCTATGTGGCGCGCTACTTCCCGCCAGCGGCCAAGGAGCGGATGGAGCAGCTGGTGGAGAACCTGCGCACCGCCTACGGTCAGAGCATCAAGGAGCTCGACTGGATGTCGCCCGAGACCAAGACCCAGGCCCTCGAGAAGCTGGCCAAGTTCCGCCCCAAGATCGGCTACCCCGACAAGTGGAAGGATTACAGCGCCATCACCATCAAACCGGATGATCTGGTGGGCAACCTGCAACGCTCGCAGGCCTTTGAATACGCAGACAGTCTGGCGCGCCTCGGCAAGCCGGTCGACCGGGACGAGTGGCACATGTCGCCGCAAACGGTGAACGCCTACTACAACCCGAGCAACAACGAGATCGTCTTCCCGGCGGCCATTTTGCAGCCCCCCTTCTTCGACATGACGGCGGATGATGCGGTCAACTACGGCGCCATCGGCGGGGTCATTGGCCACGAGATGGGCCACGGTTTTGATGATCAGGGGGCCAAATCCGACGGTGATGGCATGATGCGCGACTGGTGGACGCCACAGGATCTCAAGGAGTTCCGCTTCCGCACCAGCCGGCTGGTCGCCCAGTACAACCGCTTCGAGCCCATCAACGGCCAGTTCGTCAACGGCCAGTTCACCCTGGGGGAGAACATCGGCGATTTGGGCGGTCTCACCATAGCCCACAAGGCCTACGAGCTGTCGCTCGATGGCAAGGAGGCGCCAGTGCTGGATGGTTTTACCGGCGAACAGCGCTTCTTCCTCGGCTGGGCGCAGGTGTGGAAGGGGATGTATCGCCCCGAGCTGATGCAGATGATGCTGCGCTCCGACCCTCACTCGCCACCCGAGTACCGGGTCAACGGCGTGGTGCCGAACATTCCCGCCTTCTATGAGGCATTCAACATCCAGCCCGGGGAGAAGCTCTATCTGCCGCCCCAGAAGCGGGTGAAGATCTGGTAACAGCATCACGGCGGGCTCCCTAGGAGCCCGCGCTCAACAGACAGCAAGAGGTTGCAAGATGAACAGAGCATTGATGATCGCAGGGCTGCTGGCCCTGCCGCTGGCGGCACAAGCACAAACACAAGCCGAAGAGGGATTTAGCAAACAACTGACCCTCCCCTCCGGTCAGGTGATCCGGGTGGCGCAGGGGGTCGGTGAACCCGCCTCCATCGGCAGCTATGACGTGCGACTCTATTCGGGTCAGAACGCCCAATTTCCACTGGATGAGTTTCAGGATGGCAAGGTGATGGCCCGCAACGGCTTTATCCGGGAGCTGAAGCTGGTCGATTTGAATGGCGACAAACAGCCCGAGCTGGTGGTCATCATCGAGAGCGCTGGCAGCGGCAGCTATCAGGATGCCGATGCCTACACCGTCACTCCGCAAGGGGAGCTGGAGATCTTCAATCAGGTCAAGGAGCTGGAGCCCAAAGAGGATGTGGTCAAGGCGCTCAGGAGCCCGCAGGACTGACCCATCTCCCGGCACAAGCAATATAAAAAGCCCTGATGATCAGGGCTTTGTTGTTTCTGCGGTTGGCGCAAACGGCTCAGAGGCGGGTCGCCCGGATGGAGACCTGCGGCAGCGCCATCTCGTGCTGGGCCGCCACCAGTTGCAGCTCATAGGCCCCCGCCAGCCAGGTCTGGGCCAGCACCGCATCGACGCTGGCGTTGGTACGTTCGAACGCCGCCACCGGGGTGCAACCGGCCAGCAGATTGGCCAGCATGGTGGCGCTCAGCAGATCCCCCACCCCGATGGGATGGCGGGCAAAAGGGTAGAGCGGACGGGAGAGGTGAAAAGCCCCCTCCTCACACACCAGCAGCATCTCGAAGCGATCCATGGCAAATCCGGCCTTGCCCAGATGTTTCACCATCACCAGCTTGACCCCTTGTGCGCGCAGCTGCTGACACGCCTCGATGGCCTCCGGCACATTGCGGATATCGCGACCGGTGAGCTGTTCCAGCTCCAGCAGATTGGGGGCCAGTATATCGGCGCAGGCCAGTGCTCGGTTTTTCAGAAAATCGGCGACGCCGGGTGCCACTATGCACCCCTTGTCGGGGTGACCCATCACGGGGTCACAAAAATAGAGGGCGGCCGGATTGAGCGCCTTGAGTCTGGCCACCGCCGCCAGGATCTCCTCCCCCTGTTCGGCCGAACCGAGGTAGCCGCTCAAGATCGCATCGCACTCGGCCAGCACGCCGATCTCCGCCAGGCCGTTTACCAACTGACGGATATGGCCGCCGGGCATCACCATCCCCTGCCAGCCTTCGCTGTATTGGGTGTGGTTGGAGAACTGCACCGTGTTCATCGGCCACACCTCGATCCCTAGGCGACGCATGGGAAAAACAGCGGCGCTGTTGCCGGCACAGCCAAAGACTACGTGGGATTGAATGGAGAGCACTCGCTTCATGGTTGGCGACTCACGCAATAAGAACAAAAATTCCGGAGGGAAAAACGGGCCTTGCGGCCCGTTGTTGTGACTTTCGATGATTGTCACTTTCGATGGTTGTCACTGTCGATTAACGCAGCACCTTGACGGTGTAGCTGCCATCGGCCTGACGATAGAGGCCGTGGATGTCGGTCTCGAAGCCCGGGTAGTGGGCACCGATCTCGCACAGCATCTCGAGGAACTCGAGCACCGGCAGGGAGTCGGCAGTCACCATCTCGCCCGGCAGCACCAAGGGTACTCCCGGCGGGTACGGCAGTATCATGTTGGCGCTGATGCGGTCAACCATGTCACGCAACGGCACCTCTTCCAGATTGCCCGCCAGCTCCTGCTGCCATGCAGCATGCGGGGTCATCTTCATCTCCGGCAGCACGTCGAACGCCTTGAACATCAGCTCCGGCAGACGATATTTGCAGGTCAGATCGTGGATGCTCTGGGCCAGCGCCTGAATGCGCATCCCTTCGTAGAAGCTCGGGTCTTCACGATAGAGGCTCGGCAAGATGTTCTTGATGGTCAGGTTCAGATCATAACCGCGCTTGAACTCGGTCAGGGCACGCAGCAGTTGCATCGCCTTGGACTGATCGATACCGATGGAGAAGAGGAACAGCATGTTGTAAGGGCCGGTCTTCTCGACCACGATACCGCGCTCGTCCAGGAACTTGGAGACCAGTGAAGCAGGAATGCCCTTCTCCAGCAGCTGGCCATCACGACCCATACCCGGGGTCAGCAGGGTGACCTTGATCGGATCCAGGTACATGTGGTCATCGTCGATGCCGTTGAAGCCGTGCCAGTCATCTTTCGGATCCAGCTTCCAGCACTCGACGGTGTCGATGTTGTCCGGCTGCCATACGTCAAAGAACCAGCCTTCGCTCTGGTCACGCAGACGCTTGATCTCTTTGCGGAAGGAGACGGCGCGATCGATGGAGTCCTTGATCAGACGCTTGCCGGTGTTGCCCCGCATCATGGCAGCGGAGATCTCGGTCGATGCCACTATGCCGTACTGCGGCGAGGTGGAGGTGTGCATCATGAAGGCCTCGTTGAAGGTCTCTTCCTCCACGTCACCCTTGATGTGGATCATCGAGGCCTGGGAGAAGGCTGCCAGCAGCTTGTGGGTGGACTGGGTTTCATAGAACACCTTGCCCGGCATCGCTTCGCCGCTCATGCCGCACTTGCCTTCATAGATCGGGCTGAAGTTGGTGTAAGGCACCCAGGCACTGTCGAAGTGGATGTAAGGGGTATCCAGACTCGCCTTGATGAAGCCGGTGTTGTAGAGCAGGCCATCATAGGTGGAGTTGGTGATCACAGCGTAACGGGGAGCCTGGGCACCCGGTGTAGCAGCAACCTTGGCCGCTATAGTCTCGCGGCTGAATTCGCTCTGCGGGATACCGCCCAGAATGCCGTAGGCGTTGCGGGTCGGACGGAAGTAGATCGGGGTCACGTCATTCATCATCATCAGGTGAGTGAGCGACTTGTGGCAGTTGCGGTCAACCAGCACGGTACTGCCCGCCGGGGCGGAGAACATGCCGACGATCTTGTTGGCGGTGGAGGTGCCGTTGGTGACTATGTAGGAGCGATCGGCGTTGAAGGTACGGGCGATGTACTCTTCGGCTTCCTTGTGCGGACCCGAGTGGTCCAGCAGGGAGCCCAGCTCCGGCATGGAGATGGAGACGTCAGCCTTGAACGCGTTCGGGCCGTAGAAGTCATAGAAGATGCTGCCGGCCGGGCTCATCTGGAAGGCGGTACCGCCCATGTGACCCGGAGTACAGAAGGTGTATTTACCCTCTTCCACGTACTTGAACAGTGCCTTGGTGAACGGCGGCAGGATGGCGTCCTGATACTCCTGAGTAGCCTGACCCATCTTGAGGGCGATGTCGTCAGCCATGCCGAGACGGTACTCGAAGAAGTGCACGTTCAGACGCAGGTCGGTCAGGTGAATATCCAGGGTGGACTGGTCGTTGGCAAAGGCGAAGATCGGCAGCTTCTCGTTGCGATCGTGGATCTCCTTGCACAGACCCAGCGAGTATTTGTCCCAGTCGAAGATGGCGCCGCAAACACGGGGGTTCTTCTCGATCAGTTTCAGCAGATCGGCCACATCGACCGGATAGACGACCTCGAAACCCTTGCGCTCGAGGGAGGCTTGCAGCTGGCGAATGGGTTCTTCTTTAAAGAAAACGCCCAGGTGGTTGAGGATGGCAATGATATTCATCTTGATGCTCCACACGTAGAGGGGCGCTCTCCATCAGGGATGGTGAGTGAAGAGCGCTCGGAAAAGGAAAATGGAATTAGTGGCTGGCTTGCTCTTTGAGCAGGGCGTCGTGCTGACGCAGCCCCTGTTTTTTGGCGTAGAACATCAGGATGATGAGCGACACCACGAAGGTGGCAGTGAGGTTGGAACCCTGGGCGCCCATCAGGGCCACCAGACAGAAGACACAGGCAACGCCGGAGAAGATCATGGTGCCGATACTGCGGGAGGTCATGCCCTCGAAGCGAATGAGGTTAATGCTGGAGTAGAAGTAGGGCAGCATGGTCAGCAGCACCGCATCTGTGGTCAGCACGTTGAAGAGATCTGCAGCGTGAGCGGACTGGGAGGTGAAGGCGGTCAGGCCGATCATCAGGGCAGTCATCTTCAGGGAGCCGAGGATCAGACCCTTCTTGGCGACGCCGTTCTTGTCCAGTTCGCCGTAGATTTTCGGGAAGTTGCCGTCGTTGGCGGCACGCTTGCCCGCCTCGCCCACCAGCATCATCCAGGAGCCCAGCGAGGTGAAGCAGGCCAGCGCGGTGAAGGCAGAGACAAACGGCGCAGACCAGCTACCGAAGATGGCGGAAGAGGCCATGGCAAACGGGGCGCCGGAGGCAGCCACTTCACCGGCCGGGAACATGCCGCTGATCACTTGGGTAGAGAGGATGTAGATAACACCCGCGATACCGGTACCCAGCATGGTGGCGAGCGGTACGGTGCGCTTGGGGTTCTTCACCATGCCGGAGGAGACGGCGGCAGACTCGACACCCACGAAAGACCAGAGGCAGATCAGCACGGCGCTGATGACCGCATGCAGGTCACTGCCGCTGGTAGTGTTCCAGTTCTGGCTGTAGACGCTGGTATCAAAATGGCCCCAACCCATCACCGCAGTACCGACAACTGGCAGCAGGATCAGCACCAGACCCAGAGTACAGAGTCGGCTCACCCAACTACCGCCAAGCAGGTTGACGAAGGTGAAGATCCATACGGCAGCGATGGTGGCTGCGGCGGCAGGGATCGGGCTGTTGAGAATGGGGAAGAACACCGAGAGGTAGGAGACGCCGGTAATGGCGATGGCCAGGTTACCGATCCAGTTGGCGTGGTAATAGAGCACACCGGTCTGGAAACCGAACACCGGAGAGATCTCGCCAGCGTAAGCAATGGGGCCACCCTCTTGCGGGTTCTTGGTAGCAAGGCGGGCGAAGACGAAAGCGAGGCCCATGGCGCCTACCAGACAGATTGCCCAGCTAAAGACAGAGATGGAGCCGATGGTGGCCAGTGCCGAAGGCAGCAGCGCGATGCCACTCCCCATCATGTTGCCGGCCACCACACCTGTACAGGCGATAAGGCCAATCTTCTTGCTCGTATCGAGGGACATAAGATCTCCGGTTCTATAAAAGGTCGGGTCGTCACATACACATTTGGCGGAACGCCCCGCCAACGAATGGGCACAGACTAGGCCTCTCATCCCCGTAAAACATAAAGACCAGCTAACGGATAAAAATATGAGGCAACTTTTTTCATCGCCTCATCGCTTTCTATAAAAACCATTTAAAAACAGTAGCTTGAAATCAAGGCGCGCCGCCACCTTGATAAAACCTTGATATCCGGCCAACCCGTTTTTGCCCCTTGATAACCCCTTTATCTCGCCGCCTTGATATTTTTGGCCAGATAAACCCGGGATAACGAGGCTCCCATTGCGCCCACTCCCCTTGTAGCCATCCGAACGCCCTGCGGGCCATTGCCCTGAGTGGCCGCTCACCTCCTGTTTGACTCTCAGTTCGTCTCATCACAATCCCGACTCAGAGGCAAAGCTCGGTGGCGATACCCTGTAAACAGTGAGCAGTAACGGACATCTTATCCCGCCGCCAACTATGGGATGACGGCACGGGCAGTCGCGTGGCACAAAGCCGGTCAAGCGCGAATGCAGCAAATGCCGCGATAAGGCAAATGGGGATAGTGGTGGAATAGCAGGAGATAAATCGGGCAGCACCAAAACGGCCATCCCAATGGCAGGCAGCAGGATTGATACAGGCAGAAACAACACAGGCCGCCAGAAGGCAGCCTGTGGATGGGGTCGGCAGCCGCGCCGACCGAGGGAAAACCAAAACTGCGATGTTAGAAGAGCTTCACCTTGCTCTGGCCCAGCGCATTGAACAGGGCGGGGGTCAGGGTCTCCATATTGCTGTAGAAACCGAGCTGCTGGCAGAGCAGATAGGTCTGCTCGGTCGCCTCCATCAGAAAGGCCTGACTGTAGGCATCCCCTGCCGCCTCGGGGCGACCGCCCAGCTCCGCCAGCTTGCCCTGCAGTATGTAGTAGAGCACCGAGCGGCCACGACTCGCCGCCTGCTCCAGCAGGTAGTCGGCCTGCAGTTGCTGGCTGTTGAGGATCGCCTGCAGGGTCAAAGCCTCCCACACCCGGGCAGGCAGGGCGCCGCTGTTTTGCACCACGCGGGCGAGATGGGTGCCGATCCCCTGCAATCGCTCACTCTCGGATTTACCCGCCAGAGTCGCCAGCGCCTCGCCCGCCAAATAGCGCTCCGCCAGCAGCAGCGGCTGATCCGGATGGGCAATCAGCGCCTGCTCCAGCAGATCGATGCCCCGCTTGAGGGCCACCGGATCCCGGCTGTTGGTGTAGTAGTGAGCCTCCATCAATGCCATCAGCGAGGCATCGTCGGTCGGCCAGCCCATCCCCGGCTCGGCATCCGGCTGGTCGAGGGCGCGCAGCAGATCCTGACTGCTCGCCTGCAACACCCCGTGCACATTGTGGCGGCTGAGCTGGTATTGATGGCTGAACAGCACCCGGTTGGTGTTGATATTGCGGTACTCGAGATCGAGATAGGTGCCTCGGGGCTGGCGGGTGACCCGCACACTCAGCTCTTTGCCGGGCATGATGCCCCCCATCAGATTGGTAGCGCCGTACTGCACCCGCAGCGGCGTGGCTACTGCCACCTCCCCCATCAGGGCGCGGGTGATGCCATCGGCCAGACGCACGTTCTCGTTGTTGTCATCCATGCCGGAGTGGAAGCGGAACACCAGCAGGTTGGGATCCAGCATGGCGTGCACCTGTGGGCTGGTGTGCTGGTAGCTGAGCATGCTGACAATGGCGATCAGCACGATGGCAACGAAGATATCGAAACTCACCATCTTCCAGCGGCTGCGGGCATCCTTGGCATGGGTGGAGATGGCGCGGGTCAGGGGCCCGGCGGGAAAAGGGGCGACATTGGGCAGGGCATCATCGTCGTTATCAGCCGTGGGCGGGCTCAGATCAGAGAGAGTCGGGTTGTCGGAGAGAGCGGTATTGACCGCGGGCGCGGGCTGCTCGTCCGCCATCACCATAGCAACCACCTGTAGCGGCCGTACCGGCGCCACCAGCTTGTAGCCGCGCTTGGGCACGGTGACGATATAGTCGGTCGCATCGGTGCGACCATCTTTGAGGATCTTGCGCAGCTCGAAGATGGACTGGGTCACCACCTGATCGGTCACCTCTGCGCCGTCCCACACCTCGTTGATCAGGGTATCGCGGCCAAACACGGTACCGGCATTGTGGGCCAGAAACCGCAACAGATTGACCAGTCTGGGTTCGAGGTAGACCTCGCGGTCGGGGCGACACAACATGTTGTCGTCAACGCTCAGGGTCCAGTCGTGGATCTCAAAAACCGATTCGCTCATGATTCACTCGCTGCAGATGGTGACAATGCACGATGAGAGTGACGCAAAACCCGGACTGACTGAACGGAACAGGGCGCTGCCAGCAGGGAAGCGGCAGAAAAGGGAGCCGGAACAGTGAATATCGCTGTGAGTCAGTCTGGCCAGGCCATCCTGTTTACGTCTGAAGGGCATCCTTGCGGGCATTCCGACCATCGGGATCGGAAAGGAGCACTTTAAGCAAAACGAGAGCTGGATCCCACTTTTTTTTGCCGACAAATCACCGATGAGTTGATCCAACAGGGGTTTGGGGCCAGGGATAAGAGAATAGCGGGCCCATATGGGCAACCTCTCCATGGTCCCTCCCGCAGCGATGATGAATTGTTGAACTGGATCCGGCTCTCTTCTTATAATCGCCGCACCGTTCCATAACGAAACACAAGGAGGTAAAACATGGTTATCCAAGCGTGCCCGATCATTTCGGCCCGCCTGTTCGGCACATTTGCCTGCTCTTGCCTGCATACCATCGCGCTGCGATAGCGGGTTCGAGCAAAGCCAACTCCCCTCCATACCGAGACCTTTCTCAACTCTGCCGTTGTCGCCAGCGCTCCTGATGACAGGGATTCCCGATCCCGCGATTTAAGAGAGCAAGAGCATGACAACCCTGATGAGTACCCATTCCCTGCAAATGAGTGCGGGGCACCTTCCGTTATTTGACCACCTCGAACTCGGCATTCGCGCAGGCGACAGGCTAGGCCTGATTGGCGCCAACGGCTGCGGCAAGAGCACCCTGCTGGCGCTGCTGGCGGGCGAGCGCACGCCCCAAGCCGGCCGGATCGTGCAGGCCGCAGCCTGCCGCTGCGAGTTCGTGGCCCAGCAACTGCCCGCCGGGCTCTCTACCCTCAGCACCCGCGCCGTGCTGTTTGACGCGCTGGGCAACGACCCGAGCGCCGAATGGCAGGTGGACAAGCTGCTGGCCGAGCTGCAACTGGAGGCCCAGGCCGCGCTGCCGGTCAGTGCGCTGAGCGGCGGCCAGCACAGCCGACTACAAATAGGCCGTGCCCTGCTGCGCCAACCCAACCTGCTGCTGCTCGATGAGCCCAGCAACCACCTGGATCTGCCCGCCCTGCTCTGGCTCGAGCAGTTTCTGCTGGGCTGGCGCGGCGCCTTCGTGCTGGTCTCCCACGACGGTCGCCTGCTGGACCGGGTCACCGAGCAGACCCTGATCCTGCGGGATGGCGAGCTGCACCGCTTCGCCCTGCCCTGCAGCCAGGCGCGGGCGGCGCTGGCCGCCGAGGATGAGCAGGGCCGCCAGCGCCGGGCTGACGAGCAAAAAGAGATCGACCGCCTGAGCGCCAGCAGCAAACGCCTCGCCATCTGGGGGCGAGAGCATGACAACGAGAAGCTGGTGCGTCAGGCCAAATCCATGGAGAAGCGCATCGCCCGCCTGCAGGAGGAGCAGAGCCAGGTGGCAGCGCTGGTCCCCTGGCGGCTCGAGCTGCGCGGAGTGAGCCTGCCTGCCGACACGCTGCTGCGACTGGAGACCCTCGACGTATCGCCAGCGCCAGCATTGCCGCCGCTGCTGCGCGCCGAAGGGCTCTGGCTGCGGGCGGGAGACAAGGTCGCCCTGCTCGGAGCCAACGGCACAGGCAAGTCCTCCCTGTTGCGCCAGTGCTGGCGCGAACTGGCCGCGCAGAGCCCGCAGGCCGGCTGGTACTGCCACCCCGGCGCCAGCATCGCCTATTACGATCAGTCGCTGCTGCAGCTGGCTGACGACGCTACCCTGAGTGACGCCCTCTACCCGCTGGCTCCTCTGCCGGAGACGACGCGGCGTCAGGCGCTAATCCGGGCGGGCTTCCCCTATGCCCGTCACAGCCAGCAGGTGCGTACCTTGAGCGGGGGCGAGCGGGCACGGCTGCTGTTTCTCGCCCTGTCGCTCGGCAGCCACCACATGCTCTGGCTCGATGAGCCGACCAACCATCTGGATCTGGCAGGCAAGGAGGAGCTAGCCGAGGTGATTGCCGCCTTCCCGGGGGGCGTACTGCTGGTCTCCCACGACCGGGAGCTGATCGAACGCAGCTGCAACCGCTTCTGGCTGATCAGGGACGGGCAGATCCGGGAGGCCCACAGCGCCGAGCGTGCCTATGCCGAACTGCTCGGCGATGCGCCATTGCCAGCCGCAGACAAGGCAAGCAGGGCCCTCCCCGCAACGGCGCAGGCACTGGCCGACCCGATGGATGACGAAGAGGCGCTGCTGGCGCGCTGGTATGAACTCGATGCCCTGCTCGCCGCCGATCTGGCCCGCAAGCCCAGACACCAGACCCCGCGCCTGCAGCAGCAGTGGCAGAGCGAGCTGGCGCACCTGGCCGAGCGGCTCGGCTTTGCCTGATGCCAGCATCATCCATCCCTTATTACTCAACTTACGCGGCCAACCCGGGTTGGCCGCAAGGAATCATCATGACATCAACACAACCCGACATCAGACTGGACCCCGTCACCGATGCCGACTTGCCCCACATCTTCCGCGGCCTCTCCGATCCGCGGGTCGTCGCCTACTACGACATCAGCTACGACAGCCTGACGGCGTGCCAGGCCCAGATGGCGTGGTATGCCGAGCTGACCCGCACCGGCCGTGGCGCCTGGCACCTCATTCGCGACCGGCGCTCGGGCGAGCCGCTGGGGGCCATCGGTTATAACGATGCCGACCCGACTCACCGGCGGGCCGAGCTGGGCTACTGGCTCTATCCCGAGCATTGGGGCAAGGGGGTGATGAGCGTGGCGCTGCAACTGTGGCTGCCGCTCACTTACCGCACTACCGACCTGCACCGGCTGCTGGCAGTGGTGGAGGAGCCCAACCTCTCCTCCGCCCGTCTGCTGGAGCGGGCCGGTTTTCACTACGAGGGCACCGCGCGGGAGTGCGAACGCAAGGGGGATGGCTTCATCTCCCTGCGCCACTACGCTATCTTGCGCAGCGACCTGCCCGCCAGCATCTGACCTGCAACAAAAAGCCCCGCACTGCGGGGCTTTTTCGGGGGCTACTTGATGGCGCAAATATCGTCAGAGGTCAGCAGCCGGCGTCTGCGCCGCCACAGGGAGAAGCAGCCGTAACCAAGGCTGAGCACCACCGCATAGAGCACCTGAGTGGCGAGCGCCACCAGCACCAGAGCGCAGAGCAACACACTCACCCCCGCCAGCCCCTTGCTCACCCCGCCGAGCAGGCGCCAGCCCGCCGCCATGCAAAGCAGGTAGACCAGCACGAAGTTGCCGTTGGCGTAGCGGATCAGCTCATCAAGGGGCAGTCGCAGCCAGATGATGAGAGTGATGCAGAGCAGGCAGATGGCGAGCACCAGAGTGAGCGCCCTCAGCGGTGCGCCGCGCGCGGTGAGCTGCGCCAGCGAGGGGGGCAGCTTGCCTTCTCGCGCCATGCTCCAGATCAGCCGCGCAAAGCCCTGAATATAGATGTTGATGCTGGCAAAACAGGAGAGGTAACCGAGCACCGCCACCAGCCACTTGGCGGTGGGGCCAAACAGCAGCGCCAGCAGGGAGGGGATGGCGGTGGCGTTTTTCGCCTCATCGCCGTAGAGCCCATATTTGAGCACCACCAGCGAGTGCACCCAGTAGATAAGCCCCGCCAGCAGCACCCCGCCAAGCAGGGCGATGGGGTAGTCCCGCTCCGGCCGCTTGAACTCCTCCCCCATATGGGCGAAGGCCTCGAGCCCGACAAAACACCAGAACATCACCGCCAGCGCGGTGGCCATGGCAGGCCACTCATCCGCGCTCGGCAACGGCCGGGCTGCGTCGCGCCAGCTCACCTCCCCCTTGAACCAGATCAGCAGGGTGAGCCCAAGAATGGCGAGCGCAATCAACAGTTGCAGGTTGCCGGAGGATCGCGCCCCGCGCAGCCCCAGCAGAAATACCCCGAGCAGGGTGAGCAACTGGATGCCCCACAGGGCCCACTCCCCCATCTCGAACAGGGCGTGCCAGAAACCGGCAGCAATCATCAACGCCGCAGGCAGGCCCACTGGCAGCACAGCCAGAAAGAGGAAGGCGGAGAAGCGCTCGGCGCCGTTGCCAAAAGCGAGGCCAATCAGGTGCGGCGCACCGCCCGCATGAGGATAACGGCGGCCGAGGCGGGCGAAGGTAAAGGCGATGGGCAGCACCAGCGCAATCAGCAGCAACCAGGCCCAGAGCGAGGCCCCGCCCGCCAGCGAGGCGGCGGTCGCCGGTACCACGAAGATCCCGGTACCCAGCAGCGAGGTGGCGAGCAGCCCCATCCCCTGCCAGAGCCCGAGATCCTTTTTCAACGCAGACATATTCCTTTGTCCCGATTCATAAACAGATGTCGGGCCATGTTAGGCCTCCCCCGCTCCTTTGTTAAGCGCCTGAGCAGGGAATATGCAGCCCTTTATTCAGCGTCAGGTTCGGCTTGCAGGGACTCGGCCAGAAAATCCCCCAGCAGGGTGATCTTGAGCACCTGCCGGCGCGCCGCCGGATAGATAAAGTAGAGGGTATTGGCAGGGGGCTGATAGTGGCCAAGCAGCGGGAGCAGACGCCCCGCGGCGATATGGCCTTGCACCTGTTCGGCGGGCTGCAAGGTGATGCCAGCGCCAGCCAGCGCCGCCGTCAACAAGGCTGGCCAGTGGTTGATGCGCAGGCGCGAGGCCACCCGCACCTCTTCGCTCTGACCATCCTCGCCGACAAACTGCCAGCGTTCGTGCTCGCCCCAGTTGCCGTGCAGGCACTGGTGGCGAGCAAGATCGGCTGGCTGGTGCGGCACGCCGTGGCGATTGAGGTAGCCGGGCGCGGCGCAGAGGCGGTAGTGCTGGGTCAACAACGGACGGGCAATGAGCGCCTCATCCTGCGGGCGCAGGGTGCGGATGGCGGCATCGAACCCCTCCTCCACCAGATCGACCCAGCGAGGAGTGAGCTGCAGATCCAGATCCAGCTTGGGGTAACGTTCAAGGAAGGCGGGCAACAGCGGCACCAGCCGGTGGTGACCAAAGCTGAGGGGGGCGGCGATACGCAGCCGCCCCGCTGGCTCGGCCAGCAGGTTCTGAGTGAGCGATTCGGTCAGCGCCAACTCCTCCAGCACCCGCTGGCAGCGGGCCAAAAAGAGCTGACCCAGCTCGGTGAGGGTCTGCTGGCGGGTGGTCTTGTGAAACAGCTTACCCCCCAGCCACTGCTCCAGCCCCAGCATATGTTTGCCCACCATCTGGGCGCTGATCCCCTGCTCACTTGCCACTGCGCTATATGAACCCAGCTCCACCACCCGGGTGAAGATGCGCATGCTGGTCAATCGATCCAAAACCCCTCCTTTGCCCGCTTTTCAGGGCAATGCGACCCACTGTCGGGCCCCTGATTCACAACTACCAGTTTAGTAAGAAATGGATTTTAGCCAATTTATCCATCCTTTAGTTACCAATAGAGTGATGCAGTACCTCTCCCCACAGGATAAATCCCCATGAAAAGTACCTATCTGGCCGCACTACTGGTCGGTCTGCTTGCCACCGGCACCAGCCAGGCTGCCGAGAGCCGCTTTATCAATACACAACAGAATGCCCCCGTCGCCGCTACCCTAACCGCAACCCAGGCCCAGCCCGATATCTTTCGGGTCAGCCTGCTCGGCACCGGTACTCCGGTGCCCCAGATCAGTCGCGGCGGTTACAGCACCCTGGTCGAGGCGGGCAACCAGAAGCTGGTGTTCGATTTTGGCCGCAACTCCACCACTCGCCTGTGGCAGCTGCATATCCCCATCGGCCGGGTCAACGCCTTCTTCCTCACCCACTTTCACTCCGACCACACCAACGGGCTGGCGGATCTCTGGCTGACCGGCTGGCTGCAACCAGCCTATGGCCAGCGCCACGCGCCGATGGCACTTTACGGCCCCAAGGGCACCACCGCCCTTGCCCGTGGCTTGCAGCAGGCCTACGCCACCGACATCGCCACCCGGGTTAAGGATGAGGGAACGCCGCTGGACGGGGTGGAGATCAACAGCCACGAGGTCACCGCCGGGGTGGTCTACGACAAGGATGGGGTCAAGGTGACCGCCTTTGACAACGACCACGGGGTCAACATCAAGCCCTCGTTCGGTTATCGCATCGACTACCACGGCCACAGCGTGGTGCTCTCCGGCGATACCCGCTACAGCCCGGAGGTGGTGAAGCAGGCCAAAGGGGCCGATCTGCTGGTGCATTGCGTCTCCATGACCTCCGCCGCCCGGATGAAGGCCAACCCGGGCTACAAGGCGATCGCCGGTCACCTCGCCTCCCCCGAGCAGGCGGCAAGAGTGATGAACGAAGCCAAACCGGCGCTGACGGTGTTCAGCCATATCGGCCTCAACGGCCAGATCTCGGTGAAAGATTTGGCGCAGGATCTGCGTGCCCGCTACACGGGGCTGTTCGTCATCGGCAACGACCTGATGCAAATTGATCTGCCCACCACGGCCTCCGGCAAGGGCTATGCCCTCTGGCAGTCGGAGAACATCGACAACGCCCAGCCCTGAATCCCGGCCATAAAAAAAGCCGCCTCTTGCGAGGCGGCTTCTTCATTCAACTTGGTAACCGGAGTTATCAGGCAATCAGCTTGTAGATGATACCGGACATGGCGATCAGGCCAATCAGGGTCACGAAGCCGTTGCTGATGTTGCCAGCGTATTTGCGCATGGCCGGAACCTTGGTGATGGCGTACATCGGCATCAGGAACAGCAGCATTGCGATAATCGGGCCGCCCAGGTCTTCAATCATGCCGAGGATGCTCGGGTTGATGGTGGCGATAGCCCAGGTGGTCAGAATCATGAACACCGCAGTCACTTTGTTCAGCTGCTTGATGTCAACGTTCTTGCCCTTCTCGCGCAGCGCCTTGGCCATCAGGCCGTTCATGCCTTCTTGCGCACCCAGGTAGTGACCCAGGAAGGATTTGCTGATGGCAACCATGGCAATCAACGGAGCCACAGTGGCGATAACCGGGTTGTCGAAGTGGTTGGCCAGGTAGGACAGGATGGAGATGTTCTGTTCTTTGGCAGCAGCCAGGTCAGCCGGGGAGAGGCTCAGTACGCAGCTGAATACGAAGAACATAACGGTCATTACCATCATGACGTGAGCGCCCAGCAGGATGTTGCTGCACTTCTTCTCGGCACCTTCACCGTAACGACCTTTGTTGTCCACCGCGAAGGAGGAGATGATCGGGGAGTGGTTGAAGGAGAACACCATTACCGGGATAGCCAGCCACAGGGTCTTGAGGAAGTCACCGTTGAAGGCGTCAGCCAGCGCTGGAGCTTCAGTGATGATGGTACCGTTCCAGTGCGGGATCAGGTAGAACGCCAGGCCCATCAGGGTGATCACGAACGGGAATACCAGCACGCTCATCGCTTTAACGATAACCTGGCCGCCCAGACGAACAACCGCCATCAGACCGAGGATCAGCGCCAGTGACAGGACGGCACGGGGAGGTGCAGACATGCCCAGCTGGTGAACAATCACGCTCTCGACGGTGTTGGTGATAGCAACTGAATACATCAGTACGATCGGGTAGATGGCAAAGAAGTAGAGCAGGGTGATGAATTTGCCTGCGGTCTTGCCGAAGTGCTCTTCTACTACTTCAGTGATGTCGCCATCACGGGTAGAGCCGGACAGCACGAAGCGGGCCAGACCACGGTGAGCGAAGAAAGTCAGCGGCAGGGCCAGGATCAACATGGCAACCAGCGGCCACAGACCACCTACACCGGCGTTGATTGGCAGGAAGAGCACACCGGCACCGATCGCGGTACCGTACAGACCCAGCATCCAGACCACATCGGCCTTGTTGATGCCGCGGGAAGCGTTGCTGGCTAAACGACCATCAGCTGCAATATTCATGTCAGACATACGTTGTTCCTGTCATCTAGGAAAAATGGGATTCTTGTTTGTTCGGGCTCTCGGCCCGGTTCCATCTCCCTGGAACGCCTGCTGTTCATCCCTCTCATTAACCTCTCGCACCCCGGCAACCTGGCCATCACTCCTTGTGACAACAAGACCGCAACAAACAACAGTGCGAAATTTTGACCCTGAGGGTCAGCGCCCGTCTCGCTTAACAACTGCTTAACGTGCACCACTCTTGATGGGTTGACTCTAATTAAATACCCCTATTAATCACAGCGTTTTTTTGAATTAATCAACCAAAGTTTGATTCGTGTCGCCTTTCGGACGACCAAGATCACATTGCGAATGCCTTGTTGTGAGTTTTTTTTAACAATTCAACTTAGTTTCACTGGAATCAATGGCCTGCGGACAGCTACATTTTTGCAACAACCCACTCATTGCGCGCGGATTGTGTGCAGCACAGCCTTGGCGTACCCTTGTGGCTCACGCCTTTTTGTTGATTGATGATGACCATTACCCGTACCGATCTCGCCGAACTGGCGGTATTCGCCGCCGTCGCCCGCCACCGCAGCTTCAGCAAGGCCGCCCTCGAACTCGGGGTCTCAGCCTCCGCCATTAGCCACAGCCTGAAGGGACTGGAAGCCAGATTAGGTGTCCGTCTACTCAACCGCAGCACCCGCGCCGTGGTGCCGACCGACGCGGGCCAGCGGCTGCTCAAGCAGTTGTTGCCAACCCTTAACACTCTGGAAGAGGCGCTCAGCGAGCTGGCTCGCAACAGCGACGAGCCGGTGGGCCGGATCAAGCTCTGCGCCCCGCGTGGCGCCATCGACAGCCTGCTGGCACCGGTGCTTATCGACTATCTGCGCCGTTATCCCAGAATGCAGGTGGAGGTGGTGGAGCAGGAGCTGATGCCCCGGCTGATTGAAGATGGGTATGATGCGGCGCTCTTTTATGGCGATCTGCTGCCCAAAGAGATGATAGGTATCCCCCTCGGCTCGCCCCAGCGCTATCTGGTGGTGGGCTCCCCCGCCTATCTGGCGGAACATGGCGCACCGCAGCACCCGAGCGAGCTGAGTCGCCACGCCTGCATCGGCTATCGCCTCACCCCGCACCATCACTATCGCTGGGCCTTTGCCGCCGATGGCAACATGCTGGAGATCGAGGTGACCGGACCACTCACCACCAGCACCCCGGCCCTCTATCTGGGTGCCGCCGAGGCGGGGCTTGGGCTGGCCTACTGTCTGGAAGAGGAGGTGAGCCAAAAAGTGGCAGAGGGGAAACTGCTCACCGTGCTGGAGCCCTGGTGCCCCATCTTTGCCGGTTTCTCCCTCTTCTATCCCAGTCGGCACCAGCTGGGCAGCGGCCTGCGCATCCTGATCGACATGCTCAAGGCCCACTACCCACCTCGAATTAATGAGAAATACTCAGCAATCCATCAAGTGAAACCCTGATTATCACCAAATCAGTATTAATCTACACTGTCTGTTCGATAATCGAGCTCCCCAAGAGAACAGATATGTCTGCCTATTTAACACTGCGGCAACGGGCCATGACCCGTCGCTTCTGGGCTTACGCCCTCCCCTCCATTCTTGCCATGCTGGTCTCGGGGGCCTACTACCTCATCGACGGCATCTTCGTCGGCCACTACGTTGGCGCCGCTGGCCTCGCCGGGATCAACCTGGTCTATCCGGTCATCATGGTGCTAATCGGTCTGGCCGCCATGGTCAGCATGGGGGCGGCTACCGCCATCTCCTTCCAGCAAGGGGCGAAAAACGACAAGCTGGCCCGTCAGGCGCTGGTCAATGCCCTCTGGCTGCTGGCAGGACTCGGGGTGCTTGCGCCCGCGCTGCTCTATTACACCCACACCGATATCTTGCTGGGACTGGGGATCGAGCAGGGCACCGACACCTGGAAGCAGGCGAGCGACTACCTCACCTGGATTGGCGGCGGTACCCTGCTGCTGGCCAGCAATCTGGCGGTGCCCTATCTGCTGCGCAACGATGGCCGTCCGAAACTGGCGATGGTGCTGGTGAGCAGCGGCGCCGTGCTCAACATCATCCTCAACTACATCATGGTGGGTCGGCTGGGACTGGGACTGATCGGTACCGCCCAGGCCACCCTGATGGCAGAAGGTATCGTTAGCCTGATCGGCCTTGGCTACTTCTTTACCCCCTGGGCACGGCTGCAACTCGCATGGCGGGATCTGGTGCCCAACCTCCCGGCCATGCCGAACCTGCTCTTTACCGGGCTGCCAAGCCTGATCGCCCAGTTCAACCTCGGCCTGTTGCTGATGCTGCACAACAGCCAGCTGATGGTGTACGGCAATGTGAAGGATCTGGCGGGCTTTACCGTGGCCGGTTACACCGAAGCTGTCTTTATCGTCATCCTGCAAGGGCTGGCCTTCGGCATTCAGCCGCTGATCAGCAAGGCGGCAGGGGCCAAACGCCACCGCGACCTCAAATTCCTGATGGAGATGGGGCTCAAGATCACCTTTATCTACGGCATGCTGGTGTGGCTCACCATCCAGCTGTTGCCAAGACAGGTCGCCATGCTCTATACCGGCAATAACGATCCCGAACTGCTGGCCGCCGCCATCAGCAGCCTGACCCTTAACCTCGGCGCCATTCCGCTGGAGGGGATCATCGTATTTGGCATAGTGCTGCTGCAATCCATGGCCCGTACCCGGCAAGCGCTGGTCATCTCCCTCGCTAAAACCCTGCTGCTGCTGCCGCTTATTTTCCTGCTGCCGCAACTGTGGGGCCGCGATGGGGTGCTGATGGCCCAGCCCGCCACCGTGCTGCTGCTGACCCTGCCGCTCTGCTGGCTGCTGTGGCGCGAGTGGCTGCGCCTGAAAGTGGCCTGCGCGCCAAAAGCCAAGCACCACCCGCAACCGGCCCGCGCGCGCGCCGCCGTCCAACTGGCCCGTTAAGGCTGCCAATCCCGCGTAGCAATAAAAAACCGGCATCCCTGATGCCGGTTTTTTGCTATATGGGCGGACCTGTCTGCCTGCGCTTATCTATTCAGGCCAGCACTGCTGCCACTACTGATGCCCGTACTTTTACCAGTGCTTATGCCAATACTTCTGGCCTGAGCTGGGCCATCAGCCCCGGGTTGTCGGAATAATCCACCGGGATCGCCACCACCGCTGGCCCTTCCACCGCCAGTGCGGCCCGCAGGGTGGCACGCAGCTCGTCGGCCGAGCGCACCGCAAACCCGGCCGCCCCGAACGATTCGGCGTAACGCTTGAAGTCGATAGGGCCAAAAGAGACGCCGGAGGTGCGGCAATACTTCTGCTGCTCCTGCATCGCTACCATGTTGTAGCCGTTATCGACCCAGATGATGTGGACGATATTGCTCTTGAGCCGCACCGCCGTCTCCAGCTCCATGCTCGACTGCATAAAGCTGCCATCCCCCGATACCGAGATCACCTTCTCCCCCGGCCGCACCAGCGCCGCGCCGATGGCCCACGGCAGCGCCACCCCCATGGTTTGCTGACCGTTGGAGATAAGCACCTGACGGGCGCGGAAGCTGTAGAGGTAGCGGGCAATCCAGATATGGAAGCTGCCCATGTCGACGCAAAGGGTCATGTCATCGCGCACCAGATCCTGCAGCTCGCGCACGATGCGCAAGGGGTGAACCGGATTGCCTTGCAGATCATCGGCCCGCAACGCCAGCCGCAGCCGCTGCTGGCGCACCCCTTGCAGCAGCCGATCCACCTCGGGGGGACGGATTTTCGGATTGCCCATGATACGGGTCAGCTGCAACAGGTTGGCGCGGATCGACCCCACCAGCTCGGCGGTCGGGCAGTAGCTGCTGTCGATATCGGCGGGCAGCACGTCGATATGGAGGATGCGCCGCTCCCGATCGCCATTCCACAGCACGGGGTCGTACTCGATGGGGCTGTAGCCGATGCAGATCACCAGATCGGCCCCTGCTAGCAGCTGATCCCCCGGCTGGTTGTTGAACAGCCCCACCCGTCCGGCAAAGTCATCGAAGTGGCAGCTGTCCACTACCCCGGCGGCCTGATAGGTGCCGGTTACCGGCAGCCGCGCCTTGTCGAGGAAGGCGCGCACCGCCTCGGCGGTCGAAGGCCGACTCGCCATCAGGCCGAGCAGCACCACCGGATTCTCGGCGCTGCGCAGCAGGGTCAATGCCTGCTCCATGTTCTGCTCATCGGCGCAGCCCGGCTCCGGCACCTCATGGGGCACCAGCACACTCCCCTGCACCGGCTTGTTGATGATGTCCATCGGCAAGCTGACGAACGCCGCCCCCGGCCGTCCCAGCTCGGCGGCGCGAAAGGCGTTGGCCATCACCTCGGAGATCGCCGTCCCGCTGTTGACCTGAGCGCTGAACTTGGTGACCGGACGGCAGAGGTTGACCGTATCCATGCTCTGGTGGGTGAGCTTGAGGCCGTCGGCACGGCGCACGGCGCCGCCCAGCGCCACCATGGGGTCCCCCTCCGAGGTGGCGGTCGCCAGCCCGGTGATGAGGTTGGAGCAGCCGGGGCCCGAGGTGACCAGCGCCACCCCCGCCTTGCCGGTGAGGCGCCCCACGGCAGCGGCCATAAAGGCGGCATTCGCCTCGTGGCGCACCACTATGGTCTCGATGGGGGAGTCCTCCAGCGCATCGAACACCCGGTCAATCTTGGCACCCGGGATCCCGAACACCTGCTTGACCCCTTGCGCCTCCAGATGACGCACCACCAGCTCGGCACCGCACTTCCACTGTCTGTTTTCCATGATATTGATCCTTGTATATCAGCCTTCGGCGGCCTGAATGGCCCGATCGAGATCGGCCGGATTGAGATCGGCCTGACGAAAAGCCGGATCCGCTGGCAGGGCCAGATTGAGGTGACGCACCACCGAAAGTCGCAGGGTGCCGTGGGCCATGGTGTAGTCGAGCAGATGGCCGCCCCCCTTGCGATCGGCGGTGATCATGTGCTCGTGAAAGCCCGCCACATTGACCCCCTGCACGAACGACGGGCAGCGAAAGCCCACCAGGGTGCCCGCCACCGCAGCAAAGCGGAACAGCGGTTGCTGTTCGATGGCTTCCAGCATCGGGCGATAGGGGGGCTCCTGACGCGGCACGGTGCGCACCTTGGCCGTTTCAAACTGGCCGTCGAGGCGCAGGGCGACGAAGACGTTGTCGGAGCCCACCAGCCGATCCACCCACTGGTGGATCTCGTCGCGGCTCAGGGGATGGTCGAAGCGGCGCTCCAGACAGGGGCGAAAATGGGTCATCACCGCGAAGGGGGTCTTCTGGTCGGCGCGGGCGGGACGGGCCGAGCCATCGGAGCGCAGCTGGTGGATCTGGCGCTCGAAGGCGATCAGCTCGCCATCGAGGTGGTTGAAGGTGCCAAGGCCAAAGTCGCCGTGGCGCAGCAGCTCGCTCATGGTGGTCTCCCCTTCGTAGACCCCCGCCAGCAGGGCGCTCATCAGGGAACTCTGGTAGATCTCGCCACCGTCATGCTGCCTGCGCCAGCGGGAAAACTGCTGGCTCACTTCGAGGGCACAGCTGCACCCGGCACTGTCAGATGTTGCAATATGTTCCATTCGGGTTTCACCTCCACCGTGAATCCTGTTAGCGTTCGGATCCAATGGTGACTAGGTTCACATTTCAACACCAATACGCTGACCCCATGACTTTGAGACTCAATCGATATGGAACTTCGTACGCTCCGCTACTTCATGGCCGTTGTTGAAAAGCAGAATTTCACCCGCGCAGCCGAATCACTCAACATGGCCCAGCCGCCGCTGAGCCAGCAGATCCGCAAGCTGGAGGAGACCCTCGGCACCCCGCTGCTGCGCCGTTTGACCCGCAGTATCGAGCTGACCGAGGCGGGCGAGAGCCTCTATCGGGATGCGGCGCAGATCCTGGCGCTGGCCGATGGGGCGAAACAGAAGGTAAAGCGGATTGCCCGGGGCGAGCAGGGGGCGCTGCGGATCGGCTTTGCCGGTTCAACCGTGCTCCACCCTGCGGTGCTGACCCTGCTGCACGACTACCGGGAGCGCTACCCCGAGGTGGCCCTCAGCCCGCAAGAGGACACCATGCCAGCGCTGGTGGAGGCGCTGCGCAACGATCGGCTGGATGCAGCCATCTTGCGGCTGCCCTGCCGTGGCAGCGAGGGGTTTACCCATCACCTAATCGATCAGGAGCCGCTGCTGATTGCGCTGCCGACCAACCACCCCAAGGCCAGACCGGGCCCCTTGCCACTGGCCAGCCTGAAGGATGAGAGTTTTATTCTGTTCCCCCATGCCATCGGGCCCGGACTCTATGACGGTATCGTGGCCCTCTGCCGGGAGGCCGGATTCGAGCCGATACTGGGGCCCGAATGTCCGCTGGTGATCTCCACCGTCGGCATGGTGCAGGCGGGCTTTGGGGTAACTCTGGTGCCAAGTTCGGTGGCGGCGCTGCGCCCGCTCGGGGTCAGTTATCACCCCATTGCAGGCAACGGCATGATGACCAGCATCAGTCTGGCGACACGGCCGCACCCCGGCAGCGCCGTCCTCCGGCACTTTATCTCCCAGATCCGTGTCGCCCAGATACAACAGGGCCTCCCGAAGGAGGCCCTGTTAAACAAGCTTTAACCGGCCTGATGGCCGACTTGCCTGGCGGTACTGTTTACTTGACGGTACTGCTTATTTGACAGTAATCCGGGCAAACTTGCGCTTGCCAACCTGATAGACGGCAGTACCGGCACCAACCAGTGCCTTGCCATCTTCCAGCTTCTCACCATCAACCTTGACCGCGCCCTGCTTGATCATTCGCAGTGCTTCGGAGGTGGTGGCCACCAGATCGGCATCCTTGAGCAGGTTGGCAATAGCCAGCCCTTCGCCTTCCAGCGCCAGCTCGACTTCCGGCATTTCGTCCGGCATGGCGTTCTTGGAGAAGCGCTGGGTGAAATCTTCGTGGGCCGCTTCGGCTGCCGCTGCGTCGTGGTAGCGGGTGATGATCTCTTTAGCCAGCCAGATCTTCACGTCACGGGGGTTGAGGGTGCCAGCGGCGATGCCTGCCTTGAACTCTTCGATTTCAGCCAGCGGGCGGAAGGAGAGCAGCTCGTAGTAGTTCCACATCAGCACGTCGGTGATGGACATGATCTTGCCGAACATCTCGCCCGGGGCATCGTGTACGCCAATGTAGTTAGCAGCGGACTTGGACATCTTCTTGACGCCATCCAGACCCACCAGCAGCGGCATCATCAGCACGCACTGGGCGGCCATACCGGCATCTTTTTGCAGCTCGCGGCCCATCAGCAGGTTGAACTTCTGATCAGTACCGCCCAGCTCAACGTCCGCCTTCAGCGCAACCGAGTCATAGCCTTGCAGCAGCGGATAGAGGAATTCGTGAATCGCGATGGATTGGCCGCCGGTGTAGCGCTTTTTGAAGTCGTCACGCTCCATCATGCGGGCCACGGTCTGCTTGGCCGCCAGCTTGATCATGCCGGTCGCCCCCAGCTCGCCCAGCCAGGTCGAGTTGTACTCGATGCGGGTCTTGGCGGGATCGAGGATCTTGAACGCCTGCTCTGCATAGGTGAGGGCGTTGTGCTTGATGGCCTCTTCGGAGAGCGGCGGACGGGTGCTGTTCTTGCCGGAGGGATCACCCACCATGGCAGTGAAATCGCCGATCAGCAGGATGATCTCGTGACCCAGATCCTGGAAGGTCTTCAGCTTGTTGAGGATCACGGTATGACCCAGGTGAATGTCGGGGGCGGTCGGGTCCATGCCCAACTTGATGCGCAGCGGGCGCCCTTCCTTCAACTTGGCAACAAGTTCTTCTTCAACCAGAATTTCTTCCGCTCCGCGCTTGATCTCGGCTAGCGCCACCTCGAGCTGGGACATTTTTTGACTCTCCAATCACGATTCCACAGGGCCAAACATATTACTGGAATGGCGGGCCAATTGGAAAGGCTGTAAAATCCGTCCATTCTGCCCGATTTCGTCAGCCTCTCATGATCATTTGGAACGCCTTCAACGCTCTTCCCACCTGGCACCGTAAAATGGTGCTGATTTTAAGCATCATGGTGATGATGCTGGCTGCCTGGCCAAGCGAACGGGCGGTCGCCACCCGGGTTGATGACAACAGCGGGGAGCTTGCCGCCGAGTCGCAACCGGATGACGCTGACCTGTTGGCACAAACGACCACCCCGCCCAAGCCGCACTACATCACCAAACAGGTGAAGGTGCGCCGTGGCGACAACATGGGGGTGATCTTCCAGCGCATTGGCCTGAGCACCACGGATCTGCACCTGATCGACCAGCTCGATGGCAGCGATCCCCTGCGGATGCTGCAGCCGGGGCAGGAGCTCACCTTCAACCTCACCGAACACGGCGATCTCCAGAGCCTCTATTACCCCCACAGTCTGGAGCAGGCGCTCAAGGTCAGTCGCAAGGCTGATACGTTTCTCGCCCGCAACCTCAAGATTGCCCTCGACACCCGCGAACAGGTAAGCAAGGGGGAAATCCGCTCCAGCTTCTGGGGCGCCGCGGTGGAGGCGGGGATGACCGAAGATCAGATCATGGACTTGGCCGCCATCTTCGGCTGGGACATCGACTTTGCCCAGGACCTGCAACCGGGAGACAGCTTCCGGGTGGTCTACGAAGACAAGTTCCGCGACGACGAACGGGTCGCATCCGGCGATATTCTGGCCGCCGAGTTCGTCAACGATGGCGCTATCTATCGCGCCGTGCTCAATAGAGATGGCAACTACTACACCCCGGAAGGCAAGGCGATGCGCAAGAGCTTCCTGCGGGCGCCGGTCAACTTCAAATACATCAGCTCCAACTTCAACCCGCGCCGCCTTCATCCGGTGACTGGCAAGATCCGCCCCCACAACGGCATCGACTATGTGGCGCCGGTGGGCACCCCCATCATGGCGGCGGGCTCAGGCAGCGTGGTGGCCGCCGGTTACAACCAGTTCAACGGCAACTATGTCTTTATCAAGCATGCCGGTAACTATGTGACCAAGTACCTGCACCTCACCAAGCGCACCGTCAACAAGGGGCAGCGGGTGAAACAGGGGCAGACCATCGGTACTCTGGGGGGCACCGGTCGCGTCACCGGCCCGCACCTGCACTATGAATTTGTGGTGGGCGGCATTCACAAGAACCCGCGCACCCTCACCCTGCCGCAGGCCGAAACCCTGAGCGGGCGCGAGCTGGCCAACTTCAAAAAGCTGGCGATGCCGCAACTGGCCAAGCTCGACAACCCCGAGCTGCAACTGGCCCAGAACAAGCGGGATAGTCGTGGCAGATAATCGCGACAGATAGTCGCGACAACCAGGCGGGCGGGGTGAAGACCCCATCCGCTTATCTCTCTCCCCTGCCCCTTTCTCGGCAATCCTTAATTGAGGAACAACCATGGCTGAACGCTATATCGGTCTGATGTCGGGGACCAGCATGGACGGGATCGATGCCGTGCTGGTGATGATCGACGGGGATGAACTGCGGGTCGAAGCGGCCCTCAGCCACCCCTGGCCCACCGCCCGCGAACTGCACGAACTCTGCACCCCGGGCGACAACGAAATCGACCGCATGGGAGTGGCCGACAAGCAAGTGGCAGAGGAATTTGCTGCCGCCACCCACGCGCTGCTGGCCAAGGCGGGCCTCACGCCCACCGATATTCGCGCCATCGGCAGCCACGGTCAGACCATCCGCCACCGCCCCCAACTCGGTTTTACCCTGCAGATCGGCAACGCCGCCCTGCTGGCCGCCCTGACCGGCATCGACGTTATCGCCGATTTTCGCACCATGGACATGGCCCTCGGCGGTCAGGGGGCGCCGCTGGTGCCCGCCTTCCATCAGGCGCTGTTTGCCAAACCCGGCGCGCTGCGGGTGGTGCTGAACCTCGGTGGTATTGCCAATATCTCGGTGCTGCCGGGCAATGCGGGCGGAGTGTATGGTTTTGATACTGGTCCCGCCAACACCCTGCTCGATGGCTGGTATCGTCGCCATCAGCCCCACGGCGGCAACTACGACGCCGGTGGCAAGTGGGCCGCCAGCGGCCAGCTTATTCCTGACCTGCTTGGAAAGCTGCTGGCTCACCCCTACTTCACCGCTCCCGCCCCCAAGAGCACCGGACGGGAGATGTTCACCCTAGCCTGGCTCGATGGCGAGCTGGCAGGCAGTGACTACGCGCCGGTAGATGTGCAGCGCACCCTGCAGGCGCTCACCTGCCACAGCATCGCCCGCCAGCTGCCTGAGCGGCCCGACGCAGTCGGTGCCAGCCAACCGAAAGCCGAGCTGTTTGTCTGTGGCGGCGGTGCCCATAACGCCCCGCTGCTGGCGGAGCTGGCCAGTCTACTACCCCATTGGCGCATCGCCAGCACCGCCGAGCTGGGGCTGGCCCCCGACTGGGTGGAAGGCGCCGCATTTGCCTGGCTGGCGATGTGTTTTATCCACCGCAAACCGGGCAATCTGCCCGCCGTCACCGGCGCCAGCCGTCCGGCCGTGCTGGGAGCCCTCTATCCCGCGGGATAAACCCTGCCAAGCGCGACCGTATCGCGCCCCATAGACCAACAACAGCCCCGCCCTGAACAAGATCGGGGCTGTTGCGTTGGATGGCCCGCAATCTCTTTATTGGTTCGGCTTTGTGCTCAGATGTCTGACAGATCGTCCTGATTGGCTTGTTCACTCTGCCCTACCCCACCATGACAATCGCCCACTATTTTCTGCCTTTTCCATCACGAAAAATGAGGCCCATATTTTTCTGCTGCAATCTCATGGCATATTTCTTCATATATATGACCAGATAAAACCGACCGACATCCGCAGCGATGCTATGACTATCCAATAATTATCAACCTGCCGCTCATGCAAATAGTTGAATTATATTCCAGCCACATCTTTAGCTGTTGCGACATGAACGGCAGCTAGCATATTTTCACGCGACAAGATAGATGACTAAAAAAACATAAAGTACATATCTATGCACAATAAAATCGTTTGGTGGCAGCCTGACCCATAGCGTTAACCCTTTATTCACAGCCCTGCGCTGCCATGGCCTGCGCCCCAACCCCTGCCCTGACAGGGCTGCAGCTCGATGCAGGGCCATTGGCGGGCGAATGGGCGACTATTCAGGGTGAATTGAATAGCAATCACATTAAATTTGCGAGCATTGAGCCATCTCATAGAAATGAAATCACTGGTTTGCAACCCCTGATGGCCACTCATAGAATCGCAACGTCTGAAATATTCACCCTGTCATCTCCTCTCTTATCCCATTCAGCTATTGAGTGGATCACAAATAATAACCGGGGATGCCGCCGCAGGCAAAATGGCCATGGCGCACAACCAGATGGGGTAAACCTGTACCTGAATTAACAACAAATATTAAAAAGAGGCATATCTATGAGTGGCACCATCATCAAGTCGGCAAGAAATACCACCAATGCGCCCCAGGATCTGGGCCCCTGCACCCAAACGGTGGCCTTCTCTCATTACAACAATATCTCGGCCCAGCTGCCGGTCGATCCGGCCACCGGCAAGCTGGTAAGTGGCGATGTCACCGCGCAGGCCAGACAGTGCCTGAGCAACCTCAAGGCGATCATCGAAAGCATCGGCCATGTGATGGACGATATGGTCAAAGCGACCATCTTCCTCACAGAGATGGCAGATCTGGAGGCGGTCAACGCCGTCTATCGCGAATTCTTCCCGGGTTATCTGCCGACTCGCACCACCCTCGCCGTCGCCGCGCTGCCGCTGGGTGCGCTGGTGCAGATCGATGCCATCATCTCCAATGGCGAAGGCACCTTCCCGCAAGCCCCCTGTGCGCTGGTGAAGCTCGCCCGCAATAGCGACAAGGCGCCGCACAACCCGCTCTCCACCCATACCGTGGCCTTCTCCCACTACAACAATATCGGCGCGCAGCTGCCGGTCGAGGCCGCCTCGGGCCAGCTGGTCGCCGGTGGCATCAAGGAGCAGGTGGGTCAGTGCCTGCGTAATATCAAAACGGTACTGGAGAGCATCGACGTGCCGTTTGACGACATCGTCAAAGTGAATATCTACCTGACCAGCCTCGCCGATCTGGAGGCCGTCAACGAGGTCTACACCACCTTCTTCCCCGACTCCGCCATTGCCCGCGCCGTGGCCTACCTGCCCGCCCGCTCGGTGATCAGTGCCACCGCCCTGCCCATGGGTGCCCGGGTGCAGATGGATGCGGTGATCTCCCACGGTGACGGCACCCCGCCGCAACTGGTGGAAGACCGTCACAATCTGGTGATCGCTGCCCGCAATACCGACAAGGCACCGCGCAGCCCGCTCCATTGCCAGACTGTCGCCTTCTCCCACTACAACCATCTGACCGCGCAGCTGCCGATCGACCCTGCCACCGGCAAGATCCTGACTGGCTGCATCAAAGAGCAGACCGCCCAGTGCCTGAGCAATATCAAAGCCATCGTCGAGAGCATCGGCCATGTGATGGACGATATCGTCAAGGTCAATATCCAGCTCGGCAATATCGCCGATCTGGATGCAGTTAACGCTGTCTACACCAAATATTTCCCAAGCTATCTGCCTGCCCGCACCGTATTCGGGGTAAGCGAACTGCCCACCGGTGCCCTGGTGCAAATTGATGCGGTGATGTCCAACGCCGAAAGCACCCCGCCGCAGGCGTAAGGTTTGTGTTAAATAATAAAAGAGACCGGCTGATAGCCGGTCTCTTTTTATAAATAAGTATCACAACACTTATTTAGATCTCAAAAAAACCTATCTTTCATTTCTTCACATACACCATCAATTCCCGGAAACATTGAACCAGCAGTAATTCCCATATATCTTAATTCACGCATTGCCTCATCACGGTACCTCACGGGGATATCAATGGCATGAAGAAATTCAACACCATTGCTTTTTTCTACACTTAGTATATATGCCTCTATATTTACTACATTTGTAACTGTCGTAAGGGCCTGTTGAGGGATAACCCGAGGATTATTTATGGCAACAAAGTCTGTTGCTGACAGGTGGGGGAACGGGGGGTTTAGATAGTTAATCTGAGGTAATTTTTGTCTCCATGCTTTATTATTAAATATATAAATCCTAATGTATTCACCGTCATTATTATACCCTTTCGGCCACTCTCTAAAGGCAAAAAATGCAGCTACGAATGGAGAGTAACTCCAGTCTAATAATGGAGTAGGATATCCATGGTGTTGCAGTAGGTTAAAAAACGCTCCGTTTTGCTTCGGGTCATCTAAATTGAAATAGTGTGATGTGATTGAACACAGTCTTTGATGCAAAATTGGAATATCTTTTGATATAAACAAATCGGTTCTATATCTTCCTCGTCGATGAAAAGATGTTTGCAATGGCCATGGTTGTTTCTGTCCACGAAAAACCATCTGATCATCTAATATTTCAGATACGTGTTTCTTATATTGCTCCCACGACATTTCTGATGATTGTATCAATGACTTTTCAGTAACTTTTTGTAAAGATAACTCTGCAGTAAAGTTAACGCCAATATCTGTTTTAGCTGATATGTTCATCCTGTCGCTATCAATTATCATTGATACATCAGCTGCAGTCTAATGAGAAATATTTTCATCATATAAGCTTTTTATTGAATCCCACGAAACTATATTATAGTTTCGTGGATCAATTGGTGAAACATTTGCACAATAGGTATTGTTGCTGACTAAGTTTTCAGTACTGAAAAAAGCAATAGATGATGGGATTTCTAATGAATCGGGGCATATATAAGCCAATACTTCATAACCTGAATCATTCTTTTCTATATATAATATGATTCCACCAACTACGTCACCCGAGTATTTACCAATCCACTGACCTATCATCACTCCTCCTGAATTTATTGCAATCAAATCAACATTACATCACGCTAATAACATTAGATTTAAAAATCAAGATTTATATTAATTAAGTTTGATATGACACGAATAAAATAAACCTATATTAAATTTTTTAATTAGCAATAAAAAAGCGCCTCCCAAGGGAGGCGCTTTTCAGTTCAAAACCAAGCAATCAGCTATTACAGGGACTCTGCGGTCGCAACCACGTTTTCCACGGTAAAGCCGAATGCCTTGAACAGCAGCTCGGCCGGTGCAGACTCACCGAAAGTGGTCATACCGATGATCTTGCCGCCGAAACCGACGTACTTGTACCAGTAGTCAGCGATGCCTGCTTCGATGGCCACACGCTTGGTGACGGACATCGGCAGCACGGATGCTTTGTACTCGGCAGACTGGGCGTCGAACACGTCGGTCGCAGGCATGGAGACCACGCGCACGGCACGGCCCTTGGCAGTCAGCTGCTCATAGGCGGCAACAGCCAGTTCCACTTCGGAACCGGTGGCGATCAGGATCAGCTCAGGAGTACCGGCGCAATCCTTCAGCACGTAGCCACCCTTGGCGGTGTCAGCCAGCTGCTGGGCGGTACGGTCCATCTGGGCCAGGTTCTGACGAGAGAAGATCAGCGAGGTCGGGCCGTCAGTACGCTCGATGGCGTGCTTCCAGGCAATCGCAGATTCAACCTGGTCACACGGACGCCAGGTGCTCATGTTCGGGGTCAGACGCAGGGAGGCGATCTGCTCAACCGGCTGGTGAGTCGGGCCATCTTCACCCAGACCGATGGAGTCGTGGGTATAAACGAAGATGGAACGCTGCTTCATCAGCGCAGCCATGCGCAGGGCGTTACGGGCGTACTCCATAAACATCAGGAAGGTGGCGCCGTAGGGGATGAAACCACCGTGCAGAGCGATACCGTTCATGATGGCGGACATGCCGAACTCGCGCACGCCGTAATGGATGTAGTTGCCTGCCGCGCTCTCTGGAGTCAGAGACTTGGAACCGGACCACATGGTCAGGTTGGACGGAGCCAGGTCGGCAGAACCGCCCATGAACTCCGGCAGCAGCTTGCCGAACGCTTCCAGCGCGTTTTGAGACGCTTTACGGGTGGCGATCTTGGCCGGGTTGGCTTGCAGGGTTTCGATGATCTTGGCAGATTCGGCAGCCCAGTTAGCTGGCAGCTCGCCTGTGGTACGGCGCTTGAATTCGGCAGCCAAGGTCGGGTGAGCGGCAGCATAGGCGGCGAACTTGGCATCCCAGTCGGCTTCCAGTGCAGCGCCTTTCTCCTGACCGTTCCACTCGGCAGCGATATCAGCCGGGATAACGAACGGGGCGTGGTCCCACTTCAGGAACGCGCGTGCTGCGGCGATCTCGTCGTTGCCCAGCGGTGAGCCGTGGCAGTCGTGAGAACCGGACTTGTTCGGTGAACCGTAACCGATGATGGTGCGGCAGCAGATCAGGGTCGGCTTGCCGGTCTCGGCCTTGGCGGCTTCGATGGCGGCATTGAGCGCTTCCGGGCTGTGACCGTCAACAGCCGGGATAACGTGCCAGCCGTAGGCTTCAAAACGCTTAGGAGTGTCGTCGGTGAACCAGCCCTCAACGTGACCGTCGATGGAGATACCGTTGTCATCCCAGAATGCAATCAGCTTGCCCAGTTGCAGGGTACCTGCCAGGGAGCACGCTTCGTGGGAGATGCCTTCCATCAGGCAGCCGTCGCCCATAAAGGCGTAGGTGAAGTGGTCAACGATGTCGTGACCCGGCTGGTTGAACTGCTCAGCCATGGCCTTCTCGGCGATCGCCATACCCACGGCATTGGTGATGCCCTGACCCAGCGGGCCAGTGGTGGTCTCGATGCCAGGCGCATAACCGTACTCCGGGTGACCCGGGGTGCGAGAGTGCAGTTGGCGGAAGTTTTTCAGATCGTCGATGGAGAGGTCATAACCGGAGAGATGCAGCAGGGAGTACAGCAGCATGGAGCCGTGACCGTTAGACAGGATGAAACGGTCACGGTCGGCCCACTTGGGGTTGTTCGGGTTATGCTTGAGGTGGCTGCGCCACAACACTTCGGCGATATCCGCCATTCCCATGGGGGCGCCCGGGTGACCGGAGTTGGCTTTTTGAACGGCATCCATACTCAATGCGCGAATGGCATTGGCAAGCTCTTTACGAGAAGGCATCTGTATCTCCTGCGATTGCTTCATTTGATGGCCAAGATTAAGGCGCGTTATTGTCCCAGCAGGGGGCGCGGCGTGCAAATACTATCTGGACGAATAAAGTGGCTTTGGGAGGACAATCGCTTTTCTTGGGCCCTGCAGGCCAAAGAGAACAACGGCAAACGTTTGATTTCCATCCCCTTGGGGATAGAAAGGAGCCATTAGTAACCCAGCCGCGGCCGCACGACAAAATAGTGCTGGCAATCGGGTGGGGCGCTAATTAAAATAGACGTCCAGATGTAGATACCTCTACACCATCCTATTCACCCGGTTATTGCTGTGGCGATAACCCAGACAAGCTGAGACTCCCATCATGGCAAAGCTGTTTACTTCCGAGTCGGTCTCCGAAGGCCACCCAGACAAGATTGCGGACCAGATCTCCGATGCGGTACTGGACGCCATCCTCAAGCAAGATACCAAGGCCCGCGTTGCCTGTGAGACCCTGGTCAAGACCGGCATGGTCATGGTGGCCGGTGAAGTAACCACCTCTGCCTGGGTTGATATCGAAGAGATCGTGCGTGATACCGTACGTGAAATCGGCTACACCCACTCCGACATGGGCTTCGACGCTGACTCTTGCGCCGTACTGAACGCCATCGGCAAGCAGTCCCCGGACATCAACCAGGGTGTTGACCGCCGCGATCCGCTGGAGCAGGGCGCCGGTGACCAGGGCCTGATGTTCGGCTACGCCACCAACGAAACCGACGTGCTGATGCCCGCCCCCATCACCTACTCTCACCTGCTGGTGAAGCGTCAGGCTGAAGTGCGCAAGAACGGCACCCTGCCGTGGCTGCGTCCGGATGCCAAGAGCCAGCTGACCTTTGCCTACGATGACGCCGGCAAGATCATTGGTGTCGATGCGGTGGTACTTTCCACCCAGCATGCCGAGTCCATCAGCCACAAAGATCTGGTTGAAGCGGTACGCGAAGAGATCATCAAGCCGGTGCTGCCAGCAGAGTGGGTCACCAAAGACACCAAATACTTCATCAACCCGACCGGCCGTTTCGTTATCGGCGGCCCAATGGGTGATTGCGGTCTGACCGGTCGCAAGATCATCGTTGACACCTACGGCGGCATGGCCCGTCACGGTGGTGGCGCTTTCTCCGGTAAGGATCCGTCCAAGGTTGACCGCTCTGCTGCCTACGCTGCCCGCTACGTTGCCAAGAACATCGTTGCTGCCGGTCTGGCCGATCGTTGTGAAATTCAGATCTCCTACGCCATCGGCGTGGCCGAGCCGACCTCCATCAGCGTCGAAACCTTCGGTACTGCCAAGGTCGCCGAGGATCTGCTGGTCAAGCTGGTGCGCGAGCACTTCGAACTGCGTCCGTATGGCCTGATCGAGATGCTGGATCTGAAGCGTCCGATCTACCAGGCTACCGCCGCCTACGGTCACTTCGGTCGCGAAGAGTTCCCGTGGGAGCAGACCGACAAGGCCGAGCTGCTGCGCTCCGCTGCTGGCTTGTAACAGTCGCCAGTTGTGATAAAAGGGGAGCCTGGCTCCCCTTTTGCTTTTCCGTTACCCGCCGAGATGTTGATGAACGCCACTCCTGCCCAGCTTGTCGCCCTGCTGCAACAACGCGTAGAAGCCTGCTTTGTGCAGGCCGAGGCGCGCCTTGACCGCAGCTTTGCCCGCCCGCGGATCTACTGCAATATGCGGGGCCGGGCAGCGGGTTCGGCGCGGCTGCAAACCTGGGAGCTGCGCTTCAACCCCGCCCTCTATCAGGCCAATCAACAGGCGTTTCTGGCTGAGGTGGTGCCCCACGAGGTGGCCCATCTGCTGGTTTATGCCCTGTGGGGCGACGGCCGCGGCAAAAACCGGGTCTTGCCCCACGGCACCCAGTGGCAATCGGTGATGCGGGAGGTGTTCGGCCTTGAGCCCAGAACCACCCACAGCTTCGATCTGGCGGTACTGGCGCAGCGCACCATTCCCTATCGCTGTCACTGCCAGCAGCATCAGCTCTCGATCCGCCGCCACAACAAGGTGGTGCGTGGCGAGGCCCGCTACCACTGCCGCCGCTGCAAACAGCCGCTGGCGCAGGAACGACCGGGGCCAGCCGTCACCCGATAAGCCAACTTGTGTCGCGCCCCCGCGCCAGGGGCGGTTCGTTTCATCCACCTATTTTCTTGCCAAGGATCTTCATGTTTCGCCCCCTGCTATCGTTCGCCCTGACCCTGTTGGCCGGTTTGCCGCTGCTCAGTGCTCCCCTCCATGCCCAGACCTTTCGCTCCGCCAAACAGGATCTGGTCAAGCTCTATCAAACCAACCCCGCGGTTACCACCTTCTACTGCGGTTGCGACATCAACTATCAGGGCAAGAAGATGAGCCCGGATCTGGCCAGTTGCGGCTATGAGCCGCGCAAGCAGCCCAAGCGCGCCGCCCGCATCGAGTGGGAACATATAGTCCCCGCCTGGGAGTTCGGCCACCAGTTGCAGTGCTGGCAGGATGGCGGTCGCAAAAACTGCGGCAAGAGCGACGAATTCAACCAGATGGAGGGGGACATGCACAATCTGGTGCCCGCTATCGGTGAAGTGAACGGCGATCGGGCCAACTTCCGTTTTTCTGACTGGAACGGCAAGCCGGATCAGTACGGCCAGTGCCAGATGCTGGTGGATTTCAAGGATCGTCGGGTACAGCCGCCCAAGGGGCCGGTGCGGGGCCAGATCGCCCGCGCCTACCTCTATATGAGCCAGCAGTATGGGCTGCGTCTGGCTGCGCAACAGCGTAAACTGTTCGAAGCTTGGGACAGACAATACCCGGCAGACGGCTGGGAGTGCGAGCGCAATCGCAGCATCGGCAAGCTGCAAGGCAATACCAATCCCTTTATTGAAAAGCAGTGCCAATAACCCCACCTATGGGCACAAGGGATTTAAAATCCCTCTTCTTGAACCAGAGACTGACACTTAGCCATGCGCATTCCACGTATCTATGAAGCGGCCGCCATGCAGGCTGGCCAGACCATCGCCCTGTCAGAAGACGGCGCCAACCATATCGGCCGGGTACTGCGCATGCAGCCGGGCCAGCAGCTCGAGCTGTTCAACGGCGATGGCAATCAATATCCCGCCACCATCGCCAGCGTCGGCAAAAAGTCGGTGGAAGTGACCATCGACCGCTGCGACGCCCAATCGGTGGAGTCCCCCTTCGCCATCCATCTGGGTCAGGTGATCAGCCGTGGTGACAAGATGGACTTCACCATCCAGAAATCGGTGGAGCTGGGCGTCACCTGCATCACCCCGCTCTTCTCCGAGCGTTGCGGCGTCAAGCTGCCCGCCGATCGGCTGGAGAAGAAGCGCGAGCAGTGGCAGAAAGTGGTGATCAGCGCCTGTGAACAGTGCGGCCGCAACGTGGTGCCAGAAGTGCGCATGCCGATGGAGCTGGACGCCTGGCTGGCGGAAGAGACCAAAGAGCTCAAGCTCAACCTGCACCCCCGTGCCGAGTACAGCATCAACACCCTACCCGTTCCCGAGCATGGCGTGCGCTTGCTGATTGGCCCGGAAGGGGGCTTGTCGAGCGACGAGATCGCCCGTACCGTGCAGGAAGATTTCAAAGAGATGCTGCTGGGGCCGCGGGTGCTGCGCACCGAAACCGCCGCCCTGACTGCGATTACTGCGCTGCAGTGCCGCTTTGGCGATCTCGCTTAATACCTGCGGGCAGCGTCGATAAGCCGCGTGGCGGCATCGAATGATGGCAGCCTCAAACGGCCGATTACGCTTCGCTAATCGACCCTACAACCCAATCGAGCCATTAAGAAGGATATTCGGATGACCATTAAACTCGGCATCGTGATGGACCCCATCTCGGCCATCAACATCAAGAAAGATTCCAGCTTTGCCATGCTCGAAGAGGCGCAAAAGCGCGGCTATGAGCTCTTCTATCTGGAGATGTCTGATCTCTATATGGAAGCCGGTCGCGCCTTTGGCACCATGCGCCCGCTCACCGTCAAATATGACTACGCCGACTGGTACACCCTGGGCGAGGTGGTGGATCAGCCGCTCTCCAACCTCGATGTGATCCTGATGCGCAAGGATCCGCCGTTCGACACCGAATTTATCTACGCCACCTACATGCTGGAGCGGGCAGAGGATGAGGGTTGCCTTATCGTCAACAAGCCCCAAAGCCTGCGCGATGCCAACGAGAAGCTCTACACCGCCTGGTTTGCCGAGCACACCCCGACCACGCTGGTGACCCGCCGCGCTGACAAGCTGCGCGCCTTCCACGCCCAGCACAAGGATGTGATCCTCAAACCGCTGGACGGCATGGGCGGCGCCTCCATCTTCCGCATGAAGGAAGATGACGCCAACGTCGGCGTGATTATTGAAACCCTGACTGAACATGGCAGCCAGTACTGCATGGCCCAGACCTATCTGCCCGCCATCAAGGATGGCGACAAGCGGGTGCTGGTAGTGGACGGTGAACCGGTTCCCTACTGCCTCGCGCGCATTCCGGCGCAAGGGGAAACCCGTGGCAATCTGGCGGCCGGTGGCCGTGGTGAGGCGCGTCCCTTGAGCGAAGCCGACTGGGCCATCGCTCGTGCAGTCGGTCCTGCCCTGAAAGCGAAGGGCCTGATCTTCGTCGGCCTCGACATCATCGGCGATCGGCTGACCGAGATTAACGTCACCAGCCCGACCTGTATCCGCGAGATCGAAGCGGCTTTCGATGTGCACATCACCGGCATGCTGATGGATGCCATCGAGCGTCGGCTGGCGAAAGGCTGAGCCAGCAACGGCTAAATCGGCACTATCGTTATCTATACAATCGTTAATGAACAGAGGCGGCCCATGGCCGCCTCTGTTGTTTCGTGCAGTGTGCGTGGTTGTGACCGCTATCTAACAGCGGAACTGCCCCACCTTCTGCTTGAGATCGCTCGATAGCTGCTCCAGCTCGTGGCAACTCTGGTTCAGTTCGGAGGCCGCCGCGGTCGATTCGGTGGCAATCTGGGCGATATTGACCACGTTGCGACTGATCTCCTCTGCCACCTTGCTCTGCTCCTCTGCGGCGGTGGCGATATGAGTGTTCAGCTCATTGATCACCTCCACCGAGCTGACAATCTCGCCAAGGGCCTTGCCGCAGGCGAGCACGGTACGGTTGGACTCCTCCACCTGATCCAGCCCACGCACCATGCTGCTAGCCGCATCATTGGCCCCCTGCTGCAACTTGACGATGGTCTTGCCAATCTCCTCGGTCGAGCGCTGGGTACGCTGGGAGAGGGTGCGCACCTCATCGGCCACCACTGCAAACCCGCGCCCCTGATCCCCCGCCCGCGCCGCCTCTATCGCCGCATTGAGCGCCAGCAGGTTGGTCTGCTCGGCAATGCCGCGAATGGCATCCATCACGCTGCTGATATCGCGGCTGTCGTCGGCCAGCTGGGTGATCATCGCCGCCGTGTCCTGAATATGGGACGACAATGCTGACATCCGGGCGATGGCATCCTCCACCACCAGATGGCCATGGCGGGCACTCTCATCCGCGACACGGGCCGCATCTGCCGCGCCGGAGGAGCTGTTGGCCACCTCGGCCACGGTCGCACTCATCTGGTTCATAGCGGTAGCGGTCTGATCGGTCTCACCCTGTTGCTGGGCAAAGCGCTGACGACTCTCGACTCCGATATGGGCAAGATGAGCGGACTCCTTGGCAAGGTGCTCCGCCATCTCGTTGATCTGATTAATCAAACTGCGAAAGTGGCTGATCACCTGATTAAGCGATTGAGCCAGCGCCCCCATCTCGTCCTTGCGCAATACCGGCGCCTGTTGGCTCAGATCGAGATCCCGCTGCATCCCCCGCAGCACATGTCCCATTGCCGCCAGCGGCTGGCTGACGCTGCGTCCGGCCCAGACGCCAAAGAAGAGTACGCAGGCCGCCCCCACCAGAAACAGCACGATAAAGAGCTGAAACAGCTGCTGCCTAAGATCGTTGAGCTCGCCGATATTCTGCTCCGCCTCTTTGAGCTGGAACTCCACCAGCGCACTCACTCCGTCACTGACCGGATCGATCACCCCGTAGAGGGGCATAATATGGGCAGAGAGCTGATCCCGCGCCGCCCCCTGCATCTGATCCAACACCGCCACCACCGCGGCAATCTGCTGATCCGCCGCGCCAAACAACGCCTGCACCCGCGCGGCCTCCTGCTGTTCGGACTGGGTCCGCTCCTGTCCGCTGTACAGCTGCCAGATACGGGCGATCTCCTGCTGCGCCTGCAACATATCGGCCTTGGCCTGGGCGGGCGCAATCCCCCCCACGTTGGCCTTGTTGGCCGCATCGATCACCTTGACCGCGTAGAGATCGGCAATCTGTTTGAGCTCCTTGAGCTGCACCACCTCCCCCTGATACATGGCGTTCATGCCTGCCATCAGCTGGGACATCGCCTGGGTTGCGCCCACCAGCAACGCCAGCAGTGCCAAAAGGGGCACCACACACCCCAGGATCAACTTCTGTCTGATTGAAATACCTTCCATGGTTTTCTCTCCCGCACCGTTTGGTGAGTGGGCAAAGAGACGCCCGATAAAAAGCGGTTTTGCCCAAAGTGATGAACTGCCATAATTGCCCTATTCACTTGCCAACGACCTTTGCACTATTTGGCCTATGCAAACACTGCAAAATCATTTCCTGCTTGCCATGCCAAGCCTGACGGATCCCTACTTCGCCCGTTCGCTGGTCTATCTGTGCGAACATAGCGAAGAGGGTGCCATGGGGCTGGTGGTCAACATTCCGGTAGATATGTCGCTGGAAGCCATGCTCACCCAGCTCAAGATTTCGGTACCCGGCAATCCGCAGCTCAAGCAGCAGGTGCTGCAAGGGGGGCCGGTTCACGCTGACCGTGGCTTTGTGCTGCACAGCTTCCACCCCGGTTTCAACTCCACCCTGCAGGTAGGGGATGAGATGATGGTGACCACATCCAAGGATATACTGGAAACCCTCGGCACGAGCGAAGCCCCTGCCCATTGGCTGGTAGCTCTTGGCTATGCGGGCTGGAGCGCCGGTCAGCTGGAGCAGGAACTGGTCGATGGCGCCTGGCTGGTGATCCCCCCCAATCCGGATTTGGTATTCAAAACCCCCATTCACACACGTTGGCAACAAGCCGCCGCCAGCATAGGGGTGAACACTGTTCATCTCTCCAGCGACATCGGCCATAGCTAACACCCGGCAACGCCCCCTGCGTTGCCTTTCGAGGATTTTTTCATGTCATCACGCAGCATCATGGGCTTTGACTATGGTACCAAAAGCATTGGCGTTGCCATCGGCCAGGAGCTGACCGGCACCGCACAGCCTCTGCGCGCCATCAAGGCCAACGACGGCATCCCTAACTGGGACGATATCGACAAGCTGCTCAAGGAGTGGCAACCGGACCTGCTGGTGGTCGGCCTGCCGCTGAACATGGATGGAACCGATCAGGAGATCACGGTGCGCGCTCGCAAGTTCGGCAACCGGCTGCACGGCCGCTTTGGCAAGCAGGTGGAGTTCAAGGATGAGCGACTCACCACCACAGATGCCCGTGCCCGACTGTTTGAACGGGGCGGCTATCGCGCGCTGGAAAAAGGCAGTGTGGATGGAGTGTCAGCCCAACTGATCGTCGAAGCCTGGATGGAAGAGCAGTACAACTGAGCCAGGAATAACCAAGGCAAGGGTCACAGCCCTTGCCTTGGTATTGTCACTATCTTCCCGTCACGCCTGTGATTGCGGCGCCAGTACCCCCTCTTCCTGCGGCCCGGTCGCATTCATCATCCGGTTGAGCCAGGGCACCATCAGCCCCATCACCACCGCAATAAGCAGGGTCGCCAGACCAATCTTGCCAAACACATCGGTATAGATAGGCAGGGTCAACAAAGGGTCGTTCATCCCTTCCGGCACGGCGGTAAAGGTAGCCACATAGCCCCCCAGCAGGGATGCCATCGCCTGGGTCAGGAACCACATCCCGAGAATGAAGCCCATCAAGCGCTGGGGCACCAGTGCCGCCACCATGGCCAGACCCAGTGCGCTGATCATCAGCTCACCCAGACTCTGGAACAGATAGATCAGCACCATAAACCAGGGCGAGGTAAGCCCCTGGGCATCAGCAAACCACCAACCGGAAGCGGCTGCTGTCAAAAAGCCGAGCGAGCAGAAGAACATCCCGAGGGTAAATTTGAGCGGCATGGTGAGATCCTTCCCCTGGCTGCCCATCCGGGTATAAATCAGCGCCAGCACCGGGCTACCCACCACCACCCAGAAGGGGTTGAGCGCCTGGAAGCTGATGGGATTGACGCTCACCCCCAGCATCTCGTGATGCATGTTGTTGATGGCAAAGAAATTCAACGAGGTTGGCATCTGGGCATAAAGCACATAGAACAGCACCGCCTCCAGCATCAGCACAAACGCCACATACATTTTGTTGCGGCCAACCAGATCCAGCTTGAATGCCTCACGAAAGAAAATCACCACCACCACTATGGTCACCGTCATCAGCACCATATTGGCAATCACGATATGATGCATCAACCAGGCACAGAAGAAGACCAGCCCAACGGCACCCAGCAAGACCAGCAGCAGCTTGCTGTAGTTGAGCGGCAGATGATCCGGTTCAGAGCCGATATCCTTGACCATATGGCGGCAAGCAAAGAAGGCCAGCAACGCAATGATCAGCCCGACCCCGCAAAGGTTATAGGTCACCGTATAGCCATAATGGTCAGCAATGACCGGCGCCAGTGAGAGGGAAATAAGCGAGCCAATATTGATCGACATATAGAACAGGGTAAACGCGCCATCCAGACGGGGATCTTTTGGCGGATAACATTTCGACAGCAAGCTAGCCGGGTTGGCCTTAAACAGACAATTACCCACCGCAATGGTGCCCAGCGCATAGAAAATAAGGTCTGGATGGTAAATGGACATGCCCGTCATGAAGTAACCCAATACCAGCACCAGCGCCCCCAGTACCATGGTGCGCTTGGTTCCGAGCACATGGTCCCCGACATAGCCGCCGACCGATATCAGGCCATATACCAGCGCCGAGAAGGCGCCGAAGGTAATAAATGACTGCTCTTGAGAAAAACCCAGCTGCTGGACAAAGAAAACCGCCAGGATCCCTTGCACGCCGTAATAACCGAAGCGCTCCCAGAGTTCGACAAAAAAGATCATGAAGAAGGGTTTGGGTTGTTGTAATAACCCGGTCGGAGCTGTAGATGGATGCATACTAACCTGCCTTTATTGCTGTTTATTTTTATTCATCCAGCGGCACGGATAACGCGATCGTTCAATGGGTAATAACCGCGTCAGCCATGCACACTGGACATTTTTGGATGCAACTACCCCGTTCGATGAAAGATAAAATTCATCTAGCCGGTTTCAATGCGTTGTTATCGGGCGATAGTAGCCGGGATCGATCTGCTGCCGGGTCTCACTATGCCATGTGGCCGTTCGGGGTTGCCCTCTCGTCACCAGCCCTTTCATGCCGGCCGGTTCATCCGCCGAACACTCTACCTTTGGCCATACTCACTCCTGTGGGTCACAGGTTGTATGGCGCCACTCCTGATACCTTGGGCCATATATCGTGATACCCACTCAATGGTCCTGCTACACACAGCAGCGGCGCATATTGAGATTAAATGTCACTCTTCCAAGGCTGGCCATGCTATCCCACTGGCTATTAACGAACTTAATGGTTGATCACACTTTAAAATTACCAATCAATGAAGTTTTCTAATGAAACCACATGAGTTTATTTCGTGCGAAGAGCCCCACACGAGACGTGCAGTAATCGCATCTTTGTGCATAACCACAACAATGGACGGCGTGGGTGGCCAACTACGAGCACAAGTAAACCCTACCCGCGTGGGCCACTGACAACGGCTTGCCAAACACGCCACCACTGCGTTGCCGTGGCTGAATGGCTAAAAGCGCCTTTCTCCGGCCAACCTGTGACCTGAGGGGGCTTTTAGGGCGAGAGCGAGATAATGGCTCCGCTGAGCGGTAAAGCTCGCCGGGCGTGCTGTTTCACCCAGCTGAAAGCACGGGACAACGTGACACAGAAAAAACCAGGACGCTGCTTTGCCAAAAACCGGGCCATGGTTACAGGAGGTGCCCCGTTGGCGAGGGAAGGCCGCTATTTACTGGCCATGTTGTCTCCGGAATCCTTGGCTCGGCCGGGGGTATGTCTTAAAAAAAATCATATTGTTGGGCTTTTGCGCAACAGAGACCAATATCTCGCCAAACGCACCCAAAATCAGTTTTTCTGACAAAAAAATGGTTGACGCCCCAGAGCCAGATACGCATAATTCGGCCCGCACAGTGACGAGGCAACGACTCACTGGAAGCACGGTTGGCTATGTAGCTCAGTTGGTTAGAGCATCGCACTCATAATGCGAGGGTCACAGGTTCGAATCCCGTCATAGCCACCATTAATTGTTCAGTTGGGGTATCGCCAAGCGGTAAGGCAGCGGGTTTTGATCTCGCCATCCCTAGGTTCGAATCCTAGTACCCCAGCCATTATTTTTGGTCATCGACCTTGTCGGTGATTTGTTGTGGTAAGCGTGAGAGGTTTTTATCTCGTCAACGTGCCTAGGTTCAACTCCTAGTACCCAGCAACTTTTAAAAGTTCTTTGTCAGTCAAATGACTGTTGAGGAGCACTGTTGGGGTATCGCCAAGCGGTAAGGCAGCGGGTTTTGATCTCGCCATCCCTAGGTTCGAATCCTAGTACCCCAGCCATTTTTACTTGTATTTGACTCAGGTCGAGCACAAGAAGGCTATGTAGCTCAGTTGGTTAGAGCATCGCACTCATAATGCGAGGGTCACAGGTTCGAATCCCGTCATAGCCACCATTATTTAAATTGTTTCTGTTGGGGTATCGCCAAGCGGTAAGGCAGCGGGTTTTGATCTCGCCATCCCTAGGTTCGAATCCTAGTACCCCAGCCATTATTGCATTTCATCGACCTTGTCGGTGATAGCTGTGGTGAATGTAAGAGGTTTTGATCTCGTCAACATTCCTAGGTTCGTATCCTAGTACCGCAGCAATTTTTAAGGTTCTTTACCAGTCAGATGACTGTTGAGGAGCACTGTTGGGGTATCGCCAAGCGGTAAGGCAGCGGGTTTTGATCTCGCCATCCCTAGGTTCGAATCCTAGTACCCCAGCCATTATTACCTGTCATTAACTATGTTGATGGCTTGCTGTGGTAAGCGTGAGAGATATTGATCTCGTCAACGCGCCTAGGTTCAAACCTGGTACCCAGCCATTTTTGCTTGTATTTGACCTAGGTCGAACACAAGAAGGCTATGTAGCTCAGTTGGTTAGAGCATCGCACTCATAATGCGAGGGTCACAGGTTCGAATCCCGTCATAGCCACCATTAGTATTGCGGAAGTGGCGAAATTGGTAGACGCACCAGATTTAGGTTCTGGCGCCGTAAGGTGTGAGAGTTCGAGTCTCTCCTTCCGCACCATTATTAGTAGTAACAATCAGACCAGCTCAGGCTGGTTTTTTTGTATCTGAAATTTGCCTCTCTCCGGTTTTCTTTATCACCCCGTCTTCGCCTTAACGTCCACCCTCTTCATCCATCCCGAACAGCCATTGCCAATCTCGTCTCACGGCCACAAAAAAGCGGCCCGCAAGCCGCTTGTATGCACCACCATCAACCCGCTGATCAGAACGGGAAGAACCAGGGGATCGCCACCACGCTCACCGCCATCACCAGCAGCGTAAAGGGGACGCCAATACGCATAAAGTCGCCGAACGTGTAGTTGCCCGGCCCCAGCACCAGGGTATTGACCGGTGACGAGACCGGCGTCATAAAGGCAGCCGAGGCGGCGATGGCGATGGTCATGGCAAACGGATAGGGCGACACCCCCATCTGCTGCGCCGTGCCCAGCGCAATGGGCGCCATCAGCACCGCGGTGGCGGTGTTGGAGATAAACAACCCGATCACCGCACAGAGGGCAAACAGGCTGGCCAGCATCACCCGCGGCCCCATTTCGCCCACCGCATTCATCAAGCCGCCGACGATAAGGTCCACCCCGCCGGTTTTTTGCAGCGCCAACGCGAAGGGAAGCATGCCGACAATCAGGATCAGGGTCGGCCAGTGAATCGACTTGTAGGCGCTCTCCATGTCGATGCAGCGAAACTTGCCCATCAGCAGACAGGCGATCAGCGCCGCAATCACGTTGGGCACCGGATCGGTCACCATCAACAGGATCATCACTCCAAGACAAAAGAGGGCATGGATCGCCTGGCTGCGGGCGGGGGCCATCTCGTCTACCTCGGCGGGCAGCCCCATCAGCAGAAAGTCACGGCTGTGGGTCTGCAACTGTCTGATGTGGCTCCAGTTCCCTACCACCAGCAAGGTGTCCCCCATCTGTAGCGATTCATCCACCAGCTTGCCCGCCAGCGCCTCACCGTTGCGGCGCAGCCCTACCATGCTCAGACCATAGCGGGAGCGGAAGGTCACCTCCCGCACGCTTTTGCCCAACAGCTTGGACTCGGGGATCAGCGACACCTCGGCCATCCCCACCTCCCGCGCCTGATCGGAGAAGTACTCCCCGCGCAGGATCATCGGTTCGAGCCGCGCCTCGGTGCAAAACGCCCGCACATCCACCTCAGGATCTGACATGTCGATCAGCAGCACATCCTTGGCCTGAAATTCACTGATCCCCGACACCGGCACCATCACCCGACGAAATTTTCGCCAGCGCTCCACCCCGATGACGTTGGCGCCATAGCGGGCGCGCAGTTGCAGCTCATCCAGAGTGTAGCCAATCAACGGGGAGTCAGGGCGTAGCGCCAATCGGCGGGCCCGACCGGCCAGCCGGTAGTCACGGATCAGATCGCGCAGGGTGCGGCGCCCGGGCGACTTGCCTTTGCCCTCTTCCCCTTCGCCCACCAAAGAGCCCCGCACCAGCAACATGTAGAGGATGCCCAGCCCCAGGATCAGCACGCCCATCGGGGTGAAGTCGAAGAAGCCGAAGCCGTGAATGCCGTGGCGCATCAACTCGCTGTTGACCACCATGTTGGGGGGCGTGGCCACCAGCGTCATCATGCCGCTGATAAGCCCGGCAAAGCCGAGGGGCATCATCAGGCGACCAGCGGGGATCCCCATCCGGTTCGCCACGCTCAGCACCACCGGGATAAAGATGGCCACCACCCCGGTGCTGCTCATCACAGCCCCCAGACTCGCCACCGCCACCATCAGCAGCACCAGCAGTTTGGTCTCGCTGCTGCCCGCCACCTTCACCAGCGCATCCCCCACCTGATAGGCGATGCCGGTGCGCACCAACCCCTCACCCACCACGAACAGGGCGGCAATCAGGATAACGTTGGGATCGCTAAAGCCCGCCAGCGCCTCCGGCAGGGTAAGGGTGCCGCTCAGCACAAACAGGATGACCACACCCAGGGCCACCACGTCCATGCGCACCTTGTTGGTCATGAAGAGATAGATGGCCCCTGCCAGCAGACAGAGCACCCAGACAAGCTCGGAATTCAATGCAACCTCCTGTTATCACGTGATTCACCTCCCGGAGAGTGGACTCTATCAGACCACAGCCACGGCGCTATCATCTTGCTACATATCAATAAAGTCCTGCCAGCCGGGGCACCATAACCCATCACTGCTGGAATAACCGGGCACAACAGGCGATTTCTTTGATATGGGCCAAGCCCGGGGCGGACAAAAGTCCTGCCCCTGCTCCCCCTCACCCCTTAGAATGGCGTCCTCGCATACTCCCCCTCATGCCAAGGATCAGAAAATGAGCATATTCGAGCTGTTCAGCATCAATAACACCCTAGTGACCATCCCGCTGGGTGGCGGCTATGCCATGTCATGGATTGAAGCCATCGGCACTTTATTCGGTCTGGCCTGCATCTGGTTCGCCAGTCAGGAGAAGACCATCAACTACCTGTTTGGTCTGATCAACGTCAGCCTGTTTGCCATCATCTTCTTCCAGATCCAGCTCTACGGGCTGTTGATGCTGCAGCTGTTCTTCTTCTGCGCCAACGTCTATGGCTGGTACGCCTGGACCCGCCCCACCAACGAGCAAGGGGATACCCTGCAGATCCGCTGGCTCAGCAAATCCAAGCTGATGGTGACCGCCGCCGTGAGCGTGCTGGCCATCGCCCTGCTGACCCGCTATATCGATCCGGTCTTCGCCACCCTGGCGCGCACCTCGGTCTCTCTGCTCAACCTGTTGGGTGCCAACCTTGCCACCCCAGAGCCCTCCCCCGATGCCTTCCCGTTCTGGGATGCCAGCATGACGGTGCTCTCGGTGGTCGCCCAGATCCTGATGACCCGCAAATACGTGGAGAACTGGATCCTCTGGGTCGTCATCAACATCATCAGCATCGGTGTCTATGCCGCGCAGGGCGTCTACGCCATGTCGCTGGAGTACCTGATCCTGCTGTTTATCGCCGCCAACGGCACCCGCCTCTGGGTGATTGCCGCCAAGCGCCAGCCACAAGGTCTGTAAGCTATGACTCTGTTACCCCATCTTCAGTGCCGCCCCGACCAGATTACCGAGCGGGTGATATTGTGCGGCGACCCGGCCCGGGTCGACCGCATCGCCAGCCAGCTTGAACAGTGTGAAGTGCTGGGACAAAATCGGGAGTTTCGCCTGATCAACGGATCCTATCAGGGGCTGCCCATCACGGTCTGCAGCACCGGTATTGGTGGCGCGTCGGCCATCATAGCGCTTGAGGAGCTGGTGCAAGCCGGTGCCACATCGCTTATACGGGTCGGCTCCGCCGGTGCCTTGCAGCATGACATCGGGCTGGGCGATCTCATCGTGGTGGAAGGGGCGGTGCGCAGTGACGGGGCCTCACAGGCCTATCTGCCCCCTGAGTACCCCGCCTGCGCCGATATCTGGCTGCAGGCCGCCCTGCTCAACCATGTGGCAACCGGCAGCCAGCCTCATTGGCACGGGCTGGTACGCTCCCACGACAGCTTCTATCGGGATGACGAGCAGGAGGTGTGCCGCTACTGGCATGCCCGTGGCGTGCTCGGCGCCGATATGGAGACCGCCACCCTGTTGACGGTGGGTCGCCTGCGCAAGGTGCGGGTGGCCGCCGTGCTCTGCAACGTGGTGCTGTTCGAGCAGGATGTACAGCAAGGGGTGGCGGACTACGCCAGTGCCGAACAGGCGATGATGGCCGGTGAGCAGCAAGCTATCGCTGCCGCCCTCCACGCGTTGGCGCAATAAACGGCAAACCGTTAACTGCGGCACATCCGTTACCGTGCGGGCTGGTATCCGGCCCGCACTCTTGCTAGCCTCATGGCCCTCGTCATCCGGTGCGACAGGCAAGTCATGCAGCAACAGCCCTACCCCCTCGGCCGCTTTCACGCCGAACTCCAGCAGCTTGAACCCCGTTTTGCCACGGCGATCGAGGCCTGCACCCTGTTTCTGCGCCGCTACCTGCCGGGTGAATTGATCATGCGGCAGGGGGAGCAGAGCGAGCAGCTCTATCTGGTCGAAAGTGGCCGGGTCTCCCTCAACAGCACGGTGCACTCGGGCCGCGGCTTCCAACTCGGCGAAATAGCCTGCCACAGCCAGATCTTCGGCGAGATGGAGTTCTTCAGCGCCACCCCGGTGCAGTGGAACGTGGTGGCCGAGACCGAGCTGGATGCCCGGGTCATCTGTGCCGACAAGCTGGCCCAGCGGCTGCTGGCCGAACCCGAACTGACCCTGTTCTTTGCCGCCGCGCTCGCCAGCGACTACCTCGATACCCTGGAGATCACCACCAGCCGGCTGCTCCATCCCATCGCCTACAACATCGCCTACGAGCTGTGGCGCGAACGGCAGCGCACCCCGATGCTGGGATCGCGCAAGCGGGCCCACGAGGCGGCCCGCTTTGGTACCACAGAGCGGGTCTACCGCCGCGCCCTCAAGGAGCTGATCGAACAGGGGATTGTCTGCGAAGGGGCCGAGGGGCCCGCCATCGCCGATCTGGCCAGGCTACGCGCCTATCTCGACCTTTGAGTTCTATTCACCCAATTTCGATTCACCCTGTCAGGAGTTAACATGTCTGCCCATTCCTATCCCGAGTTCACCTTCTTCAGCCGCTTCGTCGCCGACATTCAGGCTGGCCGCAAGACCATCACCATCCGCGACGAGAGCGAGGCCAACTGGCAACCCGGCCAGCGGCTGGCCCTCTTTACCAACCCGGAACACCAGCCCTTTGGCACCATTGAGGTACTCTCGGTCAAGGCGGTCGCCTTCGATGAACTGAACGACGAGCACGCCCGTCAGGAGAACATGACCCTCCCCGAGCTCAAACAGGTGATCCGCGATATCTACCCCGATCTGCCACCGCTCTATGTGATTGAATTCCAGCTGATTGAAGCCTGATTTTGTGAGCTGCCTCAGCTAACGCCGGTTGCGCTCTCTGGCTAAAAGCGCAAAATAACTGTTTTTATATACAGTCATTGGTGCGTTATGGATACACAACTTGAACCGGCCATTGCGGCCATGGTGGCAGAGTTCATTGCAGCAGGCCGCCCCAAGGCGAGCAGCCTGAGCTGGCAGGAGCGGCGTGAAGGTTATCTTGCTTCAGCCATATTGGGTGGTGAACGGGAGGAAGTCGGCGCTGTCGAAGAGTGGCAAAATGGCCATTATTCCGTTCGCCTCTATCAACCAGCACCAACCTCAAGCGCAAGCCGTCCGGCCCTGATCTACTTTCATGGCGGCTGTTTTGTCAGCGGCGAGTTCGACACTCACGACCGCCAGATGCGGATGCTGTGCAATCGCGCCGAAGCACTGGTGTTCGCGGTGCATACCCGCCTTGCACCCGAACACACCTATCCTGCAGCACACGACGATGCACTGACTGCTACGCTCGCCATCATGGCCGATGTGGAGAAATGGCATGGGGATCCGGCACGGATTGTCCTTGCGGGCGACAGTGCTGGCGGCCACCTCGCCCTGATCACCACCTTGCTACTCAAAGAGCGAGGCGCCCCCTTGCCTGCAGCCCAACTGCTCATCTATCCGATGCTCGATGCTGCGGGCGACAGTGACAGCTATCAGCGGCTCGGTGAGGACTACCTCATCACCCGCGACATGCTGTTAAGCGGTTTTCACGCCTATCTGGGCGAGCTACCCGCCACTCACCCCGAAGCCAGCCCGCTCCACCATCCAGCCTTGTCAGGATTGCCGCCGACCCATATCGTAACGGCAGAATATGATCCGCTGCGCGATGAGGGGGAAGCCCTCTATCGCAAACTGCTGCAAGCCGGTGTCACAACCACCTGTCAGCGGCAACTGGGTGTTATACACGGCTTCTTCCAACTGGCCGGAGTCAGTCCGGCGGCGCGTCAGCTTATTGAACAGCTCTCACTGCTTATCAGAAGGCTCTGATTTGGCCTTTGCCGAGCAATATGTTAATAGTGTGCTCTTTTGAATCAGGGAGGTGACCCGAGTGTTTGAGATAGCGAGCCTGAAAGAGGGGATGATGCACGGGGTCGAGCTGTTCCAGCTGCTGCTGGAAATCATCTCCATCGCCTGTGTGGTCATTGGCCTCTTTAAAACTCTCTGGCTGGCGGCCCGGGTGCGGGATCACCAGCCCGGCTTTCCGCGTATTCGCCTCTGTTTTGGCAGCTGGCTGATCCTGGCGCTGGAGTTCCAGCTGGCCGCCGACATCCTGGCCACCACGGTAGCGCCGAGCAAGGAGGAGCTGATCCGCCTCGCCATCATCGCGGTGATCCGCACCTTCCTGAACTACTTCCTCGGCAAGGAGCTGGAGGCGCAAGCGGAACGCCAGCAGGAGAAGGCAGAGCGCCAGCAGGAGCCAAACGCCGAGCAGACCGGGGCCACCCGATAACAACACATGCCAACAGGCATATGAGTATGCAGCCATCCCGACCACACCCGTGGCTCGGGGTGCCCTTTGTGACCCTCCCCTCACTTTTGGCTATCAGCCAATAATGGAACCCTTTTCAAGGCTTCCCCTGCCCTGTTGAGGGCTCGCTCATCTGGGTAAGATAGAAAATTTCTTCCCCCAACCGGCCACGCTGATGAACCCGCATATCCTCCACACCCCCGCCATCGACCTCGATAGCTGCGTCATCTACCAGATCTACCCCATGAGTTTTCAGGACAGCAATGGCGACGGCATGGGCGACATCAACGGCATCCGTCAGCGCCTCGACTATCTGGCGCAGCTTGGGGTCGATATGCTGTGGCTCACCCCCATCTATCGCTCCCCCAAGCGGGACAACGGCTACGACGTGGCGGACTACCGCGCCATCGACCCCGCCTTCGGCACCCTGGCCGAAATGGAGCTGCTGATCAGCGAGGCTGCCGCCCGCGGCATCGGCATCATGATGGATATCGTTGCCAACCATACCTCCACCGATCACGAGTGGTTTGTGAAGGCGCTGGCGGGGGATCCCCGTTATCAGGAGTACTACGTGTTTCGCGACCAAGCCTTCGTCGACGCTCACCCCATCACCTCGATTTTTGGCGGCAGCGGCTGGCAATACGTGCCCCAACTTGATCGCTACTACCTGCACAACTTCGATGCGAGTCAGGCCGATCTGGACTGGGACAACCCGGCGGTGCGGGCCGAGATGGCAGCGGTGATCAACTTCTGGCTGGGCAAAGGGATCAAGGGATTTCGCTTCGATGTGATCGACATGGTGAGCAAGGAGTGGGACCGACTGGCCATGAGCAATGGCCCGCGCCTGCACGACTATATTCGCGAGCTCAATGTCGCCAGCTTCGGCGGCAAGGGGATCATCACTGTGGGGGAAACCTGGGGAGCGGATCTCGCCCATATGCAGCGCTACTCACACCCCGATGGCAGCGAGTTCAGCATGGTGTTCAACTTCGAGCATCTGGGGCTCGGCAGTGACAAGTGGTCATCCCGCTTCGATCCCCTCGCCTTCAAACGAGCCATGACCCGCCACCAGCAAGGGCTGCACGGTCAGGGCTGGAACAGCCTGTTTCTCGGCAACCACGACCTGCCCCGCGCCGTCTCCCGCTTTGGCGATGACAGGCCTGAGTGGCGGGAAACCAGCGCCAAGCTGTGGGCCATGGTGCTGCACATGACGCAGGGCACTCCCTTCATCTATCAGGGGGAGGAGCTCGCCATGACCAACCGCCACTGGCAGCCGGGCGAGCTGCGCGATGTGGAGGCGATCAACTACCGCGCCAGCCAGTCAGGGCTGGATCCTGCCGAGCTGAGTCGGCGGCTCGATGCCATCGGCCGCGATAACGCCCGTACCCCGATGCAGTGGAACGGCGGCCCCCACGCCGGTTTCAGCACCACCACGCCCTGGATTGCTATCAATGCCAACCACGTCGAGATAAATGCCGCCGAGCAGCTGGCCCGCCCCGACTCGCCGTTTCACTGCTATCGCCAGCTTATCGCCCTGCGCAAGGCCCACCCGGTCATTCGCCACGGCGAGTTCGAACTGCTGGATGGGGATGACCCCGAGCGCATCAGCTATCGCCGCCACTGGCAAGACCCGAAAACGGGCGAACAACACACCCTGCTGCTGCTCGCCAATCTCACCGCCAACCCCTTGCCGATGCCTCACTTCGACAAGGTGGAAAGCAGCATGACACTGTTGATGAGCAACTACCCGAGTCAACCTGCGCCACTGTTTGCCCCATACCAATGCACGGTGTGGCTGCGCCAATAATCAGGCATTGATGGAGGCCAACTCGTGGCGCTTGAGCGCAAGCAAGGTGAGCAACAGTGCCAATGTGGCGATCAGTGCCATGCCGATATAGGTGGCACTGAAACCGGGTGCCAGCACCTGCGGGCTCAATGAGCTGAGCTGACCGGCACTGCCTGGGGGGAGTTGAGAGTGGAACAGCATGGAGCAGATGGCTACCCCGACTGCGCCCCCCAGCTCACGACCGAAGTTGAATAGCGACATGCCAATGCCACGATCTTCCCGTGGCAGGGCATTTTGCACCACCACCGAGAGCGCGGGCAGCACCAGACCCAAACCAAGACCGGCAAACCCGAGGGCCAGCTTGACCCAGGCATCGAAGTGGATCTGCCACAGCGCCACCGCTGCCAGCGCAAACCCCACTGCTACAAAACTCTTGTAGTGACCGGTACGGCCAATCAGCTTGCCGCCAACAAAAGCTCCGGCGGTGATGCAGATCATGAAGATCACCATGCTCACCCCGCTCTGGCTGGCGCTCAGCCCCTTCTGCCACTGCATCTGCAGCGGCAGATAGACCAGCACCGCAAACATCAGCAGCTGGGAGAGCATCACCAGCAGCACGCTCACCAGATAACCGGGCAGCCGCGCCAGATGGGCAGGCAAAATGGGATCGTGAGCCCGTCGCTCAATCAGGATCAGCAACAGCAGCGAGACCGCCAGCGCACCCGCCAGCCAGACGGCGGGCAGGGCTGTCTCCGGCGAAAGCAGCAACAGGGTCAGGGTGGTGACGGTAATGAGCAGCGCCGCCCCCTTCCAGTCGAAGCGGCTATGACGGCGTACGTTGAGCTGCTTGAGGTTGCGATTGATCAGGAAGACCGCCAGCGCACCGAGCGGCAGGTTGATCCAGAAGATCCAGCGCCAGCTGAGCTGCTCGGTAAAGTAGCCGCCCAGCAGCGGGCCAGCGATGCTGGAGACCGCATAGACCGCCGAGATGTAGCCCTGATACTTACCCACCTCTCGCGGCGGTATGGTATCGGCAATCACGGTAAACGCGAGGGCAATCAGGCCACCGCCCCCCAGGCCTTGCAGCACCCGGGCCGCCAGCAGGGTCGGCAGATCCTGAGAGAGGGCGCAGGCCACCGAGCCCGCCAGAAACAGGCCGATGCCGATATTGAGCATCCGCACCCGACCAAACAAATCACTCAGTTTGCCGTAAAGGGGCAACACGGCGGTGGCTGCCAAAAGGTAGGCGGTCACCACCCAGGTGAGGGCGGCACCGGCGTGCAGCTCGGCGCCAATCATGGGAAGCGGGGTGGTGACTATGCTCTTTTCCAGCGAACCGAGCGCGATCACCAGCGCCACACTGGAGAAAATGGTTTTAGGGGATATTTTCGAGGTCATAAGCGGACTCGCTGATCTGATATGCCAAAGTATCCGGCAATGAACGGATTATTGTCTCACAAATCAGCAAGAGATAGAAAAAACGGCGGCCACAATCTACCCAACCATGAAGCAGATCCCACAAAGCGCCGACCGTTTCTGCTAGCCTGCCCTATTTGATCCGAGGAGCCCCCATGAGCGAGCGTGAGCAGTACGGGTTTGATCACTACGATGCCCTGATTTTCGATATGGATGGCACTTTGGTAGATTCCATGCCCCTTCATCTGGATGCCTGGGAGCTCACCTGCGCCGAGTTCGGCATCCCCTTCGAGCGGGAGCAGCTCTATCAGTACGGCGGCATTCCCACCCGCAAGATCATCGCCATGCTAGCCGAGCAGCAGGGGCTGACGGTGGATGTCGAGGCCTTTACCCGCCGCAAGATTGCCCTCTATATGGAACATATCGACAAGGTCAGCGTCTTTCCCAAGATGTGGGAGCTGGTCAGGCACTATCACGGCAAGGTGAAGATGGGGATTGGCACCGGCTCACCGCGCAGTCAGGCGGACTCTATCCTGACGAGCACCGGGCTCGATGCCTATATCTCGGTGGTGGTGAGCGCCGATGATGTCACCAACCACAAACCGCATCCTGACACCTTTTTGCAGGTAGCTGAGCGGCTCGGCGCCAATCCGGCAAACTGTCTGGTGTTTGAAGATACCCGGATCGGGCTTGAGGCAGGCAAGGCGGCGGGGATGGATACCGTGCTGGTCATCGAAGGTGATCTGCACCAGCGCTAAACGGCTCAGGGGAGATCAGGCCAACCCGTCAAATGGTGTCATTGTCATGGCACCATTTTGCTTTTCAGTTCTCTGGTAAACCGGCCATCGCTGCAGGTATAGCGGCAACTATCCGTCAAACGGCGCTCTGCGCCTCATCCTGCAACCCCTGATGCTTGCGCAGCAGCGCCAGGGCTTCGGCCGGGGTATCTGCGAAGGTGGGGGGGGCTATGGCGGCAAAGCCCTGCTCAACCAGTTGACGACGCTCATCACTATAGCTGGGGACATTGGCATCGAGATAGGTAAGCGCCTGACCCTGCTTGAAAAATTGATAATTTGGCATCGATTGGCCCCGCAAAAACAAAGCGCCATTCTACCTCTTTTGAGTCTTTTGCCAGCGCCAATATGTAGTCATTCTGGTGATCTCGTTCACATTTTTATCAACAACTCCCTGCCAAAGATGTGCCATCCAGCTCCTTTTAATGTTGCAGTTTCCAACAAGCCCCGTAACGCTACCCGGCTCCAAACAAAACGCCTCCGGCGAGGAGGCGTTGCGACTTGAACAGGGTTGTTCCCGTAACATGGTCTGCTACATGGCATTAGTCGATTCGAAGATCTTGTCGGCCGACGCTTCGACAAAACCCGGATAGAGCACACCATCTGCCTGTGGGTAGCGCAGGGCAAACTCGTAGAAGCAGCTTGGAATAGTACGCACCCCATCGCTGAACGGCACCTCGGCTTTGTCCGCCATGGTGGAGGATTGCTCCAACATTACCTGTGGATCCCCTTTCACCTCGCCACCCACGCTATTGAGCACAAAGCCAGCCTCTTTCAGCGCCCCATTGACCTGATGAATGGTGTCGAAATCCTTCAACTTGTTGATATTGACCGTGAAGTGGTTGGCACGATAGCCCCATGCCGCCATCCAGGCGGCGTATTCACTCTCCCCTAGCAGGGTCTGGTAATCGGCATAGGAGACCTGCCAGGGAGCGCCGGTGTAGAGAAATGCCGGGGTATCGGTCAGATGACCGGGCACCTGATCCGCCAGCTTGTGGATGATGGCCTGCGCGCCTTCGGAGAGTTCTTCCACCTTCAGCTCGCTGATAAACACCTTGGGAGCGTCCGGATCTTTATGCTCGAAGTGCTTGGCGTAGAGCTTCTTGGCCTTGAAGAGGTACTCGCCCTTCTGCTCGTAACCGAGCGCCAGGAAGTGGGCCGCCAGCTTCTCCAGCCCCAGCTTGGGCAGGTTGTAGGTACGAAACGCCACGTGATCGTTGATGATGGGCTCGCCGCCACCCAGCAGGGTGTGCACCTTGAGGGCGCTCGGGGTCACCTTGATGTAGTTGTCCCACAGATGGCTGAACAGGGTGTCGATATCCTTTTGCATCTCTCTTTCCTTTGATTGCGGGTACAGATCGGGGCACCGCTGGATGCCCCGTGTCATGATTGTCAGAAGTGCAGGCCGGGCGACAGTTGATCCGGCATGGCGGCTTTGTTGTCTTCAACGGAGGAAACCGGATACGCACAGTAGTCAGCGGCGTAGTAGGCGCTCGCTCTGTGGTTGCCGGAGGCACCAATGCCACCAAACGGCGCGGCACTGGAGGCACCTGTGATGGGCTTGTTCCAGTTGACGATGCCAGCGCGGATCCGCTTGAAGAAGTGCTGCCAGTCCGCCTCGTTATCACCCAGCAGGCCAGCCGATAAGCCGAAGCTGGTGGCGTTGCCCTGATCGATGGCGGCATCAAAATCGTCGTAGCGCATCAGCTGCAGCAACGGGCCGAAATACTCTTCGTCAGGCAGTGCGGCGACTTGGGTCACATCGATAATACCCGGAGAGACAAAGCCGGTGCCCGCTGCCAGATGCTTGAGGGTGAGCAGGCTTTCGCCGCCCAGCTGTTGCAGGTTGGCTTGCGCCTCGACCATGCCGAGGGCGGCCCGTTCGCTGATCATCGAGCCCATGAATGGCTGCTCGGCGGCGTCATAGAGGCCTACCTTGATCTGGCCGACCACCTCAACCAGTCGCTTGACCAGCGCATCGCCACGCTCACCGCGCTCGACAAACAGACGGCGGGAGCAGGTGCAGCGCTGACCCGAGGTGATAAACGCCGACTGGACGATGGCATGCACAGCACCGTCGATGTCGCTCACATCCTTGACGATCAGCGGGTTGTTACCGCCCATCTCGAGGGCCAGAATTTTGCCCGGCTGACCGGCAAACTGCTGATGGAGGAAATGACCGGTGCGGGACGAACCGGTAAAGAAGAGGCCGTCGATATCGGGATTGCCAGCCAGCGCCTTGCCAGTCTCCACCTCCCCTTGCACCAGATTGAGCACCCCTTTGGGCAGCCCGGCCTGCTGCCACACCTTGACCATGGCTTCGGCCACCATGGGGGTCAGTTCGGAAGGCTTAAACACCACGGCGTTACCCGCAATCAGCGCAGGCACGATATGGCCGTTGGGCAGATGGCCCGGGAAGTTGTAGGGGCCGAACACCGCCACCACGCCGTGGGGCTTGTGACGGACAAACGCCTTGGCGCCCGGCATGGCATTTTCAACGGTGCCGGTGCGCTCGTCGTGCGCCCGGATGGAGATGGCAATCTTGCCCTGCATGGCCGCCACTTCGGTGCGGGTCTCCCACAGGGGTTTGCCAGTTTCACGGGCGATGGTCAGCGCCAGCGCCTCTTTCTGCTCGCCGAGCAGGTCGGCATAACGGCGCACTATGGCCAAGCGATCCTCAAGGCTCATATCCGCCCAATGGTAGAAGGCGGTGCGGGCGGCCTTGACGGCGGCATCCACTTGCGCCGCGCTGGCGGCAGCCCCCTGCCAGATCACCTCGTTCTTGGCTGGATCGGTTGACTCGAACGGCTTGCCTTCACCGGCAAGCCATTGACCGTCGATAAATTGCACTGACTGGCTCATCCATTCACTCCCTGTCGCTGGCAGGCAGCCTCGGCTGCCTGTCTGATAATCGGTTTGCTTGTCCTGTTTGCCTCAGTCGAGGTCAACTACCCGCACCATGTCACCATCCTGCACCTTGAGCGCTGCCGCCATCTTGGGCGGGATGATGGCCTCGTGCTTGTCGAGATCGACCCGGATATTGCCGTAGCAGGCGCGGTAATGTTCGAAACGGCTGTTGCAGATGAGGTGGGTCTTGCCACCGATGGGCTCACCCACCAGTACCCGCAGCTTCTTGCTGCGGCGCACGCTGCGGATATTCTTCACGTCGCACTCAACGGTGGGGCCTGCATCGAAAATATCGACGTAGCCACGGTTCACGAAGCCCTCGTCCTGCAGCATCTTGATGGCGGGGCGGGTCTTCTCGTGGGTCTGGCCAATGACGGCCCGCGCCTCTTTGCTCAGCAAATTGACGTAGATGGGGTACTTGGGCATCAACTCGGCGATAAAGCGCTTCTTGCCGATGCCGGTCAGATAGTCGACGGTGGGAAAATCCATCGAGAAGAAGTGGGTCTGCAGCCACTCATAGAAGGGGCTGTGGCCATCGCCGTCGGATACGCCGCGCATCTCGGCGAAGACGGTATCGTCAAACAGTTCCGGGTGCTCGGCCATAAAGAGAAAACGGTGCTTGGAGAGCAGCCGGCCATTGATCCCCTCGCGGGCACATTCGCGCAAGAACAGGGTGCAGAGCTCGGAGTTGCCGGTGTAGTCGTTGGAGAGGGTCAGAGTTTCCACGACGTTGTAGATACCGAGCTTGGGGGACGAGTGCACCACCTTGCCGATGTGGTAGTTGTAAAACGGCTGGGAGAGGCCCACGGCCGCATCGATGGCGCAAGTGCCGACCATCTCGCCACTCTCCAGATCCTCGGCAACGAAGAAATAAAGGCAATCGCCCTTGCCAGCGGGCTTGTCGGAAAAAGTCTGGGTAGAGGCGTCTATCTTGCGCTGCAGCAGCTCATCGTTGACGGGCAACGAGGTCATGCCGGTGCCGGACTCGATGGCGCAAATCTTGAGCCCGGCAAAATCTTTTTGCTCGATGGGACGGATAACCAACATAAATGACAACTCCCTTTCATTGACGACAGGTGGGGTCTCGGCTCCTGCCGGGAGAGCTCCCCACCTCAATTTGGAATCAGGCGTTAACCACCTGGGCAACCGCCTTCTCGAAGCGGGCCAACCCTTCCTTGATATCCGCTTCCGGGATCACCAGTGAAGGGGCAAAACGAATCACGTTGGTACCGGCCACCAGTGCCATCAACCCCTGATCGATGGAGGCCAGCAGGAAGTCGCGTGAGCGTCCCTTGTAGGCATCGCTCAGGGCGGCACCCAGCAGCAGACCCTTGCCACGCACTTCACTAAAACAGTGGTATTTGGCATTGATCGCCTCGAGTCCCTCGCGGAACAGCTGTTCGCGCTGCTTGATGCCCGCTAGCACCTCGGGGGTGTTGACCACGTCGATCACCGCTTCGGCTACCGCACAGGCCAGCGGGTTACCGCCGTAGGTAGAGCCGTGAGTGCCCACTTTCAGGTAAGCCGCGATCTCGTCGGTGGTCAGCATGGCGCCGATGGGGAAACCGCCACCGAGTGCCTTGGCGCTGGTGAGGATGTCCGGCGTGACGCCGAGCCCCATATAGGCGTAGAGATCACCGGTCCGGCCGACCCCGGACTGCACTTCGTCATAGACCAGCAGGGCATTGTGTTTGTCGCACAGCTCGCGCACCCCTTTGGCAAACTCGTCGGTAGGACGAATGATGCCCCCCTCCCCTTGCAGCGGCTCCATCACCACAGCGCAGGTGTTGTCGGAGATCACTTCGGCCAGCGCCGCCAGATCGTTGTAGGGAACATGGGTAATGTCACCGGGCTTGGGACCGAAGCCATCTGAGTAGGCAGCCTGGCCACCGACGCTGACGGTGAAGAAGGTGCGACCGTGGAAGCCCTGATGGAAAGCGATGATCTGGGTCTTCTGCTCACCAAACTTCTCGATGGCGTAGCGGCGAGCCAGCTTGAGGGCCGCTTCGTTTGCCTCGGCGCCGGAGTTGCAGAAGTAGACCTTGTCAGCGAAGGTGGCGGCAACCAGTTTCTTGGCCAGACGCAGGGCCGGCTCGTTGGTCATCACGTTGGAGAGGTGCCACAGCTTCTCGCCCTGGGTTTTCAGGGCCTCAACCAGCTTGGGATGACAATGGCCAAGGCCATTGACGGCGATGCCACCGGCGAAGTCGATATACTCACGCCCTTCCTGATCCCAGACACGTGATCCTTCACCACGCACCGGGATGATCTTGGCGGGGGCGTAATTGGGAACCATCACTTCATCAAACACTTCACGTGTCACTGCCAACAACTCTGACATACAACTCTCCTTCAAATCAGCGACAGAATAATCTGCCGCCCAAAAGTTAAATCCATGTAAACGTGGCTGGATTATCACAGAACTAAAGTAAAATGTCTGTAACAAGCCAGCCCATGAGGAACAATGTTCGATTGCCCTTGAGATTTTAGGCAACCGCATTGCATAACGACTCAGGGGGGATTGGCAAGAGATAATTTGGACAGCAGAGGGGGTGAATAAAGTGTCAGGGAGATTTTTTTTGCCTTCTCTCGAACTTGAGAAGGCGATCACAATTTTTTATGAACGCGCCAGAAAATTGGCCAGCAGTTGATGGCCCTGCTCGCTCAAAATACTCTCCGGATGGAACTGAACGCCTTCGATAGGGAGCGTCTTGTGGCGTAGCCCCATGATCTCGTCAAACGAGCCATCGGCATGCTCACTCCAGGCAGTGATGTCGAAGCAATCGGGCAAACTCTCGCGTTCAACCACCAACGAGTGATAACGGGTCACCCGCAGCGGGTTGTTGAGCCCCTTGAACACCCCCTCTCCCCGATGACGAATGAGCGAGGTTTTGCCATGCATCACCTGGCGGGCACGCACAACGCGGGCGCCGAAGGCCTGCGCCAGCGACTGATGACCAAGACAGACGCCAAGAATGGGCAGCTTGCCAGCAAAGTGGCTGATGGCATCGAGAGAGATCCCCGCCTCATTGGGCGTACAGGGACCGGGAGAGATCACCAGAAAACGGGGGGAGAGCTGCGCTATGGAATCAAGGGTCAGTTCATCATTGCGCTTGACCACAACCTCTTGTCCCAGAGCGCCGAAATATTGCACCAGGTTCCAGGTAAAAGAGTCGTAGTTATCGATCAACAACAGCATGAGATAACCAACAGCGGAGAATTAACGATCGAGAAAACGACCCTGTTCCATTTCCCGCTCACGCTGACATTCGGCCAGATAGATGGCGGCAGCAACGGCAGGGGTTTTATGGTGTTTGTCGATGGCATTGGAGACCATCAATTGCAGGGTATTGAGGTTTTTCGCCTTGCGAAATTTACGCAGCCAGTGACCTTTGTCACTCAGCTCTTCAGCAGAAATAGTTGGTTGAACAGACATGCTTTCTCTTGGGGATATTACCCACGTTGAAATAAAAAATTAAACAAAATAGCCGGGTAGAAAATAAAGAAAGCCAGGCAAATACCCAGCTCCCTTCTACTACACCTTCCCAGTATGTCAGGCTCGAGGAACGAAGCCGACTACATCATATACGCTGGTCAGGGTTTTTTCAGCTCTTTCACGCGCCTTTTGTGCCCCTTCGGCCAGAATCGCGATCAGATGGGCCTCATCCTGACGCAGCTCGTGGAAACGCGCCTGAATGGGCTCCAGCAGCGCGACCACGGCTTCGGCAGTCTCGGTTTTGAGGTGGCCGTACATCTTGCCTTCGAAGTGCTGCTCCAGCTCGGGGATGGAGCGACCGGTCACGCCGGACATCAGGGTCAGCAGGTTGGAGACTCCCGGTTTGTTTTCCGGATCGAAACGCACTACCGCCGGCTCGTCAGAGTCGGTCACCGCACGCTTGATCTTCTTGACGATCTGCTTGGGGTCTTCCAGCAGGCCGATGAAGTTGGCCTCGTTGTCATCCGACTTGGACATCTTCTTGGTCGGATCCTGCAGGCTCATCACCCGCGCCCCTTCGGTCGGAATGAAGGGCTCCGGCAGGGTGAAAACATCACCATGCAGGTTATTGAAACGGGTGCAGATATCGCGGGTCAGCTCGAGATGCTGCTTCTGGTCGTTGCCGACCGGCACCTGATTGGCCTGATAGAGCAGGATGTCAGCGGCCATCAGCACCGGATAGCCGAACAGGCCGACGTTGACGTTGTTCTCGAAACGGGCGGACTTGTCCTTGAACTGGGTCATGCGCGACAGCTCACCCATCTGGGTGTAGCAGTTGAGGATCCAGCCCAGCTCGGCGTGCTGCGGCACGTGAGACTGGATGAAGACGGTGCTCTTCTTGGGATCGATACCGACCGCCAGATAGAGGGCAGCAGCATCGAGGCAGGCCTTGCGCAGTGCCAACGGATCCTGACGGGTGGTAATGGCATGCAGATCAACGATGCAGTAGAGGCAGTCGTAGTCATCTTGCATGTTGACCCACTGACGCAGGGCCCCCATGTAGTTGCCGATGGTCAGTTGACCGGAGGGTTGCGCCCCGCTCAATACGATTGGTTTAGTCATAAAAGTGTTAATCCTTGTGATTCAGCCAGCCCGGTTGCCCGATTAGACCAACAGTGCGTCGAGCTGGGAAAACTGCTCGAACACCCAGTCAGGATGGGAGTCTGCAATGGGGCGGCCATAGTTATAGCCATAAGTCAGCCCGACCACCTTCATGCCCGCCGCTTGGGCTGCCAGCACGTCATTTTCGGAGTCGCCCACCATCAGGGTGCGCGCCGGGCTGACTCCCAGCTCGCGGCACGCATGCAGCAGTGGCTCCGGGCTGGGTTTTTTAACGGGAACGCAGTTGCCGCCGAGCCAGAGCACGAAGCAATCGCTGATGCCGAGGGCATCGAGAATGGGGGCCACAAAATCGCTCGGTTTGTTGGTGACTATCGCCTGCTGGTAACCCAGCTTTTGCAGCCGACGCAGACTAGGAGCAACACCGTCATACATGGCCAGCCCTTGCAGCAGACAGGCGTTGTAGTGCTGGAAAAAGATTGGGCGAGCCTTGGCAAACAGCTCGGGGTCGGCCTCGCGATAGGCAAGTGCCCGTTGGATCAGCTTGTCGGCCCCGTTACCGACCCAGGTACGGATCACGGCTTCGTCGGCCTGCGCCAGCCCCAGATCGGTCAGGGTCAGATTGACCGCCAGCGCCAGCTGGGCGGCGCTGTCAATGAGGGTGCCATCCAGATCGAACAGCACCAAATCAAATGCGCGTTCAGCGTGTGACATGAGCCAGCTCCGCACGCATCTTGTCGATCACCGCCTTGTAGTCAGGCTGGCTGAAAATGGCTGAGCCGGCGACGAACATGTCGGCGCCCGCTTCGGCGATTTCACGAATGTTGTCGACCTTGACCCCGCCATCGATCTCGAGACGGATGTCACGGCCGCTCTCGTCGATCAGACGGCGCACCTGACGCAGCTTGTCGAGGGTGCCGGGGATGAAGCTCTGGCCACCGAAGCCCGGATTGACCGACATCAGCAGGATCACGTCCAGCTTGTCCATCACATACTCCAGGCAGGAGAGGGAGGTCGCAGGGTTGAACACCAGACCCGCCTGGCAGCCCATCTCCTTGATAAGACCCAGGGAGCGATCGAGGTGATCTGACGCTTCCGGGTGGAAGGTGATCAGGGAGGCACCCGCCTTGGCAAAATCTGGAATGATGCGATCCACCGGCTTGACCATCAGGTGCACGTCGATGGGGGCCTCGATACCGTAGTCACGCAGCGCCTGACAGACCATGGGGCCGATAGTCAGGTTGGGAACATAGTGGTTGTCCATCACGTCAAAGTGAACCACGTCGGCACCGGCAGCCAGCACCTTGGCTACATCGTCACCCAGACGGGCAAAATCGGCAGAGAGGATCGAGGGGGCAATCAGAAAGTCTTTCATCAGCATCATCCATTGGCAGCCAGGGAGAAAAAGCGGCGCAATTTTAACGTAAAAGGCAGGCGAACACGACTCGAATGCGGGGGGAAATGGGGCAATAGGCCAGCGACCCCTTCCCGCCCAAGCTCCGGCGCATCGGGACACGGGCAAGCCACCCACAAAAAACGGCACCCTTGAGTGCCGTTTGAAGTGTTACGCCAGTGGCAACAGTTCGCTATCGCTAGGGTAGAACCCCTGCTCCGGCTCGATGCCGGGGGGATAGAGCGCCAGCAACTCGGCCACCTTGTTGCGGGTGCCGCCATTACGGCTGATGGTGCGCTTGACCAGGATCTCGTCGAGACGGGCGCCGCGATAGAGCTCACGGGTCAGTTCGATATCGTGGTTGCTGATCAGTACCGGCACCCCCTTTTCTGCCGCCGTATGGCGCGCCAGACGGGCAAGTACAGCCTGATCGTCCAGGGTAAAGCCACCCGCCGCATAGCTGGTGAAGCTGGCGGTGGTCGATAGCGGCACGTAAGGAGGATCGCAATAAATCACCCAATCCTCTTCGGCACGCTTGATCGCATCGGCATAACTTTCACAGATAAAGGTCGCCTTTTGCGCCTTCTCGGCAAAAGCCCACAGCTCTTTTTCCGGGAAGTAGGGCTTTTTGTAAGAACCGAACGGGACGTTGAAGCCCCCTTTCTTGTTATAGCGGCACAACCCGTTGAAACCGTGCCGGTTGAGAAACAGAAACAGCAGTGCGCGATCGAAGGTCGCTTCGGTCTGATTAAACTGAATGCGCAGCCGATAGTAGGCCGCTTTGTGATTGTTCTCTGCCACGAACAGCTTGCGAGCTTCTGCGATGAAGCGATCTGGCGTCAGTTTGAGATGGTTATAAAGACAGATCAGATCCGGATTGATGTCATTGAGCACATACGCATCGTAATCCGTGTTGAGGAACACAGACCCGGCACCGACGAAAGGCTCCAGCAACACACGCCCGGCGGGCAGACGCTCGGCGATCTCTTCAACCAGGGAGTATTTTCCCCCGGCCCATTTTAAAAAAGCGCGTGTTTTCTTCATGGAAATCCGGTGTGTAAGAAGGCAAGAACCAAAAAGGGGGACGATTCTACCCCCTTATTTGGTATCAAGGCTATTGCTTCAACTCTTTTTGTACCTGAGCAAATGACTTGGGCCAGGGTTGACCTTTGAGCAAGGCAGGGGAGAGCTTGCGAATGGCACTCTTGGCCGGATTCAGCCCGGCATAATCCCCTTGCAGCACCACATACCAGGGGCTACCGCGGAATTTGGTCTGATAGACCCACACCTTGCCCGCCAAACCATGCTCGGCGACAAACTGATCCACCGCCTTGGTGTTGCTCGCCCCCATTAGCTGGATGCTGTAATGATTACGCGGTTTTTGATTCAGGGTTGCGACCGGGGTCAACGCCACTTGGGGGGCTGCTACCGCCGCAGGCTCACTGGCGACGGGGGCCGCTGTTGCCACGGTGGGCGTCGCTACACGAGCAGCATTCTGCGCGGGGGGATTCACCACCGGATTGACTGGCAACGTGGCAGCTACTGCACCGCTGGCAGACGTACCACTCGGGCCCTTGCCGGTCAGCTCGTCTTCCACGTCAGTAGGCAGTGCGCCGCTCACCTTGGGCTCGGTCATCAGCTTTTGCACGACTTCGTCAGAGATCACCACCCGACGCCCTTCGTAATTACCGGATTCGGTGGTCAGGCCTTCATTTTCGACCGACTTTGGCAGCACTTTACCTTCCGGCTGCCAATCCTTTACCACACCATTCGGATTGCTCGCCGGGCGGCTGTCGACACCTTGAGTCACATTCGCCCCTTCCGCATTGCCAACGGTGAGAGGATCTCCCCCCGATACAGCAACAGGCAGGGCAGTGGTCTGTGCCGGGTCCTGCAATGCGGGCTTGCTTGCCCCGTCAAATAACGCAGGCAGCAGATAACTCAACCCCAGCAACCCACCGGCTACCACCGCGATGGAGATAGCTATTTTCTTGACAGGCAACTCTGCCTGACGCTTCTTGGGTCTTCTGTCGGTCATGATATCCTCCAATAATTGCATGATGGTGGACGGATGCCCATTCGCCGTTTTCAGAATCTCTTCCACGGTCAACTTGGGCAAGAGGGCCGCCGGGATCTTGAGCTCTTTGGCTTTCTCATACAAGAAGATGCGCTGTTCGGGCGGGCTCAGTGGCGGCACTTCCAGCTCAAGGGCCGGCATGGCACGCCCTTTCAGCTGCGACTTCTGATCACGGCACCAGCTATCGCTACCTGACACCAAAATGGCCAGCTGATGCGGCATGGCCAAGGTGTCATTGTGTCGGCTGATCGCCCACAGTTCCGCAGGCAACTCGGCCGGTAACTGATCGGCACGTTCGATCATCAGCAGCAAGGTGGCCGGTTTAGCTCCCTCCAGCATGCGAAAGAAGCTCTCCGCCAGCGCATCCTGTGGGTTGAACAGCGGCCGCGCCACCACTTGTGGCAACAACAATTGGCGCACATCCACCATCTTCATGGCGGGTGTACCAATCAGGCTCACCACCCGTACTTTTTCCGGCAACTTGCCAAGCAGGGATTCACACAAGGTGCCTCGACCACTGCCAGCCTTACCGGAAAGAAATATAAAGGGGTGATTGAACTCAATCAGATGCAGCAGCCGATCAGCCAGCTGCCGCTGGGAAGGAAGGTTAAGCAGTTTATTCGTCACGACCAGACTCAATCACCGCCAATAGTTCAGCATCAGATACATCGGCGACCACTTTTGCATGACCGATACCAACCGGCAACACCAGACGCAGCTTGCCTGCCAACACTTTTTTGTCACGACGCATATGGCGAATGAAGGCGGAAAAATCCATCTCGGCAGGGGCTTGAATTGGCAAATCGGCGGCGAGCAGCAGGGCGCGAACTCGCACAACGTCCGCTTCACTCATATCGCCACGGGCCTGCGCAGTCCAGGCAGCCAGCATGGTACCGGCTGATACAGCCTCACCGTGCAGCCAGTTGCCATAGCCCTGTTCAGCTTCGATAGCATGACCAAAAGTGTGGCCAAGATTGAGTAGCGCGCGCACACCGTGCTCGGTCTCATCCTGACCGACTACGTCGGCTTTGATTTCACAGCATCGTTTGATGGCATAAGCCAGCGCGGCAGGTTCCAGCTGTTGCAGACGCACCATGTTCTGCTCCAGCCAGCTGAAGAAATCAGCATCCCAAATGATGCCGTACTTGATCACCTCGGCCATCCCCGCGGCAAATTCGCGGGCAGGCAAGGTAGTCAGACACTCGGTATCGATAACAACCTGCTTGGGCTGATAAAAAGCACCAATCATGTTCTTGCCGAGAGGGTGATTAACGGCAGTCTTGCCGCCAACAGAAGAGTCGACTTGGGAAAGCAGGGTGGTCGGGATCTGGATAAAAGGAATGCCACGTTGATAGCTTGCTGCCGCAAAGCCCACCAGATCCCCAATCACCCCGCCCCCCAAAGCGATCAAGGTGGTATCACGCCCATGGTTGGTTTCAAGCAGAGCAGACATGATCTGCTCAAAGGTCGCCAGGTTCTTGTATGCCTCGCCGTCCGGCAACACCAGGTGTTCCACCTGAAATCCGGACAGCAGCGCAGTTACCTGCTCAAGATAAAGCGGAGCCACTACCGAATTGGTAACGATCATGACTCGCTTGCCCTTGATAGTCGATGCCAGCGCCTCGGGGCGCTGCAACAACCCCGCAGCTATCTCGATGGGATAGCTGCGTTCACCCAGTTCGACCTTCAACCGTTCCATGGACGTCCTCTAGATTACATACCGATCAGCTTTACAATTTGATTGGCAACGATTTTTGCACTCTGATCATCAGTCTGGATGACAAAGTCAGCCACTTCTTGATAGAGGGCATTACGCTCTTGTGCCAGACGCTCCAGCACTTCGCGCGGCGGCTCTTCGGTCTGTAGCAGAGGGCGGCGTTTGTCTCGCTGTGTGCGCGCCAACTGCTTTTCAATGGTGGTTTCGAGGTATACCACGATACCGCGAGCAGAGAGTTTGTTGCGTGTTTCACGACTCTTGATGGCACCGCCACCCGTTGCCAGCACGATTCCCTGCTGTTCTGAAAGGTCACCTATGACCTTCTCTTCGCGGATCCGGAACCCTTCTTCGCCTTCAACATCGAACACCCAGCCGATATCGGCACCACTACGGCGCTCAATCTCATGATCTGAGTCGAAAAACTCCATATGCAGTTGTTCTGCCAGATGTCTACCTATGGTGCTCTTGCCCGCACCCATGGGACCTATCAGGAATATATTGCGTTTCTCAGCCATGTCTTTTCGTTAGTAATTACAAACTGTACGACCCCGAAAACAACTCGTTCGGGGTACCTATGAACCTTATCTTGCGATGGATCAGGAGGGGGATTATCTCAATAGAAATCGGGACTGGCAACCGCAGCCCTCACGCCCCTGCCTCATTGGGGCGTAAGGTTATATGTGTTTTACCCTCACATGTAAAGCATTCAAAAGGCGTCAGTGACGATCCGCGGCGTTACAAATATCAACAATTCCCGCTTTTTGTTCTCACTGGTGGTCTTGCGAAACAACGCTCCCAATCCGGGGATATCACCCAGCAATGGCACCTTGGTCACATCACTCTTGATGGTTTGCTGATAGATGCCACCAAGCACCAGCGTCTCACCGTTGTTGACCAATACCTGAGTGGTGATGGACTGGGCATTGATAGACACCGCATCTCCGGTACCGGTTGGAACAGTTTCCCCTTTGGTATCCTGAGTGACGGTCAGGTCGAGAATAACCCGGTTATCGGGGGTGATTTGCGGCGTAACTTTCAAGCTCAGCACCGCTTTCTTGAAGGTCACTGACGTTGCACCACTGGATGACGATTCCACATAGGGGATCTCGGTACCCTGTTCAATCAGTGCCGGTTTCTGGTTGGCAGTGGTGACTCTCGGGCTCGCGATGATTTCGGCCTTACTCTCTTTTTCCAGTGCCGACAACTCAAGATCCAGCAAAGTCCCATCAGCCAGACGAGCGACCTGGAAGGCCAAAGTACCGGCCGCATTGGTGACCGGCAGGTTAACGTTCATCCGATCGTCGACGGTTGGCTTGGTGTTTGTGCCTGTACCGTTACCTGAGCCATCATTTCCCTCGATGGAACCGGAGGTACTGTTGCCATGACCATCGTTCTTGGTCACCCCCCAACGGACCCCGAGCGCCTCGTCAAAGCCGTCATCAATAGTGACCATCCTCGCCTCGATGACCACCTGTTTAACCGGAATGTCGAGGATATCAAGCATCCGCTTGATGCTGCTGATGACATCTGCCGTGTCCTTGACCACCAGCACGTTGGTCCGCTCATCCACACTCACTGCACCACGGGGAGAGAGCAGTTTGGTGCTTTGAGAGGAGAGCAAAGCTGCCACTTCCGTGGCCTTGGCGTAGTTTATTTGCAGATACTCGGTATAAAGCTGAGCCAGATCGGCGACCTGATTACGGCTCTCCAGTTGCTGCTTCTCACGGGTCGCAATCTCCTCCGCAGGAGCCACCAGCAGGATGTTGTTATCCAACCGCTTGTCCAGACCACGTACCTTCAAAATAATATCGAGTGCCTGCTCCCAGGGCACTCCATCCAGACGCAGGGTGATGTTCCCAGACACCGAATCGGTCGTCACCAAGTTCAGATTGTTAAAATCGGCAATCAACTGCAACACGGTTCGAACAGGAATATCCTGGAAGTTCAATGAGATGGGTTTACCTTGATACTGCTTCGCGGCAGTAGCTGCGGTGCGCTTTTTCACCTCGATAATCAACAGTTTGTCGGCCTGATCATAGCGATAATCAAACTGGCCATTGATCGACAATTCAAACAGCGTGTCACTGCCCTGCCGAAAGACTTCAACCTGGGATACCGGGGTGGCAAAATCTTGCACATTGATGAGATTAAGCAAACTATCCGGTACACGGGTACCATGAAATTTGGCCAATACCGTTTGGCCACGACTGCTCACATCAACAGCAGCAGAGCTGTTATCAAGCGTCACCAAAAACTCCCCCTGACCATCCTTACCACGACGAAAATCGACCCCTGTAACGGTATTGAAATAGGCGCCACTGCCACTGTTCTGGTAATTATTCAGGACCGGCTTGCTGGCGGGAAGCACAACAGGGGCAGATGTCGAGGCAACAGGCATCGACTTTGCAACAACTTGTGAATTAATAAGGGCAGAGGGTGCCACAACTGGCATCGCGGCGGGAGTCACGGCAGACGGTGCGATCAAAGCACTCTCGTTGTTGATCAACGAAGAAGATGCTCCCTCACCTAACGAGACCAGCAATTTATTGCCTTGTTGCTGAACCTGATAAGGTGCCAGTTGATCGAGGGCTATCTTGATATCAAGACCAGCCCCCTTCCCTTCCACCTTGATATTATCGACCCCCTGACGCTGGATCGGCAGCGGGTTGACCTTCAACGCACCGACAGCCCCTGGTACATGCAATAACAGTTGGTTGGGTTGATAAGAGAGACGATCGGTAAAGCCAGTGACAGGTTCACTAAAACTGAGCTCCAGCTGCAACTGATCAGCCAGCAATGGATTGACCTTGATCTCCTGCAGGGTTGCCACTGCCCACGCCTGACTGAAGGCGCTGGCGCAAAACAGCAAAGCCACTTTGGATACACTCTCTATTGTTGTTCTCATTGCTGTTCGTCCCTGATTATTGTTTTTCTTGCACATTGGCCATGGCCAACTGGGTTTCTCTTGTGACCCAGCACCCCTTCCCGTCCGGGATGGTTTCTAGCAAATCCACGGCAGTGTCGGTGATCTTGATAACCCTGCCCTGATCCAGCCCCATGTATTGATTAAGCCCAACCCGCATCGACTGACCATCCGGCGTACGGACCAATGCCCACAACTGACCTTTTTTACCTAGCGAACCTTGCATCGACAAACTGGCAAGCGAGTAGCTCTCCAACACTTCTTTTTCCCTCTCCATCACAGTCTGAGCGCAATCAGGCTTCAGTTTGGCAGTGCTGTCACTCCCAACGCTTGCCTCTGGCTGTGGCATCATGAAAGGGCTGCGCAGCTCTCGCTGCTGATAGCTCATAGGAGAAAAAGGCTTAATTTCGGGCAAAGGTTCGATAGGGATGGGGGGTCTAGCCTTGACCTGTGCCACATAAGCATCCATATCCTCCTGGCCACCACACGCCGCCAGCAGGAGGGCAGGTAACAACCAGCAGCTGCGTTTCATTGTTTCGGCTCCACAGTTTTACCGTTGTACTTGTAGGTCTTGGCCAGCATCGACATTGAAATCAGGTCTCCCGACTCCTTGTTTTGACCCAGAGTGAAGGAGTCGAGGATCACGATACGGGGCAAGGCAGCCATATCTGCGGTGAATTTGCCAATTTCATGATAACTTCCCACCACTTCAATGCGCATCGGGAGCTCGGTCGAAAACTCGTGTTTGAGTTCCGGCTCCCAGTTTATCCTGTTCAATTTCAAGCCATTATCAGTAGCGATGAAACTCATGTCGTCCAATAAACCGGCAACTTCATGGGTATTGGGTAACTGCTTGAGCTGGGTATCAACCATCTGTTCCAGCTTGATCATTTGCGCCTTGTAGGCTCCCAAATTTGCTGCCAGCATTGCCTTACTTTCAAACTGCCCTTTCAGCTCAACCTCTTTACCGGTTTCCTGAGTTAACCTGGTCAGCGAATTGGCGATCACATAGTGATAAATGGCCCCTCCGCTCAGCACACAGCAAAACAGAATAAAGATCCCCTTTGCCCATTTTGGCCAGCTGGTTATGTCATTTAAATCCAGCTCGTTAAGTTGCTGAAGATTCATTGGTTCTCCTTGGCCACATCCGCTGAAACCGCAGCATTGTTAGCGATCAGGAACATCATGGAAAACTGGCTAAGGGACACGGGTGCAACATCGGCTGCAAAAATAGTACTTATCTTCGACTGTCCCAACCAGCCAGAGGCATCGATCCTCCGCATCATGCTCGCCACCCGACCATAGGCTTCGGTCTTGCCGTTGACATCAATGGTATTGCTCTGCATGGCAAGGGTATTGAGATACACACCATTTGGCACCAGCTCAGGAAGCTGATTAAAGAGGCGAACAGGGACATTACGGCGCATCTGTAATAATTCGATAAGCTCCATTCTATCAATAAGCTCCTTTCGGCGCTCTTTTAGCAGACGAATTTCACCTAGTTGGGCATCCAGAATAGCCATCTCCTGCACCAGTCGCTGATTGCGCTGTTGCTGGGTACTTATCTGGCGCTCAACCAACCAATCGGCGAAAAAACCCAACGCTACCGTCACCAGAACAAACACCCCCAGCAAAGCACCAAACTGTTTCTTCTGCCGCTGCGCCCTAGCTTCACGCCAAGGTAATAGGTTTATATTTGACATGGTGTGAAACTCCTCAGAGCCAACCCGAATGCCGTCATGTACCTGGCGCCATGGGTCAGCTCGGCCTCACCTTTCGGTTTGCCAAATAATGCAAACAGATCCGGATGCAGTACCTCGCAATTCACCTCTTCCTTGACCTGCACCACCAAGCCGGGCAGCAAACTGCCACCACCGGTCAGTACCAGTGTCGATAGTTCGCGATAACCGGACGAACTGCAAAAAAGCTGGATATTACGGCGTACTTGCTGCAGCAATAAATTGATATGGGGCATCAGCACATCCAGCTCATGATCGACCGGCAAGGTCCCTTTGGTTTTAGCCTGTTCAGCATCGTCCAGGGTCATGCCGTAAAAGGAGGAGAGCGCCTGACTATATTGATCACCACCAAAATTCTGCAGACGGGAGTAGATCACCTCCCCTTTGATCAACGCCGCAAATGTCATGGCGCTGGCCCCGATATCGATCACTCCGACGGGCCGCTCACTGGTCTGTAATTCTGGCAAACAAGTGACCACGGCACGACCCAGCGCATGGGCCCCCACATCGACCACCTTGACCACCATTCCCGCCTCGGCAAGGGCGCTGACCCTGCCATTGACACTTTCAGTCCGAGCGGCACTTAGCAAGACATCCTGACGGTCATCATTATTGAGCGTGGGGCCAAGTACCTCAAAATCGAGGCTTACTTCATCAATGGGGAAGGGGATGATCTGCTCAGCTTCCAACTGCACCTGATTCTCCAGATCCTTGTCGCCAAGACGAGCATCGGTCTGGATAACCTTGGTGATCACGTTGGAGCCGGTCACTGCAGTGGCGGCATATTCACTGTTGCCAGCGATCAAGCGTTTGAGGGTTTTGAGAGATTGGCTGACGCGCTCGATATCTTGCAATTGATAATCGACCAGCGTCCCTTTGGGTGTAGGGATATCGGCAACCGATTCGAGATGTAGTTTGCCAGGGCGACCACTGAGAGTGACGGCCTTGATGGTCTGACTACCAAAGTCAATTCCCACCAGCGGCAAAAGAGAACCCTTATTGAATAGCCCAAACATATACACATCCATGCGTTATTGGGTTTTTTTTACTCATACTGAGTGTAGGACACACAATCAGAAGAGTCCTTCTCTCATCCTAAATGCTCTATCTATCAATGTCATAAAGTTTATACCGAAAAGTGACCTGGTTCGCTTTCTTGGTACCGGGTGGCCATCCTTGGTTATTGCGGCCCGTAGTGCTAACCTTTCGCCTCCTTTTGAGGTGGGTGGCTTGCCACAGGAAAACCTCGAATTCCCGATGGCAAAAGGGCTATACTCTGCGCCCGTTGGCTAATTTTAAGACGATTGGTAGTTCTTCCATGCTGAAATGGCTCGTTCGCCTGTTTATTGTCATGATGCTAGGTGCTGCGCTGGGTGTTGCCAGCCTCATCGGTATCTACTTCTATATCAAACCCCAACTTCCTGATGTCACCGCACTGCGTGATGTCAAGCTGGCGACCCCGATGCGGGTTTACAGTCGCGATGGGGAATTGATCGCCCAATATGGCGAAATTCGTCGTATTCCGTTGCGTCTGGACGAAATTCCACAACCGATGATCGATGCCGTGCTGGCGACTGAAGATGCACGCTTCTATGAACACCCCGGCATAGACCCCATTGGTATCATCCGTGCTGCATCAGTATGGGCCGTCTCCGGCCATGCCCGTCAGGGTGCCAGTACCATTACCCAGCAGGTTGCTCGTAACTTCTTTCTGAGTAACGAAAAAACCATCATTCGTAAGGTCAAGGAAGTATTCCTGGCTTGGCGTATAGAGCAAAACCTCACCAAAAACGAGATCCTTGAGCTGTATCTCAACAAAATCCCTCTCGGTTACCGCTCCTTTGGTATCGGTGCTGCGGCTCAGGTTTACTTCGGTAAAGAGGTCAAGGATCTGGGGCTGGATGAGATCGCCATTATCGCCGGTCTGCCTAAAGCGCCATCCATGCTCAACCCGATCCGCTCTCCCGAGCGCGCCTTTGCGCGTCGCAACGTGGTGCTGGGCCGGATGCTGGAAACCGGCAAGATCACCCAGGCCCAGTTTGACGAAGCCTCAAAAATGCCTATCAAGGCCCGTTTCCACGGCGCTGAAGTGACCCTCCACGCTCCCTATCTTGGCGAGATGGTGCGGCAAAAAATGCTGGAGCAGTTTGGCGAGGATGCCTACACCATGGGCATTCACATCTACACCACTGTGAGTGCCGAGCGTCAGCGGGCAGCCAGACAGGCACTGTTGGATGGCATCTTTGCCTACGACATGCGCCACGGCTATCGCGGCCCGACTGCACAACTGTGGAAAGCGGGCGAAACCAGCTGGGATTACGAGCAGCTCGTGGCTCACCTAGGCAAGCAGCCCACTTATGATCCGCTGATGGCGGCGGTCGTCACCAAACTGGGTGATCGCAACGCCACGCTGGTACTCAAGAATGGCAAAGAAGCGGAGCTGGGTTGGGACGGCATCAAATGGGCTCGCTCATTTATCACCGATGACCGCCAAAGCTATGCGCCCAAATCGGCGCGCGATGTGCTGAAAGTCGGTGCCCAGATTTGGGTAAGAGCAGAAGGTGAAAATCTGCTGCTGGCACAAGTGCCCGACGTTAACGCCGCACTGGTTGCCATGAATCCGAAAAATGGCGCGCTGGAAGCGGTGGTGGGTGGTTTCAGCTTCGAGCTATCCAAATTCAACCGGGTTGATCAGGCCCGTCGCCAGATCGGTTCCAACATCAAGCCCTTCCTCTACGCTACCGCGCTGGAGCATGGCTACACCCTGGCATCTCTCATCAACGATGCACCCATCAACCAGTGGGACCCGTCAAAAGGGCCGATGTGGCAGCCAAAGAACTCACCGGCCGTCTATGATGGGCCAACCCCGCTGCGCCTTGGTCTGGCAAAGTCCAAGAACGTGATGTCGGTACGTCTGATGCGCGCCATCGGTCTGGATACCTATATCGATGGACTGACCCGCTTTGGCTTTCCACGCAACTTTATCTCGCCCCATGAATCGCTGGCGCTCGGCGCAGCCGAGTTCACCCCGCTGGAGGTGGTTCGCGGTTACTCGGTCCTGGCCAACGGTGGCTTCCTGGTGACCCCTTATTTTATCGACAAGGTCACCGACAGCCTGGAGAACACTCTCTATCAGGCTAATCCCGCCATTGCCTGCACCACCTGCGAACAGCAGGCGATGCCCGCGCAAGAGACCATGCAGCAAACAGCAACTGCTGATAACACTGCACAACAAGATGGTTCGCTGACCCCTCTTGCACCGACTATCGCCCCCCACACCATCAGTGCCCAAAGCTCATTTTTGATCACCGATACCCTGAGCACGGCCATCTGGGGTGGCAACGGCTGGCGTGGTACTGGCTGGCGAGCTGCCCGCGACCTGAAACGTCACGACATTTCCGGTAAAACCGGTACCACCAACGAATCACGGGATGCCTGGTTCTCCGGCTATACCCCGGACATAGTCGCTACCTCCTGGATCGGTTTTGACAACCACCAGCGTGGCCTTGGCCGTGCCGAGTTTGGCGGTGGCGCCGCGCAGCCTATCTGGATCGACTTCATGAAAGTCGCCCTCAAGAAGTTGCCCGAGCACAAGATGCCGGTTCCCGAAGGGATAATGACAGTCAAGATTGACAGCGAAACCGGCCTGCTGGCGACCGGTAGCGGCAGCGACGAATACTTCAAGGAAGGTACCGAGCCGACCCGCTACGCAGCGCCCAGCTCGGATGGCAATCAGGTCTATGGCGGTGACAACCCTGATGTGGAAGGGCCCGTCTCCACCGACGATATCTTCTAAGCCGCCCTCGCGGCAGAGACCAAACCGGCAGCCAAGGCTGCCGGTTTTTTTATTGGGCCAACTGCGTTGCCATCAAGGTGGCGATCGCGGCGGCCAGCTCGTTGAAACAGGGACGACGTACCGAGTAGTGGCGATAGAGCAGCGAGATGGTGCGCCCCGGCACCGGGTCGACCACCGGCCGATAGCTCACGCCTCCCTCATCATGATCGGCAGGTACGGCCAACTTTGGTACCAGGGTCATGCCACTACCGGCGGCCACCATGTTGCGCAGAGTCTCCAGACTGGTGCCCTTGAAGCGTTGATCCTCCCCGATACCGCCGGCAAAACAGAATCCCATCGCCTGATCCCGCAAGCAGTGACCATCCGCCAGCATCAGCAGCTTCTTGCCTTTGAGATGACCGAGCGGCACCTGGCTGGCCTGCGCCTCAGGATGATGGCAAGGCACCGCCAGCCACATCGGCTCGTGATAGAGCTGGATTGAGCCAAACCCCTCCATCCCAGGCATCTCCGCCAGAATCACGCAATCCAGTTCGCCCTCTTCCAGCTTCTTTAACAGGGCCTGGGTCTGCTCCTCGTAGAGGTAGAACTCCAGTTGGGGAAAACGCTCACGGAGGGTCTGGATGATGCGGGGCAGCAGATAGGGGCCCACGGTCGGGATGAAACCGATGTGGATCTCCCCTGACATGGGTTCGGAGAAGTGCTGGCCGATACTTTTAAGCTCGCGCACCTCCTTCAGTACCCGGCGCGCCTGATGAGCCATGGCATCACCAGCAGGGGTGAACAGCACCTTGCGCGAGGTACGTTCGATCAGGATCACCCCGAGCTCATTTTCCAGCTTTTGTAACTGACCGCTCAGGGTTGGTTGACTGACAAAACAGCGCTCGGCGGCTTTGCGAAAATGTTTTTCCTCATCCAGCGCCACCAGATATTCGAGATCGCGAAGATTCATACAGCAAGAGTCCTGCCTGGAAATGGGCCATCAGCATGCACAATATCGCCTTGCAGGACAAGTCACCGGCCCCGGACCTGACTCACCCGTCACGTCCCAAATAGCAACAGCCCGATCACCTCGCGGCAACCGGGCTGTTTGACTGGCTGATCTATTACACCCTGAAACGACGCACCATCTCCTGCAGCTGAGTCGCCAGATGATTCAGCTCGTTACATGCCTGAGACATCTGATTGGCACCGGCGGCCACCTCTTCTGAGGCATGGCTGATATTGACCACGTTACGGTTGAGCTCCTCACTCACCGCCCCCTGCTCTTCGGTGGCCGTCGCAATCTGGATGTTCATATGCGAGATGCTGCTGACCGAGCCACTGATCTGGGAGATGGATGCCCCGGCTTCCCGCGCAGTAGAAACTGTGGTGTTCATCAGCTCCTGACTCTGCAGCATGGTAGTGCCTGCCTGTTCGGCACGCTGCTGCAGCTCGGCAATGATGGTGTTGATCTGGGAGGTAGAGTCCTGAGTCCGTTTGGCCAAGGTTCTCACCTCATCGGCTACCACCGCAAAGCCACGCCCCTGCTCACCGGCCCGAGCGGCCTCGATGGCGGCGTTGAGCGCCAGCAGGTTGGTCTGTTCGGCAATGCCGCGGATCACTTCCAGCACCATGCCGATATTACGGCTGTCATCCCCCAACTGACGGATCACCACAGCAGTACTCTCGATGGCACCTGCGACCCGTTCGATACGCAGAATGGAGTCATTCACCGTCTTGGCCCCAATCTCTGCGGTTTCGCTGGCCGAGGTAGCGGCACTGGCGGCATCACTGGTGTTGCGCGAGACCTCCTGCACCGTGGCCTGCATCTCGTTCATTGCCGTGGCCAACTGGTTCAACTCGTGTTGCTGGGCACTCATGTTGCTGGCCGACTGACGGGCCACCGAACTCATCTCCTCGGTGGCAGAGCTCAGTTGCACCACGGACCCGGAAACCTCACTCACTAGGGTGCGCAAATTGTCCTGCATCTCGCCAAATCCTTTGGCAAGGGTCCCCAGTTCATCATTGTTGAACTGCTGCATATCGATGCGGGAGGTAAGATCACCAGACGATACTCGGCGGGTCTGCTCCAGCAACGCCATCACCGGGTTGCGGATCTGACCGGTCAGCAACCAGGCAATCACCACCACAAAGCCCAGAGCCACCAGACTGATGATGATGCTCATGGTTCTGGCATTGCTGTACATGGCGGCAATATCTTTCACCATGCCATCGGCAATCTCGTTATTGATCTCCCGCAAGCGATAAGACTTGGCCCCCACCTCTTCCAACGCTGCGCGGGTTTCGTTCTTGCGCAAACTTCTGACCCGTTCCAGATCGCCAGCCGCGAAAGCGCTCATCAGTTGTTCATGCACCGAAAAATACTTGGCACCTGCTGCGACCGTCTGTTCATAGACCTGCTTCTCTTCGGCCGTACTGAATGGCAAAGCACCATATTGCTGAGCGGCCTGCTCGAACTCCTGCCTGGCCTTGTTGAAGGTAGCGGTACGCTCGCTCACCTCTTGCATATCTTTATTCAATCCGCCGATCACCTGGGCCAACTCTGAACGGCGGGCGTCCAGCACGGCGACGTGCATCTGACTCGCCAAACGGGTAGAAGGCAGCATATTGCCGGTTATGGTTTCGGTATCACCATAGAGCTTTGCCAACTGGCTGCTTGAAAACCAGGCCAACCCCAGAACAAGCACAGCCAGAATGGCAAATCCGGCGCTCAACTTCTGGCCGATAGACATGTTTTTGAACATATGAGGGCTTCCTTGAAATGAGTCTTCACTCCCGAAAATCCCCCGGGAATGGTCATATAGAGCATAGCCTGCGCACAGAAAACGGAAGGATTTCATATCGTTTCGGTGCATGCTTGGCTATCGGTCCAAGCGCGGACTCCTGAAGTCACCCCGACCCATTTCCAGGAAATTGTCACTTGTTCAAGACGATAAGATGTTGGCGAAATCCATCCGGGTCTCCCAAAAAATCGGCAACGCGGACAGGCGTTACCCGACCGTTGTGCAGCAACCCAAGGGTGGGATAGCCCTGACCGCCCAGCTGTTTCATCCAGCCCTGGCTATCTGCCAGATGTTGCAGCAAAGGGGCCTGCAGATAGGCTTGCTGGAATGCCTCGGCAGCAATCCCCTGCTCTGCCGCCAGCGTGGCGAGAAACGCCGTTTCACCAATCCAGATCCCGTCCCGATAGTGAGATTGCTGGATCCGGTGCAACATCGCCAGCCCATCCCCCCCCAATGCAGTGGCGGCCAAGACCGCGCGGATCGGCTGCTCGGAGTCCAGCAGACACCCTTCCCGCAGCAGCAGTTCGTTGAAGTAGCGCTCGCCAAAATGCTGGCCGGTCAGCGCTTCGATCCGCTGATCGTGGGGGCGCACATAATCACGCAATGCCTCGCCCATCGGCTGACGGCGGCTGCCCAGCCAGAGGCCGCCCGCATGCAGCTCGATCTTGAGCCCGTCAATGGTGGCTGCCGCCTGCAGCAGGGGGGCGGCACCGTAGCACCAGCCACAGAGCGGGTCATAGACATAATGGAGGGTGGTTTGTTGTGCGTTCATCTTTATTCTCACGTCAATCTTGGATAAAAAACCGGGCCCTGGGGCCCGGTAAAAAAACACAGGGAGAGCAGGCTCAGTGGCTTACCACTTCATCTCGCCGGTATTGACCTTGGCACCGATGGCCAGGCCATCATCGACCGGCAGCGCCGGGTAGGCCTTCTTCAGAGCCTCGATCAGTTCGCCAGAGTTCTTCGCCTTGGCCAGCTCCTGCTCGAAACCCTGTACATAGTCACGGGTAAAGGTCACAGCAGCAGTGCCTTTGGGTGCGGTGCCCAGGAAGTGGCCCGGCACTACACGCTCCGGTTTCAGGGCCAGCAGGTTATCCAGCGCCTTGACCCAGTTGCTGCGGGCCGCTTTGGTCTGGCTGTCCGCCATCCAGACATGCACCCCGTGGTAAACCGGCACACCACCAAAAGCGGTCTTGATGGAAGGGGCCCAGAGGTAGGCATTCGGGGTGTTCATCTCTTTGATTTCAATCTTCTCGCCATCCAGCGTCAGGTGGTTGGCAGTCATCACTTGCGGCACGGTCAGGCTCTTCGGTGCGCCCTTGCCCAGGATCGGGCTCCAGTAGCTCAGCTTGGCATCCTTGGTCTGGTTGATATGGTCAACCACATGCTGGTCAGCCAGCACTTTGACATCCGGGAACGCAGCCATGACCGGCTCCAGACCGAAGTAGAAGTCGGGGTCACCGGCACTGATATACACAATGGTCAGCTTCTTGCCGCTCTTCTTGATCATGTCGACCAGCGCCTGGCCATTTTGCACGTCGAACTGGGCATCGATCAGGATGGCCTCCTTGTCACCGGTCACCAGTGAGGAGGAGACCGGGAAGATCGCCTTCTCGCCAGGGTTGTAGACGGTCACGTTCAAGGGGGAGGCCAGTGCGGCGCCGCTGAGCAGGGTGGTAGCCAGAGTCAGGTTGCGGATCAGGGTGTTGTTCATCATCTATTCCTCATTAAGTATTCGGGGGTTCATTTGATGGACACAGTGTATTGGATCATCTAGGGTGCAAATACAGCACTAACAGCGCATCACTGTTGCACATATCGAACATATAGAGAGCCATACATGGATCGACTGACCGCCTTGCGGGTCTTCGTCAGCGTAGTCGAACAAGGGAGCCTGAGCGGCGCCGGGGAGAAACTGGATATGTCGCGCGCCATGGTGTCGCGCTATCTGGCCGAACTGGAGAGCTGGATGGGCGCCCGCCTGCTACACCGTACCACCCGCCGCCTGAGCCTGACCGGGCCGGGAGAGGAGGCACTGAACCGGGCCCGCGCCATGCTGGCGCTCGGTGAGGAGATGGAGCAGATCGCCGTGAAGGGGGATGACGCCCCCAAGGGACAACTGCGGATCACCAGCAGCTACTCCCTGTCGGAAGCCTTGCTGGTCGGCGCCGCCAACGACTATCTGGCGCAATACCCGGGGACGGCCATCGACATCCTGCTGCTCGACAGAACCGTCAATCTGGTGGAGGAGCGGATCGATCTGGCGGTGCGCATCACCAACGACCTCGACCCCAATCTGGTGGCGCGCCGTCTCGGCACCTGCCACTCGGTGGTCTGTGCCAGCCCGGCCTATCTGGCCCGTCATCCGATGCCGCACAAGGTGCAGGATCTGGCGCTGCACAACTGCCTCACCTACACCTACTTCGGCAAGAGCTTGTGGGAGTTCAATGGGCCGGATGGCCCCGAGTCAGTGCCGGTCAGCGGCAACCTGAGCGCCAATATCTCCAACCTGCTGCTGGAGGCGACGCTGAAAGGCGCCGGGATCAGCCTGCAGCCCTGCTACTCGGCCCAGCCCTATCTGGAGCGGGGAGAGCTGGTGCCCCTGCTGACCGACTGGCAGCCCAAGCGGCTCGGGGTCTACGGGGTGTATGCCACCCGCAAACAGATGTCGCCGCTGCTGCGCAGCTTCCTCGATTTTCTGCTGGCTCGCATGGCAGCCGATCCTATCTGGCAGGAGTGAGTTCATGCCTTTGCAGCCTTGTGAACCGGCAAACTCAGAGGGCGCTATCCCTCATTGAGCCAGTGATCGCCATCGGCTTCACTGGCCACCTGTAAACCGAAAGGTTCATCAGGTGTCACGACGATCCCACTGACCTTGGCTGCCCACCCAAACCGCTAACACAGTGAAAAACGCCCGGTAACCACACAGGATCTTGTCGAGCCTCTGCCTAAAAAAACAGCGTTACTTGGCGTGAAGGTATGTGAAGGGGCTTGCACTTTGGTAATAACAACAAACTCATCAGCGATTAACCCACCGCTGATTCAGCTCCAGTCAAGGTTAATGGCTCTACCTTGTCCCCATCGGCTCTAATCCGATCACACATCAACAAGGACCGGTACAGGTCCAAGTGTTTACATCAGAGGAATAAAGCATATGAAGAAGTCTGCACTGACTATTGCCATCTCCAGCCTGCTGCTGGCGAGCGGCGCCCATGCTGCTACCGTCTACAACCAGAACGATACCAAGCTAGAAATCGGTGGCCGTGCTCAGGGTATGTACTACGGTACTGACGACAATGGCTCCGAAGGTGATCAGAGCTATTTCCGTGTCAACATGCGCGGTGAGACCAAAATTGCCCCCGAGATGAAAGCATTCGGTTTTGCCGAGTACAACCTGCCAACCTCCGGTTCTGACAACGACGAGCTGCGTTATGCCTACGCTGGCATCAAGCACGACCGTTTCGGCGCATTCAGCTACGGTCGTCAGGATGGTCTGTTTGCCATCGTGAACGACTACACCGACGTTCTGCCAGAGTGGGGCGGTGACGGCCTGGGTAAAGGCACCGAAGTATTCGGTACCGGCCGCACCAACGGTGTTGCCAAGTACATGTTCAACCAGAATGGCCTGACCCTGGGTGCCCAGTTTACTGGTAATAACACTGCTCAGAATTCAGATCGTTCACTGACCTCTTGGAAAAAGGGTTCCAAAGAAGGCTTTGCTGTAGCCGCCGCTTATGACTTCGATATGGGTCTGGGTCTGTCTGCTGCCTACAACCAGGCTGGTAAAACTGCTGACCAGGTTAAATTTGCCTCTTTCGGTGCTGATAGCGATGCCAAGCTGATGGGCTTCGGTGCCAAGTATGCAGTCGGTGACCTCTACCTGGCCGCTACCTATGCTCACGGTGAAGATCACATCTTCGTCAAGAATGGCTATGCCGAGAAGAGCGATGGTTACGAAGTTGTTGCCCAGTACACTATCGGCAAGTTCAAGCCATCTCTGGCTTACCTGCGCACCGACGTGAAGAATGACACCAATGTCAGCTTCGATGACACCCTGACCGAATATGTATCCATCGGTGCTTGGTACAACTTCACCAACAACTTCAACGCCTACATTGATTACAAGCTGAACCTGCTGGATGACGGCGCTGTTTCCGGTACCAGCAAGCTGGGCCAGAACACTGACGACGTAGTTGGTGTGGCTCTGCAGTACAACTTCTAAGCAATTGGAAGTCAGTTATACCCTGTGAAAGCAATGTCTACTGTTTGAATTACTTCCGGCCGCTCTGCGGCCGGTTTTTTTATTGCGCCTTTTCAGCCCCTTGCATATAACTATCAAGCGGATCGGCTGTCGTATCCGCGTGGTTGGCAGGGAGTGCAAAAGGAGACATTCACGGATGATGCAAGTTCGCGGGAACAGAGGCTGGCAAAGCGGGTGGCTGCTATTGCCACTGCTGTGGATGTCGTTCATCTGGAGTACAACAGCTAACGCAAGCGGGGATCTGAGCCTCTATCGTCAGCTAGGTCTGGCAGGCAAGCTGGACAAACAGACCTTTCGTCAGGCACTCAACAGTTATCAAACCGTGCGCCACAAGCGCAAATCTATTCTCACCATCATCGATTACAGCAAACCGTCAACCCAGCGCAGGCTGTTTGTCATCGACATGAAGCGCCACAAGCTGCTCTATCACACCTGGGTCAGTCATGGTCGCAACTCGGGTGAACTGGCCGCAGAGCGCTTTTCAAACCAGCTCAACTCCCGACAAAGCTCCCTCGGCGTCTATCGCACCGCTGAAACCTATCTGGGCAAGCATGGCTACTCTCTGCGGCTGGACGGCCTCACCCCAGGCAAAAACAGCAATGCGCGCAAACGTGCCATAGTGGTGCACGGCGCCACCTATGCCAGCCCGACTCATCTGCGCAAATATGACAAGCTCGGCCGCAGCTGGGGTTGCCCCGCCCTGCCCAAAGAACAGGCCCGGGCTATCATAGATACCATCAAGGGTGGCAGTGTCATCTACGCCCACGGCTAGCGGGCACAGAGCCAGGAAACGCAAGGCCAGCAATCGCTGGCCTTGTTTGTTACGCTTTTCACGCTAAACGGGGCGCGTTATTGGCGCACCACCAGTACAGGGCAGGGAGCATGACGCACCACGGATTCGGCAACGCTACCGACCAGCAGATGGCTGATGCCGGAGCGGCCGTGACTACCCATCACGATCAGCTCAACCTCATCCTCCTTGGCCTGAATGACGATCTCGTCGGCGGCACGACCAAAGCGAATATCAAAGGTGGCAGGGATCGGCAGGGTTGCAACCAGCTCTTTAAGCTGCGTTTTAGCCTGACGCTCCATCTCATGGGTAATTTCCACTGCCGTCATATGCAGAATTTTGTAGCTGTCAAAACCGTGCAGTTGATCAACCACGTGGATCAGCTTGAGCTGGGCCTGATGGCTCTGCGCCATAAACACGGCATAGTCGAGTACCGCACGAGACATTTGGGAAAAATCGACAGGACAGAGCAGAGTTTTAATTGATGGCATAATGCAGTCTCCTCTACTGATTGGGGTACTATTGAATCTTTACTCGATCATAACGATCCAAATGCAAATAACCCTCGACCCTGTCGCAAAATGAAGATGAGAGATTTTTTCTCCGCATAACCACAATAGATGCCATGGTATAAATCAGGCTATCCGGTTTTTCACTCACACAAGGCCTGCCCTGACCATGTTGCGCATCGCCTGCCTGTTGATCTGTTGTCTCTGTGGCTCTTTTAACTGCCGCGCAGCATCTATTGATGTCTATTGCGATGACTGGCCCGGCTTTTGCCAACCGGATGGCAGAGGTATTTATCTCGATCTGGTTCGTGCTATCTATCAACCTCATGGTTATCAGATCATCCCCCATATCGTGCCTTATAAACGGGCTCTGGCGGTGATAGCCAAAAAAGGGGGGGATATGGCGATGGGGGTTTATCGCGATGAAGTCACCGGTGTCCGACAACCTCGCTATCCTGCATCAGCCGATGACCTGACCGTGTTCATGCTCAAAAAATGGCAGCCAAAGTGGCAAGGGGAAAAAAGCCTGCAGGGACAATCTGTGGTATGGAGACGGGGCTGGGCATTCGACAAATACATTGCTGTCACCATGCAGTGGCATGAGATCGATAGCGATGAAATGGCCCTTCAACTGCTCGGCAAAGAGCGCTATCGCTATTACCTGACTGCCGGCGTGCTCTATGCGAAAGATGACATACTCCCCAACCTGCATCGCGCCTTCCTGCGCTGGATCCCGACCTACCCCATCTTTGCCGACACCCCCCAAGGCAACCGGATGATGAATCTCTGGGATAAGGGGATGGTTGAGTTGATCCGCAGCGGAAATCTGGCTGACATCTATAAGCACTATCAGCTCTATGACTACTACCAAGGGTTTATCAGGGAACTGGAACAGAAAGCCGCCGCCAGCCCGACACCTGAATGATAAATTACGCCCCCCTCATACCCTTCACCAAGCGGTCATAGAGGATCACATTGACCGAAGCGGCCAGATTCATGCAGCCCTGAGTCGGCACATAGACTACATCTTTCACCGCCCCGTAGAGCGCGGGATCGAGCGTGCCATCCTCCGGTCCGAAGATATAGAAGGCGCGCTCTGGGTGGACATACTCGGGGAGCGGCGTGGCGCCGTCGATCAAATCGACAACCACGGGCACGCATCCCTGCGGGATAAACGCCATCAGGTCATCCACCCCGAGCAGCGGGATCTTCTCCACCATCTGCTTGGTATCGGTGGCAAAGCGGCGCGCCAGCTCGAAGCGGTTGCCGGTGTAGTAGACCTCGTCCACCCCGTAGCAGCCCGCAGCCCGCATCACGGAGCCGACATTTTCCGGGGACTTGGGATTGACCAGCCCCACACAGCAGAATGCACTCTTTTCCATCATATCTCCTCATCTTGCGGCGGCCATTATAAGCAGCAACGGGACCACCGACCCGTTAAAAGTACTCTGCCAGGCTCAACCGCTCACCAACCCATCGCCGATGGCGATTTTTTGTGCGCCAATCGACAAATTTTGTACAAGCCGATAGCCAGCAAACGTTTATCGGAAATAATAGACAAACGTTTGTAAATGGATACTTATCTATGACGACGCGTGAACAAGAGATCCTCGCCCTGCTACGCCAGGACCCCATGATTGCCCAGCAGGATCTGGCCGATCGCCTTGGCATCAGTCGCTCCGCGCTGGCCAGCCACATCTCCAGCCTGATCCGCCAGGGGTATGTGCAGGGCAGAGGCTATGTATTGCGAGAGGGTCCCTACGTGGTGGTGATCGGCGGTGCCAATATGGATATTTGCGGCACCAGCCATGACAACCTGCTGCTCGGCGACTCCAACCCTGGCAAGGTGCGTACCTCGGCGGGTGGCGTTGGCCGCAATATCGCCGAGAATCTGGCGCGGCTCGGTAGCGATACCCGGCTGCTGACCGCGGTCGGCAACGACCAGTATGGTCACCATCTATTGGAGGTGAGCCAGCGGGCTGGCGTCGATGTGCGCCAGACCCTGGTGCTCGATGGCCACACCACCTCCTGCTACCTCAGCCTGCATGACGGCAGCGGCGAAATGAGCTGTGCCATCAATGATATGGCCATTATCGAGCAGCTCACCCCTGCCCGCCTGACCCCCCTCGGTGGCTTTCTCGCCGGTGCCAGACTTTGGGTACTCGACACCAATCTGGCCATCCACACTCTCGATTGGCTGTTCGAGCGGCAGGGGGATCACGCCATCTTTGTCGATACCGTCTCGGTGGCCAAGGTGGAGAAGATCCGCCCTTGGCTTGGCAAGATCCACACCCTCAAACCCAATCGCAGCGAAGCAGAGCAGCTGTGTGGCATGACCATTGCCGGGCCCGAAACCTGGCCCATGGTGGCAGCCTGGTTCCACCGCGCCGGGGTCAAGCGGCTGTTCCTCAGTCTGGGTGAACAGGGGATCTTCTACAGCGATGGCGAGCAGCAGGGCCACCTGCCAGTGCTGGGCAGTCCGGTACTCAACGTCACCGGCGGCGGGGATGCCTTTATGGCTGGCCTCGCCCACGCCTGGCTGCAACAGCTCGACATCGCCCAGACCACCCGCTTTGCCCTGGGCTGCGCCGCCCTCACCGTCAATTGTTCCGATACCGTTTTTTCCGGTCTGAGCAAGACCGCCGTTGACCGCATACTGGAGGAGTACTCATGCTGAACGCTTACCTCGATATCCAACCGGAAGTTGCTGCCGCGCTGGCCGCTGGCAAACCGGTGGTCGCCCTCGAATCCACCATCATCTCCCACGGCATGCCCTATCCGCAGAACGTGGAAACGGCCCGTCAGGTGGAGCAGGTGGTGCGCGATAACGGCGCCATTCCGGCCACCATCGCCATCCTCGATGGCCGCCTCAAGGTGGGTCTCGATGCGGGGGCGCTGGAAGCGCTGGGCCGGGCTGGCCACGACGTGACCAAGTGCAGCCGCCGCGACATTCCGTTCGTGCTGGCGCGCAAGGGGATGGGGGCCACCACGGTCGCCTCCACCATGATCATCGCCGCCATGGCGGGGATCCGGGTCTTTGCCACCGGTGGCATTGGCGGGGTACATCGCGGCGCGCAGGAGACCTTCGATATCTCGGCGGATCTGCAGGAGCTGGCGCAAACGCCGGTGGCCGTGGTCTGCGCTGGCGCCAAGTCGATCCTCGATATCGGGCTGACCCTGGAGTATCTGGAGACGCAAGGGGTGCCGGTGATCGGCTATCAAACGGGCGAGCTGCCCGCCTTCTACACCCGCGAGAGCGGCTTCAAGGTTGATTACCGGCTCGATACCCCGGCAGCCATCGCCGAAGCGCTGCGCCTCAAGTGGGAGCTGGGACTGGCGGGCGGCGCCGTGGTGGCCAACCCCATCCCGACCGCACACGCCATGCCGAAAGCCGATATCGACGCAGCCATTACCCAGGCGCTGCGTGAAGCGGATGAGCAGGGGATAAAGGGCAAAGCCTCAACCCCCTTCCTGCTGGCCCGCGTCTGCGAGCTGACCGGCGGAAACTCGCTCGCCGCCAACATCCAGCTGGTGCTGAACAACGCGGCGCTCGGCGCCCGGATCGCCGCCAACCTGTGATGCAACGCGGTGTAAAATGTCATGTAAATAGCCAGGCAGCCATACTCAACCGATCAGTGACAGCCATGTCATAACCTTGATGAAGAGCGAGAAAAGCTTCAGGTCAGGCAAGATAGACAAGGCGAAAAAAATCCCCAAGTGGATGCTTGGGGATTTCTGTATATCAGAGACAAACCACTGGCTGCTCTTTAGGGCTGCATCAGGGACGACAAACCCCGATAACGAATCAGTTACACCCTTCGCTAGAAGTAGAGTTCAGGTAGCTCACTTCGTTGGCTGGCTGATAGCCGGCCACATTGATGGTCTTCTTGATCTCGATGTACTCCTTCAGCACGGCAGCATCCACCAGTCCTGCATTGATGGTATCGATCTTCGGATAGCCGTCACCACCGGATGCACTGAAGCTCGGGATCGCGAAGCTGTAAGTTGCTGCCGGGTCAAACGCCTTGCCACCAACGCTGGTAATATTGACGCTCTTGGCTTGGCAATCCACTGCCATGTTGATGCCGCCAAACTGGGCATAACCCCCGGTATTGCGGGTTTTGGTTGCTACCTGACCCAGATAGGTCGTCAGATCACTGCCTTTCATCACAGCCTTGTTGACCGTGTTGCCAAACGGGTGTACCAGCAGCACGCTGCGGTAGGTGATATCCCCGGTCGGGATGCTGTCACGCACGCCACCGGAGTTGACGATACCAAAATCGACGGCCAGCTTGGCAGAGGTGGCAGAAGTGATCAGACGACCCAGATTGGTTTGCTTGTTGCGTACAGTATTGCGATCACCAACCAACACCCCATCGGTAGAACCGATCACAACGTTGAGTTCTTGCTGACCTTTTTCCTGATAGCCCAGCAGGGTGTTATACAGCTCGGGATCCTTGGTGATCTCGTCCTGTACGAACTGCATCTTGGTGGTATCTTTGGTCACTGCTCCAGTGGCATCGATCGCCTCACCCTTGGCGTTGCGCTTGATCAGGTTGACCGGGATCAGGTCATAGCTGGTCAGGGTCAACTTGCCATTCTGGTACTCAAACTGGGCACGGCCCACATACTTGCCCCACTCGTGGGCCTGCATGATCCAGGTGCCGTTTTGCTGATCTGGCTGGCAATTATCACCCGGTTTGAAATTGGCGTATTTGTTCGCAGTGCCCGGCTCCATACAGACCGGATTCTGGGAGTGACCACCGATGATGCCATCCAGCGTGCCCGCTGGGAGGGCGCGAGCCATCTCGACATCGCCCGGCGCATTGCTGCCGTGCTGACCATTCTCGTAATGGCCCATGTGGGTGATGGCGAAGACCAGATTGGCTTCCTTGTTGCTGCGGATCTGCTGGCCCAGTTTGGCCGCTTCGCTGGTCGGATCGCGGAACTCCAGGGTTTGCACGTTGTTGGGATCCACCAGCTGCGCGGTATCCTCGGTGGTCAGGCCCAGTACGGCGACCTTGAGACCACTCTCCAGCTTGAACACCTTGTAGGGGTCAAAGTAATGTTTGCCGCTGGCCTTGTCATATATGTTGGCCGAGAGCATGGGGAACTGGGCCCACTTGCGCTGCTTTTCCAGTACGCTGAGGGGGTTGTCGAATTCATGGTTGCCCACTGCCATGGCATCGTAGCGAATGTTGTTCATCGCCATGAAGTCAGGCTCGGCATCCTGCAGATCGGATTCCGGTACCCCGGTATTCACATCACCACCGGAGAGCACCAGTACGTCGCGGCCAGCCGCCTTGGCATCCGCACGCAACTGCTCGACCAGGGTCTTCTGGGCAGCCATGCCGTACTCGTTTTCTGCGTTGTGCCAGAAGCGGCCGTGAGTATCGTTGGTGTGCAGTATGGTCAGTTTGCAGACATTTTCGGTGCAGGGTGCAACGGTGTCATTAGTGGAGGTATTACAGCCAGTCAGTGCAGCAAGCACGGCCAGTGCCACACTGCCTTTGATAAAGTTATTATTCATTTCCATATCACCTTGATTATTTTGTTATTTAACAACCCGGTCCAGCGGGTCGGGCGTCAATATAACAAACAACAGATGACCATTTTTCATCGATGACCCACAAATTCTACTAATTGTGATCTTCGACCCAAGATCCTGTCTGCTACTCATTTCCTGCGACATCATGGCTCTCGTTATCCACTTGTGGCCTTAAGCTCCTGCTTGATGGTCGACATTGGATTACTTATTTTCATGGCAAATACAAATGATAACTATTGTCAAGCGAGTAACATAATTAAAAACTTAAAATTTTTTTGAAAATACCTAAAAAGAGAGGCGATTCGCATTTTGTTGAAAGAAAACTACGTATAATCTTGGGGTTAAAGTATTCATAGCAAGGTGTTTAACTGCTCAGCAACACCATAAATGGCGATAATAACGACATTTTCATCCAGGGATTTGGGTGTTTTACAAAAAAACCAGTAAGAAAAACGGACTAAAACCTAGCAGTTTGACTTGCATCAAGCCTGAATTTTTTTCATAGAGCAAAATTGTGCCCAGCAAATCTATCCCTAAGGAGGCAGATGTGGATATTATCAAGACCGATGTTGCCATCATCGGTGCCGGTGGTACTGGCCTGCGTGCCGCTATCGCCATTGCAGAAGCCCATCCGGAACTCGAAATCGCCCTGATTTCCAAAGTCTATCCGATGCGTAGCCACACAGTGGCTGCGGAAGGCGGTGCTGCAGGCGTAGTACGCGATGACGACTCCCTCGAAAACCACTTCAATGACACCGTTTCCGGTGGTGACTGGTTGTGCGAGCAAGACGTGGTCGACTACTTCGTCAACAACGCGACCAAAGAGATGGTCCAACTTGAGCACTGGGGTTGCCCCTGGAGCCGCAAGCCGGATGGCAAAGCCAACGTGCGCCCGTTTGGTGGAATGAAGATCCCCCGCACCTGGTTTGCAGCAGACAAGTCCGGTTTCCACATTCTGCATACCCTGTTCCAGACCTCTATCAAATATCCGACCATCAAGCGCTTCGATGAGCACTTCTGTCTCGATTTGATCGTGGATGATGGCCGTGTGCAAGGCGTGCTGACCTTTGATATCCAGAACGGCATCACCCGTTTCATCCAGGCCAAATCCGTGATTATGGCTACCGGTGGCGCTGGTCGTGTTTACCGCTACAACACCAACGGTGGCATCGTCACCGGTGATGGTATGGCGCTGGCTTATCGTCACGGCGTACCGCTGCGTGATATGGAGTTCGTCCAGTATCACCCGACCGGCCTGCCAGGCACCGGTATCCTGATGACCGAAGGTTGCCGTGGTGAGGGTGGTGTTCTGCTGAACAAAGATGGCTACCGTTACCTGCAAGACTACGGCTTGGGCCCGGAAACGCCGATTGGCCAGTCAAAAAACAAACACATGGAGCTGGGTCCCCGTGACCGTCTCTCTCAGGCATTCTGGCAAGAGCAGCAAAAAGGCCGCGTGATCCAGGGCCCAATGGGCGACGTGGTTCACCTTGACCTGCGTCATCTTGGCGAGAAGTACCTGAAAGAGCGTCTGCCTTTCATCTGCGAACTGGCCAAGGCCTACGTGGGTGTGGATCCGGCCAAAGAGCCGATCCCGGTACGTCCGACTGCCCACTACACCATGGGTGGTATCGAGACTGACAACAAGTGCGCAACCCGCATGCCTGGCCTCTACGCCGCAGGCGAGTGTGCCTCCGTCGGTCTGCACGGTGCCAACCGTCTGGGTTCCAACTCGCTGTCCGAGATCGTGGTATTCGGCAAGCTGGCTGGTGAACAGGCTGCCGAATTCGCAGCGACTCAGCAACACGGCAATACCGAAGCACTGCTCGCCAAAGCCGAAGCGCTGATCAAACAGCACCTCTCGCTGATGGACATCGACGGCACCGAAAATCCGGCGGATATCCGCAACGAATTGGGTCTGTCCATGGAAGCCGGTGTCGGTATCTACCGTACCGAAGAGCTGATGCAGGGCACCATCGACAAGATTAACGAGCTGAAAGCCCGTTACAAGAAGGTCAAGATCAACGACAAGTCCTCTGTCTTCAACACCGACCTGCTGTACGCCATCGAACTGGGCTACATGCTGGACGTGGCCGAAGCCATGGCTCACTCCGCCATCAACCGTAAAGAGTCTCGTGGTTCCCACCAGCGTCTGGACGGTTATGAAGAGCGTGATGACGTGAACTTCCTCAAGCACTCTCTCTCCTTCTACGCACCGGAAGGCGCCCCGACCATCGATTATTCCGATGTGAAGATCACTAAATCCCAACCGGCCAAACGCGTGTACGGTTCCGAAGGTGAGAAACAAGACGAGGCTAAGAAGAATGGCTGAGATGATTGAAATTGAAATCCTGCGCTACCGCCCAGAGCAGGACAATGAACCCTGGATGCAGACCTTCCAGGTACCGTACCTCAGAGAGATGTCTCTGCTGGATGCCCTGCAATACATCAAGGATCACCTGGACTCTACCCTGAGCTTCCGCTGGTCCTGCCGGATGGCGATCTGCGGCTCTTGCGGCATGATGGTCAACGGTGTACCCAAGCTGGGTTGCAAGGCCTTCCTGCGCGACTATCTGCCAGGCAAGATGACTATCGAGCCGCTCAACAACTTCCCGATTGAGCGTGACCTGGTGGTCGACATGTCCGATTTCATCGAGAAGCTGGAGAGCATCAAGCCCTACATAATCCCGAGCGAACCGCGCAGCCTGTGTGATGGCGAATACAAGCAGACCCCTGCTGAAATGGCCAAGTATCACCAGTTCTCCCAGTGCATCAACTGTGGTCTGTGCTATGCAGCCTGCCCGCAATATGGCATCAACAAGCAGTTCACCGGTCCGGCAGCACTGGCTCTGGCCTATCGCTACAACGCCGACAACCGCGATGGCGCGTCCAAAGAGCGGATGAAGATCATCAGCCAGGACGAAGGCGTCTGGGGTTGTACCTTCGTTGGCTACTGCTCGGTAGTCTGCCCGAAAGGTGTGGATCCGGCCGCAGCCATCCAGCTTGGCAAGGTCGAAAGCGCCAAGGACTACATGATCGCCATGTTCAAGCCAGATTGAGATCAGGAATGAGACCATGAACAACACCAATAGCAAACGTAAGCCTTACGTCCGCGAAATGAAGAAAGACTGGTGGCTAAAGAGCTCCTTTTACACCAGTTACATGATCCGTGAAGGCACCAGTATCTTCGTCTCCATCTATGCCGTCGTGCTGATGTGGGGCCTGATGCGTCTGGTTCAGGGTCAGGAAGCGTTCAACGGCTGGCTGGAATCCCTGCAAAGCCCGATCGCCATCCTGTTCCATGTCATCGCCCTGGCGGCGTGCCTGTTCCATGCCAAGACCTGGTTCGCCCTGGCGCCGAAAGCCATGCGTATCTTCCGTGGTGAAGACCTGGTGCCGGAGAAGCCGATCGTACTCGTCCAATATGTGGCGCTGGCGGTGGTTTCCCTGCTTGTCCTGATCATCGTGGCCTGAGGAGAAAACAATGAGACGTTCTGACGAACCAATTTACTGGGGTCTGTTTGGTGCGGGTGGCATGGTCGTTGCCATGCTGCTGCCGGTCATTGTCCTCATCACCGGTCTGCTGGTACCCATGGGTATCATGGACGTAGAAACCATGAGCTTTGATCGCGTGCACGCGTTCGCCAGCTCCTGGTGGGGTGCCTGCATCCTGCTGGTGATCATCGCCCTGCCGATCTGGCACGGCATGCACCGTATCTACCACGGTCTGCACGATCTGGGGATCCACACCACCAAGCTGCACCACTATGTGTTCTATGGCTTTGCCTTCCTGGTATCTGCCATTACCGTTGGTCTGCTGATGGTGCTGGTATTCCAGTAATCACCGAGCATCTAACTGATTGACCAAACCGGGCCCTGTGCCCGGTTTTTTATGGCTATGTCC
>NZ_CDBW01000016.1 GCF_000820145.1 Aeromonas sobria | reverse complement strand
ACCTATTTCAGGACTAGACAGCGCTTTTTGTTAACTACACACTTTGTCATCTCTGCCCTAAACATTCTCCTCAATGGGTAGTGAGGATCCGTTGCAGCAAGTGGTTAAAGCCCGAGGGATCTTCCGCGGGCCAGGCGTGGTGACCATTGGGGGTGTGGATGGTGGCGTTGGGCAGGGCGGCAAACTGCTCCACCCGTTTGGCGAGCGGCAGGTAGTCATGACTGGTGGAGATGATGGCCACCGGCTGCCAGATGGAGCCGAGCCGGGCGCGTACCGACCAGCCGGGGAGCGCCTCCAGCAGCGCCTTGTAAACCTTCTTTTTGTTGCGCACGAAACGCAGCCGGAAGGTGTGGCGCACCTGTGCCAGATCCGGGCCTGGGAAGAGCTCGCGCCCCAACCACCAGGCGAGCGGGCGCATGCCAAACCAGCGCAGCCACTTGAGACGCTGGGCATAACGCTCCTGCTCTTTCGGCGTCTCCAGCAGAAACTCGCTAAAGCCGTTGACCAGCACCAGCCCCCGCACCTTGTGGGGCAGTTGCAGCGCCAGCTCCAGCGCCACCATGGCCCCCAGCGATAATCCCACTACCCAGGCGGGCTCAGGTTGCTCATCGAGCCAGTTCGCCACATCAGCCGCCAGGGTTGATACGTCGAACGGCCCCTCCTGCATGCTCTGACCATGGCCGCGCAGATCCAGCGCCACCACCCGGTAGTGTTCGGAAAACCGTTCGATCTGCGCCTGCCAGTCGAGGCTGGAGGAGCCCAGCCCGTGCAGCAGCAACAGCAAGGGGCCCTCCCCCGCGCTGCGCAGGGCAAGACCGTTGAATTTCATCACCTGATTGCGGCGCATCAGTGTATTGCCTCTCGACTCATCACCTGAACCATCTCTTGTTGTTATGTTGCCCGTGGCTATCCCGCCACGTTATCAGCGCGGCGCCCAATCAGCCTTCGCTGACCAGACTTACCGCCTTGATATAAGCGTAGATCTGCTGCTCCGGCGCCAGTGCCAGGCGCCTGGCAGAGCGGCTGGTGATCCGGGCCAGCAGTATCTGCTCACCCAGCGCCAACTGCAACAGGGTCTGGCCGGGGCGCACCTCGCGCACCGCCAGCAGACGGGTGACGAGACAGTTGGAGAGACTGGAGTGCTCGATGGGTGCTGTGGCAATCACCACATCTCGCCCTGCCACCTTGATCTGCAAGGGGCCGCTCTCGTCCGGCACATGGGTCATGGTGACCCGCAGCCGCTGCTCGCCAAGCTGCAGGGTCGCCATCTGCTCGTCGTCATCGTAGTGGGACAGGGCAGCATCCAGCATCACCCCGGCATCGTCACGGCTGGCGAGCGAGAGATCGGTACGGGCGAAGATCTCGCTCGGCCTGCCTTGCGCCTCGACCCGGCCACTTTCCAGCAGCACCAGCTGATCGCAGAGCAGGCTCACCTCCTCCATGGCGTGGCTGACGAAGATCATCGGGATGTCGCTCTCCTGCTGCAAGCCCTTGAGCACATGGGCCTGATGAATGCGGCTGCGCCGATCCAGCGCCGAAAATGGCTCATCGAGCAGCAGCAGATCGGGCTCGGCCAGCAGCGCCCGCCCCAATGCCACCCGCTGGCGTTGGCCACCCGACAGGGCATGGGCAGGCTGCCCCAACAGATCGGCAAAGCCAAGCCGCGCCGCCAGCACTTCGGGCTGCCAGCGCCCTCGCCCCTTGCGAGCCGCCAGTTGCAGATTGCCGAGCACCGTCAGATGAGGGAAGAGCCGCGAATCCTGAAACACCAGTCCGATCCGGCGCGCTTCGGGCAGCCGCGCGGCGCACTCCCGCCCGCGCCACAGCAAGCGATCCCCGCTTTGGCGATCGAGCCCGGCGATGATGCGCAGCAGGGTGCTCTTGCCGCAGCCGGAGGGGCCAAACAGACCGAGGATCCCACCCAGCTCGAGGGTCAGTGCGCAATCGAGGATAAAGGGGCCAAACACGCGCCGGGCACTGAGGTTCAGGGCATGGCAGTGTAGGGCGTTGCCTGGCAAAATCGTGGCTGGCTGGTTCATCCGAACACTCTCCGCTGTCTGCGCTGCAGCACGCCGTAGACCAGCACCAGCATCACCAGCGAGAAGGCCATCAAGCCGCCCGCCAGAATATGGGCGTTCTGGTAATCCATCGCCTCCACATGATCAAACAGGGCGATGGAGAGCACCTGGGTCTCGCCGGGGATATTGCCGCCAATCATCAGCACCACACCAAACTCCCCCAGGGTGTGGGCAAAGCCGAGGGCCGCCGCCATCACGAAGCTGGGCAGGGTCATCGGCAAAATGATGTGGAAGAAGCGCTCCAGCGGGCCGAGTCCCAGGGTAGCGGCGGCCTCCAGCTCCTTGTTGCCCATGTTGACGAAGGCGGAGGTGAGCGGCTGCACCACAAACGGCAGCGAATAGAGGATGGAGGCGAACAGCAGACCGAGAAAACTGAAGGCGAGCGGGGCGCCAAAGGTGTTGCGCCACCAGGCGCCGAAGCCATATTCGGGGGAGAAGGCGAGCAGCAGATAAAACCCCAGCACGGTGGGGGGCAGCACCAGCGGCAGCGCCACCAGCGCCTCCACCAGCGGCCGTAGCCGGTTCTGGCTGCGCGACAGCCACCATGCCAGCGGCGGCGCCAGCAACAGTAAAATCGCGGTGGTACAGGCCGCCAGCTTCAGGGTGAGCCAGACCGCCAGCAGATCCCCGTCACTCATCGGACTCACTCCCAACACTAGGTTCAGCACCAGACATGGCAAACGAGCCGCACTCCCGGTAGAGCTGCTCCCGAGTCAGGCCGGTCATCGCCAGCAGATCGCTACTCATCGTCCGGCTCCCGGTTGAATGCGGCCAACGGCATGCTCTCTATCCTCATTGCAAAGAGTGGCCGACCCGAAGGCCGACCACTCAGGGTATCGCGTCAGCCCCAAGCCCTTATTGGGGCAGGGCATAGCCCGCGGCCTTGATCTGCCCTTGACCCGGCCCTTTGAGCCAGGCGACCAGCGCCTCCACCGCAGCCCCTTTCTTCAATACCAGCCCCTGCTGTTCGATGGGGGGATAGAAGTCAGCCGGTACGGCCCAGGCTTCACCGGTCTTGTCCGCTTCCACCAGATTGGCCCAGGCGACAAAGCCCAGTTCGGCATTGCCGGTGTCGACAAATTGCCAGGTCTGGCCGATGTTGGCGCCGGTCAGCAACCGGTACTGCTTGGGATCGATTTTGAGATGGGTGAGGGTCGCCATGGCGGCAGCACCATAGGGAGCTGTGCGGGCATTGGCGATGGCGAGGTTGCCCTTCCAATTGCGCAGGGTCGCCTCGTCAGGGGCTGGCCCCCCCTTCTTCCACAGCCCCAGCTGGCCGATGGCGTAGGTGAAGCGATCGCTCCCCTTGCCCTCTTTTTCCAGCTTCTCGGGGGTCGCCGCATCGGCGGAGAGGAACAGATCGAACGGTGCGCCGTGACTGATCTGGGTGTAGAGCACCCCGGTGGCGGCAGACGAGATGGCCAGGGTGTGGCCGGTCTTGGCGGTGAACTCCTTACCGATACGCTCGATGGTTCCCTTGAAGTTGGCCGCCACGGCCACTTTCACTTCATCAGCCTGCACGACACCGGTATGCAAGGTGGCGGCGCAGACACCGGCGATGACAACAGATAACAACGGTTTCATTCCCTTTCTCCTGATGGGGCCCGCACATCCGCGCCCCTTGGCGGGGCCGTGGTTCCCGTTGAACCTGCACCCCTCGTGATGAACAGGTCAGGCTTGCCAGCGGGCAGCGGCGGCGTTGTCGCTCTCCTTGGCCTCGACCCAGCGTTGCACACCCTCGGCGGTCAGCTCTTTTTTCCAGAACGGCGCCCGGGTTTTCAAGAAATCCATGATGAAGTGACAGGCGTCAAAGGCGGCGTCGCGGTGGGCACTGCTCACCGCCACCAGCACGATCTGATCGCCAAGCCACAACTCGCCGATGCGATGAATAAGGGTACACTCCTGCAGCGGCCAGCGGCGACGGGCCTCTTGCACGATATCGGCCAGCGCCTTCTCGGTCATGCCGGGGTAGTGCTCGAGGGCCAACCCCTTCACCTCCTCCCCCTGATTGAAGTCGCGAACCTTGCCAACGAAGGTGACGATGGCGCCACTGTCGGGGCGGGTGGCGAGGCGGGCATATTCGTCGGCCAGCGAGAAGTCTTCCCGCTGCACCACAATGCGATCTGTGATGGTTGCCTCGCTCATCATCAGCCTCCGGTCGTTACTGGAGGGAAAGGGAAGAAGGCCACTTCATCGCCACCGCACAGCTCAGTAGTACGATCCACGGTCATTATCTCGCTCATTCTCAGCCTCCGGTCACCGGCGGGAAGAAGGCCACTTCATCGCCATCATTGATAGGGGTATCGAGGGGCACCAGCGTCTGGTTGACCGCCACCAGCAGTTTGCCAGCCTCGAGGGCCAGTGCCCACTTGTCGCCGCGCTCACTTAAGTCGCAGCGCAGTTGTTCGGCAGTGGCATAGTCGCATGGCAGGCTCAGCTCGTCACACGCTACCAGCTCACGCACTTGCGCAAAAAACAGTACCTTGATCATGCTTGCTCCCCGCTAGTTGACCCCAACTGAAAATGGCCGGATTTGCCGCCCTTCTTCTCTACCAGTCGCACCTGCTCGATCACCATGTCTTTTTGCACCGCCTTGCACATGTCGTAGATGGTCAGCGCCGCCACCGACGCCGCCGTCAGCGCCTCCATCTCCACCCCGGTCTTGCCGGAGAGCTTGCAGAGGGTGCGGATATGCACCTTGTGCTGTTCGGGCAGCGGCACTATCTCTACCTCTACCTTGGTCAGGGCTAGCGGATGGCAGAGGGGGATGAGATCGGAGGTCTTCTTGGCGGCCATGATACCGGCGATGCGGGCAGTGGCGAACACATCACCCTTGTGATGCTGGCCGCTCAGGATCAGCGCCAGGGTCTCGGGGGCCATGGCGACAAACGCCTCGGCACGAGCTTCACGCTCGGTCACCTGCTTGTCGGTCACATCCACCATATGGGCTTCGCCGCTTTGATTGATATGGGTCAGGTTGGGCTGGGTCTGCTTGGGATCGGTCTGGTTCATCGTTTGCTCTCAAAGGTGGGAGACAAAGTTGCACGGCTTGGTACGGGCATCGAGCTGATCGCGAATAAGCTGCTCCCAGCCCAACCGGCACGCACCGGGGGAGCCCGGCAAGCAGCAGATCAGGGTGCGATTGGCAAGACCTGCCAAGGCACGACTCTGCATGGCTGAACCCTTGATCTCGGCAAAGGAGAGCTGGCGGAACTGTTCGCCAAAACCTTGCACAGTACGCTCGAACAGCACGCCGACCGCCTCAGGCACCCAATTTTGCTCATTAAAGCCGGTGCCACCGTTAATCAGGATCGCCTGCACTTCGCTGTCGGCGATCCAGTCACTGACCAGCGCCCGAATTCGAAACAGGTTATCAGCACACAGCGCCCGACCTGCGAGCTGGTGTCCTGTTGCAGTGAGGGCTGATACCAAATAGTCGCCCGAGCTGTCATCGGCAGTAGTGCGGCTGTCGGAAACCGTCAATACGGCGATCTTGAGGGGAATAAATTCGTTGTTGTTCTGTCCCATCGGGCAGCTCCTTATGGCTATGGGCCGTCAACGAGGCAAAATGAGGAGGGGGAGCAAACAGTCATAGAGAGCAACAAGAACCCGCGTCTCCATCCCGTTAGCCCACGTGCCCAGACGTTTGACGGCGGGCTGATTCTACCAAAGGTTTCACGGGATATGGGATTTAAAAGATACACAAATCTGATGTTTGTCTCAGATATCAGTAAAACGCAGGCTGGGCGAACCCAGCCTGTGATGAGGGAGGATCAGAATCCCTTCACCCCTGTCATGTCAGGCAGCTGGTGCGCAATCCCCTTGTGACAGTCGATGCAGGTGCCCTGTCCCTCCTTGCCAAGATTGGCGGAGTGCATCTGGGCAGCCCGTTTACCTTGTAAAGAGAAATCCATGTACTCGAAGTTGTGGCAGTTGCGGCACTCGCGCGAGTCGGTCTCTTTCATCCGCTGCCACTCCCGTTCGGCCATCGCCCGACGATGGGTTTCGAACTTCTCGGGGGTATCCACCTTACCGGTGATCATGCCCCACAGCTCCTTGGAAGCCTGCACCTTACGGATGATCTTGTAGGTCCACTCGTGCGGCACGTGGCAATCAGGACAACTGGCCCGCACACCGGAGCGGTTGGCGTAGTGAATAGTGTCGCGGTACTCCTCGAACACGTTGTCCTTCATCTCGTGACAGCTGGTACAAAACTTCTCGGTGTTGGAGGCTTCCATGGCGGTATTGAAGCCGCCCCAAAAGATCACTCCACCAAAAAAACCCATCATCAACAGCACCCAGAGGGCCGCTTTTGACGGTGACTTGAAGGTGGTCCACAGACGCTGGATAAAGCCGGGTAATTTCATTGATGGACTCCTTAGTTCAGTGCTTCAACCGGCTTGAAAGTATTTTCCACCAGCGGCTTGGCATCCGCTTGCGGCACATGGCACTGCAAGCAGAAGTAGCGACGGGGGGAAACCTCACCCAGGGTTGTACCATCACGGGTCTCGAAGTGAGTCGGGCTGATCTTGGGGGCCTTCATGGCGCTGGCATTCTTGAAGCTGTGGCAGGCCAGGCACTTGTTGACCTTGTTATCCACCTCGTAGTTACGAATATCGTGGGGGATTAGCGGTGGCTGATGAATGTACTGGCGATCATACATATCACCGTCTTTGCGAAAATTCTTCAGTGGTGCGGCATCCGCCTCGATCACCAAATCGGTGGCCCCCCGCTCGGATTTGATCCCTCCGGTACTATTGGTGATCTCGGAGGTGGCGGCCATCAAGGAACCCACCATCAGGCAGGCCAGCATTGCTCCAATCAGCTTTTTCATTATTTATTCTCCAACGTTTTTTCTGCCTTGACGGCAAAACCTACAGTGATTTCAAAAATTTGTTCCGCGCAGACATCGATGCAGCGGCCACAGTTGGTACACTCCTGAGCCGCAATCAAGGGCCCGTGACCGCGCTTGGCACCGTGAACCGGCCCGCGCAGGATGGGGCGCTCCGGGCAGACCGCATAACAATCCATGCAGTTGCTGCACCGCTCGCGCCCCTTGGCAGAAATCTTGATAAATCCGACCCGGTTGACCAGGGCGTAGAAAGCCCCCACCGGACAGAGATGACCGCACCAGCCCCGCTCAAGCACGAACAGATCGAACAGGAACAGCGCCGCCAGCAGGGCCCAGCCCGCCCCCATGCCAAACAGCAAACCGCGCATGGCAAGCGACACCGGATTGACCAGCTCCCACGCCATCACCCCGACCACCGCAGGCACCACCAGCACCATGGCCAGCAGCCAATAGCGGGTCGCGCGGCTGAACTGGCCGTTGCCCTTGAGGCCAAGTCGCCCCCTGAGCCAGGCCGCCGCATCTGTGATGAGGTTGACCGGGCAGACCCAGGAGCAGAACACCCGCCCCCCGACCAGCCAGTAACCGGCCAGCACGATGGCGGCCCCCAGCCAGAGGGTGGTGATGGGCCAATGGCCCGCCGCCAGCGACTGCAGCAGAGTGAGGGGATCGGTCAGTGGCACCGTCTCCAGCAACAGCGAGCTGGAAAGGTTGCCCTTGAGGATCCAGATGCCCGCCAGCTGCCCCAGCAAAAACAGCCCGAGCACGCTCAACTGACTCAGCCTACGCAACAGCAGGAAGCGGTGAGCACGCCACCACCCCAGCTTGATGCGAGCCTCCTCTCCCGGATAACGACTCATAACCCCTCCGGTTTGCGGGTGGGCAGAGTGAGCCGCTCACCGATCAGCGACTTGCCTGCCTTGGCCTTCTCTTCCCAGCCGAGCCGGTAGTGATGGCCCAGCTCACCCTTGGCGAGCTGACGGGGCACCACCTTGATCGCGGACTCCTCCAGCACGCAGGCGTGCTCGCACTTGCCACAGCCGGTGCAGGCATCGCTGTGTACCGTGGGCAGGAACATGGCGTGTTTGCCGGTGCGCTGGTTATGCTGCAAATCGAGGGTGATCGCCTTGTCAATCAGCGGGCAGACCCGATAACAGACATCGCAGCGCAAGCCCAGATAGTTGAGGCAGGTCTCGTGATCGATGAGCACTGCCACCCCCATCCGCGCCTGATCGATATCGGTCATCTGCTGATCCAGCGCCCCGCTCGGGCAGGCCACCACGCAAGGCATGTCATCACACATCTCGCAGGGCACGGCACGCGCCTTGAAGTAAGGGGTGCCGGTGGTCACAGGGTCAAACAGCCGAGCGAGCTTGAGGGTGTCGTAGGGGCACGCCTCGACGCAGAGCCCACAGCGCACGCAGGCGCTGAGAAACTCCGTTTCATCGAGGGCAGAAGGGGGGCGCAGCGCCTGGGCAGGCACCGCGTGTGCCTGCTGGCGGGCCACGCCACCGAGCCCCACGCCAAGCAGGCCCACACCGCAGGCCCCTTTTGCCATGTCGGCCAAAAACTGGCGACGACTACGACTCATCTCGCGCTCCCCCGCCTCAGGCCTTCATCACCTTGACGGCGCACTTCTTGTAATCGGTCTCTTTGGAGAGCGGATCGGTGGCGTCCAGGGTCAGCTTGTTGACCAGCTGGCTGGCGTCAAAGAAGGGCATGAACACCAATCCCTTAGGGGGTTTATTACGGCCACGGGTCTCGACCCGGGTCTTCACCTCACCACGGCGGGAGGAGACGATCACCTCTTCCCCACGACGCACGCCGCGGGCCTTGGCATCGTCCGGGTGCATGAACAGCACCGCATCCGGGAAGGCGCGATAGAGCTCGGGGACTCGACGGGTCATGGTGCCGGTGTGCCAGTGTTCCAGCACGCGACCGGTGGAGAGCCACAGATCGTACTCCTGGTCTGGCGACTCGGCGGCAGGCTCAAACGGCAGTGCGAAGATCACCGCCTTGCCATCAGGCTTGCCATAGAAGCGCACCCCCTCGCCTGCTTTGACATACGGGTCGAACCCTTCGCGGTAGCGCCACAGGGTCTCTTTGCCATCCACCACCGGCCAGCGCAGACCGCGCGCTTCGTGGTACTGATCGAACGGCGCCAGATCGTGACCGTGGCCGCGACCGAAGGTGGCGTACTCCTCGAACAGCCCTTTCTGGACGTAGAACCCGAAGTGCTCGGCTTCGTCGTTCAGCATCCCCTTGCTCTGCTCTTTCGGGAACTGGTTGACCTGACCGTTGGCATAGAGCACATCAAACAGGGTTTTGCCCTTCACTTCCGGCATCTTGGCGATGAGCTCGTTGGGCCATACCTCTTCCACCTTGAAGCGCTTGGAGAACTCCATCAGCTGCCACAAGTCGGACTTGGCCCCTTCCGGCGCTTTCACCTGCTGGTGCCAGAACTGGGTGCGGCGCTCGGCGTTGCCGTAGGCTCCCTCTTTCTCCACCCACATGGCAGTGGGCAGGATCAGATCAGCCGCCTGGGCGGTGACAGTCGGGTACGGGTCGGAAACCACGATGAAGTTGCGCGGATCACGATAGCCTGGCAGGCGATCGGTATTCATGTTGGGACCGGCCTGCATGTTGTTGTTGCACATCACCCAGTAGGCGTTGAGCTTGCCATCTTTGAGCATGCGGTCTTGCAGCACAGCGTGGAAACCCACCTTGTCGGGAATGGTCCCTTCTGGCAGTTTCCAGATCTGCTCGGCAATGGCACGGTGCTTGGGCTCGGTCACCACCATGTCGGCAGGCAGACGGTGGGCAAAGGTACCCACTTCCCGCGCGGTGCCGCAGGCAGAGGGCTGACCGGTCAGGGAGAAAGGACCATTACCCGGCTCGGAGATCTTGCCGGTGAGCAGGTGAATGTTGTAGCAGAGGTTGTTGGCCCAGACGCCACGGGTATGCTGGTTGAAACCCATGGTCCAGTAAGAGACCACTTTCTTGCTCGGGTCGGCATAGATCTGGGCCAGCTTTTCCAGCTTTTCTTTGGAGACGCCGGAGAGCTTGGCGACCGACTCCACATCGTAATCCGCCACGAACTTGGCAAACTCGTCGAAGGTCATCGGTGTGGCATCACCGCTGTCCGGGTTCTTCGCTTTCTGCTGCAGCGGATCGGTCGGGCGCAGGCCGTAACCGATGTCGGTGACCCCCTTCTTGAACACTGTGTGCTTGTTGACGAAGTCCCAGTTCACCTTGTCGTTCTGGATGATGTAGTTGGCGACATAGTTGAGGATCGCCAGATCGGTCTGCGGGGTGAACACCATGCCGTTGTCCGCCAGCTCGAAGCTGCGGTGTTCGAAGGTCGAGAGCACGTGCACCTGCACATCCGGATTGGAGAGACGGCGATCAGACATCCGCGACCAGAGGATGGGGTGCATCTCGGCCATGTTGGAGCCCCACAGTACGAAGGCATCGGCCTGCTCGATATCGTCGTAGCAGCCCATCGGCTCATCCATGCCGAAGGTACGCATGAAGCCAACTACCGCAGAGGCCATGCAGTGACGGGCGTTGGGGTCGAGGTTGTTGGAGCGGAAACCGGCCTTCATCAGCTTGGCGGCGGCATAACCTTCCCAGACGGTCCACTGGCCGGAGCCGAACATGCCGACCGCAGTCGGGCCTTTCTCTTTCAACGTCGCCTTGAACTTCTCGGCCATGATGTCGAACGCCTGATCCCAGCTGATGGGGGCGAAGTCGCCATCCTTGTCGAACTGGCCGTTCTTCATCCGCAGCATCGGCTGGGTCAGACGATCCTGACCGTACATGATCTTGGAAAGAAAGTAGCCTTTGATGCAGTTGAGGCCACGGTTGACCGGCGCATCCGGATCACCCTGAGTCGCCACGACCCGACCATTCTGCGAACCCACCAGCACGGAGCAGCCGGTACCGCAGAAGCGGCAGGGAGCTTTATCCCAATGGATGGCAGTCTTGTCGGTACTGGTGATGAGATTGGCCGCCAGCGTGGGGGCACTGACACCGGCCACGGCAGCGGCAGCTGCCACCGCGTTGGCCTTCATAAAGTCGCGTCGACTCAGCTTCATGGCATATCCTCGCATTGCTTATCGCGTAATAGTTGTCGAATCTGTCGAACGGGAGCCAGCCAACAGCGGCAGAGGGCACGCCCGGCATCCCATCACTCTTTTCAGTGACCGCCGAGTTCATCGAACTGGTGGTAAATCAGGGCGGCAGAGAGCACGCCCGGCATCGCCTGTATCGCATCAATGGCCGCCATAATCGGCCGCTGGCTCGGACCTTCCAGGGTCACCACCAACTTGCCCTCGTCACTGACGGCGTGGATCTCGGCCCCTTCCAGGGCGCCAATCTGCTCGGCGAGCTGATGGCGCAAGGGGGGCTGGGTCAGCACTACCAGACTCGATACATGGAACTCCTGATCCATTGTGGCTTCTGTGTCACACGGCTTCTGACTCAATTTATGACTCCTGCTTGAGGGTGGGCTGGCTGGCACCACCGGATGGGGCTGCTCGCCCGTCGACCTTGATGCTGCCAACCGGACAATCCTGCACGCAGGCGCCGCAGCCGTTACAGCGATCCAACTCGACCGTTGGGGTGGGCACACGCCCCAGCACCGGAATAAAACGAATGGCATTGGGCTCGCAGCTGTCCTGACAGCGCTGGCAGAACACCTGACCATTGGCCAGACAGTTGGCCTCGATATGGGCCTTGTAGTGCCAGGGAGATTCGGTGGTCGGACGAAACAGCGGCGCCTTGCAGACCGTGACGCACTCGGTGCAGAAGGTGCACTCGCCACGCTGAAAATCGACCACCGGAAAACCGCCCTCGCCAATCACCAGGATCTGCTCCGGGCAGGCAGCAAGACAGTCCCCGCAGCGGGTGCAGTCGGCGACAAATGCCGACCAGTTGACTGACCAGGGCAACTGCACCGGCGGTTCGGCGTTTCTCAGCCGCCCCCGAAACAGGCCGCGGCGGGCAAGATCGATCTCATCCGGCATGTTGACTCCTGTTCTGGTGAGGAAGGGTGCAGTGCGAGTCCATGATTGGCATTTTCGATACCAATTATAAGAGTGGGTGTATATTGCGATCCTGACAAGGTCAGGGATATACCACCAGGGAGATAAACAGGGGGGATTCTTGCGCCAGATCAAAGCCTTGCAGCGCAATAAAAATGGAGGTATCGGTTAAAATACCTCCATGTGAGGATTGCTATTTAATCGTTGGGGATTTTTTGCCGTTATCCGCCGATAGAGGCGAGATGAGGAGTGATGCCGGCATTGCCCTCATGGAGGCGATGAGTGGCACTCTTGCCTGCCAGTGCCGCGCGAATGCGCTGTTGCAGCTCATCCGACTGCTGATCTGCGGTTAGCAGATCCCGCAGGTCGACACCGTTGTCGCCAAACAGGCAGAGGTGCAGCTTCCCCAGCGAGGAGACCCGCAGCCGGTTGCAACCGGCACAGAAATCCTTGCTGTAGGGCATGATGAGCCCCACACCACCCTGCGAATCGGGATGCATAAAGACCTGCGCCGGGCCGTCATCCTTGCCTCTCAACTGCTGCACCCAGCCACTCTCCAGCAAGCGCAGCTTGATCTGCTCGCCGCTGACATGGTGGTCGCGAAACAGGGTATCCATCTCGCCGGTCTGCATCAGCTCGATAAAGCGCAGCTCGATGGGCTTGTGCTTGATCCAGCCCAGAAAGGCATCGAGCTGGTAGTCGTTGAGCCCCTTGAGCAGCACCGCATTGATCTTCACCGATTTGAAACCGGCGGCCAGTGCCGCTTCGATCCCCTCCATCACCTCCGCCAGCTTGTTCTCACCGGTGATCTGGTGAAACTGGCGCGGGTCGAGACTGTCGACACTGACATTGAGGGCGTTGAGTCCGGCATCAAACCACTCTTGGGCCCGCTCCTTGAGGCGATAGCCGTTGGTGGTCATGGCGACCTTCTCGATGCCCGGAGTGGTGGCGATCACCTTGACGATCTCGGTGAAATCACGGCGCAGGGAGGGTTCTCCCCCCGTGATGCGCACCTTACGAGTGCCCATGGCGGCAAAACCACCCACCACGCGACGGATCTCGTCAACCGAGAGAAAAGATTTACGCCCCTCTTTGTGGCCTTCCGGGGGGCGATAGCCGTCGGGCAGGCAGTAGGTGCAACGGAAATTGCACACATCGGTCACTGACAGACGCAAATAGTAAAAACGACGGGAAAAACCATCTTCAAGTGGCAACATAAACACCTTTCCAAATACGGGAGGCCAGGGCATTTCTTTCCTGACCCTTACAGCTCGACCATTAGGTTCAACAATCGGCTGACGGCTGGTTTTCCCCTATCGCAAGGACGTAGGCAAAACAGCTCGGAGTTCATCTAGTTTTTCGATGCTAACACAAGTTGAAGTACACTCCCACGCATCTTGCGGAGTCATTATTACTGTCCAGAGGTGTTCATCAGCATGGGAAAACGGTTCAGAGTCCATTCGGTCAGCGGCGCCATCGGCCGTGCCATGGTGTTGATCCTCTTCATGGCCAGCCTGATCGCGCTGGTCGCGATGGTGACGCTTTTTTACTCGGTCCCCGATGCCAAGGCGATCAACCTCTCCGGCTCACTGCGGATGCAAGCCTACCGGATGGCCTACGAGATCGAGCGAGGTGACAGCGTGTTGGGGCGGCTCGCCCAGTTTGAAGAGACCCTGCACGCCGAAGAGCTGCAGGAGACCCAGCGCTGGATCACGCCCGCCTCGTTGCGCCGCACCTATGGTGAAGTGCTCGGCCAGTGGGCGGTGATGCGCCAGCATATCGAAGAACGCACCCCAAGACGGTACACAGATAACACCGAGCGGTTTGTGGCGGCCATCGACAATTTCGTCAATCAGATGCAATACCACGTGGAATTCAAGGTACGGATGCTGGCCCTGGCGGAGGGACTAGGGCTGCTATCCATCATCACCATCGCCTGGTTTACGGTGCGCTTTACCCGCCAACAGGTGGTTGCCCCCCTCAATCAGCTGGTCTACTGCGCCCGCCAGATCCAGCGCCAGGACTTCGATCTCCAGCTGCCCGCCCACGGTGAAAATGAGCTGGGGGAGCTATCACGGGCTTTCGTCACCATGGCCGACGAGCTGGGCAAGCTCTATCGGGAGCTGGAGAACAAGGTGGAAGAGAAAACCGCCAAGCTGCAGCAGGCCAACGATACTCTCTCGTTTCTCTACTCGACCGCCCAGAAGCTGCACGCGGCCCCGCTCAGCACCCGCACCCTGATCAAGTTGCTGGATCGCGCCGCCGCCCACCAGCACATCGACCATATCCGGCTGACCCGCTTCGAACACAACGCCATGCCGGTCTACATCTCGGGGCGCACCGGTTGGCCCGGCGATCTCGATGCGGTCGCCAGCTTCTATTTGCAGATGGATGAGCAGGAGTTTGGCCGGCTCGACATCATCAGCCAGCACCCCATCGACGAACGGTTGATCAAAAACTTCACCATGCTGCTGGCTCAGGTGCTGCACAAGGATCAGACTCTGCTGCAACAGCAGCGGCTGCTGCTGATGGAGGAGCGAGCAGTGATCGCCCGGGAGCTGCACGACTCGCTGGCGCAAGCCCTCTCTTATCTCAAGATCCAGTCCACCCTGCTCAAGCGCTCCTACGCCAAGGGGCAGCAGGAGAAAGCACAAGAGGCGATGCAGCAGATAGACGAAGGGCTCAGCAATGCCTATACCCAGCTGCGCGAACTACTCGGCACCTTCCGTCTCACCATTGGGGATGCCAATCTGGGGGAAGCAATCCGGGTGATGCTCGATCAGCTGCAACCCCAGACCCAGGCAAAAATAAGGTGCCATTACGAACTGGCCGATAGCGATTTGGAAGCGGGCCAGCACATCCATATCCTGCAACTGATCCGCGAGGCCGTCCTCAACGCCATCAAACATGCCAACGCGCAAGTGATTGATGTTAGCTGTGAGACCCTCGCCAGTGGTAACATCAACGTTCAGATTTCAGATGACGGTGTCGGGATCGGACTCGCCAGCTCGGCGATCAACCATTACGGTTTGAGCATCATGAACGAGCGCGCCAGCAAACTGCATGGTCTGCTGACCATCAGCGAGCTACAGCCACAAGGCACCTGCGTGCATCTGACCTTCCCCACCAGTCTAGCGAGAGACGCCTGATGGACGAGATGAAATACACTGTTCTGGTCGTAGATGACCATCCCCTCATGCGCAAAGGGATTGTGCAGTTGCTGGCTCTGGAAGAGAACATGGAGGTGACCGGTGAAGCCTCCAACGGCACAGATGCCGTGGCGCTGGCCAAGGAGTCCGAGCCGGATCTGATCCTGCTCGACCTCAACATGAAGGGACTATCCGGCCTCGATACCCTCAAGGCGCTGCGAGCCGAAGAGATCACCTCCCGGGTGGTGATCCTCACCGTCTCCGATGCCCGTCAGGATGTGGTGGCCCTGCTCAAGGCCGGTGCCGATGGCTATCTGCTCAAGGATACCGAGCCTGATCTGTTGCTGGCCCAGCTGGCAGACGTGATGACCGGCAAGCAGATCCTGAGCGAACCGCTGCGACCCTATCTCGAAAATATCTACGAGCTGGATCACCTGCAGCAGAAGCTGGAAAGCTTAACGCGTCGCGAAATGCAAATCCTGCGCGAAATTGCAAAAGGCCTGTCCAACAAACAGGTTGCCTCGGTACTCCATATCTCCGAGGGAACGGTCAAGGTTCACGTGAAGAGCCTGCTGAAGAAACTCGAGGCGCAAAGCCGCGTGGAAGCGGCTGTCATGTATCTGGAACAGCGTAACTAAGAGCTCTCTTCCTCCCGAAAAGCCACCCTCCGGTGGCTTTTTTCATTCTCTGGCACAGTCGCTGCATTGTCATATTCAGCAACTACTCAATGGAGGATGGAACATGAAACTACAACCTTTGGCACTGTTCCCCTTGCCTTCCCACATACTGCCGGGCGGCAAGCTTCCACTGCGTCTGTTCGAGCCACGCCACCTGCAGATGCTCAAAGAGTCATTCATCAACGATCAAGGCTTTGGCATCGTGATGGAAGAGTCGACCACCTCGGGACAATCCGGCCGCATTCTGCCGGTGGGCACCCGGGTCAAGGTGACCGATTTTTACACCCTCAATGATGGCCTGCTGGGGGTGACTGTGCTGGGACTGGAGCGCTTCTGCATCCACGAGATGGAAACAGATGAGATGGGCCTGCGCCGCGCCAAAGTGGAGCTGCTGCCCAACTGGCCGAGCACCCACTCCGATTTCAACGACAAACTGCTGGTCAACCGCCTGCGGGAAGTGTTTGAACAGTATCCGGAGCTTGATGAGCTCTATCCGGACAAGCGCTTTGAAGATGCCGCCTGGCTCTGCCAGCGCTGGCTAGAGATATTGCCGATGCCGATTTATGAAAAGCAGATGCTGATTGCCAAACAGAACAGCGAAGCGGCCCGTAAATTCCTGCATCGCCTGATTTCGCAATAACAAAACGGCGTTGCAAAATGCAATTATTCCAAAAATGAAAATCACAAATTCGCATTTTGCAACAAGGTAGGAACATAACAAGAGAGAGCCGCTGCGCTACACGGCCAATATGAACACAAAAGAGTCTCTAAAAAGTTGGCATGGATTTTTCATATAAACTAATACAACCCGATTTATCCCGTGCTCTCTTCAGTATTTGCTGAAGAACTGGTCAACCCACAAAGTTGACCATTTTTTTTATCCGCGAATTGGCAAGCGCTGGCCAAAGTGACGCTGCAAGCACTCTCGCAACCGCGATAACGTAATGGGTTTGGCAAGAAAATCATCCATCCCCTGCGCCAGGCAACACGCCTTGTCTTCGGCCATCGCATTGGCCGTCAGGGCGACGATAGGCATAGTGCATCCCAGCTCCCGCAACCGGCGGGTGGCTTCCAGCCCATCCATCAAAGGCATCCGCATATCCATCAGGATCAGATCCGGCAGCTGTTCATCCACCTGCGCCAGCGCTTCCAGACCATTGGCAGCCAAACGCACCTTGCTCACCAGTTTTTGCAGCATCAGCGACACCACCAGCTGGTTAACCGGGCTATCCTCCACCACCAGCACATCCAGCGGCATCAGCGCAGCCTGGCTCTCCTCTTGCCTTGGCCGACAATCACAAGGCAGTGCCATGCCTGATAATTCGAACCAGAAACAGCTCCCCTTGCCAGGCTCACTCTCTAACAAAATCATCCCCCCCATCAGCTCAACCAATCGCTTGCTAATGGCAAGGCCAAGGCCGGTGCCGGAGAAACGGCGGCTGGCCGAATTATCGACTTGAGAAAAGGGCTCAAACAGCCGAGCTTGATCCGCCTGTGCTATGCCAATCCCGGTATCGGACACCGAAACCCGCAACTTGCCGTCCTGCCAGCCCAGGTGCAAGCTCACCTGCCCCTGATCGGTAAATTTGATGGCGTTATCCAGCAGATTGCCCATCACCTGCGACAAACGCATGGGGTCACCCTGCAGGGCTAAAGGGACCGCCTCATCAATGTGGTAAACCAGCGAAATGCCTTTAACGCTGGCGCGGCCCTGCAGTGGCTCGACCAGGGATTGGCATAGCTGGATTGGCTGCAGGGTCTCGCAGTGAAACGCCAGGGTTTGCGACTCGATTTTCGAAAAGTCGAGCACGTCGTCGATGATGGTTTGCAGCAATCTGGCCGAATGGGTGGCATGGCGCAGCAGGCTCTGCTGCTCAGGTGCCAGCTCGGCATGCTGCACCAGATCGAGCATCCCCAACACCGCATTCATGGGGGAGCGGATCTCGTGGGTCATCATGGCCAGAAACTGGGACTTGGCACGGTTGGCGGCTTCGGCCTCATCCCGTGCCCGCGCCAACTCCTCTTCCCGGCGGATCTGGGTGCTGATATCACGGGCGGTACCGCGATACCCGGTAAACAAGCCATGGTGGTCAAAACAGGGCTCGGCGCTCACCTCCATCCAGCAGGGGCCATCAAGCAGCGCCACCTGCATCCGCACCCCTCGCACCGACAGGCGCTGTTCCAGCAGCCGCAGGTATTTCTGCGCCTCGCTGCTCTGCTTGTTGCAAACGTAGTCATAGAGAGTCGGCCGGGTCGCCAGCGGGGTCAGATCATCGATATAACCGGGCTCGGAGGCATAACTGAGGCGATGTTCGGCATCGGTCTCCCAAAACCAGTCAGAAGCCATGGCGGCGAAACTGCGAAAACGGCGCTCACTGGTCTGCAGCGCGTCGGTTTTCACCGCGACTTGATCCTGCAAACGAGCCCGGTAGGTGATGTTGACCAGCGCCTGAGCGATAAGCGGACGGCAGCGCTCAATAGCAGCCTTGCTGTTGAGATCAAAAGTACCCGCCCGTGAGTGACGGCAGATAAGAGTCGCGGTAAAGCCTGGCGCCTGCAGCCCGGTCAGCATCACGCTGGCCCAGCCCGGCTCGCTCGCCAGCGGTGCCAGCTCGGGTAACTGGGAGGGGTCATAAATCACCAGGGTTTCACCCGCGATGGCACGAGTAAATGCCGGGGTCATACGCCAGCTACGGGCAAATATCATTGGCTCGGTACTGAGGTGGGTGATCCCGAGCTCACCTTCCCAAGCCACTACATCCGCATGTTCAAAGCCAATAAAGGGTTTGAGCACCTGGATCAAGCTCTCCAGCACCTCTTCAAGAGTTTTGGCATCAGCGAGAGTTGCCACCCCGCCCAGCAAGGTCTGGGATTCTTGCCGATATTTGGCCTCCCGCTCGCGACAGCGCACGAGATCGACCAAGGTGGTCTGCAATTTATCGCCAAGGGCTTCCAGTTCACTGTTGCCAATCATCTTGTTGCCTGCTCTGTTATGTTTTGCCGACTCAAGGGGTCAGGAAAATCACGCTCGATACCATCAGATTGCCGTGGGCCAGCTCGCCATTGGGCAGCCGCCCCTGCTCGCCGAAGGTAAAGGGGGTAATAAACGGGATCTTGCCGAGGCGAGCCTGGCTCTGTTCGACAAATTGGCACAACATATCACCTAGCGCCAAACGGCAACCAGCACAAAAGATGATGAGGGCGCCGATGGGCTGCAATTCCACATCGACCCCATAGCCAGGCTCGACGCGCATGGCATTGAGGCTGCGCTGCAGCAAACCCTCCTGACTGCTGTACATCAGCAGCAGACGCTCCCCTTGCACCACATCGGTAAAGAGCCGCAGCCCACCCTGTTCGGTCACCGCTTCGGGATGGGACAGCTTGTAGTAGGGAATGCCATCCAGTGCTCCCACCTGACGGGCCAGCGGGGTGAGCGTGGTCTCCCGCAAGATTGCCCCCACCGGCCAGGGCTGCTCGCGCCCGCACCAGCGGGCATAGACCTCAGCAGCAGGCTGGTGATCGATGGTGAGCACCTCCCGTCCGTCGCAGGCGGTGATTTCGCCGCTAAACTCGGCTGGCACATAACCTGAGTGAAACTGAAAGGCCAGCTGGCAATCGGGATAGAGCACCGCCAGACCGATGCCATCCTGACTCACAGCGTCATCCCAGCAGAGCTGCCAGTCACCACTGACACTGTTGTCTGCCGCCGAGCCGCCCACCACAGGTACCGATGCACCAAGTTCAGCCTCGATACCGGCCAGCAGCCCCTCCTCCTTGCCGGGACTGGCGTGAAACAGGATCAGCTGGGGCAACTCGCCCGGTCGACCGCAGTCACTCATGGCACGGCGCAGCAACTGACGAACATCCACCTCGTCACCGCTGGCACCGGCCACCCCGAAGGCCCCTTTGTCGTCATACAGGGCCGCCACCGCCAGTCCATATCCGTCTCTGGCGTGGTGCCCCATCTCGGTCATGACGCCGCCGCAGGAGCTGCACCCCAGCAGACGGGTGGTCGGGAACTGGCGTTTGAGCGCTTCGCGCAGTATCGCCCCGTCATGGGCTTGGGTAAAATAGAGTAACAGCAGGGAGGGGGCCTGATTGACATGGTGGCGCAGCTGCGCGCAGATATCTTGGGCCGCCAGCGATGAATTCTGGGCGAGGGAGTGAACGGTCAGAAATTTCAACACCATCTCCTTGTTTTATCGAATGGCGGTCTCAAGCAAAAATCATACCTTTATCAAACAATTATCTCGCTTCACTTGCTAACATAGCTGTCAACTGAGCCCAATTACAGGACGCCCATATGTGGCAAAAAAACATCAATGACTTCGATCGGGTCGTTGCCATCGGTGGTGGCCACGGCATGGGTCGAGTGCTTTCATCCCTCTCGTTCCTCGGTCAACGACTCACCGGCATCGTCACCACCACCGATGATGGTGGTTCGACCGGACGCCTGCGCAAGAGTCAGGAGTGCATCGCCTGGGGCGATCTGCGCAACTGCCTGAACCAGCTGGTCACTGATCCCAGCATCGGCAGCCTGTTGTTCGAGTACCGCTTCGCTGGCAAAGGCGAGCTGGCGGGCCACAACCTTGGCAACCTGATGCTGCTGGCGCTCGATAATCTCTGTGTCCGTCCTCTTGATGCTATCAAGCTGATCAGTGACATGCTCAAAATAGAGTCACAATTGCTACCCATGTCTGAATTTCCTACCGATCTTTGCGCCCATATGGAGTGTGGCACCCAGATCCTAGGAGAGGTATCCATCGACCAACTGGCAACGCCGCCCCTCTCCCTCGGCCTGATGCCGGAGGTGCAAGCAACCCGGGAAGCGGTGCTGGCACTGCAGCAGGCAGACATGATCATTCTGGGGCCGGGCAGTTTTCTCACCTCCATCATGCCGCCACTGCTGCTGGCCGAGATCGCCCAGGCCATCAACGAGAGCAGCGCCATGCTGGTCTTCGTCTGCAATCTGGTGGCGGAAAACGGCCCGGCCAGCCAGCTGGATCTGACGAGTCAGTGTCGCTGGCTGGAGTCGAGGGTGGGTCATGGGCGGCTGGATGCCATCCTGGCTCCCCAGGGCACGGGTGATGCGGGGGCCTGGCAAGGGCGGTTGATCGAGGCGGAGCTGGGTGAACTTGAGCTGCCCCATCGGCACGATCGGTTGAAGCTGAAACTGGCGCTGGACAGGATCATCCAGCAGTTGCTTAACCAGCGTTAAGCAACTGCCACGGTGCCACGGCATCCCTGCATAGCGCCGCTACTGATAATCGGCAAGAAACGCGAGCACTTGGGGCAAGGAGACTTCCAGCAGTTGCAATTGGCGCTCGGCCTCGGCCACATCCGCCTGCTTGCTGGCCATCTCCAGTGCCATCACCTGCTGGTAGCTCGGCATAGCGCCGTAGCTGCCACAGGATGATTTCATGCTGTGGGCCACCCGGGCCAACGCATCCCATTCACCCTGCTCGTAAAGAGGCCTGAGCTGGCTTAGCTGTTCGCCCACCTCTTCGATAAACACAGCAATAACCACCGGCAACATCTCTTGGCCTATATCATCGGCCAACTGCTGCAACACCTTGCGATCCACCCACTCCATGTCAGGCTCCTCCAGAAAGGTATTCAAACAGACCATACTATAGAAAGTTTTCGAGCCCGTCACTCACTACCAGGTCACTCATCAGTGTCACACTCAGAACGCCAATTGGATGACGCGGGGGATCAAACAGCAATAAATGTGATCCGCCTCGAAAGAGTGACACTGGATGCCTTATGTAAACAACAAGTTAATTGCCAATAATTAACACGTGAGCAACAATCTTTGTCGTCAGCGTGCTGCTGCTCAGCAACACCTCTCATCCCTTTTGCCATTTATGGCTGCTGCGAAGAACCAGGGTAGGAATCTACCCTGGTATTTTTTTATCTCGAGCAGCCACTCTGACTGGTCGCGACCCGTTCACCCATGCGGAACAGATTAAACTCGCCGGGGGCCATTCTGACCCAGTTTTCATTACCGGTCAGCGGACGGGTGGTGATCAGGGTCACCACATCGTTGGGCGTGGTCTCGCTCTGGAAATCGATCACCACCTCCTCATCCAGCAGGCTCGCCTCGCCAAAGGGCGCACAGCGGGTCAACCAGTGCAGGTTGTTGGTGCAGTAGCTCATCACATACTCCCCGTCGGAGAGCAGCATGTTGAACACCCCGAATGCTCTCAGCTCATCACACAGGGTGGCGAGATAGCGAAACATGGCGGGAAAATTGGCAGGACGCTTGGGATATTTTTGCTCCAGCCGATCGAGCAGCCAGCAGAAGGCGTGCTCGCTGTCGGTATCCCCCACCGGCCGGTGGCGGCCGGTTGGCAGCTTCTTGTAGCCGGTCAACTGACCGTTGTGGGCGAAGGTCCAGTAACGGCCCCACAGCTCACGGGTAAAGGGGTGGGTATTTTCCAGCGACACGCAGCCACGGTTGGCTTGCCGAATGTGGCTGACTACGGCGCAGCTCTTGATAGGCAACGCCTGTACCAGTCTGGCAATGGGAGATTGGGCGCTGGGCTCGGGATCCTTGAAGGTGCGAAAGCCCTTCCCCTCGTAGAAGGTGATCCCCCAGCCATCCTTGTGGGGCCCTGTCTTGCCGCCGCGCAGCATCAACCCGGTAAAGCTGAAGCAGATATCGGTCGGCACATTGGCACTCATGCCGAGCAGTTCGCACATATCTGGCAGACTCCTTTCATTATTTGGCTGGTGTCATATCCGACCCCCAGCCGCGTTGACAGACAGCAGGGGAAGGTGCAATTCCTTCCCCTGTGACTGGCAGCAACCGGTGCTGCCCTTGTCTCAGCGCGATAACCTGATTACTTGGCCATCTCTTTTTCGACCAGCTGGATCAGGATGTGGATCACCTTGATGTGTACTTCCTGAATGCGGTCGGCATAACCGAAGTGCGGCACCCGGATCTCGACATCCGCCAGACCCGCCATCTTGCCGCCATCCTTACCGGTCAGGGCGATGACTTTCATGCCTTTGGCGTGGGCCGCCTCGATAGCCTTGAGGATATTACCGGAGTTGCCGCTGGTGGAGATACCGAGCAGCACGTCACCACGACGGCCTACCGCTTCCACGTAGCGTGAGAAGACATAGTCATAGCCAAAGTCGTTGGAGACACAGGAGAGGTGGCTGGGATCAGAGATAGCGATACCGGCATAACCCGGACGGTTTTCACGGTAACGACCGGTCAGCTCTTCGGCAAAGTGCATGGCATCACAGTGGGAACCACCGTTACCACAAGAGAGCACCTTGCCCTCTTCTTTGAAAGAGTCAGCCAGCAGTTTGGCGGCCGCTTCGATGTTTTTCAGGTTCTGCTCATCAGCCAGGAAGGCCTGCAGCACGCTGGCAGCTTCGGTCAATTCATTGCGGATCAGTTCTTGATACATGATGTCTCTTCCACTATTTGGGTCACTTATCGCTGGCGGCTATTCTCGCACAAGCCAATCCCGGAGTCGCCCCCCTACCCACCACGGCACGGGTGCCTCATGAACGTTACGGGGATCACAGAGAGAAGGTAATGAACTTGTAAACAGCTTGATAACTTTGTGCGTATCAATTACAACAGAGGCCATATCCAACAGGTCAGACCTCTGGATCAGTGATACCACGTTGGCAACTTTATACACGCAAGGAGCAAGCAATGACGACGACCCTCACTCTGCTTGGGGTGATCCTGGTTATCGGAGCCCTGGCCTATCGCCGGGCATCCCTGTTCATCTCCACCCTGGTCACCGGCGCCGCCCTGGTGCTTGGCGCCATCTATGGTCATGTGCCCTTGCTGGTCTGGGCGCTGTTTGCGGTGATCTCCATCCCGCTCAACATGGTGGAATTTCGCCGCAACCAGCTGACCAAGCCGCTGTTCAAGATCTACAAATCGATCATGCCGGAGATGTCCCGCACCGAAAAAGAGGCGATCGAAGCGGGCACCACCTGGTGGGAAGCCGATCTGTTCGCGGGCAATCCGGACTGGAAAAAGCTGCACGCCATCCCGGTAAGTACCCTCTCTGCCGAAGAGCAGGCCTTTATGGATGGTCCGGTCGAGGAAGTGTGCCGCATGGTGAACGACTGGGAAGTGACCCACGAGCGCGCCGATCTCTCCCCCGAGGTATGGCAATACCTGAAGGACCACAAGTTCTTCGCCATGATCATCAAGAAGAAATATGGCGGCCTCGAGTTTTCGGCCTATGCCCAGTCCTGTGTGCTGCAAAAACTGACTGGCGCCAGCGCCGTGCTCGCCTCCACCGTCGGCGTGCCCAACTCGCTCGGCCCGGGCGAATTGCTGCAGCACTATGGCACTGAGGCACAGAAAGACCACTACCTGCCCCGTCTGGCAGTCGGCAAAGAGATCCCCTGCTTCGCCCTGACCAGCCCGGAAGCGGGTTCTGACGCCGGTTCCATCCCCGATTTCGGTATCGTCTGCAAGGGCCAGTGGGAAGGGCAAGAGGTGCTCGGTATGCGCCTGACCTGGAACAAGCGCTACATCACCCTGGCCCCTATCGCCACCGTGCTGGGTCTCGCCTTCAAACTGCGTGACCCGGAACACCTGCTGGGTGACGAAGAGGAGCTCGGCATCACCTGCGCCCTCATTCCAACTCATATCAAGGGTGTCGGCATTGGCCGTCGCCACTTCCCACTCAACGTGCCATTCCAGAACGGCCCGACTCAGGGCAAGGATGTGTTCGTCCCGCTCGATTTCATCATCGGCGGCCCGGCCATGGCCGGTCAGGGCTGGCGCATGCTGGTGGAGTGCCTGTCGGTAGGTCGCGGTATCACCCTGCCCTCCAACAGCACAGGTGGCGTCAAGATGCTGGCCCTGGCGAGCGGCGCCTACAGCCGCATCCGTCGCCAATTCAAGCTGCCTATCGGCAAGATGGAAGGGATCGAAGAGCCGCTGGCTCGCATCGGCGGTAACGCCTACATCATGGGCGCTGCCGCAACCCTGACAGTGACCGGTATCGATCTGGGGCAAAAGCCCTCGGTCATCTCTGCCATCGTCAAATACCACCTCACCGACCGTGCCCAGAAGTGCATCATCGATGCCATGGACATCCACGGCGGCAAGGCGATCTGCATGGGCCCCAACAACTATCTGGCCCGTGGCTATCAGGGAGCCCCCATCGCCGTCACGGTGGAAGGGGCCAACATCCTGACCCGCAGCATGATCATCTACGGTCAGGGCGCCATCCGCTGCCACCCGTATGTACTGCCGGAGATGCTGGCCGCCAGCCATCCCGACAAGGAGCAGGCACTGAAGGATTTCGACAAGGCCATGTTCAGCCACGTCGGCTTTGCCATCAGCAACCTGGTGCGCAGCTTCTGGCTGGGGATCACCGGCGCTCGCTTCGCAGCAGCACCTTACAAGGATCAGACCAAGGGCTACTACCAGCAGCTCTCCCGCCTCTCGGCTAATCTGGCATTCCTGTCAGACATGGCGATGGGCACCCTGGGTGGCGAACTCAAGCGCAAGGAGCGGGTCTCCGCTCGCCTTGGCGACATACTGAGTCAGCTCTATCTGGCCTCCAGCGCCCTCAAGCGCTATCAGGACGAGGGACGCCAGCAGGCCGACCTGCCGCTGCTGCACTGGGCTCTGCAAGATGCCATGTTCAAGGCGCAAGAGGCGATCGACGAGCTGCTGCGCAACTTCCCGAACCGCTGGATTGGCCTTGCCCTGCGCGCCGTGGTGCTGCCACTGGGCCGTGACCTCAACCGTCCGTGCGACAAGCTCGATAGCCAGGTCGCCCGTCTGCTGCAAACTCCGAGTGAGACCCGCAGCCGTCTGGCCAAGGGGCAGTATCTGACCCGCGAAGAGGGTAACCCCTTCGGACTGCTGGAGCAGGCGCTCGATGACGTGCTGGCCGCCGAGCCGCTGTTTGACAAGGTCTGCAAGGCAGATGGCATCAAGCGTCCCTTCACCCAGCTGAACAAGGTGGCCGACATTGGCCTGGCCGCTGGCGTACTGACCCAGAGCGAAGCAGAGCTGCTGCGCCGCGCCGAAGTGAGTCGCCTGCGCACCATCAACGTCGATGATTTTGACCCCATCGATCTGGTGGCCAACAAGAAGCTGTTTGAAGCCTCCGCTTACCATCACGCAGCCTGATAACCACGCCTCGACAACGCCTCCCTTGTGGAGGCGTTTTTTTATCTTCTCTCACCCCTGTCAGCAGCCCTGGCTGCCGCAACCCGCACTCGCAGCTCCCCCGACCAGCTGCGGGCCCCGTGTGGTCAGCCGGGAAAAAAGGCACAATAGCCGACAAATCGAATCACCAAGGAAGCCAAGATGACCCTTGAGCACCTAATCCTGTGGCGCCGCGACCTGCACCGCCTGCCGGAAGCCGCCTGGAAAGAGTTTCGCACCACCAGCCTGATTGCCCACCACCTGAGCGAGCTCGGCTATCGCATCGTGCTCGGCGACAAACTGCTGGCCAGCAACCTGATGATGGGTCGTGATGTGGATGTGGCGGCCGAGAAGGCTCGCGCCCGCCGTCAGGGAGCCCATCCCGACTGGCTGGAGCGGATCGGCGATGTCACCGGGCTGATGGGGGAGCTGGATACCGGTCGTCCCGGCCCGACCCTGGCCTTTCGCTTCGATATCGACGCGGTGGAAGTGGAAGAGTCCGACGCCGAACAGCACCAGCCGCAGCAAGAGGGCTTTGCCTCCCACAACAAGGGGTGGATGCATGCCTGTGCCCATGATGGCCACACCGCCATCGGCATGGGGCTGGCCAGCCAGTTGATGGCGATGAAGGAGCAGCTGTGCGGTCGAATCAAGCTCTTCTTCCAACCCGCCGAAGAGGGGTGTCGCGGGGGCAAGGCACTGGCCGCCGGCGGCGCACTCGATGACGTGGATGCCCTGCTCTCGCTCCATATCGGCATTCACGCCGGTAGCGGCGAGCTGGTGATCAACCCCACCGAGTTTCTCTGCTCCACCAAGTTCGACGTCCACTTTATGGGCACCGCGGCCCACGCCGGGCTTGAGCCCAATGCCGGCAGCAATGCGCTGGCCGCCGCCTGCATGGCCACCACCGCCATGCTCGGCATTCCCCGACACCGCGATGGCATGACCCGCATCAACATCGGCCAGCTTCACGGTGGCAGCGGGCGCAATGTCATTCCCGATCATGCCGAGCTACACGGTGAAACCCGTGGCGCCGACAGCACCCTCAACGACTACATGTTCAGTCAGGTGCAGCGCATCGTCGAAGGCACCGCCCTCGCCCACGGCGTCACCTACCGCATCATCAAACAGGGTGAGGCGATTGCGCTGGAGAACAGCCCGGCACTGCAAGCCGAACTGGCAGCGCTGGCCCGCAAGCAGGGGCTCGCCACCATCCAGACTCGCCGCTTTGGCGCCAGCGAAGATGCCGGTTTTCTGATGGAGCGGGTGCAAAAACAGGGGGGCGAAGCAGCTTACCTCATTCTGGGGGCCGATCTGGCTGCGCCCCACCACCACAACGCCTTCGATTTCGATGAGCGGGTGATGCAAAGCGGCGTCGAGCTGCTGACCGCTTGGGCCCGCGCCCGCTTGGGTGCGGCAGAACCAGCCCTGAGCTGACGCGGCCCGCCCTTGATATCCCCTCGGCCAGATGACCGGCTGACGGGATCAAAAAAGGCGCCTCGGCGCCTTTTTTTCTGCAAGAAAACCTGAGCGTTACTCGCTGCGCTTGCGATGCACATCGGGGCGGCCACCGGTCACACTATCGGCTCTCCCCTCCTCTTTCGCCTTTTCTGCGCGTTTCTTGCGCATCTCGCGGGGATCGGCGGTCAAGGGCCGATAAATCTCGATGCGATCCCCATCGTGCAGCAACTCGCCACCTTTCACCGGGCGACTGTAGATGCCGAACTTGTTGACCGCCAGATCGATCTCGGGGTGCTTTTGCACAATGCCGGACTGCTCGATGACCGCCTGCACGCAGGTCTCGGACGGCACGCGTAGCGCAATCACCGTCTGCTGTTGCGGCAAGGCATAGACAACCTCGATATTGAGCTGGTCAGACACCGTAGACCTCCTTCGCCCGCTTGGAGAAAGCCGAGACCATGGAGCTCACCAGATCGCGGAACACCTGACCAAATGCCATCTCGATCAGCTTGGAGGTAAATTCGAAATCAAGATCAAACTCCACCTTGCAGGCATCCACATCGAGCGGGGTAAAGGTCCACCACCCCGCCAACTTGCGAAACGGACCATCTACCAGTTCCATCCTGATCTGACGGTTCACATCCAGCTGATTGCGAGTGGTAAAGGTCTTGGCAATGCCAGCCTTGGCCACATCCACCGATGCAGTCATGTAGTCATCACCCGCCTCGTGGACACGGCTGCCGACACAACCGGGCAAAAACTGCGGATAGGCATCCACATCGTTAACCAATTTGAACATCTGTTCTGCACTGAACATCACCAGGGCACTGCGCGTAATCCGGGGCATGGCTTTTCCTCATCCAATCGGCGCGATTTTATCACCATGTTTCCGGTTGTGGAGCGAAAACCTCAGCCAAACCGCTCATAAAGCCACCAGTTGACTTGCAGCGCGTTTTACAGCCGCTCACGCCTACGTATAATACGAGCCTCCTAGTCATTGCCGGAAATCGCCCGTCATGAGCAAAAAAAACAGTAAAAACAAAGCCGGGTCCAGCACCATTGCTCTGAACCGAGCCGCCCGCCACGAATACTTCATCGAAGAGAGAGTGGAAGCTGGCTTGTCCCTGCAAGGGTGGGAAGTCAAATCCCTGCGGGCGGGCAAGGCCAATATCAGCGAAGCCTACGTCATCTTCTTGCAGGGTGAAGCCTTCCTGTTCGGCTCCAGCTTCCTGCCGCTGAACGCCGCGTCCAGCCATGTGGTCTGTGATCCGACCCGCACCCGCAAACTGCTGCTGAGCCGCCGTGAAATCGACAAACTCGAAAGCCTGACCGCCCGTCAGGGCTACACCATAGTGCCACTGGCTCTCTACTGGAAAGAGTGCTGGGTCAAGGTCGAAATTGGTCTGGTGAAAGGTAAAAAAGAGCACGATAAGCGCGAAGATACCAAGGCGCGCGAATGGGATCGGGAAAAATCCCGCATCATGAAGAACAAAAATCGCGGCTAATCTCCGGTTATCCGGACTCACACTCCGGATGTTCAGGGCCAGCAAGTCATTCTGCTCCCCTCTGCGCAGTTGACCCCGAGTCAGCTGAGCACAATAAATCAGCAAACAGCCAAATGACCAGAGGGAATGGTTATCAACGCCTTGCTATAACAGCATTTTTGCGTACAATCGCTTCTAACAACTTGGGGCTGATTCTGGATTCGACAAGATTCACGAAACCCAAGGTGCATGCCGAGGTGCGGTAGGCCTCGTTAACAAACCGCAAAAAAATAGTCGCAAACGACGAAAACTACGCACTAGCAGCTTAATAACCTGCATAGAGCCCTTCTACCCTAGCTTGCCTGTGTCCTAGGGAATCGGAAGGTCATCCTTCACAGGATCGTGTGGAAGTCCTGCTCGGGGCGGAAGCATTAAAACCAATCGAGCTAGTCAATTCGTGGCGTGTCTCTCCGCAGCGGGTTGGCGAATGTAAAGAGTGACTAAGCATGTAGTACCGCGGATGTAGTAATTTTGGACGGGGGTTCAAATCCCCCCAGCTCCACCAAATACCGGTCCAACAGTGACCAACGAAGTCCAAGAAACCCGCACAGCGTAAGGCTTTGCGGGTTTTTTTGTTGTCCGTGAAAGTCCGAGGAAGTCGCCAGAAGCCAGCTCATTTAGTACCATTATTAGTACCACAGGGGCTGTGGTACTAAATTCGGTGGTACTAAGAGGCAACATGGACAAGAAGACACGCGAGACCGGAACAAACCGGCTAACCGACACTAAGGTGAAAACTGCCAAGGCAGAAACCAAAGAATCAACCTTGCCTGATGGCGAAGGGCTAGAGCTGAGGGTTAAACCTAACGGCGGGAAGCGATGGGTTTTTAAATACCAAAGGCCAGCCGATAAGAAACGCACCAACATGGGATTTGGCACCTATCCAGAAGTATCCCTTGCTGCAGCCAGAGAACGGCGGCGAGAAGCCCGCGCCCTGCTGGCCCAAAGCATTGATCCCAAGCTCCACAAAGAAGAACAGATCGCCACAGCCCAAGCCGAACAAGAAGCCAGTGCCAACACGTTCGAGCGCATGGCCAGTAAATGGCTGGAACTGAAACGCCACGACGTATCAGAAGCCTATGCCGCAGATTCGTGGCGCTCTCTTGAGCTATATGTACTGCCCTTCATTGGCTCCCTGCCCATCGACCAGATACGAGCGCCGAAAGTCATTGAGATACTTCGGCCGATTGAGGCTGATGGCAAGCATGAGACTGTACGCCGCCTCTGTCAGCTCGTTCGGGTCAAGTGGGTTGTTACCACCTGCAATCTCTTCACCATCTGTCAAACCGTCACCATCTGTGTCTGGCTTCAACGGATCAGTGCCGTGCGCCGCTTCCTGGCCATCGATCAAACCGTCATCGTCCGTATCCGGCTTCAGCGGGTCAGTGCCGTTGGTAATCTCCTCTTCATCCGGTATGCCGTCGTTGTCGGTGTCGATACCGTTCGGAATGTTGTCGTTGTCGGTATCTAGCTCACCACCGTTGACCGGGTCGTTCGGGTCGAGCGGGTTGCTACCACCGGCAATTTCCACACCGTCAGTCAAACCGTCACCATCAGTGTCCGGCTTCAGCGGATCGGAACCGTGCTCTGCTTCCTGACCATCGGTCAGTCCATCACCGTCGGTATCCGGGTTCTGCGGGTCAGTACCGTTGGCAATCTCCTCTTCATCCGGTACGCCGTCGTTGTCACTATCTACAACAGCCCCACGGACCAAAATAACCATGCTGTCTTGGGCTACATGACCAGATGGGAAACGGGCCTCAACAACCAAGCGATGATCACCATCAGCCATGTCTTCAGGAATCGCTACCTCATGAGTATCGGGCGTAGCCAATAACTCGAAACCATCGAGATATACATGCTGGACTTCAATCCCATTGCCGTATGCTCTTGATGCATTACGTCCATTGTTATCAGTCACTCGCCCATCAGTCTGGCGAGGATCAATTGCATCCCAAACAACGGTATAACGCTCTTCCGGCTTAAGCATGACCTGGCGTTCACGCATCTCGATCCTGGGTTGCAATACGGCATCTTCGATAATTTCAATAGTCCCTTCGGCTCGTGCTTCTCTACCATTTTCATCGGTCACAACCACAGACACACTGTACTGATTCAGCCCATTAGCCTTGTCAATTGGCAAAGCTGGTATCGTGATTGACGTCTGCATTCCCTGTGACACACCATTTAATGCACCCAACACTTCTCCAAACCAAACCACTTTGGCTATTTGGCTCGTTCCTGTTATTTGAGCATTAAGCTGCAACGATGACAGTTCGGCCAGAACAGTTTTGCTGGGGATCTCGACCTTAAGTTCTTGTGCTTCTCGATACTCCAAGACAATGTTGTTATTACGTTCAACCAAATCATATCTCATTCCGGCGAGTGACTTATTCGGCTTAGACGTCTTTAACATTTCATCTAAAGAAGCACCCAGCCTCCATTCGAATCCAATTCCTGCGGTTGTATTGTTACGGTCATTCCCGAATGATTGGCCAACCTTCATTTTCAACAATGGGAAAGGTGAATACTCCAACCCAGCAATTATTGCATGAGGATTCTCGGACAGTTTTTTACTTCCATTGATATCGACCTTGTCTCCCCAGTATTGTTCAGCCTTCAATGAGGCACTTAACTGAGGAAGATCAGGCAGATAACCTTGTACGGAAATATCCGCCCCTTTGGCTGGCCTGGCCTGGTAGTCTTTTATATGCACCGAATCCTTCCAATCACTTAAGGGGTGATAGAAGTTCGCACTAAACTTCAAATAATTTTGCCACGCCTCTGCCCCCACACCCATCCGAGTATGCTTTGACGTAAGATCCCGATCTAAAAAGGTGTTATAGCCTAACATCCAACGCTCATAAAAGTGACGCTGGCCAATACCCAAGTTCAAGATGTCTCTGTCTTGATTATTTCGTCTGATCCCAACTGACCAAACAGAAGACGTTCTTCTGTCTCATCGATTTTCATCAACGCATCGATTTCGACCTGATCAAGTTTAAAATCTTGATCTACCGAAATATTGACACGAGCAGTGCCATGTTGACCTATTAGTGATTCAGCATAAACTGAAGCCTCCTTTTCAAATTGATCGGTTACCCTTGACCTCCAGTAATCTAGTTCCTGATCTGCGGAGTGCTTACTTTTGTCCTGATTTTCATTCCGCTGATCACGGACATAAGCACCAATCAAACTATCTTCTGATATATTGGCGTTTATTTTCGATGCACGACTCCCTCCAGCTAGCGCTCCACCTAAACGAGCACCTTGTGCAGCAAGCTCTTTCTCAATACTCGTTGAAGGGTCTTTATCTAAAGGATTTATTTTAAGTAGACCCTGGCCAGAAAGTAGCGCGAGCTCACCTACTTTCGGGACATAAATTTCAACGCCTTCTTGCCACGCTTCATATTCAGAAAAAGCTGGATTTAACCTCAGAATATCAACATTTGATACCCCAAGCTTCCTGGAAGCTGTACCCAGGGTATCACCTTTTTTAACTCGGTAGATGTCATAACGACCTGATTCTTTTCTGGTCCGACTAATTTCATCTGCCGCGATTGCAACAGGTAGAAAAATGCTCTCACCAAAAAAAGGTATGACCACATCGCGACAAAAACCTTATTTATACGCATTAAATTATCCTACCAACTCAATGACGAAATTATCAGAATATATGACTTGATATCCATAATTTGTAATCGCTTTTAGCTCTAATTTTATTTTTGTTTTTATAAGTGACTTGCGAAGACTTGAGATAATCGCTGCGACTTGATTATCTTCTACATGCTGTCTATCTGGCCATATGGCTTCCTTTAACTTTTTTTTGGGGCAACATCTTTCATCGGATGATAATAATGCAGCCAAGGCCGAAGCTTCTTTTTTACCAAGGCAGAATAGCTTTACAGCATCATCATCTTTCATTTGAATAAAACCAGACACTCTGTCAATAACTAAGATTTCACTCTGCTCTATAACCATGAGAGTTTACCTACCCTTTCTAGTTTATATATTCTCATTACTGGAGTATCTGAGATAACAACATCTTCTCCATCTATCGTTTCAAAAATTTTTTGAGATGAAAAAGCAACATCATTCACGAGGCTTGGGAAAAATGTTTTTCTCATGTCATTCGAACTTGGTGTAGTTCGAGAATTATAATTTATGACATAGATGGTATTTCCTTTCTTACCCCATAACCCCTTAGAAACCAAAATATCTCCAGTAGTTTTTTTTTGATACACAGAAGTCAACTGACCTGCAAAACAAGTCATATTAACTTTTCTAAATTCATCCTCTGCTTCTGCATAAAAATCACAACCACTACCATTTATAAATGGATACAAACCATAAAACCCAGAACTACAGAACTACAGAACTACAGAACTACAGAACTACAGAACTACAGAACTACAGAACTACAGAACTACAGAACTACAGAACTACAGAACTACAGAACTACAGAACAGGATAAACGCTAAAATTTTTAGGTGAGTAGTTATAGCCATAAACATAAAGTGAATACCTATTTCCATGCTGAGCCATAAAAGACTCTAGCTCAGCCTTCAATTGCTTTGTATTTTTCTCGTAAAGAATTTTTGTTCCACAAACAGTCACGCCACTATATAAATCTTCGCAGTAAATTTTCTTGTCATACCCCCAAATAAGAGATGACATAAATAAAGACGCCCCCCAAGAACAGCAATAATTACTTTTTGAGTTAATACTGCAATTGGGATAAAATTATATATTTTTTTCTCATTTTCTACTCTTGCTATAGAGGTGGTATCTGTTAGGCCAGAAACAGCATCGCTTCTTTCAGTCTCAACTTGCTCAATAGATACCGATGCAAACTCATCTACAATAGTTACTTCACTAACATCACCATGTAGTGAGTATCCTTTTCCATGGTGGGTTCGTATTTCAAGAGCACATTTCCTTACGGAAAATACTTTTCTGATATTCTTGATTGCTACTGTCAACGAATTTGGAGAGACTATTTTTTGCGGCCACGCAAAATCTAGTAACTCACCTTTTTCTTTGAGCTGTCCCAAATTGTCTATTAGGTATTCAAGTACCACTACTTCACTAGAGCCAAGCTGACCAACACGCTCATTACTAAAATATACATTCCCACAACTGCGCTCGATAACCCACATCATATTCAACTCCAAACTGTTCAACTCGCAACCAGTTTGTGTAAATAACCTACCGCGGTAAACTCATAAAAAATAATTATCAAATAAAAAATTAATCAAAAAAATCAATAAGTTAGGGTAAAACTTTAGTGCGCCGCCCATAGGTAACCTTGACCATAACGAGCACCAATACTAAGCGCATACTCAAGATGGTCCTCATTTTCAATACCTTCAATTACTAAAGGCCCTACATGCATTACATCACTGTAGTTGCTTCCACGATTACCTGAGGATGCTAACTTGAAGTTATCTTGGAATGCCCAACGATCGATTTTAACGCCGTTCCAGAATGAATCATTAATATTCCCACACCCATCAAAATCATCAACCCATATTTGCATTCCATAACTTTTCAAAACTGCAATATTTTTCTTGGCCCGTTCTGACATCATGCTAATATGATTATCAACTTCAATAGCTATGTTGAAGTATCTTAAGAATGGAATAAAACAATTACATGCATCGCGATCTTCTAACACTAATGGCGAAACATTTATGAACAAGCTTTTTTCATCATATATTTCTGGGTGCTGGGCACTCCACTTCTGATATATTTCTAACTGTCGCTCTATAATATTTATACTTTCGTCAACACTCAAATCACTAAAAAATCTCGCATAGTCGAACGAACCATGATGAGAACGTTCAGCCAATCTCGACAAAGCCTCAAAGCCCACTGTACAACCATCGCGCAGATATACAATTGGTTCAAGCCTTAAATTGAATAACCTATCTTTTACTATGTAACTCATACCCACCTCGATTACTTATGTTGATTCAAATGTAAGTGAAATGGGTTACTGTGCCCCACCTCTTGCTGTTCATAAAATCATACGAGTTTGAATCGAGGAAGTAGTGATTCATGCGTGATTCATATGTGATTTATGATTCGACCACAAATGAGCACCCATTAAAAATGATTAAATCCTGTTTTATTTGACTTAACACCGGCATTGATGCGACAAGTAAATCTAGCGAAAAAAAATGCCTTAGCTCACACACAAATGAATACACAAAAACCAATAAGACCATAATGCTATAAAATCAAAAAATATGAGCGCATCTCTTATAATAATTAGCAAACATATATCTACCATCTATACTTATCATGTATGCATCACTTATATGTTAGGTTTAAAAATGTACAAGTTATTAAAGGCGTAGTTATTATTAAATGAACCTCCCTTATCTCTTATATCTACTAATAAATTTGAGTTCCTATAAAAACATGTGTTCATGTTCATAGCCAAGCTGATTTAGAAGAGGTGAATCGCGATGAAGCAATTACTATCAAAAAAAATTAGAATCATCATAGTCATCACGGTGATGACTCTATCAGGACTAGCTCTTTACAGTTACCAATCACTTAAAAACTCCATGGTTTTGTTAACAACTGAATTAGACAATGTATTCGAAGTACAATTGCAAAGGGTTAAGTTATTAAACCCGGAAACTATTTTCAGATTTTCAAGTGAGCGTAGTGACATGTTTTTAACATCATCTAATGCTATAGCATATGTTTATGGGTATGAGCTCAGCAGTAGAGAACGGTACGCTTTAGTTCCTATCCTTGATGCCTCTAGAGATACTCTTCCAATTTATAGGTATATCTTGAGGTATCCCGATGTCTTAAACCTCTATATTTTGACAAATGATGACTTACTCATAGGTATAACTTCAGACTTAAATTCATTGCTCGAGCGTCTTCAGCCAAGGAAAAAAGATCTACGCGAAATAGCCCCATGGAAGCATTATTTTCAATGCAATGAATTTATTGAACGTAATAAACTATGTAGTAGTGATGAGTCCTTTGTTTCTGATGTTCAAAAGGAGGCTATGACTGGAAAGGATATCTTTGTGATGTACTTTCCATTTAATTTTTTTGACACTAAAGAAAAAAATACAGATTCGGGCTCATTGGCATCGATGTTGATATCGACACCGCATTCGCCGGGGAATTACATCCATTTAAAGAAAACAACCCTACACAAAGTTTCGTCTCATTTTATTCATTTTCATGCCCTCTATTTATGATATGCATGGAGCATGTGCTAATGACTACTATCGCAGGAAATCCACTTTATATAACATGGCGCTATCAACTTAATGATTTTATGTTATATATTCTTAGCAGCACTGCGTTTACATGGGTTGTTATTTTATATTTGTTCGCCATGCTTTTGTGGCGGTATATTGAGCCAACGTTCAGGAAGTATGTCTACACTGATAATCTAACACAACTTCCAAGGCGAGAGATGCTAAATACGATTAGCATTCAAAAATATTCATTTTTATGTTTAGTTGATATAGATAATTTCAAAGAGATAAATGATCGTCTAGGTCATGATATTGGTGACAAAGTTCTCTCTTCATTTGCTTCTAATTTAAAAGGCCACTTTAGAAAAAGTGATATAGCAATACGATGGGGAGGAGAAGAATTTTTGGTTATAATACAGGGAGCTATGACGCAAGAGCAACTTGATAGCTTATTTATAAGAATATTGTCGTGTCCATTAACTCTACCAGAAGTAAACCGCCCGATTACTTTCTCAGGTGGTTTGGTAAGAATAACTGCGGGTGTCACATTGGAAAAAATAGTTAAGGATGCAGATGAACTATTGTATTTCATAAAGAAACATGGAAAAAATAATGTTGCAATGATGGTTAACAATAGCATTTTTACTTTTCTAAAAACTGTCAGCAGTTAATTTTAAACGGCGTTGTTTCCCAACTCTTCAAGCAAGGCATGACATCCCCATGTAGTGGTCTAATCATCCCGGACACCATTTTAGGTGGTACAGTCGCCACCATGACCTGAGGTGTTCAATGACAAGATTGCGTCGCTCATTTACTGCCGAGTTCAAACTCGAAGCCGCATCCTTGGTGCTCGACCAGGGATATTCTGTCACCGAAGCCAGCCGTTCACTGGATGTCGGTGAAACCGTACTGCGCCGCTGGGTTCAGCAACTGCAATCCGAACGAACCGGTACCACCCCTATTAGCAAAGCGTTGACCCCGGAACAGCAGAAAATCCAGGAGCTGGAAGCCCGTATCAACCGGCTCGAACGTGAAAAGGACATACTAAAAAAGGCTACGGCTCTCTTGATAGCGGACGAGTTCACACGTACGCGCTGATAGACCAATTAAGAGAGCAAGCCCCCATCACCCTGGTCTGCTGCGTTTTCGATGTTCCAACATCCTGTTTTTACGACTATCTGGCTCGCAAGCGAACGATTAACCGTGAGCGGATACAGCAACGCAGCGAGTTGCGCCGGTTGTTCAAAGAGAGCAGAAGCTCGGCAGGCAGCCGCGCCTTGATGTCGATGATGCGGGAGTTGGGGCATCAGATTGGTCGATTCAAAGTACGTAACCTGATGAAGGAAGCCGGGCTGGCATCCAAGCAGCCGGGCGCACACCGTTATAAGGTCGCCCGGTCTGAACGACCGGATATTCCCAATCTGCTGGCCCGTGAATTTGATGTCCAACAACCCAATCAGGTGTGGTGTGGCGATATCACCTACGTCTGGGCAGGTGGTCGTTGGAATTACCTGGCGGTGGTGCTCGACCTTTATGCCCGCCGAGTCGTGGGCTGGGCGATGTCTGACAAGCCTGATGCAGAGTTGGCCATCAAAGCACTGGAGATGGCCTATCAGCAGCGGGGTTGTCCATCCGGTGTGTTGTTTCACTCCGACCAGGGCAGCCAATATGGCAGTCGGGCATTTCGGCAACGACTGTGGCGCTATCGCATGACCCAGAGCATGAGTCGGCGTGGCAACTGTTGGGATAACGCCCCGATGGAGCGGGTGTTCAGAAGCCTGAAGTCAGAGTGGCTCCCTGCGATGGGATACATGAGGCTACGGGAAGCAAAGCAGGATATCAGTTATTACCTGATGGATTACTACAACTGGCAGCTTCCACATCAACACAATGACGGGATACCGCCAGCAAAAGCCGAAGAACGGCCTAACCAAGTGTCCGGATTTAGTTGACCACTACACATTACAGAAAAATTGTACAAACTTAAGTTGCGGATCCAATACTATAATTTAGGTTGATGATATAACATTTCGAAACAGAAAGTTCATTCACATATAAACAAACCCCTGAAACCATATTTTTCAGGGGCTATCTTACATATTCGAAACTTTTAATTAGTATTGTTAATTCGTCATGTCAGGCAGTGCGTGATGTTGCTTGCGCCGAGTCAATTATGACTTTTTCCTTAATCGAAAACTTCTTACTGTAAATAGCTGTAAGTATAGGAACCAACACAGCCGTTACGATCACACAGGTTGCAACCAGCGCGGTTGCAGATTGAGCCACAGGTGCAAACGCCGGGTTCATCTGGGCGATGATCATCGGGTTGGCGACGGCAGCCCCGGCGGTGGAAGAGGCCGCTACCCCGGCAGTACCATTGCCACCAGCCAGCCACTTGTCGGCGAAGATGAGCGGGATCCCGGTGATAACGATTACTGCCAAGCCAAGCAAAATTCCAAGTAACCCAGTCTCTATGATGACTGAGAAGTTGATGGTATTGCCCAGTGCAAAACCGAAGAAGGGGATCAGAGTACCGGTGGCTTTACTGAAGAACTCCTTCAGATCAGAGTCCAAATTACCAAGAGCAAAACCGATAAGGAAAGGTAGGACCGCCCCAACAAAATGGTGGCCCTGGAAGGAGGCCAGCCCTGTTGCACCAAGGATGACCATGGTCATCAGGGGACCAGACTCGATAGACATTAACACGAACGCGCCGGACTCTTCCTTGGTGCCATACTGGTTCATCAGGCTGGCATAAAGACCGCCGTTAGTCATATCCATAGCTGAGACGAGAGCCAGAGTGGACAATCCCGCGAGCAGACCGGCCTCAATACCGTGCTCAGGTAGCAGTTGGGATGCCAGTACTGCAACCAACCAGGCTACCGCTATTTTGGTGATTACCAGTACACCGGATTTTCGGATCACGGTACCCGTGGCTTTGAGATTGATGGAGGCGCCGATACAGAAGAACCAGACTGCCAAGATTGGCACTGTACCGGTGATAATCCCTTTGGTGAAGCCGCCATAATACTCTGCGGTACCGGGAGCAAATGTATTCAGAGTTGCGCCCAGAAGCAGCGGGATCAGCATGATCCCCCCCGGAATTTTATCCAACGTCTGTTTGATTTTCATATAGACCTCAATAATGATAAAAGAAATAACGTAAAAATTTCAACTCTGTATTTTTAATGTTTTTATTGATTGGCCAACCACGTTTTGCTGACCTTGAATACGGCTTTTTTTATCTTTTCAGATGTATTTACTTGGCAAGTCGGACGATGAACCTCACCCGGATAAAAAATGGCGAAATCACCTGCACTAAGTAGTATCCGATTGGTAATTTCATCTTGGTCAATGAAGATCAAGTCAGGCTTGGTTTCCTGATATGAATATGGGGAGGTAATGGCTGCGCTGGTAGCGATTATCTCTTGGCCACACAACAGTATTTGAATATCGATAAACTGATCATGAAATTCACTCTTTAAGCTGTCTTCAGGAGCAGTGGTTGGGTTTGAAATAAGATAAAAAACGTCATTCTCGATTATGTCGAATTTTCCATCTTGCTGAGTCAGTAAATGCTGATGGGAGCACTCTTCTCTTTGTAAAAGCTGCAATAACGGAGTGGGTAACATCGCCATTCCGAGTTGATTCATATTACCGATGATCATGAGCCGGATTTCCTTGTCACGTTGTCCGTCTTGATCGTCGGTACAGACAGGCGAGAGCCGTCCATCGAGCGAGTCAGATCGGAGTTATCGTTACGTATCTGTGGTATGGGCCCGGTGGCCGGGCCCGAATGAGAGTTAAAGTGCCGCCATGGCATCCCGTGCAAGCGAGCCAATCTTGTCCCACTCCCGTCGCTCGATGAGATCAGCCGGGACCATCCAGGTACCGCCGCAGGCAAACACGGTCCCTTGGGCCAGATAATCCTTCACATTACTCGGGCTGATACCGCCGGTCGGCATGAAAGTGACGGGGTAGACGGCGCTCAGGGCCTTGAGCATGGCCAGCCCGCCGGATGCCTCTGCCGGGAAGAACTTGAGTGTATGCAGGCCAAGCTCCATTGCTTGCTCAACTAGGCTGGGATTGTTGACCCCTGGGATGATAGGCACGCCTCGCGCCTGGCAATACTGAACGATTCGTGGATTGAGTCCTGGGCTGACGATGAAATCCACCCCTGCTCCTATAGCCTGATCCACTTGGGCTGTAGTGAGCACGGTCCCCGCCCCGATGGTCATGTTGGGGAAGGCTGCGCGCAGTTGGCGGATGGCATCGGCCGCAGCGGGAGTGCGGAAGGTGATTTCCGCGCTCGGCATGCCGTTGTCCATCAAAGCCTGACCAAGGGCCACTGCATCATCGGCATTCTTGATAGCGATGACGGGGATGATCTTCAGGCTGGACAGTTGTTCAAGCAATACTGACATGGGATTCCTCACTCGCATTGGTGGTGGCTGGCATCGCCAGCAAAGGGATGATGGCGCCGCGATGCTGAATAACCGTGCTCGCCAGTCGATGGGCATAGTGTGCTGAGTCGTTGACCGAGGCGTTGGCCAGTCGTTTGGCAAGGTAACCTGCGCTGAACGAGTCACCAGCCGCCGTAGTGTCTATCACCTGCGTCTGTGCCAGTGACACGGCGGGTACTTCATTGCACCGTTCGTCCTGCACGATGAGGCAGGATCCAGCACCGCGTTTGACAACTATTTCACTGACGCCGAGGGCCTGAGTCCGCGCCAGCGTCTGCTCAACCTGGCTATCTCCCCACAAGGCGTACTCGTCATCGAGTGTAAGGAAAGCAAGGTCAGTCAGCGACAGCATGGCGTGATAGGCCTGCTGTGCCGCTTCCCTGCTTTCCCAAAGGCGTGGCCGGTAGTTGTTGTCAAAGGCGATCTTCACCCCGGCAGTGCGACACTCGGCAAGACGTTGTAGCAGGGTTTCCCTGTCTGCTTGGGACAGGATGGCGAGGCTGATGCCACTCAAATAGATGTAGTCAAACTCGTGCAACTGCTGGCAGATCTGCTCCGCTTCATCGCCTTGCAACCAGTAACGGGCAGCCGCATCGCTGCGCCAGTAATGGAAGGTCCGCTCGCCGTGCTCGTCAGTTTCAATGAGGTAGAGACCGGGCAGTTTGTGAGCAAAACGCTGCACCAGATCGGTATGGACACCTTCCTGTTGCCACAGCTGCAACATGGTATTGCTGATGGCATCGGTTCCCATTGCGGTCACATAGTGTACGGCCAGCTCAGTGTTGGCTCGTGCCAGATAGACCGCTGTGTTGAGCGTATCTCCACCGAAATGGCGGACGATGTTCACCTTGCTCTCCGATAGCTCGATCATGCATTCGCCAATGACGGCAACCTTGATAGCCATATGTCCTCCCACTTTTATGATGGGTCCATTCTATTTAATGAAACGAAACTATCAAATGAATTGAAACAGCATTTCATTAAATTGTGACGGAACGCAAAGGTTCTTCAGCTTGAGGAGGATGCCCGGCGTGAGAAGCGTTTTAAATGGTTCTGTTTGATACCGTAATCAGGTAAGGTAGCTGCGACCTTGGCTATGATTGCGCGCTTGTTTCAAATATAATGAAACGATAGATTTTATAAGGGGATATAGATGTCAGCGGTAGATAACTCACCGGATTCGGTCTCGTCAGTACTGAAAGTGTTCGGTATCTTGCAGGCCTTGAGTGAACAAAAAGATATCGGAGTGACTGAGCTGTCCCAGCGGATCATGATGTCAAAAAGCACTGTTTATCGTTTTTTGCAGACAATGAAGACACTTGGCTATGTCAATCAGGAAGGGGAAACTGACAAGTACACCCTTAGTCTGAAGCTTTTCGAACTGGGTGGAAGAGCGCTGGAGCACCAGGATTTGATCCAAATCGCTGATGTCCAGATGTACCGTTTGGGTAAGTTGACCAAAGAAACGCTGCACCTAGGTGCACTGGATGAAAACAGTGTCGTCTATCTGCACAAGATCGACTCCGAATACAATCTGCGTATGTACTCCCGTATCGGTCGCCGCTGCCCACTCTACAGCACCGCGCTTGGCAAGGTGATGATGGCTTGGCTACCAGAAGAAGAGGTGCGGAGCATGTTGGCCGGAGTGACGTTTGAGCGCTTCACCGGACATACCCTGGCCAATATTGATGACCTGTTGGCTGAGCTGGCACAAGTGCGCGAGCAAGGCTATGCGGAAGACAATGAAGAGAATGAGAACGGGCTACGTTGCTTCGGTGTGCCTATCTACAACCGGATGGGACGCATCATCACCGGGCTCTCTTTGTCACTGCCGATAGTACGTTTTGAAGAGAGCAAACGTGCCGAGCTTGTTAGCTTGCTACATGAATCTGCAGCCCGCATTTCGGCGGAGCTTGGCTACCACGACTACCCCTTTACCTCGAACTGAGGCTGAGGGCCTAAGCTCCTTAGCCTCATCATATGAGTGGATGCCCAGTCTGGCATCCACTCAATGCTCCCGGTTATCGAACCCGATCGAGCGGCGCTACACCTTGGCGCCGGTAGAGAGAAACTATGGTGTAGCCATTGATGACGAAGAACATCCCCTCTAACAGACTCCCGCCAATCGAACCAGCCCAGAGGTTGTGAACCACCCAACAGAGACTGCTGGCCAGCATGCACCCTCGCAGTGGTAGTCCATCCAATCTGAACAAAGCATAGGTACTCAACGTGGTCCCCGTAAGTGTGAGCAATTGCATGGGATGTTCCAGCTGAGGAAGCACCAGCGCCCAAGCCAACACAATAAAGGTCCACATGACGCTTAACGTTCGGTGGTATCCGGAGACCCACGTGCGGACTGCACACAGCAGGCAGTTTATGGCGGCGACCGTCGCACCGAGCATCATAAAATGCAGAGCCAAAAGTACCCCATTAAGGGTCAGGTGCCGCCGCAATTTCTGATCCTGGTGTTGCAAAAAAGCGGTGGCACCGATAGCGCAAGCCAGCAACCCAAGGAGCTGGGCCAGCCAAGGGGTATCAAGATGCATAGGGTAAATTCCGTAACAGGATTGAACAAAAAAAGGCGCCATTGGCGCCTTGTTGCATCTTAAGAGATCAGCGGGCCAACCAGCCACCATCCACAGCGATTGTGTAACCATTGATGTAGTCGGAAGCCGCAGAGGCAAGGAAGACTGCCGGGCCCATCATGTCATCGGGTACACCCCAACGTCCGGCCGGGATCCGTTCCAGAATGGCGGCATTGCGATCCTCATCTGCACGCAGTGCTGTCGTATTGTTGGTGGCCATGTAACCGGGAGCAATGGCGTTAACGTTGATACCTTGGCTTGCCCATTCATTGGCCAGCAGGCGAGTGATCCCCATCACGCCGCTCTTGGAGGCGGTGTAGGAAGGCACCCTGATCCCGCCCTGATACGAGAGCATGGAGGCAATATTAATGATCTTGCCGCCCTGGCCCTGAGCGATAAACTGCTTCGCGACGGCCTGGGACATAAAGAAGACGCTCTTGATGTTGATGTTCATCACATCATCCCAGTCCTTCTCGCTGAAGTTGATGGCATCTTCGCGGCGAATGATGCCAGCGTTGTTGACCAGGATGTCGACCCGACCAAACCGGGAGACGGCCTGATCCACCAGTCCTGGTAAGGTATCAACCTTGCTGACATCGGCCTTGAGACTAAGGAACTGGCGGCCAATGGCCTCGACCTTGGCAATGGTGTCGGTAGGCTCGACGATGTTGACACCAACGATGTCACAACCTGCCTGAGCCAGGCCCAACGCCATACCCTGACCCAGACCGGTATCGCAACCGGTCACGATGGCAATCTTACCCTTCAAATCGAATGCATTGAGAATCATCTTGTTTCCTCTGCTGCCACCCTGCGTGACAGTCTTGATGGTGGTGATGCGGGCCGTCTGAAGCGGGCCCGGACATAAAGGGAATTAACGCAGATCCTCGATGGCAACATGATCCATGTCACCGAACACCTGATTCTCTCCGACCATGCCCCAGATAAAAGTATAAGCCTGGGTACCTACCCCGGAGTGAATGGACCAACTTGGCGAGATCACTGCCTGCTCGTTGTGGATCAGCAAATGGCGAGTCTCGTCAGGCTTGCCCATCATGTGGAATACAGCCGCATCCTCTTTCATGTTGAAGTAGAAGTAGACCTCCATACGACGCTCATGAGTGTGGCAAGGCATGGTGTTCCACAAACTACCTTCCTCCAGCTGGGTCATGCCCATTACCAATTGACAGGTCGGCAGTACATCCGGCACCAGGTATTTGTAGATGGTGCGACGGTTGCTGGTAGACGCGTCACCGATGGTGCTGGGGGAAGCCTGCTCCTTGGTGACTTTGCGGGTCGGGAAATGCATGTGGGCCGGAGCACTGTTGTAGTAAAACTTGGCCGGTTGCGAGGCATCGACGCTGGCAAAACTTAGCTCCCTGGCGCCCTGTCCCACGTAAAGCGCTTCGGCATTACCGACTTCAAAGGTGGTTCCATCCACAGTAACCACACCGGGGCCACCGATGTTGATAAGCCCAAGCTCGCGACGTTCGAGGAAATAGCTGACACCAAAGGTCTTACCTAGCTCGTCTGAGAAGCCAAGCGGACCGTTAACTGGCATCATGCCACCGAACACGATGCGATCGATGTGGCTGTAGGTCATGGTCAGCTTGTTCGGGGTGAAGATCTCCTCAACCAGAAACTCACGGCGCAGGCCCTGAGTATCAAGTTGCTTGGCATGGTCGCTATGGATGCTTTGACGAATTTGCATAATGAACCTCAATTCAGGGCCTTTACGGCATCAATGACTGCGTACTTACGCTTTACTTTGTGGAACGCACGATACCAATAAAAGGAAACGCCATCAATTTAAAAATGAAACATTGTTTTGATTTTGTGATTCTGAGCTAATTCCAAGAGGTTGACACCTCGGTTGTTTGTCGGGCCACAGGGGCAAGTCAGTAAATAGCGATATGGGGATGGCAATAGCTGATGAGAGTGCAGGTGTCATCCCTGAGCTGAGTTCTCTTTGTATAGTGAGTCGTTCTTAGTGCCATCCAGGTGATTCGTGGGTACCAAGATGATAGAGAGTGAGTGTTGTACAAGCCCCACTCTGCGGTTAGCGGATAGGCTCATTTGTTTATGGTTGACGCGTATAATGCAGGCCAGAACAAGGCAACATTGTGGTGAGTTTTCAGTCTGGTTCATCAGGCACTCACCAACCTCCCCCCAACGCACCCCATACCAATATTAGAAATACCCATGAGTCACTGGACAGGTAGATTAAAAAACACCCAGCCATGTTCTTCCTCTTTCCTGCTCATCAGGTATAATCCGACATCTTTTTTACAGATGTGACCTGCGCCCCCTATGACCGTCAACCGTTTTGACCCCAGCTCAGAGAGCCTGACGCCTGCAACCGCGCAGGCTCAACCATTGGACAACCAACCTGTCCAACAAGCGACTTCCCGCATTATTAGGTCTCACCACCCAAGGATTGGTTTTGTGAGCTTGGGATGCCCCAAAAACCTGGTCGATTCAGAACGCATCCTGACCCAGCTGCGTACCGAAGGGTACGATGTGGTGCCCAGCTATGACGATGCCGAGCTGGTCGTCGTCAACACCTGCGGCTTTATCGATAGCGCGGTGCAAGAGTCCCTGGAAGCGATCGGTGAAGCGTTGGCCGAAAACGGCAAGGTGATTGTTACCGGTTGCCTCGGCGCCAAAGAGAACCAGATCCGCGAGATCCACCCCAAGGTGCTCGAGATCACTGGCCCCCACGCCTACGAGGAGGTGCTGGGTCACGTCCACAAATATGTGGCCAAGCCGGAGCACAACCCCTTTACCAGCTTGGTGCCGGCCCACGGCGTCAAGCTGACCCCGCGCCACTACGCCTATCTGAAGATTTCAGAAGGCTGCAACCACCGCTGTACTTTCTGCATCATCCCCTCCATGCGCGGGGATCTGGTGAGCCGCCCCATCGGCGAAGTACTGGCGGAAGCTAAGCGCCTGAAAGAGGCGGGCGTGAAGGAGATCCTGGTGATCTCCCAGGACACCTCCGCTTACGGTGTCGATGTGAAGCACCGCACCGGTTTTTACGATGGCATGCCGGTCAAGACCAGCATGGTCGCCCTGTGTGAAGAGCTGGCCAAGCTCGATATCTGGGTGCGTCTGCACTACGTCTACCCCTATCCGCACGTGGATGACGTCATCCCGCTGATGCGCGATGGCAAGGTACTGCCTTACCTCGATATTCCGTTGCAGCACGCCAGCCCGCGCATCCTGAAACTGATGAAGCGCCCGGGTACTGTCGAGCGCACCCTGGAGCGTATCCAGAAGTGGCGCGAGATCTGCCCGCAGATCACCCTGCGCTCCACCTTTATCGTCGGCTTCCCGGGCGAGACCGAGGAAGAGTTCCAGATGCTGCTGGACTTCATCGACAAGGCGGAGCTGGATCGGGTCGGCTGCTTCAAATACAGCCCGGTCGAAGGGGCGCTGGCCAACGAGCTGCCGGATCCGGTACCGGAAGCGGTGCAGGAAGAGCGCTTCCAGCGCTTTATGGAGCTGCAACAGCAGGTCTCCATCCGCAAGCTGGCCCGCCGGGTCGGTAAAGAGATGATGGTACTTATCGACGAAGTGGACGAAGAGGGCGCCACTGGCCGCTCCTTCGCCGATGCGCCTGAGATCGACGGTCTGGTCTACCTCAACGGCGAGACCAGTCTCAAGCCGGGCGACATGGTCAAGGTGCGGATCGACGAATCCGACGAATATGACCTGTGGGCCAGCCTGATCAGTTAAGCCACTGGAAATATCAAAAAAGCGCCTGAGGGCGCTTTTTTATATTCTGATGTTGCACCATACAGCATGAGAAAAATTCGGCTAACCTGTTAGCCACATTAGCCATACCACAACAGCGCCACAACAGGGACTGCATCAATATCTCTGCAAGTTTCTACACATAAATGTGACACAACCGGCCAAATAAAGTTCAGGAAGGCCATTGCCTTCCTGAATTCTCAAGAGCGACCTTTGCGCAACGATATCAAGAGCTCTGCTTCTGCCTTTGGCAACTCGCATTCACTCATGACCTCATCCAGATCAGCGCCCAGTTCGACCATCTTGGCTGCGCGACTGTAAAGCCGTCGTTCGGGATCTTGCATTGTCAGCTCTTGCTGACGATCATTGACCTGCTGCATTGTCCCTTCTACTGACTGCAAGCGCTGCCCCATGCCTATCGCCCCGGTATGAAGCTCCATCATCTGCTTGCGCAAGCTCTCCAGTTGACCCTGCAGGGTTATCACGCTCGCCTCGGACTCCTGTTTGCTACGCTTGCTTTGGAACCAGATATAAAAAGCAAACAACAAGGCAATCAGGGACAACCCCAAGGCAACTATCTCGATTATCAAAACATCACCTTATTCATCAGAGGGAACCGATATCTTCCCACTCTTCATCAGAGAGCAGCTTGTTCAAGTCAACCAGGATCAACAGTTGTCCATCACGGTTACTGACCCCCTGAATGAACTTGGCGCTCTCCTCGGTCCCGACAGCGGGTGCTGCATCAATTTCGGAGGAACGCAGATAAACAACTTCCGCCACACTGTCCACCATGATGCCGATGACCTGCTTTTCGGCCTCGATGATCACAATGCGAGAGTTTTCACTGACATCACCGGATGGCAAGCCAAAACGGGAGCGCGTATCGATGACAGTCACCACATTGCCACGCAGGTTGATGATCCCTAGCACATACTCAGGCGCACCAGGAACAGGCGCGATTTCGGTGTAGCGCAACACTTCTTGAACCTGCATCACATTGATGCCATAGGTTTCGTTTTCCAGTTGAAAGGTTACCCATTGCAGCACTTCATCTTCGGCCAGATTCTGTGCGATATTGCGCTTTCCTGTCATGTTTTTATTCCTTTTATGAAAATGTCTACTGCTAAAACTAGCAATAAAACAGCTCGATTGCAGAAGTTATCAGCGACCTTCTATGTTAACCCCACGCTCCAATAACAAGAGCAGTTCACGAACATGCAGCAGGGCGCACATTTTTTCTTTGACCATGCCAGCCAACCAGGGGCGCTTACCCTCCTGATGTCGCCACTTCACCTGGTCTCTGTGTAATAATTCGGTTCCTTTAAGATGATGGCAGGCTAATCCCCAAGGGGATTCACCGAGCATAATCAGATATTTGTAACTATCCATCTCCAGGTGCTGGCCAGGCATGACCCACTGGGCTGTATCTACCACATTCATCTTCTGCTCGCGGGAAGTCATGAGCCCCTTATACCAAGCTGGTTGGCCGAAGAGGGAGGTGATCTCGCCCAACTGATGGATCCCGCCAAGTTCGGTCAGAGGAACAGCGAAAGTAACGCCAGCGACTTCAAAAAATAGCGCCTGAAACTCTTTGCCGGTATCGATATTCTCCCAGACAACCGGAGCGCTAGCTTCTATCGGAGCTACCTCCAGCGCGGTCTCGGTCAGGATAGTTGCATGTGGTTCCACGACCGCAGGAGAAATGATCTCTGCAGGCCATTCCTGTTCTACCGGTAACAATGACTCTTCGGCCACTATCTCTAGCGGAGCTGTAACTGTGGCCTCATGCGTAAACAGATCATTTTCGAACTGAACTTGCCCAACCTGTGCAAGCAACTCCCCCAACTGGGCAAGACGTGGGTCATTCTCCAGATAGGGGGCCACCACCAGATCAGGTATGCTCTTGCGCTGCATCTGCAGTACTGGAGTCGGTGGCTCCTCCTCCACCTCATCCAGAACCAGCGGCTCGTCGAGTAGCAAGGAGTGAAAATAGTCATCCATCGCCCGCACTTGAATGGTATCGCTCATGGCATTACCTCATGCATTCGCTGCCGCTCGAGGGAGTCGAGATAATTGAGCAGTGTCTCGTAGGCATAAGTTCCACGGCTCCCGGGGGAGTAAATGGACGGTGGAATATGTAGCAAGCTGGCATCGCGAAACTTGGTATCAATCGGGATCACTGCATTCCATACCGAGTCACCGTATTGATCCTTGATCGATTTCAAGGTCATCAGAGAGGCTCGAGTTCGTTTATCAAACATGGTCGGGATGACGGTATAACGAAACTTGTCCCGCTTGGAACGCTGCATAATCTCGAATGTTTTCATCATTCTTTCCAGCCCCTTCAGAGCCAGAAATTCGGTCTGGACAGGCACTAGAATGCGATCACAAGCGGCCAACGCATTGACCATCATCACCCCCAGTACCGGCGGGCAATCGATTAATACATAGTCGTACTGATCTTGAATCCGTAGCAGCGCTCGCTTGATAACCAGTCCCATCCCCTCCCGATTACCCATCACTCTATCGAGCGTGGCAAGGGTTATTGAGGCCGGTAATAGATGAATATTCTCGAACTGGGTTCTCAGTGTGAGTTTATTGACCAGCTCGGCGGTCGGTTTAACCGCTTGAAACAACTCATAGAGGGTGCCGTCCAGCCGATCCGAATCAAAGTCAAGATAAGCGGTCAGGGATGCATGAGGGTCAGTGTCTATCAACAGCACCCGTTGGCCACGTTGGGCCAGGATCCCGGCAATCGAGACCACTGTCGTGGTTTTACCCACTCCCCCCTTTTGGTTGGCAACCGTCCAAACAATCACGTTATCAATCCTGCCTTGTTGTTATGCGTATGCCACCACCGGGCAAGGAGATCACCTTGATCTTTCCCACATCCACTGCATTGTTCACTGCTGGTGCCGGCTCAGCAGCCACCGGGCTGACAACGGCAGGAGCAGGGGGCACCCAGGCAAACTTCGAAATAGCGACCACCACTTTGCGATTCTGTAACCGCCCCTGCTCGCTACCATTGTCTGCGAAGGGGGAAAACTCACCATACGCCTCGAAAGCCAGCCGCTGGGGGGCAATGCCATTTGTGACCAAGCCACTGAGCACAGCCTCTGCTCTCGCGGCAGAAAGCACCCAATTCGAGCGATAAATTTCATTATTAATCTGTTGGTTATCTGTATAGCCCCTGACTCTTACATAGTTATCGACCGGTTTTAGAATACTTGAAAGAGTATTAATGATGGGCGCGGCATTTGGTCCCATGAAGGCACTACCACTGCTAAACAGCAATCCGGAACTCAGCTCTATGGTCAACCAGTTTTCATCTTGCGTCAGTTTGACTATCCCTGCGTCCACCAACGATCCCATGCTCTGTTGCAACTGTACATCGAGTGTGGCCAGTGTGGTGCCATCTTGCTGAATAGGGATACCAGAAATAGGGGCAAGTGAAGGAGCTTGCGCTGTAGGCCCGTCCAATAGTGAAGGTTCAGCAGAAAGCGCATTGTTTAGCAGTGTATTGCCTTGGCCGTCCAACACACCGTCGTTATGGGAGGGAATTACATTAAATGCCTGGCTCATGCCATCAATGACTGCACGATACTTGTCCTTGTTTACTAGCGCAACGGAATAGAGCACCACAAAAAGAGCAAAGATCAGCGTCATATAATCGGCATAGGAGACCAACCAGCGATCAAGATGATCACCTCCCTGCAAGTGCAACCGATAGCGCTTGCGCATGGCTACTCTCCCTTCAGATAGGCCCTGAGCCGACGTTCAACCTGCATACCATTCTCCCCATGAGCGATGGCCAACAGCCCTTCGAGAGTCATCTCCTGAAACAGTCCGTAGTGGTAGTGAAAGGCGCGTAACCGGTTGGCGATGGGCAGATAGATCAGGTTGGCAAACCCCACACCATAAATGGTTGCTACAAATGCCACTGCGATACCAGCCCCTAATACGGAAGGATCTTCCAGATGAAACATGGCCTGGATCAAGCCCAGCACGGCACCGATGATCCCTATGGTCGGACTGTATCCACCCATGGACTCGAATACCCTGGCAGCATGCTCATTGCGCTCCTGTTCAATATCGATATCTGCTTCGAGCAACATACGAATATCGTCGGAAGATACACCGTCAACAATCATACCAAGCCCCTGACGGGTAAAGTTGTCCTCTTCCTGCTCGGCTTGGTTCTCAAGCGCCAGCAATCCCTGCTGACGAGCGAAGACAGCCCAGGATTGCAGCCGCTCGGCTTGAGCAGAAAGATCTTGTCGCGGGGGGGTAACAATCCATAACAGTTGCCGCAGAGCAAGCAGGATATATTTGGCGGGAGTCTGCAATATCACGGCACCGAAGGTGCCGCCCAGCACAATCAGGAAGGCAGGGCCATCCACCAGAGTCAACAGTGAGCCGCCATGCCACATCTGGGCAATAGCCATAGCCCCCAACGCTAGGAGCAGACCAAGCAACCCCATGATTAGCGCCCCAACTCAACCAGAATACGCTGGGCCACTTTGTCCAGAGGAAGTGATTCGCTGGCAATACCCGCTTTAGCAACAGCCTGCGGCATGCCATACACCACGCAGGAAGCCTCATCCTGTGCCCAGATGGTAGAACCCTGCTCTTTCAGCAGTCGAGCACCATCACGACCATCAGCCCCCATTCCCGTCAGCACTATGGCTAGCACCTTATCGCCATAGGTTTTGGCGGCAGAAGCAAAGGTGATATCCACGCAAGGCTTGTAGTTCACCTTATCATTGCCATCAATGATCCGGATGCGGGCACCGGCGCCACGCCCTTCCAGCAACATCTGCTTGCCACCGGGAGCCAGGTAGGCATGACCTGGTTTGAGCACATCACCATCCTCGGCTTCCTTGACGCCAATCTGGCACAGACCATTAAGCCGAGCAGCAAACGCGGCCGTAAAGGTCGCGGGCATATGCTGAATAAGCAGGATCGGATGAGGGAAATCCCCAGGCAACTTGGTCAGCACATTTTGCAGTGCAACAGGCCCACCGGTAGAAGTACCAATCGCCACCAGCTGGTATGTCTTGCCACTGCGCTTGAATGACGCTGTGGTAGCAGGGCGCAGCGAATCAGGTTGACGCTCCGTAGCCCTGGGCGCGGTACTACCTAATGGAGTGCGCGCAACAGGCTCCGGAGCTTTAGGACGAGCAGACGGAGTCATCAAGAAGCGCTTGCGGGAGATCTCCTTCACCCGCTGTTGCAACAATTTGACCGCCTCGTCCTTGTCTCTGGCGATGTCCTCAAACTTTTTGGGCAAAAAGTCGAGAGCTCCGGCATCCAGCGCATCAAGGGTCGATTTAGCCCCCTCATGGGTCAGGGAGGAGAACATCAGAATGGGTGTCGGACACTTTGCCATGATCTCCCGCACCGCACTGATGCCATCCATCACGGGCATCTCAATGTCCATGGTGATTACATCAGGGCGCAGCAAGATCGCCTTGTCCACCGCTTCCCGTCCATTCTGGGCCGTGTCGATCACCGTCAGCATAGGATCCTGATTGATGATTTCACTTACCCGACGGCGAAAGAAGCTCGAGTCGTCGACAACTAATACCTTGACTGCCATTGTTATTTTTCTAACTCCTTGGGCCTGAGCTATTAATGTCTACGCGCATATGCTTTGAGCAGACTCGGCACATCCAAAATCAGGGCAATCCCGCCATCACTGGTAATGGTTGCACCCGCCATACCTGGCGTGCCTTGCAACAGGTTATCCAGCGGCTTGATCACTACCTCTTCCTGGCCAATCAGGCTATCGACTACAAAGCCAATTTGCTGAGTGCCGATCTGCACGATCACCACATGGCCAGTATCCTGACGAGAGCGCTTGTTGGAGCCGCGGATCAACCATTTATGCAAATAAAAGAGCGGTATCGCCTTGTCACGCACAATGATGGTGAGTTGACCATCAACCATGTTGGCCTTTTTCAGGTCCAGGTGAAAAATCTCGTTCACGCAACCAAGGGGCAACGCAAAGGTCTGCTCCCCGACTTCAACCATCAGGGTCGGCAGGATTGCCAGAGTCAGGGGTACCTTGATCTCCAGACGGGTGCCTTTACCCCAAGTTGAATCGATATGTACCGAACCGTTGAGGCTGACAATGCTGGTTTTTACCACGTCCATCCCGACACCACGGCCGGAGATGTCCGAGATTTCTGATTTTGTCGAAAAACCCGGAGCAAAAATCAGGTTATAGGCATCATTGTCACTCATCCGAGCAGCACTATCTGCATCCAGTACACCACGATTGATGGCAATGGACTTAAGCTTCTCAGGATCCATTCCCGCCCCATCATCTTCGATGCAGAGCAGAATATGATCACCTTGCTGGGAGGCACTCAGAGTAATCGTCCCCTGCCTAGGCTTACCTGCCTTTTCGCGCACATCCGGCATTTCGACCCCGTGGTCGCAAGAGTTGCGCACCAGGTGAACAAGCGGATCTGCCAGTGCTTCCACCAGGTTCTTATCCAGATCGGTCTCTTCACCGACCATGACCAACTCAATATCTTTTTTGAGAGTACGCGCCAGATCGCGCACCACGCGCGGGAAGCGACCAAATACCTTCTTGATTGGCTGCATGCGGGTTTTCATCACCGCACCTTGCAGGTCAGCAGTCACCACATCCAGATTGGCAACCGCCTTTGACATGTCTTCATCGTTACTCGCAATCCCCAAGCTCACCAAGCGGTTACGCACCAGTACCAACTCACCCACCATGTTCATGATGACATCCAGGGTCTTGGTATCTACACGTACAGTGGTATCGCTTTGTACTGCATTTTCGGCGGGCGCGGCCTTGGCAACCGGGGCTGGCGCTTTTACGGGTGCCTCTGCGGGTTTGGCAGGGGAAACGGGCGCCGGTTTACTGACCGGCACAGCAGGGGGGATAGGTGCGGCCTGCTTAGGTGGTGCCGGTGGCGTGACCGCAACAGGAGGCTGTGCAGCAGCCATTGTGGTTTGAGGTGACTGACCACGCCCATGCAACTCATCAAGCAGACGTTCGAACTCATCATCATCGATTAGTGCATCAACCTCTTTTTGCACCGATGCCAATGGATTAACCTCTGGTGCCCCAATATGTGCGCCTTGACCATGGAGCTGATCCAAGAGGGCTTCAAACTCATCATCAGTAATATCACCGGTACCACCGGCAACAGGGGCCGATACCGCAGCAACCGGAGTTGGCGCGCCTCCGGCACCATGCAACTCATCCAGCAGACGTTCAAATTCATCCGCTGAAATTTCATCGATAGAGCCACCGCCATTAACAGGTAAGGGGTCAGCGATCACCTCTAGCTCGGCAGCCGCTTCGACGATCTCCGCTGATCCAGTGCTCTCGGCTGGCGAACTATTATTCGCCGAAGCAGTTAGCAACTGCTCCTCACCCTCCGGCTTGCAGAGTTCATGTAAGTCATGCAGGACTTCAGCAGAAGCGGGGCTTGGCGGTTCGCGGTTTTGAACTTGGGCGAACATGACGTTAATGGCATCCAGCGCTTGCAGGATTACATCCATCAACTCGGCGGTGACTGAACGTTTACCATTGCGTAAGATATCAAACACGTTCTCCGCGCCGTGGCATACGTCAACCAGTTCACCCAACGACAGAAACCCTGCGCCACCTTTTACGGTATGGAAACCACGAAAGATGGCATTTAACAGGTTCTTGTCATCAGGCCGCTTTTCCAAGTCGACCAGTTGTTCAGACAACTGTTCCAATATTTCGGATGCTTCGACCAGAAAGTCTTGCAGTATGTCTTCATCAACTTCGAAGGCCATGCGTCACTCCATTAGAATCCCAGGCTAGACAGCAGATCGTCCACATCATCCTGACCATTAACCACATCGGCACGCGTCTCAGGGTTCATGATGGGGCCTTCTGCTTCAATCCCGTTAACAGGAAGGCTGCGAGTTGAATGCTCTGCAGAGGCTTCACCACACATGGTCAGCATTTCAATTAATTTTGTTTCAACTTCCTGAACCAGTTTGATGACCTTGCGGATCATCTGACCGGTCAAATCCTGAAAATCTTGCGCCATCAGGATCTCTGTCAGCAGTTGTCTTAATTTATCGGCATCTGTGGCTGAAGCCTTAATAAAATCATCGAGTTGGTGACATAACGATTTGAACTGTCCCAGGCTCATGTCGCGGGACATCAACGCATTCCAGTTCGGCAGCACCAGCTGAATATTGTCATTAAGGCGATCCGCTATCGGCAGACTCGCTTCCACTGCATCCATGGTTCGGTTAGCAGCCTTGTCCGTCATATCTATAACGTAGCTGAGGCGTTCCCGCGCATCAGGAATCTCATGCGTAGCCAAATCGGGAATACGGGAGTCGAGACGAAATTCTTGCAGTGAGTTATGTAGTTGTCGGGTCAGCTGACCTACTTTGTCAAACAGATCGGCTGCGTTGGGGGCACACACATCGGCAAGCAGTTCATCGGCCAGCTCAAATTCATCCTGTTCTAAATGAGCAACAAGCATCCTTGCCTGGTCGAGCGAAATCATTGCTCTCGTTTTGGCCATCATCCCTGCAGCTCCTTAGCCGATACGTTCAAAAATTTTATCGAGCTTTTCTTTAAGCGTTGCTGCGGTGAAAGGCTTGACGATGTAACCGTTGACGCCAGCCTGTGCGGCTTCGATGATCTGCTCACGCTTGGCTTCTGCCGTGACCATCAGTACCGGCAAATGCTTGAGCTTGTCATCAACGCGAATGGCCTTAAGCAGGTCAATCCCTTGCATGCCGGGCATATTCCAGTCGGTAACCACAAACTGAAAATCACCGTTTTTCAGCATCGGCAACGCTGTATTGCCATCGTCCGCTTCATGGGTATTGTTGAACCCCAAGTCGCGCAGCAAGTTCTTGATAATCCGGCGCATCGTTGAAAAATCGTCAACAATGAGGATTTTCATGTTCTTGTCCAAAATTCCCTCCTAAATAGCCACCAGAGTGGCTCACTTACATGATGCTAAAGACGGGTTGTGTCGTGCGGATTATGCCCTAGAGTTTCATCTCAGTGTAGCCAGTACAAACACTTATAGATGCCAATCTCTCAAACGAGCACGTAATCTGTGCATTGCCTGGCTGTGGATCTGGCTGACACGGGACTCACTCACGCTCAAAACGTCGCCAATCTCGCGTAAATTTAGCTCTTCATCGTAGTAAAGAGAGAGAACCAACGCTTCTCTCTCGGGTAAGCGACCAATTTGCTCAGATAATGCAATTTGAAATCGCTCCGCTGCCAATTCATCAAATCCTGTGCCTGCAGGCCCATCATCAGGGTGCCCGATCACATCCTCACTGATCCCCAGATCTTCGATACCGATAATCTTGCCGCATGAGACATCCTGCAGCATGGCGTGATAGTCATTGAGGGAGACACCCATCTGGACCGCCACTTCGGTATCCCGAGCATCCCGTCCATGAGCCTGTTCGACATTTTCGATAGCCTCGGCAATAGCGCGACTGTTGCGATGCACAGAGCGCGGCACCCAGTCGCCACGACGAATTTCATCGAGCATGGAGCCACGGATGCGGATCCCGGCGTAGGTTTCGAAGCTGGCGCCCTTGCTACCGTCAAAATTGCGAGAAGCTTCGAGCAACCCAATCATACCTGCCTGGATCAGGTCATCCAGCAAGACACTGCTGGGCAGGCGAGCCAACAAATGCTGGGCAATTCGCTTGACCAGAGGAGCATGGCGCTCCACCAGCACATAGGAATCCTGATGACGCAAGTACGCTTGGGCTTTATTCACGGGAACCTTCCTGTGTCGTGGCCGGTTTTTGCAACAAGTTTTCCAGGAAAAACTCCAGGTGACCACCTGGCTGGTTTGGCACCGGCCAGCTCGCCGCCTTGTTGGCCAGCGCCCTAAATGCCAGCGCAGCTGGCGACTTGGGAAACGCTTCAACAATCAGCTTCTGTTTACGCACTGCCGCACGTAAATTCGTGTCGTAAGGCACGCAGGCAACCAGCTCCAGTGAGGTGTCGAGGAAGCGGTCTGTCACCCTGGTCAACTTGGCAAAGAGCTCCTGCCCTTCACGCAGGCTGCGCACCATGTTGGCCACAACTTTAAAGCGAAACACGCCGTGATCCTTGGAGAGGATCTTGATCAGGGCATAGGCATCGGTAATGGAGGTCGGCTCATCGCACACCACTACCATAATGTCCTGAGCTGCACGGGTGAAACTCAGCACCATGTCGGAGATCCCCGCCGCCGTATCCACCATCAGGATATCGACCTGGGTCTTCATCTCGCTGAACGCCCGGATAAGCTCGGCATGCTGCACTGACGAGAGCTCCACCATCGATTGGGTGCCCGAAGTCGCGGGTACAATCATCATGCCATAAGGGCCTTCGACAATGATGTCATCTATGGTGCATTCGCCAGCCAGTACATGAGAGAGGTTACGATGAACCCGTAGCCCCAGCATGACGTCGACGTTGGCCAACCCCAGGTCAGCATCCAGCACCAGTACCCGTTTACCTTGGGCCGCCATCGCTCCCGCAACGTTCAGGGTCACGTTGGTCTTGCCCACGCCACCCTTGCCACCGGACACGGCGATTACTTTTACTCGATTGTTTTGACGCATTTTGCGCAGACCACTCGCCTGATCCATATGTATGTTACTCATAAAACTCCGAATCTTCGGCCTCGCCAAAGCCTGCGCCCCAGAAATAGGGCTCTTCTGTTTCTCGCTCCAGCGAGCCCATGGCCGCTCCGACGAGCTGCGCAGCATTGGCAACCTGAATATCTTCCGGAACCCTTTGCCCGTCAGTGATATAGCTGATTGGCAAAGCATTCTGGATACACACGTTTATCACTTCGCCCAGGTTCAGACTCTCGTCCAATTTGGTAAGTATGCAGCCGCTCAATGGGATCCGCCGGAAATGGTCCACCGCTTCCTGCATCACCCGACGCTGGGATGTCGCAGACATCACCAGATAACTGCGGATCCGTACCTTGGCATTCTTGACCAGGGTATCGAGCTGCTCGGTCAAGCGGATATCCCGCTGGCCAACCCCGGCCGTATCGATGAGCACCAGACGCCGATGACGGAACTGATAGAGTGCCGTGGCCAGCTCTTCGGCATCACGCACCTGCCGCACCGGGCAGCCCATGATCCGACCATAGGTCTGCAGTTGTTCATGGGCACCGATCCGGTAGTTGTCGGTAGTGATCAACGCTACCTGCTCGGCGCCATACTTCATGGCAAAACGTGCAGCCAGCTTGGCGATGGTGGTGGTCTTGCCTACCCCGGTCGGGCCTAGCAGCGCCACCGCCCCCCCCTGACGTAAAATCTCGTCTTCACTGATCTTGAGCTGACCCGTCAATACCTCTGCCAGCTGTGCCATGGCCTGGTGGATGGACATATCCTCGGGGATAAGCCCCGCCAGTTGATCGGCAAACGCATCATCAAAGCCCATCTTCTTGAGCTCTTTGATCAGCAATGCCCGCATTGGCTCACGGCGCTCCACCTCTTGCCACATCAGCCCGGAAATCTGGTGTTCCAGCAACTTTCGGATGCTGGCCATCTCCTTGCGCATCCCTTCCATCTCTTGTTCGCGAGGTGCAGGCTGCGCGGGCCGGCCCAGCGTTGCAGCCCTGGCTTTTGGCTTGGCGGGCTCAGGGGCGGCGCCCCACTGCCCCTGTTCGGCCAAGGTTCTGGGCGCGGTATTGGCTGCCGCAAGGCCAGCTGACTGAGTGCTGCTCATGGCGGCAGCGTTACCCGGCTTGAGCTTTTGCTGGCGAGCCAGCAATGCGGCCAGGGTATCGGCATAATGTTCGTTCTGCTCCTTCGCCTGAGTCGGTTCAGGGCGGGTCATCTGCCGTCCGGCAGACGAAATATTGACGCTCTCGTCATTCAGTTGACGGCGAACTGGCGCATCTTTAGGCCCCGGAACCTGGGATTGATAATCGACTGCGGCGACTATCTCGACCCCACCGGTGACCTTCTTGTTGGACATGATCACCGCATCGGGCCCGAGAGTCTCCTTGACCTCGGCCAGAGCCGTTCGCATGTCCTTGGCAAAAAACCGCTTAATCTTCACCCGTCATCTCCGCTAACTAGTTCTGCCCTACTGCGCTGACGATGCGAATCTGCTTGTCGTCGGGCACTTCCTGATAAGACAGAACGCGCAATCCAGGAATGGCATTCTTGACAAATTTCGCCAAGGTATTACGCAAGATCCCCGATGTCAGAAGCACGGCTGGCTGGCCTTCCAGTTCTTGTCGTTGAGTGGCTTCCACCAGTGATCGCTGCATCCGCTCGGCCAGGCCAGGTTCAATACCGGCACCATCACCGCCACCTGCCTGCAGGGATTGATGCAATATACGTTCCAATTCCGGCGCCAAGGTAATCACCGGCAACTCGGGATCAGGGCCAGCAATCTCCTGCACAATCAGGCGGCGCAGGGCAATCCGGCAAGCCGCTGTGAGCACTTCCGGATCCGGGCTGCGCGGCGCGTATTCAACCAGGGTCTGCAGGATAGTGCGCATATCGCGGATTGGCACGCCTTCATTGAGCAAATTCTGCAATACCTTCACAAGGTTACCCATGCTGATCACTTCCGGCACCAGCCCTTCCACCAGCTTGCTCTGGTGTTTGCCAATCATGTCGAGCAGCTGTTGTACCTCATCATGGCCCAGCAACAAGGCCGCATGATTGGTGAGGATCTGGCTCATATGGGTTGCCACTACAGTAGCAGTATCCACTACTGTATAACCCAGTGTCTGTGCCTGGGACACCTGATCTTTGGCAACCCAGACCGCTTCCAGTCCAAAGGCGGGATCCTTGGTGGCAATCCCCTGCAACTGACCAAACACCTGACCCGGATTGATAGCCATCTCTTTGTCATGGTAGACATTGGCCTCTCCGGTACTGACCCCCATCAAGGTGATGCGGTACTGGTTAGGCGCCAGATCCAGGTTGTCGCGAATATGCACGGCCGGCACCAGAAAGCCCAACTCTTGCGAGAGCTTCTTGCGCACCCCTTTGATCCGGTTGAGCAATTCCCCACCCTGGTTGCGATCCACCAGCGGGATCAGCTGATAACCCACTTCAAGGCCAATGATATCGACCGGCATCACATCGTCCCAGCTCAGCTCTTTCTGCTCATGGGGCTGTTCGTTGGTAGCAGGCATCAGCTCACCCCTGGCGACTTTGGCCGCGGCCAGCTTCTCGCGGCGCAACAACCACCAGGCGGCTGCTGCAGATACCGCCCCCAGACCCAAAAACGCCAAGTGAGGCATACCCGGCACCAGACCCATCATCAGCAGTATGCCGGCAGAGATAATCAGCGCCTTGGGATTGTCAAACAACTGACCCAGTACCGCAGTACCCATATCCTGATCGGTATTTTGCCGGGTCACAATGATGGCGGCGGCGATAGAGAGCAACAGCGAGGGGATCTGCGCCACCAGGCCATCACCGATGGCCAGCAAGGTGTATATCTCTGCCGATTCCGCGAAGGTCAGCTGGTGCTGCATCATCCCGATGATGAAGCCGCCGATGATGTTGATAAAGAGGATCATGATGCCCGCGATGACATCCCCTTTGACAAACTTGGAGGCACCATCCATCGAGCCGTAGAAGTCAGCCTCCTGCGTGACCTCTTGCCGACGCTTCCTGGCTTCCTCCTGATTGATGAGACCGGCGTTCAAGTCGGCATCGATAGCCATCTGCTTGCCTGGCATCGCATCCAGGGTGAACCGGGCGCTCACCTCTGCGATCCGCCCCGCACCCTTGGTAATGACCACAAAGTTGATGATGATCAGGATGGTAAAGACGATGATACCGACCGCATAGTTGCCACCAATCACCACCTTACCGAACGCCTCGATCACATGGCCCGCCGCCGCGGTGCCATTATGACCTTCCAGCAACACCACCCGGGTTGAGGCAACGTTAAGCGCCAACCGCAGCAGGGTGGCGAGCAGTAACACGGTGGGAAAGGCGGCAAATTCGAGGGGACGGCGGGTGTAAACGGCCACCAGCAACACCACAATGGAGAGCGCAATGTTGAACGAGAAGAGCACATCCAGCATCAAAGGTGGAATAGGCAACACCACCATCCCCAAGGCGGCCAGTACCAGCAACGGCGTACCGAACCCGGTGGTCAGTAACCCTCTGTACTCTTTCAATCGGCCCAAAGATGCCTTGAATTCCATCGTCTTTCTCAATTTCAACGTGCTGGTGTCAGATTGATGCAATCATCAAGCCAAAACACCAAGGCATTGAAGTTAAATGATTTTATTATTATTGCGTCAGAACTTTGTCATTTTCGGTATTCGGTCGGGATGGGGAGGTCTTTGGCCAGCGTCTGAGGACGGCGTCCCTGGCCACGGCGGAATTTTTTCAGCTGGAAGACATAGGCAAGCACTTGGGCAACCGCCGCAAACAGCCCTTCCGGGATCTCGTGGCCAATCTCGGTGGAATGATAGATAGCCCGGGTCAACTCAGGTGAGGGCATAATCGGGATCTCGTATTCCCTGGCTATCTCCCTGATCTTCATTGCGATTTCATCAGTGCCTTTGGCCACAACCTTGGGGGCGGCTCCGGGTGTGCCTGCATCATACTTGAGCGCCACCGAGTAGTGGGTCGGGTTGGTGATCACCACATCGGCCTTGGGTACATCCCCCATCATCCGGCGCATCGCCATCTGCATCTGCAACTGCCTTATCCGCCCCTTCACCTCGGGCTTGCCTTCGCTGTCCTTGAACTCGTCCTTCACCTCCTGCTTGGTCATCTTGAGCTGACGCATATGGTTCCACTGCTGGAACGGCACATCGATGGCAACAATCGGAAGCAGGGCACAGCAGAGGATGATCAACATCCAGAGAAACAGCTCAAGGGCATCTATGATGCCGCCGGGGAATCCCTCCATGGAGAGGTTAAGCAGGTGATTGAACTGGCTGGATAGCATCCACCAGGCAAACAGGGTAATAAACACCACCTTGGCGATGGACTTGACCAGCTCAATCAGCGACTGCACCCCGAACATCCGTTTCAGGCCACTGAGCGGGCTCAGTTTGCTCCATTTTGGCAGCATAGCTTCCGTCGAAAAATTCATCCCGCCCATCAGGGTGTTACCGATAAAGGCGGCAACGGCCACCAGTGCGAACAACAGCCCCAGCGGAAGGATCAATTCCGCCAGAAGCGCGGGCACCATGGCGATCATGGCGTTGGGATCAAACGCCTGCTCTCGATCCAGGGTAAAGCCCATGGTCACGACTTTGATCATTGCGGTCGCCAGCGAGCCCTTGAGCATCAGCAAGCCGAATACGGCTGACAGCAGGACACTGGCGGTGCCCAGCTCCTTTGAACGTGCAATCTGCCCTTTATCACGGGCCTGTTGCAGTCGTTTGCCCGTGGGTTGTTCGGTACGTTCCTGATCGGTATCAGCCATGGGCACCACCAAAGCATTGGGTGTTGATCAGCTCGCAGCTGACCTCTTGTACCCGCTCCCACATCATGTCGAAATGGCCGAGGAAACCACCAATGGTGAGCCAGAGGATCAACAGACCGGACATCATGCTGACCGCAAAACCGATACTGAAGATGTTAAGTTGTGGCGCGGCACGGGTCATGACGCCAAAAGCAAAGTTGATCAGCAGCAACGCAACGATGGCGGAGAGCGACATCACCAGCGATGCCTGATACATCACCCCGAGAAAACCGATCAGGGTGCGGATCGCTGGCAGAGAAAGCCCACTGTCTGATACTGGTAATGTCTCAAAACTGAGGATCACCAGCCGCAGCATGATCAGATGACCATCCAGCGCCAGAAACACCAGGGTTGCCAACATCAGATAGAACTGACCCACCACAGGGGCCGACTGGCCATTCATCGGGTCAACCAGCGTGGCGAATCCCAGGCTGGTCTGCATGGCAATGACCTGACCGGCCATCACGAAGCTCTCCATCAGAAACTGGGTCATCAGGCCGAGGGCAATGCCGATCAACAGCTGCTGGCCTAATACCAGAAAGCTGCCGGCAGAGAAGAGTTCGATAGGGGGCATTTTCGGCAACAGGGGGGCAATCAGAAAAGTGATGGCAAGTGCCAGCCCCATCCGTACTCGCGCAGGGGCGAGGCGGCTACCGAATACCGCCATCACCATCAGCAAACTACTTACTCGTGCCAGAGGCCAGAGAATGGAAGACAACCACTCCATGATCAGAGCGGTTGTATAGGTCATCCCACCACCTCGGGGATTTGGTTCACCATCAACACGAAGAAGTCCATCAGGCTCTGTAAGCCCCAGTGAGCACCCGCTCCCAGCGCAAAGAGGGTCACGATAAGACGTGGCAGAAAACTCAGGGTCTGTTCGTTGATGGAGGTGGCCGCCTGAAAGATGGCGACCACCAGCCCGATGGCAAGACTGGGCAGGATCACGGCACATACCATGATGGTCACCAGCCAGAGGGCCTCGCGAAAAACGTCGACAAAGGTTTCAGGACTCATGTTCGGGCTCCTTGCTCCACACCGGCTAACCGGCACCCAGTCCGAAACTGTTGGCCAGTGACCCCAAAATGAGGTTCCAGCCATCCACCATCACAAACAGCATCAGTTTGAAGGGCAGCGAGACGATCATCGGCGAGAGCATCATCATCCCCATCGCCATCAGGATACTGGCCACCACCAGATCGATGACCAGAAATGGCAAAAACAGCATAAAGCCAATCTGGAAGGCGGTTTTCAGCTCACTGGTCACAAACGCCGGGATCAGCACCCGCAGTGGCACCTCGGCAGGCTTCTCCACCTGCACGTTGGCGATCTCCATAAAGGTATTGAGATCCTTGATCCGGGTCTGGGCCAGCATGAACTGATGGATGGGCAATGTGGCACGCTCCAGCGCCTCCTTGGCTTGAATGGTCTCGGCCAGATAGGGTTGCAGCGCCTCATCATTAATGCGGTCCAGCACCGGCGACATGATGAAGAACGACATAAACAGTGCAATGCCGATCAGCACCTGGTTGGAGGGGCTCTGTTGCAAACCGATCGCCTGACGCAAGATACCCAGCACCACTATGATGCGGGTAAACGAGGTCATCATGATCACCATGGCAGGCAAGAAAGAGAGCGCGGTCATCAGCGCCAGCACTTGCAGGGTCAGGCTGTACTCCTGAGAGCCATCCCCCATGGTCTTGACGGTCACCGCCGACATGGCGTCTTGCGCCAGCGCGGGCCAAGAGCAGAACAGTGGTATCAGCAAGCTGACCAGCAGCCCCATTTTCAGCAATAAACCGTTAGCTTTTTTCATGCTTGCCCATCAATTTGCCAAGCTGTTGTGAAAACGCCTGTGGCTGGCTCTCGTCCAGCGGCTCCTCCAGCCGACAGAGGAAGTTAACCTGTTGTGGCGTCACTCCGACCAGCAGTTGCTGTTCACCCACCTTGACCACCAGCAGCTTCTCTTTGTAACCCACCGGCAACGAGGCGATGACTCTCATCTGCCCGCCACCCATGGCAGTGGCAAGCTTGCTCTTTTTGAGCAGAAAACCCAGCACCAAAATGAGGCCAATCACCATCAAGCTGGAGAGCAGCCAGGAACTCAAACTGGGCGCGTTGGCTGATGCCCCTGTCTCGGCAAAGGCCGGAACAGGCAGCAGTAACAACAGGAGGCGCATCATTTGAGCTTCTTGATCCTTTCAATCTGGCTGATAACGTCGGTCAGACGGATACCGAACTTGTCATTCACCACCACCACCTCGCCGTGGGCGATCAGGGTGCCGTTGACCAGCACGTCCAGCGGCTCACCCGCGACGCGATCCAGCTCCACTACCGAGCCCTGGTTCAGCTGCAGCAGGTTGCGAATACTGATCTGGCTACGGCCCACCTCCATGGCGATGGTGACCGGGATATCGAGAATCGTGTCGAGCTTGCGCCGCTCCTCAGCACTGATGGGAGCATCATCTTTCAGCTCTTCCAGCGGGGCCGGTTTGGCTTCTGCAATGACCTGCTCCTCCAGCGCCGCAGCCCAGGCATCAGCCATCAAATCCTCTTCCTCAGTTCCGCTCATCTTGTTTCCTTATGCTACTTCGTGACCGTTTATCGCAATAAACCGTCGATTATCGCTGTTGATCTTCGATACTGCGCTCGAGCTCTTCCAGCTCAGCCTCGCCATCAATACGTACACCGCCCCGGGTCACCAGATGCATCTCGGTCTTTACCCCTTCCGGGCGCTTGAGTTTATCGGTGATCTTGAGTGCCACATTGTCCTTGGTACGCCCCATCTTGGCGTGGAAGGTCGGCAAGTCTTCCACATAGACCAGCAGATTTTCCGGCATATCGACCGGGATGATATCGCCAGGTCGCAGCTCCATCAGTTCGCGCAGGGTCAGCTCGGTTTCCAGCAACTTGGCCCGCATCTCGACCTTGACGTCCATGATCTCGTCGCGCAGCGCCTTGCTCCAGCGCACGTCAGTGTCGCCCTTGTCACTCTGCACACCGGCATCAAGCAGTTCGCGGATCGGTTCCAGCATGGAGTAAGGCATCGCCACGTGGAAGTCGCCGCCGCCACCATCGAGTTCAATGTGGAACGAACTCACCACAATCACCTCGGTTGGACTGACGATGTTGGCCATCGCCGGATTCACTTCAGAGTCGAGGTACTCAAAGCCCACATCCATCACCGGTGCCCAGGCATCCTTGTAATCTTCGAACACCAGTTTGAGCAACATCTGGATAATGCGCCGCTCGGTCGGGGTAAATTCGCGCCCTTCTATCTTGGCGTGATAACGGCCATCACCGCCGAAGAAGTTCTCCACCAGGATAAAGACCAAGCGGGCTTCCATGGTGATCAGGGCTGTGCCCTTGAGCGGACGAAAACGCACCATGTTGAGACTGGTCGGCACGAACAGGGTGTGAACGTACTCGCCAAACTTGAGCATCTGCACCCCGTTGATAGAGACCTCGGCGGTACGACGCATCATGTTGAACAGGCTTATCCGCATGTGGCGGGCGAACCGTTCGTTCACCAGCTCCAGCGTCGGCATGCGACCACGGACGATGCGGTCCTGAGAGGAGAAGTCAAACTGGGCAACGCCGGGATCCCCCGCCGAGCCTATCTCCTCCTCTTCGACATCATCGACACCGTGCAAGAGGGCATCAATTTCGTCCTGACTTAACAGATCGCTCACGCTTCCACCTACTGCATCACAAAGCCGGTAAACAGCACTTGTTCGATAACGGGGGAAGAGACCAGGTCCTTGAGCACCCGACGGCACTCTTCCAGTGAATCCTTACGCAGCTTCTCCTTGCCTTCAAAGGTCATCAGCTGCTCGGCACTGGCCGAGCTGAATACCCGCAGCAAAGTACCTTCAATAAGGGGAATATTCTGTTTGGCCAGGGTCTCGTCGGCCGTGCCCCGCACCATCAGCTGGATCTTGATCTGCACCAGCCGATCCCGTTGGGCACCCGCCACGTTGAATACAAAGGGGCGTGGCATCCCCACATAGAGGGAGGGTTGAGGTGCTTCTACCTTGGGCTTGACCCCTTCTTCTCCTTCAGCCGCTTCTGCGGGTGGTTTATCCGAGCCGGAGAGCATCAGGAAGGCACCCGCGCCACCACCGCCCAACAAAATGACCGCCAGAGCAATGATAATGATCAGCTTCTTTTTTTTACCCGCAGCCGGGTCTTTTAGCGTCAATTCGGTATCGTCTGCCATCCCTTGTCCACCCTAGTCTCAAACTTGTTCGATATCATAAACTTACTCGGGATTGCATCAAGCATAGAAATCAATTGCACTGCTGTTTTCCGATCCCACCAGTACACTCAGGGTCGACGTTGTAATATTTCCCTCATCTTGCCTGTTACCTGAACTCGACTGACCACTACCCTGCCCCTGCTGACCCTGTCCGGTGAAGGTTGGCTGGCCCTGTTGTTGCTGTTGTGACTGTTGCTGAACCTGAGTCTGGCCAAGCTGGATCCCCTGTCCTGCCAGCATCTCCCGCAGCCGGGGCATCGACTGCTCCAACATCTCGCGAGTCTGCCCATGTTGTACCACGAAATGGACGTTGGCCTGGCTGTCGGCACCGATCTGGATCTGGATTTTCATCTTGCCAAGGCCAAGGGGGTCGAGCTGAATTTCCGCCTGTTGCAGTTTTTCGGCCAGCATCACGTTGACCTTCTGGTGCAACTCGGCAGGTGCCTCCTGACCGGCCAACTTCAGATGAGGTAATTGTGCTGGCTCACGGCGCAATGTCCCCTCTGCAGCAGGGGCTCGGCTCTCTGCCACCTGAGCCTGGGGCTGGCTGTTCTGGCCGTGCTGTACGGTCTGGCTCTGGCTGCTCTCGCTGCTCGATGCCGTAGCGACAAGACTCTTGTCCAGCTCACCGGCCTTCGGTTTCACCTCCAGCTGCACCGCTTTGCGTACCTCGTCGGTGCCCGTCACTTCCATCTGCTTGATGCCGGCGGAAATGCTCGACAGCGGCGCTTGCGGCCCCTGGGATTCGGCCTGTGCCAACACCTGCTGCGGCGCCACCATCACGGGCGCGGCGGCGCTATCGGTCTGGGCCGAACCATTTGGCGTCACGCTGCTCTGGGCTGCGGCAATTTCTGCGGCACTTTGCGCCGTCTTCACTTGCGCCGCCCCTTGATTGGCTGATGCGGCAGTGGCTGGCTGCGGGCTACCCTCGGCAGCACTCTTCTCTGCCTCCTTGCCAGCTGCACCACTGCCCTCTGCGGTAGCTGAAGTGGTAGCAGCACCCGCTTCAGGCTGCTTGAGCCCCTCGCTAAATGCCTTGAGGGCTGCCCCCTGAGTCGCGGCTTGCGCCGCCTGCCCCTTGCCGGTCACGGCGTTGCTGGCTGCGGGGTCGGATTTGCTGTCGCCAGCTTCTTTCGCTGCGAGTGACTCACCGGGTTTGGTGGTGTTGGCAGACTCATCGACCGGCAACACCTTGGCCAGCTGGGCCATCCGCACTGCCCCCGTGAGAGGCTTGGTGTGCTTGCCATCCGCCCCGAGGGTTTCTCCCTTGGCAGAGGCTTTCTCCCCGGACTGTCCATCCGGGGTGGTGGCGGCATCTTCCCCCTCAGAGGAGAGGGTGGCAGAAGCGGCATCGCCCTGCGCTACCCCTCGCGCCGCAGAGGGCGATACCGTGGTATCAAGAGTCGATTTTCCGGTCGTTGTCAGCGGCGATTGCACCTCAGCATGACTGGCAAGCTGGCGGGCAATCCTGGTAGCGGAAGGTGCCAGCTCGCTTTCATCAAGCGCAATCTCTTCCTGCTCACCCTGTTGCGGCAACGGATTGCCGTCTACCACAGTGGCGCTCTGTTGGGCCGCCATCGCCAACTGAGGCGTCACTAGCGAGGTATCGAGCTTGAGGGAGTCTTGCAGACGCAGTAGAAAGTCGGTGGCGGGAACCTCCCCCACCTTGTTGTCGGCGTCAGGATCCTGCTCCTTGCTGGTCTCTTCTTTGGGAGAGGCGCTCTCGGTCGCCAAAGATTTGGCTGATCGGACATTGTTACCGCCCTGAGTGGCCTCGGCGGCGCCCTGTTCGCTGTTCTGGGCCTTGGCAATCAGGGTAGCGAAATCCCCCTTGCTGTCGCTGCTGGTTCCTCCATCGATGCTTTTACTCTCAACGGAACCGCTCAGAGGCGCTTTGTCCAACCCGTTGGCCGGAGCCGAAGGCGTTTGTGTCAACAGTGTCTGCATCATGATGGGATCCCTGAATTCTGGTGGCCCCAAAGAGATGGCCCCCGACAATGTCCAGTTCAAAGCAAGTTACAGGCCAGCTTGATGAAAGCGCCGCAGCATGGCGTATTCATCCAGCATTTTCTGCTCCTGACGCTGGGCTTTCTGCTGCTCGCGACCCGCCTGCTTCTTCAACAACAACTCGACAGCCTTACGCCGCTGTTGGGCAGCCAGCCACTCTTCACGGCGTAACTCCAGCGCCTGACGCACCTGCAGCACCCCTTCGTACTGCTGGGTCGCCGCTTGCTCAAGCTTGCTGATAAAAGCGTGATACTGAGTGTTTTGCTGGGCGGTGATCCCTTGCAGACCGCGATCGGTCCACTGCTGGTGATAGATCTGACGATATTGGTTAAGGGCGTTTTGCTGATCCATGAACAGCTTGAGATCCTGCTGCGCCTTCACCAGCGCCAGCGCACACTGCTGCTCCGCCTCCACCAGCCGATCAGCCAACAATAGCAACCCTTTACTCATGGCCGACCTCCTCCATCAACGCCGTTATCAACGCATCAGTGGCATGGCCACCATCTGCAATGCCTGCAGGCCATCATCGTAGTGAATGACCTCACGCATTCCCTGCTGCAAGAACTGATCCAGATAGGGTTTTTGAATGATGGCTCGGTCGATGCGGGGATCGGATCCCTGGCTGTAAGCGCCGATGGTGATGAGGTCCCGGTTCTGCTGATAAAGGGAGTAGAACTGCTTGAGGGTACGCGCCAAATCCATGTGTTCCGGCGAGGTGACCATGGGCATGACCCGACTAATGGATTTTTCGATATCGATAGCCGGATAGTGCCCCGCATCAGCCAATTCGCGCGACAACACTATGTGGCCATCGAGGATCGCCCGCGCCGCATCGGCGATGGGGTCTTGCAGGTCATCCCCCTCGGTCAGTACGGTGAAGAAGGCGGTGATGGAGCCTTGACCATCACTGCCGTTACCCGCCCGCTCCACCAGCGCCGGTAATTTGGCAAACACCGACGGCGGATAGCCCTTGGTTGCTGGCGGCTCGCCCACCGCCAGCGCGATTTCACGCTGGGCCTGGGCATAACGGGTCAGCGAATCCATCAACAGCAGGACGTTGAGCCCCTGATCGCGAAAATACTCGGCAATGGCGAGCGCAGTTTCGCACCCCTTAAGGCGCATCAGGGGCGAGGCGTCGGCCGGGGCCGCCACCACCACAGAGCGGGCACGCCCCTCCTCACCAAGAATGTCTTCGATAAACTCTTTCACTTCCCGGCCCCGTTCACCGATGAGGCCAACCACCACCACATCCGCCACCGAGCCACGGGTCATCATGCCAAGCAGCACCGATTTACCGACACCGGAACCGGCAAACAGCCCCATCCGCTGGCCCTGTCCTACCGTCAGCACGGCGTTGATGGCGCGCACCCCCACATCCATCGGTTGATGGATTGGGCGGCGGGAGAGCGGATTAATGCGGTGCTGGGCAAACTGTACCGTTTGAGAGGAGAGGATGGGGCCAAGACCATCCAGCGGCTGCCCGATACCATCGATGACGCGACCCAGCAAATTCATCCCAACCGGAATGCCGTGCTCCTCGGTCATCGGTACCACCCGGGCGCCAGGAATAACCCCCTTGAGCTGTTCACTCGGCATCAAAAACAGCCGGTCACCGGAGAAACCCACCACTTCGGCCTCCAGCTCCCCATCTTGAGTATCGATGCGGCAAAGGGCACCGATCGCCGCACTACAGCCGATGGCTTCCAGCGTCAGCCCCACTACCCGGGTTAATTTACCGGCTACGGGTGGCTTGGGGGCAATACCGCGCACCCGATACCCTTGCAATCTTGTGAGTAACGAGCCGCTCATCTGGCCTCCTGAGAGATAAAAAATTCAGCCGGACAAGAGTCCGGCATCGGTTATGAGCGTGGATCCTGCGAGGCTGGATTTTGCGATGAATTGTCCCGCAAAAAGTTGCGCAGCAGCTGTTCGATGCGGCCCGAGAGGGTCAGGTCGATGCTGGAGAGTACCGTTGCCAGCTGCAAATCACCGGGGGAGAGTGTGGGATCACTCTGCAATCGCCACTGACGCTTGGCACACTCTTCCGCCCCGAATGCCTGCTCAACCCGGGCGAGGTCATCGGGATGGAGCATCAGGGTCACCCCCTGTTCGGCGGCAGGGAGCAGCGCCAACCCCTGTTTCAGCGCTTCCAGCAAGATGCGGGGAGAGGTCTCTGCTTCATGGCGAATAAGTGTACGTGCCAGTTGCATCACCAGCGAGATGAGCTGCTGCTCCACCGCCTGATCCAGCTCACTAAGCGGAGTGGCAAGGCGGGAGACAAGCCCCTGCCAGTGGGCTATCTCCTGATCCACCAGGTCGCGCCCCATGGCAAGCCCCTCTTCTTTGCCCTGCTCCAGCCCAACCTGGTGCCCCTGTTGCAGCCCTTCAAGCTTGCCCTCTTCTTGCCCCTTGGCAAAGCCAGCGGCATGACCTTCGGCCATACCCTCTTCCCAGGCAGCCTGGCGGATCGCTTCCAGCTCTTGGGCGGTAATACTCGGCAGCGGCTCCGGTTCCGGCTCCGGCTCAACGACCTCCTCCTCCTGCTGATACCAGTCAGGCGCAAAACCGAGGGCATTGGTCTCGACCGCCGCTTCGACCTCCATCTGTGGCCAGCCCCACGCCTCTACCGGAGCATCTTCCCCGTCAGGACGCACGTAGCCACGCAGTTTGTTATTCATTGGTTGAGGTACCCCTTGTCACAGCCTGATGCCGTATCTGCACAACCGTACCCTTGATGGCCCATGGTTTAGAGGAACTCCTCACCGCCACCGCCACCCAACATGATCTCGCCTGCATCAGCAAGACGGCGGGCGATGGAGAGGATCTCTTTCTGGGCGGCTTCCACTTCGGAGACCCGGATCGGCCCCATGGCTTCCAGATCGTCCGCCAGCATTTCCGCCGCACGCTTGGACATATTCTTGAAGATCTTCTCGCGCATCTGATCGTCGGAGCCCTTGAGCGCCCGTTGCAGCAACTCACCCGGCACTTCCCGCAGCATGGTCTGGATACCGCGGTCGTCCACATCGATGAGGTTTTCGAACACGAACATCAGATCCTGAATTTGCTGGCTCATCTCTTCATCCGACTCGCGGATAGAGTCCATCAGCTGGCCTTCGATGTTGGTATCCAGATAGTTCATGATGTTGGCTGCTGCTTTCAAGCCACCCATCTTGGCAGCTTGAGCACCCGCCGCACCGGCAAACTGTTTCTCCATGATGTCGTTCAGCTCTTGCAACGCCGCCGGTTGCACCTCTTCCAGGTTGGCGATCCGCATCACCAAATCCAGGCGCACCTGCTCCGGGAACTGGCTCAGGATCTCGGCGGACTGCTCCGGCTCCAGATAGGAGAGCACGATAGTCTGGATCTGCGGGTGTTCGTTCAGGATGATGCTGGCCACCTGACGAGCATCCATCCACTTGAGGGAGTCGAGGCCACGGGAGCCTGAACCCAATATGATTTGATCCACCAGATTACTGGCTTTGTCCTCGCCAAGGGCCGCCACCAGCGCCTTGCGCACGAAATCTTCGCTGCCGATACCGATGTTGGTGTACTTCTGGATATCGTCGATGAATTGACGGTGCACTGCCGCTACCCGATCGTGACTGAAGTCAGACATCGAGGCCATCGACATACCGAGCCGCTGCACCTGCTTTGGCTCGAGATGGCGAAAGATTTGGGCGGCATCCTCTTCATTGAGGCTCAACATCAGTACCGCGGCCATCTCTATGCCGGACATCTGATCGAGGATCTGGCGCTGGCCGTCGGTGATGTCATTACCGATGACTTGAGTCTTCTTTTCTTCAGGCATCTTTGTTGGTTACCCATTCTTTAATGACCTGAGCGGCCAGATCCGGTTCGTTCGCCACCAGCGCACGCACCGCCTTGAGCAAGTCTTCATCGCGGTGCAGATCAGGCAGCTTCAGCTGACCATCACGCACACCGAATACCTGATCGCCCTCCACTTGAGCGGACAGCAGGCTCAACTCGTCATCGCCACCCAGTACAGTGTGGTTGTCAAAATCCACTTCCCCTTCAGGCTTGGCATCCGGATAGAGCAGTCGCTTGAGCATGGGGCGAACCACGGTGACAATCAATACGATAATCACCAGCACTGATGCCGCGATGCGCACCGCACGCCAGAACCAGGGTTGCTCGTAAATTGGCAGGTCGGCGACACTTTCCAGCTCGGGGCGATTAAACGGAATGGCGACCACTTCAAGGGTATCACCCCGGGTCACATCAAAACCAAGGCCGCCACTCAGCAGACGGCGCAGGGTGTCGATTTCGGCCTGGCTACGGGCCTCGCGGGTCACAGCACCATCCGCTCCGGGCACCGCTTTGTAATCGACTGCCACCGAAACGGTCATGCGGCGAATGCCACCCATCTGGCGACGGGTGTGACTGACGGTGGTATCCAGTTCGAAGTTGCGGGTCGCCTCTTTGCGCGAGCGGCCAGAGGCTGCAGCGCTGGCACCATCAGCAGCGGTCGCCTGCTCGGGAATGTTGGACGCGGCAGGCGGCTGGTTGGAGAGTGCCCCCGGCACACCACCGCTACTACCATTGGCGCTGTTCTCTTCCATGGTCATTTCGGAGCGCACCGCAGGCAGATCCGGGTTGTAAGTCTTGCGGGTTTGCTCTTGCTGGGAGAAGTCGAGGGAGAGATCCACTTCCGCCGTATAGTTGTCGGCACCCAGCACCGGGATCAGGATGGCGTCAATTTTTTGCTTGTACTCGATCTCTTGCTTCTGCTGCATGGCAAACTCTTTGCGAGTTTGGGCAGAGACTGGGTCTTGCGAGCCGGAGTTGAGCAGGCGGCCATTCTGGTCGGTGACGGTGACGCGAGTTGTCTCAAGGCCGTGTACCGCAGAGGCGACCATGTCGACGATGGAGTCCACCTCACCCTGCCCCAGCGCCGCGCCTTTCAGGTTGAGCACCACAGTGGCACTGGGTTTGCGCTCATTGCGGGCAAACACGTTGTCTTTCGGGATAGCCAGCAGCACCTGGGCCTTGGCCACATTCTGGAACTGCTCGATGGCGCTCGCCAACTGGCGCTCGCGGCTCAGCTTCAGACGCTCGCTCTCCATCCGCTGGCTGACGCCGAAACTGGAATCTTTCAGCAGGATATCTTCACCACCATTGGTGGCATCAACGACATTGGCGAGACCGGCACGGGTCAGGGCCAGCTGGATAGTGGGGTAACTTTCAGCGCTGACCAGTACGCTCTTGCCATCCACTTCATAGGGGATCTTTTGCTGATCGAGGAAGTCGAGGGTCTTCACCAGCTCCTGGGTGCTGTAGGTGCCGAGGGGACGCATGTCCGGCTCCTTGCCCCACAGCAGGATGAAGACGGCAATGGCCAGACAGATGGCAAGCCCCAGGATCAGGGTGATTTGCCGCAGCACATCGGTATTGGACAGAAAGCCCAAGGCCGAACTTTTCTGCTCATTTTCATCGAGGGCGGTGGTGCCCTCATCGTTTATCAGCAGATCGCCGTTTTGGTCAGTAGCCACGATTTATGTCCTTATTGCTGACATGTTCATGATGTTCAGTAATCACTTATACCGGCATGTTCATGATGGTCTTGTAGGCATCGACCATCTTGTTGCGCACCTGTACCGTGGCTTCAAAGGCAATGGAAGATTTTTGGCCCGCGATCATCACCTCGGCCAGATCCACTGACTTGTCGCCCATATCGAAACGGGTGCGCAGATCATTGGCGGCGCCTTGCAGCTCGTTGACGTTACCGAGCGCCTGTTGCAGCAGCTGACCAAAGTCGGATGTCACCGGACGACCGGGCTGTGCCAGCGGCGTGGCGCCTGCTTCGATCTTGAGCGCCTGCATCTCTTGCATCAGGCTGCTTGCACTTATTTCCATTTTCCATCCCCAGACAAATCATTGACGCTGACAGCCAATAAGCAATTAGAGTGCCAATGCGTTAAAAGCGCGGGGCGGATGAGTGGCCAGACCAGGCCGGACGGGTTCGACAACGGCAGGTGGCTCTGATTAAATCCGACTCTGACGCCCACTTTTGCTGGCTGGCAAGGAGTCCGCTCTGGATTATCGCAAACCTGTGTTCAAGGCGATGGACTACATCAGCCACCATCTGGATGACAACCCGAGTCTGGATGAAGTCGCAACGGCGGCCGCCATCTCCACCTTTCACTTCCATCGCATTTTCAAGACGATGGTCGGCGAAACCATCGCTGGCTTTACCCGACGCCTGCGCATGGAGCGCGCCGCCCGTCGCCTGCTGGCCTCCCCCCAGAGCGACATCACCACCCTCGCGCTAGCCGCCGGGTTCTCCAGCTCCCAGAATTTCGCCAAGGCCTTTCGCCTGCATTTCGCCATGAGCCCCTCGGAATACCGCCAGCAGCAAGGGGGAAACTGGAAAAGCAAGATTGGAAACGATCCCCTTCCCTTTGAAACCTATGATGGCCTGGTCATGCACCCGGTCACCGAACACCCGGGTCTGTTGCAGGGGGCAAGCATCAAGCAGATGCCCGCCCGGCGCGTGGCATACATGCGTCGCCTGGGCCCCTATGGCAAGGAGACCTGCGAACAAGCCCATCGGGATCTGCTCGCGCTGTTCGCCTCAGACGAGGCGATGACACCGGCGGGCACCCTGAGTCTCTATTGGGATATCCCCGATATCACCGATGAGACGCGCTGCCGTACTGACGTCTGCATCGAGCTGGGGCCAACGATCCCCGCTGGGCGCCAGTTAACCACCCAGACCATTGCCGCTGGCCCCTATGCGGTATGTCAGTTTATCGCTCGCGGCGATCAACTGGTCGCCAGCTGGGAGACGGCGTTTCGCTGGGTGGTGAGCAAAGGGCTGAGCTGCGACGATCGCCCGTGTTACGAGCAATACCACGCGGGCACTGACCCCGACCGGGATCATTACGTGTTTGATATCTGTATCCCGCTGATCAACCGATAAGCCGATACCTCATTTCCATTTACCCACTTCGGTGCCTTCGGGCGCCGAAGCGACGGAGTCATGCCCATGAATATCAAAACGCTGTTGCTCGCCAGCCTGCTGGTGGCGCTTCCTGCCGCAGCCAATGCCCAGTCACAGAGCCAGACTCTGATCTTTGGCGGCACCATCTACAGCGGCGATCCGGCGAACCCTCACCCGGAGGCGGTCGGCATTGAAGGTAAAAAGATCGTGGCGGTCGGCAGCTATCAGGAGGTCAGCACCCGCCTCGGCAGCCATGCCAAACGCCTTGATCTGCAAGGAAAGTACCTGATGCCGGGGCTCATCGACAGCCATGTTCACGCAGCATTTGCCGGTTTTCAGGGAATGACGGTTAACTTTCCTGATGCTATGGATCAGGTTGAGCAGGTGCAGCAATTTCTGACCCGCAGCAAGGATGACCCCCGCCTGACACTGGGGGATGTGCAGCTATACAGCAATGTCTCCCTCGACTACTGGCATCAGCTTCCCCTGCTCGATCAGGTGTTCAATGGCCCGCAATACCAGCAGCTCCCCGTAGTGCTGGCCGGTTCGGATGCCCACACCGGTTGGGCCAATCAGGCCATGCTGCGCAAGGCGGGCATTGATGCCGAATCCCTTGCCGGTCGTTATGCCCCGCTGAAAGGCAATTTTGGCCTCACCCCATCCGGCCAACTGAGTGGCTTTGCCTCGGAAGGTGGCTGGGATGCCATCCTCAAAGCCTTGCCACCCGTCAGCGACGAGACGATTGCCAAAGCCATCATGACAGCAGCCAAGCAGCTCAATCAGGTGGGCATCACCGCCTGGATGGACCCTATCAGCAACATTCGCCCCCTCGCGCCCATCTTCAACGCCGAGCCGGATCGCCGCGACACCGGCCTGCTGCCGGCGTACAGCATGCTCTCCCGGGAAGGCAAGCTGACCGGCCATGTGTCAGCACTGGCACTGGTGGGGATCCACGCCTCGCCCGCCATCATTGATGACGTATTGGCACTGCAACAGCAGTTTCAAGACGCCCCGGACGTCAAACTGGTGGGGATCAAGATCCTGCAAGACGGCGTCATCGAGTTTCCATCCCAGACCGCCAAGTTGAGCGAACCCTACCTCAACCGCCCCGGTTATAGCGGCAAAGACGATCTGGACAAACAGCGTTTCAACGAGCTGATCCGCACCGCAGATGCCCATCAACTGATCGCCCACTTCCATGCCATCGGCGATCGAGCCGTCCGTGAATCCCTCGATGCCATCGCCTATGCCCGGGCCCACAACCGGGATCACCGCCTGCTGCACAGTATCACCCATCTGGAGGTGGTGAGCCCGGCCAGCATTGCCCGTTTCAAACCGCTCAATGTGGCTGCGTCGATGCAACTGCTGTGGGCCGGGAAAAACGTGGCGACCACCATGCTGCTGGAAGGTAAAGTGCCCCCGGCCCTGCTGGCCCGCCTCTATCCGGCAGGCAGCCTGCTGCAAAGCGGCGCCATTATCGCCGGTGCCAGTGACTGGCCGGTCTCCAGCCCCAGCCCTTTCCTCGCCATGTATACCGCGATCACCCGCCAGGGGGAGCTTGGCTTGCTGCCCCCCGCCAGCGAGCAGATCAGCCGTCAGGCTATCTTGCAGGCGTATACCCTCAACGCCGCCAAGGTGATTGGGCAGGAGAAAGAGATTGGCTCCATCAGCGCAGGCAAGAGTGCTGACCTGATCTTGCTGGATCGCAATCTGGAGCAGGTGGCGAGCGAACAGATCAAGGAAACCAAGGTGCTCTGGACCATGTTCAAGGGCAAGCAGGTCTATTCAGCCCGCTGACCCCGAGAGAACCAACAGGCCCGCACTGCGGGCCTGTTGGCAAACTCACTGCAAGCTTATGGCGAAGCCATGGTGTGTAGTGACCGGTCGATAACAACGCAATTAGCGGCTCGTTTCAGTCAAGTCCTTGTCAATCCAGTATTTGGAGCCGGAGATATTGGCATCGAGCAGCAAGCCCTTCTCGCCAATCTGGTAGATCGCCATGCCGCCATTGTATTTGGCGGTCAGCTCGGCGCTCTCCTTGCCAGCCACCACCCCCACTTCGGAGGTGGCTTCCCAACCCTGGGTCACGAAGGCATCGAATCTGGCCTTGTCTTCAAACAGGATCACCTGCTGATAGAACTTGCCGCCGATCCCGGCCGCCAGACCCGCACCAAACATCTTCATATAGGTGTGCTTGCCGTTTTTGCGATTGACCGCTACCCCGGCCCCCTGATTGGTATGCAGCATCAGGGAGAACTTGCGCGAATCGAACACCGCATAGCCATAAGCCTTGTCAAACAGCAACTTGGCTGAAGGCTGCTCGTTGAACAACCGGATCAGCGCAGTGTCGGCCATGGTATTGAGCGCGACTCTCGCCTCTTTCGCCGTCTTGGGGTTGAGCATCTCGTTGAGTTCTTTATCGGCGGCCTTCAGCCACTCCTTGCTGGTCGCGATGCTCTTGTCGGTCCAGACCCCGGCAGTATTGAAAGCATCTTCGCCCCAGGCCGAGATAGAATCCCAACTCTTTTTGGAAAAATCGCTGACGTCCTGCCACACCTCTTTGCTCGTTTCACTCACTGCTACGCCCAGATCAGAGGCTGCAGCCTTGAGTTTTGCCCAATCGGCATAGCAGGGCGAAAATGCCAGACTCAGTGATAAGGCCAGCAGCCAGTTACGCTTTTTCATCTTCTTGCTCCCGTTCAGAGTGAGGGACCTTTTGACGCACCCGCGATCCGGCACATGGCCATGCATCTGCCATCCGGTGTGCTTTTTATCCGGTTCATGTCTGCATTATCAGGAGGACCTGTGATGGAAGCAATCATTGAGTCCTTCACCACCTGATGCGGACGGCTGAGTTCCCCAGAAACCGTCATAAAAAAAGCTGCCCGCCAGTGGCGAGCAGCTTTGATAACACAGTAAATAGCAGCAGTTATTCGACCATCATCACCTTGCAGGTGTTGGTACTGCCCACGGTTTCCATCTTGTCACCGTGGGTCAGCAGCACCATGTCGCCACTCTGTACCAGGCCTTTGGCCTTGAGTACGTCCAGCGCGTCGCGGCACACTTCGTAGACCGGCTTGGTCTCGTCACCGTCAAACATCACCGGGGTGACGCCACGGTAGAGATTTGTCCAGGCCAGGGTCTTGTTGTGGGGAGACATGGCGAAGATCGGCAGACCGGAGCTGATACGGGACATCAGCAGCGGGGTGGTGCCAGATTCAGTCAACGCCACGATCGCCTTGACCCCTTCCAGGTGGTTGGCGGCATACATGGTCGACATGGCCAACGCCTCTTCCACCGAGGTAAAGGTATAGCTCATGCGATGGTTGGAAACGTTCAGGCTCGGGTGCTTCTCGGCACCGACACAGACGCTCGCCATGGAGGTGACGGTCTCGATAGGGAACTGACCAGCGGCGGTTTCGGCAGAGAGCATCACCGCATCGGTACCGTCCAGCACGGCGTTGGCCACGTCCATCACTTCGGCACGGGTCGGCAGCGGTGCATTGATCATCGACTCCATCATCTGGGTCGCAGTGATGACCACACGGTTCAGACGACGGGAATAACGGATCAGCTTTTTCTGCACGCCAACCAGCTCGGGGTCACCGATCTCGACCCCAAGGTCACCACGGGCGACCATAACGGCATCGGAACCGAGGATGATATCTTCCATCGCCTCATCGGTAGCGACGGTTTCAGCGCGCTCCACCTTGGCAACAATCTTGGCGTTAGAACCGGCTTCGCGGGCCAGCTCGCGAGCATAGCGCAAGTCATCGCCACAACGGGGGAAGGAGACAGCCAGATAGTCCACGTTCATCAGCGCAGCTGTCTTGATATCTTCTTTATCTTTCTCGGTCAGGGCCGGCGCGGAGAGACCACCGCCTTTTTTGTTGATGCCCTTGTTGTTAGAAAGCGGCCCGGCCACAGTCACAGTGGTGTGAATGCGGGAACCTTCAACCTGCTCGACTTTCAGCTGCACCCGACCGTCGTCCAGCAGCAGAATATCGCCAGCGATCACATCGTCGGGCAGACTCTTGTAGTCAATGCCGACCTGCTCCTGACACCCTTCACCCTTACCAAGGGCCGCATCGAGAATGAATTTGTCACCGATAGCCAGATAGACCTTGCCATCCTTGAAGGTGGATACACGGATCTTGGGGCCTTGCAGGTCACCCATGATGGCAACGTGGCGGCCAAGCTTGGCAGCAATCTCACGCACCTGGTTGGCACGCAGAATATGGTCTTCCGCAGTACCATGAGAGAAGTTCATCCGCACCATGTCGGCACCGGCAAGAATGATCCCCTCAAGGATCCCTTCGCGGTCAGTAGCCGGACCAAGTGTGGTAACAATTTTTGTACGTCTAGGCATGAAAAACTCCAATGTGAAGTGGATATAACTTGAGATTCTGCCCTATCGAGCCCATGGCTCGATGCACCCGTTTGCAAACCATCTGGGTGGTTTTTGTTATTAAATTACAATACTACACCACTGCGCGGGGCATAGACAGCAGGGGGCAAACGCCCCCGCCGATTCAGGAAGAGTGCGGGGTTTCGAAGCGGGATTCACGCAATCCCTCTTTTACTTTTTTCAAATTTTCGCGAAATTTCATCCCACGACGCAGGGTAAAACCGGTCGCCAGCACATCAACCAGCGCCAGCTGGGCGATGCGAGAAGCCATCGGCATGTAAACATCGGTATCTTCCGGCACATCCATGGAGAGCACCAGATTACACTCACGAGCCAGCGGGGAATCTTTGGCGGTCATACCGATCACGGTGGCATCGTTCTCCCGTGCCAGCGCGGCGATCTCGACCAACGCTTTGGTGCGACCGGTGTGGGAGATCAGCACCACCACATCCCCTTCGCTGCCGTTGATACAGCTCATCCGCATCATGACGATATCTTCAAAACTCACCACGGGAATATTGAAGCGAAAAAATTTGTTCTGGGCATCGCGGGCAACGGCAGAAGAGGCCCCCAAACCAAAGAAGCTGATCTTCTTGGACTGGGTCAGGATATCGACGCAGCGGTTGATGGCGGAGATATCCAGGCTGTTCTTGGCCGCATCCAGACAGGCCATGGTGGATTCGAAGATCTTGGCGGTGTAGGTATCCGGGCCATCTTCCGCTTCCACATGACGATTAACATAAGGGGTGCCATTGGCCAGACTCTGGGCCAGATGGAGTTTGAAATCGGGAAAGCCTTTGGTATCGAGACGACGGCAAAAACGGTTGACGGTCGGTTCACTGACGTCGGCCATCTTGGCCAGGGTGGCGATGCTGGAGTGAATGGCCGTCTGGGGAGAGGCCAGGATCACCTCGGCTACCTTGCGTTCCGATTTACTGAAACTTTCCAAGTTGTTCGTAATTTTATCAAGGGTATTCATCATCACCACCAGGCGTTTTTGTAATTTAGCTTCAGTGTCTCTGCACTGAATCTACGACTAAGCATGCTGCCAATCAAGCTAAGGACTATACAAGACAAGCGGTTATCGCAACTAACACCTGCCATACAAAGTATGACTCATCTCTAATTATTTCGTACTTTTCGTTACAAAACGTCACCTCGCCATGAAAACGCTTACAAATGTTGCAAAGCAACAACACTGTGAGCAGCCGCACGTTTGTGTCGATCCAGCGAGTTAGCGCAGCCCAAGCTCGGATAGAATATACAGTCACCCTCTAACAATAATTTCGGGATGCAACGGTCGTCCCACCCCTGTAACGAAGGAGTAGTTATGCAGCATACCCACGCGCTGGTCGGCGATGTCGGCGGAACCAATGCACGCCTGGCTCTGTGTGAGCTGGCCACCGGTACTATCTCGCAAGCCAAGACTTACTCTGGTCTGGCCCATCCCAGCCTTGAAGCCGTGGTACGCCTCTATCTGGACGAACACCACGCACAGGTGAGCGAAGCCTGCATCGCCATCGCCTGCCCCATCAACGGTGACTGGGTCGCCATGACCAACCACAGCTGGGAATTTTCTATCAGCGAGATGCAGGGTAATCTGGGGCTGGATCGCCTGCAGGTGATCAATGACTTTACTGCCGTCTCCATGGCAGTGCCGGTACTGGCAGCAACGGATCGTATTCAACTGGGCGGCTCGGCACCTGTCTCTGGCAAACCCATCGCCATCTATGGCGCGGGCACCGGCCTTGGGGTCGCTCACCTGGTGAGGGCGGGAGAGCAGTGGCTGAGCCTGCCGGGTGAGGGTGGCCATGTAGATTTCGCCGCGAACACCGAAGAGGAAGATGCGGTGCTGCAGGTGATGCGGAGCGAATTGGGCCATGTCTCGGCCGAGCGACTGCTATCCGGACCTGGTCTGGTCAACATCTATCGTGGGCTGGTGAAATCCGATGGCCGTGAGCCGGAACCGTTCGCCCCCAAAGACATTACCGAGCGCGCACTGAGTGGCGAATGTCTGGATTGCCGTCGCACCTTGAGCCTGTTCTGCGTGCTGATGGGGCGCTTTGCCGGCAATCTGGCCCTCAATATGGGCACCTTTGGCGGCATCTATATCGCAGGTGGCATAGTGCCGCGCTTTCAGGAGTTCTTCATCAGCTCGGGTTTTCGAGTGGCCTTTGAAGACAAGGGACGCTTCAAATCCTACCTCAAAGAGATCCCGGTATTCCTGATCACTCACCAAGGGCCGGGGCTACTCGGTGCAGGTGCTTATCTGCGTCAGTCGATGGGGATCTCTATCTGATTAACCTCTGGCACGAGGCGGGATCATGTATGGTTCAGCCTCGATTCAGTGTGAATGGCATAAAGTAGCTGCACGTAACCAAGAGGGTTGTACTTCACAAGGAGTGGAAAGCGACTCTCATCCGCTGGATACGTTTGTCACCTGACAAGCCTGAACTGTTTCAACCGGCCTTTTGGCCGGTTTTTTTTATCTTCAATTCCGCAGTTACTGTGCCAGCGCCTTCAATTGTGACTTATCGGGGGGGTTGCTCCAATCGATGGGGCCGTGGGTAAAACGGTACTGCAAGCGCGGCAAGCTGATCTCCAGCCACTCTTCCCGAAAATAGGCAAAGCCCTGATTCCAATCAGGATCATTGGCCCAGCCGGTTTGCAAAAAGTGCAGACGGGTCCCCTGCCCTTCAGGTACAAAGTGCAGACAGACATGGGTTTTCTGCAAGCGAATATGGGGAAACGTGGGCGGAAAATTCCAACTAAAGCTGAGTAAATCATAAGGCATCACCGCCATGACCCGGCACCCTTCACTACCCCGTTCGCCCAGCGGGGCATCGGGCCTGAAGTAGATCTCGAATGGGCCATTCGGTTCAGCCACCATCAAACACTCGGGAGCCAGAAAACTGCGCAGACCGCTTTCTGTCGTCCAGGCATGCCAGACATCGTCTATGTGTGCCGGCACAAAAATATTGCCTTCAATCTGTTTATTGTCCATAAATCAGCGATCCTCAAGCCATCCATACAAGAGCTTCCGGCAGTATAGCCCCATGCCAAATATAATGGACAGAGCTTAATCACACCCTTGTCACTTACATCGAGTTGACTTGTCGCTGTGCAATATCATCAGCTAACAGTCACTGAACCCGGAAGGTCATCATGATAAGACTCATGGCAGAACAGGATATTCCCCAACTGGCCCAGCTGTTTTTAAAGATCCGGCGACAAACCTTTCATTGGGTCGAACCCGTTCAATTTCAGCTTGATGATTTTACAAAGCAGACCGAAGGCGAACGTGTCTGGGTAGCCGAGCATGGGGCAAACATCTGTGGATTTATTTCCATCTGGCAGCCTGACAACTTCGTCCATCATCTGTATGTGGCAAGCGACTGGCATGGCCAGGGAATTGGGCGAGCGCTGCTCGATCACGGGTTGACCGATACCGCTAAACCCGGCTCGCTCAAGGTCGCGACCCTTAATACCGCAGCATTGGCTTTTTATCATCGCCTCGGCTGGATAAACAGCGATGAGACCGGTCACTGTGACGTCACCGGTCCCTGGTGCAAATTGCTCAGAACCTAGCAGGGCGCCCAGCGCCTGCGCTTTGCGGCTGAACAGGCACCAGCTGTGCCGGGGGGAAGAACCAGCGGTAGAGATCGAACCAACCATCGCGCTGGGCAATCACCACCTCATGCACCGGATCGCGCTGGAAGATCGCCACCTTGTTTTCGGTCAACGGCACCCAAGCGTAATTGACCAGCGCATATTGCGACTGGATCAGGTTGTACTCATTGAGATAGGAGTCATCGTTATCCGACTCGTGCAGCTGGGTACGGCTGTCGATGAGGTAAACAAGCTGGTTGAAGAAGGAAAATTGAAAACCGGTCACCCGCCACTTCTCTTTGGTCGCCTCCTCCTCTTCAATCACGGTAATTTTTCCCCAGCGACACACCCCGTGATAGTTGACCCCGTTGGCCGACATTTTCAGATCGTAATGACAGCCCAGACTGTTGATAAACATCCCGACCACAAACAGCAGCACGAAAAGCAGTGGCAACAGCAGCAAGGTATTTTTCAGCGTTCGTTTCATCAGACATCCCTTACAGCGTTTTTTCGAGCTCTTTATAGGAAAACACGCGGACCTTGTGGCCAGAGACCAGCACCAGCGATGCCGGTTTGACTGGTGGCACGTCACTCTTGGCCTCCATCTGGCAAACAACGCCGGTCGGCGAGTCGGCGCAGTGCACATGGAGCCACTCGAAATGGAGATAGCTGGCGGCAAACACCACCAGCACAGCCAGTAGCAGATTGACGTACATCAGGCTCTTGGCCAGCATCGGCCGCCCGATACCGCTGAGGAAGGCGAGTTGGAAACGCTCACCGAAGGAGCGGGGAGCGGCAGAAGCAGAAGCAGGCTCTTTGATGACCTCGTGGTCAGACAGTGGTGGCGTTGACGATGACAGCGCAGTCACAGCAGGCTCGGGCTCGCTCACCGGCTCGGACAAGGGCTCACTATTTGTTGGCTCCGACTTGCCGTAATAGCTCTTCACTTTGCAGTTAAGGTGCAGGGAGTACCCTTTTTTCGGGGTGCTTCTGATATCCAGCGTTTGAGGGGATGATGCGAAGTGGCGGCGAATATTGGCGATGGCCACGTTCAAGGAGTTGGGGCTGATAGGGCGGCCCAACCAGCCGATATTTAGCAGCAGATCCTTGTCGCACACCTCGTCATGGTGATCGAGCAGATAGCTGAAAATGAGGCTCTCTGCCGATGACAAGCGCACCACCCTAGCACTTTGCAAGTTGTCCTTGTCAGCACAGAAGATCAGCTCTCGCCTTTTGACATCAAAGACATAATCACCGAAGTGATAGGCTGATATGTTATTGCCTGGCGCAACCCCCGTCATACCAACCACCTGTTATTTGCATTCATCATGAAGAAGATGGGATTCCACGTCTGATATGGCCAGATGGCGGCTCAGGACTTGCTGTATTTAAACGAAATTCTAATGGGTCGGGATCAGCGGCACAATAGATGCAGGCAGGCATGAGCGGGGAAAATGAAAATATGCGTCCAGCGCTGTCGGACTGCGTATCGGGCAGAGCATGATGCTGCGATGTTCACCCATCGAGGTCATGCCAATCTCAACCAAGCCGCGGCATGAGCATGACGAAAAGTGCCATTACCGGACAGGCGGCCCCTGTCCCTCACGACAGCTCGTACACCTCACAATGAAAGGAACCTGCCCCGTGGGATGCACCGGCGGGGCGAGGCTGACTGACTAAACCCGAAACTGCTTGAGTAGACCATCAAGCTGGGTCGATAGTTGACGCAGATCGCTGCTGGCTTCGGCAACTTGTGCCACTCGCGCTGCGCTCTCACTATTGAGTGTGGCAATGCGGTTGACGCTGTGGCTTACGCCTTCTGCCACCGAATGCTGCTCTTCCGATGCCTGGGCAATGTAGATATTCATCTCGCGGATCAAACTAACCTGACTTTTTATCTTCTCCACCGAGTTCTGCACATCTGCCGCCTCGATACCCGCACGGGATGCTTTCTCCTGACTTTGCTGCATGCCCAGACCGACATTCTGGGTGGCCTGTTGCAATCGCTTAATACTGGCACTGATCTCCTCGGTTGACTGACGAGTGCGCCCTGACAGGGTACGAACTTCATCCGCCACGACCGCAAAACCTCGGCCCTGATCCCCCGCTCTGGCCGCCTCAATGGCGGCATTGAGAGCCAGCAGGTTGGTCTGTTCGGCAATGCCGTTGATCACTTCGATGATGGTGCCAATACTGCTGCTCTCGGTCGAGAGGGATCGCATCAAGACAGCCACCCGTTCCACTTCACCCAACAGTTGATGAATGGCCTCATTGGCATGGCCCGCCAGCTTGTAGCCCTGCTCCACATAGAGATTGGCCTCATCTGTCGCGGTGGCAGTTCTCCCCGCATTACCCGCGACCTCCTGCACCGCTTGGCTCATTTCGGTAATGGCGGTGGCAACCTGATCCAGCTCGGATTGCTGGGCGTCACTGTCAACGCGAGTATCTGCCGAGAGGGCGTCACAGCGTTCGGCGTTTTGCAGCACCCCGGCAGAAAGCTCATTAATCTCCGCCACCATCTCCTGCAACTTGGCAATGAAGAGGTTAATGTTGGTGGCCAGCGCCCCCATTTCATCCTGACGGCGGATCTTGAGACGCTGGGTCAGATCACCCTCTCCCCGTGCCAGGTCAAACACCGCCTGATTCATCTGATGGAGCGGCCTAAGCACATTGCGGTGAATGAGTACCATCAGCAGCACAATGATGCAAAGATCGAGCACCACGATTTGCCAGACGGTCGTGATCAACTGCTGACGCAAGTGGGCCTGAATAGCAGCATCACTGGTTTGCACCAACAATCTGGCCACTGTGTTTTTCTGACCGCTGTCGTCATAGACCAGATCATACCCCCCGTAGGCAGCAGTATCGGCAGGGATGGCGCTAATCGGTGCGATAGTCCCCGCAGCATCACGAGCAAATCCGGCCACCAGCTTGTCCTTGTTGACCACCAGCAGCGCACTCAGGATATCAGCCGCCAGCTCGGACTTGAGCGATGCCTCGATGAAGGCCGATTCATAATTCCACAGCGGGCCGGGTAGGGATAGCTGCAGCCGACCGATGGCCTGCTCGACCAACACGCTCTGCTTGCTATAGCTCTCCGCCCTGGCGGCGCTGTAGTTGTAACCGCCAAACAACACCAGCAACAGACTCACCGATAGAGAGGTCAACACGGCGATCCTGAACGTCAGACTTTTCCAATCCATGGTTTCCTCCCGGTTTTACGGCAGCCGGAGCAGTGCCATGAACTGGCACTTGCTGTTGGTACTGTTACTGGTATTTGGCGTTGATCTTGTCGATGGTGCCATCCGCCTTCATGGCGGCCAGGATCTCGTTGAGCTTGGTGATGAGCTCATCCGGCGTCTCCTTGTTAAACGCCAAACTCATCTGGGTTTCCTTGAACACAAACACTGACTTGGGATTAGCAACCTTCTCCTTGGTGGCCAGATAGGGGGCCAGATATTGACCGGTTGCCCACAAGTCGATGCGACCCGCTTCCAGTTTTTTCACGTTGGCGGTGTCATTGGCGGCCAGCTGCAACTTGGTGAAACCCTGCGCCTTGAGATACTCGGCAGCTGCATCACCGTTATAGCCCCCCACCGAATACTGCTTGGCATCTTCGAGTGACGTCACCGCAATATTGGCCGTCGCGCTGGAGAAAAAGACCCAGTTGTTATTAACCAGCGGCCCGACCCACTTGAACAGCGCTTCCCGCTCTGGCGTGCGCGTTGTTGAATAGAGCGCCGTGTTGGGGGTGCTGAGGGTATCTTCATAAGCCCGCTTCCAGGGCATCAGCGTCAGTTTGTATTCAACCTCAGCGCGCTTGAACAGCTCTTCAACCACTTCGGTAGATAGCCCGACAATCTTGCCCCCCTCCCCTTGCATATTGAATGGAGGATAATCCTCCGTCATCACATTCAATGGCACTGCCTGAGCCGCACTCATCGTCATTACGGTAGAGACTGAAAAAATTGCGCTTTTCCACAGCTGTTGATAGTTCATTGCAACCTCGCCTTGCTTGCCATTCATCCCTGAACACCCACCCCTTTTGGCGGGCGGTGCACTCCTGACTCGATACGGGTCATGCCGGCTTTCACGGCTCGCCGCCCACCCGATGTGCAGCAGCAAACAAATTCCGATTTCGCCAGCACGCGATTGAGCGCAACCGGCAAGACAGGCTCATGGTCAAAGAGAGGGGGAACAAGCCAAAGCAAGATGAAAAAATGCTGGATGGGGACGGATAATACCGATGACGTGCAACAGCGCCGTGGCAAAAGAGAGGCGCGTCGATACATGGCGACGGCTTGGAAGAAAAATGATCGAAAACGCCAACATCCATTTTATCATCCTGCTCAAAACAACATCAGAGCCATACCTGCCCTTTAGCTAAGGTCACGAAAACAGATACGTCAAATGACAAGGCTAAACCCCTAATCCATCACCGGACTGCGGTGTGGCAATGGGATTTCGCTGCATGATTCAGTCAAAAAGGAGGCCACCCCAAGGTGGCCTCCTGCAGATCAACAGCGTGTGTAATGCCGGAGCTTAATCCTTGGTGGCTTCCATCACTTCCTCTTCAGAGTGAGTAGGCAGGATCAGATTGAGCAGGATGGCCGCCACTGATGCCAGACCGACACCGGCCAATGCGAAGTCACCGATCTTCATCTCCAGCGCACCCACACCAACCGTCAGCGTCACACCCACAATAGCGATGTTGCGCGACAGCCCCATATCAACTTTGGACTCCACCAACGTCTTGAGGCCGATAGCAGCAATGGATCCGAACAGCAGCAGCATGATACCGCCCATCACAGGCATCGGGATGGAGGTGAGCAGTGCATTGAACTTGCCGAAGAACGCCAGAATGATGGCGAATACGGCCGCCCAGGTCATGGTCACCGGGTTGAAGTTGCGAGTAATCATCACAGCGCCGGTCACTTCGGCATAGGTGGTCACGGGAGGGCCACCGATGAAACCGGCAAAGCAGACACCGATACCGTCACCGGCCAGCGTGCGGTGCAGACCCGGATTCTTGGTGTAATCCTGACCCGTCACCCCCCCGATGGCCAGCACGCCACCGATATGCTCGATACACGGGGCGATGGCTACCGGCAGCATAAACAGGGCTGCAGCCCAGTTGATCTCCGGGGTTTCAAAGTGAGGCAGCGCTAACCAGGGGGTAGTGACCATCCCCTCAAAGCTCACCAGCCCCATAAATATTGCCGAGATATAGCCGACTACCACACCACTGAGGATCGGGATGAGCTTGATCCAACCTTTGCAGAACACGGCAGCAATCAGGGTCACCGCCAGTGAAATCCCCGCCAGAGTCAGCGCTGCACCGGCCGGAATAACTTGCTCGGCACCCGCACGCCCCATCGCCATGTTGCAGGCAACCTGCGCCACGGAGAGGCCAATTACCATGATCACCGGGCCGATGACGACCGGCGGCAACAACTTATGGACAAAACCCATCCCTTTTACCCGGATCAGCGCAGCCAGAATGAAATACATGAAACCGGCGGCAAACAGGCCAAACATGGTGGATGGCAATCCCCAAGTCTGGGTGGCGTAGATGATGGGGGCGATGAAGGCAAAGCTGGAACCGAGGAAAATCGGGACTTGGCGACGAGTGCAGAGCTGGAACAACAAGGTTCCCACACCAGCGCCAAGCAGGGCCATGGAGGGGTTCAATCCGGTGAGCAGGGGCACCAGAACCATGGCGCCGAACGCAACAAACAGGATTTGCAGCCCGGCGACACTTTGCTTGACTAAGGAAAACATGGATGTCCTTAACTTTTTGATAACTGACAGGGATATTTGACACTTTTCAGTTATCACAAGACTTTTTCAAGGCACGAGATGAGCATAAAAGCATCACCTGTTACCTTTTACTGCTTGGGGAGGGCATGAAACTGGCTTTTTAGGCGGGATTCGTTGCTACAAGCATCGAGTATGCGATTTTACGCATTATTGTGGCGAACGCCAATCGTTTTTCCATCATGTTTATTGTGTTTGTGGTCAGAAATGCCGCCATCAGAGGGCGATCTATAATGGATCCCGTGAACCAAGACGGACAAGGAGTCCCCATGTCACTGCCCCCATTCAAAGCCAGCCAGCGCAGATTGCTGATCGGCTCGGCTATTGCACTCGCCCTGTTTGCGAACCCATTCAGTTATGATTTCACCCACAATGAGTGGCAAATGAATCAGGCTTATGCCAAGTCCTGCTTTATCGCCGGCACCCGCATCACGATGGCAGATGGTTCCATCCGCCCCATAGAGACGCTCCGGGCCGGTGAACAGGTGCTGGATCAGCACGGCGGCAGCAACCGGATCCTGGCTGTCGAGCAGGTAATACTGGGCAAACGCAGACTCTACGGGATCAACCATCTGGCCCCATTCTTTACCGCAGAGCATCCTCTGCTGACCACTCGGGGCTGGGCGGCCATCTCACCCGCCATGACCCGAACCGAAAACCCGCAGCTGACGGTGCTACCGCTATTTACCGGCATGCAGATAGTGTGTCGCCCGGCACATGGCATGGTGACGGGCAATCTGGCCCTGCAACCCCAACCTGAGCTACTGCTGGTTGAGTCGCTCTGCTGGATCGAGGCTCCCCCAACCACTGCGCTCTTCAATCTGCTGCTCGATGGCAGCCACAGCTATATCGCCAATGAGCTGATCGTTCACAACAAAGATGGCGACGGGGGTGGCGGCGGCGGAGGCAGCGATGGGGGCGGAGGCAGCGATAGCGGCGGAGGTAGCGACAGCGGCGGTGGCAGCGACAGCGGCGGTGGCAGCGATAGCGGCGGAGGCAGCGATAGCGGCGGAGGTAGCGACAGCGGCGGAGGCAACGACAGCGGCGGCAGCGATAGCGATGGGGGCAACGATGACAGTGGCGGCCAGGGCGAGCATGCTGGCGGTGAGCGGCATGGCGGTGGTGAACAACACGCGGGTGGCGAGCGTCATGGCGGCCGTGGGTTTGGCAATGGCGTTGATGACAACGGTGTGGATGCCGTCGATGCCAATGGCAACAAGCTCAGAGGTGATGGCACCATCGATGCCAACGGCAACAAGCTCAGGGGCAATGGCACGGTCGATGATAACGGCGTGGATGCCGTCGATGCCAATGGCAACAAGCTCAGGGGCGATGGCACGGTCGATGATAACGGCGTGGATGCCGTCGATGCCAACGGCAACAAGCTAAGAGGCGATGGCACGGTCGATGATCGCCAGCAAGTGCTTACCGATGAGCAGGAGCGTGCTCTGCTCAACAACGTTTTTCGCCAACAGGGGCAACCATGATGCGCTATCTGCTACCACTCCTCCTGCTCAGCCTCGCTGGTTGCGCCACGGTCGACACCCCGCCGCTTTACCATCAGATGGATAAGGCCGATGTTCAACGGGCCAATCAGGCCCTCGCCCAGGCGCTGGAAACCCGTACCAAAGGGCAGAGCCTCACCTGGTTCAATCCAGCCAACCGTCACTCGGGCAGCGTCACGCCGCTGCGCACCTTCCGCCATACCGATGGGGAGTGGTGTCGCGACTATCGCGAGCAACTCTATATCGGCAAGGCTAGCGAGCAGTGGCAGGATACCGCCTGTCGCAATCAGGAAGGGCGCTGGCGGCCATTGCGCACTTAGCGCATGCACGGGTAATAAACGAAAGGGGGTAGCAGTGCTACCCCCTTGTCATCTTTGCCAACCCATTATCTTGGCTGTGGATCCGCGGTTATACCCGACGATAAGGCAGGTAAACCGGCTCCCACATGTGGCTGAGGATATGCTGCTGCAGATCCTGACCGATCAATGGATGGGAGGGATCCCGCCGCACTATGTCTTTGAGCACTGCGGTCGCCACATGCACCGAGATGCTGCGCAGCTCGCGAATACGCGGATAAACGGCCCCTTTCGCCAGATCCACCTCACTCACACACTCGGCCAGCGCAAAGGCGGCAGTAGTGAAGATATCGGGGCTTAACTCGCGAAGCTGGCTGACGATGGCCGCCAGACCCACACCGGGGAAGATAAAGACGTTGTTGCCCTGCCCGACCCGGAAATCCTGTCCCTCATAGCTCACATCCTTGAACGGACTGCCGGTAGCAACGATGGCCTTGCCCTGACTCCAGCGGTAGATATCCTCCGGCAGCGCTTCACAGTTGGCGGTCGGGTTGGAGAGCGGGAACACCATGGGGCGCTCGCAATGCTTCTGCATCAGTTTGACGTGCTCTTCCTGAAAGGCACCACCCGAGCCGCTGGTACCCAGCAGCACGGTAATGGGCACATGACGCAGCACATCGGCCAGATTGGCCTTGCCGGGCACCTCGGTATCCCAGCCGGCAAGCAGCAGTCCCGGCTTGGCGTAACGACGTTTGTACTCGTCGAGCCCGTCCCGGTTGTCACACACCAGCCCTTGGGTATCCAGGATGTAGATGCGATCGCGGGCCGCCTGCGGGTCCATCCCCTCGCGGATCATCCCCGCGCAGATCTGATCCGCCACCCCGACCCCGCCAGCACCGGCGCCATAGACCAGATAGTTCTGCTGGCCGAGGGTTTCACCCTTGACCTTGACCGCACCTATGATACCGGCCAGCACCACGGCACCAGTGCCCTGAATGTCATCGTTGAATGACGGCAGCGCCTGCTGGTAGCGGGCCAGATTGTTGAAGGCGTTGGATTTGCTGAAGTCTTCCCACTGCAGCACGGCGTTGGGGAAGTGGCGCTTGACCCCGGCGACAAACTTGTCGATGAAGTCGTCGTACTCCTTGCCGCGAATGCGCTTGTGGGGCTGACCCAGATACATGGGATCATCGAGCAGTTTCTGGTTGTCGGTGCCCACATCCAGCGCGATGGGCAAGCAGCAGGCGGGGTGAATACCGGCCCCCAGGGTATAGAGAGAGAGCTTGCCGATGGGGATCCCCATGCCGCCCACCCCCTGATCGCCGATCCCCAGGATCCCCTGGCTGTCGGTCACGACTATGATGCGGATCGATTTGGCATCGATATGGCGGGCCAGCGAGTCCATGTCTTCGACATTTTTCGCGGTGATATAGAGGCCGCGCGGCTTCTGGAAACGGTGGCTGAACTCCTGACACGCCTTGCCGACAGTCGGGGTGTAAATATAGGGAGTCATCTCCTCCACATGGCGGGAGAGCAAGGCATAGAAGAGAGTTTCGTTGCGATCCTGCAGGGCGCGCAGGTTCTGGTACTTCTCGATGTCGCTGCTCGCGCTCTTGAACCCTTCATAAACCCGTTCGAGCTGGGCTTCAAACGTTTGTACCTGAGGCGGCAACAAGCCATCGAGCTCGAAATCGGCACGTTCCTGTTCGGTGAAGGCAGTGCCCTTGTTGAGATTGCGATCATTCAGCAGGTTGGTACCTGTCAGTGCAACGGGGCGAAAATCCTGTCCCTGTGCATCTTTCCACAGCAGATATTGTCCGGTAGCCATAGTCATTCTCTTTGATTTACGTGAAGTTGCCATTCGGCAGGAGAGTAAGACTCATAATGAAATCAATCATATGACGTTTATTCGATCGGTTTTGTGAGCTTGGGCATACCCTGCGGCCAAAATAAGCCCCCGGCGACCCCGGCGAGACAAATATCCACGGCAAGGAATTAGACTCATGTTAGCATTGCTGGCAACCCAGCCACCCTTCACAGCATCACAGCCGGGAGTGACCCTGATGCCATCGACTCTGCCAGCCTGCACTCCCCTCTTCTTGCCATGCGCCTGATCCCGCTGCTTGCTCTTTGGCTGTTTCTGACCTGCCAGTCGGCACTGGCCGCACCGGGCCGGTTGCTCAACATCATCGTCGGCGAGTGGCCCCCTTTTGTCTCTGAACAGTCGAAACAGCACGGCCCGGTGGCCCATCTCATCGTCGATCTGTTCAAGAAGGCGGGCTACGAGGTGAAGTTCCACTTCGCCCCCTGGGGCCGAGTCTATTCGCTGGCGGCCAACAGCCAGCTCTATGACGCCACCGCCGTCTGGATGCACAAACCGGAACGGGAGCAGGATTTTCTGTTCAGCGAAGCGGTGCTACAGGAGCAGTTTGTCTTCTTCTCACTCAAAGCACGACAGCTGCAGGCCGAGCGCCTTGAGCAGATCGTCGGCATGCGGTTGGGGGGCGATATCGCCTACAGCTACGGGCCAGAACTGGACCAGATGGTGGCTGACGGCAAGGTGACCCAGCAGAAGGTCACCGACGTGAAACAGAATTTTGGCAAGCTGCTGCGGGGGCGGATCGACCTCTATCCGCAAGAGCTGCGGGTCGGTCTGGCCGAGCTGCAGAGCCAGTTTGATCCCGCCAGCGCAGCGCTCATCACCCACAGCCAGACCCCTTTCCTGCGTAACGATAGCTTCGTGATGTTCCCGCGCAAGATGCCGGATTCGGCCAAATTGCGGGATCAGTTCAATCAGCAATTGCAGCAGGCCATCGCCAGCGGACGCTATCAGACCTACTTCGAACGGCTGGCCCGAGGCGACTATTGATCGTCTTGAGGTAAACGCGAGGGAAAAAAAACAGCGGTGGCCCCTTGTAGCAGCCACCGCCGTGATGCTTGTCAGAAGCAGGCATTAACCGCTGATGCCCACCTCCAGCTTGAACGGAGTCTTGGCCTTGCTGCTTTCGGCCGCCCCCATCTGGTAGACACGAATGGTGTAGGTGCCCTTGGCGGGCAGGGTCGCCTCAAAGTTGTTCCCTTCGGTGGAGCCGATAAAGATTGCCTCCCCCTTGCTGCCTGGCGGCAGAATATTGAAGTAGGGCTTGCCGGTCAGGATCACCACCATGCTCTGGCCCTTGTTGGCCGTCAGCTTGTAATCGAGGGTCTGGCGGCCCTGAATGGTGTCGTTGATGGTCGCCCCAGACTCCCCCTTCTTGAACTGCACCTGCTGGGTCTTGATCCCGTCAGCCGCCTGCACAGACCAGGCCGATATCCCGCCCAGCAACCCGACCGACCATACCGCTGCCAATAACGCTTTGTTCATCTTCACACACCTCTCCGTTGAAACCATGTCCGTGTACTGTCGCTCGCTTACTATTGCACATTTTCCGTGCACCGCTGGCGCACAAAAACCCGTTTGAATCACTTTTCCCTTATTTGTAAACCGATAAAGGGGATGAACCACTATGCTGAAGATTGGGCCCATAGCAACGGAACTGCACTGCGGTATGCCAAACAGCAACACCATGAGCAACATACTGATCGTCGATGACATGGCCTCCAATCGCTACATCCTGCGCAGCCTGCTCGAAGAGGCAGGCTATAAGGTGCGCGAAGCGACAGATGGCCAGCAGGCCGTTGATGCCGCAGCACAGGCCACGCCCGATCTGATCCTGATGGACATCAATATGCCGGTGATGGATGGCTACGAAGCATGTCGGCGGATCCAGCAACAACAGGGGCAATGGGCACTGCCCATCATCTTTATCAGTGCCAACAGTGAAGTCAGCGCCCTTGAGCAAGCCTTTCAGGCCGGTGGCTGTGACTATGTCTCCAAGCCCTTTCATCAGCTCGAAGTGCTGGCCCGGGTGCAAAACCAGCTGCGCCTCAAGGAGCTGGGGCGCCAGCAGGCCAGAGTGCAACTCTACCAAAGCCTGTTCCAGCTCACCGCTGGCATTGCCCATGAGATAAATACCCCGCTGGGGGTCGGCATTACCGCTTCCAGCCTTATTCAGGGCGCTGGCGACCTGCTGGCCAACGCGGTGAAAAGCGGCGTACTGGGTCAACGCCTGCTCCATCAGCAACTCACCGATATCAAAGAGGGCACCGAGCTGGTTGAATCCAGCCTGCGCCGGGTTGCAGTGCTGGTCACCCGTTTCAAAGAGCTGACCCGGGATCAGACCGAACTTGATGCCAATACCTTTTCGGTGCAAGAAAGTGTACAGAAGCTGCTGCTGGCCTTCTTGCCCGAGCTGCAGATCGCCAAGGTCAGTTACCATCTGGACGGCAACCAGGTCACCATAACTGCCCCCGAATCCCTGTTTCTGGATCTGATCCAGGAGCTGATCAAAAACAGTCTGGATCACGCCTTTCAGGGCGCCGGAGAGCACAGTTTCACCATCCATATCGGGCAGCAGGATGGCTCACTGCTGCTCACCTACAAAGATTCCGGCCCCGGCATGCCCGCCGACAAGTTGCCCCGGCTGTTTGAACCCTTCTTCACTACCCTGCGCGGCAACGCCAATCACTGCGGGTTGAGCGCCTGTCGGATCCACAATCTGGTGGAGAACAACCTGCGCGGCTCGATCAATGTCACCAGCCCAGCGGGTGGAGGGCTCTGCTACGAGATCCACCTCCCGCTCAAACCGGCGGGCTGACACACCAAGCAGAGCAGATGAACAACAGGGGGAATGGAACAACAACAAGGGGCGCCTCAGCGCCCCTTACCTTTATGTGTTCCGTGCCATCGACGGTCAGCTTGATTTACCCACCTTGGGCTCATCAAGGGTGTGTTTCACCTCTTCATACCAGAGGTCGTGGTGCTCCTTGGCCCAGGTCTCGTCCACCTCGCCGGTCACCATCCCCTCCAGCGCCCCTTCCAGCTGGAACAGGCCCATGTAGATATGGAAGATGAAGCCGCAGATGAGGATCAGCGCCCCGACGATATGGATAAAGCTGGCCCACTCCATCTGGCGGCGCAGCTGGCCGAAGATGGGGAAGTCGAGGAACAGCCCAGTCGCCACCACTATGCCGCCAAACCAGATCAGCAGCCAGAAGATCGCCTTCTCGCCGCCGTTGGAGAAGCCCGCCGAGGGGTGACTCCCCTTGTGAGGGCCCAGCATGCCACCCGCCTTCATAAACCACTTCACATCCACCATGTTGACGATGTTGTGGCGGAACCACTTGATGAGCACCCCCATCAGGCAGAGGAAGAACAGCGGCCCCACGTAGTTGTGGAACACCTTGGCGAACCAGATCCAGTTCTCCCACACCCCGAGGCTCACCACCGGCTTGATAAAATACTTGCCGTAGATAATGGCCAGCCCAGACCCGGAAAGGGTCAGAAACATGGCCGCCGTGGTCCAGTGCAGCGCCCGATCCAGCCTGCTCCAGCGCTTGAGCTTGCGCCCGGTGCGCGGTTTGGAGAGCTTGGTCTGCCCCACCGCCCAGTACATCAGGCCGCACATGGCGAGCGATCCGAAGATAGCGATGGCACCGAGCGGCGACACCCACTTGGTCTTCACCTCGAACCAGAGCTGGCCCGGCACCGAGATCAGCACCCCGTGCTCCGGCGAGCGGGAGGTGGTATACCCCTCCTGCCCATCCTTCACCGCCCGCCAGTAATCGGCACCGGCAAAACCGACTGCCTCTTGCTCGGCATCGGCGAAACTCGCGGTACTCACCAGCAGCAGGGCAGCAAACAGGGCCATTAGCCAGGTTTTCATGCTGCCCCTCCCTTGCCCGCCTTGCTCGCGTCATGGAACAGCTCATCGCCGTTACCCCATGCAGCATCCTTGGCGCCGCGATAGGCAACCCGCTCGCGGAAGATGTCGGAGATGACCTGCGCATCTCCCGCCAGCAGTGCCTTGGTAGAGCAGAGCTCGGCACACATGGGCAGCTTGCCTTCGGCAATGCGGTTGGCACCGTACTTCTGGCGCTCCGCCTCGCTGTGATCCTCTTCCGGGCCACCGGCGCAGAAGGTGCACTTGTCCATCTTGCCGCGATCGCCAAAAGCGGCAGTCTTCGGGAACTGGGGCGCCCCGAACGGGCAGGCAAACAGGCAGTAGCCACAACCGATGCAGAGATCCTTGTTGTGCAGCACGATGCCGTCGTCGGTGTGATAGAAGCAGTCGGCCGGGCAGACCGCCATGCAGGGGGCGTCGGTGCAGTGCATGCAGGCGACCGAGATGGAGGTCTCCCCCGGCAGGCCGTCGTTGAGGGTTACCACCCGGCGGCGCTGGATGCCCCACTCCAGGGCATCGTCGTTCTCGTTCTTGCACGCCGTCACACAGCCGTTGCACTCGATGCAGCGCTTGGTGTCACACATGAATTTCATTCTGGCCATGGGATCAGGCTCCTACTTTGCGAAAACGGCACAGGGTGACCTTGGTCTCCTGCATCTGGGTGACGGGGTCATAACCATAGGTGGTGACTATGTTGACCGACTCCCCCAGCACATAAGGGTCAGACCCTTCCGGATATTTGGATCGCAGATCCTTGCCCTCGAAGTGGCCGCCGAAGTGGAACGGCATAAAGGCCAGCCCCGGTTTGACCCGCGGGGTCACCAGCGCCTTCACTTTGACCCGGCCCCCTTCCGGCCCCTCGACCCACACATCCTGACCATCTTGCACGCCGACATCGTTGGCATCCGCCGGGTTGATCTCGACGAACATCTCCTGCTGCAACTCGGCGAGCCAGGGGTTGGAGCGGGTCTCGTCGCCGCCCCCCTCGTATTCCACCAGACGGCCGGAGGTGAGGATGATCGGGAACTCCTTGCTGACATCCTTCTCCTGTACAGAGGCGTACTGGGTCGGCAGGCGCCACAGGCTCTTCGAATCAGGCCAGGTAGCGTAGTCGGCCAGCAAGTCGCGGCGCGGGGTGTAGAGCGGTTCACGGTGCTTGGGCACCTGATCCGGGAAGGTCCACACCACGCAGCGCGCCTTGGCGTTGCCATAGGGGACGAAGCCGTGCTTGATGGCGACCCGCTGGATACCGCCAGAGAGATCGGTCTTCCAGTTCTTGCCCTCGGCCTCTTTCTTCTCGGCCTCGGTCAGCTCATCCCACCAGCCAAGCTGCTTCATCAGGTCTGCAGTGATCTCGGGATAGCCGTCTTCCACCTCGCTCCCTTTCGGCCAGGAGTCTTCGGCCAGCAGCGAGACACCCTGATACTCGATGCCGAAACGGGCGCGGAAACCACCGCCCCCTTCCGAGACCGGAATGCTGGTGTCGTAAAGGATGTGGCTGCCGGGGTGTTTCATCTCCGGGGTGCCCCAGCAGGGCCAGGGCAGACCATAGATCTCGCCGCTCACCGGGCCCCCTTCGGCCTTGAGGTTGGTCTTGTGGAAGGTGTGCCAGTTCTGCTGATGCGCCTTGAGCCGCTCCGGGCTCTGGCCGGTGTAGCCCACGCTCCACATGCCGCGGTTGTATTCGCGGGTGATGTCTTCCAAGAGCGGCTGGTTGTTCTCCACCTTGATGTGCTTGAACAGCTGATCGGCAAAGCCGAGCTTCTTGCTCAGCAGATACATGATCTCGTGGTCAACCTTGGATTCGAAAAGCGGCTCGATCACCTTGTCGCGCCACTGCATGGAGCGGTTGGTGGCGGTGACGGAACCATAGGTCTCGAACTGGGTGGTGGCCGGCAGCAGGTAGACGCCATCGGTACGATCGTTCATCACCGAGGCAACGGTAGGATACGGGTCGACAATCACCATCATGTCGAGCTTTTGCATCGCCTTCTTCATCTCGGGGCCGCGAGTCTGGGAGTTGACCGCATGGCCCCAGTAGAACATGGCGCGAATGTTGGAACCCTGCTCGATCAGATCGGCGTTCTCCAGCACCCCATCCACCCAGCGGGAGACAGGAATGCCGTTGTTGTTCATCGGCAGCTTGCCGTTGTAGGCCTTGTTGTCGAAACGAGCCTTGATCCACTCGTAATCCACATCCCACACCCGGGCCCAGTGCTTCCAGGAGCCCTCTTCCAGCCCGTAGTAACCGGGCAGGGAGTCGGAGGTGACACCAAAGTCGGTGGCACCCTGCACGTTGTCGTGACCGCGGAAGATGTTGGTGCCCGCCCCGCTCTTGCCCACGTTGCCGAGGGCCAGTTCGAGGATGCAGTAAGCGCGGGTGTTGTTGTTGCCTGTGGTGTGCTGGGTACCGCCCATGCACCAGACCACGCAACCGGGGCGGTTGTCGGCCAGCAGCTTGGCGGCATCGTGCACTTGCTGTTCGTTAAGACCGGTCACCCGCTCCACTTCCGCCGGGGTCCAGCGCGCCACCTCTTTTTGCACCTCGTCCATGCCATAGACACGGGTGCGGATGAACTCTTTATCTTCCCAGCCGTTCTTGAAGATGTGCCAGAGCATGCCCCAGATAAAGGCGACGTCGGTGCCCGGGCGCAGGGATAGGTACATGTCCGCCTTGGCGGCGGTGCGGGTGCGGCGCGGGTCGACCACCAGGATCTTGCAGCCGTTGCGCTCTTTCGCCAGCAGGATGTGCTGCATGGCGACCGGGTGGGCCTCCGCCGGGTTGGAGCCGATAAACATGATCGACTTGCTGTTGTGCATGTCGTTCAGGCTGTTGGTCATGGCGCCGTAGCCCCAGGTGTTGGCTACGCCAGCGACCGTGGTGGAGTGGCAGATGCGCGCCTGGTGATCCACGTTGTTGGTGCCCCACAGGGACGCCATCTTGCGAAACAGGTAGGCCTGCTCGTTGGAGTGCTTAGCAGAGCCGAGCCAGTAGACGCTGTCGGGGCCGGACTCCTTGCGCAGGCGCAGCACCTCGTTGCCCACCTCTTCGATGGCCTGATCCCAGCTAATGCGTTGCCACTTGCCGCCCACCAGCTTCATCGGGTACTTGAGGCGACGCTCACCGTGGCCATGCTCGCGCAGGGCAGCCCCCTTGGCGCAGTGACCGCCAAGGTTGAAGGGGTGATCGAAAGCCGGCTCCTGACCGGTCCAGACGCCGTTCTGCACCTCGGCATAGACGCCGCAGCCCACCGAGCAGTGGGAGCAGATGGTGCGCTTCACTTCGACCGGCACCTCAGCAGCCACGGTTTTGGCCTCGGCCCGTTGCATCATGGCGGGAGCCAGCCAACCGGCGGCCACGGCGCCACCGGCCACCAGACCAGAGTTGACCATAAAGGCGCGACGGGTCAACCCCTGGCCGCGAGCGGCCTCATTACTTTGTAAGCTGCCCTGCTCGCCCACTTGGGGCTGCTCGGCACGTTTTGTCAGTTTCATGAATTCTCCTTCACTGAGCCGGCTTAGTCGGTGCCGCGCAGGGTGCGATAAAAGTCGTGAACATGGGGGGTCTCCCGATAGCCCTTGTCAGGCTCGGTGTCGTGGGTCAGCACCTCTTTGCCCACCACCCGACCGGTGGCACCGGCCAATACGCCTATGGTGGCGACCACGCCAACTCCCTTGATCAGATTGCGGCGGGACGGGTCTTTCAGCTTTTCATCGCTCATTCTTGTGACCTCTGTTGTTGTTCTTGCTGGCACCTGCGGGCCAGCTTCGCGTCCAATGGGATATCTCGTCTGCTCGTTTTGTTATGCGCAGCTCTTGTTGTGCACAGCCTGTTATGCACAGATGGAGGCGTTCAGCCCGTCACCACGCAGGCGCCAAACGGCAGGCGCAATTCGTTTTCCAGCTTGAAGAAATCTTCGGCAAGGGCGCCGACCGCCCGGTAGAAGCTGCCCCCTTTCGCCTGTTGCTGATCGCGGCAGCAGGCGAGTACCCAGGGGGCAAGGTGGCGCTCATAGAAGCGGTTGCGATCCGGGTGCTGCTCACCAATCAGTACCGCCATCACCTCACAGAGGGCGGCGAGGTGATCTTCCGGCTCGCACACTCCGCTCTGGCGCTCGAAACCGAGGGACTGCAGGTCTGCACGCAGCACCGCCAGCGGCAACTCCATCAATGAGCCGGTGAGATACCAGGAGGCAAACGGTACGATCTCCCCGCGCCCCAGCCCGATAAAGAGATCCTGATACTCCTCGGCAAGCTCGTTTTCGTGGTGGCTGCTGGCCGCCAGCTGCACCAGCCCCAGCCCTCTGGCAAAGGGGCCCGGCATAGCCTGCAACCCTTGCAGCCAGGCGAGCTGTTCGCCACGGGGAGCGGCGCGCCAGAGGCTTGCCAGCAGGGCGTAGAGATCGGCGCTGCTCTGTTCCAGTTCGGTCATGGTCAGTTCGCCAGCCTTTTCGTTATGTTGTTCACTCATCACTGGCCCCTCACACCTTGAGCTGGGAGACGGGATCCGCCGCCAGCGCTGCAAACACATCCTTGACCCGGCACTCCTCACACATCAGCAGCCGCTGGGCGGCCTCGTTCTGGAAGTGGGAGTGACCGGCCAGCTTTTGCTGGATGCGGCGGATCATCGAGGCGGGCGCGAACGGCTTGCCGCAGCGAATGCAGCAGGCAGCCTCTTCGGCTTTCAGGCTCTGCACGGCGCGACGCGCCTCGGGCACGGGTTGCAGACGGGGCACCAGTACGATGGCCTGCTCGGGGCACGCCTTTTCGCACATGCCGCACTGGATGCAATCCTGCTCGATAAAGTTGAGCCCCGGCGTGTGCCCCACCGCATGCAGGGCGCGGCTCGGGCAGACCGCCACGCAGCCCATGCAGAGGGTGCAGTCAGCTTCTTTCAATTCAACGCTGCCGTATGGGGCGCCATGAGGCACTGCCAGCGGCTCGCGGCTCCCCTCATTGGCCTGCCAAAGGGCATCGAAGGCGGCAAACAGGTTCTCCCGTTTGTCACCCTTGAGTGGCTTCTCCAGCAGGGCGACGACTGGCTGCGCGTAAAGAGACTCATCCATTTCGGCATCGCCGTTAAACAGGGCAATACGATCGGCAGCAAGACCCGCGCCCGCCAGCAGCACGGTGGCGCTGGCCAGTTCCCGCTCAACCAATGCCCGCACGCTGGCGGGAGCATAGTCACCCAGCGCGATGCGCACCGCGCTGGCGCCATAGGTGAGGGCGGCAAACCAGCTCTCGATGCCTAAACTCGCACTCTCCTCCACCCAGACCGGCAGCCAGTTGGCAGGCAGAGCAGTAAGCTCGGCTTCCACCCATTCGCGCTCGTTTTCACCGGCGATCAGCAGCTGGGGCGCGTCGCCTCCCGCCTCCCGATAATGCTTGAGCAATCGGAACAGGTAGTCGCCGCTGGTGTTGGCGTCGGGCTGGTGATAGGCAATCGCCCCGGTCGGGCAGGCAGAGGCGCAGCTACCGAAGCCCTGACAGAGATGGGGATCGATCTGGATGCGACCATTGATGGGCTTGAGGGCATCGGTCGGACAGACATCGAGGCAGCGGCTGCAACCGGGCACGCCGCGGGCGGTAAAGGCGCAGGCCTCGGGGTCGAGGCGAAAATAGCGTGGCTTGTCGAAGATACCGGTCAGCGCACAGAGCTCGGCGAGTCGTTCGGCCAAGCCAGTATCATCGGCCAGATACAGATAGCCGACCGGCGGACGCTCCAGCGCAAAGAGCGGGGCGTGGCCCAGATCGGCCACCAGATCGAAGCGCGGTTCGCGTGGCTGTTCACTAACAGCAGCCGCTTTTTGTGGAAAACAGAGCGCAGCCAGATTAACCCGCTCACCCTGACCGTTAAGACCGGTGAGCTGGAACTGCCCCAGATACCCTGTCAGGCTCGGTTCGCGCAGGGTCAGGGCCGCGAGGGATGCGGTGGCATCAAAAATGGCTTCAAGATCTGCCGCCTCAGCATCGTGAACCGATTCGGTCACCAGCAGGGTGGGCTTCACCCCGGCAGGCAGCAGGCTGGCGACGCGGCGAATGCGATCTTCCGGGCCGACCAGCAGCAGGCGCCCCTGACTTTGGTAAGAGACAGTGGCCGGGATCAGGTTGTCGGTCTTGACCGTATGCTGCAGCGCATAGGCGCGAGCGCGCGCGTTATGCTCGGCCGCCCCCGCCCCATGGGCAAGATTGGAGGCTAGATTTGGGGCCAGATTTGGCAATGTTTGTTCAGTGCTCACATACACTCCTGCGCGCGCCACCTCATGGGATGGGCGCTTGTTGGTAAGCCGAGAGAGCAAGAGGCGAGCCAACTCCCCCGGGAAAAAAGTGACTGACAGGGAGTCAGGATCCTGAGGGTTCCATTCCCCCACCTTTGGTTGGGACATTTTGTCCACCACAGGAAACCAAAATGTCCCGATCATCGGTGTGGGTTTGAGAATGGTTATCAGCCAGCTCGTCGGCGGCAGGTGCGCTGGCAAGCACCACCGGTTCAGCGGATCCGCTGGCCGGATTGGCCGATTCGCTCTCCGGGGCGGTCACCTGCTCCACCAGCCAGTTGCGCAGCCCGGCGGTCAGGGCTGCCGGCAGCAACTCGGGCTGGCTGAAATCCTGGGTGTAGTCGTCGAGTCCATCCGGCTTGTGGCTGCGAAACATGGCCCGCAGCGCCTCCTTGTCGGGGAGTTTGGCCTTGCCCGGCTGGGCTGTTGTTAGCGGCGGTTCGCCACTCTCGGCCCCCTCAACGGCACGCGGTTCACAGCTCCCCTTGTCAGTGCTGACTACGGGGCTATCCAGCGCAGTATCTGAGACTTCACCTTCACCACTGCCTTCGATGGGGGCGGCAACCGCCTCGGGAATGGCCTCTTCCCGTGGCTGCAATGCCTGATGCTTGCGCGCCTCACTCTTGCGTGACGACCAGCGCTTGAGAAACTCACTCATGGGCGCTGTTTCCGCTGTGGCTACCACGCTCGCGGCCATCGGGGCCAGTGGCTTTAACGGCGCCACAACTGGCTTGATCTACCGTATCGACACCAAGCTGATCCTGCGCCCGTCCCTTGCCCTTCTTGCCCTTGCGGCGGGCCTCCAGCAGCTCGCCGTGGCGGCCTATAAAGGCCTCCACCCAAGCTTGCAGCGCCTCGGGCAGCGGGCAGGAGAGCACCTGCCGCTCGCCATCCATATAGGCGGCGGCCACAGTCTGGCTCAGGGTGAGGCCATCGGCCACAAAGCCATTGTCCACGCGGCTTCCGGTGACAAAGAGGCGGGGCGAACCGGAGCTCAAATTGAAGCGATAATCCCCCCGCTCATCACGAAACAGGGTAAGGGGCAAGGCACCGGCAGCCTCGGGTTCGGCGGGATGGAGCGCCGCAATCTCGAAACGGCGGCTCTGCCAGCGGCCAACCTGGCTGTCGATGGCCTTTAACTCCAGTTGCAGCCAGCGCTGCGGGGGCAAGGTATTGGTTGTCTCTTGCACTATCACGGCTCCCATCAGAAGGTCTCTGCCGGGCCGCTCTCCCCCGTAATCCACCCCGTTTGGGGCGGATCACGGTGGTACATTCAGGGCGGCCACGGCCATCATTGGGATAAGACTTAGCAAGAGTGGGGCCAAGGCAGGTTTGGTAGTTGATGGAGGCATTGCTGCGGGTTGGCGCGTTGTGCGGGATATGGATCGGCGCGGGCGTAGGTTGGTGCAGAGCGCAGCGAAGCCCAACATGCGGCGTCAAACCAATCCGCCAGAGCCTGATTGAGGGAATGGCAATAATCGAATAATGCTGAATTATCCGATTATTACCTTGATAAAGTGTTCGCGGTAAACGTTGGGCTTCACTTCGTTCAGCACCAACCTACGATTTAGCCCAACATACGAGATAGATTTAACTTTAAAAAACAACATCAATGAGCTCTAACTCACCATATAAATTATGCTTTGTTTGTTTTATTTTTATATGTTTTAAACTTTCATTACGTTGAATCAAATCAATTATGATATATTTATCACGTTCATTAATAGCATAACCTAAAACGACTGTATCAAATGCAGATTTCGGTATTTTCTTCAAACAGACCTCATGATATTCACTGAATAAATCGTTCAATCCCAATGAATCATCAAAACTACCTTTAAGTAGGTCGCCATTTTTCTTCTCACAACTATTAAGAGGCGCAACGATTTTAACCTCCTCTTCATAACTCCATTTTTCCGCCTTTGAAAGCATTACTCTCTGACTAAGCTCATATAAATCAGCCCCATTTCTAAGTAAATCACTGACAATGGATGAATGGCTTGATAAATTAGAAACCTGATAATTTTTTATTGGCTCACCATTTAATCGCCAGCTTCCTTTAAAATAGGTTATTGCGGCTCTTTTTTCAGGAGAATAAGTAACCTCTTGTGGAGGGTTATCCTTAAAAAACTGATGTTCTTCTTTAAAAATTATCGCGATACCCTTTCCTTCTGATGCATAATGAGTCCACATCAATTCGTTAGTTGCACTTTTACATAAAGAAAATACTCCTATATGGCAGCTAATTGCCTCCAATAAAACCTTATTAAACATTTCTACTGAGGTTGTGAATTGATTTTCATCATACTCTTCCATTGAATTAAAACCAGTCTGTACTTTAATCATTTGAGGAAAAGCATCGCCATATCTAAGACCAGTAGGCAACAAGTAATACTTAATCAACTCTTCTTCACTTGGCGTATATGAAGGGTCATGTTGCATCTTACTATGTTGTTTTTTAGCCCAAGCAATATCAGCGGGAGAAAATCTATTAAAGTAAGGCAGCATTTTAGACTCACTCCCTTTATCATTAAGAAACTTAGGTTGAGTAAATCTAAAAAGCTCATTTAGTAAAAAACTATGTCTTGGCACATTACATTTATTAATCTCGTCATTTATTAATCCATAATATTTAACTAGCATTTACCCCACCTAATAATCATAGAATATGAAACTCATCGTTTATTAATTGGCACTTAATATTCCTATGTTTATTGAATGAACGAGTTTTGTCCAGAAAAGTTTACTTTCGAAAGGTAGATATGAGATATCAGATCCAATTTTATAAATACAGATACCAAGACCAACATTCAGCCTATTCATCTTAGATGGAACAAAACTTGCTGTATCCCTTCCCTTAGATCCCGGCAACCGGTCGCGAGGGGCCCATGACACCGACCTTTATCAAAAGCAATGCTGCCGTCCAGCTCACCATGGCCGTCGAGGTGATGGATGAACAGGGCACGATGAACACCCGCCAAATCGCCTGTGAGCGGCCACTGACGGTCTACCTCAACTGGAAGGAGATCGTAACCCTGATGACGCTGGGAGCCCGCCCCGAGGCGCTGGTACTGGGCTATCTGAAAAATCAGGGTTTTATCGAGGATATTGCAGCCATAGAGTCGGTGATCGTCGATTGGGAGAGTGAGGCCGCCGCCGTGGTGAGCAGCCAGCAGGCAGCCGATCTCGACAAGTCGCTGGAGAAGAAGACGGTCACCTCCGGCTGCGGTCAGGGCACCATGTATGGCAGCGTGATGAAGAAGCTCGAAGGGGTGGTTTTGGCGGCGCCCGAGCTTAAACAGAGCACCCTCTACGCCCTGCTCAAGGCGCTGTCGGCCCATAACGAAACCTACAAGATGGCGGGTGCCGTCCATGGCTGCGCCATCTGTCGCGGTAGCGAAATCCTCTCCTTTGTCGAGGACGTGGGACGCCACAATGCGGTGGATACCCTGGCGGGCGAGCTGTGGATGCGCGGTGAGACCGGCCACGACAAGATCTTCTACACCACCGGGCGGCTAACCTCGGAGATGGTGATCAAGGTGGCGCAGATGGGCATTCCGGTGCTGCTGTCGCGCTCCGGCGTCACCCAGATGGGGCTGGATCTCGCCCGCCAGCTCGGCATCACCATGATTGCCCGCGCCAAGGGGCGCCATTTCGAGGTATTCAGCGGCCACAACCATATGGTGCTGGACGAGAAGCCGCCGGTGCTGGCGCCCAGTCCGGCCGGTCGCGGGATGCGGGACTAGGTAATGAACGAGTTGATGAGTGCCAAGCAGATCGCTCTGTATCTCGATCACGCCACCACAGGGGTCAGGAACAAGCCATGAACGAATTTATGAACGTGAAGCAGGTGGCGGAATACCTCGATCTCAACGAGAAGAAGGTCTACCAGCTCGCCAACGAGGCGCGCATCCCCGCTACCAAGGCGACCGGCAAGTGGCTGTTTCCCCGCTCCCTGCTCGACCGCTGGCTGCTCGGCAGTTGCCACGAGGGGGTGATGAACGACCGGCTGCTGCTGGCAGGCTCGGACGATGTGCTGCTGCACTACGCCAGCAGCCGCTTGGCACAGCAGCTCGGCACCCAGGCACTGGTGGGCTACACCCCGTGCGGCACCCGTCAGGGGCTGGCGATGCTGGCGCGCGGCCATGTGGATCTCTGCGCCATCCACTGGGGGCAGGCCGAGGAGGCGCACCTGCGCCACCCGGCGCTGGTGCAGCAGTATCAGGGCCACCGGCAATGGGTGATCGTTCATGGATTTCGCCGGGTTCAGGGGCTGGTGCTGCGGCAGGGGTTGCAACCCAAGGAGGCGAAAGAGGCGCTCGACTGGCGCTGGGCCATGCGTCAAGAAGGGGCTGGCAGCCAGCGCGCCCTGCAGGAGTGGCTGCAAACGCAAGGGGAGTCGCTGACCCGGCTGGAGCGCACCATTGAGGTCAACAGCGAGCGGGAGCTGGCCGCCGCCATCAGCCGCGGCGATGCGGATGTCGGGCCCGGCGCCCAGAGCACAGCCACCGAGTTTGGCCTCGGCTTTATGCCCTTGTCGCAGGAGTGTTTCGATCTGGTGATGCCGCAGGGGGTCTTCTTTCGCACCCTGCTGCAGCAACTGATCGGCTGGTTGCAATCCCCCGAGGGGCGTGAACTGGCGGCCCGCCTCGGCGGTTACGACCTGACCCAGAGCGGCAAGCTGGTGTGGAGCCCGCAGTAAATAACCACTCACCCACCGACAAAACAGCCCGCCAACCATGTTGACGGGCTGTTTTTATAACGGGCCTTTTTATAACAGCATCAATCGCTTGTCTCACGCCCCTCGGCATTGAGGGCGATGCGCCACCCTTCCAGTTTCGCGGGCTCACTGCCGCTGGGCAGCAAGGCGTGGCTGCGCAGCCGCACGGTAAAGCAGCTCCCCTGCCCCGGTGTGGAGTCCACCAGCAGCTCCCCGCCCCAGCGGCTGATGATGCGGTGGCTCAGGGCCAGCCCCAGGCCGGTGCCGGTGGCGCGGGTGGTGAAGAAGGGGTCGAAGATCTTGTCGATAATCGCCGCCTCGATGCCGCTGCCGTTGTCGATGACCCGCACCTCGGCCCCGCGCAACTGACCCAGTTCATCGAACCAGTCGCGGCTCTCGACCCGGATCTCCCCCTGCTCCCCCAGCGCGTGGCTGGCGTTGACCAACAGGTTGATCAACACCTGCAACAGCTGCTGGCGATCCGCCTCGATGGGCTGCATGGCCTTGAGATCGGCCACCAGATCCACCTGCTGCTGACGCAGGGCGGAGCGCACCAGGGTCAGGCTCTCCTCGATGATGGGATTGAGATGCTGCCACACCGGCGCGGTCTCGTAGTCGCCGGGACGGGAGTATTGCAGCAGGCTGCGGGTGATGGCACGGATCCTCTCGATCTGGGCCAGCACCAGCGCCAGCTCCTCGCTGACCGGCTCGGCCGCCTCCCCCAACTCCAGCTTCATCAGCTCCACATTGCCAAGGATCACCGCTAGCGGGTTGTTGATCTCGTGAGCAACGCCAGCGGAGAGCTCGCCAAGGGCCGCCAGCTTCTCGCTGATGAGTAGCTGCTGGCGCGCCTCGGTCAGCATATGGATATGATCTTCCAGCTCGGCGGTCTTGAGCTTGAGGCTCTGGGTGCGTTCGGCCACCTTCTGCTCCAGCTCATCGGCGCTACGGGCCATCTGCTGCTGGTGCGCCTCCTGCCGATCCAGCATGGCGTCGAACTGGCGGCCGAGCTGGGCCAGCTCGTGGTCGGGATCGAGGGCCAGCGGGCCGATGCGAGCCGACTCCCCGGCCTGCACCTGCCGCACTACCTTGTGCATCCGCTCGATGGGGGAGAAGAGATCCCGCGCGCCGCGATAGACCAGCAGGCCGGAGAGCAGCAACAGCAGCACCACGCCGGAGCCCAGCTCCACCAGATTGGTGAGGTAGGTGCGGATAATGGGCCACTCGAGAAAGCCGACATAGAGCATGCCGAGCCGTTCGCCCCTGGCTCCCAGCAGTGGCTCGTAGCCCGAGACATACCAGGCGTCGTGGACGAAGGCGCGGTCAACCCACATCTCCCCCCGCCCCAGCACCTGCTCGCGCACCGGCGGCGAGACCCGGGTGCCCACCGCCCGTCCCACCTGACGACTACTGCTGACCGGCACGTTGGTGCTCACCCGCAGATCGTCGAGAAACAGGGTGACGGTGCCGACGCTGCCATCCGGCAGGGTATTTTTGGCAAACACCTGCCCCTTGAGCTCATCCACCAGCCGGGTGCTGCCGTTGACAAGCTCGCCCCCCTCCAGCACAGCCCAGAGCGAGCCGTCGCGGCCCATCACCGGCGTCAATGACAGGCTGATCAATCCCCGGTTCTCCACCACCTTGGTACCATCCCGCTGCCACAGCACAGCCCGCTTGGCCAGCACAGGGGCGAGGGCGAGCATCTCCTGCTGCGACCAGACCACGAAGTGACTGACGCTGCGCCCTGCCGTGAGAGCCGCGCGCGCCTGCGCCGTCAGCTGATCCAGCTCGGGGCCACGGCGCAAACGCAGGAAGTCGAGGCCATAGTTGGCCGCCAGCGGCATCACCCAATCCTGCAGCTGATCCGGCGATTCCCTCAGTCGCAGCTGAAAGGCCCAGGCATCGCGCAGATGCTCCAGATGTTCGGTCTGGCGCTGCTGCTGCACCGTGATGGCGTGGTGGGCCACCCCGAGATCACTGCGCACCGTGGTGAGCAGGTTCTGCCAGCTGTAGGTGAGGGTCCAGTAGAGGGTGAGCGCGATCATGCCCGCCAGGGTGAGCATGATGGGCACCGAGGTGAGCAGCAGCAGACGCCAGCGCACTTTGGTGCGCACGCAGCGGGGCAGCAAGGCGCGCATACAGCGAGACAGCAGGGTCAGTTTCATCGCCACCCCATCCAATCAACCTTCCTCATTCGATGGCCCACTCCTTGAACTTGCGCTCCAGGGTCTTGCGCGCCACCCCGAGCACCCGGGAAGCGGCCGACTTGTTGCCATCATGGCTGGCTACCACTTGCAGGATGTGGGCCTTCTCCACCTCCGCCAGTGGCCACGCCAGCGGATAACCCTCCTCGCTCGCCTCCTGTTCGGCGGGTTTGCTGCTCAGCCAGTAATCGGCGGGGGGCTTGCCCAGCAGCAGACAGCGCTCAATCAGGTTGCGCAGCTCGCGCACGTTGCCGGGCCAGGGATAAGCCTGCATCGCCACCACATCCTCGTGGGTCCAGCTTAAGGATCCCATCCCCATCTCGGCGGTGAGCTGGCGGGTAAAGTGGTGTACCAGCGCGGGGATGTCATCGACGCGATCCCGCAGCGGCGCCACCGGCAGCGCCACCACGTTGAGCCGATAGAAGAGATCTTCGCGAAAGCGGCCCGCCTCCACTTCGGCTTTGAGGTTGCGGTTGGTGGCGGCGACGATGCGCACATCCACCGCCAGCTCGCGCTCGGCACCGACCGGGCGAATGGCTTTTTGCTCCAGCACCCGCAGCAGGGAGGATTGCATGGCCAGCGGCATTTCGCCGATCTCGTCGAGAAACAGGGTGCCCTGATGGGCAACCCGAAACAGGCCGTCACGCCCCTTGCGGGCACCGGTAAATGCCCCCTGCACGTGGCCGAACAGCTCGCTTTCCAGCAGCTCCGGCGCGATGGAGGCGCAGTTGAGGGGCACAAAGGCCCCCATCCGGCCAGATAGTTGATGCAGGGCGCGGGCCACCAGCTCCTTGCCGGTGCCGGACTCCCCCTCCACCAGCACGGCGGCATTGGAGGGAGCCACTCTGGCGATGAGCGTCTTGAGCTCGCGGGTCTTGGCGCTGTCGCCAATCAGGGTGGGGGGGAATAGCTTGCTCACCTCTCGGCGCAGCAGCAGGTTCTCCCGCTCCATCTGGCGGCGCTCGATGACTCTATCTACCGCCTGCACCATCTGATCGAGATTGAAGGGCTTGAGGATAAAGTCACTGGCGCCGAGCCGTAGCGCCTTAAGGGCGGTATCCATGTCGCCAAAACCTGTCATGAAGATGATGTCGCTGCGACGGGTAGCGGGGTCGATCGCCTCGTGCCACTCGATGCCGGAGCGCCCCGGCAGCCGGATGTCGGCGATGATGAGATCAAAATGCAGGCGGCAGCGCAGGGCTTCCGCCTCTTCCACGCTGGCGGCAGTCTCTATCTGGGCGAAGCGCTTGGCCAGTGCCTTGGCCAGAAAGCTGCGCATGCCGGGCTCATCGTCAACGATGAGCAGGGAGAGGGCAGACCAGCGGCTAACGGATGCAGTCATGGAAAAAAGTACCTCAGATACACGTAAGGTCAGATAATATCCCGATAACCGGAACTTTAGTGGGACATTTTGTCCTTCCCGTATCAAAAGCACCAACACCCATGATTAAAAGCGACAACAAGCTCCCCTGATTGATTTTAATAAGCTTCTGTTTTTAAACGGCAAACCGTGAATCCGATGACAAAGGAACAGTTTGGCACCCTGCTTGCTTACTCTTGCCCTCTCCTCATCCACCCTGAAAAAAGTTGCATCAAGATGACGATAAAAACCAATTTCAAACGTTTTGCGCTCTCCCTCACCGCCAGCCTGCTGATCGCCGGAGCGGCCCACGCTGACGCCGCGAAATCACCAATTCGCCTCGCTACCACCACCAGCACCGAGCAGTCCGGTCTGCTGGGCTGGCTGCTGCCCCAGTTCACCAAAGAGACCGGTTATCCGGTGCAGGTGATGGCGGCTGGCACCGGCCAGAGCCTGAAGATGGGCGAAAATGGCGATGCGGATCTGGTGATGACCCACGCCCCCTCTGCCGAGAAGAAGTTCGTCGATGCAGGCTTTGGCATCGAGCCGGTGCATTTGATGTACAACGACTTTGTCATCGTCGGCCCGGCCAAAGACCCGGCGGGACTGGCCAAGCTGCACGACGCCGCCAAGGGGCTGCAAGCCATCAAGGATCAAGACCAGACCTTTATCTCCCGCGGTGACGAGTCCGGCACCCACATCAAGGAGAAGACCCTGTGGCAAGCCGCTGACGTCAAACCCGAGTTTGCCGGTTACAAATCCATCGGCCAGGGGATGGGCCCGACCCTGACCATGGCCTCCGAGCTGGGTGCCTACACCCTGACCGACCGCGGCACCTGGCTCGCCTATCAGAGCAAGCTGGATCTCGCCGTGCTGCTGGAGGGTGACAAGCGCCTGTTCAACCCCTATCAGGTGATCCTGGTCAACCCCAAGCGCTACCCGGATCTCAACACCGAAGGGGCTCGCACCCTGAAGAACTGGCTGGTCTCCGAGCATGGCCAGCAGCTGATCGGCGACTTCAAGGTGGCCGGTCAAGCGCTGTTTGTGGCGGATGCCAACGGGAAATAATGGCAACCCTGACCCCTGCGATGAGGTTGATGGCCCTCCCCCGGTTCGCTGAGGGAGGCGCCTGATGCCGACACTGCTCGACACGACCGTATTGACGGCCCTCGCCCTGCACTATGAGAGAGAGGTCTGATGCCGACGCTGCTTGACACGACATTAGCGGCCCTCGCCCTGCTGTTTAGTGGTGACACCGAACTGTGGCAGGTGGTGGGGGTCTCCTTCTCCGTCTCCTGCATCGCCCTGCTGCTGGTGCTGCTGCCCGCGTTGCTGCTGGGCTTTGCGCTGGCCTATCTGCCGCTGCCCGGCCGCTGGCTCTGGCTCTCCTGCATCAATACCCTGCAATCAGTGCCGACCGTGGTGATTGGCCTCTTGCTCTATATGCTGCTGTCGCGGGCCGGCCCCTTTGGCGACTGGAAGCTGCTCTTTACCCAGCAGGCGATGGTGGTGGGGCAGATGCTGATCGCCTTTCCGGTGATCGCCACCATGGCCCACGCGGCGTTTGTTCAGAGCGATCGGCGCGCCTGGGAGACCGCCCTGACCCTGGGGGTATCCTGGCCCAAGGCGTTGATCGGCCTGATGCATGAGTGCCGCTTTGGCCTGCTGGCCGCCATCATCGGCGCCTTTAGCCGCATCGTTACCGAGGTGGGCTGCTCCATGATGGTGGGGGGCAATATCCTGCACTTCACCCGCAATATCCCCACCGCCATCGCGCTGGAGACCCAGAAAGGGGCCTTCACCCAGGGGGTAGCCCTTGGCATCGTGCTGCTCACTCTGGCCCTGTTGCTCAACCTGCTGCTGACAGCGTGTCGCGGCCACAGCTATCTGAAGAACTGACCATGGCGCAGCGCACTGTTAGCCATTACCGAATGCTGCTGACCCCATCTCTGGCGCGGCCACAGCTATCTGAAGAACTGACCATGCCCCCACTGTGTATCAACAGGAGTACCCCATGGCCCTGACCGCCCAGCAACTCACCATGCGCTTTGGCGAACGCCAGCTGTTCGAGATTGACCGGCTCGCCATCGCACCGGGGGATGCCATCTGGCTGCACGGGGCCAACGGGGTGGGCAAGACCACCCTGCTCAAGATCCTGGCGGGGCTGCTCGCCCCGACCCGTGGCCACACCAATCTGCCGGGACGCTGGCAACGGCGGCTCAACCGGCTGCTCAAGCGGGATCTGGGGCCGGGCCGGGTCACCTATCTGCACCAGACCCCCTATCTGTTTGATCGCACCGTGCACGACAACGTGGCCTGGGCGCTGGATAAACAGCTTGGCAGCGAGATCCGGGTGTTCGAGGCGCTGCGCCGGGTCGAGCTGGAGGGGCTGGCGCGGGAGCACATCAGTATTTTGTCCGGTGGCGAACGGCAACGGCTGGCGATGGCCCGCGCTTGGGCGCTGCAACCGGCCTTTCTGCTGATGGATGAGCCCACCGCCAATCTGGATACACATTCGGTTGCCCTGATGGCCGCATTGGCGCAAGATCTGCGGGAACATGGCAGCGGCCTGGTCGTCATCAGCCACCAGAGCAATGCCCTGACCGACCTGTGCGAGCGGCAATGGACCCTCGCCCGTGGCCAGCTGCAAGAGACGACCCCTTTAAAAATCATCGAGCGACATGACTTCAAAAAGCGACAGCCACTCTGATCCCGTTGCCGTATCAGCAGTGATCCTGGCAGGAGGCCGCGCCACCCGGATGGGGGGCGAAGACAAGGGATGGGTAGCACTGGCGGGACGCCCCCTGATCGACCACGTGCTGGCGCGCCTGCGCCCCCAGGTGGATGAGGTGCTGATCAACGCCAACCGCAGTCAGCCCCGCTATCAGGCGCTGGCCCCAGTCATCAGCGATGACAACAACGACTATCTCGGCCCGCTGGCGGGCATGCAGGCTGGCCTTGCCGCCGCCCGTCATGACTGGGTGCTGTTTGTCCCCTGCGACGGCCCCGCCCTGCCGCTGGATCTGATGAGCCGCTTTCGCGCCGCCCTGACCCCACAGACCGAGCTGGTGGTGGCCCACGACGGCGACTGGCTGCAACCCGTGGTGGCCCTGCTGCACAAATCCCTGCTCCCCTCCCTCACCGCCGCGCTGGCAGAGGGTGAGCGCAAAATCGATATCTGGTTTGCCCGCCACAATATGGCGGTGGTGAGCTTTGCCGATCAGCCGGATGCCTTTATCAATCTCAATAGCCCTGCCGAGCTGGCCGCCTACGAGGCCCGTCTGCTCGCCCCAGCTATCGACCCCCAACAAGGAGTCACCTCATGACCCCGGCCCCCACTCTTCCCCTGCTCGGCTTCGCCGCCTGGAGCGGCACCGGCAAGACCACCTTGCTGGAGCAGTTGATCCCCTTGCTGGTGGATCGCGGCCTGCGCATCGGGGTGCTCAAGCACGCCCACCACGACTTTGATATCGACCAGCCGGGCAAGGACAGTTACCGCCTGCGCAAGGCGGGTGCCCAGCAGATGATGGTGGCTTCCCGCTGTCGCCACGCTCGTATCATTGAGACCGAGCTGGCCGAAGCGGACTTTCGCCAGCTGCTGGCAAGCTTCGATCAGACAGAGCTCGACCTGCTCTTGGTCGAGGGGTTCAAGCACGAACACTTCCCGAAAATCGAGCTGCACCGCGCCGAGATTGGCAAGCCGCTGCTCTTCCCCGAAGACAGCGACATCATCGCGCTGGCCAGCGATCAGCCCCAACAGAGTGGCGAACAACAGCAGACAAGCCTGCCCCGCCTCGATATCAACGATCTGGCGGCCATCGCCGACTTCGTCTGCCGCTGGCTTGACGGCTGCCAGACCAAGGAGCCGGAGGCGGGCAAGGGATTTCTCTCGGTAGAGGCGGCCCGCAACGCCATTCTGCAAGCTCTCACCCCAAGCAACGCCTGCTCGAACAAGCCGCTGGCCCAGTGCCACGGCGCCGTGCTGGCCGCCGATCTGGTGAGCCCCATCAATGTGCCCCCCCACGCCAACTCGGCGATGGATGGCATTGGCCTGCGCAGCGACGATCTCGCCACCGGTCGCTGGCAGCTGGTGGGGGAAGTGCTGGCGGGCCAGCAGCGCCATGAGCCGGTGCTGGCCGGTCAGGCGGTGCAGATCATGACCGGCGCCCCGCTGCCCCCCGGTGTGGATACCGTGGTGATGCGGGAAGAGACGCTGATTGAAGGTGAGTGGGTCACCGTCACCGCCCCAATCCGGGCAGGGCAGAATGTGCGCCTGGCCGGGGAAGATCTCGCCAAAGGCGCGGTCGCCATCCCGGCCGGTACCTGGCTTGGCGCCCCCCAGCTCGGGCTAGCGGCATCACTCGGTCAAGCCAGTCTCACTGTGCGCACCCCGCTGAAAGTGGCGCTGTTCAGTACCGGCGATGAGGTGCAGGCACCGGGCGAAACGCTTGCCCCCGGCCATATCTTCGACAGCAACCGCTTCACTCTGATGGCCCTTATCCGCGCCGCCGGTTGCGAGGTGATGGACCTTGGCATCATTCCCGATGACAAGACCATTCTGCGCCAGCAGCTGGAGCAGGCCGCCGCCAGCGCCGATCTGGTGCTGAGCTCGGGCGGGGTCTCGGTGGGTAACGCCGACTTTATCAAGCTGGTGCTGGCAGAGCTCGGCCAGATCGATTTCTGGCGCATCCAGATGCGGCCGGGCCGCCCGCTCGCCTTTGGCAAACTGGGGCAGACCCCCTTCTTCGGTCTGCCGGGCAATCCGGTGGCGGCGATGATCTGCGTGCTGCAGTTTGTCGAGCCCGCCATTGCCCGCCTGCAGGGCAAGCTGTGGCAGCCGCTGCGCCTGTCGGCACTGGCGGACGAGAAGATGAAGAGCCGCCCGGGGCGCTCCGAGTTTCTGCGCGGCATCTTCCATCAGGACCGTAACGGCCAGCTGCGGGTGCGCACCACAGGACCACAGGGTTCGGGTATTCTGAGCTCCATGGCAGATGCCAACTGCCTGATCGAAATCGTACCGGACCAACCCGGCATCGCCGTTGGCGAGCGGGTCTGGATCCACCCCTTGCAAGGACGACTAGCCTGATACCCGAACGGGGCGTCGGCCGGATGCACGGCGCCCCGTCACACACCTGATCGGCGACCTGATACGAGGCAAACTGTGCGTCTTGATGCCCCTCTCTCCCGACTCGATCTGCTGGTCTATGGCCACTACCGGATCGTCCATGGCCTGCGCATTGCGCTCGCCTTTATGCTCACCTTTTTGCTGACCCGCGAACTGCAACTGCCAGAGAGCACCTGGCCGCTGATCACATTAGTGGTGGTGATGGGGCCCATCTCGTTTTGGGGCAATGTGCTCTCCCGTGCCCTGCAGCGGGTGGTGGGCACCATCTTCGGCGCCGGTTGCGGAGTGGTGGCACTTTATCTGGAGATCTACTCCATGCCGCTCACCCTGATCTGGTGCGGTTGCATCATGTTCCTCTGCGGCTATCTGGCCCTCGGCAAGCGCCCCTATGTGGGGCTGCTGATCGGTATCACCCTTGGCATCACCATGGGAGCCATGCCGGGGGACATCAAGATGGCGCTGTGGCGCAGTGCTGATGTGATCCTTGGCTCCCTGCTGGCGCTGCTCTTTTGCAGCATCTATCCCCAGCGCGCCTATAGCCACTGGCGGCTGCAACTGCACCAGATCCTGCAACAGTCGGGGCGGCTCTATCACACCCACCTCTCCCCCAATGTGCTGGAGCGGCCGCGGCTCAAACACAATCTCTCTCAACTGCTGGCCCAGACCGGCAAACTGCGGGCACTGCTGGCCCCGGCAGCCAAGGAGAGTCGCCACAGTATCTCGCTGTTTGATGCGGTGCAGGTCACCATGCGCAACACCCTCTGTACCCTGGAGATGCTGGCCAACACTTACTGGAACGATCGCCAGAGTCACTTCCTGATGCAGAGCACCCGCGAGCTGCACACTTGCCATCAGGCCACCGAGGAGGTGATCAGCCAGCTCGCCCTGATGATGCAAACCGGCGACGGGCGCGGTGCGGATGCCGCCATCGCCCGCCTGCAGGAGGTGGCGATGCAGGTGTCGCTGCCCCCCAACACCGAGGCGGCCATCAATGGCTACCTCTGGCTCAACGTCCAGCTGACCGAGCAGCTCACCCACCTGCGCCGCCTGCTGGGGCTGATCCTCACCCCGCCCCATCGCAAGCAGCCGGACTAAAACCAATGCAAAACGCCCCGCAGTTGCGGGGCGTTTTGAGTACCAACATGAGGATCGCAGCCGTTTACGCGGCGGTGCGGATCTGCTCAAGTTGATCCTGGGTCATGGTAGAGACCAGCTGGCCATCGAAATAGATATCCAGCATCTCACCACGCTTCTCGCCGCGCATCATGCCAATGCTGCCATCCAGATAATGCAGCTTCATTTCGGCGCTCTGTGCGTTGGGGTAGCTGATTTCTACTTCGCGCACACCCTGCGGCAGCATGGCCAACGGCACCTTTTTAAGCGCCGGGTCCAGATGCTGGTTCACCTTGATCACCGAGTTGGCACGCATGTCGACCAGCGCTGGCGACTTGCCAGTGATGACGTTTTTGCCAGTCCAGAATTCGATGGTATTGAATACGAACAGATCGCCGGTGGCCGCCAGACCATAGACAGGGGCGAGCAACACGAAGACCCCGGCACGGCCGTAGCGGTTATCCACCACGCTCAGGTTGCCCTTGGTGACCATGCCAGAAAGCCCCATCTGCCCCATACAGCCGCCCAGACCCATGCTCGCGACCATAACCAGCAGGGCCATTGCCCGCCCTTTCTGTTGTAATGCCATCTTGTTCTGTTCCTGCTCCAAAATTAATGAGGCGGCAAGCCTAATCAAGAGGTCAAACCAGAACAATTCACAATGGAGGGACGATACAGGAGGGGTTCAGATTCACATATCAAGTGCACAAGAAATAAGCACCGATGGAGTAATAATCCAAACGGTGCCTTTACTCAACAACCAATACCACTCAAGAATCTATGGCCAAGTTGGATACGGTTTCGGTGACACTGATGGCACCCTGCTCAATCTGGGCCATCACACTGCTCACCTCGCTAATCTGCTCCTTGCCACGTAATGCTCTACTGGCCACTTCATCGATATTGCTGGTGATATGGGCGGTCAACTCGCGGTTTTTCTGCACCACTGCGGCAATCTCGCCGGTAGAGAGCGAGGTGCGAGCCGCCAGTTGCCGTACTTCGTCGGCCACCACCGCAAAACCACGCCCTTGATCTCCGGCCCGCGCGGCTTCAATGGCCGCATTCAGTGCCAACAGGTTGGTCTGCTCCGCAATGCTGCTAATGGTGGAAACAATCGCCTCTATGCTTTTTGACTGCTCATTTAACTGACCAATCAGAGCTGAGGTTTTGCTTACCTGCTCCGAAATAGCACTCGAGAGAGCGACCGAGGCATTGAGCAGATCAGAACCGGTCGACGCAGCTTGGGTGGTCTCTTTAGAAATAGTGTGAGCGATACGGGCCGCTTCACTGACCGCCTGGGCCCGTTTGATCCGTTCCGTCACGTCACTGGCAAACTTGACCACTTTGATCACCTTGCCCGACTCATCCTTGATGGGGTTATAGGTTGCCTCCAGCCAGAGCTCGTTACCATGACTGTCCCGGCGTAAAAAGAGACCCGACTTGAGCTGGCCATGGGCCAAATCCTCCCAAAAATGGGGCTGTTCCCGATAAAAGCTGTCGTCACAAAACAGCTTGTGATGCTGTCCTTTGAGTTGTGATAACGAGTAACCAACGCAGGAGAGGAAATTCTGATTGGCAGTGATGATGTCACCTTTGGGGGTGAATTCGATAATGGCCAGCGAACGGTCGAGGGCTGAGGCGATGGCTTTCTGACGGCTGAGCTGGATGTAACTCTCGGTGATATCGGCGGCAATCTTGACCACTTTTATCACCTTGCCATCAACCTTGACCGGGAAGTAGGTCGCCTCTAGCCACAACTCTCGCCCCTGCTTATCAAAACGCTGATAAATGCCGCTGTGGGTCTCGCCATGGTCCAGTTGCTGCCAAAACTGCGAGTAAGAGGTCGACTGCCCATAGTGGGCGTCGCAAAACATCCGATGGTGTTTGCCAACCACCTCCTGCTCGCTATAACCCACCACACTTAAAAACAGCGGATTAGCCTCGAGGATAACCCCTTGCGGGGTAAAACTGATGGTTGCCACCCCCTTTTTGACGGCATCAATAAAGGCGTGGGCCTGGGCCAACTGCGTTTGACATGCGAGTAATTCTGCTTTGATTTTAAAATTAAACATCAGCCCAGCCTCCGGTAGATACCTGCAATTAGGTTACGTCTGTACCGATTTTAGACGAAAAATCTGATAGATAGCGCTTACCACTTTCCCCCGGCCAGCAGGCGCATAAAAATCCTAATCACGTCGAAAAAAACAGGGGTTAGCGTGATGAAGATCACACTACTTTATTCTGGTTCACCACATAAAAATCCATCACCAGATAGGGATTAATTTATTGATATTACCCATAACAAACCTCAACCCATGCCACAAATAGCCTCAATTATTTGTTTTTAAATAGAAAAATAAATGCCGACTGAAAATAGCGAGTCCTGCCTGAAAACGGGATCTTCATCACATCGTGTTTTGCTGCGCACAAAAATCCAGTGATTGGCACATTTATCCGATAGGGCGGGGGCGGACGAACCGCGATAATAGCCAGGTCATTTTTATCCAGTACGTCGATACGTACTCACGCATAGCTTCCGTCACCGGAAGCGGGGAGAGCGCCATGATCACCACCTTGATCAATGAACATCTGATCAACCTCGATTTGAAAGCGACGCGAAAGGAAGAGGTCTTCACCGAGATGGCCCGCCTGCTGGCATCGCAAGGCAGGGTCAGCGACGAGCAGGCCTTTATCAAGGATCTGTGGGCCCGCGAAGAGCTGGGTAACACAGGTTTTGAGGAGGGCGTGGCCCTGCCCCACGCCAAGAGCGCGGCGGTGAGCAACCCGGCGGTCGCCATCGGCATCAGCCGCAACGGCATCGAGTACGGCGCCGAAGATGGCAAGCCGTCCCACCTCTTTTTCATGATTGCCTCCCCCGATGGTGGCGCCAATCACCATATCGAGGTGCTGGCGGAGCTCTCCGGCAAGCTGATCGAAGAGGGCTTTATCGCCAAACTGCTGGCAGCCAAAACCCCGGCTGAGGCACTGGCGCTGCTGCTGGCCAAGAAAGAGGAGCAGAGTGCAGCCCCGACTACCAGCAAAGGCTTCATCATCGGTGTCACTGGCTGCCCGGCCGGTATCGCTCACACCTATCTGGCGGCCGAGTCGCTGGAGCGCGCAGCCCGCGAGCTGGGTTACGAGGTGAAGGTGGAGACCAACGGCTCCATCGGCGTCAAGAACAGCCCGACCGCAGACGAAATTGCCCGCGCCAGCGCCATCGTGGTGGCCTGTGACAAGCAGGTGGACATGGCCCGCTTCGCTGGCAAGCCGCTGATCAAAACCGGCGTCAAGGCCCCCATCAAGGATGGCAAGGGTCTGATCGAGCAGGCACTGAAAGCCCCGGCCTATGTGGCCGGCAAAGAAGATAAAAAGGGTGAAGAGAAGAGCACGGGCGGCAGTTCCGATCTCTATCGCTACCTGATGAACGGCGTCTCCCACATGATCCCGTTCGTGGTGACCGGCGGTCTGTTGATTGCGCTGGCACTGGCCATCGGCGGCAACCCGACCCCGAGCGGCATGCAGATCCCGGAAGGGAGCATGTGGAACCAGATCCTCAACGTGGGTGTGGCCGCCTTTACCCTGATGATCCCCATTCTGGCGGGCTATATCGCCTACGCCATCGGTGATCGTCCGGCGCTGGCCCCGGGCTTTATCGGCGGCTGGATCGCCAACAACGGCAGCTTCTACGGCGCTGACGCCGGTACTGGCTTTATCGGTGCCATCATCGCAGGTCTGCTGGTCGGCTATCTGGTGCGCTGGATTGCCACCCGTCACTACCACAAGATGGTGCAGCCGCTGGTGCCGATCCTGATCGCCCCCATCGTCGGTTCCCTGTTTATCGCTGCGGTCTTCATCTTCATCATCGGCGCCCCGATTGCCGACATGATGACAGGCCTCAACGCCATGCTGCTCTCCATGAGCGGTGGCAGTCTGGTACTGCTGGGCATCGTGCTGGGGGGTATGGCCGGCTTTGATATGGGTGGCCCGGTCAACAAGGTGGCCTTCCTGTTCTCCGTCGGCATGATTGCCTCCGGTCAGACCCAGTTTATGGGTGCCATGGCTTGCGCCATCCCGGCTGCGCCGCTCGGCATGTCGCTGGCTACCGTGCTCGGTCGCAAGCTGGGTATCTTCGATGCTTCTGAAATCGAAGCGGGCAAAGCCGCCGGTGCCATGGGCCTGGTGGGGATCTCCGAGGGGGCGATCCCGTTCGCCGCCCGTGATCCGCTGGCCGTCATCCCGGCCAACATTCTGGGCAGCATGACCGCCGCAGTGATGGCCTTCCTGTTTGGCATCACCAACAGCGTCGCCCACGGTGGCCCCATCGTGGCCCTGCTGGGTGCGGTCAACAAGCCACTGCTGGCGCTGCTCTGCATGGTCTGCGGTGCCATCGTCACCGGTGTGGTGGCTGTCGCCCTGAAAAAACTGCGGATCAAAAAGAGTGACGAGGTGACCCTGGCCAAAGCGGCCTGAGTCCCCCCGCGCAATCGCTGCTCGTAACGCATAACAGGAGGCCACCCCACGGGGTGGCCTCTTTGGTTTTCGCAGCGCCTGATAGCCAGCTTTCCTCTGATCCGCCCCACGAAACAGGGGTCGATGACCCCGCCTACCTCGCTTCTCGCTTCGCCCTCCTCTCCTTGCGTCTCTCCCTCACGCCTCGCAACCAAGGGCTCGCACGGCGCAGCAAACTGGCTGACATGGCAGTACTTTGGCATTCACTGTGTGATGTTTCTCACGCTTTTTCCGCGAAAGCGCAAAAACTAGGAAATTTTCCTAGTGCCACTAGGGATGGCTCTCAAGCCATTTTCTGCCCCTCTGATTAGAGTCACCTCACCTGATGTCGTGACCCGCACCACGATGGGCAACCAGCCCCATCATCCCGTGCCGGGCCCGGGTTTATATGGATGGAGAGTCGGCCACAGCACCAACTGGCAGGATCTGACTTTCGGTTCCCCTTCCGTGGCGTGACCTCAAACAATTTATCTACAAATGAGGGGCGCGGCGGAAATACCGTCTATCTCGCAGAGGATGAACGAAGATGTTGAAATTGCTCCAACAGGTCCGGGTTCCGACCCTCGACCTGCCGGTCGAAGCCCGGCGCAAGCTCTGGTTCAAGCCTTTTATGCAATCCTATCTGGTTGTATTTATTGGCTACCTGACCATGTATCTGATCCGCAAGAACTTCAACATTGCGCAAAATGACATGATCCAGGAGTACGGTCTGTCGATGACCGAGCTTGGCATGATCGGCCTTGGTTTCTCCATCACCTACGGGGTGGGCAAGACAGTCGTCTCCTACTACGCCGATGGCAAGAACACCAAGCAGTTCCTGCCGCTGATGCTGATCCTCTCCGCCCTCTGCATGCTCGGCTTCAGTGCCAGCATGGGTGGCACCGGTTTTAGCCTCTACCTGATGATCTTCTTCTACGCAGCCAGTGGTTTCTTCCAAAGCTGTGGTGGCTCGTGCAGCTACTCCACCATCACCAAGTGGACGCCACGCAACAAGCGCGGCACTTACCTCGGCATGTGGAACCTCTCCCACAACGTCGGCGGTGCCGGTGCGGCCGGTGTGGCGCTGTTCGGTGCCAACTATCTGTTTGATGGCAATGTGCTCGGCATGTTTATCTTCCCGTCCATCATCGCGCTGATCGTCGGCTTTATCGGCCTGCGTTTTGGTAGCGATTCACCGGAAGCCTATGGTCTGGGCAAGGTAGAAGAGCTGTTTGACGAAGTGGCGAGCGAAGAAGATATCGCCACCGAAGAGCAGCAGCTGACCAAGGGGCAGATCTTCGTCAAGTACGTGCTGCTGAACAAAGTGATCTGGCTGCTCTGCTTTGCCAACATCTTCCTCTACGTGGTGCGCATCGGTATCGACCAGTGGTCCACCGTCTACGCTCACCAGGAGCTGGGTTTCTCCAAAGAGGTGGCGATTCAGGGCTTTACCTTCTTTGAAGTGGGCGCACTGGTCGGCACCCTGATGTGGGGTTATCTCTCCGATCTGGCCAATGGCCGTCGTGGTCTGGTGGCTTGCGTCGCCTTGGCACTGATCATTGCCACCCTGGGTCTCTATCAGCACGCCACTACCCCATTCATGTTCCTGGGTTCGCTGTTCTTGCTGGGCTTCCTGGTGTTTGGTCCGCAGCTGCTGATCGGCGTTGCCGCCGTGGGCTTCGTCCCCAAACAGGGCATCAGCGTCGCCGATGGGGTCAAGGGCACCTTTGCTTATCTGATCGGTGACAGCTTCGCCAAACTGGGTCTGGGCATGATCGCCGATGGTACCCCCATCTTCGGTCTGACTGGCTGGGCAGGCACCTTCGCCGCCCTCGACATGGCTGCTGCCGCCTGTCTGGTGCTGATGGCCTGTGTGGCCGTGGCCGAAGAGCGCAAGATCCGCCGTATCAAGCGCGAGCTGAAAGCCGCAGCGCTGGCCGGCCAGACCGCCTGATCCCCTGCAGATTGTCGCTGATTGTTCAGGGCCACCCACACGGGTGGCCCTTGTTGTTTGGCGCAACCAGACACCCGATGGGCCCGACATGAGCCTGCGCTGCCGCTCAAGGGGCAGGCATATCCCCATCAAGATCCCACTTTTCGTATGGACTTTTGGTAAAGCCAGCCCGCCAGCGCTATCTTGTTGCTCCCACTTGCCTGCATCACAGATATCTGATGAAGATCGTTGCCATCACCGCTTGCCCGACCGGTATTGCCCATACCTATATGGCTGCCGATGCCCTGCAAAAAGCTGCCACCACCCTGGGGCTCAAGATCAAGGTCGAAACTCAAGGTGCCATGGGCATGGAGAACATGCTGACCGCCCGCGATATTGCCAGCGCCGATCTGGTGCTGATTGCCTCCGATATCGAGATTGAGCAAAAAGATCGCTTTCTCGGCTGCGCCATCCATCAGGTGACCCTGGAGACAGTGCTGCTGGATGCCATGGGCGTACTCAAGGGATTGCCGATCCCGGCCTGATGCTGACCCGCGAGATCACCTTCTACTGCCAGCAGGGAATGAGCATCACCCAGGCCAAACAGTTGAACCGGCTGGCGGGGATGTTCAAATCCTCCATCTGTTGCGCCAACCTCACCCGGCGCCAGACTGTCATCGCCAGCAACCAGCTATCTCTGCTGACCCTCGCCACCCAACCCGGCGACCTCTGCCAGTTGCAGATTGAAGGGTGCGATGCCGAGCTGGCCCACATGGCGTTTACCTGCTGGTGCGGCGAACTGGGCCAACCGCTGGTGCGCCCATTGACCGCCGCACTGGCCGAATTACGGTTGGCGAGCGCCCTGCCCGACTACCATTTTGCCCTGCGCCAGCTGGCCCACAGCCCCGAACCGCTGACCAAGGCCGAGGCCCTCGAACATCTGATCGATCTGCTGCCCGCCGAACTGGTCACCGACCGCCCTAAACTGACCGCAGCAGTGGAGCGGCGCGAGCAGGTCTCTGCCACCATTATCCGCCCGGGCCTTGCCATGCCCCATGTATTGAGCGAAGGGATAAGCCAACCGGCGCTGAGTCTGCTCAACTGTGCAGACCCCATCGAGTGGGGCTCCCGGATTGGGCCGGTGCAGACCATTATTTTGCTGGCAGTACCGGTCGGCTGCGGACGGGAGACCCTGCGGCCCCTCACCCGATTGGCGCAGGCGATGATCGACGATGTGGTCAGCCACGCCCTGTTGCAGGCAGGCTCGGCCCCCGCCCGTCAGGCTATCGTGATTGAGAGCTTGCTGAGCTAGGCCGGTTTGCCCCCTGTTGCCAACTGACCTGTTGCCAACTGAAGAGTCGGTCTGCGATCTTGGTCTCACCGCGGCCTCTGCCATTCATCCCGCCGTCAGCCCCCTGTGGTACACTCGCAGCCATCGACAGTCTGAAGTGTGTATCCGATGAAATCTCCCCGTTCCCGTCGCTCTCTCCCTAACCGTCCGCCCCGTGATGGCGCCGCGCGCACCACCACAACGGCGCGCCCAGCCGCCCCCCGCAAACCGGATCTGGCAGCGGCGGATCGCAAGTTGCTGCTGTTGAACAAGCCCTACATGGTGCTGTGCCAGTTTACCGACGAGGCAGGCCGGGAGACCCTCAAGGATTACATCAGGGAGCCCGGCATCTATGCCGCTGGCCGCCTCGACAGAGACAGCGAAGGATTGCTGCTGCTCACCAACGACGGCAAGCTGCAGGCGCGCCTCACCCAGCCGGGGGAGAAGACCCCCAAGACCTACTGGGTGCAGGTAGAAGGCATCCCCAGCGAAGAGCAACTGGCCGCCCTGCGCGCCGGCGTGGAGCTCAATGACGGCATGACCCTGCCGGCCGGGGCCCGCATTATGGAAGAACCTGCGGTGTGGCCGCGCAATCCGCCCATTCGCGAGCGCAAGGAGATCCCCACCAGCTGGCTGGAGATCAAAATCATCGAGGGACGCAACCGGCAGGTACGGCGGATGACCGCCCATATCGGTCACCCCACACTGCGCCTTATTCGCTACGCCATCGGTGACTGGACCTTGGGTAATTGGCAAGAAGACGGTCTGGCCCCCGGCGAGAGCCGCAGCCTGCCCGCCCCCGAGCTGGCACCAGCTCCGGCCAGCCGCCCGCGTCCGTCATCATCCCGTTCGGGCGGACATGCCAAACCGGCAGGAGAGGCGCCACGGCGGGCCAGCCAGCCAAGACAGGACGAGCGTCCCCGCAGCACTAATTCAACCGAGCGCGCAACCCCAAACCCGGCCGGCGGCAAACCCCGCAGCAGCGGGCGCAGCACAATGCGCAGACCGGCCCGCGCAGGCAATCCCAATAGCAACGACAAGGAGTCATGATGAGCAATCAGGCAGAGCAATCGACCAGCAGCCATGCCCGCATGGAGGCGCGCCTGACAGTCGCCGCCGTGGTGCAGTGGCAGGGCCGCTTTCTGGTGGTGGAAGAGGAGATAAAGGGCCAGCGCCGTTTCAACCAGCCCGCCGGTCATGTGGAGCCGGGGGAAAACCTGCTTGAAGCGGCCTGCCGCGAACTGAAAGAGGAGACGGGTCTGACCGCCACGCCAACCGCCTGGCTCGGCACCTATCTGTTCAAACCGGCTGACAGTGAGGCCACCTTTGTCCGGACCGCATTGATCTTCGACCTTGAAAAAGCGCCCGGTCAGCACCATCCAGAGGATCCTGACGGCGATGTGCTCGCTTGTCACTGGCTCACCCTGGAGGAGATCGCCGAGTGCAAACCGGCCCTGCGCAGCCCGCTGGTATGGCAATGCATTCAGGACTATCTGGCGGGCACCCGCCTGCCACTCTCAGCACTCAAGGCCTTTATTTGAGGCCATTTGACACTCTTTTACGGCCGCGCTGGCCAATAACAGAAAAACGATTTCCTGCTATCAGGCTCCTGATGGGAACGACAGCATGGAGATGTGACCGGGGGCGCAAAACTCTGGTAGAATACGCCCCGTTTAAACGAACTGGTAACTTCGACTAATGACAGACAACAGCCAAATCAAGGTGATCGTCGGCATGTCCGGCGGCGTGGATTCTTCCGTCTCGGCCTACCTGCTCCAGCAGCAGGGCTATCAGGTCGAAGGCTTGTTCATGAAGAACTGGGAAGAAGACGACACGGACGAGTACTGCTCTGCCGCCCAGGATTTGGCTGATGCCAAGGCCGTCTGCGACAAGCTGGGGATGAAACTCCACACCATCAACTTCGCAGCCGAGTACTGGGACAACGTGTTCGAGCACTTCCTCGAAGAGTACAAGGCTGGCCGCACGCCGAACCCGGATATCCTGTGTAACAAGGAGATCAAGTTCAAGGCGTTCCTCGAATTTGCCGCCGAAGAGCTGGGTGCCACCTACATCGCCACCGGCCACTATGTGCGCCGTGACGACAGCACCGGCCACCCGCGCCTGCTGCGTGGTCTCGACACCAACAAGGATCAGAGCTACTTCCTTTATACCCTGAGCGAAAAGCAAGTGGGTCAGAGCCTGTTCCCGGTGGGCGATCTGGAGAAACCCGAGGTGCGCCGCATCGCCGAGCAGCTGGATCTCATCACCGCCAAGAAGAAAGACTCCACCGGCATCTGCTTTATCGGTGAGCGCAAATTCAAGGACTTCCTGGCCAAGTTCCTGCCCGCCCAACCCGGCCCCATCGAAACCGTAGATGGCAAGGTGATCGGCGAGCACCAGGGCTTGATGTACCACACCCTGGGCCAACGCAAAGGGCTCGGCATCGGTGGTCGCAAAGATGCTACCGAAGAAGCCTGGTATGTGGTCGACAAAGAGGTCGAGCGCAACGTACTGGTAGTGGCGCAAGGTGAGCATCCCCGCCTCTACTCCGACGGCCTGATTGCCAGCCAGCTGCACTGGGTGGATCGCACTCCGATCCGCGAGCCGCGCCGCTGCACCGTCAAGACCCGTTACCGCCAGCAGGATATCCCCTGCCTGATCCAGCCCATCGACGATGAGACCATCCGGGTCATCTTCGACGAGAAACAGGCTGCGGTCACCCCGGGCCAATCCGCCGTCTTCTATGACGGGGAAGAGTGCTTGGGCGGTGGCATCATAGAGCAACGTTTCAGCCATCCGGTTTGAATCCTTAACACAAGGCAGCAGACGTGAGCGATAAATTCCAAGACAGAACAATGGCCTTTGCCGGCATCTGCCAGGCTGCCTTTCTGGTGCAGAAGGTGGCCCGTGACGGCAACTGCGACGAAGCCTCCCTGCGCGAGAGCCTCTCGAGCGTACTGGTGACCGATCCCAAACAACCGCTGGAAGTGTTTGGCAGCCATCTGGCGATCCGCGATGGCTATCGCGCGCTGGTCGAACAGCTGGGTGCCGACGGCAGCCAGAAGAATGCTGAGCTGACCCGTTATGTGGTGAGCCTGATTGCGCTGGAGCGCAAGCTGGCCAAGCGCAAGGACATTCTCAACCTGCTGGGAGAGCGGATCAGCCAGATCGGCCGCCAGCAACAGCATTTCGATCTGTTGGACGAGCAGATCATGGCCAACATGGCGAGCATCTACAGCGATCTCATCAGCCCCATCGGGCCGCGCATTCAGGTGGCGGGTACCCCGCTGTTCCTGCAGCAGCCGCTGGTGCAGCACAAGGTGCGCGCCCTGCTGCTGGCGGGCATCCGTGCCTGCGTGCTGTGGCGTCAGCTCGGTGGCAGCCGAACCCAGATCATCTTCGCTCGCAAGAAGATGGTGGAGCTGGCCAAACGTTACTAATCATCGGCTCGCGCGCGGGCAATCGAGGTCGACATCAGGGTGAACAGCCGCACAGCGGCCTTGATGACGACTCCGGCCAACGCGCGAGTGGATACGGATCCCCCACACAAATCATCAGGAGTTCACCCCATGGAGCTGTCCGCGCTGACTGCTGTTTCCCCGATTGACGGTCGTTATGGCGACAAGGCCGATGCCCTGCGCCCTATCTTCTCCGAATTCGGCCTGCTGCGTTTTCGCGTCGAAGTCGAGGTGCGCTGGTTGCAAAAACTGGCCAGCCACACCGGGATCCCCGAAGTCCCTGCCCTGAGTGCGGCCGCCAATGCCCTGCTCGACGGCATCGTCAGCAACTTCAACGAGAGTGACGCAGCCCGTATCAAACAGATCGAGCGCACCACCAACCATGATGTGAAAGCGGTGGAGTACTTCCTCAAAGAACAGGTCGAAGTGACCCCTGAGCTGGCGGCTGTCAGCGAATTTATCCACTTCGCCTGCACCTCGGAAGACATCAACAACAACTCCCACGGTCTGATGCTGAAAACCGCCCGCGAAGAGGTCATCAAACCTTATTGCGAGAAGCTGATCAGCGAGCTCAAGCGTCTGGCTCACGAGTACCGTGACATGCCGCTGCTCTCCCGCACCCACGGTCAGCCGGCAACCCCGAGCACCATGGGCAAGGAGATGGCCAACGTCGCCTACCGTCTGGAGCGCCAGTACAAGCAGATCATGGCGGTGGAGATCCTCGGCAAGATCAACGGCGCCGTCGGCAACTACAACGCCCACATCAGCGCCTACCCGGACGTGGACTGGCACCAGTTCTCCGAGGAGTTCGTGACGTCCTTGGGCCTGAACTGGAACCCCTACACCACCCAGATCGAGCCGCACGACTACATTGCCGAGCTGTTCGACGCCATGGCCCGCTTCAACACCATCCTGATCGATTTTGACCGCGATGTGTGGGGTTACATTTCACTGGGTCACTTCAAGCAGCGCACCATCGCGGGCGAAATTGGCTCCTCCACCATGCCGCACAAGGTCAACCCCATCGACTTCGAAAACTCCGAAGGCAATCTGGGTCTGGCCAACGCCGTGTTCCAGCATCTGGCGAGCAAGCTGCCCATCTCCCGCTGGCAGCGTGATCTGACCGACTCAACCGTGCTGCGCAACCTGGGTGTGGCGGTGGGCTATTCGCTGATCGCCTATCAGGCGACCCTCAAGGGCATCTCCAAGCTGGAAGCCAACAGCGACGCCATGGCCGCTGACCTGAGCGCCAACTGGGAAGTGCTGGCCGAACCGATCCAGACCGTGATGCGTCGCTACGGCATCGAGAAGCCCTACGAGAAGCTCAAAGAGCTGACCCGTGGTCGCCGCGTTGATGCCGAAGGGATGCGTACCTTTATCGACACCCTCGAACTGCCAGAAGCAGTGAAGGTGGAGCTGAAGAAGCTGACCCCGGCCAACTACATTGGTGACGCCCAGCGTCTGGTTGATCTGCTGAAATAAGCGGATAAGTAACACGACCGGGGCCCTGTGCATGATCTGCAACAGGGCCCCGGTTATTTTATGTGGCACCCTATACACCCTTTGCAAGAGGGCTTGCCCGAGGTCGGCAGCCGCCTCTGGCAAGACCTCTCTTACCCTTTGTCGAACCCTTTGACGAGAAGATCTATGTACGAACTCAATCTGGATATCGCTCACTTCCTTGAGCACTACTGGCAGAAGCGCCCGCTCCTTATCAAGGGCGGCTTCAAAGACTTTCAGGATCCCATCAGCCCGGACGAGCTGGCAGGTCTGGCCATGGAAGAGGTGGTCGAGTCCCGCCTCGTCACCCGTTTTGATGGCAAGTGGGATGCCGCCCACGGCCCCTTCGAATCCTACGACCATCTGGGCGAAGAGAACTGGACCATTCTGGTACAGGCTTGCAACCATTGGGCGCCCGAGGTGAACGAACTGGCGGTGCCGTTCCAGTTCATCCCCGGCTGGCGACTGGATGATGTGATGGTGAGCTTCTCCACCCCCCATGCCGGTGTTGGCCCCCACATCGATCACTACGATGTGTTTATCACCCAGGGTCTGGGCAAGCGTCACTGGCGGGTTGGCGATGCGCTGCCACTGAACGAATTTGCGGCCCACGCCGCGCTGCTGCACTGCGAGCCGTTCGAGGCGATCATCGACGTCATCATGGAGCCGGGCGATATCCTCTACATTCCGCCAGGATTCCCCCACGAAGGCTACGCCATCGAGCCCTCCATGAACTTCTCGGTCGGTTTCCGCGCGCCGGACGCCAAGGCGCTGATCTCCTCCTTTGCCGATCACCTGATCGACAACGAGGTGCGTACCGAGCGTTACAGCGACCCGGACCTCAAGCCCCGTGCCCGTCACGGCGAGATCCAGTCCCATGAACTGCACCGTCTGCGCGAGTTGATGCAACAGGCCCTCGATGACGAGACCCTGTTCAAGGAGTGGTTCGGCGCCATGATCTCCGAGGCCAAGCACGATCTGGACGTCAATCCGGTCGAGCCGGACTACAGCGCCGAGGAAGTAGCCGACCTGCTGACCCAGGGCGAGCCTGCTATCAAGGTGCCGGGCCTGCGCAGCGTCTGGTTCAGCGGCGAGAGCCAGCAGTGCTATATCGACGGCGAAGCCTGGACCCTGCCGAGCGAGGATGCGGCTGCCATCTCCCTGCTGTGTGATAAAGACATCATCACTCAGGCTGATATGGTTGAACTGGCCGATCAGGCCGGTTTCCTGCAACTGCTGACCCGTCTGGTCAATCGCGGTTACTGGTTCTTTAGCTGATCAGGCTATGGTTGGACCATATGAAAGGCGCCTTTTGGCGCCTTTTTTATTGCTCCGCCACTGTTCAATTAACAATCTATTCGCGAAGCTGAACCTACTCTTGATGAACCGGCAAGTGGTGCTTTGTTGAACGAAACCGGCCACGTATCATGCGGCCGTTCCTGTTCAGAAGAGAAGAGCCCCCATGCAGATCACCTCCCAGCCCATGCCACTGCCCGATTACAGCAAATACCCCTCCTACCCCGATGTGACTCCCGAGCAGATCAATAAAGCCCGCAATGAAGCGCTGGCCAAAAAGGATGAGGTGAAGGCGCAGAGCGAGGAGCAGGCAACCGCCCGCAGAACCATGGCCGTCTCCTACACCGCCCACCAGCAGGATAAAGCGGCGATCAATCGTTACTTGCAAGCGAGCGGACAAGAGACCGGCAACAGCGCCGCCCCGAGCACCGCTGATGTTTATCAGGCGGCAAATCGCTACCAGCGCCAGCAGAACCTGACCGACTATCTGCAATTCCAGCAGAGCCCCCTCGGTCAACAGATGGGTAGTATGGTTGGTGAAGAAAAACGCAAAGGCTCCCAGCTGGATATCATGGCCTGATACGAGAGACGGCCAGCATCGCCGACTTGAATGGCAATGCTCCGCTCCGCTCAGCTCAGCCCAGCTCTCCATGACCAGCCATGGGTTCATCGCGACTCCCGAAGAGCCGGCAGGCTCTTTGGGTTTGTCGCAAAAGTGTGATTTATTTCAAATAACCGCCCGTTGCGCCGTCTCGTTATGACCTGGTTTTGGCAGATGCATGCCATATGTGCAGTCACTAATATGACTAACTATTCAGGTTTCTTATCCGCCCTTTATCCCCCTTGGCTGACCCTGCCCGACCACTCGATAACGGGACTCATATATCAGGGGATCATGGCAAATATGATCCGGATCAATATTCAGGCGCCATGCACCCTGCAGCGACGATTTGCCGGTTTTTCATCCCCTCTCTGACCATCCTGTTTTTACCCCAAAAAGAGCCGCAAGGCGCACCGGCAGCCACAGCGGGATAGTGATCACTTACCTGCCTCCCCTTTATGCAAATAAATGCGTTTTAGCGCCTTTAATTGCTTGTCAAGGGGGCATCACGAATGCAAAATACGCCGCCAATAAAGGACCGATGTTCACTGCGACATCGGTTTTTGTATTTTTGAAGTGCAGTACAAACCCACCACAAGAGGCCGGAACGTTTCCGGAAGTGATATTCGAGATTGCCAAACAATCTCCCGACGTTGAGAGGATAACCATGGGGCGTTTTAATGCTTTCCTGCCGGTACAGCCCGGTATGCGCCACCCCGGCGCCCTTGATGTACAGGCTTGCGAATCCATCGTATCCCTGCGCTCGTTGCAAGCACGTGCTGCGGCACTGATTGAGGAGAAAGCGTAATGGCATCGCAAAACGCCAAGCTGCTCAAGACCCTTACCCTGACACAAGTGATTGTGATGGGTCTGGCCTATCTGACCCCCATGGCTGTGTTCGACACCTTCGCCATCGTCGGTGACATCACCGATGGTCGGGTCGCCACCGCCTATCTGCTGGCACTGGGTGGCATCCTGCTCACCGCCCTCAGCTATGGTCATCTGGTACGCAAGTTCCCTTCTGCGGGTTCTGCCTACACCTATGCCCAGAAAGTATTCAACCCCTACGTCGGTTTCATGGTCGGCTGGTCATCCCTGCTCGACTACATGTTCATGCCGATGATCAACATCCTGCTGGCCAAGATCTACCTGACCGCCATGTTCCCGGGCGTCGAGCCCTGGATCTTCATCTTCGGTCTGGTGACAGTGATGACCTTGCTGAACCTGCGCGGCATCAATCTGGTGGCCAACTTCAACGGGCTGATCGTGGTGATCCAGCTCGCTATCATCACCCTCTTCATCGGCCTGATGGCGTGGGGCATCTATCATGGTGAGGGCGCTGGCACCCTGATGAGCAGCCGTCCGTTCCACGTCGAGTCAGCCCAGATGGTGCCGCTGTTTACCGGTGCGACCATCCTCTGCTTCTCGTTCCTCGGCTTTGACGGTCTGAGCTCCCTCTCCGAAGAGACCCCGAACGCCGGCAAGGTGATCCCCAAGGCGATCGTGCTGACGGCCCTGATCGGCGGCATCATCTTCGTGGTGGTCTCCTACTGCCTGCAGCTCTACTTCCCGAGCCTTGCCCGCTTCCAGCATCCGGATGCGGTACTGCCGGAGATCGCCCTCTACGTTGGCGGCACCTTCTTCCAGTCGGTGGTACTGGTCTGCACCACGGTTGCGGTACTGGCCTCCGGCATGGCGGCTCACGCCGGTGTCTCGCGCATCCTCTACGTGATGGGTCGTGACCGGATGATCCCGGAGCGGGTGTTTGGCTACATCCACCCGAAATACCGCACCCCGGCCATCAACGTGTTGATGGTGGGCGGTCTGGCCCTCTCCGCCGTGTCGTTTGATCTGGATACCGCGCTGGCGCTGGTCAACTTCGGGGCGCTGGTGGCGTTCAGCTTCGTCAACCTGTCGGTGATCGGTCAGTTCTGGGTACGCGAGAAGCGCAACAAGACCATCAAGGATCACGTTGTCTTCCTGCTGCTGCCGCTGCTCGGCGCTGCCACCATCGGCGCCCTGTGGATCAACCTGGAGCAGAGCTCCCTCGAGCTGGGTCTGATCTGGGCCGGTCTGGGTGTGACCTATCTGTTCCTGCGTCTGGCGGTGTTCCGCATCCCGTTCCGTCAGTACGAGGAAGCGGCTGACGCCTGATCCTGAGCGATAACGGATACACAGAAGGGGAGCCATGGCTCCCCTTCTGTTATTTCACCGGCGCTATCTCACCGAGTGACTGCCCTTACTCGCTAAAAAGCGTAAGAGGAGAGTGTGATCAACTCTTGTTGATCACCGCAGTTGCTGCCGCCTTGAGCGGATCATTGGCAACCGCTTTAACATCCTTGTTCACTTGCTTGAGCTGATCTTGGGCCTTGTCGGCCTGGCGCTGGGTCGATTTAACGTCATCACGGGCACCTTGCACGCTGTCGTTTGCCTTGTCACGCAAATCGGCGGTGCCATTTTTCAGCTCATCCTTCGCCTTCTCTTTCTGCTGACGCATCAGCATCTCGGTATCACAACGCCCCTTGACGCCAACGGAGGCACCCATCGCCTCGTTCTTCAGCGCTTTGTCCAGATTACAATCCGGCTGCAGCACTGACTTGGCCTGCACACCGACCGACAACAACCCGAGGGAAAGAGAGAGAACCAATGCTCGCATCACGCTTATTACTCCACGACTCAAAAGAAACGCCGCAGCATAGCGTCCCGTACCGGGATCACAAGCCTTATTGTGCCGATAGCCCCCGGGCGACCGGATAATCGTCCATATCCGTCACACCTTGTCGAAGAAGTTACCGAAAAAGCCCCCCTCCCCAGTCATAAAACCATCATAAAAGTGTCACTTTGTCATATTTCTGTCATTTACCACTGCTTAAATGCGCGGGTCATCAACTACCCAAGACGGAACGACCGTCCCAAGAGGCTTTATGCAACACCATCACGCTTTGTCACAGCCGCCCGCGACCCGCGCCCTGTTCAACTGGATGAGTGTCATCGTACTGGTCTACCTGATCCTGGTAGCCGTGGGCGCCATCTCCCACGGTTTCAAAAATTTCTCCGGCGGCGCCGAGGGCGCAGCCCAGATCTTCGCCTTTGCCAACAACCCCTTTGTCGCCCTGCTGCTCGGCATTCTGGCCACCGCGCTGGTGCAATCCTCCAGCACCGTCACCTCGGTGATCGTCGGTCTGGTGGCCGGCGGCCTGCCCATCGGCATGGCCATCCCCATGGTGATGGGTGCCAACCTCGGAACCACCATCACCAACACTATCGTCTCCATGGGTCATATCCGGGATCGCGACGAGTTCCGCCGCGCCTTCGCCGCCGCCACCGTACACGATTTCTTCAACCTGCTGGCGGTGTTCATCTTCCTGCCGCTGGAGCTGATGTTCGGTCTGCTGCAACGCAGCGCCGAGTGGCTGGCCAACCTGCTGGTAGGCTCCGCCAACATGTCGATGAAGGGGATGGATTTCATGAAGCCGCTGACCGCACCGGCCCAGCAGCTGATCGACAGCGCCGTCGCCTTCCTGCCGGGCAAGAGTGCCGCCATCGCCACCATCGTCATCGGTATCCTGCTGATCCTCGCCTGCGTCACTTGGCTCGGCAAAGTGCTGCAGCAAGTGCTGGTTGGCCGTGCCAAAGAGCTGTTGCACAAGGCGCTGGGCCGTGGCCCGCTGACTGGCATCACCTCGGGTGCGCTGGTGACCATCATGGTGCAGTCCTCCTCCACCACCACCAGCCTGATGATCCCGCTGGCTGGCGGCGGCGTGTTCAGCACCCGCCAGCTCTACCCCTTCACTTTGGGGGCCAATATCGGCACCACCATCACCGCCCTGCTGGCTGCCACCGCCATCAGTGGAGCCGGAGCCCAGCTGGCCCTGACCATAGCGCTGGTACACGTGCTGTTCAACGTCTTCGCCGTGGTGCTCATCTATGGCATCCCCTTGCTGCGTGACCTGCCGGTGCGCGCCGCCGAGGGGCTGGCCCGGGTAGGCAGCGAGAACAAGCTGCTGGCACTGGGTTATGTGGCGGGTCTCTTCTTCGCCCTGCCCGCCCTGATGATGGTGGCCGCCAAGTAAGCGCTGGCGCCATGACAAGGGGCGAGTCACCGACTCGCCCCTTTTTACGTCTGCGTCACCCTGCTTTGCTTGCCCGGTCACATCCTCCCGCCCTGTGGCTCGCCATCAGGGGCGGTGCGCGATAAGATGGCGCCTTCATTGCACTTTTTACATTTCATGGAACAGGAAAAACCGATGAAATTCATACTGATCGCGCTGCTCATTGCCGGTGCGGCCTACTACTTCTACTCCAGCAGCAACAACAAAAAGCTGGCGGCCGACAACGTGCGGATTGGCGCCGAGTTCCTCGCCAGCAACAAGGAGAAACCGCTGGTGACCACCACTGCCTCCGGCCTGCAGTACGAAGTGCTGATCCCGGGTACCGGCACCGTTCACCCCACCGCCACCAGCAAGGTCAAGGTGCACTACGAGGGCAAGCTGCTGGACGGCACCGTCTTTGACAGCTCGGTCGCCCGTGGCGAGCCCATTGAGTTTGGCCTCAATCAGGTGATCAAGGGCTGGACCGAAGGGGTACAGCTGATGGTGGAAGGTGAGAAGACCCGTTTCTACATCCCCGCCGACCTCGCCTACGGCGACCGCGCCGCTGGCAAAATCCCGCCGGGATCTGTGCTGATCTTTGACGTAGAGCTGTTAGGGATCCAGTAACCGCGCAGGACGCTCCAGTGGCAATATCCCACTGAGCGCCTGTGCTGATCTTTGACGTGACGCTGCTGGGCATCCAGTAAGAGCACCATCAACAACAAGGCCAGCATCATGCTGGCCTTGTTGTTATGGGAACCTCACTCCCCCTTGGCAATCCCTTCCCGACGCGGATCCGCTGCGCCAAACCAGCCACCAGCGTTGCGCTCAACCCCCTGCAAGCCGGAGGTCTGCTCGTTCAGCACCACCTCGTGCCCCCTGGCCTTCAATCCCTCGACCACCGACATGGGAGTGAGTCCCGCCTCCAGCTCGGTGGGGCCGTTGCGACTGCCGAAGTTGGGCAGGTTGATAGCCTGTTGCAGGTTCAAGCCCCAATCTTGAGTGCCGAGCAGGGTCTTGCCCACGTAGTTGATGATGGCGGAGCCCCCCGGCGAGCCCAGCGTCATGGTCAGCTCGCCGCTTGGCTTGTCAAACACCAGCAGCGGCGACATGGAGGAGCGGGGCCGCTTGCCCGGCTCTACCCGGTTTGCCACCGGCAGACCGGCAGCGTCCACCGAGGTGAAGGAAAAATCGGTGAGCTGGTTATTGAGCAGGTAACCGTTGACCATCTGGCGTGAACCAAAACCATCCTCGATGGAGCTGGTCATGGAGATAGCCATCCCCGCCTTGTCGACGATCGAGACATGGCTGGTGGAGGGGAGTTCCGGGGTCGCATCCTTTCCGCGCGCCAGCGCCAGTGGCGGCGTACCGGGCTTGGCAATCCCCATGGAGTGCTTACTGATAAGCTTGCCGCGCTCGGCCAGATAGCCCTTATCCAGCAGCCCCTTCACCGGCACGCTGACCATATCGCTGTCGGCGACGTACTGGTTGCGATCGGCGAAGGCCAGACGCGCCGCTTCGCTGTAGAGGTGGATAGCCTCACTGGAGGCTGCCAGTCCCCCCTCCTTGGTGGTGATCGGCTTGAGGGCCGCCATATCGCGGCTCTCCAGCATGCCGAAGATCTGGCCGAGTGCCAGGGTGCCGGATGAAGGGGTTGGGAAACCGCAGATCTCGCTCTGGCGATAGTCAAAGCAGAGGCCGTCCCGCAGTTTGGCCTGATAGCTGGCCAGATCGGTGGCTGCCAGTACCCCGGGATTGGTGGGATGCTGACGCACCTTGGCCACCATGGCATCCGCCAGCGGCCCCTGATAGAAGGCATCCGCCCCCTCTGTGGCCAGAGTGCGCAACACCTTGGCCAGCGCCGGGTTGGTCAGCCGGGTGCCTGCCGTTTTGGGGCTGCCATCAGCCTGATAGAAATAGGCGCGCGCATCCGGGTCACGAGCCAGATAGGGATCCTTGGCCAGCAATGTGGCCAGCCGGGGACTTATCACAAATCCTTGTTCTGCCAGGGTGATGGCGGGCTGAAACAGCGCAGCCCAGGGCAGCTTGCCATAACGCTGATGGGCCAGCGCCAGGGCGCGCAGGGTGCCGGGAACGCCGACCGAGCGGCCACCCACCACCCCGTCATAAAACGCCAGCGGCTTGCCATCTTGCATAAACAGCTGGTCGTTAGCGGCGGCCGGCGCCGTCTCGCGGCCATCCACCGCGCTCACCTTGCGGCCATCCCACACCAGCAGCAGTGAACCGCCACCGATCCCGGAGGATTGCGGTTCTACCAACGTCAATACCAGCTGCACCGCAATGGCGGCATCGACGGCACTGCCACCCGCCTTGATGATCTGGTAGCCCGCATCCACCGCCAGCGGGTTGGCCGCCGCCACCATGAAATCATGACCCTGCCAGCCCTGTTTGTCGGTCCAGCCACTGGCGGCTTCGGGCGCGATCAGGGCCTGGGGTGGCGGGGCGTAGTGAAAGCCGTTGTCACTGGCACAACCGGCCAGCAGGGTAAGGGCGACAGCCAGCCCCAGAGGTTTGAGCAACATGACACTCTCCTTGTCTGTTTTATGACCATGAAGAGGGACTATGTCACGATTGACGCCAGTTGCTCAAGTTAATGAACAAGATCAATATCTTAGTCATTTATCAATAATGGTTATCCGCCATAGACATAAAAAAACCGCCCGAAGGCGGTTTTTACAATGGGATAGCTGAGGCTAAACAGCCGCCAGTCCGGTTAGATGGACTGCTCTTCGCCACCCAACACGGCAAACAGCGCCGGGATAAACTGGGCCAGCTCGGAGGTGACCAGCGCGAAGTCCGCATCCAGACGGGCGGCCGGATCTTCGCTGGTGACATCGTCGTTCTGCTCGCGCAGCTCTTCGCTGAATTTCAGGCGCTTGATGGAGAGATCATCCCCCAGCACAAAGCTGATGGTCTCGCCCCAGTTGAGGGCCAGCTTGGTCACCAATTTGTCGTTGGCCAGGTGGTTTTTGATCTCTTCACTCATCAGATCCTGCTGCTTGCAACGAATGATGCCGCCGTGCTCCATGGCACTGCGCAGCTCGGCTTCGTCTTCCAGCGTGAAAGTAGATGGCAGGTTACCCTCGTTCAGCCACTCGGTCATGGTGATCTCGGGCGGGTTCTTGAGGGCCACCGGTACCACCGGCAGGGAGCCGATGGATTTGCGCAGCAGCGCCAGCAGATCATCTGCCTTCTTGGCAGAACCTGCATCTACCACCATCAAATTGTCGGCCGGATTGATCCAAGCGAAGGTCTGGCTAGTACGACTGAAGGCACGGGGCAGCAAGGTGTGGAGGATCTCCTCCTTGAGCGCTTCCTTCTCTTTCTTCTTGAGGGCGCGTCCCTGTTCGAACTCGATCGCCTCTACCTTCTCGGCCAGCATCTCCTTGACCACGGTACCGGGCAGCATCTTCTCCTCTTTGCGGGCGCAGAGCAGTATGTGGCCGGAGGCAGAGTGGGTCAGGGTTGAGCCGAATTTGCCAAGGGGCTTGACCCACCCGAAACGGGAGATGTCCTGACTGCCGCAAGGGGTGAAGGCACAGGCTTCCAGCTGGGTTTCCAGCTGATCCACGGTCAGGTCAAAGGGGCGGGTAAAGCGATAAATCTGCAGGTTTTTAAACCACATGGCGTCCTCGGTCTCTAGATTGTCCGGCGGGCATTGTACTAGAGAGGCGCTTTGTGATCAGCCAATCATTCTCGCTAAATAAAGGGCGATCGACCTCACAGGGTCTCATTTATATCACCTGAGCGGTCACCAAGTTCCCCTAGACTGCGAGTTGTGCAAGTTGTTAACAAGGATGAAATTATGTTACGGCCCAGTCGCCCGGAAGACATGGAAGAGATCGTCGAAATCTGGTTGCTGGCCTCCCTGCAGGCCCACGATTTCGTCGATGCCTCCTGCTGGTGGCGGGCTCAGGAGGATCTGCGCATTCGCTACCTTGATCGCGCTGCCATCTGGGTATTCGAGGAGCGCGGCGACCTGCTCGGTTTCATGGCGCTGGTGGACAACTACCTCGCAGCCCTGTTCGTGCGCCCCGATCGCCAGGGTCGTGGCGTCGGCCATGCCCTGCTGCAAGAGGCCAAGCGTCAGGGGGCGTCGCTCCACGCCCGGGTCTTTGTCGAGAACGATCAGGCGGTGCGTTTCTATCGCCGCCACGGCTTCGTTATCGAGGCCGAGGAGTCCGATCCCCTCACCGGCCACCCCCAATACAGGATGTGCTGCGAACCAGCCTGAATCGATGCCAGCCCCCTGTTTTACTTGAAAAAAGCACGGGACATCCTCATCTTGTCTCCATCGGGTGCCACTGGCACCGTCCCTGCAACCGAGCAGCTTTCCAATGAAAATCCTCCATACCGCCGACTGGCACCTTGGCCATCAACTCCATGGTCACGACCGCCGTTTTGAACACGATGCCTTTCTCGACTGGCTGAGCGACACCCTCAAGGCGCGCGAGATCGACGCCCTGCTGGTGGCGGGCGATCTGTTTGATACCGCCAATCCCCCCGCCAGCGCCTGGCAACAGCTCTACCGTTTTCTGGCCAGACTGCGCGCCGAGATGCCCCACCTCAACATGGTGCTGATCGGCGGCAACCACGACTCCCCCTCCAAGCTCGATGCCCCCCACGAGCTGCTGCGCGCCTTTGACCTGCATCTGGTGGGCAGCATCAGCCGCGACAGCAAGGGCAACCTCGAGACCGACCGCCTGCTGGTACCGCTGCAAGACAAAGAAGGCAAGCTGGCCGCCTGGTGCGCCGCCGTGCCGTTCCTGCGCAGCAGCGACTTGCGGGTGGAGCCGTTGGCAGAGGGGCAGGACAGGCTGATCGAAGGGGTACGGCAGGTCTATGCCGAAGTCTTGGCCGAAGGGCGCGCCCGCTGCGGGCAAGATCTGCCACTGATCGCCATGGGCCACGCCTATCTGGCGGCAGGCCAGCTCTCGGAGCTGTCGGAGCGGCGGGTGCTCGGTGGCAACCAGCACGCCCTGCCTGCTGATCTCTTCGCCGCGGCTGACTACACGGCGCTCGGTCACCTCCATCTGGCCCAGAGTCCGGCCGAGGGGGTGCACTACAGCGGCTCGCCGCTGCCGCTGTCGCTGGCCGAAGCGAACTACAACCATCAGGTGCTGGAAGTGACCTTTGCAGGGGGCAAGCTCACCACGGTGGCATCCATTCCAGTGCCACGCGCGGTGGAGATGATCCGCCTACCCCAGAGCACCCTCGACGATGCGCTCAACGCCATCGCATCGCTCGAGCTGCCTGCTTGTCCACAAGAGGCACAACCCTTCCTCGAAGTGCGGCTGCTGCTGCCCAAGCCCGAGGCCCGCATCCGCGAGCGCATCCTGGCGGCCATTGCAGACAAACCGCTGCGCCTCGCCCGCATCAGCACCCAGTATCAGGGCTCGGGGGAAGGGCTGGCCGATGGCCGCGAGCAACGCAGGCTCGATGAACTCTCCCCCACCGAGGTGTTTCGCCTCTGCTATCAGCGCCAGTTCGAGGGGGAGCCCGAGGCTGGGCTGATTGCCTCGTTTGAAGAGATCCTGGAGCAGGTGAAGGAGTCAAACCAATGAAAATCTTGTCTCTGTCAGGTGAGAATCTGGCCAGTCTGACCGACCCCTTCAGCATCGACTTTACCCAGGGGGCGCTCGGCGCTGCAGGCCTGTTTGCCATCACCGGCAATACCGGTGCGGGCAAGAGCACATTGCTCGACGCCATTTGTCTGGCCCTCTACGACGAGATGCCGCGCTTTATCGCCAATCGCAAGAATGTGGCCGAAGTGGGCCGCATGGATGATGAGGAGAAACTCAAGGCCAACGACGTGCGCGGCATCCTCAGTCGAGGTCACGCCAGCGGCTTTGCCGAGGTGCAGTTTCGTGGCTGCGATGGCCGCATCTGGCTGGCCCGCTGGGCGGTGCGCCGGGCGCGAAACCGCTCGGAGGGGCGTTTTCAGGCGCAGGAGCGAACCCTGACCGATGTGGAGTCAGGGCAGGTTTTCTCCGGCAGCAAGCGGGAGCTGCAGGATCGCATCGACGAGCTGGTGGGTCTCTCCTGGGAGCAGTTCCGCCGCGCGGTGATCCTGCCGCAGGGGGAGTTCGCCGCCTTCCTCAAATCGGATGCCAACGAGCGCTCCGCCCTGCTCGAACGGATGACCGGCACCGAACTCTACTCTGCCATCTCCATCCAGACCCATGAGCGGGCGCGCGAAGAGCAGCAAAAACTGGCCACCATTGCCCAGCGCCTCGGCGACGTGGCGCTGATGGATGAGGCCACCCGCGAACAGTGGGTGAGCCAGCAGGTGAGCCTCTCCACCACCCTCAAGCACGAGCAGCAGCAACAGCAGCTGATGCAGGACTTGCGCGACCTCAACAGCCGGATTGCCGCCCAGATGCAGGGCTGCGCCGAGGGACAGGCGGCACTCGATGCCGCCCTGCAGGCTCACGGCGCCGCCGCCTCCGAGCGCGACGAGTTTGCCCGTGCCGAGCAGGCCCAGGTGGCCCGCGCCGATCACGACGAGCTGGCCCGCCTCACCCTGGAAGTGCAGCAGCAGGAGAAGGTGATCGCCGAACTGGGGCCGGAGCTGGCCAAACTCGAGGAGCAGACCCAGCAGAGCGCCCTCACCGAGCAACAGTTGCTGGCGGAGAAGATCGCCGCCGAGCGGGAGTGGGGCGCCCTGCAACCCGAACTCAAACGGGCACAGGAGCTCGATACCCGCATCCGGGAAAAAGTGCAGCAGTTGCAGAAGATCCAGCAGGAGGGGGCGCAGGAGCGGGAAGTCCAGCTCACCCTCGAGCAGGGCTGGCACGAGCAGAGCAAACAGGTAGAACTGCTCAAGCAGCAGCACCAGAAGTGGGGGCTCTGGCTCGAAGAGCACAAGGGGCTGGCCCCGGTGGCCCGCCAGTGGCAGCCCCTGCTCACCGCCGTGCAGGATTGGGCCAAGGATGCCGACAAGCTGCAACAGCTGCTCACCCTGCGGGATCACCAGCTGCGCGCCCTGCAACAGTTGCAGCGCCAGCTGGAACAGGGCCAGCAGAAGCGCGACTACTGGCAACAGGAGCAGGCGCGGCTGCAACAGCAACAAAACGAGCTGCAGGAGCAGCAGTGGGAGAGCCGCCTCGCCACAGCACAGGAGCAGTGGCAACAGCAGACCGAGCAGCTGGGCCAACTGCGCCAACTGCTGGAGCTGGCCGATTATGGCCGCAACCACGGCGAGCAGCACGGTCGCCTGCAGCAGGAGATTGCCCAGCTGGAGCAGGCGCTCAGCAAACTCGCCACCCTCAGCGAAGAGCTGGCGCCAGCCCGCGAGCGGCTCGCCCTGCAGCGGGACGAGGCGCGCCACGCGCTGGAGCAGTCCCGCGCCATCGCCAGCTTCGAGCAGTATCGCCACATCCTGAGCGATGACGAACCTTGCCCGCTGTGCGGCGCCAAGGAGCATCCCTACAGCCAGAGCCAGCCGCAAGTAGCAGGCATTCTGGGCCAACTGGCGGAGCGGGCCCGCAGCCTCGAGCTGGAGTGGGAGCGGCTCAACCATCAATACATTCAGTGCGAGAGCGAGCGTCAGGAGCTGGCCCGCCAGCTGGCGGTGCGTCAACAACATCTGCCGGAACTGGAGGCACGCGCCGAGCAGCTGACCCAACGCTGGCAACAGCTGGGGGGCGATACCCTGCTGGGTCATCCGCTGCCACTGCGCCAAAGTCCGATAGAGTGGAACGAGCTGATGAGCACCCTGCTCGGCCGTGGCCAGGCGCTGGAGCAGGGGCTGGCCCAAAGCCAGCAGCAGCTGCGTCAAGCCCAGCTCGGTCAACAGCAGTTGCAAGGGGTGCGTCAGCAACTGAGCCAGTTGGCGGCCCAGCACCAGCAGTTTGACCAACAGTGGCAGGAGGCCGATCGCCAGCGCATCACGCTGGAAGGGGAAGTGAAGGCAATGGGCGAACAGGAAACGACCCTGCGCCAACGCCTTGAGCAAGGCGCCCACCGCCTCGACGAGCAGATGGGCGGCCAACCGTGGCGCCAATGGCTCGGCAGCCAGCAGTGGCACGAGTGGCAGCGAACCTGCGAAGCCTGGCTGCACGGTCAGAGCGAGTGGGAGCGGCTGGCCAGCGAGATCGCCAGCCTCACCCCGGCCCTGAGCGCACAGGAGGCGCGTCTGCAGACCCAGCGCGAACTGCTGCACAAACTCGAGCGGGACTACAAGGAGCATGATCAGCAGCGGCAGGGGCTGCTCACCAGCCGCAGCGGTTGTCTCGGTGGCGAGGAGATCCCACTGGTCGAGAGCCGCTGGCAACAGCGACTGCAACAGCTCGCCAGCGAACTGGATCTGATGCAGAGCGGCGCCCGCGTTGTGCGGGAGCGGCAGACCGAGCTCAAGACCCGCCTCACCCATGTGGAGCAGGAAAAGCAGACCAGCAGCCGCCGCAAGCGGGAGGTGCTGGGGCGCTGGGCTGCCCATGCCAGCACCCTTGGCATCAATGAGTACGATCTGCGCCGCCTGCTCGCCATCAGCCCTGATGAGCTCAAGGCACGCCGCACCGCCCTGCAAGGGCTGGAAGATGCCCTTGGCGAGGCGCGTACCCGTCTTGCCGAGCGGCAACGGGCGCTGGCGATGGAGGAGAGCAAGCGGGATCGCTATCGGGAGCACCATCCCGAGCTGGCCGCCCTGCCAGATACAGAACTGAGCGAGCAGCTGGCGGCACTCGATGCACGTTGCCGCGCCCTTGAAGAGCAGCTGTTCGAGTGCAAGAGCAAGCTGGCGCAAGCCGAAGCCGCCGCCCTCAAGGCAGGCAGCCTGCAACAGGAGTTGGCCGCCCAGCAGGCGGTGGCCGACCACTGGCAGCAGCTATGCGATCTGATCGGGCAGGCCAACGGCGCCAAGTTCCGCACCTTCGCCCAGAGCCTCACCCTCGAGCGCCTGCTGCTGGAGGCCAACGCCCAGCTCGCCGAGCTGTCGCCGCGCTACCGGCTGGAGCGGGTGCCCGGCACCGATCTGGCGCTGCAGGTGGTGGATCTCGACATGGGGGACGAGGTGCGCTCGGTGGACTCCCTCTCCGGCGGCGAGAGTTTTCTGGTGTCGCTGGCGCTGGCGCTGGCCCTCTCCAGCCTCTCGTCGCGCCAGACCCAGGTCGAGTCGCTGTTTATCGACGAAGGATTCGGCACCCTGGATCCGGACAGTCTGGATCTGGCGCTCTCCAGCCTCGACTCCCTGCAGGCTGCCGGACGCCAGATCGGGGTCATCTCCCACGTCCAGACTCTGGTGGAGCGGATCGGCGTGCAGATACGAGTCGAAGCCCTCGGCGGCGGCGAAAGCCAGGTGCGGGTCCCCTGAGTTCCATCGACTCAATCCCCACGCCATAAACAACAAGACCCCGCCAATTGGCGGGGTCTTGTTGAGAGGCTATCAGCCGAAGCGGTAGGCGCCCATATAGAGGCTGCCGCCATCCCAGCTCTGGTGCAGCCGGGTTGGCGCCACGCCATCAGCCGCCCCCAGCGCCACAAAGAGCGGGCGCAGGTGGTCGTCGTGGGGATGAGACTCCACCGCCCCGGGGGCCCGCTGGCGATAGTCGAGCAGCGCCAGTTGATCCTCCTCGGCCATCTTCTGCTCCAGCCAGCCGACAAACTGGCTGGCCCACTCTGGCACCGGCGAACCTTCCGGCCCCAACGCCCGCAGGTTGTGGGTGATGGCGCCAGAGGCGAGGATGCCAATCCCCTGACTGCGCAGCGCCCCCAGCACCTCCCCCAGCTGCCACAACTGGGCCGGAGTGAAACTGGCGGGGATGGAGATCTGCACCAACGGGATCTCGCTGGCGGGATCGATCAGAGAGAGCGGCGACCAGACCCCGTGATCCAGCTCGCGCCGCACCGGGGTGGCGGTCAGTCCGGCCAGCGCCAGTTGGTCGCTCACCCCCTGCTGCAACCACGCCGGGCTGCTGGCAGGCCAGCGCATCCGGTAGAGGGGCTCGGGAAAGCCGTAGAAGTCGTACATCAGCGCCGGTTTGGGCTCGATGTTGATCTGCAACTCGCGGCTGAACCAGTGGGCGGAGATGACCACCAGCCCCTTGAGCTCACCCAAACGCAGGGTACGCAGAAAACGGGTGGCGGGTTGCTCACGCAGCACCAGATCTGGTGCGCCGTGAGAGATAAACCAGACGGGGGCGAGAGACATAAAGCGAGCTCCAACAAGGTATCAGGGGGCGATACCGGAGGGGATATCGCTGTTGGAATCGATTATCACCCTGCCACTTAAGGTGAACAATCCAGCAAGATAGATAAGCACTATCAACCAATGGTTGATAATTTCACCCCTTCACGACCGGGAAGCGGCAATAGCTATCAAGGCTGCGGCGCGTCCAGCTGCGGTCGGGAAGCGCGAAGCGCCATCCGGGTCGCGGCGCCATGATCCTGCCATTCGCGCCACGCCAGCCCCTCGGCGGCAGCCTCCCCTTTCACCGGATGGGCGAAGATCGCCAGCAAACGAGGGTTGTCAGGCCAGCAGCGGGCTGGCAGTACCTGAACCAGCAGCAGGGCGGTGCCCAGCAACAGCAGGGCCAATCCGGTTTCATGGCTGTTTTTCATCCCGACCTCCTTCACCTGCACGCCAATGAACTAACATTTTTGCGCAAGCTGGTGACAAGACGGTGACAGTGGGCGGGTGGTCATTTTACAACATCTGAACCTCAACCGGGCCAAACCACCACAGGTGGTAACATTCGTGTCCCGTCAGTCCGGATCAGTGGCCGTATATCCTAAATAGTGACCGATAGGAAAACGTTATCCCTTAAAAGAAAACGTTATCTGGTCAAAACGTTGTTTCTGGATCATAAAAAGATTCCAAAAACTGGTGTATATTGCTCGGCGGAAATTCCTTAACCATGAAGATTGACATGAAAAAGACCAAAATCGTCTGCACCATCGGTCCTAAGACCGAATCCAAAGAAATGCTGGCCAAAATGCTGGATGCCGGCATGAACGTCATGCGCCTGAACTTCTCCCACGGTGACTACGCCGAACACGGCGGTCGTATCAGCAACCTGCGCGCAGTGATGGCCGAAACCGGCACCCACGCAGCTATCCTGCTGGACACCAAAGGTCCGGAAATCCGTACCATCAAGCTGGAAGGCGGCAATGACGTCGCGCTGGTCGCTGGCCAGACTTTCACCTTCACCACCGACCAGACTGTGGTTGGTAACAAAGACAAAGTAGCTGTGACCTATGCCGGTTTCGCCAACGACCTGCGCGTCGGCAACCGCATCCTGGTTGATGACGGCCTGATCGGTCTGGACGTTATCGAAATCACCGAGCGCGAAGTTATCTGTAAAGTGCTGAACAACGGTGATCTGGGCGAGAACAAAGGCGTTAACCTGCCGGGCGTCTCCATCAAGCTGCCGGCCCTGGCCGAGAAAGACAAGCGCGACCTGATCTTCGGTTGCGAGCAAGGCGTTGATTTCGTTGCAGCTTCCTTCATCCGTAAGAAAGAAGACGTACTGGAAATCCGTGAGCACCTGAAAGCCCACGGTGGCGAGAACATCCAGATCATCTCCAAAATCGAAAACCAGGAAGGCCTGGACAACTTCGACGAGATCCTGGCTGTCTCCGACGGCATCATGGTTGCTCGTGGCGACATGGGTGTAGAAATTCCGGTTGAAGAAGTTATCTTCGCCCAGAAGATGATCATCACCAAGTGCAACAAGGCACGTAAAGTGGTTATCACTGCCACCCAGATGCTGGATTCCATGATCAAGAACCCGCGTCCGACCCGCGCCGAAGCTGGCGACGTGGCTAACGCCGTGCTGGATGGTACCGACGCAGTGATGCTGTCCGGTGAATCTGCCAAGGGTAAGTACCCGCTGGAAGCCGTGACCATCATGGCCACCATCTGCGAGCGTACCGATGCCGTGATGCAATCCAACCTGTCTGCTGCCAATGACAGCAACAAGCTGCGCATCACCGAAGCCGTTTGTAAAGGTGCCGTAGAGACCTCCGAGAAGCTGGACGCCCCGCTGATCGTGGTTGCTACCGAAGGCGGAAAATCTGCCAAAGCCATTCGCAAGTACTTCCCGCAAGCCTGGATCCTGGCCATCACCACCAACAAGAAAACTGCTGCCCAGCTGGTTCTGACCAAGGGTGTGGTTGCTCATGTTGTTGACAGCATCGCTTCTACCGACGATTTCTATCGCATCGGTAAAGAAGCTGCGCTGCAAAGCGGTATGGGCCTGAAGGGTGACGTAGTTGTTATGGTCTCCGGTGCACTGGTACCGAGCGGCACTACCAACACCGCTTCTGTTCACGTTCTTTAATCAGAGCTGAACAACGTGAAAACGGCGCCTTCAGGCGCCGTTTTTTTTATCCCTCCCCCCTGCTTACCTGACAAGCCCGGTGTTAGAATCCACGCCAATTTAATCTATGTGGGAAGTTTCCCGCGCCCCGTGTAATAACCCGGAAGTTATATGCCCTCAATACGCCTCAAAAGAGTCTCAGCCACCCTATTGCCGCTGCTCTGTCTAATCTCCAGTCTCTGCACCCCGCTCGCCATGGCGCAAGATGTGCCCTCTCGAGCCACAGTTCAGCGCACGCTGGACAGTCTGGCGAAAACAGAAACGCCGACGGTCAGCCAGCAAGAGGATCAGAAGTTGCTGACCGCAACCCTCGCCCTGCTCGACAGCATCGACAAGGAAGAGGCCAAAGCTAAAACCCAGGCCCAGCGCATCCGCAGCTTGCCCACCGAGCTCAACGAGATCAGTGCCAAGATCGATGCCCTGACCAAGGGCAAGAGCGTCGAGCAGATCAAGAGCGAATACGCCAGCATGAGTCTGGCGGAGCTCGATAGCCGCCAGCCGGAAGTACTGGCCAATATGCAGGAAGCCCAGGAGGCGCTCGGCGCCATTGGCAGTCAGCTGACCACTCTGCAGACCCTGCCGGAGCGTGCCCAGACCAGCATGAGCCGCGCCTACCAGCGCAGCCAGGAGATCCGTAGCCGTCTCAATGCAGGCGAAACTGTCAGCAGTGCCGAGAAGATGAAGCTGAACGCCGAATCCGCACGGCTGGATCTGCAACTGGCGCTCCTGCAAAAGGATTTGGATAACCGTACCAGCATGCAGGATCTGGCGGTCAAACAGCGCGACTATCAAAGTGCCCGCCTCGCCAGCGAAGAGCAGAAGCTGCAACTGCTGCAGGAGCAGAGCAGTGCCAAGCGCCTTGGCGACACCGAAAAAACGGCCGAACAGACCGGTGAACTGGTCGCCAGCGAAGATAACCCACTGGTGCAAAAAGAGCAGGAACTCAACCACCAGCTGAGTCAGCAGTTAGTCAACGCCACCAGCAACCTCAACTCGCTGGTACAAAAAAACCTGCAAGCCAAGACCTGGTTAGAACGCGGCATCCAGACCGAGCGCAACCTCAATGAACAGGTGCAGATGCTCAAAGGCAATCTGCTGCTCTCTCGTATCCTCTATCAGCTCTACCAGCAACTGGAGGCGGCCCCCGCAATCGCCGTCAAGAATCTGGAAGAGCAGATCGCCGATCTGCATCTGGCGCAGTTTGAATTGAGTCAGCAGCGTGACCAACTGTTCCAGAAGAACCTCTATCTGGACAACCTGATTGCCGGCAGCAAGGATCCGGTCAGCGATGAGGACAAGGCCAGCCTTGCCAAGCTGCTCGATACCCGTATCAACCTGCTGGACCAGCTTAACCGCCAACTCGACAGCCAGCTCACCAACGCCATCAGCCTGCAGCTGACCCAGCAGCAGCTGGCCCGTACCCACGACGCTATCGAGTTTACCCTGCAGCAGCACATCTTCTGGGTAAGCAGCAACAAGCCTATCGACAGCAAGTGGCTTATCAACTGGCCCACCCAGGCTTACAAACAAGCCTCTGACTGGGTGCTCAAGCCCGACTGGAAGCACTGGCGCGCACAGCTGCTGGCGGTCTCCGCACTGGCCTTCCCGCTGTTGCTGATCGGGGGCGTACTGATGTGGAAGCGCCCCATCCTTATCGAACAGCAGAAGCGGATCACCAAAGATCTGGGTCGTTTCCGTCAAGACAGCCAGTGGCACACCCCCAAGGCGCTGCTGTTCACCCTGTTGCATCGCCTGCCGGGCAGCCTGTTCATTCTGGCTGGCGGCCTGTTAGTCACCTACTGCGGTCTGCTCAGCCCGAAACTGACGTTCCAGATCACCCTCAACCTCGCCCTCGGTTATCTGGTATTCAGTGTCTATCTGGCCGTGATGCGTCCGGGCGGCATCGCCGAATCCCACTTCCGGATCCCGAAGGCGGAGTTGCAGGCCACACACACCAGCATGCGCTACCTCTGGCTGCCACTGCTGCCGCTGATCATGCTCGCGACCAAGGCGGTGGTTGAACCCTCGACCCTTGGCAACGACGTGATTGGCCAGGCTATGACCCTCTCCTTGCTTGGACTGGCCGCCTATCTGGTGTTCCCCATCTCCCGCGCCCGCATCAAGGGCGAGGCGAGCATGCAGAAGTCGATCATCGCGATCGCGCTGGCACTGGCACCAGTGGCACTCATCGTGTTGGCGGTGCTTGGTTACTACTACACAGCACTGAAGCTGACCGGTCGCCTGATCGAATCCTTCTACCTGCTGATTACCTGGGGTTTGATCTACCGTACCGCCCTGCGAGGTCTGGAGCTGGCGGCCCGTCGCCTGGCTTATCGCCGTGCAGTCGCCAAACGTGATCACAAGTCTCAGGAAGATGCAGAAGGTGGCGAATCCATTGAAGAACAGCCGATGGATCTGGAGGATGTCAGCCAGCAATCCCTGCGCCTGACCCGTACCGTGCTGCTGGTGATCTTCGGCGTGGCCTTCTACTGGCTCTGGTCTGATCTGGTGGCGGTATTCTCTTACCTCGATAGCATGGTGTTGTGGCACAAGAGCGAAGGAACCGGCGCCAATGCCATCCTCTTCCCGGTTAGCCTCAGTGATGTGCTGATCGGCTTCCTCATGCTCGGTGGTGCCTGGTCACTGGCCCGCAACCTGCCGGGTCTGCTGGAAGTACTGGTGCTTTCACGGTTGCGCCTGGCCCAGGGTACAGCCTACGCCTTCACTACTATGCTCAACTACCTGCTGATTGGGGTGGGCACCCTGACCGCCCTCTCCATGATGGGCGTGCAGTGGGACAAGCTGCAGTGGGTCGCGGGTGGTCTGTCGGTCGGTATCGGTTTCGGTATGAAGGAGATCCTCTCCAACTTCGTCTCCGGCATCATCATCCTGTTTGAACGTCCGGTACGGATCGGTGACACCGTCACTATCGGCTCCTTCTCCGGTACCGTCTCCAAGATCCGTATCCGCGCCACCACCCTGACCGACTTCGACCGCAAAGAGGTGATCATCCCCAACCAGCAGTTGATGACCGAACGACTGATCAACTGGTCCCTCAGTGATACCGTCACCCGGGTTATTGTGCGAGTCGGTGTGGCCTATGGTTCGGATCTCGAGCTGACCCGCACCCTGCTCAAACAGGCTGCGGATGAGAACAGCCGTGTACTGAAAGACCCGTCACCTATCGTCTACTTCCTCACCTTTGGCGCCAGCACCCTGGATCACGAGCTGCGCTTCTTCGTGAGCGAACTGGGGGATCGCAACCCGGCAGTGGACGAGTTGAACCGCAAGATCGATCAGCTGTTCCGCGAGAATGGCATCGAGATCGCCTTCAACCAGATGGATGTCTATATCAAGAACATGCAGGGAGAAGAGCAGAAGGTGGAGTCCAGCTCCACCGCCCTGCCGCCTCCGACTGAAGATGGCAAGCAGCCAGCCTGATAGCCCAGCTGCAATGACTTGATGACAAAAGCCGCTCACCCAAGGTGAGCGGCTTTTTCATGGCTATCTATCAATGACCTGTTGAAAGGCTAATCTTGGCATAACACATCAGTTCTAGGCCTACCATCATGGACATCTCAGCCTTTCAATACCGGTTGCGGGTAGCTGTAGCTACAAAGACCTTTGTAAGCAGAGTTCATCCAAATATGTTCAGGCTGTCTCATCCCCCTGCGAGCACCATCAGACCAATCAGAAAACCCAATCCCGCAGCCGCTATAAATCGGTTTACCACCCCTGGGCTCTGACCTATGGTAAAGCATGCAATATATGCATCAAGGAGCCAGGTTCCCGATGAATGACCTAGAACTGCAGCAGATCCTGTTTCGCTCCTTCGATGTAATACCGCTGCCTATTCTGGTGTCGGAAGCCATTACGCGACCCGATAGCACCTCACCGGACCCGCTTTCGCAACGGCTCCACCGTTTTATCAACAAGGCATTCCTTGAACAGCTGGGTTATGACCTTGCTGATCTGCCGGACATGGCCTCCTGGTTTCGACTCGCCTACCCGGATGAAGGGTATCGTCGCACTATCATAGATGCCTGGCATACCCAGGTGGAGCAGAGCCTGGCTCAAGGGCTGGAAGTCGCCGAAATGCCTGCGCTGATCCGCTGCAAGAACGGTCAGTCCCGTTGGTTTGTCGCCACCGCACAACTGGGGGCGGATGCCATCCCTGATTGCCATATCATCACCTTTCGCGATATCCACGACCTGCAATGCATGGTAGAAGAGGTGAGCCGCCTCTCCTGCACCGATCCCCTTACCGAACTTACCAACCGGCGTGGGGCACAGCAACAGCTGCAAGCTCTCTGGTTGCAGGGCCAGCCCCTCTCGGTAGTACTGGGAGATATCGACCATTTCAAGCAGGTCAACGACCGCTACGGCCATCCTGCAGGCGATGCCGTGCTCTGTGCCGTCGCTCACGCCATGGCCAGCCAACTGCTGCCAAGAGAGAGCCTGGCCCGCTGGGGCGGGGAAGAGTTTTTGCTGATCTTGCCAGGTTGCACCATCGAGCGGGCCGCATTACGTGCCGAGCAGCTGCGACAGCAGGTCTGTGCCACCCGCTTACCGTGGCAAGGGGAGCAGATCTCGATCACCATCAGCTTGGGTTGTGCCAGCATGAAGAGCCAGGAGAGCCTCGACAATCTGCTGATGATGGCCGACCAGGCCCTCTATCAAGCCAAGGCACAGGGGCGTAATAGGGTTGTCATCTCGGCACAATAGAATAGTGACCAGAAGGGGAAGCCGACTCCCGGCCATAAAAAAACCGAAGCACCAGGCTTCGGTTTTTTATTGCAGCAACTGGCTTGCGCCAGCCGGGCATTACTTCTTGATACGGATAACCGGGGTCTCGCCCACAGTCACAGCACCAGTCAGTTTGATCAGCTCTTTGATCTCATCCATGTTGGAGATGACAACCGGCGTCAGGGTAGACTTGGCTTTCGCTTCCAGAATGGCCAGATCGAACTCGATGATGGTGTCGCCACGCTTGACCTGCTGGCCTTCATGAGCGATACGAGTGAAACCTTCACCCTTCAGTTCAACGGTGTCGATACCGAAGTGAACGAACAGCTCGATACCTGAGTCGGATTCCAGAGAGAACGCGTGGTTGGTCTCGAAAATCTTGCCGATGGTACCATCGCACGGAGCAACCATCTTGTTGCCGGTTGGCTTGATGGCAATACCGTCACCCACGATCTTCTCGGCGAAGACAACATCAGGCACATCTTCGATCGGTACGATTTCACCTGACAGCGGGGCATACAGCTCAATGCCACCGGTATCAGAGCTATCATCGGAAACCAATTTCTTCAGTTTATCAAACAGACCCATAGTAAAGCTCCTAGAGATGATTTGTCGCTGCTTGCAGCCGATCTTAGCAGACTGCTTTTTGCTTAATAAAGTTATCTACGCAAGCTTCAATTTCAGCTGCAGTGGCAAAGCTCAGTGCCTGCTCGGCCATTGCCTTAACATCTTCAAAGTTGGTGTTGCGGATAAGCTTCTTGATACGCGGTACAGAGATGGCGCTCATGGAGAACTCATCCAGACCCATACCCAGCAGCAGCAGGGTGGCGCGCTCGTCACCGGCCAGTTCACCACACATACCGGTCCACTTGCCTTCGGCGTGGGACGCATCGATAACCATCTTGATCAGCGTCAGGACGGAGGGCGACAGCGGGTTGTACATGGCGGAAATCATCTCGTTACCACGATCGACAGCCAGAGTGTACTGGGTCAGGTCGTTGGTACCGATACTGAAGAAATCCACTTCCTTGGCCAGATGGTGAGCCATCACGGCCGCAGCCGGGGTCTCGACCATGATACCCACTTCGATGGATTCATCAAAGGCTTTGCCTTCAGCACGCAGTTCGGCTTTCAGCGTCTCTACGGTAGCTTTCAGGCTACGGAACTCTTCGACAGAGATGATCATCGGGAACATGATGCGCAATTTGCCGAAGGCAGAAGCACGCAGAATGGCCCGCAGCTGAGCGTTCATGATGTCTGCGCGGTCAAAGAAGATCCGCACGGCACGCCAGCCCAGGAAAGGGTTCATCTCTTTCGGGAAATTCATGTACGGCAGTTCTTTGTCTCCGCCGATATCCATGGTGCGCACGATGATCGGCTGATCCGGCATCGCTTCGGCCACTTCTTTATAGGCTTTGAACTGCTCGTCTTCGGTCGGCAGCGCATCACGATCCATAAACAGGAACTCGGTACGGTACAGACCTACGCCTTCGGCGCCATTGCGGATGGCACCTTCGGTATCCTTGACGGTACCGATGTTGGCGCACACTTCGACCTGATGACCATCCAGGGTGATGGCAGGCAAGTCTTTCAGCTTGGCCAGCTCATCTTTCTCGGCTTGGAACTGGGCCTGGAACTTCTTGGCCTCGGTCAGCTGTTCAGCGGTCGGATTGACAATAATCTGGTTGTTGATCCCATCAAGGATCAGCAGGTCACCATTGTTGACACGCGCAGTGATGTCGTTGGTGCCCACGATGGCCGGCAGCTCCAGAGAGCGGGCCATGATGGAGGTGTGAGAGGTACGGCCACCGATATCGGTCACAAAGCCCAGCACATATTTCAGATTGATCTGAGCAGTTTCAGACGGGGTCAGGTCTTTGGCGACCAGGATAACCTCTTCGTCGATGGTGCTCAGGTTGACAACGGCGATGCCCAGTACGTTCTTCACCAGACGGGTACCGATGTCACGGAAGTCAGTGGCGCGCTCACGCAGATAAGGGTCATCCAGATCAGCCATCATTTTGGCATACTGTTCGATCACCTCATAAACGGCTTTGTCAGCGGAAGCCTTGTTGTCTTTGATGAAGGATCTGATATCCCCTTCCAGCTCCTCATCTTCGAGCAGCATGATGTGGCCTTCGAAGATGGCCTCTTTTTCCTCACCGAAGGTGCGACCGGCCATGGTTTTGATGGCTTCCAGCTGAGCAGCTGACTTGGTACGAGCTTCGAGGAAACGGTTGATTTCGACATCAATCTGCTCGGCAGAAATTTTGCCCTGATTGATAACGATTTCATCTTCTTTAAGAAGAAGCGCCTTACCGAATGCGATACCGGGGGACGCAAGAATGCCAGATATCATAATCCTTCCTATTAAAACGACTGTGGGGGAGGAATAAAGCTGGATTACTCCAGCTCGTCCATCAGGGCAACCAGCTTCTCAACAGCTTGTTGAGCGTCCGGACCATCGGCCTGGATGGTCACGTTGGTGCCCTTGGTCAGGCCCAGGGTCTGCAACTTGAACAGGCTCTTGGCGCTGGCGGACTTGCCACCGGAGACCACAGTGATCTCGCTTTGGAATTCTTTGGCTTCTTTCACGAACTGAGCTGCTGGACGGGTGTGCAGGCCGTTTTCAGCAGTGATAACAACAGACTTCTCGTACATGGTTTCACCCCATATTATTGATATTTTTTGGTGGATTGGTCGGTTTTGAAGCGCCCTGACCCACCGTGTCAGTATGGATATGTTGTAAAGTAACGAAAGCAGACCCGCAATAGCTTAATCCAGGTCAAGTTTCTGTGCAGTAATCGGCGCGCTGGTTGGCAATTTTCAGTTATTGGGCTACAAGCCGCATCAGGACTGGCCTGAAATTATTTTATAACGAAAAATAACACTTTGTTACTTTGTGATACCAAGCCAGCAAACACCGCGTGACGCCGCACAGGATATGAGATTTGCCGCACGATGTCTGCTTTTTTTCTCATGCAGGAACTTGTTATTTTACCCCAAAAAATAAGAAACAAGTGACACTAACTGGCGCTGAGTCTAGCCCATAAAGAAGCGGCGCTCCTGAGAGCGCCGCTTCTTTGACAAAATCCGATCAGTTACTGTTGCAGCTCTTGCTCGCTGAATACCCCGGCAAACAGGGCGCTGGAGAGGTAACGCTCCGCCGCGCTCGGCAGTATCACGACAATCGTTTTTCCTTCGAATTCTGGCAGTTCTGCCAGACGACTGGCCGCCACTACCGCGGCACCCGAGCTGATACCTGCCAGAATGCCCTCTTCCTCCATCAGGCGGCGGGCCATCTCGATGGCTTCGTCGCTGGTGACCTGCTCAACCCGATCAATCAGGGACAGGTCCAGGTTGCCCGGGATAAAGCCGGCGCCGATCCCCTGGATCTTGTGGGGGCCCGGTTTGATCTCTTCACCGGCCAGCTTCTGGCTGATGACCGGCGACTCGGCAGGCTCCACAGCGACAGAGACCACCGCCTTGCCCTGAGTCTGCTTCAGATAACGGGAGACACCGGTAAGGGTGCCACCGGTACCAACTCCGGCCACGAACACATCTACCTCGCCGTCGGTGGCATCCCAGATTTCGGGGCCTGTGGTCTTTTCGTGGATCTCCGGGTTGGCCGGGTTTTCAAACTGTTGCAGCAACACATACTTGCCCGGCTCGGATTCAAGGATCTCGTTGGCCTTGGCAATGGCCCCCTTCATGCCGAGTGGCCCTTCGGTCAGCACCAGATTGGCACCGAGCGCCTTGAGCAGCTTGCGGCGCTCCAGGCTCATGGTGGCTGGCATGGTCAACGTAATGGCATAACCGCGAGCCGCCGCAACAAACGCCAGAGCAATACCGGTATTACCACTGGTGGGCTCGATGATCTCCTTACCCTTGGTCAGGATGCCGCGCTTCTCGGCATCCCAGATCAGGTTGGCACCGATACGGCACTTGACGCTGAAGCTGGGGTTACGGCTCTCGATCTTGGCCAGCACGCGGCCTTTGGTAACACGGTTGAGACGAACCAGCGGGGTGTGACCGATAGTCTGGCTGTTGTCCTCAAAAATTTTGCTCATGGTGCTATCCCTGTGTTTGTTACGACGATGAAACAAGATTACCCTGTGATTTCTGAATGAGAAGTGACTATTCGTTATAACCATATGGTATTACAACATATAGAGCTTATTCTCTCTGGCCCCTGACTCCGGGCGCCAATCGTCAAAGGAACCGACGTTATGGGATTTTCAGGAAGCAGCGATTATCTCGCCTCCGATGCATTGAGGATGGCGGTCAATGCCGCCATCACCCTCGAAAAACCGCTACTGATCAAAGGGGAGCCGGGCACCGGCAAGACGGTGCTGGCAGAAGCGGTCGCCGACCATCTCGGCACAGACCTCATTGCCTGGCATATCAAGTCCACCACCAAGGCCCAGCAGGGGCTCTACGAATACGATGCTGTGGCCCGGCTGCGCGACTCCCAGCTCGGCGACCCTAAAGTGGCCGATATCAGCCACTACATTCGCCAGGGCAAGCTGTGGCAGGCTTTCAGCGCCGAGCAGCGGCCGGTACTGCTGATCGACGAGATCGACAAGGCCGATATCGAATTCCCCAACGATCTGCTGCTGGAGCTGGATCGGATGGAGTTCGATGTCTACGAGACCGGCGAGCGAGTCAAGGCGCGCCAGCGGCCGGTGGTCATCATCACCTCCAACAATGAAAAAGAGCTGCCGGATGCCTTCCTGCGCCGCTGTTTCTTCCACTACATCCGCTTCCCCGACAAGACCGAGATGCAGGCCATCGTCAAACTCCACTACCCCAACCTCAAGGAGAGCCTGCTCGGCGAGGCGATGGATCTCTTCTTCGAGCTGCGCGAGGTAGAGGGGCTGCGCAAGAAGCCCTCCACCTCAGAACTGCTGGACTGGATCCGGCTGCTCTTGGCCGACGATATCGCCCCCGAGGCGATGCGCGCCCGCGAGCCGGGCAAGCTGGTGCCCGCGCTTTACGGCGCCCTGCTCAAGACCGAGCAGGATCTGCATCTATTCGAGAAGCTCGCCTTTTTGGCCCGGCGCGGCAGCTGACCCATGCTGATCGACTTTTTTACCCACCTGCGCCGCCACAAGCTCCCCTGCAGCCTGCGCGAACTGCTGGACTTGCACGCCGCACTGGCAGCCCGGCTGGTCACTATCGATATGGACGAGTTCTACCAGCTCGCCCGCTGCCTGCTGGTGAAAGACGAGGCCCACTACGATCGCTTCGATCGCGCCTTCGCCGAATATTACCAGGGGCTGGAAGCCATCCCCCTGCTGCCGGAGAGCCTGCCCGAGGAGTGGCTGCGCAAGGAGTTCGAGCGACTGCTGAACCCTGAGGAGAAGGCGTTGCTTACATCCCTCGGCGGACTCGACAAGCTGCTGGAGACCCTCAACCAACGGTTGAACGAGCAGAAAGAGCGCCACGCCGGTGGCAACAAATGGGTAGGCACAGGCGGCAGCAGCCCGTTTGGTCACGGCGGTTTTCACCCCGAGGGGGTTCGCATGGGTGGAGAGGGTCAGCACGGCAAGGCGGTCAAAGTGTGGGAAGCCCGACACTATCGCAACTTCAGCGACGACTCGCCACTCGGCCAGCGCGCCATTCAGCTGGCGCTGCGCAAGCTCAGACGCTGGGTGCGCAAAGGCAATCCCGACGAGCTGGATCTCGACGACACCATAAAAAGCTCTGCCCGCCAAGGGTGGCTCGATGTGAAGCTGCGACCCGAGCGCCACAACGGGGTGAAGCTATTGGTCTTTTTCGATGTGGGGGGCTCCATGGATGCCCACGTGGCAGAGGTGCAGCGCCTCTTCTCCGCCCTGCGCCACGAGTTCAAGCATCTGGAGTACTTCTATTTTCACAACTGCCTCTACGACTTCGTCTGGAAGGATAACGAGCGCCGCTTTGAGGAGCGGTTCGACACCCTGCGGCTGCTGCGCACCTACGGCAGCGACTACCGGGTAATTTTGGTGGGAGACGCCAAGATGGGTCCCTACGAGATCAGCTGGCCCGGCGGCAGCGTCGAGCAGTGGAACGAGGAGTCGGGTCAGGTATGGCTCACTCGCTTGCAGCAGCACTTTCCCAAGCTGGTGTGGATCAACCCTATTCCGCGGCGGGAGTGGCTCTGGCACCCCTCCATCAAGTTGATGAATGACGTGGTTGGCGGGCGGATGCATCCGCTGACCCTGGCGGGTCTCGCTGCGGCGATCGACCAGCTGTAACCCTCTCTACCCTATAAACCGACAAGCCGGGAACGCACCCGGCGAGGAGCAAAGATGACCTCTATCGTGATCAGTGGCTCAGGCCTCTATACCCCACCCTTTGCCGTCAGCAATCAAGAGCTGGTGATCGCCTTCAACCAGTATGTGGATCTCTACAACGAAGAGAACGCCTCCGCCATCGACGCTGGTCAGCTACCCGCCAAGCAGCATTCAAGCTGCGAGTTCATCGAGAAGGCCTCCGGCATCAAGAGCCGTTATCTGGTGAGCCGCGAGGGAGTGCTCAACCCCGACATCATGCAGCCGCTGCTGGCGGAACGGCCAGATGAAATGCCCTCCATCATGGTGGAGATGGCGGTGGCCGCCGCCGAACAGGCGCTGATCGCCGCTGGCCGCGAGCCGGGGGAGATCGATTTGGTGATAGTGGCAGCATCCAACATGCCGCGCCCCTATCCGGCGCTGGCCATCGAGCTGCAGCACTATCTGGGGGCGAGCGGCATGGCCTTTGACATGAACGTGGCCTGCTCATCCGCCACCTTCGGCATCAAGACTGCCGCGGACATGCTGGCGGCGGGCACCGCCAGAGTGGCGCTGGTGGTCAATCCGGAGATCTGCTCGGGGCACCTCAATTTTCGCGATCGGGATAGCCACTTTATCTTCGGCGATGCCTGCACTGCTGTGTTGCTGGAGCGGGAAGCCGATTGCAAGGTGGCCAATCCGTGGCAACTGGTGGCCAGCAAGCTGGTGACCCAATACTCCAACAACATTCGCAACAACTTCGGCTTTCTGAATCGGCTCAGCCCGCGTACCCGCTATGGCGATGACAAGCTGTTTCGCCAGCAGGGACGCAAGGTGTTCAAGGAGGTGTTGCCACTGGTGTGCGACCAGATCGCCAGCCAGCTCGATGAGCAAGGCTGGCCCACCGAGAGCCTGAACCGGCTCTGGCTCCATCAGGCCAACCTCACCATGAACCAGTTCATCGGCCGCAAGCTGCTGGGCCACGATGCCAGCCAGCAGGAAGCGCCGGTCATTCTTGATAGCTATGGTAATACCAGCTCGGCGGGTTCCATCATCGCGTTTCATCTGTACAATCGCGACCTTGCTGCGGGGGCCCGCGGCGTACTTTGCTCCTTTGGCGCTGGCTACTCCATCGGTAGCCTGCTGCTGCAGCGTCTGTAATGGCGGGCCTCCCGCCGACATAACAATAACCAGCAACATGGGTGGGAATATGCAGAGGATCACGGGGCGCTGCGCCCTGCACTACGGGGTAACCCTGTCACTATTTTGTCTCTATGGCTGGCAGGTCTGCCCGTTTCTGGAGAGCCTCACCCTGCCCCAGTTGCTGGGGCCAACCCTGGTGACGTTCGCCATCATGTTCGCCGTGCGCAACCGGCTGCTCTCAAGGCGGCCCCTGCCGCGCAACGAGCTGAACGGGTTCGGCCTGGAGGTGGGTTTCTACCTGCTGGGGGCGCTGCTGCTCTCGTGCTACAACGCCCTGAACCACGACTTTCCGCTGGAGAGTCATCTCAAGGTGCTGCTGGGAATGACTACCCTCGGCTTTCTGGTCGCAGCCGATCTGACCCTGGAGCGGGGCTGGCATCGGGCCAGAGCGCGGCAAGCCGAGCAGAGCCTGGCGCTGAGCCACCCGCTGGCCATGCCGCTGCCACGCAAGTTCACCCTCTTTACTCTGGCGACCCTCACCCTGCTGGGAAGCGTCTTCTTCTTGCTGTTCAACAAAGATCTGGAGTGGCTGGTGACCGTGGAGCGCAGCCTGCCGAGGGTCGATGCCCAGCACTACATCCTGTGGGAGATCGCCTTCGTGATGACGGTGACCTTCTGCTATCTCGCCCTCATCATCCACGGTTATGGTCGCAATCTTGGCCTCTCCCTGCGCCAGCAGACCCGCACCATGGCCAGAGTGCAGTGCGGTGACTTCGACGCCCGGGTGCCGGTCACCCGGGATGACGAGTTCGGCCTGATTGCCGCCAGCACCAATCAGATGATCGGCGAGCTGAAATCCCGCAGCGACGAGCTCAACCTGACCCGTGACGTGGCCATCCTCGGCCTCGCCTCGCTGGCGGAGACTCGGGACAACGAGACCGGCGCCCATATCATCCGCACCCAACACTATGTGAAGGCGCTGGCACAATACCTCAGTCGCAACGACCGGGATCGCTACCCGCTCGATGACGCCACCATCGACCTGCTGTTCAAATCGGCGCCCCTGCACGATGTGGGCAAGGTGGGCATTCCCGACGCCATCCTGCTCAAACCGGGCAAACTGACCGACGAGGAGTTCGCCATCATGAAGCGCCACCCGCAGATCGGCGCCGATGCGCTGGCCAGTGCCGAGGCGCAACTGGGCTCTAACTCCTTCCTGCGGCTGGCCCGGGAGATCTCCCTCACCCATCACGAAAAGTGGGATGGCAGCGGCTATCCGGCAGGGCTGGCGGGTGAGGATATTCCTCTCTCCGGGCGCTTGATGGCGGTGGCGGATGTCTACGATGCGCTCATCTCGAAGCGGGTCTACAAACCTGCCTTCAGCCATGACGAGGCGAAAGCCATCATCGTGAAAGGGATCGGCAGCCATTTTGATCCCGGCATCGTCGCGGCTTTTCTCGCCTGCGAGGCGCAGTTCAGGGAAATTGCCGCGCAGTTTCAGGATCACCACTGAGCAGGCGCATCCCGACCCTTTGCTGTGGTGGCTGACAGGGCAACCTGCGTCATAAAAATGCGTACAAGCGGCATGTGCCACACCGGGCATATTGATATTTCCCTTTATTTACAGATGTTTTTTGTCATTTTGTGATCCGGGTTCGTGCTGATGGCACAACCGGGATCACAAGATGGTAGGAAAAGGCCGCAATTTGCCCTCCTTCGCCAATGATGGCTTCCAATGAAAGCGAGGTTTGCTATCATCCGGAGATATTTTTCATCTTTCGCCAGCCAAACAAGAATACCCTCATGTACACACAGTTCTTCGGCCTCTCGGAACATCCGTTTTCCATCTCGCCCAATCCCAAATACCTCTATATGAGCGAGCGCCACGGCGAAGCCCTTGCTCACCTCAACTATGGATTGCAAGATGGCGGCGGCTTTGTACTGCTGACCGGTGAAGTCGGCACCGGCAAGACTACCGTCTCCCGCTGCCTGCTGCAGCAGCTGCCCGCCGAGACCGAGATCGCCTACATCCTCAACCCCTCCCTGACCGAGCGGGATCTGCTGGCCGCCATCTGCGACGAGTTTCAACTCCCCTATCCCGAAGATGCCGGGATCAAGCGGCTGTTTGACCTGATCCGCGATCACCTGCTGGCCAACCTGGCAGCAGGCAAGCGTAGTGTGGTGTTGGTGGATGAGGCGCAGCACCTGCTGCCTGGGGTGCTGGAGCAGTTGCGTCTGCTCACCAACCTGGAAACCGACGAACGCAAACTGCTGCAAGTGGTGCTGATTGGCCAACCAGAGCTGCAGCAGATGCTGCGCCAACCCCTGCTGCGTCAGCTGGCCCAACGCATTACCGCCCGCTATCACCTGCTGCCCCTGTCGCACCCTGATGTGGATGCCTATGTCCGTTTTCGCCTGCAGGTGGCTGGCTGCGTGCAACCGATTTTTACCCCCAGAGCCATCAAGACACTCCACCGCCTGAGTGGTGGCATCCCCCGTTTTATCAACCTCATCTGCGATCGCGCACTGATCGCCGCCTTCTCCCGTGGCAGCTACAAAATAGTGCATAGCGATATCAGTCAGGCGGCGTTTGAAGTAAACGGGGTGCGCGATGAGGGGAGCTGGATCTCCGGTCTGATGATAACGCTGGCGGGCGCCCTGCTGGTGGCCGCAGGTTGGTGGGGCTGGCAACTCTTTGGCGTATTGCCCGAGCGCCCCGTGGTCAAGGTCGAGGTGCCAGTCACCGTCGACGAGACCGCCGAGCAGCAGGAACAACTCACGGAGGCGATCAATCAGGCCATCGATCCCGATAGCGCCATGCAGAATCTTTACAAAGTCTGGGGCTATGAGGTCGACTCTTTCGAGGCGACCTGTGACAACGCCCCTCGCGCTGGCCTGCGCTGTCAGGAGGGTGAGGCGAGCCTCGATGAACTGCGCGCCCTGCAACATCCCGCCATGATCACCCTGACCGACGAGACTGGTGGTATCTACTACGCGACCTTGGTCAATCTGGGGCCGAGCAAGGCCAGCCTGATGATCGGCAGCCAAAGCTGGCAAGTGGAGCGGCAGTGGCTCACCGACAACTGGGGTGGCAGCTACACCCTGCTCTGGCGCATGCCCAAAGGGGGTGTCAGCCTGATTGCCAGTAATGCCGGACAAACCCAGATCCAGTGGCTCGACAACGCCCTGAGCCGTGCGCTGCAACAGCCCGAACGCAAGGTGCGCCGTTTCGATGGCGAACTCAAAAACAAACTGCAGCAGTTCCAGCAAGATCAGGGACTGACCCCCGACGGCATCGCAGGCAGCAATACCCTGTTGCGCCTCAATGTCCACTCCGGTGAACCCATGCCCAGACTGGAGGATGCCTCCTGATGTCCACCCTGCTCAAGGCGCTGCACCGCGCACAGCAACCGCAACAGAGCGCCCATATCCCTGCCATGGGTTTGCCAATGCCACGTGAAGAAGAGCGCAACCCCCGCCGCATCGGCTGGCTGCTCGCACCGTTGGCGCTGCTGCTGGGGGTTGCCGCCAACTATGGCTGGCATCTGCTGCACAATCGCCCCATTGAGGAAAAAGTGGAAGTAAAGGAGGTGATTACCCCTCCCTTCGTGCGGGTCGAACCCAAGGCGATGATCACTCGGCCACTGCCGCCCCCCTTGCCAGAGCCGGTGGTACAACCCAAAGCGGTGGCCAGAAACGACGCAGCCAACCAGGGCCAGGCTCCCTCTTTGAGTCTGGCCGAGCAATTGATGCGGGCCCTCAACGATACCCCGTTGCAAGAGACCCCCGGGGCATCCGCTCAGAACGTACAACCGACCCAATTGATGGCACTGGCTGCTGCCCCGCAGTCGATACGCCAGCAAGTGCCGACACTGAGCTATGGCTCCCATCTGTTCTCATCCAATGCGGCCAAGCGGGCCGTCGTGCTCAATGGCCGCGAATACCGTGAGGGCAACGAAGTGGCGCCCGGCGTACACCTTGCCACCATAGAGCAGCAGTACATTGTGCTGGATGTGAGTGGACAGAGCGTGACCCTCAAGGCGCTGCAGGATTGGCGCGGATAACTCATAAATTGCACAGGCTTATCGCTGGCACCATCTTGGCGAGCATCAGGCGGGCATGTAGTGACGCAGGCTGTTACTTTTATCAGCACCCATTCAGGCTTAGTGTGATGAAATATTCATTTTTGCTTATTGGCGTGCTCAGCGCCGTTGTGTCGCAGCCACCGGCCGTACACAATATGCAGCCGACCCAGAACCTGGAATTTGTTGATTAATATGACATTACGATTCAGGGATGAGATCTTGACCCTGCTGGCCCAGTGCCGGCGGCTCCCCATGACCAGAGTCACCCAGGTGATTTTTCTGGTATTGCTGCTGATGCTGGCGCAACAGAGTGCCGCCCTCACCTGGCGTCTGCTCACTCTGGCAAGCCCGCAAACCAGCCAGCCGTGGCAACCAGTGCCGGTAGCCACTGCCAGCCAGAGCGGTCCACGCCTTGAACTGGGAGAGATAAGCCGTCTGGCCCTGTTTGGCAAGGCGATCCCCAAGGCGCAGGCCAAAGCCGCCGCCGTGGCCGCCAACGCGCCGCGCACCCAGCTCAATGCCCAGCTCAACGGGGTGTTGGCGAGCTCCGAGCCCGCCAAATCCATCGCCATCATCGCCATGTCCGGCATTCAAAACTCCTATGGTGTCGGTGATATGATTGACGGCACTCAGGCCAGGATCCGCCAGGTCTTCTCCGATCGGGTGATCATCGAGCGGGATGGTCGTGACGAAACCCTGATGCTGGACGGCGAGGAGTACGGCAAGCCGCTGCCACAAACCGGTAACGCCGCCCCCCTCGGTGCCCTGCGCAGCGAGCTGATGACCGATCCAGGCAAGATCACCGATTACCTCAATATTTCACCGGTTCAGGTGGATGGCCGCATGACCGGCTATCGCCTCAATCCGGGCACCCATCCGGAATTTTTCAACCAGAGCGGGCTGCAGGCCAATGATCTGGCCATCAGCATCAACGGGCTGGATTTACGAGACAACATGCAAGCCATGCAGGCCATGCAGCAGATGGCGGGTGCCACCGAACTGACAGTGACCGTCGAGCGACAGGGCGAACAGTTCGACATCTATGTGCGCTTGTCAGAATAATGATTTGGAGTCGTACCAATAATGACCACTAAAGGGAAATGCTGGCGTCTGGCCACTATCGCAGCGGCACTGATGATGGCGGGCTCAGCCTGGGCCACCGAATATTCAGCCAGTTTCAAGAACGCCGAGATTGAAGAGTTCATCAATACGGTGGGCAAGAACCTCAATAAAACCATCATCATAGAGCCATCGGTGCGCGGCAAGATCAACGTGCGCAGCTACGACCTGCTCAATGAGGAGCAGTACTACCAGTTCTTCCTGAGCGTGCTCGACGTCTACGGCTTCGCCGTGGTGCCGATGGACAACGGGGTGCTCAAGGTGCTGCGCTCGCGGGATGCCAAAACCTCCGCCATTCCGGTGGTGGATGGCAGCAACCCGGGGGTGGGCGACGAGATGGTGACTAGAGTAGTACCGGTGCGCAACGTCTCGGTCCGTGAGCTGGCCCCATTGCTGCGCCAGCTCAACGACAACGCCGGTGGTGGCAACGTGGTGCACTACGAGCCCTCCAACGTACTGCTGATCACCGGCCGCGCCGCCGTGGTCAATCGGCTGGTGGAAGTGGTCAACCGGGTCGACCGCGCCGGCGATCAGGATGTGGACATCATCAAGCTCAAGTTCGCCTCTGCCGGCGAGATGGTGCGACTGGTGACCAACCTCAACAAGGATGGCAGCCCCCAGGGCGGCACCGCCTCCCTGCTGCTCTCCCCCAAGGTGGTGGCCGACGAGCGCACCAACTCGGTGGTGGTAAGCGGTGAACCGAAAGCACGCGCCCGCATCATCCAGATGGTGCGTCAGCTCGACCGCGACCTGCAAAGCCAGGGCAATACCCGGGTCTTCTACCTCAAATATGGCAAAGCCAAAGACATGGTCGAGGTGCTCAAGGGGGTCAGCTCCAGCATCGAGGCCGACAAGAAAGGGGGCGGCGCAACCACAGGTGGTGCCAGCATCGGCGGTGGCAAGCTGGCCATCTCCGCCGACGAGACCACCAATGCGCTGGTCATCACTGCTCAGCCGGATGTGATGTCCGAGCTTGAGCAGGTGGTCGCCAAGCTCGATATTCGCCGTGCCCAGGTGCTGGTGGAGGCGATCATCGTCGAAATCCAGGATAGCGATGGTCTGAACCTCGGGGTGCAGTGGGGCAATGCCAATGGCGGCGGTACCCAGTTTACCAACACGGGCCTGCCACTAGGTGGCGCCATTGCCGCAGGCAAGGATTACCAGAATGGCAAACCTGAAACTGCAGCCAAATTGCTGGACGGCTTCAACGGCATGGCTGCTGGCTTCTATAAAGGGGATTGGGCCATGCTGGTGACCGCTCTCGCCTCCAATACCAAAAACGATATTCTCTCCACCCCGAGTATCGTCACCATGGACAACAAGGAAGCCTCATTTAACGCGGGTAAGGAAGTCCCGACCCAGACAGGCAGCCAAAGTTCTACCAGTACTGACAGCATCTATAACACCATCGAATACAAAACTGTCGGTACCAAGTTGACCGTCACCCCACAGATCAACGAGGGAGATTCGGTGCTGCTCAATATCGAGCAGGAGGTCTCTAGTGTTGGCAAGCAGGCTGAAGGTACAACGGGTCTCGGCCCAACGTTTGATACCCGTACCGTCAAGAATGCGGTGCTGGTCAAAAGCGGCGAGACCGTGGTACTGGGCGGTCTGATGGATACCCAGACCCTGGAGGAGGTATCCAAAGTGCCACTGCTTGGCGATATTCCGGTGCTGGGCTATCTGTTTCGCTCTACCTCGAACACCACCACCAAGCGCAATCTGATGGTGTTTATCCGCCCGACTATTTTGCGCGATGCCAACGTCTACTCCGGTATCTCCAGCAACAAGTACTCCCTGTTCCGTGCCGAGCAACTTGATTTGGCCGCAGAGGAACGCTATCTCACCTCACCCAAACGCCAGGTGCTGCCTGCTTATGGCCAGGATGTGATGATGTCGCCTGAGGTGCAAAAACAGATTGAGCTGATGAAGGCTCGCCAGCAAGGAACGGCCGACAGCACCCGCTCGGTTGTCCAGGGTCAGCCCTGATGAGTGCCTACCATCTCGATGGGGGGGTAGGCCCTGCGCCCCTGCCCGAGCTGCCCTTTGCCTTTGCCCGCAACTTCGGGGTGATCCTGATGGAGCGTGCGGGCTTGGCGATATTGCAGTGCCGCCCCGGCGTCACCCCGCAAGCCCTGCTGGAAGTGCGGCGGGTGGCGGGCTGTGCCTTCACGGTAGAGCAACTGGACAACGACACCTTTGAAGAGCTGCTGATGGCCCACTACCAGCGCGACTCCTCCGAGGCGCGCCAGTTAATGGAAGATCTCGGCAACGAGATGGACTTCTTTGCGCTGGCCGAAGAGCTGCCGCAGAGCGAAGACCTGCTGGATGCCGATGACGACGCCCCCATCATTCGCCTGATCAACGCCATGTTGAGCGAAGCGATCAAGGAAGAGGCCTCCGATATCCATATCGAGACCTTCGAGCGGGCCTTGGTGATCCGCTTTCGCATCGATGGGGTGCTGCGGGAGATCCTGCGCCCCCATCGCAAACTGGCCTCGCTGCTGGTATCACGGATTAAGGTGATGTCGCGGATGGATATCGCCGAGAAGCGGGTACCGCAAGATGGCCGCATCTCATTGCGGATCGGCGGTCGCGCGGTCGACGTGCGGGTTTCGACCATGCCGTCGAGCTACGGCGAGCGAGTGGTGCTCCGTCTGCTGGACAAAAACAACGTGCGCCTCGAGCTCAAACAGCTCGGCATGACCAAGCCCAACCGCACCATCATCAGCGAACTGATCCGCAAACCCCACGGCATTATCCTGGTGACCGGCCCGACCGGTTCAGGCAAGTCCACCACCCTCTATGCGGCGCTCTCGGAGATCAACTCGCGGGATCGCAACATCCTGACGGTGGAAGATCCCATCGAATATGACCTCGAAGGGGTGGGCCAGACCCAGGTCAACAGCAAGGTGGACATGACCTTCGCCCGTGGCCTGCGCGCCATCTTGCGCCAAGACCCGGACGTGGTGATGGTGGGGGAGATCCGGGACCTGGAGACCGCCCAGATCGGGGTGCAGGCATCGCTCACCGGTCACCTGGTGATGTCAACCCTGCACACCAACACCGCCATCGGTGCCATCACCCGGATGCGGGACATGGGGATCGAGCCCTTCTTGCTCTCCTCATCCCTGTTGGCGGTGCTGGCCCAGCGGCTGGTGCGTACCCTCTGCCCCGACTGCCGCGCCCCGCGCCCCATCACCGAGCAGGAGCGGCTGGCGATGGGCATCGAGCTGGCCCCCGATCAGCAGGTGTGGCGCCCGGTGGGCTGCGAGCAGTGTAACCACACCGGCTACCGTGGCAGGACCGGCATTCACGAACTGGTGGTGATCGACGAAGCGGTGCGCGAGGCGATCCACAGCGCCAGCGGCGAACTCGCCATCGAGCGGCTGATCCGTGGCCACACCCCCAGCATTCGCCGCGATGGCATCGACAAGGTCCTCAAGGGGCAGACCAGCCTCGAAGAGGTACTGCGCGTGACCCGGGAAGATTGAGATGGCGGCATTCGAATATAAGGCCCTCGACAACAAGGGGCGCAGCAAGAGCGGCGTGATGGAGGGCGACTCGGCCCGTCAGGTACGCCAGCTGCTGCGTGAGCAAGGGCTCACCCCCCTTGAAGTGAACGAAACCACCGAAAAGGCGAAGCGGGAAGCGACCCGTTTTGCCCTGTTCCGACGTGGCGCCAGCACCGCCGAGCTGGCCCTGATCACCCGCCAGCTGGCGACCCTGGTCGGTGCCGGTCTCACCATCGAAGAGGCGCTGCGGGCGGTCGCCGAGCAGTGCGAGAAGGCTCACCTGCGCAGTCTGGTGGCCACCGTGCGCAGCAAGGTAGTGGAAGGTTATTCGCTGGCCGACTCGCTGGGGGCCTTCCCCCACGTATTCGACCAGCTGTTTCGCTCCATGGTGGCGGCCGGTGAAAAATCGGGCCATCTGGAAAAAGTGCTCAACCGGCTCGCCGATTACACCGAACAGCGCCAGCACATGCGCACCAAGCTGCTGCAGGCGATGATCTACCCGATCGTGCTCACCTGCGTGGCGGTCGGGGTGATCTCGATCCTGCTCACCGCCGTGGTGCCCAAGGTAGTGGCCCAATTTGAACACATGGGTCAACAACTGCCGGCTACCACCCGCTTTCTCATCGGCACCAGCGAACTGATGCAGCACTATGGCCTGTGGTTCCTGCTGCTGATCTTCATCGGCAGCTTTGTCTGGCGCTGGTGGCTGACCGATGAGAAACGCCGCCGCCACTGGCATAAGGTGATCCTTGGCCTGCCAGTGATTGGTCGGGTCAGCCGCGGCCTTAACACCGCCCGTTTCGCCCGCACCTTGAGCATTCTCAACGCCAGTGCGGTGCCATTGCTGGAGGGGATGAAGATCTCCGGCGAAGTGCTCTCCAACGACTTTGCCCGCACCCGTATTGGTGAGGCGGCAGAGCGGGTGCGCGAAGGAACCAGCCTGCGCAAGGCGCTGACCGAGACCAAAATTTTTCCACCCATGATGCTGCACATGATCGCGTCGGGCGAGCAGAGCGGTGAGCTCGACAGCATGTTGGAGCGGGCGGCGGATAACCAGGATCGGGAGTTTGAATCCCAGGTCAACATCGCCCTCGGGGTGTTCGAGCCGCTGTTGGTGGTCTCCATGGCTGGCGTGGTGCTGTTTATCGTGATGTCGATCCTGCAGCCGATCCTCGAGCTCAACAACATGGTGAATATGTAATTTTCCGGCGTTCGACAGGGAACCTGTCGACCCCACCCATTGATCAATCTCTGATGGGCCATCCCATCTCATTCGTTACGGAGCAACTCATGAACAAACGTCGTCAATCCGGTTTTACCCTGCTGGAAGTCATGGTGGTCATCGTGATCCTCGGCATTCTGGCCAGTCTGGTGGTGCCCAACCTGATGGGCAACAAGGAGAAGGCTGACCAGCAGAAAGCGGTCTCCGATATCGTGGCGCTGGAAAACGCCCTCGACATGTACAAGCTGGACAACAACCGCTACCCGACCACCGAACAGGGGCTGGACGCATTGGTGACCAAGCCTTCCATCGATCCGGCGCCACGCAGCTACCGCGATGGCGGCTACATCAAGCGCCTGCCGCAAGATCCCTGGGGCAACCAGTACCAGCTGCTGAGCCCGGGCCAGTTTGGCAAGCTCGACATCTTCTCCATGGGTCTGGATGGTGAAGCAGGTACCGATGACGACATCGGTAACTGGAACCTGAAGGATTTCCAATAAGTGATTTGCCACCACCGCATTCACTCCCTCCTGTTGGAGCAGCCTGAATGAGGGCTGCGCCACCTGCTCGTCGCCAATCCGGCGTTACCCTGCTGGAGGTGCTGTTGTGTGGTGTCGCCATGCTGACGGAGTGGCGCTATATCGCCACAACGCGGCCAGGGGCTGCGCGATGAAGCATTCTCGTCAAGCTGGTTTTACCCTGCTGGAGGTACTGCTGGTCGCCATGCTGATGGGGCTGGTAGCCACCGCTGTCACCCTCAGCATGGGGGGGGCCAAAGGGGATCGGGAGCTGGACAAGCAGGCGCGCCGACTGATGGCAACCCTGCAGCTGGCGCAGGAGTATGCGGTGATGGATGGTCGGCTGGTGGGCATTCGCATCGAGGATAACGGCTGGCAATTTATGCAGCGTCAGGCCAAGGATCGCAAGTGGCTGGCCCTGACCGGCGACAAGCAACTCGGTCCGGTGCAACTGCCCGAAAATATGGTGCTGACGCTGGAGCTGGAAGGCTTTGGCTGGCAACCGAACCCCGATGAAAAAACCGAACAGAAGCGGGACGAGAAAGAGCGCACACCGCAACTGCTGGTCTTCCCGGGCGGCGAGCTGAGCCCGTTCGTACTCACCTTCACCCAGCAGGATGACGACGTGCGCTACACCCGTATCGTCAAGGGGGACGAGTTCGGTCGCCTGACCCTGCTCACCGGCGATGAAGATGAAGAGGTGTCCGAGTGAACGCCCGTGGTATGACCTTGTTTGAGAAAGGTGTGATGGTGGCGCTACGTCTGTTTCAACAACACACGCAGCAGGTGGCGCTATGAACGCCCGTGGCATGACGTTACTCGAGGTGATGGTGGCGCTGGCGATATTTGCCATCGCCGGTCTGGCAGTGATGAAAACCGCCAGCGAGCACCTCTCGGCGCTTAACTATCTGGAGCAGAAGACATTGGCCAGCTGGGTGGTGGAGAACCAGCTGGTACAGCAAAAACTCGAGAACAAGTGGCCCCGCAGTAGCTGGGTCGAAGGGGACGAGCAGATGGCAGGCACTACCTGGTACTGGCGCTATCGTGGCGTGGCCACCAATGACACTAATTTTCGTGCCCTCGATATGGAAGTGCGCACCGAGGCCAAAGCCGACAGCCCGGTGGCCATGATGCGGACCTATATCAGCCGATGATTCAACACCCTATCCGCACGACTCACCCCGTCCGGCCAGCTCGTCAGGGCGGTTTCACCCTGCTGGAGATGCTGGTGGCGATCGCCATCTTCGCCAGCCTCAGCATGGGTGCCTATCAGGTGCTGCAGGGTGTGCTCACCAGCGATGAGGTGGCCAAACGCAAGGAGGCTCGCCTCAATGAATTGCAGCTCGCCTTCACCCTGCTGGAGCGAGATGTCACCCAGATGGTGCCGCGCAGTGGTCGCATCGAGGGGGAGAACAACAAGGTGCTGCTGGCGGCCTCCCGTTTCGGCCAGCAGAGTGATGACTGGGGCATGGCCTTTATGCGCAGCGGCTGGCTCAACCCAGATGGCATGTTGCCCCGCTCTCATCTGCAGCGGGTCGGCTGGCGCCTCAAAGATCAGAAGCTGGAGCGGCTCAGCGATCTCTATCCGGATCCGGTGATCGGCAACGAGCCACGGATCCAGCAGGTGTTGACCGGCGTCACGGCGTTTCGCCTCTATTTCTACGACAAGGGCAGCTGGAAAGAAGGGTGGACCCAGCGCAGCGTGCTGCCCTACGGGCTGGCGGTGGAGCTGGATCTGGAGGATTACGGCACCATTCGCCGTCAATTCCTGATTGGGGCCGGTGGCCAGCGAGTCGAAAATGCGAACTAAGCGCCTCTCACCACCCCGTCGCCAGGGTGGCATGGCCCTGCTGGTGGTGCTGCTGATCCTCTCGATTATGGTGATCATCGCCAGCAACATGAGTGGTCGCCTGCAGCTGGAGCTGCGCCGCACCGCCAACATTACCACCGGCAAACAGGCCTGGTGGTATGCCCTGTCGGCGGAAGCGCTGGTAAGCAAGGTGCTGGCGCAGGATTTCAAAGATAACCCGGAAGTGGTCAATCTCAGTCAAAACTGGGCCCGCAAGAATACGGTGTTTCCGGTAGATGATGGCCAGCTGCGGGGTGAAGTGACCGACCTGCAATCCTGCTTCAATCTCAACAGCCTGAGCTTGCCCCCCAAGGAGGGCAGCAGTGGCGAGGAGCTGGAGCAACAACCCTATCCGGTACAGGTGTTTCGCGAGCTGCTCAAACAGCTGGCGATGGAGGAGTATGAGGCGGCCCAGCTCACCGATGCCATTCGTGACTGGACCGACAAGGATACCGCGCTGGTCTCGAGCCTCGGCGCCGAAGATGCCTACTACGAGGGGCTCAAGCCCCCCTATCTGACCGCCAACCAGTTGATGCTGGGCAAGGACGAGCTGCGGGCAGTACGCGGAGTAACGGCCAGGGTCTATGCCAAACTGGCCCCCTACGTCTGCGCCCTGCCGAACGACAAGTTGAAGATCAATATCAATACCCTGGCCCCCGAGCGCCCCGAGTTACTGGTCGCCATCTATCTTGGCAAGATTGAGTTGAATGACGCCAAACGGGTGCTGACCGAACGCCCGACCAAGGGGTGGAAAGAGCCCAAGCTGATGACGGATCAACTCACCCCGGCCGACTCGGTCAAAGGGTTGAAAGAGGCGCTGGTAGTCAAAAGCGACTTCTTCGAAGCCCGTATGGTCGCTGAAGTGGGCGATAACCGGGCCTGGCTCGAAACCCTGTTCCAGCGGGGCAAGGACAACAAACTGGTGATGCTGCGCCGCCTCAATGGTGGCGCCGAATAAACAGCGTATCCGTGGGCATCTGGTCGCGGGTACAAGAGGTTTTGGCTGCAGCCTGCGGGCTGCGCACTGATCGTCCCCTTGAGGCCGAACAGTATCGCAGGAGAGAGATGCGTGAGCGAAAGTCTGGTCATCCGACTGGGGACCAATAAACAACAACCCGTGGCCTGGCTGGTCTGGTCCGGTCAGGAGCAGGAGATCATCGCCTCCGGCACCCTGCCCTCGGCCGATGCACTGACAGAGCTGCAGGAGCGGGCCGGTGGCCGCCCCGTGGTCACGCTAGTGCCGGGCAGCGATCTGGTGTTCCGGCGTGTTACCCTGCCGGGCCGTTACAACAATCAGTCGGCGGCGGCCCTCCCCTACCTGCTGGAAGAGCAGATCGCCTCCGATGTGGAAACCCTGCATCTGGTGGTGCTGGCCAATGAGGGCCCACAAGTCGATCTGATGGCGGTGGATCAGCAAAAAATGAATGAGTGGCTCGGCTGGCTCGATGCCGCTGGCCTCAAGAGCCTGCAACTGCTGCCCGATGTACTGGCGCTGCCACCGGCCGCTGATGGCTGGTCTGCCCTGCAACTCGGCAGCGAATGGCTGGTACGCCAGAGCCCCTGTCAGGGGATCGTCGCCGACGAACCGCTGCTGGCCATGTTGCTGGCAACCGAAGCCGAACCGGTCACCATCCACAGCCACACCCCGCTGCCCGCCATTGCCGCCGCCAACTGGCAGGCGGCAGAGCCCGAATTGCCGATGCTACTGCTGGCCAAGGGGGCACTCAGCTGCCGCGCCAACCTGCTCACTGGCCCCTACCGACCGCAGACCGAATATGCCCGCTACTGGTTGCAGTGGCGCAAGGTGGCCATCACCGCTGGCCTGTTGCTGCTGGTGGCCCTCGGCCAGCGCGGGGTGCAGCTCTATCAGCTCACCGAACAGGACAAGGCGCTGAAAACGGAGATCCGTGCCGTCTATACCCGCATCTTTCCGGGCGAGAACCGCATCGTCAACGTGCGCAGCCAGATGACCCAGCACCTCAAGTTGATGGGGCAAACACCGCAAAACGGCGTGCTGCTGATGCTGACCGAACTGGCCCCCACCTTTGCCGAAGTGCCTGGCCTGAAACCGCAGGTGATGCGCTTTGATGCCAGTCGCCGCGAGCTGCGGCTGCAGGTCACCGCCCCCGGCTTTGCCGAGATCGAGCGGTTCCGTGAGCTGGCAGGCAAGCAATTCGAGGTACAGCAGGGCGAGGTGCGCAGCACCGAGGGCAAGGTAGAGGGTTCACTGGTGCTCAAAGGTAAATCATCATGATGGAAAAATTGCAGAGCTGGTGGCAGGGCATCAGCGCACGGGAACAGCGGTTGGTGGTTGTGGGCGGTGCCCTGCTGCTGGTCGGCCTCTGCTACTGGAGCATCTGGCAGCCCATCGCCAACCGCATTGCGGAGCGGGAGCGGCAGGTGCAGAACCAGCAGCAGACCCTGGCCTGGCTCAAGGAGAAGGGTGAAGAGGTGCTGGCCATGCAGGGTGGCTCGGGTCGCCAGATCGACACCAGCGGCACCCTGGAAGGGGTGGTCAACCGCACCGCCTTCAACCACAAGATCAAGATTGCCCGGCTGCAACCTCAGGCGCAGGAGCTACAAGTGTGGATCGACACTGTCCCGTTCGATGACTTGCTGCTGTGGCTCGCGACGCTGGTGGAGCAACACGGCATTCAGGTCCAAATAATCGAGATCGCCCGCGAGGGGCTGGCCCCCGGTCTGGTCAAAGTCAGACGTTTGCAGCTGAGTCGTCCCCAATGAAAAAACGCATCCTGATTGCCAGCTTCTTTCTGGCGGCCTATTTGGTGTTTCTGCTGGCCACCCTGCCTGCGGCACTGGTGGCGCGATATCTGCCGCTGCCTGCCAACGTCGCCAACTTGCTGAAACTGGAAGGGGTGAGCGGCACCCTCTGGAGCGGCCAGGCAGCCCGGCTGCAATATGCCAGCGAATCGGTGAACCAGCTGCGCTGGGATCTCAACGGTTGGTCGCTGCTGCGCCTCGCCCCCGAAGTGACCCTTCGCTTTGGCGATCGCAACGGGCTCAACGGTCAGGGCGTTGTCGGCTGGAATGGCGCCGCCTTTGGCCGGGATCTGACCCTCAATGCCCCCGCCCCCTGGTTGCTGAGCCGGGTGCCGATGCGCCTGCCGATCCCGATCACCGTCACCGGCCAGCTGCAACTCAAAGTGGATCTGTTTGCCCAGGGCAATCCCTGGTGCGACAACCTCTACGGCAACCTCGACTGGTATAACTCCAGCGCCGATACCCCGGCGGGCAAGCTGGATCTGGCCGACCCCGAGGTGAAACTCACCTGCCTCGACTCCAAACTGGTGGCCGAACTCAAGCAGGGATCCGATGCGGTACAGACCATCGGTCGCCTCGAGCTGCAACCCAATGGCCAGTACCTGTTCCAGGGCACCCTGAAGCCTGGCCCAGAACTGCCTCCGCAGATGCAACAAGGGCTCCCCTTCCTCGGCCAGCCCGACAGTCAGGGCCGCTTCCCCCTGCGCTATCAGGGGCGGATCTAACGCCCTCCCCACCGACCCCGGAGCCACTCCGGGGTCAGTTTTTTCCCCCTTTGTGTCCTCTCACTGCACTGACGCCCTCAGCCCTCACTCATTCAGCCCTTACGTACCGCCACATCCCCTGCAAGGATGTCGGCTACCCCTCTCCACCTGCCCGTTCCGTACGGCAAACGCCAGCCTCTCTCGTCAGTTCATGTGTTGCCGATGGTCAATGAGCGCGCACCTTGTCGAGAAAGCGGCAGATCACCTCAGCAAAACTGAATATCAACCAGATTGCATTGTTTATTAAATGTGAGCTGCCACTCGTTATTGATCTTTTCCAGCCAGGTTTCAGCCATCCACAAGGGGGTAAAAATAACCAACTGAAAAATAACGACTAAACAAGAATTAAAGTCCTCGTTACGCGCCATTCCGCCTCATTCCCTCTGTGCCTGCCCATCAAAATTGTGAGCGATGGCAAAACCACAGGTCAACCAGAGACAATTGATATAAATATCGAAATACCAGATGGAACCCGAGGCTAGATACAATGAGGTCAATTGGAGATGATTGATTTGTCTTTATAGCGCGACAGGCAACCATCTCGACCGATCTGTTCATTTGGTTTTCAAGCGTTGAGGGAAGAGTTATGGAAAAGAAGCGTATCTACCTGTTTTGCTCTGCCGGGATGTCCACTTCACTGCTGGTTTCAAAGATGAAGGCGCAGGCGGAAAAATATGATGTGCCGGTGCTGATCGATGCCTACCCGGAGACCCTGGCTGGCGAGAAGGGACAGGATGCCGATCTGGTGCTACTGGGCCCACAAATCGCCTACATGCTGCCAGAGATCCAGCAGCAGCTGCCGGGCAAACCAGTCGAAGTGATCGACACCCTGCTTTACGGCAAGGTAGACGGCCTCGGCGTACTGAAGGCGGCGGTCGCCTCCATCAAGAAGAGCCTCGCATAGGTAAGGAGATCCCTGTGAGCAACATCATCGCATCGTTGGAGAAGGTCATACTGCCCATTGCCGTCAAGCTGGGCAAACAGCCTCATGTCAACGCCATCAAGAACGGCTTTATCAAGATGATGCCCCTGACGCTGGTCGGGGCTATGTTCGTTCTCATCAACAACGTCTTCCTGAGCTTTGGCGAAGGATCCTTCTTCTACTCCATCGGGGTGCGGCTCGATCCCGCCACCATCACCACCCTGGACGGCCTCAAGAGCATCGGCGGCAACGTCTATAACGGCACGCTGGGGATCATGTCCCTGATGGCCCCCTTCTTTATCGGGCTGGCACTGGCCGAAGAGCGCAAAACAGACCCCCTCGCCTCCGGCCTGCTGTCGGTTGCAGCCTTTATGACGGTCACGCCGTTCAGCGTGGGCGACGCCTATGCGGTCGGCGCCAACTGGCTGGGCGGAGCCAACATCATCTCCGGCATGCTGATAGGTATCGCCGTGGCCGAGATGTTCGCCTTTATCGTCCGTCGCAACTGGGTCATCACCCTGCCCGACAGCGTACCGGCCTCGGTCTCCCGCTCCTTCTCGGCACTGATCCCGGGCTTTATCATCCTCTCCATCATGGGGATCATCTCTTATCTGTTGAGCGATGCCGGCACCAACTTCCACCAGCTGATCATGGACAGCATCGCCAAGCCGCTGTCCAACATGAGCGGTCTGGTGGGCTGGGTCTATGTGATCTTCTCCTCCTTCCTCTGGTTCTTCGGGGTACACGGCATGCTGGCGCTCACCGCGCTGGAATCCGGCATTTTGTTCCCGTTTGCTCTGGAAAACGTCGCCCTCTACAACCAGTACGGCTCGGTTGAGGCGGCCATCGCGGCAGGTAAGGAGTTCCACTTCTGGGCCAAGCCGATCACCGACTCCTTCGTCTTCCTCGGTGGTACCGGTGCCACCCTTGGCCTCATCATCGCCATCTTTATGGTCTCCCGCCGCGATGACTACCGTCAGGTGGCCAAGCTGGGTCTGCCCTCCGGCCTGTTCCAGATCAACGAGCCCATCCTGTTCGGCTTGCCGGTCATCATGAACCCCATTCTGGTGGTGCCCTTCATTCTGGTGCACCCGGTCCTGATGGGGATCACCATGGCGGCCTACTACGCCGGGATCATCCCGCCCATCACCAACATAGCGCCATGGACCATGCCAACCGGCCTGGGAGCCTTCTTCAACACCAACGGCAGCGTGGCCGCCTTCTGTCTGGCGATATTCAACCTGGGGGTTGCGACCATGATGTATATCCCCTTCGTGCTGATTGCCAACAAGGCGCAGAACGTCATCGATGAAGAAGAAGAGAGCGAAGAGGATATCGCTCTGGCCCTGAAGTTCTGATAACAGCCATTCCAATGACAGCAAGGGAGGAGCAAGACTCCTCCCCTAACAGCCTGGAGAAGTAACCCATGCAGTATCGTTTTCCGGATAACTTCTGGTGGGGCAGCGCCAGCTCGGCCCCGCAGATGGAAGGCGCCGCCAACCGCGGCGGCAAATCCGCCAATATCTTTGACTACTGGTTCTCCATCGAGCCCGAGCGTTTCCACAACGGGGTCGGCCCGACCGACACCTCCACCTTCTATGACAACTTCGAGAGCGACATCAAGCTGCTCAAGCAGTTGGGGCACAACAGTTTTCGCACCTCCATCTCCTGGTCACGGCTGATCCCGGACGGAGTGGGCGAAATCAACCAGGAGGCGGTCAGCTTCTACAACGCCGTCTTCGACCGGTTGCTGGTGGAGGGGATTACCCCGCTTATCAACCTCTACCACTTCGACATGCCGATGTGCATGCAGGAGCGAGGGGGCTGGGAAAGCCGGGAAGTAGTGGCCGCCTATGTGCGCTACGCCACCCGCTGCTTCGACCTGTTTGGCGGTCGCATCAAGCACTGGTTCACCTTCAACGAGCCGATCGTGCCGGTCGAGTGCGGCTACCTTGGCCACTACCACTACCCCTGCGTGGTGGATTTTGGCCGAGCGGCCACCGTTGCCTATCACACAGCGCTGGCCCATGCCGGCGCGGTGCAGGCCTATCGCGCCTGCCAGCATGATGGCGAGATCGGCATCATCCTCAACCTGAGCCCGACCTATCCCCGCTCGCAGGATCCGGCAGATATCGCCGCCTCCCGCATCGCGGATCTGCTGCTCAACAAGAGCTTCCTCGATCCGGCCCTGAAGGGGAGCTACGACCCCGAGCTGGTCGCCCTGCTAGAGCAGTACGACTTGCTGCCGCAGCGTGAGGAGGGTGACAAGGAACTGCTCGCCGCCGGCAAGGTGGATATCCTCGGCATCAACTACTACCAACCGCGCCGGGTCAAGGCCAAAGAGGTGGCGTGGCTGGGCGTGCCGCGTACGCCGGAAGATCTGTTCGACTACTACGAGATGCCGGGCCGCAAGATGAACCCCCACCGCGGCTGGGAGATTTACGAACAAGGGGTCTACGACATCCTCACCGACCTGCGGGTCAACTACGGCAACCTGCCCTGCTACATCTCGGAGAACGGCATGGGGGTCGAGGGGGAAGAGCGCTTTATCGGCCCCGAGGGCCGGGTGGAGGATGACTACCGCATCCAGTTCATTCGCGAGCACCTCGAGTGGCTGCATCGCGCACTGGAAGAGGGCAGCGCCTGTCGCGGCTATCACCTGTGGACCTTTATCGACAACTGGTCGTGGCTCAACGCCTACAAGAACCGTTACGGCTTCGTCCGCCTCGATCTGGAGAGCCAGCAGCGCACCATCAAGAAGAGCGGCTACTGGTTTGCCGAGGTCGCGCGCAACCATGGTTTCAATTAACGGTTTCAATTAACGCATTCACGTAAGGAACGACACATGTTCGATCTGGACAGCATCACCGAAGAGGCCACCACCTGCACCGATCTGGAAGAGGTGGTGATGGGGCTCATCATCAACTCCGGGCAGGCCCGCAGTCTCGCCTACACCGCGCTGAAAAAGGCCAAGGAGGGGGATCTGGCTGCCGCCCACCAGCTGATGGCCCAATCCCGCGAGGCGCTCAATGCCGCCCATCTGGTGCAGACCCAGCTGATCGAGGACGATCAGGGCGAAGGCAAGATCCCGGTCACCCTGGTACTGGTCCATGCCCAGGATCACCTGATGACCTCCATGCTGGCCCGTGAGCTGATCAGCGAGCTGATCGAGCTGCACGAAAAGCTGCAGAACCAGTAACCTCCGGACGGGGCGAGAGGCCCCGTCATCGGCCCGCAGATCAGGAAACAACTCATGAGCGTCAAAACAATCCGGGAAACCGAACTGTTTAACAACAAACCGTTCCACATGTTCATCTACAACAAGCAGGTGAGCGGAACCGGTTTGCACCAGCACGACTACTACGAGTTCACCCTGGTACTGACCGGTCGTTACTATCAGGAGGTCAACGGCAAGCGGGTGCTGCTGGAGCGGGGGGACCTGGTGTTTATTCCGCTCGGCTCCCGCCACCAGAGCTTCTACGAGTTCGGCACCACCCGCATCTTCAACGTCGGGATCACCCGCACCTATTTTGACGAGCACTTCAAATACCTGCTGCCGGAGCACTTCGTCGCCTCTCAGGCCTATGCGCTCAAGAGCGAGTTCCTCAGCTACATCGAGTCGGTGCTGGTCTCACCGGGGTTTCGGGAAGAGGCGCTGACCGAATTTCTCGAAGGGGTGACCTACGCGGTGATGAACCGGCTGCGTCACTACAAGGACACCTCCGCCAGCGACGATCTTCCGCTCTGGCTCCACGAAACCGTGGAGCGGATGCACGATCGCCCCCTCTTTGCCGAGGATGCGCTGGCCAACATGGTCTCCCTCTGTGGCAAGAGCCAGGAGTATCTGACCCGGGCCACCCGGCGCTACTACAACAAGACGCCGATGCAGATCATCAACGAAATCCGGATCAACTACGCCAAGATGCAGCTGGAGGTGACCAATAACTCGGTGGCCGATATCGCCTTCGAGACCGGCTACAACGACGTCAGCCTCTTTATCAAAAACTTCAAGAAGCTCACCTCGTTTACCCCGGGCAGTTACCGCAAATATCTCTACCCGAAATTTGAAAGCCCGGCCTGATGCCGGCAGTGAATGCCATGTAAATACAACCGATTGCAATACAAAGCACCGAACATGACCAGCCCCTGCCACAGGCGGCTGCGGCCCCTCTCACCCTGACGACAGAGCGGCCACCATCAAACCGATAGAGATCGATAAAGAGGGATTTATGAGCGAGAAGATCAAGGTAGTGACCATAGGCGGCGGCAGCAGCTACACCCCGGAGCTGGTCGATGGTTTCATCAAGCGCTATGCCGAGCTGCCCATCAGCGAGCTGTGGCTGGTGGATATTCCCGCTGGCGAAGAGAAACTGAACATCATCTTCGACCTCTGCCAGCGGATGATCCGCCAGGCGGGCATTCCCATGACTTTGCACAAGACGCTGGATCGCCGCGAGGCGCTGGTGGGCGCCCACTTCGTCACCACCCAGCTGCGAGTCGGCCAACTGCAGGCGCGAGAGAAGGATGAGCGCATCCCCTTGAGCCACGGCATGCTGGGTCAGGAGACCAACGGCGCAGGCGGCCTGTTCAAGGGGCTGCGCACCATTCCGGTCATCTTCGACATAATTCGCGACGTCGAGGCGCTCTGCCCGGATGCCTGGCTGATTAACTTCACCAATCCGGCCGGCATGGTGACCGAAGCGGTGCGCCGTCATACCAACTTCCGCCGCTTTATCGGGGTGTGCAACATTCCGGTCGGCATGCAGATGTTTGTGCGCGATGCCCTCAAACTGACCGAGCGGGATCACCTCTCCATGGACCTGTTCGGCCTCAACCATCTGGTCTTTATTGGCGATGTGCTGGTCAACGGCGAATCCCGCTTTGACGAGCTGCTGGAAGGGGTCGCCGATGGCAGCCTCACCCGCGCCAGCTCGGTCAAAAACATCTTCGATCTGCCGTTCGATCCCGGTTTTATCCGCGGCCTGCGCCTGCTCCCCTGCTCCTACCTGCGTTACTATTTCAAGGAGAAAGAGATGCTGGGGATCGAGATGGGCGAGTTCTACAAAGGCGGCGCCCGGGCTCAAGTGGTGCAGCAGGTCGAGAAGAAGCTGTTCGAGCTCTACCAGAACCCCGAGCTGTGCGAAAAGCCCAAGGAGCTGGAGCTGCGTGGCGGCGCCTACTACTCCGATGCGGCCTGCGAGGTGATCAGCGCCATCTACAACGACAAGCAGAGCGAGCACTACGTCATCGTGCCCCATCAGGGCCATGTCACCAATATCCCGGCCGACTGGACGGTAGAGATGAGCTGCCTGATCGGGCGTGATGGCGCTATTCCCCATCCGCGTCTCACCCGCTTTGACGACAAGGTGAACGGGCTGGTGCACCTGATCAAGAGCTTCGAGATCGCCGCCGCCAAGGCTGCCATCAGCGGTGACTTTGACGACCTGCTGCTGGCGATGAACCTCAACCCGCTGATCCACTCCGACAACGATGCCCGCATCGTCGCCCGCGAGCTGCTGCTGGCCCACCGCGAACACCTGCCCAACTTCGCCGCCGCCATCGACGCCCTCGCCTGAGGCCAACACGCCCCGCCCGAACCGGCGGGGCGCTTAACCGCAAGGGAACCCTCATGAGCAAGAGATTGATCATCAACGCCGACGACTTCGGCCTCTGCCGCGCCCAGAACTACGGCATCGTAGAGGCGTTCGAGCACGGAGTCGTCAGCTCCACCACTGCGATTGTCACCTCCCCCGCCATCGAACACGCCGCTTGGCTGGCCGGGTGCTTCCCCGAATTGCCAGTCGGGCTGCACTTTATGCTCAGCTGGGGCAAACCACTCACGCCGCTCACCTCGCTGGTGAACGAGCAGGGCGATCTCAACAAGGGGATCTGGCACAAGAGCGAGGCGGGAGAGCTGGATCTGGCCGAGATATCCGGCGAGCTGGCGAGTCAGTATCAGCGCTTTGTCGCGATCTTCGGCAAACCGCCGACCCATATCGACAGCCACCACCATGTTCATATGCTGCCGACTATCTACCCGCTGGTGGAGGCCTTCGCCAAGACGCATGACCTGCCCCTTCGCATCGACCGGGGCGAAATAGCCCGCCACGGCCTGACCGTCACCCACCCGCAAAGCTGCGATCGGTTCGACGACCGCTTCTACGGCGCGCAGCTGACCCAAGCCAGCCTGCTGCAACTGCTCGATGAGGCCAGTGAACAGGGGGCCAATTCGCTCGAAATCATGTGCCACCCCTCCTTTATCGATCTGGAGATGCAAGACAGCTCCTACTGCCAACCCCGCCTCAACGAACTGGCGATCCTGACCGACCCGTCCCTGCCCACCCTTATCGCCGAGCGCGGCTACCGCCTCGCCAGCTATCAAGAGTGGCGGTGTGACGCGAAATAGCGCGAAACAACCAGAACATTGCCGGTGGAAAAAGGAGAGCAGTGAACAGGGATGAGGCGGGCAGGCAAGAAAACGTGAGAGAAGAGACAGGATGACGGCACAAGTACCGCCATCCTGTTTCCGTTACCAATATTTGTTTATCTCGCGGCGCAACGCTTCGGCGGTTGCCTGGCCGCTTTCTGAGGCCAGTGCCCGTCCGGCGATAAAGGTCTTGGCCCGGATCCCTTGAAACAGATGGATATCTTCCGGCACGATACCGCCGGTGATCGACAGCTCCAGACCCAACTCGGAGAGTGCCCGCATCTTGCTCAAATCGGCCTGGGTCCAGCTGACCCCGGCCAGCTCGGCATCCCGCGAGCGGTGATAGATAGCCTGGGTGATCCCCATATCGGCCCACTGTTTGGCATCATCCAGCGTCCAGTTACCGTAAATCTCGATCTGGATCTCCCTGCCAAACTCGTCCGCGACTTTCTTGCAGGCAGCAATGGTAGCAACATGTGCGGCGGCCGATACCGTGATCCAGTCAGCTCCGGCCGAGAAGGCCATGCGGGCCAGAATGGCACCACCATCGGTGGTCTTCATATCGCACACTATGATGTGATCAGGATGACGCTCGCGCATGGTGCGTACCGCAGACATGCCTTCCGCAAAGGCCAGAATAGTACCGACCTCGATCACCTCGACATAACCGGCGACGCGATCGGCAATATCCACGGCGGTAGCAAGATCGGTAGAATCCAGAGCAATCTGTAACATTGGTTTGGTCATAATATATTTCCTTAATTTAAAACCTTGGCGGGGTTGATTGGTCCATTGATTTAAAGTCGATAAAGGGCCGTAACCTGCCGTCACTAACATAAATAGATGAGCGATTTAAATAATTTGCCGACTAATTAGCGCTGGCCGTAATAGGCATTCTCACCATGTTTTCTGAAATAGTGTTTGTCAGACAACTCCTGCGCAATATGTATTGCCGGATTCAACGCTCTGGTTGCCAGCGCCATGGTGGCGACCTCTTCCAGCACCAGCGCATTGTGCACCGCATCCAGCGCACTCTTGCCCCAGCAGAAGGGGGCATGGCCGGTGATGACCACGCCTGGCAAGGCCTGCGGATCCAGATCCCGACGCTGAAACTCTTCGACGATGACCTTGCCGGTATTTTTTTCATAATCAACGCGGATTTCATCTTCGGTCAGCGGACGCGTGCAGGGAATATCGCCATAGAAATAATCGGCGTGGGTCGTGCCCAAGGCGGGAATATCCATTCCCGCTTGCGCCCAAATAGTGCCATGACGGGAATGGGTGTGCACAATACCGGAAATTCCTTTAAACGCTTTATATAAAACCAGATGGGTTGCGGTATCACTGGATGGGGATAAATGCCCCTCGACGATCTGACCTTCCAAATCAACAACCACAATATCGTCAACGGTCATATTGTCGTAAGAGACCCCGGACGGCTTGATGGCCACCACCCCCAGGCTGCGATCAATCTGGGACACATTGCCCCAGGTCAGGGTAACCAGACCGTATCGGGGCAGCAGCAGGTTGGCCGCCAGTACCGCCTCTTTCAATGAGTTGTACATTCCGTTCTCCTGGGCCCCTTGCGGGGCCCCGTTGGGTGCCTCAGGCCACTTGCGCCAGCGCTTGGTCAATGACGTTGAATACATCTACCGTGCTCTGGCATGCTCGCAGCTTGTCGAGGTTGATCCCGCTCTCGCTGTGTTCATCCTCCAGCACTTGAGTGACCTCCATCAGCCCCTCCATGTGTTCATCCGAGGTGCTGCCTGCCAGCGTCACCAGCACATCCACCGGCTCCTCTTCCCCTTCAAATTTCACCGGCGTAGTCAGGGTGACCAGTGCAAACGCCGTGCGATTGACTCCATCTTCTGGCCTCGCATGGGGCATTGCGAACTGGGGAGCAATCACGATATAGGGCCCCATCTTTTCAATGCTGCCGATGATCGCATCGTGGTAGCGAGGCTCCACGGCGCCGGAGCGGATCAGCATGTCGGTGCCCAGTTTGATGGCGCTGCGCCAGTCGCTGGCTGTTGCGTTGAGCAATACAGAGTTGTTTTCCATCAGAGATTGTTTGAATTTCATCTTGTTCTCCTTGCCCGCTGCCGAGTGCAGCGAGGCTCGTTGGATTAATTGGCAAAGTTGCTGTTGATGATGCCCAGCAGTTCATCACCAAACGAATTGGGGTTGAGCATGTTCTGTACGCCCAGCACGAATTTGCCCTCACCGGGGTTCATTTCGCCAGCCAGATGCTTGGAAGAGACAATGATGTCGGTGGTCTGCAGCTTGGTTTTGTAATCGGCCACGGCACAGGAGTCCATGACATGGGGCACGCCACGCTGCTCGAGAAACTTGCCGATCTTCATCTTCATCATCATGGATGAGCCCTGGCCGTTGCCGCATACCGCCAGGATCCGCACTGCATGTCCCCCTTTGGCACTCTCGGCTGGCAAGGCAGGCAGATCGGCCGCTTCTTCTGCCGCGGCAGCACTCGGGACGGCCATATCCTCTTCCATGCGCAGGGTGCGGGAAGCGAAGTACATATAGATCCCGGCGCCGGCCAGCAACACCACGAAGAACAGGGAAGAGAAGGAGAGCCCCTGCATGATCACCGGGAACACCAGCGCCCAGTCAGCCATGCCCATCCAGCCATTGAAGCTGGTGCCATTGACCGCGAACAGGTGGATTGCCCAGGCAGAGCCCAGCACCTCGATGATCCCCATCACGAAGCAGATCTTCATCACTGCGCGCCAGCCGCCAAAGTGGTTGGCGAACACCCCTATGGTGGCGTTGGAGAAGAACATGGGAATGAAGCCCGGGATAATCATGATGGGCGCCTGGAATGCCAGCAAGGCAAGCACCGCGAGGAACTGACCGATGGCACCCCACATGAAGCCAAAGACCATGGCATTCGGTGAGTAGGCGTAGATGGCAGCGCAATCGATTGCCAGGACGGCGTTGGGAATGACCCGTTCGGAGATCCCCTTGAAGGCCTCGGAGAGTTCGGCAACGAACATCCGCACCCCCACCACTATGACCTGAATGGCGACCGCAAACTTGAGGCCGGTCTCGAGAATGTAGATGGACCAGTGGGTCTGACCCGCCATCTGTTGCAGATTATCGAGGCCAAACGAGAGCAGGATGATGCCGAAGAAGAGGGTCATCACGATGGCGGTCGCCGTGATGCTGTCGTGGAAGATGTGCAGCCACTTTGGCAATTTCAGGTGGTCGACGCTCTCTTCCTTATTGCCCAGTTTCGGCGCCACCTTGGTGGCAATCCAGGAGGCGACCTGTTGCTGGTGGCCGATGGAGAAACCCGCGCCGCCAGTCACTTCCTGGGTTGGCTTGAACATGATGTTGGAAGAGATCCCCCAATAGAGCGCCATGATGACGGCGGAATAGAGGATGGTTTCCCACATCGAGGCGCCCATCACCATATAGAAGACCGCGATCAGACCCACCTGCTGAAACATGATGTGGCCGGTCAGCATGATGGTGCGGATCCCGGTATAGCGCCGCAGCAACACCAGCAAAATATTGAGGGCAAGGGCCAGCAATACCGCATAGCCGACCCAGGAGTAGTTCTCCCCCATGGTCTCCATGGTCGCCATCATGGTGGTGTAGGGATCAATCACTGAACCGGTGAGGTGATGATATTCCGCAATCTTGTCCACCACCGGCTTGAAGCCGGCCACCAGCGTACTGGCGCCCACCTGCACCAGCATGAAACCGACGATGGTCTTCACGGTGCCCTTGACGACCGTCGTGCCATCCTGCTTGAGCAACAGGTAGCCAATACAGGTCACCAGCCCCAACAGCAGGGGTGCCTTGGTCATCACCTGACTGTAAAAGATGTAAAAAACGTTGTAGAGGGTTTCCATATTTATGCTCCGTCCAGATGAGGACAACTCATTGCTATTGGATTGGTGCGGATATCTCACCATTCATATGGGCATTGCTTTACCTGACGCCCCGCGAGCAGATTCAACTGTCACCACTCACTGTGGAATCTAAAATAATCATACGTGGTCACATTGTGATTTATTGTGATGAAGATCTAGGTCGGGAGAATCTCTTTTTTCCATCACCCGGATGTGAAATTTCGGTTAAAAGCACACAACAAGCCGCACAAAAGGATTCAAAAAAAACCTAACAATGCACGTAAAACCAATAAACCCTATAAATACAAACACTTAAAATCATACTCATCTCTTGATTGTAATATCCCGCAATTAATCTCATAAAACAATCACGAGAATCATTGATAATCACGAACAGCAATAATATAGTCACAACCAATCAAAACGAATCACTGGCTAGCAACCATGCAGGCCATGTCATCACCCGATGAATCACCACTGCGTGAACCATCCAAACCAGAAAAGGTATGTCAGATGAGCAAGATTGAAGAAATCACCCGTGAATCGTGGATCCTCAGCACCTTCCCCGAGTGGGGCACCTGGCTGAATGAAGAGATTGAGCAGGAAGAGGTCAAACCGGACACCTTCGCCATGTGGTGGCTGGGCTGCACCGGTATCTGGCTGAAGTCTGCCGGCAATACCAACATCTCCATCGACTTCTGGTGCGGCACGGGTAAAAGAACCCATGGCAATCCCTATATGAACAAGCAGCACCAGATGATGCGGATGGGGGGAGTGCGCAAGCTGCAACCCAACCTGAGAACCTCACCTTTCGTGCTCGATCCGTTCGGGATTAAAGATATCGATGCGGTGTTGGCCACCCATGATCATGCTGACCATATCGACGTCAATGTGGCGGCAGCAGTGCTGCAGAACTGTGGGAATCATGTGAAGTTCATCGGCCCCCAGGCCTGTGTCGACCTCTGGTTGCGCTGGGGTGTGCCTGCCGAACGTTGTGTGGTGGCGCGAGTGGGTGACGAGATCCCGGTGGGTGACATCGTGATTCAGGTACTCGATGCCTTTGATCGTACCGCGCTGGTCACCCTGCCGGCAGGAATCTCCTCCACCGACAAGAGCATTCTGGATGGCATGGACGAGCGGGCGGTGAACTATCTGGTCAAGACATCCGGCGGCAATCTTTACCACTCTGGTGACTCTCACTACTCCAACTACTACGCCAAGCACGGCAATGACTACCAGATCGATGTGGCGCTGCTCTCTTATGGCGAGAACCCGCGCGGCGTAACCGACAAGATGACCTCATCAGACATCTTGCGGGCCGGAGAGTCCCTTAATACCAAGGTGGTGATCCCGTTCCACCACGATATCTGGGCCAACTTCCAAAGCGATCCCCGCGAGATCGAAGTGCTCTGGAACATGAAAAAAGAGCGCCTCGATTACCGCTTCAGCCCCTTCTTCTGGCAAGTCGGTGGCAAGTACACCTTCCCGACCGACCAGAGCAAGCTGCACTACCAGCACCCGCGCGGCTTTGATGACATCTTCATCGACGAGCCGGAGCTGCCTTACAAATCCTTCCTGTAAGCACACGTCGGGTAATACCAGGGATGGTGATTGAGATGGGCCAGCAAGGCGTCATCTCAATCACCCCCTCTATTGCCCACTCCCTCACCGGATAACAAGAAGATCAGACGATGCGCTATCACGCCCTGGCCCTCGATCTCGATGGCACCACCCTGACCAGTGCTCACACCATCATGCCGGCCGTCAAAGAGGCCATCATGAGGATCAAGGAGCAGGCCACCGTCATGCTGGTCACCGGCAGACACCATACGGCCGCCCACCCCTATCACCACGAATTGGGCCTGACCACCCCCATCATCTGCTGCAACGGCACCTACGTTTACGACTACGACCAACCCGCTGTGCTGGCAGAGAACGCCATTCCCCATCAGCTGGCACAGCGCTTCATCGCGCTGGCAAGAGAGCACCGGCTCAACCTCGTCATGTATGTCACAGACCGCATGGTCTACTCCGCTCATCAGCCGGTGCGCTACATGGCCGCGTTGCAACAGTGGGCCAACGGCTTTGCGCCGCCAATCCAGCCGCAGGTGGCCACTGTTGACTCGTTTGAAGAGGAGCTGACCAACAGCAGCCATGTCTGGAAATTCGTGGCAGAGGGAGAGATCGCCGCCATTCAGGCTTTCTCAAACCATCCCTGGGTACGCGAGCACTTCAGTGGCGAGCAGTCCTGGTCCAATCGGGTTGATTTTGCCCGCTGTGGCAACAGCAAGGGGGCGCGACTGCAGGAGTATCTGGAACAGCAAGGGATCAGCCCGGCACGACTGGTCGCCATCGGCGACAACCACAACGACACCTCCATGCTCTGTCTCGCGGGGATGGGCATCGCCATGGCCAATGCCGAGCCGGAGGTCAAGCTGATGGCCAACCGGGTCACCCGCGAGAGCAACGACGAGGACGGGATCCTCGAGGTATTGAACCGTTATTTCCCTATCTGAATGCAGGAGCTTGTATGCATAACTTTGACCATGCCTTTCGCCTCGGCCTTTATGAAAAAGCCATGCCCTCCGAACTGGAGTGGCAAGAGAAAATTCTGTCGGCCAAAGAGCTTGGCTTTGATTTCATCGAAATATCCATTGATGAGTCAGATGAAAAACTGCAGCGGCTGGATTGGTCAGATAGCGAAATCTATCAGCTCAGACACCTGTGCGAGCAGCACAGCTTCCCGCTGCACTCCATGTGCCTGAGCGCCCATCGCCGCTTTCCGTTTGGTTCGCAGGATCCGGCCATCCGCGAGCAGGCGGCCATCATCATGGAAAAAGCGATCAATCTGGCCTACAAGCTCGGCATTCGCTGCATCCAGCTGGCGGGCTATGACGTCTATTACGAACCCCAAAGCGAACAGACCCACCACCATTTCGTGGCAGGGATGAAGGCGGCAGCCAAAATGGCAGAGCGGGCAGGCATCATGCTGGGTGTGGAGATCATGGATACCCCCTACCTCAACTCCCTCAGCAAATTTGAGGTGCTGAAAAAGCAGATCCCCTCCCCCTACTTTATGGCCTACCCGGATGTCGGCAATATCACCGGCTGGAACTATGACACCTGCACCGAGCTGCAATTGAGCGCAGACCATATCGTGCAGATCCACCTCAAAGACACCCGCAAGGTATCGGCCGATTGCAACGGGCAGTTCCGTGATCTGGTCATTGGCGAGGGAGAGGTCGACTTTGCCGCCATTTTCAACACCCTGGCAAAAATCGGTTACAACGGGCCCCTGGTGCTGGAGATGTGGGCCAAGGATGCACAGTGGGCCAGCAACCTGAAAACGGCCAAGGCACGACTGGTCGAGCTAGGCCAGCAAGCCGGTCTGGCGCTCGCCTGAACGTCCGTCATCAGAAGAGTTAACAAGGTTGCTGTCATCCACACTTATGCGCGATATAATCACCACCCAATCAGATTCAATCATCATTAGGCATGATATGACAGAAGCACATCGCCATAACGCCATTTTGGAATTGCTCAATCAGAAACGTCATCTGTCGGTCAACAGCATAATGCAAGCCTTTGATATCTCTCCGGCAACGGCTCGCCGCGATATCAACAAGCTCAATGACACCGGCAAACTGCGCAAGGTGCGCAACGGGGCCGAAGCCTTGATGCAGGTAAAAAAAGCCCACTGGTCTCCCCTCGACAGCAACGAAAACCTCAATCACAGCGACAATCACAGCGAAAAAGTGCGGATCGCCCAAGCAGCTGCGGATCTGATCAAACCCGGCGAAAGCGCGGTCATCAACTGTGGCTCCACCGCCTTCGTGCTGGGTCAGGAGATCTGCGGGCAGGATGTTCAGGTCATTACCAACTACTTCCCACTCGCCAACTACCTGATCGAGAATGACCATGACGGCGTGGTGATCATCGGGGGTCAATACAACAAGTCGCAATCCATCACCCTGGCACCGCAGGACGAGATCTCCTCCCTCTATGCCGGGCACTGGATGTTTACCAGCGGCAAGGGTGTCACCGCAGATGGTCTCTACAAGATGGATATGCTGACCGCCATGGCGGAGCAGAAGATGCTCAACCACGTCGGCCGACTGGTGGTACTGGCCGACAGCAGCAAGGTGGGACAACGGGCAGGCATGTTGTTTTGCGCTGCCAGCAAGATCGACATTCTGATCACCGGCAAGGATGCGGATAAAGCAGTGATCGAGCAGATCAAAGCCAAGGACGTGCAGGTCATTCTGGTGTGACCGCATGAGGAGCGGGAGAGGCATGATTCGCCACGCCTCTCCCGCCAAAATGCAAATACGAAAAAACCCAAGCGATTGAATCGCTTGGGTTTTCTCTTAATATGGCGGAGGAGGTGGGATTTGAACCCACGGATGGTCACCCATCGCCGGTTTTCAAGACCGGTGCATTCAGCCGCTCTGCCACCCCTCCGAACGGCGTGCATACTACGTCAATGGCCCGTTCATATGCAATACATATTTCCTGTGGGATAGTGTGCGGGAGCAAAATGGCAGGTGGCTTGAAATTGTTCCTCGTCATCCCTATTTGTTCTACATACAATGCGTATAACAAGCGGTAACAAACAGCGATCACGAGACGGCCGCTCGCCGCCTCACCCGGACATCAAGAGGACACCCAAGATGGATACCCGTTCTATCTTCACTGGCACCCAAAGTGCCGTACGTGATACCAACAAGGTGCTGCGTAACACCTATATGCTGCTCTCCCTCACGCTGGGCTTCTCTGCCGTAGTGGCAGGGGTCGCTACTGTGATGAACATGCCGCCGCTGCACTGGGCCGTATTCCTGATCGGCGTCTACGGTTTGATGTTCCTGACTCAGAAAAACCAGAATAACGGCATGGGTCTGGTATTCACCTTCGCCCTGACCGGTCTGATGGGCTACAGCCTGGGCCCGATCATCAACATGTACATGAACAATGGTGGTGGCGAGATCGTGATGACCGCCCTTGGCGGTACCGCGCTCACCTTCTTCGGTCTGTCGGCCTATGCCCTGACTACCAAGCGTGACCTCTCCTTTATCGGCGGCATGCTGTTCGTCGGTTTCTGGGTGCTGCTGGTGGCCATGGTTGCCAACATCTTCCTGCAGATGAGCGCCCTGAGCCTGGCTCTGTCCGCCATGTTCATGCTGTTCTCCTCTGGTGCCATCCTGCTGACTACCCAGCAGATCGTGCGCGGTGGCGAGACCAACTACATCTCTGCGACCGTCACCCTGTATGTCTCCATCTACAATATCTTCCTGAGCTTGCTGAGCCTGCTTGGCGGCAACCGCAACTAATCAGAGCAACCCCGCTTCGGCGCTGTCGCTGATACCCAACTCCCCACCCCATCGGTGGGGAGTTTTTTTTGCACGAGTGCATTGCTCGGGATAGGGCCGATCGCCGTTCAAACACCCTTTTCTTGGTCAAGCCAGGTGGTCTGCATCATACCGGGGCACGTTGCTGTATCGCCCGTTCTGCCCACCAGCCTGTCTCTTAAACGCGAATGATGATCAAGAGACAGGCACGCGGCGGGCTTTACCTTGCCAACGGCCACGGGTAGTGTGCTGGCAGCGCTTGCCCGAGGATGTCACCATGCCCTATGCCCTGCTCCCCACCCTCCCAAACACCTGTACCCCCGCCCAGATATTGGCTGAGGAGCAACACTGGCTGCGCGACTGTGCCCGCGACGGCCAGCCCCGCGCTCACCTTTGGCAAGCCCCCCAATGCCTGATTGTCACCCGCAAGGATACCCGGCTCCCCCATTACGAAGCCGCCTGCCAGCAACTTGCAGATGAAGGCTGGCCGGTACATGTGCGCGACAGCGGCGGCACCGCCGTGCCCCACGGGGCGGGCATTCTCAACCTCTCCTTACTGCTGCCTCGCACCACCACCGATCTCGCCCACTACTACCGGCTGCTGGGGGCGCCGCTGCTGACCCTGCTGGCGGAGTACGGCCTTGCGGGAAGCTATGACTTCGTGCCCGGCTCCTTTTGCGACGGTCAGTACAATCTGGTGATCGGGGGGCGCAAAATCACCGGCACCGCCCAGCGCTGGCTGGCGCCGGGGCAGGATCACCAGGGCGCCGTGCTGGCGCAAGCCATGCTGCTGGTGGCTGGGGATGTGGATGAGGGAACCAAGATGGCGAGCCGCTTCTACGAGTTGGCGGGCGGCGAACTGCGCTTTATGACGGGAACCTCCACCACGCTGGCAAGCTGCATTCGCTGGCGCGGTGGCGACCAGGCGTTGGTGGACAAGGTACGAGCACGTCTGGATAGCCTGTTGAGCGAGGGGCGATCCCCCTCACCCTGACCCTCTCCCAGAGGAGAGGGAACACGCCCGTCCATGGAAATAGCGCAGCGCACAAAAAAGCCACGACATCAGGTCGTGGCTTTGATTTCTTAAGGCTCATATCGCGGATCAAATCCCGCAACAGCACAACCAACTCAGGCGGTCTGCGGCTCCGGTTCAGCTTCGCCATCCAGATCCCGACCAAAGTAGGCGCGGGTCTCGGCAATCACCACATGGCGCAGGCCAATCAGGCCGATAAGGTTGGGCACCGCCATCAGGCCGTTAACGATATCGGCCAGCAACCAAATCATATCCAGATGGAGGAAGGCGCCGCTCGCCACCAGCGCCAGATAGATGACGCGGTAGGGCTTGATCGCCTTCACCCCGAACAGGTACTCGGTGCAGCGCTCGCCGTAGTAGTTCCAGCCCAGGATGGTGGTAAAGGCGAAGAACAAGAGGCCAATGCTCACCAGATACTGGCCAATATGAGCATCCAGTCCTTGCGCAAAGGCGGCGCTGGTCATGGCGGCACCGCTCAAATCACCACCCCATACCCCAGTCACTACCAGAGTCAGGCCGGTCATGGTGCAGATGATGATGGTGTCGATAAAGGTACCGGTCATGGAGACCAGCCCCTGCTCCACGCAGGAGTCAGTCTTGGCCGCCGCCGCCGCGATGGGCGCAGAGCCCAGCCCCGACTCGTTGGAGAAGACCCCGCGTGCCACCCCGGACTGGATCGCCAGCATGATGCTGGCGCCGACGAAGCCGCCGGTCGCCGCATGGCCGCTAAAGGCGCTCTCGATCACCAGCATGACGGCATCGGGCAGAGCACTGGCGTTGTTCACCAGCACGCCCAGACAGGCGACGATGTAGAAGATGGCCATGAAGGGGACCACCTTGCTCGACACGCTGGAGATGGACTGGATGCCCCCCAGGGTCACCAGCGCCACGATCAGGGTCAGCACCACGGCAGTCGCTTCACGGGGCACCGAGAAGGAGAGGCTCATGGCGTCGGAGATGGCATTGACCTGCGGGAAGGTACCGATCCCGAAGAAGGCCACGCCGATGCCAAACAGGGCAAACAGCTTGGCGAGCGGCTTGGAACCCAACCCCTTCTCCAGATAGTACATGGGGCCGCCAGCCATCTGGCCGTTGGCATCCTGTTCGCGGTATTTGACTGCCAGCAGGCACTCGGCGTACTTGGTGGCCATGCCGAACAGCGCCGCCATCCACATCCAGAACAGGGCTCCCGGGCCACCCAGCTTGATGGCGGTGGCAACCCCGACGATGTTGCCGGTACCAATGGTGGCAGAGAGGGCGGTGCACAGGGCGCCGAAGCTAGAGACATCCCCCTGCTTGCCCTGGCCCTGATCGCGGCCAAAGACCAGTCGCAGAGCGAGCGGCAAGCGCACCACCTGAAGCAGACCCAGACGCAGGGTGAGATAGATACCGGTCCCGACCAGCAGGATCAGCAGGGGCGGACCCCAGATAAAGCTATCGATGGCGGTTAACGCCGATTGAATTGATGACATGCATCCTCCTTAAAAAACAAAAATTAAGGAGGAGAAGGATGATCTTCCCATAGGTGTCGCGATCGGCCAGAGGCGATCGGATGCGGGCCAAGAACGTGTTCACACTCTTACTGCGAGGCCGTGATCAAGGCTCATGTGCAGCTCACTTATGTGGGACCGAGAGGCTCATGTATTCACATACACTCCGGTTCCTGCGCTGCTATTTACCTTGCTGACGACCTCTCGTGACAGATCGTGAACAGTTCCAAGCTCAGGTACAACCATCCCATCCCCTCTGTCCTTTTGCCTGAGAGTTTCCGACACCAGCCTGCCCTTGCGGGTAGTCATGGTGCCTTGCTCCTTCGGCGCCCGATCTAACGGGTCTCTCCAGAGTATCGTCCAGTAGCAGTCCACACCGGTTGCCCGGTACCTGAAAGATTTACTTCTTCGGTGGATGGTCCCCCATCGCTCTCCTGCTACCTTCATCCGAACTAGTTTGGATTAGGAAGCGGGCATGTTAATCCAAAAAATGTGAGCTGTCTCGCACTTGAAAACCCTCACTGGGATTTTTTAAGCGGCAGGCTGAGCACCAGCAAAAATGTTAAACATTAGTTAATTATCAATAAGTTAAAGATAAATGAGTAATGCGTGGCCCGAATGGGAATCCTGCCGGATAGAGAATCGTGCTCTCTCTCGTTTCGCCAAGAAAATCTTGCCAACATATCCAATCAAAATGCTTGCACACAGAATCAATAAGCCGATAATCCGGCGCATAACCAAGCACTTTGCCATCAATTTATGCACTGTGTTCGGTTGGTCCCACCGGACCGCTCGCCTGACCCGGCCGTCGCCGGTTCAATCGCATATGGCTTGGGCATATCACGCCCCCTAAGGATGACCAAAAGAGAATGAACGAGACTCTGGTTGCAAAAGATGTGGTTGCAAAAGATGTAGTCGCACAAGATTACCGTCAGCTGGTTGAACAATTCGGCTCCCCCCTGCTGCTGCTCGACAAGGCAGCTGTCCGCAAACAGTATCGGGCGCTGGCCGCCGCCCTGCCCGATGTACGATTGCACTATGCACTCAAACCCCTGCCCCACGAGGCAGTGGTCGCGGTATTGAAGGAAGAGGGGGCCTGTTTCGACCTGGCCACCAATGGCGAAGTGGATCTGGTGCGCAGTCAGGGAGTTCGCCCGGGACGTTGCATTCATACCCATCCCATCAAACGCGACAGCGATATCCGTTATGCGCTGGAGTTCGGCTGCACGGTGTTTGTCTACGATAACCCGCTGGAGCTGGAGAAGTTCATTCCCTACAAGGACGAAGTGAAACTGCTGCTGCGGGTCAGCTTCCCGAACCCGGAGACCAAGGTCGATCTCTCCAAAAAGTTCGGCTGCACCCCAGAGCAGGCGCTGCCGCTGCTGCAACTGGCCCACGCCAAGGGCCTCAAGGTGATGGGGCTGTCGTTCCACGTCGGCTCCCAGGTGCCCCACTCACGACGCCATGTACAGGCTATCGATGCCTGCCGTGAGATCATGGAGCAGGCTTGGGATCTCGGGCTCAAGCCCTGGGTGCTGGATATCGGCGGCGGTTTCCCGGTCGACTATGAGGGGGGCGAGTTCGACATCGACGGCTTCTGCGCGCCGATCCGCGAGGCGCTGGCCAAGCTGCCCGCCACCGTACAGAAGATTGCCGAACCGGGCCGCTTCATCAGCGCACCGGCCATGACTTCGGTGGCCAGCGTGATGGGCAAAGCCCACCGCGGCGACAAGATCTGGTACTACCTGGATGACGGCCTCTACGGCAGCTACAACGGCCAGCTCTATGACCACGTCACCTATCCGGTGAGCACCCCCTATGCCAACGGCGATCAGCACAATTCGGTGCTCTCTGGCCCCACCTGCGACAGCGTGGATGTGATCCGCGAGGGCATCATGCTGCCGGATCTCGCCATCGGCGAACTGGTGATTGGCAAGGTGATGGGTGCCTACACCTGGGCATCGGCTTCGACTTTCAACTTCTTCCCCAAGGCGAGCATCCTCATTCTGGACAGCAGCCAGAAGGGGCAGAAGCTGGTGGCAGTGGCCTGAGCGAACGGCTCAGCAACCAAACCGCTCACCGGGCAAAAACAAGAGGGGGAAGCTTGAGCTTCCCCCTCTCTCATTTCACCGGCACCGGTCAGATAAACTGACTGGTCAGCAGCCAGCCGGTGTAGGCGACGAAGCAGCTCAGCAGCACGCCCCCCTCCAGCCGGTTGATGCGGCCTTGTCCCTTGCGGCCCAGACACATCACCAGCAACAACAGGGTCAGCCCCATCATGACGGTCCAGTCACGGGTAAGCACCTCCGGGGCCACATCGAGGGGGTGAATACCCGCCGCAATCCCCACCACCGCCAGGGTATTGAACAGGTTAGAACCGATCACGTTGCCCAGCGCCAGGTCGTGCTCATTCTTGCGAATGGCGATCAGCGATGACGCCAGCTCCGGCAGCGAAGTACCAATAGCGACGATGGTGAGACCAATCACCAGGTCACTGATGCCAAATGCCTGAGCGATGGTCACCGCGCCCCATACCAGCAAACGGGAGGCGCCGATCAGCAGCACCAACCCGACAATGAGCCAGAGAATGGCGCGCTTGAGGGACATCCCCTCGCTCTCGATATCCTCGGCGGTCTCGGTATCCAGCGCATCTCCCTTGCCCCTCATGCCAGCCCAGATTGACCAGCCCATCAGACCAACAAACGCCACACCCAGAATGGCCGCATCCATCCGGCCCAAATGACCATCGAGCAGCAGGGCGCCGGAGAGCAGGGTAATGCCGAGCAGGATAGGGATCTCCTTGCGCACCACCTGAGAGGCGACCGCGATCGGGCTAATCAGGGCAGTCAGACCCAGGATCAAGGCGATATTGGTGATGTTGGAACCATAGGCATTACCCAGCGCTAACCCGGGATTACCCTGGGAGGCGGCCAGTGCCGAGACCACCATCTCGGGGGCCGAGGTGCCAAAACCGATGATCACCATACCGATCAGCAGCGGCGGCATACCCGCATAACGGGCGGTCGCCGCAGCGCCATCGACAAACTTGTCTGCACTCCAGACCAGCAGCGCCAGTCCGGCAATCAGGGCAACAAAAGCCAGGGTCATAATCTCTCCATCCCATCGCCAGAAAATAGCAGAGCCAGACTCGGGGCCTGGCTCTGCCATCAAAGGTGGTCAAGTGTAACGGGCAAACCTCCCATTTCAAGAGGAAATCAAACCGTGATTAACATTTCATAGCGCAGCCAGCAGGCTCGCCGCATCGGAAACCTCAAACTTGCCGGGCGCCTCCACAAACAGCTGCTCGACCACGCCATCGTTGGCAATCAACGCAAAGCGCTGGGCGCGGATGCCGCCGAAGGCGCCGGTATCCTTGGCAAGACCCAGTGCCTGGGTCCAGCTGCCATCGCCATCCGCCAGCACGGTGATCGCCTCGGCATTCTGGGCCACTTGCCAAGCCCGCATCACAAAGGCGTCGTTGACCGAGAGGCAACAGATGGCATCCACCCCTTTGGCCATGAACTGATCAACCAGCACCACGTAACCCGGCAGATGAGCATTGGAGCAGGTGGGAGTAAAAGCGCCGGGTACCGCAAACAGCACCACTTTTTTACCGGCAAACAGCGTGTGGCTATCCCGCAGCTGCTTGCCCTCGGCGGTGATAAAGGTAAATTCGCCCGCAGGCAGGGGTTGTCCTACAGCAATCATGGGTTCTCGTCCTGAGTCGTGGTGGAAAGTGGCCAGTTTATCCCAGCGTGATGACGTCGCCTAACCGGTACACGGAGCAGGGCCACAGATGGCGGCAGGCATTTTTCCCTTGGGCAGACTACTCTTGAGCAGGTTTCACGGCGCCAGGAGGCCCCATGCAACACTACTACGATGGTCTGGAAATTCGTCCCCCCACCATGCGCGAACAGCAACAACTGGACCAGCTCAATCATCAGCTTACCCATGTCAGTCAATACTGCGCCGGTTACTCCAGCGCCTACCGCCAGTGCCGCCTCGAGGATCTGGCTGAGCTGGCCACCCTCCCGCTGCTCGATAGCAAAGAGCTGTTTGCCGCCCAGCAGGCTCATCCCCCCTTCGCCGGTCTCACCGGTCGGCCAGCCAGTCAGGCGCTGCGGGTCTTCTCCTGTCCGGGCCAGCTGGCCATCCCCGAGTATGCCGGGGCGGACTGGTGGGGCGCCGCCCGGGCGCTGTTTGCCGCCGGTTTCAAGGCGGGGGAGGTGATGCTCAACGGCCACGACTATCACGCTGGCCCTACGGCCTTTATCTTCGATAACGGTGCCCGCCAGCTGGGGGCCCCTGTGGTACCGTGCGGGCCCCACGATACCCAGCACCAACTGGAGGCGCTGCTGCGCTATCAACCCACCGGCTATGTCGGCCCGCTGGTGACCCTGCTCGACCTGCTGGAGGCTGCCGAGGCGGCGGAGATCCCGACCGACTCATTGCGCCGCGCCCTGCTGTGCGAAGCCACCCATCCTGAAACCGCGCCACTGCGCGCCATTCACGGCATTGCGGCCCTCAACTGTCTGGTGTGGCAAGATATTGGGGTGGTGGCCTATGAGAGCCAGCCCGGTCAGGGCTTTATCGTCAACGAGAGTTGTATCGTCGAGATAGTCGATCCCGCCAGCGGCGAACCGGTGAGCGGCGACGAAATCGGCCAACTGGTGGTGACTAGGCTCGATCTGGAGTATCCCCTGCTGCGGCTGCTCACCGACTGGCAAGGGCACTGGCTCGCCAAGCCGAGCGCTTGCGGGCGCACCAACCGACGCCTCAAGCTGGTGTAGCAACCCACAGAGATGCACAAATGCAAAAATGCAAACGGGCAGCCATCAGGCTGCCCGTCTTGTCTCTGGCGAGGAGAATGTCTGAAGTTGGTCAGCGCCTCGCCTGCCAGGTGGCGATGGCGAGCAGGGAGTCAGGGGTAAACTCGGTGGCGCGCTCGGCAATCTCGGCCAGGCTCATCCAGTGCACCGCGCTCACCTCTTCGGCCTGCAGTTGCAGCGGTCCCTGATAGCGGCAACTGAAGAGGCCGCCCCAGACCCGGTAGCCCTCCCCTTCGGCATAAAAGCTGCCAAAGCCCTGCAGGGGAACATCCATAATCCCCAGCTCCTCGGCCAGCTCGCGCCGGGCGGAGAGCTCCATCTCCTCACCGGTCGTGACCACACCACCGGCGCAGGCATCCAGCATGCCGGGGCAGAAATCCTTGCTGAGGGTGCGCCGCTGCACCAGGATCCGATCCGCGTCGTCGAGCACCAGAATATAGCTGGCGCGATGGCAGAGATTCTCCCGCCGCACCTTGGCTCGCTCGGCCACGCCAATCACCCGGTTATTCCCGTCCACCACATCAACCCATTCCACGCGCAGACCCTTTTGTTCGTTCCATTCAAGCCCGCAGTATATCGGTGCAGCCCTTTGTCATGGCACTACTTTTTCTGCCGGGGCGGCTCTTTTTCTGGCTCCCATCGCCAGAGTGAGGATTCATGCAAATCTTTATAAAGCGTCATCTCAGTGTCATCAAGTGACACCATAGTGTGCCCTGTCCAGGCAATCAGGGAACTTGTGATGAAGGTGTTCAAGCAGTTATCCCCACGGCAGATCGCTCGCTACATCAAGAGCTTTCACCGAGGCTATTTTGCCATCGAGTCGCTGGGGACATTTGAATTCAACGCGGGCAGGATCAGCCTCCATGGCTTGACCTGTCGCCAGCGGCTAAGGCTGGCTCGCCAGATCAATCAGGCCGTCAGCCAGCTTGGTCACAACGAGCTGTTGCCGGACATGTGAGTCAAAGGGTCTTGCCCTACTGTCTGTTGTGCATCCATGCTTTGCCCGCCGGCTAGTCGCCGCGCGGGCCGTTTTCGATGTCGGTAATCATGCCGTTGCGCACCGTCACAAAGCGCATGAACTCGTTCTTGCCGAAGTTGTAGGTCCAGCGCTCGCCATATCTGACCTGCACCAGGTTGCCAAACTGGTTCTCTTCATTGCGGTTGAGCTCTTCGCGCAGCATCGGCTCACCGCACTTGAGCAACATCTCGGCGGTGGTATCCCCTTCGGTGATAAGGGCGTTTTTGCAACGCATGGCATCGGCACTGGCCGGAATGCTTAACAGCAGCAGGGTGAGTGCCGCCACGTTCTTCATCTTGTTCATCGGGTACCCCTTATCCTGTCCAATGAGTCGCAGTATGCCTGTTCCTGTTGCTGAAAAAACCGGTCAATGGTGCAAAATAGCGCTCCCCCGAGCTCTCGCAGCATGGTGGTCACGACACCGGCTGTCTATCGGGCTGCACTAAAACAAACGGCGACCCGAAGGTCGCCGTTTGCATCAAACTAGCAGGATCACAGGATGTCCAGCAGCTCGACTTCAAATACCAGTGCAGAGTAGGGCGGGATGGAACCAGCGCCACGGGCACCGTAGGCCAGATCGTGGGGGATGTAGAGCTTCCACTTGGAACCAACCGGCATCAGCTGCAGCGCTTCAACCCAACCAGCGATCACGCCGGTTACCGGGAATTCAGCTGGCTGGCCACGGGCGACTGAGCTGTCGAATACGCCACCGTGGGTGAAGGTACCGTGGTAGTGCACACGAACAGACTGACCGGCTACCGGTACAGCACCGTTGCCCTCAACCATTACTTCGTACTGCAGACCGGAGTCGGTCACCTTCACTTCGCCGCGCTTGGCGTTGTCAGCCAGGAAGGCTTCGCCATCGGCAGCAGCGGCCTTGGCAACGGCTTCTTGCTCTTCCTGCATGCGCGCGGTGATCACCTGAAAGGCATCATTGACATCGTCACGGCTGACCGCGAACTCCAGACCATTGAGCGCATCTGCCAGACCTTGTTGCAGAGCTGGGATATCCAGACCGGCGAACGCTTGCTGCGCCAGTTGCTCACCCATGTTGCGGCCGATGCCATAGCTGGCCTTCTGTTCGATAGAGTCGTATTGGGACATTGAGATGTTGCTCCAGATCCATGTAGTAAAGAGGCGGGATAATATCAGACTTTTAGCCGGGGTGCTGCCGGGGACGCCCCTGATTTCCCCGTCAGTGGGAGGAACTTCACACAAGAAGCGGATGAACGCCGCCCAACGGCGGCGATCTGCTTAACCGCGATCCAGCAAGGCTCTGACTGCAGCAACTTTACCACCGTCAGTGATATTGACCCCGTACGGAGGGACACCATGCCACCACGCAGCTTTCCTCACGCCTTACTTCAGTAGAGCGCGTACCGCAGCCACTTTGGCGCCATCGGTGATATTGACCCGACCGTCATCCGAGGTGCCCATGTTTACACCGTGAGGCACCATGCCACCGCGCCAGCCCATGCCGGACATATGCACTTCGCTTACTCCGGTGAACTCGATGATGGTACGCACGTTGTCGGCATTGACCCCGGCCCCCGGCATCAGGCTGGCGCGCCCCGCCAGCGCCTGCTGCATCACCTGCAGGGTTTCCAGCCCCGCCAGCGCGGTCGGTGCATGGCCCGAGCTCAAAATGCGTTCGCAACCGGCAGCGACTATGGTCTCCAGATCCAGTCGCCAGTCGGAGGATAGGTCGATGGCGCGATGGAAGGTGACTCCCAACGGACCGGCTGCATCCACCAGCAGTTTGAGCTTGGCGGCAGGCACCCGCCCCTCCTCATCCAGCAACCCGACCACTACCCCTTGCAGGCCGGCAGCGCGCGCCGCCGCGATATCCAGCAGCATCATCTCGAACTCGCCGTCGTTGAAGCAAAAATCCCCGGCGCGTGGGCGGATCATGGCGTAAACCGGCACGCTGGCGTGGCGGGCGGCCAGCTGCATAAAGCCATAAGAGGGGGTCAGGCCACCCAGCCCCAGCGCAGAACAGAGCTCGATGCGATCCGCCCCGGATTGCTGGGCGGTAAAGAGGGATTCCAGGTTGTCGATACAGATTTCAAGACGGGTCATGAGGACTCCTTTTTCGGGGAGATCAGACCCCACATCTGATCTCATAGATTGAGCAAGGCTGCGCCACGCACACCACCGGCGCCGCCAAAGCGGGCCTGGCGGATCTCGGGCAGGGCAACACCGGGCAACAAATGGCCCGGCAGGCGCAGCGGCAACTGTTCATAGAGGGCAGGCAGACCACTCAGGCCGCCCCCCAACACCACCACCTCGGGATCAATCACCGAGATAGCGGTGGCAAGTCCGGCAGCCATGATCTCCAGCCAGCAGTCGATGGTTGCGACCGCATGGGGCTCATTTGCCTCGAAGCGTCCCACAATCTGGTGACCCGTGGCGCGCTGGCCATGGAAATGGTGATAGAGACGCTCCAGACCGGTGCCGGATGCATAGGTTTCAAAACAGACCAGACGGCCGCAGCCGCAACGGGGACGGGGCAATTCGGGGTACTTCATCAGCATGGTGGCGGGCAAGGGGTAGTGGCCAATCTCGCCAGCCAGCCAGTTACGGCCCTGGATCAGCGTGCCCGCCAGATAGACGGCGCCGCCAATACCGGTACCGATGGTGACACCGAGCGCACTGCCTGCACCGTCGGCAGCCCCCTGATGCACTTCGGACCAGAGGAAGCAGTTGGCATCGTTCTCAACCTTGACCGGTCGCCCGAGCAGCTCCGCCAAGTCAGCCCCCAGATGACGACCATTGATGGAGGGCAGATTGGCCGCCACTATGCTGTGGTCATGACTGTTGATGATGCCTGGAAAACCGATGCCAACCGAGCCTTTGGCGCCGAAGCGGGTATCTGCCTGCTCGACCCGAGACTGGATAAGCTGCTGCAACCCCTCATAATCGTTGCCGGGGGTGCTCATTCGCTCTTCATGGCAGAGGTTCAACCCGCCGTCATAGACCGCGAAGGCGATCTTGGTTCCACCGATATCAAAGCCGTAATACATGCCAGCACTCCCTTGTCAGCCCGTGTTTATCCCGATCTGTTCTGGGGTGACATTGTATTAATTCGCAAAAAAAATAAAGTGACCGGGGGCGAAAAACGGGAGAGTGTTCAGAGCAAACGGCTCATTTGTCGCTGCAGGCAGGCGTGCCCAAGGCTTGTCAGGGTGCGCTCCTCGCCGCCAAAGACGAAGCCGCGACGCAGGTAGAATCCCTCGCCAATGTGGTTACCATCGAGCAGCCACAACTTGACGCAACTGCAACCGGCGCGGCGCATCTGCATCGCCACCGTCTGCCACAGCCGCTTGCCGTAGCCTTGCCGCCAGTGATCAGGGTGAAGGTAAAATGCGCGGATCAGGGCACGGGTCTGCCCCTCTTCCTGCAGCGGCTGCCAGTAGAGCAGGCCGATCACCACCTCATCAAGGCAAAGCAGCATGGGTCGTGGGCCCGGCTCGGCCAGACGGCCCTGCCAGATCTGCAGATGAGCGGTGACATCGAGCTGCTCCAGCATGTCGGCGCCGAGCACCTGACCATAAGCCGCGAGCCAGCTGGCTCGCTGCATCACCGTCATGGCGGCGGCATCTTCACTGCGCGCCATGCGCAAGCTTATGCCTTGCATTGGGGCACCAGACCGTTGGCGCGGGCCTGCTCATAGAGCGGCTGCACTTGCGCCTGTTGTGCCTGCAGTTCCGCGATACGGTTCTCGTTGCTGGGGTGGGTAGAAAGCAACTGTGGCGGCGCGTTGCCACCGGCAGCAGCACTCATGTTCTGCCACAAGGGAACGGCTTCTGCAGGGTTAAAACCGGCACGGGCCATCAGCTCCAGTCCCAAACGGTCGGCTTCGCTCTCCTGAGTACGGCCATAAGGAAGCATCACCCCCACCTCGACCCCAAGGCCGAGCGCCGCCATGGTGGCACCGCGATACTCGCTGGTGCCCATGGCGATGTCGGCTGCCGCCAGACCGATACCGGCCAGCTGGCTGCGAGAGAGCCGCTCGTTGGAGTGCTGGGCCAGCACGTGGGTCAGCTCGTGGCCAATAACGGTGGCGAGTTGATCCTGATTCTTGGCCACCTTGAGCAGGCCGCTGTAGACCCCGATCTTGCCGCCGGGCAGGGCGAAGGCGTTGACCTGCTTGGAGTCAAACACCACCACTTCCCAGCTGGTGATGCCATAGCTGGCAGGCACCTGGGCGGTCACCGCCTTGGCGACACAAGAGACATAGCCGTTGAGTTTGGCATCCTTGCTCACCTTCTCCTGCTTCTTCATCTGCTCGAAGGAGTCAGCGCCCAGCTGGCTCATCTGCTGAGGGGAGTAGAGCAACATCTGGCTGCGGCCGGTGGGTGACTGGGCGCAGGCAACCAGCAAAGAACTGCAGAGGGCAACCAGGCCAAACTTGGTGAGAGACGCAATCATGAGGGGATCCTTTGCCGTGACGTTGCCCTATTCTCGGAAATGCCGCCCTGCGACGCAAGAGAACCGGCCCCCGTCTGGTGTAAAAACCGCCAGCTCACGCTATTAACAACACTGATAATCGCCAAAAACAAAACGAGCCCGCTAGGGGCTCGCTTTATCACAACATGCAGGCAACTGACGCTTAGATGATGCCCAGCTTTTTCAGGTCAGCCTGCACCACTTTGGCTGGCACCGGTACATAGCCATCTTTGGCGACTATGCTCTGACCCGCCTTGGAGAGGATCATTTTGACAAACTCTTGCTCCATCGGGGCAAGGGGCTTGTTCGGATGCTTGTTCACATAAACGTACAGGAAGCGGGAGAGCGGATACTTGCCGGTGATGGCGTTGTCAGAGGTTGCTTCAATGAAGGTTTTGCCATCCTTGGAGAGCGGGACTGCACGCACACCGGAGGTGACATAGCCGATACCGGAGTAGCCGATACCGTTCAGGGAGGCAGAAACTGACTGCACCACGGAGGCAGAACCCGGCTGCTCGTTCACGCCGCTCTTGAAGTCGCCGTTACACAGGGCGTGCTCCTTGAAGTAACCGTAGGTGCCGGATACCGAGTTGCGACCGAACAGTTGCAGATCCTTGGAAGACCAGTTGCCATCCAGACCCAGATCAGACCACTTGGTGGCTGCCTTGGCTTCGCCGCACTTGAGAGTGCTGGAGAAGACAGCGTCAACCTGCTGCATGGTCAGCCCCTTGATGGGGTTGTCCTTGTTGACGAACACCGCCAGCGCATCGACCGCGACGCGGATAGCGGTCGGCTTGTAGCCGTAACGCTTCTCGAAAGCTTCCTCTTCGCCGGCCTTCATGGCACGGCTCATCGGGCCAAACTGGGCAACACCTTCGGTCAGAGCAGTCGGCGCAGTAGAAGAACCGGCGGCCTGGATCTGCACGTTGACGTTGGGATAAACACGCTTAAATTCTTCGGCCCAAAAGGTCATCATGTTGGCCAGGGTATCCGACCCGACAGAGGACAGGTTGCCCGAGATGCCGCTGGTTGGTGTGTAATCCGGCAGATCTTTATCCACACCGGCAGCCAGAGCGCTGACAGAAAACAGGGTTGCTGCGGTGAATCCGATTACACCAGCCAGTTTGTTGAGTTTCATCCAATCTCTCCAAAGTTACAGAAGGCGACTGCCTTGAGTTTCATTCTGTCCCCTCTATCAAAGATGACAGAAGGTTATTGCCAATACATGGCGCCGATTAACACTGTCTTGTGATGGTCAACCCGACTGAGTCAGTCAATCAGATCGTTGCGTTTCATTCAGGCTCTTCTGGCCAACATGGCAGAAGGTCTGCTCTTAAGACGGCGCCAGTATCTGACCTGGCAGTGACAAATTTATGGATTTAATGTGACACTTTAATGACATACCGAAAGATTCGAACAAATGAAAAGAGGGCCACGTTCAGTGGCCCTCTTGTTGCAGCTAACTCATTGCTATAAAAGACTATTTAATCACTACCATACGGCCAGGAATGAGAAAGCTGAAGCGGCTGCCAAGGCCGACCCGGCTCTCGATATCGAGCTGGCAGTCGTGATGACTGAGGGCGTGCTTGACGATGGCAAGGCCGAGCCCGGAGCCACCGGTGTGGCGCGAGCGCGCCTTGTCAACCCGATAGAACCGCTCAGTCAGCCGCGCCAGATGCTCGGGGGCGATTCCCTCCCCCTCGTCGCTCACGGCAAACAGCGCCATCGCCCCCTGCTTGCGCCACTCCACCGTGATCTTGCGCCCCGCTGGGGTGTAGTGAATGGCGTTGTACACCAGGTTGGAGACGGCACTGCGCATCTGCTCCTGATCCCCGCGCACCAACAGGTCAGGCTGTACCATAAATTCGATCTGGTGGGCCCGATCCCCCGACAGCGCCCGCGCCTCCTGCTCCAGCAGCCCCAACATGGCGGGCATGTCCACCAGATGGGAGAGATCCACGGTGGGCGCGGCCTCGATGCGCGACAACATCAGCAGCTGATTGACCAGATTATCCATCCGGATGGTCTGCTCCATCATCACCCTGTGTGCCTTGGCCCACATGGCGGGCGAGAGTGGTTCCTCGGCCATCTCCGCCGTCATTTCCAAATACCCCTTGAGCACGGTCAGCGGCGTGCGCAACTCATGGGAGACGTTGGAGACGAAGTGTTTGCGAGTCTTCTCGAGGCTGCGCAAACGGGTGACATCCCGCACCACCAACATCGCCTGATCCGAGGCGTAGGGCATGATCCGAAACTCGAGAAACTTCTCCTCGTTAATCGGGGAGTGCATCTCCAGCGGCTCGTCATACGCCCCCTTGCCCAGATAGGCGTTAAACGCCGGATTGCGAATGAGGTTGCCGATATGCTGACCAGAATCCTCCGGCCAGCGAAAACCGAGCAGCTGCTCCGCCAACCGGTTGCACCAGAGGATGCTGCCGTCGGTGCGAAACACCACGGCGGCATCGGGCAAGGCCTCGGCTCCCTCCCGAAAGCGGCGGATCAACCCCGCCAGCTCGCGGCGCCGGGCGCGGTGACGCTGCTGCAACTTGTAAATACCGTTGAAGATGTACTCCCAGCTGCCACTGCCGCTGGGGGGCACCAGGCTGCGATCGTGCCACAGCCAGTCAGATAGCCGCTTCTGGAAGCGATAGTGCCAGCCCAGATGAAGCACAGCGGCTACCAGCAAGCAGAGCGGAAGGTGATCAATCAACCAGCCAACCAATGCGAACGGCGTATAGAAGAACACCACCCGCCACAACTGTCGCCGCCAGGCGTAAGGTTGCAACATAACTGCCCCTAGAGACGGGTTGAGAAGCGGTATCCGGCTCCACGCACCGTCTGGATCAATCTGTCGTGCCCTGTCTCTTCAATCGCCTTGCGCAGGCGACGAATATGCACATCCACGGTTCTGTCCTCGACGTACACATTGGTACCCCAGACATTATTGAGCAGCTGCTCACGGCTATAGACCCGCTCGGGGTGGGTCATGAAGAAGTGCAGCAGCTTGAATTCGGTCGGCCCCATGTCGAGCGCCTTCTCTTCGGCACTGACCCGGTGGGAGACAGGATCGAGTTTCAGCCCCTGCACCTCGATCACCTCGTCCACCGAGGTGGGCGACACGCGGCGCATCACCGCATGGAGGCGAGCGGTCAGCTCCTTGGGAGAGAACGGCTTGGTGATGTAGTCGTCGGCACCGGCCTCCAGACCACGTACCTTGTCCTCCTCTTCACCGCGGGCGGTGAGCATCACCACCGGGATCTGGCGAGTCACCTCATCCTGCTTGAGCTGCTTGATAAACTGGATGCCACTGCCGCCCGGCATCATCCAGTCCAGCACGATGAGTTCGGGGTAAGGTTCGCACACCTTCGCCAGTCCATCGGCGTAATCTTCCGCTTCAATCGTCTCATATCCCTTTTGCTCCAGCACAAAGCAGAGCATTTCGCGGATCGGTGCTTCGTCCTCGACCACCAGAATTCGCTTAGCCATATCCCTTCTCTCTCCTGTGTGAAGATGGGTGCGCCAATTATTAGAACTTTATGTGACACTTTTATGACTTTATGACAGGCGGGATGATAAAGGTTTTCAGGTTCAGTTGGCAGCAGCCCGTTGCAGCAGGTCCCAGCGGTTGCCACTTATATCCTCAAACACCACCACTGTGCCGTAGGGCTCTTCGCGGGGCTGTTCACAAAAATGAACACCGTACGCCTGCATCCGCTGGTAATCCCCCCAGAAGTCATCGGTCTCGAGAAACAGGAAGACCCGTCCCCCGCCCTGCTGACCGATGGCGGCCTGCTGCTGTGCATTGGCCGCTTGCGCCAGCAGCAGCGCTGAACCGGGGGCGCCTTTGGGGGCAACCCGCACCCAGCGCTTGCCCGGTTTGCCCGGCTCATCAAGGCGGGTATCTTCCAGCAGCTCAAAGCCGAGCCCTTCGGTAAAAAAGCCGATGGCCTGGTCATAGTCGGCCACCAGCAGGGTCAGCGCCCCGATCGATTGTCTTGTCATCTTGCTCTCTTACATTCATTGGTTGTTCGGCGGTTGGCGGCGCGATAGTACTGCGGTCAGTTCACTTCCACCCGGTTGCGACCCCGCTTTTTGGCCTGATAGAGCGCCTCGTCGGCACGCTTGAGCAACAGCTCCAGCGGATCCCCCTCACGCTCGGCCACACCGAACGAGGCGGTCACCAGCAAGGCCGACGGCCAGTGAGGATCAGCCTCCAGCTTGGCACGCAGCCGCTCGGCCAGCGCACAGGCTCGCAGTTCGTCGTAATGGAGGCAGAGCAACACGAACTCCTCCCCACCCCAACGCACCAGATGGCAGAGCGGATCGCACTGCAGCAGGATCTCGCTGACCAGATGCTTGAGCACTTCATCCCCCACCGGATGGCCATGGGTATCGTTGATCTGCTTGAAGTGATCCACATCGATATAGATAACAGCGCAAGCCAGCTCACCTATCTCGGCCAGCAGTCGTTCACCCCCCAACCGGTTGAGGGCACCGGTAAGCGGATCATAACAGGCAGCCTCACGGGATCTGCGACTCTCTTCGCTCAGGGTGAGGTTAAGGGCCTCCACCTCCATTCGGATCTGATCGGCATGCTGCAAGCGCCGGGTCATCGAGAGGTGATGGATGACAAAGACCGCACAGCCATAGAGAAACCAGACCAGCAGGATCAACCGATAAAAGAGGGTGGCATCGAGCCAGGGTCCATGAAATTGCAGCTCCTCGATCACCACCCCGTGTTTACCGGGCGGCATCTCTGAACCCGCTACCACCTCGATGGCATAGACCCGAGTCAGATTCGCCCCCTGCTGTTGCAGCGGCACATTGAATTGCTTGATCCACCAGGTCGCCGGGGTGAATACATCCAGCGGCACCTCATGAGCCTTGCCGTAATCGGCCGGGCGAAAGATGATTTCGTTGAACTTGGGTTGCAACGGGTTATCCATCTTGCCGAACACCGGATTGTAGTTGCGCAGATAGAAGCGCCAATCCTGCGCCCCTTCTCCTGTCACGCTCAAACGAATATGGAGCATGTCAAAACGGGCGAGATTAATCCCCTGCTCACGCGACGTCAGGGTGAGGACCAAGCCGCAACTGGGATAACTGTCCGGACTGGCTGCCAGAATGCACTCAACCCCGGGGTTACCATCCGCCGAGGGGTGGTCACGCACCGACCCCGGCGCAGCATCCGCCGCCTGCTGTACGGTAACGGAGAGCGGCCATCCCTTCATATCTAGCACTCTTTCGGGGCCGAACTCGAACAGCAGGATGGAGCAGCCGGTCAACGCCAGCAGATACCAGAACAGCGACTCGGCAAAACGGGAACTGGAAGCGATCATGCTGACCCCATCGCGTCAATATGGAAACGCAGGCCACTGACTCGGGCAGAACCATTCATCTGCGAGCCCATCATGGCAGGCGATAACAAAACGCTATGATAACCCCTGGCACGACAAGAAACAGGTCACTTATCGAGGTGTGCGCAGATCATCGTCACCTTTTCCCACCATGGCGCCCCCCCGCTCTGCCGACTGCAGGCGATAACGTTGCGGCGAGCACCCCAACTCCCGGTTGAACATGGCGATAAAGGCCGAGGTAGAGCCGTAACCGAGCCGCCAGCTGATCTCCTGAATGGGCATGTCTCCCTTGAGCCAGGCCAGCGCCTTGAGCAGTCGCAAGCGCGACCGCCACTGACCAAAGCTCATCCCCAGCTCCCGCAGGCAACGCCGTGCCAGGGTACGCTCGGTGGTGTGCAGTTGCCCGGCCCACTGCGCCAGGGTGCGGGGATCGGCAGGATCGCTGTGCAGCGCTGCCAGCATGGGGGCCAGCAGCTTGTCCTGACTCATCGGCAGGTAATTCTCCTGACTGCGGGTACGGGTCAGTTTTTCTACCAGTAACTCGGCCTGATGCTGATCCCATGCATCCGCCATATGGCCTATCTTGCGTTCACAAAAATCGGCCAGCAGGGCCCGGATTAACGGTGTGAGCAACAGCAGTCTTGGCTCTGGCGGCAGCTTGGCCGCCAGCTGGTGGCTGACGTAGATGGAGGTGTAATCGAGGGCCTGCTCGTTGTAGGAGGTGTGATCGAGATCCGCCGGCACCCAGATCAGGTAGTCGGCTGGCGCCACCAGCCGCTGCTCCCCCAGCACTATCTCCATGATCCCCAGACTGATCATATTGAGCTGGCCCCAAGGGTGGGAGTGCAGCACGGTCGCGCTGTCGGCCAGCACCTGTTGATAGCTGAAATAGAGCGGATTGGGGGCGGGCAGATCGATATCTACCGGCTGATAGTGATGGGTTGCCATCAGCACTCCTTGTCAGCGAGAGGGAGGAGAGTCATCGATGCCGCGACCATCGGGCATGGCGTCTGGACGAGATAAGTGGCAACAACAAGATTCGGGTGAAACCAACGCCATTGAGTCGGGATAAGCAGTATCAGAAAGAGTTGTCTTTTCTGCTGGGTCATCTGTCTGTTTTACGCTACTTGATAATATAAAGACAATAGTAGACTTGGCCTCCTGATAATAAGGAGCATTGAATGCGAGTCTTTTCCCCCCTTCTCTTTCCGCTGATGGCGGTACTGATTTGGGCTACCAATACTGTGGTTTCCAAGGCTGCCGCCAGTGTCATCGACCCGGCCGCCATCTCTTTCTACCGCTGGCTGATCGCCGCCCTGGCGCTGACGCCATTCTGCCTGCCCCAGTTGTGGCGTCGCCGCCACGAAATCCGCCCCTGGTTTGGCAAGCTGCTGGTGCTGGCTGCGCTCGGCATGGTGCTGTTCCAGTGTCTGGCCTATTACGCCGCCCACAGCACCTCGGCCACCAACATGGGGGTGATCGGCTCGCTCATCCCGATGCTGACCCTGCTGTTGGGTGCCATGTTCTTTAGCCAGCACCCCGGCAAGCAGGCACTGGCTGGCATGCTCATCTCCCTGTTCGGGGTATTCTGGCTGCTGAGCAAGGGCCAGCCGCTGGCGCTGTTGCACGATGGCATCAATCCGGGGGATGGCATGATGTTGCTGGGCTCTGTCAGCTATGCCCTCTATGGTCTGCTGGTTCGCCGCTGGCATCTGCCGTTCGGCCCTTGGCTCAACCTCTATATGCAGATCCTGTTGGCGGTATTGCTGCTGATCCCGGTCGCCCTCTGCGCCGACTCGCTGGCGGTGCCTGCCGAAGGGTGGGGTCTGGTGCTGTTTGCCGGGCTGATCTCCTCCCTGATCCCCCCCTATTGCTGGATGCGCGCCATCGTCTGCCTCGGGGCCGCCCGTACCTCGGTCTTTATGAACCTGCTGCCGCTCTGTACGGCGCTCATCGCCGTCATCAGTCTGGGGGAGCCAATCCACGGCTATCACCTGCTGGGTGGCGGCCTCATCCTGGGTGGGGTGATGGCCTCCCAGCTGAAGAGACGTACGCCACTGGCCGAAAGCAACGCGACCTGATACCGCTCGTCATCAAGAAACAACAAGGGAGCCAATGGCTCCCTTGTTGTTTCTGCAATGCTTGCCAGTGGGCACCTCAACCCGCTCGGCGCCAGCGGTAGCGCCGCTCCGGCCGACCCCGCTGACCGTAGTTGAGATCCACATCCACCCGATCTTCCGACTCCAGATACTCCAGATAACGGCGCGCCGTGGTGCGGCTGAGGGACAGCCGCAGCGCCACAGTGTCGGTGGAGAAGACGTTGTCCGGTTCACCGGCCAGCAGATCCAGCACCTGACGCAAGGTGATGCTGTCGATCCCCTTGGGGGTGATACGAACCTCCTTGGGCTGGGAGCGGCCACCTTTGCCCAACAGCTTGTCGAGATCTTCCTGCTCCAGCCGACCCCGCTCACCCAGCTTGCGGTGCAGTTGCAGGATCTCGTCCAGACTCTGCTGGATGCGAAACAGCCGCAATGGCTTGATGACGTAGTCATGAACCCCCAGATTGAGGGCCTGCTGGATGGTCTCCACATCCCGCGAGGCGGTCACCATGATGACGTAGGCTTCGCGGTTGTGGCTGCGCAGACGGCTCACCCACTCTAGGCCGGAGCCATCGGGCAGGGAGACATCCACCAGCAGCAGTTGGGGCACAGCACCGGCCATCATGGCATCGGCCTGGGCCAAAGTACCGGCCCGGCCCAGCAGCGCGAAGCCTGACGTAGCCGCCACCAGCTCTGCCAAGATGGCACCGATCCGATCATCATCTTCAATAACAAGCGTGATTATTGGGTCCATGGCTCACATTAATTGGTTTTTATTCAAGTAGATACCAAACAGGGTGGTCTGCTCGGCGGTTCGTCGCCATTCTATCACACCCTCACGTCGCCCCACGGTCTCCTTGACCAGGAACAGGCCAACCCCGTGATCGCCGCTTTGGCGGCTCACCCCGTAATCGAACAGATGATCGGCCAGCTCTTCATCCACCCCTTCGCCGCTGTCCTCCACCTCGATCACCAGCCGCCGCCCCACATCGCAAAGAGAAAGCAACACCCGGGGCGGCCGCTGCTGCCGATTGCGCCAGGCCGCCTGCAGGCCGTTGTCCAACAAGTTACCAATGAGCGTGATGAGATCGGCCGAGACCGAGGCCGGATACTCCGCCAGCGCCGAGTCGGGATCGAGCTCCAGGGTCACCCCCAGCTCGCGGGCCCGGCTGAACTTGCCAAGAATAAGCCCCGCCACCGGTTTGTTGTCGATCAGCCGCAGCAGCTCCTGCAGCATGGTCTGGCACGCGTCGTTCTCCTGCTGGATCAGCTCCACCGCCTGATCCACGTGACCCAGCTGCAACAGGCCAGAAAGGCTGCTCAGCTTGTTGGCAAACTCGTGGCTCTGCATCCGCAGCATCTCGGCATACTGACGCAAGTGGGTCACCTGCACCCCCAGACTGGCGGCCACTTCAGGTCGGCTGAAGATCAGCAGCCGACCCGGTACCTTGCCCTGTACCGCCTGCCAACGACCAACGAAAGACTCCCCCTGAATGGTGAAACTCACCTCCCCGGCTTCCTGATCCAGACAGGGGGCAAGCGGCGGCACCAGCTCCGCCAGTGACTGCCCCAGCAGAGCGTGACGCCCGGTGGCCGGCAACCGTAGCTGATAGCTGGCGGTACTGTTGATCATGCTGATATGGCCGTGGCCATCGAGGGCAATCACCCCTTCGGTGATGTGCTCCAGCACCAGATCCTGCAGGGTGAAGCGCCGCACAATGGTCTCTGGCTCCAAATCAAGCAGGGTCTTGCGCAGCAGGTATTGCACCCAGAGCGCCAGCAGCAGGCCACACCCCAGCACCGCTACTATGGCGCTGATGAGCAGGGCCACCCGCTCCATATAGATACCCTCCACCTGCTGCATCAGATAACCGACCACCACAGCCCCCATGGTGCGGCCATCCGCCCCCAGCACCGGCGAGAAGCAGCGGATCGCCAATCCCATGGTACCCCGATCCTTGGAGCAGTAGCTGCGCCGCTCCTGCAACGCGGGCCAGATATCCTCGCCACGGAACTTCTGCCCCACCAGCTCCGGCTTGGGATGGCTGAGACGACGACCATGTTCGTCGGTCACCACCATATAGGTGGCGTCGGTGCGGCTACTGACGCCCTCCATATAATCCCGCAGAGTAGGATCACCGCCCTTGCGCAAGGCGGCTACCACCCGGGTGTCGGCCGCCATGACCCGGGCCAGATCGCTCCCCTTCTCCTGCAGGTTGCTCTCCAGCAGATGACGGATAAACAGGGCGAGCAGACTACCCAATATGAGGATCAGCAGCAGAGAGAGCCCGAGCGAAAGGGTGACCAGCTGATGGCGAAGTTTCATGCAAGAACCTTAAAACGTCAGGATGCGACCCAATAGTGCGGATGCCACCAGGTCTGGTCAATCAAAGGTGCCGGATCGCCACTAAAATCGGCCAATCCCTCCTCTCTGGCAACCAGTGCCACCGCGCTGGCGACCGCCCGGGCCACCTCCCCGACCTGTTCGATGGGGGGTAACAACCGCCCAGCCAGCAACGGATAGGCGCCGACCGCCCGCACTGCGGCCAGCAACATGCCATCGCTGATACGGCGCGCCTTGACCGCGCAGGCACCCAAACCAATGCCCGGGAAGACATAGACGTTGTTGCACTGGGAGACCACCCGCCGATCTCCTGCCACCGTCACCGGCGCAAAGGGGCTGCCGGTGGCCAGCAGGGCACGGCCTGCAGTGGCCTCCCATACCTGCTCGGGGGTAGCCTCGGCGCTGCGGGTCGGGTTGGAGAGCGGCAGGATCACCGGCTGCTCGCACACCTCCCCCATCGCCTGCAACACCTCACGGGTAAAGAGGCCACCCTGGCCGCTCACCCCGATCAAGACCGCCGGGCGCACTTGGCGGATGGTCTCCAGCAGCGAACTGCTCCCCTCCTCCACGGCACGGGCAAATGGCTGCTGGGCGCGGGTCAGGGTGGGGCGATCGCCACAAACCACCCCATCCTGATCAAACAGCCAGACGCCATCGCTGCCCCCCGCCAGCTGGGCCAGCATGGCGGCGATGCCGCAACCGGCCGAGCCCGCGCCGACAATCAGCACTGGGGCATCACGCAAAGAGGTGCCCGCCTGCTGCAAACCGGCCAGCACGCAGGCAGAAGCCACCGCCGCCGTGCCCTGGATGTCATCGTTAAACATGCAGAGCTCGTCCCGATAGCGGGTCAGCAGGTTGGCGGCGTGCTTGCCGGCGAAATCTTCAAACTGCAGCACCACCTGCGGCCAGCGCTTGCGAATGGCGGCCACCACCTGGTCCATGAAGTGGTAGTAGCTCTCGCCATCGATCCGCTGGGATTGCCAGCCAAGGTAGGAGTCATCCTCCAGCAGCTCGGGGTTGTTGGTGCCCACATCGACACAGAGCGGCAGGGTGCGCGCCGGGTTGATGCCGCCAGCAGCGGAGTAGAGCGCCAGCTTGCCGATGCAGATCCCCATGCCACCGATGCCGAGATCGCCAAGCCCCAGCACCCGCTCCCCATCGGAGATGACGATCACGTCCACCTCCTGCTCCACCGACTCGAGGATATCGTCCAGATCGTCCCGATCGTGCCAGGAGAGGTAGAGGCCGTGGCTGCGCAGATAGAGATCGCTGTGGCGCTGGCACGCCTCCCCCACCACCGGGGTATAGATGATCGGCAGCAGCTCCGGCAGGTGGTGGCGCACCAGATCGTAGAACAGCACCGGGTTGTCCTCCTGCAGCTGGCGCAGCAGCAGGTGTTGATCGAACGGGCTCTGCATGGCACTGACCAAGCGATAGATCCGCCGTCGCTGCTGGGAGAGGGACTCCTCTTTGTGGGGCATGCGGCCCCGCACGCCCTGACGCTTGCGTTCTGCATAGGGCAGGCTGGTGCCCATCATGATGTCGTTCATGTCTGTTTCCTGTATTCGGTGATCACGCGATAAGAGAGATAAGGGCAGTGGCCAAAATCAGCATCACAGCACCGCCAAGACGAGAGGAGATCTGGGCAAACGGCATCAGCTTCATCCGCTGGGCCGCAGAGAGCACCGCCACATCGCCGGTGCCGCCCATGTTGGCCATGCAGAGCCCGCCGGTAATGGCCGCCTCGATGGGATAGAAACCGATAATCCGACCCACCAGCGCCGCACCGAGGGCGCCACCGATCACGGTGACCATGACCAGCACGAAGTAGCTGATGGAGAAGGCGCTAATCAGCTCCGGAATACTGGTGTAAGCGACCCCGATCCCCACCAGCAGGGAGGGGGTGAGGTTGCTCACCACAAACTGATACCAGTCGGCCGCCGCCTGTTCATAACGGCGCGGCAGCAGGCCGCTCACCTTGATAAAGGCAACCGCCAGGATCATCAGGGCAAAGGGGTGCATGGGGATGAAATTGCCCAGCAATGAACCCAACACGAACATGCTGGAGCTGATAAAGAGCCCCATCCCCAAACTCTGCAGGGTCGGTGCTTCTACCTGCTCGTCAGCAAGGCTCTCGCCATTATCTTTGATCATCAGCTTGCCGTTGCCGGTCAGGGAGGGGTAACGGCGACCGAGCCGCGCCAGCAGGGAGCCCACCAGAATCGCCAGGGTATTGGCGATCACCACCGCTGGCACCATCCGTGACAACAGATCGGCACTGGACATCTGCATCGGGCCGGAGAGGATCTCCACCAGAGGCACCGCCCCCGCGCCCATGCCACCGCCCATGATCGGCAGGCCAATCAGCAGCACGGCATTCTTGAAGCCATAGCCCATCAGGGAGCCGACGAAGCCAACGCTCAACAGTGCCAGCGTCACCCCACCGAGGATCACCGGCAGATAGCGCATGGCGGCATTTTTCAGCAACGCACTGCTCATGCCAAACACCGAACCGGTCACCAGGCTGGCGATAAAGAAGTTGAGAAAGCCCCCCTCCTTCATGAAGTTGGTGATGACCTGCCCCGCCTGCACCGGCAGCAGCTGGTATTCAAACAGGGCGGCGCCGCCAAAGATGGCGAGAATGGTGCCGCCCCCCAGATATTCGCGGATCGGCATGATCCGCTCACCCAGCTCGGTCAGCAGGGTACCCAGCACGAACATCAGCGCCAGCGCACCGACCATGCCAAGGGGCAGAGAGCCATTCCAGCCGGAAAATAGAACACAGGTCGCCAGCCCGAGAAATATAAAGAGCGGCATACCGGCAATTTGTTGGCCGCCCAGCAGGGCGGCCTTTTCTTGTGTGGTTTGTAGGGTCGAGAGGTTTTTCATTGTTATGTGCTCTGCGTGTGATTGTGGCTGCTACTTTATTGATCCCCCGTCCCGCTGTCGGTTAGCCAGACTGCAAAGCCATATAAAAACATTAAAAACTTAAACATCATGACGTCACCCGACCCCATCATCCAATACCCTGCAAGTCACGGCGGCGATACTCGGCAAAGGGCTTGGGGGATAAATCGAGCGACGCGAATGACCGTTGTTTTATTGCAAAGCACTAATAGCGCCAGAATGAACGGGATATGTAGAAGCAATAACAGAGCCAGATGAAAAGCCTCGCGACCATGCCCTCCCATCAACCACCATCAGTGACATTCAGCAGGTTTAACCATAAGCAGGTTTAACTATAAGAACGAAGTGACTGTAACCGCTGGCTACACTGGATTTTTAAGGCAAAGAGGGGGCGCGGCGGCGGGAGGGGAGAGCAAACGGAGATAATTAACATAACGATGAGCCAAGCCAGCGAATACCACAGCACTGGCTTGAACTCACAAGGCTTGCACACGATCAGGTCTATTCTGCCAACAACATTGGAATATTGGCGGGGTCAAAATCATGACTGATATCGGTACTTCTGACAGTGCCCTCCCGATTCAGCCCATGATGTGACTCTGCACCATATTCACCATCACTCAGCAACGTTTCAATTGCCAGATACACACATCCACTGTCATATCCATCCACAACCGGTTTCCCCTTATTTTATAACCCCATCAATATTAGCGGATAAAAAAAGCGCTGCTCGCTGAACCTGAAAATTTCATGAAAATATCCGCCGGATATCCTCCATTCATGGCGCTATCTCGGGAGCGATAAAAGAGTCACAAGCGGATAAGTGCCGCAAATAATATCAGGGGCTCGAATGCCACTTATCCACCCCGACGAAAGATCCGACCAGAAACATGATCGTTATCACACTATTTACTTAGCCTGCTAAACAAGTAGAATGCTTAGCAGGCTAAGTACATTGAGGATGAGAAGATGACGAATCTGGAAAGGTTGCGCGAGCTGTCGCTCGCCGAGCAGATAGCGCGGATGCACCGGCTATGGCGTACTGCCGCCGATCTGGAGCTGGCCCCCCTTGGCCTCACCCATCCCCGCTGGACCGCGCTGTGGAAGCTCTCCCGCATGGGAAACCATGTCAGCCAGAAGACCCTGGCCGAAGCCCTCGAGATAGAGCTCCCCTCCCTAATGCGCACCTTGGGCCAGCTGGAAGAGCAGGGGCTGATTGAACGCCACTGCTGCAGTCAGGACAAGCGGGCCCGCATCGTCTGTGTGACCCCGGCTGGCCAGACTCTGCTCGATCAGATCGCCGACCGCATCATGAATATCCGCCGGGAGCTGCTGGGGGGCATCGACGAACAGAGCCTGCAACTGTTTGAAGCCACTGTGCAGCGGATCTCGGCCAACGCCATCAGCAAAATTGAACAGCACCACGACCGACAGGCCGGAGGCGATACAAGCCCTCCCGAGACCGACACAGAGAGAGAATAAGATGACCCCGGATCAACAATTTACCCGCTGGATCAAATGGTCCATGGCAGGCTTTGCCGCCCTTTTTGCCTATTTTCTGATAGCCGACCTACTGATGCCCCTCACCCCTCAGGCGATGGCGACCCGGGTGGTGACCAAGCTGGCCCCCCAGGTGAGCGGCAAGGTGATCGAGGTCGCCGTGCACAACAACCAGCAGGTCAAGAAAGGGGATCTGCTGTTTACGCTCGATCCCGAGCCCTTCGCGCTGGCAGTGGAGCAGGCCCGCCTAACTTTGGCACAGGCAGAGCAACAGAACCACGAGCTGGATGCCGCGCTGACGGCCGCCGTTGCCGACATCAACGCCAAAGAGACGCTGGCCAACCAGAAGTGGCGCGAGGCTGAGCGCACCGATGCCCTGTTTCAACGCCACATGGTTTCGCTACAACAAAAAGATGAGGCTGACAGCACCCTGCGCAGCGCGCAGGCCAACCTGCGCGCCAGTCAGGCCAAACTGGCCCAGATCCAAGCCAGCCGTGGCGTGAGCGGTAAGGGCAATCTGTTGCTGCGTCAGGCCAGCAACAAGCTGGCGCAAGCGGAGCTGGCCCTCTCTTACAGCCGGGTCCACGCGGATCAGGATGGCACCATCACCAACCTGCAGCTCAAGCCGGGCAGTATCGCCAGCGCAGGCAGCCCGCTGCTGGCACTGGTATCGGAACAGGTGGATGTCATTGCCGATTTTAGGGAGAAGAGCCTGCGCCATGTCGGCGAGCAAACCCGCGCACTGGTCGCCTTCGATGGCGAGCCGGGTCAGATCTATTCTGCCCGGGTGAGCAGTCTGGATGCCGGGGTGAGTGCCGGTCAGTTTGATGCCAATGGTCGGCTGGCGGCGCCGGTGGAGTCGGATCGCTGGGTACGGGATGCCCAGCGGATGCGGCTGCACCTCGAGCTGGACCAGTTACCCGACCATCTGCCAGCCGGTGCGCGGGCCACGGTGCAACTGCTGCCGGACAATGCCCTGACTGCCATGCTGGCACGGGGCCAGATCCACCTGCTCAGCCTGCTCCATTATGTCTACTAACAACGCCACTCACCCGTCGGCCAATACCGCCGCGGCCCACCCCAGCGGTGGGGCTGCCACCCACCTCTGGTATCGGCCCCTCACCGGCAACGAGCTGCGCCAGTGCCTGCGCATCGCCTTTGGCTGCACCACGGGCTTTCTGCTCTGCAAGCTGTTTGGCTGGGGTTACGGGGTCTTCTACACGGTCACTCCCGTGCTGCTACTGGGGATGGTGCCGGTGATGAATGGCCATGCCGCGCGCCAGTTGATCGCGGCGGCGGTGGTCTGTGGTGTGGAGGTCGGCCTGCTGGGAGGGCTGTTTGGCAGCCATCCGGCGCTGATGACCCCCATCGCCTTTCTGCTGTTTCTCTACCGCTTCGCCGCCATGTCGCGGGGTAGCCTGTTTCTGTTCGGGGCCAACGGGGTGCTGAGCCTCAGCATCATGCTGCACTTTGCCAGCTATCCGCAGACCGACCTCAACGACCTGATCCTCAACAATATCTGGGCGAGCGTACTGTCGGTGCTGATCGCCTATCTGATGACCATGCTGATCCCGGATGTGGAAGCCAGACCCAAGCCCACCTCTGCCCCCAAGGCGCCGCACCGGATGCGCCATGAGGCGCTGCTGGGCGCCACGGTAGCCACCCTGTCATTTCTGGTATTTCAGGTGTTTGACCTGCGCGACTCCATGTCTGCCCAGGCCACGACCTTGCTGGTGCTGTTCCCCATGCACTGGAACGGCGCCCTCAGTTATGCCCGCAAACGGGCGATGGGCACCTTGCTGGGGGTCACTTTCGGCCTACTTGGCCAGCTGGTGCTCTATGACTGGTCAGGGCAACTGTTGCTGGTCGCCCCGCTGCTGTGGCTCGGCGCCATGCTGTTCAGCCATGCCCACGTCAAGGAGGCGGGCGGCTCGGGGGTCGGCTTTGGCGCCCTCACCACCCTAGGAATCCTGTTTGGCCAATACCTAACCCCGGGTAACGATCTGGTGTTTAGCGCCCTCTACCGGGTGAGCAGCATCCTGTTTGCCATCGTGGTCACCCTGCTGGCCTGCTACCTCGTCCACCGGCTGCTCAACCGCTGCGAGGCGACCCGCTTTGGCTATTGATTTCCGGTCGGGATGTAGAGGCCAAATCCGGACTCCATTGAACAGTTTTCATCTGGCAGCGGCGATATATGACGCCGCCCGCCCGAACCGTGCTACTGTGCCCCCTCACTTACCGGCTGCTTGCGCTCTGCACCTGATGACAGCTTGTCATGCAAAAGAGTCACCCGCCTGGGCACCCCTTGCCCCCCTCTCATCCTCAACCTGACGTTGCCAGATCGGCTGTATTGACCCGATGCCATAAGGCGCATCTCCCCTGTCGCAGCCTGCTCTCACTGTTGCCATATGCGTTTCACTCTCTTTTATTGCGACAATGGTCAGCCCGACGGGAACCCGCTTCAAGCCATTCGCCTGAGGCTGCCTGCTGTTTGGCGCTGCCCTGCCGCCAACACAGGACACACCGCCATGATTGCCTACTTCATTCTGGTTCATCGCTATCCCGACCAGTTCAAGCGCCTGTTCAAGGCGATTTACCACGACAGTAATCACTACCTGATCCACGTCGATAAAAGCTCGGGCCCAGAGCTGCAGCAGGAGATCGCCAGCTTCCTCAGCGATTATTCCAATGCCTCGCTGCTCGCGAGTAAGAATGCGCTGTGGGGAGGGTACAGTCTGGTGGATGCCGAATTGCGCGGCATAGCGGCACTGCTGAAACAGGGTGTGGAATGGGAGTTCTTCATCAATCTGAGCGCCCAGGACTTTCCGCTGCGCACTCAGGAGCAAATCCACAGCTTCTTGCGCGATCACAGCGGCAAAGATTTCCTCAAAGTACTCGATCAGCGCAAGCTGCGCCCCGATACGCTACACCGCATCGATCATTATGTGACCGAGACTGAGCGGGAACTGATCTGTGAACAGGTCGCCACCCGCCCCTATCTGGAGGGGGTCATCCCCTACATTGGCAACCAGTGGATGATCCTGAGCCGCGCATTCTGTGAATTTGTCAGCCACAGCCCCGAGGTGGATCGCTTCAAAAGCTTCTACCAGAACACCCTGATCGCCGATGAGGGGTTCTTCCAGACAGTGATCATGAACACCAGCTATCAGGGCCGCATCGTCAACGACGACAAGCGGGCCATCGACTGGATCCCCATGGGAGACATCAAGCTAAGGCCACGGGACTATCTGGCGGAAGATGCCACGGCCCTGCTGCAAAGCGATCATCTGTTCGCTCGCAAGTTCGATGAGACCATCGACAGCCAGATCCTCGACATTCTGGAAGGGGTGCTGGCCCAACCGGAGGCAAATACCCTCCGAGCCGAACCTGCGCTGGCATGAGGATCCGGACAACTACCGACGCAGACGCCAGAGCAGCCATTGCAGATCATCATCAAGCTGTTAGTCTCATGCTCGGATGACATAAATGGGACTGCAATCATGAAAAAAGCTCATATGATGACCATCGGCATGCTGGCGATGGGGGGGCTCGCTGGCTGCAATCAGGGTAATTCCCTCTCCGTCACCGGTGGCGAGCCGGTCAGCTACCAGTGCGAGCAGGGCAAGAAGGTGCAGGTGCGCTACTTCTCCCTCTCCGACGAGAGCCTCGGCTTTATCAAGCTGTCGCTGCCCGATGGCAAGGATTACACCCTGCCCCAGGCCATCTCGGCCTCCGGTGCCCGCTATACGGACGAGCATGAGGCCGTCTGGTGGAACAAGGGGAGCGAGGGCTTTGTCGAGATGCGTGACAAAAACGGTGAGTGGCAGACCGTCTATCGTGACTGCAAACAGCAATAAACGTGACCCCGGCCTGGCCGGGGTCTCTGTTTCGCTGGTATCAGAGTGCCGGGGGGATCAGTTGATCTCGATGTCGAAGCGGTTGATCACCTCGACCGGAATGGCATCCGGGTTGCCCTCTGCCGGGCTATAGCGGATCCGCGAAAGGGTCGCCAGCGCGCTCTGCTCCAGCTCGCCGGGGGGATCAGCGGCCACCACTTCCGGCTTGATTGGCGTACCGTTGGAGTCGATCTGGTAACGCACTTCCACAAACCCCTTGACCGGTTTGGCAGGCAATACCGGTTGAGCATCACCGAACCATGACCACTTATTTTCCTGAATCCAGTAGCTGGAAAGCTGCTCAAGGGGGATAACGATCGGAGCGCGCTCGCGCGCCACCTCCTGACGGGATGAGCACCCCAACAACAGTGTCACTGCCAGACCTGACCATACTGCGACTTTCCACTTCATATAACGCTCCCTGTTCTTTGCCGGCTCTTGTTGCCGGACTGCAGGACGCTCAACGCGCGCCCCAATTGGTCAGTCACCCATCCTAACGAAAAAGTATTCGTATGAACATGAACAAAAGGGCCAACCCCGAGAGGTTGGCCCTTTTATCGTCAATGGGCTCATTAGTCAGCCGGTGGCATCAGCCACGCTTGTCGCTCACCACCAGCCAGAGCGCATGAACCATGCCAGGCAGACCGCCCAGCAGGGTCAGCACAATGTTGATTAAAAAGTGCAGGCTAAAACCCACCTGAATAAAAGCACACACAGGGGGCAGGAAAATGGCCAGCAGGATCTTGAGCAGATTGTTCATCTCGGCTCTCCTCGTCAATGATGTCGTCGAAACAGGGATGGGCTAACCATAAACATCCCGGGCTTCAACTGCAAACCAGACAGGGGATCCGCTCACCCGTTTCACGCCAGCCATTGAGGTCATGGATCTGCTGATTGCTGCTGCCACGCCACAGCAGACCCGGGTCCGCCAGCGCTTTTTCAAAGCGGCCATCCACCAGCACATCCAGCAAGGCAACCAGCTCGCGCTGGGCAGCGGAGAGCTCGCCGAGCCGATAACCGGTCCAGCACCAGATATCCTTGCCCGGACACTCGGCGCGTACCCGCTTTACCAGCGCCAGCACGTGGGGCACGTTGGCCGGGTGGAGCGGATCGCCGCCGGAGAGCGACAGACCTCGCCGTTTGATCCGCGTGTCGTTGAGATCCGCAATGATGCGATCGCTCATCGCCTCATCGAACGGCTGACCGCCATCGAGCCGCAAGGTGCTCTGGTTATAGCAGCCCGGGCACTGATGCTCGCAACCCGAAACAAACAGGGTGGCGCGGGTGCCGGGGCCGTTGATCACATCGACCGGGTAGTATTTGTGGTAGTGCATCGCTTGTTTCCTGCCTCGTTCACGGGACAGCGGCATGGCTGCCGCCCTCCAATGAAAATGGCCCCTTGAGTCAGGGGCCAGCTCTTCATCGCTTGTGCGCTCACATATGTTTGACGCGGCGCTTCACTTCTTCCTGCTTGCCCGCATTGAAGGGGCGCGCATCCGGGCTGCCGAGGTAGCCGCAGACACGGCGGGTCACCGACACCTTGGCGGGGTCGTGGTTGCCGCAGCGCGGGCAGGTAAAGCCCTTGGAAGTGCACTCGAACTCGCCGGTAAAGCCGCAGTCGTAGCACTCGTCGATGGGTGTGTTGGTACCGTAATAGGGCACCTTGTCATAGCTGTAGTCCCAGACGTTTTCCAGCGCTTCCAGATTGTGCTGGATGTTGGGGTACTCGCCGTAGCAGATGAAGCCGCCGCTGGCGATGGGCGGATAGGGCGCCTCGAAGTCCAGCTTGTCGTACGGGTTGACCTGCTTCTCCACATCGAGGTGGAAGCTGTTGGTGTAGTAACCCTTGTCGGTCACGCCGGATACCACGCCAAACTCTTTGGCATCGATGCGGCAGAAACGGGTGCAGAGGTTCTCGCTCGGGGTGGAGTAGAGGCTGAAACCGTAGCCGGTCTCGTCCTTCCACGCATCGGTCGCCGCCTTGAGACGCGCGATGATGGCGATCGCCTTTTGGCGCAGCGTCTCGCTATCGAACAGATGGGTCTCGCCGCCAAACAGGGCGTTGATGGTCTCGTGCACCCCAATATAACCGAGCGAAATAGAGGCGCGGCCGTTCTTGAAGATCTCGCTGACGTTGTCGTCTGCTTTCAGACGCACGCCACAGGCCCCTTCCATATAGAGGATCGGCGCAACCCGAGCCTTGACCCCGTCGAGCCGCTCGATGCGGTACATCAGCGCCTTCTTGGCCACCCGCAGGGCGGCATCCAGACGATCCCAGAAGTCCGCTTCATCACGGGATTTCAACGCGATACGCGGCAAGTTGAGGCTCACAACGCCAATATTGTTACGGCCTTCGTGGATCAGCTCACCATTCTCCTCGTACGCGCCAAGGAAGGAGCGGCAGCCCATGGGGGTCTTGAAGGAGCCGGTTACCTTCACTACCTGGTCGTAGTTGAGGATATCCGGATACATCCGCTTGGAGGCACACTCCAGCGCCAGCTGCTTGATGTCGTAGTTGGGGTCGCCGACCTTATGGTTGAGGCCATCCTTGATGGCGAACACCAGTTTCGGGAACACCGCGGTCTTCTTGTTCTTGCCAAGGCCAGCGATACGGTTGCTGAGGATGGCGCGCTGGATCAGGCGCGACTCCCAGCAGTCGCCCAGGCCAAACCCGAAAGTGACGAACGGGGTCTGACCGTTGGCGGTGTGCAGGGTGTTTACTTCGTATTCAAGCGACTGGAAGGCGTCGTAGCACTCTTTCTCGGTGCGGGCCATGGCGTAGGCGTCCACATCGGCAATGCCCCACTCTTCGGCCACTTCACGGTGCTTCTGCCAGCTGATGGTCACATAGGGCGCCAGCACTTCGTCGATGCGGTTGATGGTGGTGCCGCCATAGATGTGGCTCGCCACCTGGGCGATGATCTGGGCAGTCACGGCAGTGGCGGTGCTGATCGATTTCGGGGTATCGATCTCCGCATTGCCCATCTTGAAGCCGTGGGTCAGCATCCCCTTCAGATCGATCAACATGCAGTTGAACATCGGGAAGAAGGGGGAGTAGTCGAGATCGTGGAAGTGCAGATCACCGCTCTCGTGAGCCTGAACCACATCACGGGGCAGCATGTGGCTGGTGGCATAGTGCTTGGCGACAATACCGGCCAGCAGGTCGCGCTGAGTCGGGATCACCTTGGAGTCTTTGTTGGCGTTTTCGTTGAGCAGGGCGGCGTTGGTCTGCTCGACCAGACCACGGATCTCCTGCGCCAGACGACCGCGCGCCTCGCGGGCCTGATCCCGATCGTGGCGATATTCGATATAGGCACGGGCGATGGCCTTGTCGTCGGAGGCCATCAGGTGGTTTTCGACCCGGTTCTGGATCTCGTGGATATCGACTTCACCACGCCCTTCCAGCTCCTGACTGACCGCGCTTGAGATGCGCAGTGCCAGAGCCGAACTGGCCTGATTGACCGCTTCTGCCGCACGGCTGACCGCCTCTGCAATCAGCTGGGCATTGAATGGTGCGCGACATCCGTCACGTTTGATCACAACCGGTTTCATCGATTTTCCCCGTTAAAAGGCCAGGCAATCTGCCCTTGGCTCACCCTTGTTGGGCCCCCCTCCCGGCGTCTCATCCTGGACACAAATAAATTCAGCCGAGGCTTGACAAACCCGGGCTGAAGATAGGAAGGGAACAGCTTATGCACAGCTTAATAACACAACATATAGGGATTAAAAACGAATGCATGCCCATATGTGGTGTCTATTAGGCACCAAAGCGCCTCCTCATTTCTTGATCCAGAACAGGTTTTTCAGCTAGCGGGACAGTTCACGACCAACCACAAAGGGCTCCAATCGAATCAAACCTCAAGCATGGTGCGGGCTGGCGTCCGATCCTGAGACCTGAAAATAAATCGCGTCTCGCCGCACCAATTTCGGGATGACAGTGCCAGCTAAAACCACACATACTGAGCAGGCACACACTATCCCTTGATACCGGAGCCGTTATGCTCAAGTCGCTGCTGTTACTGCTGCTGACCAGCCTATCTTTACCGCTCTATGCCGCCCATATTCTGGTGATCAGCAGTTACCATCCCGAATACCGCTGGGACCAGAGTTATAACAAAGGCTTGCTGGACGGATTAGATGGGGAACATCAGATTTCTCACTTCTATATGGATACCAAACGCCATCCGCGGGAGGAGTTTGATGAGATCGCCCAACGGGCCATCGACTTCTATCTCAAGAGCAAACCGGATCTGGTGGTACTGGGGGATGACAATGCCATCAACTATCTGGCCAACGAGATCGCCTCACTGGGCACCCCAGTGGTCTTTCTCGGCATGAACGAGAACCCCCGCCTCAAGGGCTTTGTCGGCCACCCCAAGATCACCGGCGTGCTGGAACGCCCCCTGCTCAAACGCAACATCAGCGAGATGAGCCAGCTGATGGGTGGTATCAAGAAGGCGCTGGTGCTGTTTGATTCCAGCAATGTCGCGCTCACTGCCATCGAGGATGAATTCAAGACCCAGACCGAACTGCGGGTCGGCCAAACCCGGGTCAATAGCCAGCTGATGGGCGACTACAGCCTCTGGCAGGAGGCGGTGCTCAACGCCAAGAAGAACGGCTATCAGGCGATCTTCCTCGGTCTCTACCACACGCTGGTCGATGATCAGGGTAAGCATGTGGACGAGCAGACGGTACTGGAGTGGACCAGCAAACACAGCCCGGTGCCGCTGTTTTGCTTCTGGGAATTTACCGTCGACAAAGGAATGGCCATCGGTGGACTGGTACTGGACGGCAACGATCAGGGGATACAGGCAGCCAGCCTCATCAACACCATACTGGCGGGTACCCTGCCCCGCACCATCTCCCCGCGAGCGGCCCTGCGTGGCGAATATGTCTTCAGCAAGAGCGAACTGGCCCGCTGGCAGCTCACCGTGCCCGACAAATGGCGCCACAAGATCCTCTGGCGTGAGTGACCGCCCAAACAAAAAAGAGAACCCGGCCATGCCGGGTTCTCTTTTATCGGGTGCTGCGATCAGCAGGCTTGGTGAGGGCTATTCAGCCCTGCAACGCCTGTTGCAGCTCCTCTTCGGTCCAGATGGTGATGCCAAGCTCCTGAGCCTTGATCAGCTTGGAACCAGCTGCTTCCCCCGCGACCAGCACATCGGTCTTGGCAGATACCGAACCCGCCACCTTGGCACCCAGCGCCTGCAGCGCCGCCTTGGCATCGTTGCGAGAGAGGATGGTCAAGGTACCGGTCAGCACAAAGGTCTTGCCAGCAAAGGGCTGATCGCTTGCTTCCTTCTTCTCGATGGCCGGCCAGTGGATGCCAGCAGCCAGCAAGGCCTCCAGCACCTCCACGTTATGGGGTTGACGCAAGAAGTAGTAAACATGCTTGGCTACCACGTCACCCACATCTGCCACCGTCAGCAACTGCTCCACGGTAGCTGCGCGCAGGGCATCCAGTGTAAGGAAGTGATTGGCCAGATTAAGCGCGGTCGCCTCCCCTACTTCGCGGATCCCCAAGGCAAACAGGAAGCGCGGCAGGGTGGTGTTGCGCGCCTTGTCGATGGCAGCCACCAAATTGAGCGCTGACTTTTGCCCCATCCGCTCAAGACCGGCCAACTGAATGGCGTTGAGGCGAAACAGATCGGCTGGGGTCTTCACCAGCCCTTTGTCCACCAATTGATCGACAATCTTGTCGCCGAGGCCATCCACATCCATGGCACGGCGCGCCGCGAAGTGCTTGAGCGCCGCCGCCCGCTGCGCCTCGCAGAACAGACCACCTGAGCAGCGGGCAACCGCTTCCCCTTCCAGCCGCTCGACCGCCGAGCCACAGACCGGACACTCGGTCGGGAACAGGATCGCGCGGGCATCAACGGGGCGCTGCGCCTCCACCACGGCGACGATCTGCGGGATCACGTCACCGGCACGGCGCACGATCACGGTATCACCGATCATCACGCCGAGACGCTCAATCTCGTCGGCATTGTGCAGGGTGGCGTTGGAAACGGTGACGCCGCCGACGAACACAGGTTTGAGTTTGGCCACCGGGGTTACGGCACCGGTCCGGCCAACCTGAAACTCGACGTTCTCAAGCTCCGTCATCTCCTCCTGAGCCGGGAACTTGTGGGCGGTCGCCCAGCGCGGTGCGCGGGCGACAAAGCCCAGCTCCTCTTGCAGGGCGATGGCATCGACCTTGTAGACCACCCCATCGATCTCATAGGGCAGCTCACCACGGCGGGCCAGAATGTCGTCGTGGAACGCCTGACAACCGGCGGCCCCCTCTTTGAGCTTCACCTCAGCGCTGAGCGGCAGCCCCCACGCTTTGAGCTGATTGAGACGACCAAAGTGGGAGTCGCCCAGCTGATCACCACCCACGCCGACCCCGTAGGCATAAAAGCTCAGGGGACGGCTGGCGGTAATGCGCGAATCGAGCTGACGCAGGCTGCCAGCAGCCGCGTTACGCGGGTTGACGAACACTTTCTCGCCAGCAGCCAGCGCCTTGGCATTCATCGCTTCAAATCCCGCCTTGGGCATAACAACTTCGCCACGCACTTCCAGCCGGGCGGGCCAGCCAGTACCACGCAAGACCAGCGGAATGGCCTTGATGGTACGCACGTTTTCGGTGATCTCCTCACCGGTGGCGCCATCACCCCGGGTGGCAGCCTGCACCAGCTGACCATCCACATAGAGCAGGCTTACCGCCAGACCATCGAGCTTGGGCTCGCAGCAGAAGGTGAAACGCACCTCACGCTTGAGGCGATCGCTCATCCGCTGCTCGAACGCCTGCAGCTCTTCGCTGCTGAATACGTTGTCCAGACTGAGCATGGGGATCTCGTGGCGCACCTGACTAAAAGCAGTCAGCGGCTGGCCGCCGACCCGCACGCTGGGTGATGCCGGGGTTTTCAGCTCGGGCTGGGCCGCTTCCAGTTCAATCAGTTCGCGCATCAGGCGATCGTATTCGGCATCCGGCACGGTCGGCTGGTCCAGCACATAGTACTGATGGCCGTATTCGGTAAGCAGTTCACACAATTGACGGTGGCGGGAGAGGGTTTCGCTCATGGAGAAGTCTCGGGGTGTGATTGAAAATCCAGCCAGGGGTAGAAATAAAAATGCGGCACCTGGGTACCGCACTTTTTATTCATTCGACCCGTATGGCGTATTAGTCGCGACTGGCCTCATAGGTAGCCAGTTCGTGACGGTAGCGGGCGATGGTCTCATCGCTCAACGGGCTACGATGCATATCCGTCAGCATGGCATCAAGATCACTGGCCAGCTGGTCAGCCGCCTGCAGCATATCTTCGAACGCAAAGGCGGTATTGCTACGCAGCGGCAGTTGCATGAACAGCGACACGCCCGGGGTAGTAAATTGCTCCATCCGATACGGATTGAAGGTACCCGGCTTGACCATATTGATCATCGAGAAAAGCACTTCACCCTTGCCATTGGGATCTTCGTGACGGTGGAAAATATCCATCTCGCCGAATTTGAAGCCCAACGCCATCAAAGAGGCCAACAGGGTTGCCCCTTGCAGATCATGACCCGGACGGCCCATCAGGTTGATGACATAGACATCCTGCCAAATCTTCTCAACCGGTTGCGGCGCCATGCGCGGCTCTTCAACTACCGGAGCGGGAGCGACATAGACCGGCTCTTCATATACCGGCTCAGGCGCCACATAACGGGGCTGCGGCTGATATTGTGGCTCGGGGGCACGGAGCGGTTCTGCACGCACAGTTTCGCTGCGAACACTCTCGCTACGGACAGTCTCGGTTCTGGCTGTCTCGGTACGGGCTGTCTCGCTACGAACCCCAAAGGTCGGAGCGGTAGCATAAGCAGGCTCGACCAGCGGTTCGTCATCCAGCGACTGGATCATCGGTTCGCGCTGGGGACGAGTGCGGTGTACCGGGGTGCGGCGGATCACCTGAGCGGGCTTGCGCACCGGGGCTGCAGGCACCTCGTCAGCAAGCTCTGGCAGAGGCTCGTCAAATTCGTCCTCTTCTTCCTGATACACAGGGGGCGGTGGAACCGGACGGGCAGCAGGCTTGCGAAGCACTGGCGGCGGCAGATCCTCTTCCTCGTCTTCATCATCAAACGCAGGAACAGTGGCACGACGAGCGAGTTCCGGCTGGCGGCTCTCTTCGCTGTGCAATTTGGGTTCGGCACGACGGCCAGCAGCGACCACGCGCACCTGGCCGATGCCATCGCTGTCGAAGCTGTCGTTATCACGATCCCGCGATTTCGAGTCCATTCGTCCGGCCGGTTTCTCTTTGATCGGCGCCTGACGATTCTTTTTGTTGCTCCACAACCCGTGAATGAGCAATGCCGCAATAGCAATACCGCCCAGGGCAACCAAGATGTAACGCAATTCCTGCATTAGCTGCTTCTCTTTCTAGTTTTGCTCAGCCAAAGCGACGGCGGCACCAATATCGACCGACACAATGCGAGAAACCCCGGGCTCTTGCATCGTGACGCCAACCAGCTGCTCAGCCATCTCCATGGAGACCTTATTATGACTGATGTAAACGAACTGTACTGTGCTCGACATCTCTTTGACAAGAGAACAGAAGCGACCGACGTTCACTTCATCGAGCGGTGCATCCACCTCATCCAGCAAACAAAATGGTGCTGGGTTGAGTCTGAAGATGGCAAAAACCAGCGCAAGCGCGGTTAACGCCTTCTCCCCCCCGGAAAGCAGGGCAATGGTAGCATTCTTCTTACCCGGAGGTCTCGCCATGATGCTCACTCCGGCCTCCAAAAGATCATCGGAGGTCAACTCAAGCCAGGCGCTCCCCCCACCGAACACTTTCGGAAACAGGGATTTTAAATCTTCGTTGACCTTATCGAAAGTATCCCGGAACCGTATTTGTGTCTCTTTATCAATTCTTTTAATGGCTTGGCTCAGGGTTTCCAGCGCTTGTTCGAGATCCTGACACTGGTTTTCCAGGTAAGTCGCCCGGGTTTTCGCCTCTTCATACTCCGCCAGCGCCGCCAAATTGATGGAGCCAAGTAACTCCACTTGCACCTCCAGGGTCTGGATTTCCTGCCGCAATTTGCCCCGATCGGCGGCAATCAGTACCGCCTGATCGAGATCCACCAACCTGACCCCCAGCTCTTCAAACTGTTCGTGCAGCCCTTGCCGACGGGTGAGGTTGCGCTCTCGCTCCAAACGCAGGGTCGCCAGCTTCTCCTGCAGGGTCACCAGCTGCTTGTGATCGGCACTTCTGGCCTGCTCCAGCTCATTCAGTTGGCGCTCCAGCTCGGTCAAGCGTTGCTGGCAAGCCAGTTGCAGCGCTTCCAGACTGCGTTGGTCTGCCAGCAGTGGGCCCAGATCAGGCCCTGCATCACTTGCAGGCCCCTTGAGCCCGGCCAGATCCAGCCCAAGCCTTGCCAGCTCCTCTTGGCCCAAAGTGAGCAACTGGCGCAAGTTAACCAGCTCCAGCTGCAAACGCTGGCTGGCAGCCTGTTGCTGTTCACGGCGCAAACGCGCCTCCTCCACCGCCCGCTCGCAGCGGGTCACCCGCTCCTGAGCGGCCTGCAACCCTTGGGTCAGAGGTTCCCCTTGCTCCTGCAACTCGGCAAGACGCGCTTCATCGAGCTCCAGTTGCTCACGAGCGCTGGCCAGCCGCTCTGCCTCCTCAGCCTGCTCCTGATCGAGCCGGATCAGCTCTTCGCCAAGCTGGCCCAGCCGCTGCAACCGCTCCTGCCGCTGGCCTTGTTGCAGGCTCCAGGCTTCCCGCAGTTGTTGCCATTTTTGCTCCTGCTCGCGCAGAGTTCGCTGCGACAACTCTTGGGCGCTGGCGTGTTGCGCGCGCCGGGCATCGGCTGCGACAAGTTGCTCAGCCAGTTGCGCCAGCCCCGCGGCAACGCTCTCCTGCTCGGTATGCAACCGCTCACGCTCCCCCAGCAGCGCCATGGTGCCGAGCGCCGCGCCCTGCCCCAGATCTGCCCAGTTAGGACCGAACCAGTCGCCCGCACTGGTCAGCAGTGACTCAGCGGCGGCAAGGGTATGCTGGCGGGCCAATGCGGCCTCGCGGCTTTCGACCAGCCAGATAGCATTGAGGAAGGCGGGAATGTGCTCGCCGCCCAGTTGCGCCGCCAGAGTGCCGGCAACCGCCGGTTGCGCCGGGCCAATCCAGAGACCTTCTTGAGCCAGATTGCACTCATCCGCAGGAGTGGCGGTCAGCCATCGGCCAAGCACCTTGTCGAGCGCCGGTGCCCACTCGGGGGCAACCTGCAGCCGATCGGCCAGGCTCGCCCCCTCCATCTGCTCGCCGAGGATCTGGTCCAGCGTCCCCTGCCGCGCCTGCAGCTCCCGTTGCAGGCCTAGCTGCTGGCCATGATGCTGCTTGAGTTGTTCATGGGCGTCGACGGCCAAGGCCAACTGCTCGGTCAGCTCGTCGGTGGCGGCCCGCGTCAGCTCCAGCTCGCCACTCAAGGCATCGAGGGCAGGTTGCAGCTCGTTAGCCTCTGCGCCAAGGGGGCCGGAGCGCTCATCTTCCAGTTTGAGACGGGCCAGCCGGGTCTTGGCTTGCAGCTCCTGCAGACCCCCCAACCGGGCACGAGTCTGGTTGAGTTGGCCCTGTAACAGGGTCACCTGCTGCTGCCACTGCTGCTGGCATTGACGGGCCTGCTCCAGTCCCTCGCTGGCCTGCTGGCGGGTCTCCTGCTGTTCGGTGAGCAACTGTTCACACTGCTCCAGCCGGGCATCTTCCTGCTCGCCGCGCAATACCCCTTCGGTCAACTGCTCCTGCTGGCTGGCAAGCTGCTCCTTGCGGGTGGCGATCCGCTCGCCCAGCGCCTGTGCGCGGGCCTGCCAGTCACGCCCCAGTTCGCTCTGGTGCAGTTGCTGTTGTTCCAGCCGGGCGATGGCTTGCCCACCGAGAAATATCTGTTGCTGACGGCTCGCCTGCTCGGCTTGCGCCTCTTGTCTGGCGACCGACAGGGTGACGTGGCGCCCCTCGTCGGCGGTGCGCTTGGCATCCAATGCGGCCAACGCCTGCTCGGCCTGCGCCAGCTCGGCTTTCGCCTCGCCCAGACGGGTCTCCAGCGCCCACAACTCGGAGCCGATAAGCTCGGCGCGAGCGGCGCGTGAACGGCTCTTGAGCTGCTTATAGCGCTCGGCCGTTTCGGCCTGGGATTTAAGGTGATCGAGACGAGCACCCAGCTCGCCGCGAATATCGCCGAGCCGCTCCAGATTCTCGCGAGTGTGGCGAATCCGCTGCTCGGTTTCGCGGCGTCGCTCCTTGTAGCGAGAGACGCCAGCCGCCTCCTCCATAAAGAGCTTGAGGTCGGCAGGGCGCGACTCCACCAGCCGACTCACGGTGCCCTGCTCGATGATGGCGTAGCTACGGGGGCCAAGACCGGTGCCGAGGAAGAGGTCGGTCACATCCTTGCGGCGGCACTTCTGGCCGTTGATTTGGTAATAGTTGGAGCCATCGCGCAGCACTTCGCGGCGCACCGAAATTTCGGTAAAACGGCCAAATTCACCGGGGACCCGATTATGGGGATTGTCGAACACCAGTTCGACCGAGGCGCGACCATGGGGGCTGCGATTGATGGAGCCATTGAAGATGACATCAGTCATGTTCTCGCCACGCAGATGGCGGGCAGAGCTCTCTCCCAGCACCCAGCGCACCGCATCGATCACGTTGGATTTGCCACAGCCGTTAGGGCCCACCACGGCAGTCATGTCTGCCGATAATTCAATGCGGGTCGGCTCGACGAACGACTTGAAGCCGGCGAGTTTGATCAGTTTCAGACGCATGGCGACCTGTATCAGTGGCGAAATAAAAGGAAGGCGGGCAGGCGACTTTACCAAATCAAAGGGATGTTTGTAATATGCAGGCTGTTCTCCCATGCATAGATGGAGCTCACATGAGCCAATCCCCCCATATGGTCAAAGAGTCAATCAGTGGTGCAGACTACTTCCTGCGCGGTTTTTCCCTGATCCGCCAACCGGGCATCCGCACCTTCGTGTTGATCCCGCTGTTAGTCAACTTCGTGCTGTTTGCCGGGGCCTTCTATGCCCTCCTGTTGCAACTTGACGGTCTGTTCGCCTGGATCCATCAGCAGATCCCGGCCTGGCTAGACTGGCTCGATTACCTGCTGTGGCCCATCGCGCTCATCACCATACTGGTGGTCTTCTCCTTTATTTTCAGTTCGGTTACCAACTGGATCGCCGCCCCGTTCAACGGCCTGCTGGCGGAAAAAGTGGAGCAGATCCTCACCGGCCAGCCCGCCAATGACAGCGGCATGCTGGATATCGTCAAGGATGTGCCGCGCACCTTCGGCCGTGAATGGACCAAACTGAAGTATTACCTGCCCAAGGCCATCGGCTGCCTGATCCTGTTTTTCATCCCGGTGGTCGGCCAGACCCTGGCGCCGGTGCTCTGGTTCCTGTTCAGTGCCTGGATGATGGCGATCCAGTATGTGGATTATCCGTTCGACAACCACAAGATCGACTTCATCACCATGCGCGATGCCTTGAAGCAACGCCGTGGCAAGAGCCTGAGCTTCGGCGCCCTGGTCACCCTCTTCTCCGCCATTCCGGTGGTAAACCTGTTTGTGATGCCCGTCGCCATCTGTGGCGCCACCGCCATGTGGGTCGATCACTACCGGCAGGAGCAGTTGGGGCGCTAACCCTTGAACGTTGATTAGAAAAAGGCATCCGAAACGGTGCCTTTTTACTATTTAGCATGAATTAAATTCATGTATAGGTTGGATCACTTGTCCCATATAACACGAGTAGGTAGGATACGGGCCTTTCTCGTACCCTGGAATATCTCATGTTACATGCTCTCTTCTTGATCGGCCTGGTAGCCGAAGGGATGACAGGCGCGCTGGCCGCGGGCCGGCGACGGATGGATCTGTTTGGTGTGGTGATCATCGCCTCGGCGACGGCCATCGGGGGCGGTACCATTCGCGATGTGCTGCTGGGCCACTATCCGCTGCTCTGGATTGAACACCCGGAATATGTGCTGCTGGTTGCTGCCGCGGCGATGGCGGGAGTGGTCTCGGCCCCCTTGATGCGCTATCTCGGCAAGCTGTTTCTGGCGCTCGATGCGCTGGGGCTGGTGGTATTCTCTATCTTTGGCGCTGCCCGTGCGCTGGAGATGGGCCACGGAGCCGGTATTGCCTGTATCATGGCGGTGGTGACCGGGGTATTTGGCGGGGTGCTCAGGGATCTGCTCTGCCAGCGGATTCCGCTGGTGTTTCGCCGTGAGCTCTATGCGGCCATTTCACTGATCACTGCTGCTCTCTACTGTCTGGCGCTGGATCAGGGCTTGCCGACCAACTGGGCGGCTTTCGGCTCCATCGGCATCGGCTTTGTGCTACGACTGCTGGCGGTACGCTTCAAGTGGGGACTGCCCACCTTCAACTACCAGTACGCGACCCACTGAGTACGCTGGCTCCTGGCGAGGCGGTATGGATTGCGAGCAACAAAAAAGCGCCCGAATGGCGCTTTTTTCATGAGCATATTAATGGCTATGCCCCCATGACCTGTTGCACTCAGCCCTTGCAACCGCCCAGCTAATCGGGACATAGCCAATAAACAGGGGGCGCCATCCGCGCCCCCCTTTCATAAACGTTGCAGATTATTATTTTGGGGGGGGATTGTCCCAAATCCCCGCTTCCAACTGGGAGCGGATCTCCGGGTATTTGTTGGCATCGAAGGTCGGTACCTTACCCAGTCTGAGCTGATCGTTGTAATCCTTGGCCAGCTTGATCGCCACACCAGAGAGCAGCAAGATCGCCACCAGGTTGACGATGGCCATCAGCCCCATAGAGACATCGGCCATGGCCCACACAATCGGCAACTCACCCACGGCACCGAACATCACCATCCCCAGCACGAACACCCGGAACAGCATCAGGCCGCCCTTGTGGTTGTGCTCAAGGAACACCAGATTGGTCTCGGCATAGGAGTAGTTCGCCACGATAGAGGTGAAGGCGAAGAAGAAGATCGCTGCCGCAATGAAGATATTGCCGCCGTTGCCAATCTGGGAAGAGAGTGCCCGCTGGGTCAGCTCCACCCCTGTCACACCGGAACCCGGCTCAAACTGACCGGACATCAGGATGATGGCGGCGGTACAGCTACAGATGACGATGGTGTCCATAAAGACCCCCAGCATCTGTACATACCCTTGAGAAGCCGGGTGCGGCGGATAGGGCGTCGCGGTCGCGGCGGCGTTGGGGGCAGAACCCATCCCCGCCTCGTTGGAGAAGAGACCGCGCTTGATGCCGTTGATCATCGCCTGGGAGATGGCATAACCCATGGCGCCTGAACCCGCCTGCTCAATCCCGAAAGCGGACTTGATGATCAACATGAAGACATGGGGCAGCTCGGTGATATTCATCGCCACGATCACCAGCGCCAGCAGGATATATGCCAGCGCCATCACCGGCACCACCAGCTCGGCAAAACGGGCAATGCCACGAATGCCGCCGAAGATGATGAGGCCGGAGAGCACCACCAGTGCCAGACCGCTGACCCAGTCAGGAATACCGAACGCCACCTTCATCGCCAGACTGATGGAGTTGGCCTGCACCGCATTGAATACCAGACCGAACGCGAGGATCAGACAGAGCGAGAACAGCACCCCCATCCAGCGCATACCAAGGCCCTTCTCCATGTAATAAGCCGGGCCGCCACGGTAGTTGCCATCCTCATCCTTAACCTTGTAAAGCTGGGCCAGAGTGCTTTCGACGAAGGCGGTCGCCATGCCGATAAAGGCAATCAGCCACATCCAGAAGATGGCACCGGGGCCACCCAGATAGATGGCAACAGCCACACCGGCCAGGTTACCAGTGCCCACGCGGGCGGCAAGACTGGTGCAGAGCGCTTGAAAAGAGGAGATGCCAGCATTGTCAGATTTACGGCTGTTTTTCAGCACGGAAAACATGTGGCCAAAGTGACGGATCTGGATAAAACCCAGTCTGAAAGTGAAAAAGATCCCGACCCCGATCAGCAGGTAGATGAGCACTGCTCCCCACATCAGGTCGTTTAGCATCGCAATCAAGGTGTCCATAATTCTCTCGTTGTTATTCACATCCATGGCCAGTCTGCGCTGACCGTTTTCTGTCTGTTGTTTAATTAGCGTTTCGCTAAAGGGGCGGAATCTAGCACAGCGGGAGAGCCCGGAATAGTGATCCCGATCACTCGGGACACAAAAAACGAACGGTAAACGCTCATAAAGCGCCATTTAAATCGCAAACTTTCAACAAATCCAATAATTTAATCAGGCACGCCAGGATAGAGCCTCATAAGAAAACCATTTTTATCTCGCTCTGATGAATTATTCGCAAAGGCAAACGCTTGCCTGAAATGGCTTTCAAACGGGGATATTTTGCCAAACGTTTTCCTAGTAATAAAATTACAAGTAGGTGATGAGGTAATTTATGTGATCGGCGACACAAATATGAATATTGGCTAAAAAAGTTGATCTGCAAGCAAACCGGAAACGCCCTGCAGAAAAACACAAAAAACCTTATTAATCATATAGTTTCTAGCACTAAAACGGGATAGCCCGACCGCTTGGATATTTAACAGCCAAGCGCCCCTATTGCAGGATGCACCACATAAGTATTAATTAGGCAGGCAATGACGATGGGTCACCCCCATCGCGCTTTTCTGAGCCTGAGGCATCAAGATCCTGTAATTTTATTTCAGAACCACCGTCTCAAGCCCGCAACCCAGGGATGACTCCCTCATTAAGAGATGATATTCGCTATGGCCGATAAATTAACCCAGCTGAAAGCCCTGACCACTGTTGTTGCCGACACCGGTGATATCGAAGCCATCAAACGCTATCAGCCCATCGATGCCACCACCAACCCCTCTCTGGTTCTGAAGGCCTCCGAGATCCCCGAGTACGCTCCGCTGATCGAAGACGCCATCAAGTGGGCCAAAGCCCAGAGCCAGGACAAGGCACAGCAAATCATCGACGCGGGCGACAAGCTGGCCGTCAACATCGGTCTGGAAGTGCTGAAGATCGTTCCGGGCCGTATCTCTACTGAAGTCGATGCCCGCCTTTCCTTCGATACCGCTGCCAGCATCGCCAAAGCACGCAAGCTGATCCGTCTCTACAACGAAGCGGGTATCAGCAACGACCGCATTCTGATCAAGCTGGCCTCTACCTGGGAAGGCATCCGCGCCGCAGAGGTACTGGAGAAAGAGGGTATCCAGTGCAACCTGACCCTGCTGTTCTCCTTCGCCCAGGCCCGTGCCTGTGCCGAAGCCGGTGCCTTCCTGATCTCCCCGTTCGTGGGTCGCATCCTCGACTGGTACAAGGCCAAGCACAACCGTGACTACACCCAAAGCGAAGATCCGGGCGTAGTGTCCGTTTCCGCCATCTATGACTACTACAAGCAGCACGACTACCCGACAGTGGTGATGGGTGCCAGCTTCCGCAACACCGGCGAGATCCTGGAACTGGCTGGTTGCGACCGCCTGACCATTGGCCCGGCCCTGCTGGAAGAGCTGAGCAAGACCGAAGGCGCCGTGGTTCGCAAACTGGACTACACCGGTGAGCGCAAAGCCAAACCGACTCCGATGACCGAAGCCGACTTCCGCTGGGAACTGAACCAGGACGCCATGGCCCACGAGAAACTGGGTGAAGGCATCCGCATGTTTGCCATCGACCAGGGCAAGCTGGAAACCATGCTGGCAAGCCGCCTGTAATCGGTTCATTTTTCTGGTAAAACCGGGTGCCTGGTAAGGCACCCGGTTTTTTTTATCGACTTTTCCAACCTTGTCATAACCCTGTAAAGAAAACGTTTTACTTTCAACTTCGTTATGTTATACGGGTGATGAAAACGATAAAAACCAAGGAGGGAGCCATGGAAATGTTCAACTTCGATTATGACGAGGTAGTTGAGCTCGGTTCACGTAGCCGCGGGACAACGGGAAAGAAACGTAAATGGCGTGAAATCGAAGCGCTCAAAGACAAACAGCGCTTGCAGAAGGAGCTGCAATCTATTGATATCGCGTATGAAGGTCTGACAGACGAGTTTCAACTGTAACAGCACCTGACTCAGACAAAAGCGCCCCAATCAACGGGGCGCTTTTTTATGTCTGCTGGGTAACATCCAATCCCTCTCACACAGGCCTGCTGCAGCTGTCATGAAACACTGACAAAACGGGCTAAAAGCCACCCGCAGCATTGAACAGGATGGGCGGCTGCCAGTAATAAAAAACCCCCGTTGATAACGGGGGTTCCTGTGCTTGATGTGCTAACGGCAGAGCTTAACAGTAACCGTAGCCCAGCAGGCGCTGGTAGCGCTGCTCCAGCAGTTGCTCGGTATCGAGCGGACGCAGGGCATCCAGATCCTGCTTGATGCGCGCCTTGAGATTCTTGGCCATCTTTGCCACATCGCGGTGAGCACCACCCAGAGGCTCATCGATCACATGGTCGATCAGCTTGAGCTCTTTCAGACGCGGGGCAGTAATGCCCATGGCTTCAGCCGCCACCGACGCCTTGTCGGCGCTCTTCCACAAAATGGAGGCGCACCCTTCCGGCGAGATGACGGAGTAGGTGGAGTACTGCAGCATATTGACGCGATCACCCACGCCGATAGCCAGCGCGCCACCCGATCCACCTTCACCGATCACGGTGCAGACCACCGGCACAGTCAGGCCAGCCATCACTTTCAGGTTGCGGGCAATCGCTTCGGACTGGCCACGCTCTTCTGCACCCACACCCGGGTAGGCACCCGGGGTGTCGATAAAGGTGATGATCGGCATCTTGAAGCGCTCGGCCATCTCCATCAGACGCAGGGCCTTGCGATACCCTTCCGGACGCGGCATACCAAAGTTACGCTTGATCTTCTCTTTGGTCTCACGACCTTTCTGCTGACCAATCACCATCACCGGCTCGCCATCGAGACGGGCGATGCCGCCAACGATAGCCTTGTCGTCGGCATAGGCGCGATCACCAGCCAACTCATCGAAGTCAGTGAAGATGTGCTCGATATAATCGAGGGTGTAAGGACGCTGAGGATGACGCGCCATCTGGGATACCTGCCAGGCCCCCAGATCGCTGAAGATCTTCTTGGTCAGCTCTTCGTTTTTCTTCTCCAGCCGGCGAATGTCGTCGTTGAGATCGACAGCACTGTTGTGCTCACTCACATGACGGAGTTCATCAATCTGCGCCTGCAGCTCGGCAATCGGCTGTTCAAAATCCAGAAAAAGACTCATAGGGCCTATAGATCCTCTAATCAAAAACCAATTCCACCCGCTCTCGTCCAAGCAGGACGCGCAAGTCATCTATCAGTTGATCGGTGGGCGTCACCCGCCACTCGGTACCGAGCGTCAATCGCACCCGGGAACCAGGGCGACGATAGTTTACCTGAACCGGACAGACTCCGGCACGGGCGGGCTCCAAAATCTCGCACAAACGCGGGAAAAAGCGATCATCAATTCGCTGTTCATCGAGGGAGATGCGAATTGCTCTGGCAAAACGCTCCCTCGCATCGTTGATATCCAGTAATTCACGGGCCGACATTTTAAGGCCACCGGAGAAGTCATCAAAGCTGACCTGTCCAGAAACCACCAAAATACGGTCTTTTTGCATCAATTCTTCATATTTTTCCAGCGCTTCACTGAACAGGGTCACATCGAGACGACCGGAACGGTCGTCCAGGGTGAAGATCCCCATCTTGTTACCGCGCTTGGTCACCATGCTGCGCGCCGCAATCACCAGCCCCGCCGCCGTGGTCACGGTATCGCGGGAGGTAGGATGCAGATCACACAGGCGACCGGAGGTATAACGCCGCAACTCGCTGCTGTACTGGTTGATGGGGTGGCCGGTGAGATAGAGCCCGAGGGTCTCGCGCTCCCCTTCCAGCCACACCTTGTCAGGCCAGTGCGGCACGTTGGCAAACGCCTTCTTGACGTCGTCAATCTCTTCGGTGAGCACGCCGAACATATCGACCTGACCGACCGCTTGCGCCTTGGCGTGTTGCTCGGCAGCGCGCATCGCCTCCTCCAGCGTCGCCATCAGGGCGGCACGGTGGGGGCCGAGCCGATCCATGGCGCCAGAGTAGACCAGCTTTTCCATCACCCGTTTGTTGATCTTCTTGATGTCGACCCTATTACAAAAGTCGAACAGATCGCGAAACGGACCATCCTGATCCCGTGCACTGAGAATGGCATCGATAGGGCCTTCACCGACCCCTTTCACCGCACCGATACCGTAGACGATGTGACCATCTTCGTTGACGCTAAAGCGGTAGCGACCCGTGTTCACATCTGGCGGTATCACGGTCAGCCCCATTCGCTGGCACTCGTCTACCAGGGTCACTATCTTGTCGGTGTTGTCCATGTCGGCGGTCATCACCGCCGCCATAAACTCGGCCGGGAAGTGGGTCTTGAGCCACAAGGTCTGGTAAGAGACCAGCGCATAGGCGGCGGAGTGGGATTTGTTAAAGCCGTAGCCGGCAAACTTCTCCACCAGATCGAAGATCTTGACCGCCAGCTCGCCATCAACCCCGTGTTTAATGGCCCCTTCCTCGAAACCGGCGCGCTGCTTGGCCATCTCGGCCGGATTTTTCTTACCCATAGCCCGGCGCAACATGTCGGCGCCCCCCAGGGTATAACCCGCCAGAGTCTGGGCAATCTGCATCACCTGCTCTTGATAGACGATGATGCCATAGGTGGGCTCGAGTATCGGCTTGAGGCTCTCGTGCTGCCATTTTTCATCGGGATAAGAGATAGCTTCCTGGCCGCGCTTGCGATCAATGAAGTTATCCACCATGCCTGACTGCAGCGGGCCCGGTCGAAACAGCGCCACCAGAGCGATCATGTCTTCAAAACAGTCTGGCTGCAGCCGCTTGATCAGATCCTTCATGCCACGGGATTCGAGCTGGAATACCGCTGTGGTCTCGAACCGCTGCAACAGGGCGAACGACTTTTTGTCATCGATGGGAATGGCGGCGATATCCACCGGCGGCTTGCCCTCTTTGGCAAGGCGCGGGTTGATCATCCCCAAAGCCCAGTCGATGATGGTCAGGGTACGCAAGCCCAAGAAGTCGAACTTCACCAGTCCGGCGTACTCCACATCGTTCTTGTCAAACTGGGTAACCGGGTGATTGCCCGAATCATCGCAATAGAGCGGCGCAAAATCGGTGATCTTGGTGGGCGCAATCACCACGCCACCGGCGTGCTTACCGGCGTTACGTACCACCCCTTCGAGGCGCCGTGCCATGTCGATGAGGTCTTTGACCTCCTCATCCTGCTCGTAGAGCTCGGGCAGCTTGGGTTCTGCCTCAAACGCCTTGGCCAGGGTCATGCCCGGATCCGGCGGAATGAGCTTGGAGATCCGATCGACAAAACCGTAGGGATGGCCCAGCACCCGGCCCACGTCCCGCACCACCGCTTTGGCCGCCATGCTGCCGAAAGTGATGATTTGCGACACTGCATCCCGGCCATACATCTCGGAGACGTGCTCGATCACTTCGTCGCGTCGATCCATACAAAAATCGACGTCGAAGTCGGGCATGGATACCCGCTCGGGGTTCAAGAAACGTTCGAACAGCAGGTCAAATTCCAGCGGGTCGAGGTCGGTGATCTTGAGGGCATACGCCACCAGAGAGCCCGCCCCCGAGCCCCGGCCAGGGCCAACGGGAATGCCGTTGTCCTTGGACCACTGGATAAACTCCATCACGATGAGGAAGTAACCCGGGAAGCCCATCTGGTTGATCACTTTCAGCTCGATATCGAGGCGCTCGTCGTACTCGCCACGCTTGGCAGCCCGTACAGCGGGATCAGGGAACAAAAATTCGAGACGCGCCTCAAGCCCCTCTTGCGACTTGGCCACCAGAAAATCTTCGGTGGTCATGTCGCCGGTCGGGAAGTTGGGCAGGAAGTATTCGCCCAGACGCACCGTTACGTTACAACGCTTGGCGATCTCGACCGTGTTCTCCAGCGCCTCGGGGATGTCGGCGAACAGCTCGCACATCTCCTCCTGACTACGCAGGTACTGCTGGGGGCTGTAACGGCGCGGGCGACGCTTGTCCATCAGGGTGTAGCCATCGTGGATGGCAACCCGGATCTCGTGGGCATCGAAGTCCTCGGCGTTGAGGAACACCACCTCGTTGGTGGCCACCACCGGCAAGGCGAACTCGGTGGCAAGGGCCACCGCCATGTGCAGATAGGCCTCTTCGTCGGGGCGACCGGTACGCAACAGTTCAAGATAGTAAGCATCGGGGAAATGGGCTTGATAGAAAGCTAGCGACGACTCGGCCATCTGCCGGTTGCCCTTGAGCATGAACTTGCCTACATCTCCCTCACGGCCACCGGAGAGGACGATCACCCCCTTCGCGTGATCTGCCAGCCAGGCTTTGTCGATGACAGGACGTCCCTGCACATGACCACGCTGATAACCATGGGAAATAAGCAAGGTGATGTTCTGGTAACCGTCATTGTCCATGGCAAGCAGGGTCAGACGAAACAGCTCATCTCCCAGCTCATCGCTCTGCACCAGAAACTCGGCACCGACGATGGGTTTGATCCCCTTGCCGTGGGCCGAGCCATAGAAGCGCACCAGACCACACATGTTCATCTGGTCGGTCAGTGCCAGTGCCGGCATTTTGTTGGCCGCAGCAGCCCCGACGATGGGGCCTATCTTCTGCAGCCCATCGACCATAGAGAAGTCGGAGTGGACCCGCAGGTGGATAAAACGGGGTTCAGCCATCGTCATACCTTCTCGTTGCTCAAGCTAAATTGCATGGTCTACTCGATCCCCAGTGCGCGGCGCACCGGTTTAAAACTTTTACGATATTGCGGCAAAGGGCCTAGCTTGGCCAGAATGGCGAGATGCTCAGGGGTAGGGTAGCCCTTGTGGCGGGCGAAACCGTACTCGGGATGACGGCTGTCCAGCTCGGTCATCTCGCCATCGCGGGTCACCTTGGCCAGAATGGAGGCGGCGCTGATGGCGGCCACCAAGCTATCCCCCTTGACCACGGCGCGCGCTTCCATCGGCAAGTCAGGGCAGCGGTTGCCATCGATAAAGACCAGCTCGGGCGTCACCTTCAGTCCAACCACGGCGCGCTGCATCGCCAGCATGGTGGCATGCAGGATGTTGAGCTGGTCGATCTCCTCCGGGCTGGCACGACCGATGGCCCAGGCCAGCGCCTTCTCCTTGATCTCGTCAAACAGGGCAAGACGTTTCTTCTCGGAAAGCTTCTTGGAGTCAGCCAGCCCGATGATCGGATTGGCCGGATCAAGAATGACCGCAGCAGTCACCACGTCACCCACCAGCGGGCCGCGGCCCACTTCGTCCACACCGGCAACCAGCTTGTCGTCAGGAATATCGATCATCATCTTGCCACCTTGAATCAAAACAGGCCCCGCAGGGCCTGGCATAACGTCGACGATGTGCCGCTGCGACGCGCAGCACAATCGGCCGTCTGGAGAGGGTTATCTACCGAGCAAGTCGGCTACCGCGTCGGCGGCCTGCAGATCCGCATTGCAGCGAATACGCTGGTGCAACTCGGTGAAGGTATTGACCAGTTGGCTATTGTCATGCTCAAACAACTTGCTCACTTCAACCACCAGGTTTTCAGGGGTGCACTCGTGCTGCAGCAACTCGGGCACCAGCATGCGACCCGCCAGCAGGTTGGGCAGCGAGACAAACTCGGTCTTTACCAAGCGCTGGGCCAGCCAGTAGCTGAAGGGCTTGAGCTTGTAACCCACCACCATCGGCTTTTTCACCAACATGGCTTCGAGCGCGGCAGTGCCGGAGGCCAGCATCACCACATCGGCGGCGATCATCGCCTCACGCCCCTGCCCCTCTAACAACACCATGTCGAGATCCGGCGCCAGCTCGGCCTTGATGGCCATAAACTGCTCACGTCGTTGCTGGTTGACCAGTGGCACCAAAAAACCGAGATCAGGATAACGTACCGTCAGGTGCTTGCACGCTTCAAGAAACAGGGGGGACATAAAGCCCACCTCGGCGCTGCGACTGCCCGGCAGCACCGCCAGCCAACGGCGATTGGCATCGATACCCAGATGGCGGCGAACCGCGGCCTGATCCGGCACCAGCGCAATGTCATCCGCCATGGTGTGACCGACAAAGCGACAAGGGGCATCGAAACGGTCGTAGAAGGCTTTCTCGAACGGCAGGAAGGCGAGCACCATGTCGGTGGCAGCCTTGATCTTGTGAATACGGTTCTGACGCCAAGCCCAGACCGAGGGGCTGACATAGTGAACCGTTTTGATACCGGCGCGGCGCAGTTTCAACTCCACCCCGATATTGAAATCCGGTGCATCCACGCCGATGAAGATATCGGGCGGATTGGCAATAAAATGCCGCAGCAGTTCACGGCGAACCTTGAGGATGCGTGGCAGACGGCCAAGTACCTCGGTGATCCCCATGACGGAGAGCTCTTCCATCTCGAACAGCGCTTTGACGCCGAGAGCCTGCATTCGCGGCCCGGCAATGCCTTCGAACTGCGCATCCGGATAGCGCGTTTGCAGCTCGCGCACCAGACCGGCGGCCAGAATATCGCCGGAGACTTCTCCGGCGACGATACCGATGCGAACGGGATCAGGCACGGATAATCCCGCGCTCGTTATCTTTGAGGAAATCGACGTACAGCTGAACCGCCGGTTCACTGGCCGCCATCTCGATCAACACCGGCAGCACCTCTTCGATGGTCTTGCCAGAGCGGAAGATCTCTTTGTAGGCGCGCTTGACGGCGGAGATCGCCTCTGGCGAGTAACCACGGCGACGCAACCCTTCGGAGTTGACGCCAAACGGCTTGGCATAGTTGCCCGCCGCCATCACATAAGGCGGTACGTCTTTGTTCAGGGCGGCGCAGCCACCGACAAAAGCGTGGGAGCCAACACGGCCGAACTGGTGGATGGCAGAAAGCCCACCAAAGATCACGAAGTCACCGATCACCACATGGCCCGCCAGAGTGGCGTTGTTGGCGAAGATGCAGTTATCACCGATGATGCAGTCATGGGCAACGTGAACGTTGACCATAAACAGGTTGCCACTGCCCACCTTGGTCAGGCACTGATCCTGAATGGTGCCACGGTGGAAAGTGCAGTTCTCGCGAATAACGTTGTTGTCGCCAATCTCGAGAAAGGTGCGCTCGCCAGCGTACTTCTTGTCCTGGCAATCCTCACCGATGGAGGTGTGCTGGAAGATCTTGTTACCACGACCAATCTTGGTCGGGCCCTTGATCACCACATGGGAAGCGACCCAAGTGTTATCGCCGATTTCAACCTCGGCGCCGATGACAGAAAAGGGGCCAATTTCAACCCCTTTACCAATCACGGCAGACTCATGGACGATAGCAGTATCGTGAATGATGGCAGTCTGGTCGATCACGTGTGTTAAACCTCGCGTTTTGCGCACATCAGTTCGGCGGTACAGACCACTTCACCATTGACGGTGGCAACACCGGTGAATTTGGCAATGCCGCGACGCTCTTTCAGAAACACCACATCCAGCACCAGCTGATCACCGGGGCCGACCGGACGCTTGAAGCGAGCGTTATCGATTGAGGCGAAGTAATAGAGTTCGTTGGGTGACGGTTTGCCCACCATGGTAAAGGCCAGGATACCGGTGGCCTGCGCCATCGCTTCCAGGATCAATACACCGGGGAATACCGGCTTGGCCGGGAAGTGCCCCTGGAAGATCGGCTCGTTGAACGAGACGTTCTTGATGGCACGCAAGGTTTTGCGCTCATCACTGATTTCGTAATCGTCAACCCTGTCCACCATCAAAAATGGATAACGGTGGGGCAGCAATTCCATAATTTCCTGGATCCCCAGGCTCTTCTTTTCAGTAGTCAAAACAGCACCCTATGCCAATCGTGATTATTCTTGAACCAGCTTCTTCTCAAGCTTGCTTAACCGCTTGTGCATCTCTTCGATACGCATCACCCGGGCGGCGGTCTTGCGCCACTCTTTATTGGGTTGCAGAGGAATACCTGAGGAGTAGACACCGGGCTCGGTGATGGGTCTCATTACCATGGACATACCGGTAATGGTGGCCTGATCGCAGATCTCCATATGCCCGTTAAAGACGGAAGCGCCACCAATGATACAGTATTTGCCGACCTTGAGACTACCAGCCATAGTGGTCGCACCCGCGATGGCGGTACCGTAACCGATTTCGACGTTGTGAGCGATCTGGCACTGGTTGTCGATGATAACGTTATCGGCGATGCGGGTATCTTCCAGCGCACCGCGGTCAATGGTGGTACAAGCTCCAATCTCGACCCGATTGCCGATGGTCACACCACCGATTTGGGGGATTTTGATCCACTCGCCACGTTCATTGGCATAGCCGAAACCATCGGCGCCGATCACTGTGCCGGATTGAACCAGACAGTCGGTGCCCATGGTGACATTGTGATAGAGGGTCACATTGGCCCATAGCCGGGAGCGCGCTCCCAGCCGGGTCTGTTGACCAACAAAACAACCCGGACCAATACGTACATCATCACCCAGCACCACGCCAGATTCGATCACTGCATTGGCCCCGATGGCCACTCTCTCGCCCAGCTGCACATCCGCCGCAATCACCGCGCTCGGATGGATATCCGTGGCCGGTTGCGGGGTGGTGTCCAGCAGTTGGGCTACCTTGGCAAAGCCCACATAAGGGTCTTTGAGCACCAGTGCATGGGTGGGACAAAATGGCAAATCCGCCTCTGTAATAAGCACGGCGCTCGCCTTGCTCTGCTCCAGATAATGCCGGTATTTTGTGTTGGAAAGGAAGGTAATCTCACCCTTCCCGGCCTTTTCCAGTGTCGCTACCTTGCGGATTTCCACGGTTCCATCGCCATGGATCTCGGCCCCCAGTTGCTGGGCCAGCTGTGCGAGAGTGAATGCCATCAATTAGTTGCTCTTGCTTACCTGAGAAATAACCTGACCAGAGATGTCCAGCTTGCTGGCGGCGAACGGGGCGGCATTGCGCTCCAGCACCAGATCGTAACCATTGCTCTTGGCGATGGAATCGATGGCAGCCTGTACCTTGGTCAGGATCTTGTTGCGCTCTTCAGACTGACGGCGACCGTTGTCCTGTTCAAACGCCTGACGCTTCTGGTTGAACTCCATCTGCAGCTTGGCCAGTTTCTCCTGATTCTGCTTCTTCTGCTCGGCGCTCATGAAGGCTTCATCTTTGCGGAACTTTTCAACCAGCTTCTGGCCATCCTGTTCCAGCTTTTGCAGCTCACGCATACGCGGCTCGAATTCGCCTTTCAGCTTGGCGGCTACCGCTTCACGCTGGGGCAGCTTTTGGAAAACTTCACCCATATCAACCACGGCGATCTTGGTCTCAGCGAAGGCAGAACCCATGCCGGCAGCCATCAGTGCAAAGCTCAAACCAGCTACTTTCAACGCTTTATTCACACTTACTCCTTGTTCCCTCATGGTGAGGGCTACCTGATTTACCTGATTATGCAAGCGGCGTTAAGACCGTCTTGTTACCTGCTGAGGCACGCATAGCGCGCGTCCCATCATTACATGCCCCCACCCCATGGCTGGGGGCGATACGCGATTTAGAAGGTACGACCGATGTTGAAGGAGAAGACTTCAGTGCGATCCCCCTCGTATTTCTTGATAGGTTTGGCCAGGGCGAATACCAGCGGGCCCATCGGCGACAGCCACTGCAAGGAGACACCGGCAGAGACCCGAATATTGCCCGGGTTAGAGTAGTCCTGACTCAAATAGTTGCAATCAGCACCGGAGGCGCAAGGATAAGCTCCGTTGGCAAAGTCGGTACTCCAGACGGTGCCGGCATCCATAAAGACGGTAGAACGGATCTGCGGGCGGTAGGTCTCGGAGACAAACGGGGTCGGGAACACCAGCTCCAGTGATGCGACGGCCAGGGCGTTACCACCCACCGAGGTATCCGAACCTTCGTAACTGCCGGTTTCACACGGTTGACTACCGGTACAACCTGGCGTTCCCGGTTTGTTGTAAGTCTTGTAGATCGCCTTGGGACCAATGGTATTGCTCTTGAAGCCACGCACCGTATCGAAACCACCGGCATAGTAGTTCTCGAAGAACGGCAGCATGGAGTCATCGCCATAGCCGTTACCGTAAGAGACCCGTCCCTTGCCGATCATCACCCAGTTGTGGTCCACATCGAGGGGGAAGTAGTGGGCATTTTCGGCAGAGAGCTTGTAGTACTGCAGCTCCATCCCGGGCACAGTCACCTTGGCATTGAGCCGTTGACGATCACCGGCGGTGGGGAACATCCCTTTGTTCAGGGTGGAGCGAGTCCAGCCAGCGGTCACATCGACGGTGACGAAGTCGAGGTTGGAGCCATCCTGTGAATAGACATTCCAGAACTGATCCATCTGCACCGACTGACGGTTGTCGTTCCACTGATCCCAGCAGTAGGTATTACCGTCTGACTCAGGGTTATCCTTCAAGCAATCCTGATAGTTCTGGGCGTTGAACGATGGACGGCTCAGCTTGGTGCTCTCGATACCGGTACTGAAGTCCAGCCGGTTGAATTCATTGACCGGGAAGCCGCTGGAGAGACGGAAACCGATGGTCTCGTTCTCATAAGAGACGATATCGGCATCATCGGCACGGAACTGGTTGTAGTAAACCCGGCCACCTAGGCTGACACCATCCACGGTGAAATAGGGATCGTTGTAGCTCAGGTCAACGTTCTTGGAGTAGTCGTTGGTGCTGGCGTTGATAGAGACCTTTTTGCCGGTCCCCATAAAGTTGTCCTGAGAGATCCCCGCCTGCAGGCTCAGACCTGACTCTGTACCGTAACCGATACCGGCGTTGATGGAACCGGCCGGCTGCTCCTTGACCTTGAAGTCCAGATCGACCAGATCGTCGTTACCCGGTACCCGCTTGGTATCGACTTCCACACTCTCGAAATAGCCAAGACGGTTGAGACGGCTCTTGGACTGCTCGATGTTGTCGGAGGAGAGCCAGGTGCCTTCCATCTGGCGCATCTCACGGCGCAGCACCTGATCTTCAGTGGTGGCGTTGCCGTTGAAGTTGATATTGCGCACGTAGACACGGGGGCCCGGTTCCACGTTGACAATCAGCTCCACTTCTTTGGTCTGGTCGTTAACTTGCGGGAAGGTAACCACTTTCGGATAGGCATAGCCATAACGGCCGAGGAACTTGGAGAGCACCTCTTCGGTGTGAGTCACTTGACTGGCGGAGTAGGTGCTGCCAGCAGTGATTGGGATCAACCCTTTCATCTCGCTGCCGCGATCGATGAGATCACCCTTGATTTGCACGCCAGAGACCTTGTACTGCTCCCCTTCCTTGATGTTGAGGGTCACGTAGACCCCCTTCTTGTCCGGGGTCATGGAGACCTGGGTGGACTCCTGGCTAAAGCGGATATAGCCACGGTCCATGTAGTAGGAACGCAGGGTCTCGATATCACCGGCCAGTTTCTGCTTCTGATAGCGCTGATCGGCGGTGAAGTTCCACCAGGGCACTTCATCGCGCAGGGAGAGTTGGGCAATCAGCCGCTCTTCGGCAAACGCGCTGTTACCCACGATGTTGATCTGTTCGATCTTGGCCGCTTCCCCTTCCACGAAGGTGAACTTGAGGTCGACCCGGTTGCGCGGCAACGGGGTGACGATGGCCTTGACCTTGGCGGAGTATTTGCCCACGCCGTAGTAGAAATCTTCCAACCCCTTCTCGAGGGAGGTAAGCACGGTGCGATCCAGCGGATCACCCACACGGATACCGGAGGACTCCAGACTCTGGGTCAGTTGCTCCTCTTTGATATCCTTGTTGCCGGCAAACTCGATGCTGGAGATGGTTGGACGCTCCTTGACCATCACCTGCAATACCTGGCCATCCCGATAAACCTTCACATCCTCGAAGTTACCAGAGGAGTAGAGTTTTTTGATGGCGCTGGCCAGGGCCATGGAGTCGACCGTGTCGCCGACCCGGATCGGCAGATTCAACAGTGCGGCACCCAGAGTCACCCGTTGCAAACCGTCGACCTGGATATCTTGCACCACAAAAGAGGCAGGGGCCGCCTGGGCCAGGAAACTGGCACCCAGCAGGCAACTCAACACCAATGCTTTTTTAACAGCCATTTTGTTCTTATGTGTCCTTGTTGATGCTCTGGCCTCAGAGGCGAGCGAAATCGTTAAACAGCGCAATGCCCATCAATAACATCAGAATGGCGGCGCCAATCCTGAAACCCACTTCCTGTATTTTGTCTGATACCGGCTTACCGGTGACCGCTTCGATCAGGAAATAGACCAGATGACCACCATCGAGTACCGGTAAGGGGAACAAGTTGATGATCCCCAGATTGACGCTGATCAGCGCCAGAAAACTCAAGAAATAGACCAGACCATAATCGGCACTGCTACCAGCGCCTTTGGCAATGGAGATGGGGCCACTGAGGTTATCCAGCGACACTATGCCAGCAACCAGCTTGCCAATCATGTCAAAGGTGAGGGTGATCAGACTCCAGGTCTTGTCAGCCCCCTGCCACAGCGCCTCTAACGGCCCATACTGTAACAGAATTCGATATTCATCCGGTAATGGAACCAGCTGCGGCGAGAGACCGACAAAACCGACCATTTGACCCTGTACCTTCTTGGTATCCGGGGTCACGGTCACGGCCAGATCACTGTTATTGCGCTCGACCACCACTTGCAACGGTTCACCCGGTGCCTGTTGCACCCGTTCGACAAACTGGGCCCAAGCAGTGATCGGCTCATCACCAACCTGCTTGATGCGATCGCCAACCTGCAACCCCGCTTTTTCACTGGCACTGTTGGCCACCACGGCGGCGACCACCGGCAGCACTTTGCCACTGAGGGGGACTATCCCCAAACTGCCAATGGGAGACTCTTTATCCGGATCGAAGGTCCAGCGTGCCAGTGACAACACTTTGTCAGTGGTATAGCTGGTATCGGGTGACTGCACCTTGAGGGTGACAGCATCGTCCCCAAGATGGCTGATAAGGGCGTAGGTGACGCTCTCCCAGTCACCGGTCTGTTCATCGCCGACCCCGACAATTTCCATCCCGGGCGACACGCCAGCCTCTGCCACGATGGAGGCAGGGCGAACCTCGCCAATCACCGGCTTGACACTCGGCACCCCGATGAGAAACATCATCCACAAGGCAAACAGGGCGAACAAAAAGTTGGCAAACGGGCCCGCAGCGACAATCGCCATCCGCGCCCAGACACTCTTGTGATTGAAGGCGTACTGCTCGTCACCGGGCTTGAGCTCATCGACCCGGCCATCGAGCATCTTGACGTAACCGCCAAGGGGGATCAGCGCCAGCACATACTCGGTGCCATCTTTGCCCATCCGGCGCCAGATTGCCTTGCCAAAGCCGATGGAGAAGCGCTCAACCCGAACACCGCAACGGCGGGCAACCCAGAAATGGCCAAACTCATGAACCGCAACCAATAAGCCAAGGGCGATAACAAAAGCACCAATATTCCACAAAACTCCGCCCATCAGCCAAGCTCCTCAATCAGGTTGTGAGCACGGGCTCTGGCCGCACCATCCAGGGCAAACAGATCATCGAGCGAACTGACGGCACTGCTTTCCAGCGCCAGCATGACGGTTTCGTTGATCCGGGCTATCTCCATAAAACCGATACGCCCGGCCAGGAAGGCGGCAACAGCCTCTTCGTTGGCGGCATTGAGCGCAGTAGTCGCCGCTTGCCCCTTCTGGCAGGCATTGATGGCCAACGCCAGACAGGGGTAGCGATCGTAATCAGGCCGGATAAAGCTGAACTCTCCGACACTGAAGAAATCCAAAGGTTCCACACTGGAGGGGATGCGATTGGGGTAAGCGAGTGCATGGGCAATGGGGGTACACATGTCCGGGTTGCCAAGCTGGGCCAGCACAGAGCCATCCTTGTACTGCACCATAGAGTGGATCACCGATTGTGGGTGGATCACTACCTGGATCTGCTCGGGGGCGGCATTGAATAGCCAGCGCGCCTCGATATATTCGAGCCCCTTGTTGATCATGGTGGCGGAATCCACCGAAATCTTGGCCCCCATCGACCAGTTGGGGTGCGCGATGGCCTGCGCCGGCGTCACCTTGGCCAGTTCGCCTATCTCGGTATAACGGAACGGGCCACCGGAACCGGTCAGCAGGATCTTGCTGATCCCTGCCGCCGCCAGATCGCAAAAACCGGGTTCACGCTGCACAGCCGTCGGCAGGCACTGAAAAATTGCATTGTGCTCGCTGTCGATGGGTAGCAGTTCAGCGCCGTACTCACGCACAGCGTTCATAAAGAAAGCACCGGACATCACCAGCGCCTCTTTATTGGCGAGCAGGATCCGCTTGCCAGCCCGCACCGCCGCCATGGTCGGTGCCAGCCCTGCGGCACCGACGATGGCCGCCATCACGCTGTGGGCATCGGGGTGAGCCGCCACATCGCACAACGCGGCAGCGCCTGACATCACCCGGGTGGCACTGCCGTGGGTCTTGAGGCGACTGGCCAGTTCACGGGCAGCCTCTTCATCGACCATCACCGCAAAACGGGGAGCAAATTCGAGGCAATCCCGCAGCATGGCATCCACGCTGCGGGCAGCGGCCAACGCCAGCACTTGCCAACTGCCCGGATTATGGCGCAGCACCTTGAGGGTACTCTGACCGATGGAGCCGGAAGCTCCCAGAATCACCAGGTTGCGCATCAACACTCCTGCGTCAATAACAGTTCAATAGCGCTCTGTGCACGCGACACCATCAGCAAGCTGAACATCAAAACTCCTGACCAAGTAGCAGATAACTGAGCAGAAATACCGGCAGGGCAGCAGTCAGGCTGTCGATCCGGTCGAGAATACCGCCGTGACCAGGCAGCAAGGTGCCAGAATCTTTAATGCCCGCTTCCCGCTTGAACATACTTTCCGTCAGATCGCCGAGCACAGACGCCAACACTGCCAGCAGGGAGCAAAACAGAATAATCCCCATCTTGGCAGGCACAAACCCCATCCACCAGGTGACACCGATGGCCAGCAGGCTGGCGGTGAAGAGGCCACCACACATGCCTTCAATGGTTTTACCCGGGCTGACGGCCGGTGCCAGCTTGTGTTTGCCAAACGCCTTGCCGAAAAAATACGCGCCAGAATCTGCCGCCCAGACCAATCCCATCACGAACAACAGGATCCAGGCCCCCATCATGGGGTCATGGTAAAAGTTGTAACCACGAATGGCGACCAGCGACCAGAAGAAAGGCACCAGGGTCACCAGACCAAACAGCGACTTGAGCCAAATCGACTCTTTCCACAGTTTGGCGCTCTGGGGATAGCGCAGCACCAACAGCAGACCCAGCAACCACCAGCTGGCCGCAGTCCAGAGCACTCCCATTACGATGGGGTGCAGGTGAGGAGCCCAGAGTTGCTCAACCGGTAACCAAAAAAGGCTGGCACCGAGTAACAGGCAAAATACGATGGGTAACCATTGCTGCGGGGTAGCAAAGACAAACCCGCTCCATTCACGACTGGCCAACAAGAACACCAGCGCTGCCAACAGGGCAAAAAATTTCAATGGCAGAAAGAAAAGCGCCCCCAACACCAGGGGGATCAACATCAAAGCAGTAATAATTCGTTGTTTTAGCAAAAGAAACCTCTCTCTTGGGAGCGGGGTTTAGCCGGTCTGCTGCTCGGCGATCAATTCCCGTATCTGTTCACCCGTACAGCCAAAGCGACGCTCGCGGGCCACGAAGGAGGCAACTGCCTCACTGAACTCGGCCTCGTTGAAGTCAGGCCACAATACCGGGGTAAAATAGAGCTCGGCATAAGCGAGCTGCCATAACACAAAGTTGCTGATGCGATGATCACCACCGGTACGGATCAACAGGTCCACCGGCGGTAAATCGGCCATGCAAACCTCACGGGTCAACATGGACTCATCAATATCATCGGCAGCCAGTTCACCGGCTGCCACGGCCTTGGCAAGCCGGCGGGCCGCTTGAGCGATATCCCACTGGCCGCCATAGTTGGCCGCAATATTCAGGGTCAAGCCCTTGTTATTGGCGGTCAGGGCCTCCGCCTTGGCGATTTTGGCCTGCAACCGCTCACTAAAGCGAGCAGTATCACCAATCACCTTGAGCCGGATCCCGTTGTTGTGCAGTTTCTGCACTTCCCGGCTCAATACCGTGATGAACAGCTCCATCAAGGCACTCACTTCCCCCGCCGGACGACGCCAGTTTTCGCTGGAGAAGGCAAACAGGGTCAGCGCATCTATTTTGGCCCGCGCGGCAAAGGTGACGGCCTCGCGCACCGACTTGACACCCGCCTTGTGGCCATAAACCCGCATCTTGCCACGGTTTTGGGCCCAGCGGCCGTTACCGTCCATGATGATGGCCACGTGACGGGGCAAAGACGAGTTGGCACAATCACCCAACGCAGCCAAAAGTGACATGTAATTCTCCTACAAAGACAAAAGCGCCGTGCAGGGGCACTACACGGCGCTCGTAATATACCTTTCGAAGGCTTAGATTTCCATTAGCTCCTTCTCCTTTACGGCAAGGGCCTCATCGACCAGCTTGACGTAGGAGTCGGTCAGCTTCTGGATCTCTTCCTGGGCACGACGGTCGTCATCCTCGGAGATCTCTTTGTCTTTCAGCAGCGCTTTCAGATCAGCGTTGGCATCACGACGGATGTTGCGCACCGCAACACGGGCATTTTCTGCTTCGCCACGAACGATCTTGGTCAGGTCGCGACGACGCTCTTCAGTCAGAGCAGGCAAAGGAACGCGCAGGGTCTGGCCATTGCTGGACGGGTTCAGGCCCAGATCAGAGGTCAGGATTGCCTTCTCTATCGCCTGGATCATCGAGCGGTCAAAAATGGAGATGGAGAGGGTGCGAGCATCTTCCGCAACCACGTTGGCCAACTGCTTCAGCGGAGTGGCAGAACCGTAGTACTCAACCTGAATACCATCCAGCAAGCTTGGATGAGCGCGGCCAGTGCGGATCTTGGACATCTGGGTCTTGAGCGACTCTACGCTCTTGCCCATACGGTCCTTGGCATCGTTTTTAATCTCGTTGATCACAGTGATTTTCCTTTTGGCGAACGAGCCGTCACACGGCTCGTGTCTATCTTATTTACTGACGTGATGGATAGGATAAGAGCGCCTGGTGGCTTGCCGTTATCTTACTTACCAACGTGGTGGATCAGCGTGCCTTCCGGCTCACCCATGATAACCCGGCGCAACGCACCCGGTTTGTTCATGTTGAACACCCGGATCGGTAAATTGTGGTCACGCGCCAGGGTAAACGCAGCAAGATCCATTACCTTGAGCTCTTTTTCAAGAACTTCATCATAACCCAGTTCATGATACAGCACGGCATCCGGATTCTTAACCGGATCCTCGTTGTATACACCATCGACCTTGGTAGCTTTCAGCACCACGTCAGCTTCGATCTCGATACCACGCAGGCAAGCCGCAGAATCGGTGGTAAAGAAGGGGTTGCCAGTACCGGCAGAGAAGATCACCACTTTGCCGGCGCGCAGCTGGCTGATAGCCTCGGCCCAGCTATAGGAATCACAGACGCCCTGCAGGGAGATGGCCGACATCAGACGGGCATTCACATAAGCACGATGCAGGGCATCACGCATGGCCAGACCGTTCATCACGGTAGCCAGCATACCCATGTGGTCGCCCACCACGCGGTTCATGCCCGCTTTGGCAAGACCGGCACCACGGAACAGGTTGCCACCACCGATGACCAGACCGACCTGAACACCCAACTCAACCAGTTCCTTGATCTCTTGGGCCATCCGCTCCAGCACCGCTGGATCAATGCCAAAACCCTCGGATCCTTGCAGGGCTTCACCACTCAACTTCAGAAGAACACGTCTGTATGCAGGCTTGGGATTGGTACTCATGTCACTGATTCCTGGTCATATAAAGACCGCGACATAAGTCGCGGTCTGGGGAAACGGAAAAACCGGTTCGATTAAGCCTTCTGAGCGGCCGCGACTTGAGCTGCAACTTCAGCAGCGAAATCGTTCTCTTGCTTCTCGATGCCTTCGCCCACTTCGAAACGGGTGAAGGAGACAACGTCAGCGCCTTCTTTCTTCAGCAGCTCGGCAACGGTCATGGAAGGATCCTTCACGAACGGCTGACCAGTCAGGGAAACCTCACCGGTAAACTTCTTCATGCGGCCTTCAACCATCTTCTCGGCGATCTCTTTCGGCTTGCCAGAGTTGATGGCGATGTCGATCTGAATTTCGCGCTCTTTGGCAACGACGTCAGCAGACACGTCTTCAGGCTTGACGAACTGTGGGCTGTTGGCAGCAACGTGCATGGCCAGATCTTTGGCCAGCTCGCTGGAACCACCGGTCAGCTTGGTGATAACACCAATGCGGGAACCGTGAACATAGGTACCCAGGTTGTCACCTTCAACCAGCATCACGCGACGCAGGTTCATGTTCTCACCGATCTTGGCGATCAGGTTGGTAACGGTCAGCTCGACGGATTCGCCGTTACCGAAGTCAGCAGCTTTCAGCGCATCGATGCAAGAAATTTTCTGAGTTGCAGCGATATCAGCGATCTTCTGGCCCATTGCCATGAAGCTGGCATCTTTGGCGACGAAGTCGGTTTCGCTGTTCAGCTCGATCATGGCAGCGATGTTGCCTTCGGTACGGGCAAAAATAACACCTTCAGCAGCGATACGACCGGCTTTCTTGGCGGCTTTGGCCTGACCAGATTTACGCATGTTTTCGATTGCCAGCTCGATGTCGCCATTGGCTTCAGTCAGTGCCTTTTTGCAATCCATCATGCCAGCGGCAGTGCGCTCGCGCAGTTCTTTTACCAGGGCGGCGGTAACGATAGACATTCCAGTTTCCTCGGTCTTCAATTGACAAGAAACAGGGGCCACAAGGGCCCCTGCTAACCAATTTACATCAGCTTGGTTAATAAGGGCTTTACAGTCCTTATCACTTACTGAGCTTCAACGAAGCCATCTTGTTCAGCTTGAACAACGATGTCCTGCTCGCGAGCTTCCAGTACGGTGTCAGCAGCAGCATTCAGATACAGCTGTACGGCACGGATAGCGTCGTCGTTACCCGGGATGACATAATCAACGCCGTCCGGGTTGGAGTTGGTATCAACGATGGAAACGACCGGGATACCCAGGTTGTTGGCTTCTTTGATAGCGATGTGCTCGTGGTCGGCATCGACAACGAACAGAACGTCAGGCAGGCCACCCATGTTCTTGATACCACCCAGGCTCTTCTCCAGCTTTTCCATTTCGCGAGTACGCATCAGCGCCTCTTTCTTGGTCAGCTTTTCGAAGGTACCGTCCTGGCTCTGGATTTCCAGATCTTTCAGGCGCTTGATAGACTGACGAACGGTTTTCCAGTTAGTCAGCATACCGCCCAACCAGCGGTGGTTTACATAGAACTGGTCGCAACGCTCAGCGGAATCTTTGACGGCTTCAGCGGCGGCACGCTTGGTACCAACGAACAGTACCTTGCCTTTCTTGGCAGCTACGGAGCTGATGAAGTTCATGGCATCGTCAAACAACGGAACGGTTTTTTCCAGGTTGATGATGTGAACCTTGCTGCGGGCACCGAAGATGTAGGATTTCATTTTCGGGTTCCAGTAACGAGTCTGGTGACCGAAGTGAACGCCGGCTTGCAGCATGTCGCGCATAGAAACTTTAGCCATTTTATACCTCTGTATTGGGGTTAGGCCTCCACACATCCCATATAACCGACCCGTTAAGGCACCCCGGTATATGTGTCGATGTGTGTGTGTTATTGATTAAGGGTGATGAAATGCGGACGCAAGTTCCCCATTCCGGCGCGCTTTATACCATAACTTTGCTCGAGACACCACCAAGTGACCACCAAAACAGGTGTAAAAATGGATCCCGCCCGAACAGGCTGCGGTGCTGATTTGACGTTGTGATGACAATCACACTGGAAGTACGCGGGGGTTGCGGATAAAATTTTGCCCTGATTGCAAACGCATCTATTTTTCATTACCTGTCCTGTCTGCCGTGTTCGGCACCAGCGGCAGGCCGCAAGAGAGATCCCATGTCCATTAAAATCAAGACACCGGAAGAGATTGAAAAGATGCGCGTTGCCGGCCAATTGGCCGCCGATGTGCTGGTCATGATTGCGCCCCATGTCAAAGCTGGCGTCACCACTGACGAACTGAACACCATTTGCCACGACTATATGGTTGACGTGCAGCAGGCGGTTCCGGCCCCGCTCAACTACCACGGCTTCCCCAAATCCATCTGCACCTCGGTCAATGATGTGATCTGTCACGGCATTCCGAACCACAAAAAATTGCGTGATGGCGACATCATCAACCTGGATATCACTGTCATCAAAGATGGCTACCACGGTGATACCTCGGCCATGTTTGTGGTGGGCGAGACCACCCCGCTACGCAACAAACTGTGCAAGGTCGCACAGGAGAGTCTGTACGCTGCCATCAAGAAGGTGCGTCCGGGTGCCTGCATCACCGAGCTGGGTGCAGTGATCCAGCCTATCGTCGAGCAGGCTGGTTTCTCGGTGGTACGTGACTATTGTGGCCACGGCATCGGTAGCGATTTCCATGAAGAGCCGCAGATCCTGCACTACCGCAACAGCGGCAAGCTGGAGCTGAAAGCGGGCATGTGCTTCACCATCGAGCCTATGGTCAACAGCAAGAAGTATCACTGCAAGGTCAATCCGAAGGATGGCTGGACCGTGACCACCAAGGATGGCGGCGACTCCGCCCAGTGGGAGCACACCCTGCTGGTGACCGAGGATGGCTGCGAGGTGCTCACCCTGCGCCCCGATGACACTATCGACCGCATCATCAAACACAGCTAACATCGAACCCCGGCCCTGACATCCCAAAGCGCCGGGGTTTTTACTTCTGTTTCAGCCATTTGCCTGCCACTTGCGTGTGAGATGCCATGGACGCCAGCCTGCTTTCCCCCCATTTGTTGCCCGATGATCAGCTCACCCGCGACAACTGCAAAGAGTATCTCAGCCGCTTTCTCGTTTGGTTGCACGCCCGTTTCGATGCCGGTGACAATATTATCGAGCTGGTCGCTACCCGCTCCGAATATATGGATCAGCTGCTCATTCGGCTGTGGCAAAAGTTCGGCTTCGACAAGAGCGAGCTGACCCTGATTGCGGTGGGGGGCTATGGCCGCGGTGAGCTGCACCCCCACTCCGACATCGACCTGCTGCTGCTCTATGAAGAAGAGGAGCTGGACGAGGTGCTGGGCTTGCGGATCGGCGAGTTCATCACCTTACTGTGGGATCTCAAGCTGGAGGTGGGTCAGGCCGTGCGCAACGTGGCCGAGTGCCTTGAACAGGGCCGCGCCGACATCACGGTGGCCACCAACCTGATCGAGGCCCGTTACATTACCGGCCGTAAAGAGGGTTTTTTGCAGCTCAAGCAGGCGACCAAACCCCAGCACTTCTGGCCGAGCGAAGCTTTTTTTCGCGCCAAGCGCCAGGAGCAGGCGGAGCGTCATCGGCAATTTCTCGGCACCGCCTACAAGCTGGAACCCGATTTAAAGAGCAATCCGGGCGGCCTGCGGGACATTCAGACCCTGGCCTGGGTCGCCCGCCGCCACTTTGGCGCCACCACCTTGTTCGAGATGACCAGCCACGGCTTTCTCAACCGGGCCGAGTATCGCGAGCTGCTCGACTGCCAGAATTTCCTGTGGAAGGTGCGCTTTGCACTGCACATGGCCATCAACAAGGGAGATAACCGCCTGCTGTTCGATCGCCAGCGCACCGTGGCCCAGATGCTGGGGTTCGAGGGGGACGGCAACAGCCCGGTCGAGCAGATGATGAAGCGCTTCTACCAGACGGTGCGGCGGGTTTCCGAGCTCAACGAGATGCTGCTGCAACTGTTTGACGAGGCGATCCTCGGCAACACCGCTATGGATGTACGCCGCCTCTCTGACGAGTTCCAGATCCGTGGCCGCCTCATCGATGCGGTGGATGCGGAGCTGTTTAGCCGTGAACCGGCCGCCATCTTGCGCCTCTTCTACCAGATGGCACAGCATCCCGAGATAGCGGGTATTCACTCGGCCACCTTGCGCCAGCTGCGCGAGGCGCGGCGCAAGCTCAACAACTGGCTACAGGATTTGCCTGATTGCCGCCGCCTGTTTATGGCGCTGCTGCGCCACCCCAACGGCATCGGCCTGCCGCTCACCCTGATGCACAAATACGGCATCCTCGCCGCCTATCTACCCCAGTGGAACCTGATCGTCGGCCAGATGCAGTTCGACATGTTCCACGCCTACACGGTAGATGAGCACACCCACCGGCTGCTCAAGAACATTAACCAGTTCCCCAATCCGGCCAGTCGCCAGAGCCACCCGCTCTGCCATGAAGTGTTCACCCGGCTGCGCAAACCGGAGCTGCTCAGTATCGCCGCCCTGTTCCACGACATCGCCAAGGGGCGGCGCGGCGATCACTCGGAACTCGGCGCCGTCGATGCTCTGGAGTTCTGCCAGCTGCATGGTCTGGATCGCTACGAGAGTCGACTGGTCGCCTGGCTGGTGCGCCACCATCTGCTGATGTCGGTCACCGCCCAGCGCCGCGATATCTATGACCCCGACGTGGTCACCGATTTTGCCCAGAAGGTGCGCGACGAGCAGCATCTTGACCTGCTCTACTGCCTCACCGTGGCCGATATCTGCGCCACCAACGACACCCTGTGGAACGACTGGAAGGGCACCCTGCTGCGGGAGCTCTACTTCGCGACCCAGAAGGCGCTGCGCCAGGGGCTGGAGAACCCGCCCGACATGCGGCTGCGCATTCGCGAAAACCAGCGTCAGGCCAAGCAATTCATGGCGCAGCGGGATGTACCGGAAGAGGCGATCAACCAGCTCTGGGCTGATTTCAAGGCGGATTACTTCCTGCGTCACAGCCCGGAGCAGATCGCCTGGCACTGCCGCCATATCATCGAGCATGGCGACAACCCGGCGCCGCTGGTGATCATCGGCAAGCACCCGACCCGCGGCGGCAGCGAGGTGTTTATCTACTGCCGCGATACCCCGAATCTGTTTGCCACCGTGGCCTCAGCGCTGGATCAGAAGAACCTCAACATCCACGACGCCCAGATCATGAACTCGCGCAGTAACTTCGTGCTCGATACCTTCGTGGTGCTGGAGCCGAGCGGCGAACCCATCAGCCCCAACCGCACCGCCACCATCAAGAAGGCGCTGGAGAAGGCGCTGCAGGAACCGGGTAAGCTGGTGCTGCGCAACAAGCCGCTGTCACGGCGCCACCGCCAGTTCAGCGTGCCGACCCGGGTGGTCTTCCTGCCTCATAAAGGGGAGAGCCGCCACACCCTGATGGAGCTGACAGCCCTCGATACCCCCGGCCTGCTGGCCCGGATCGGCGCGGTATTCCAGCAGTGCGGGCTGTCGCTACACGCCGCCAAAATCGCCACTTTCGGCGAGCGGGTCGAGGACTTTTTCAGCCTGACCAGCCTCGATGGCGAGCCATTGACCACCGAGCAGCAACAACAACTGGAAGAGCGACTGGTACACCAGCTCAACCCCCAGCAGTCGGTGCTGGATTAAGCGGGCTGTGATTCGAAAGAGGCTGTTTATCGGGCGTTTTTTGCCATGCCAAACAACTGGTTGGCGCACACCGGATGAAGAAATAGCCGCTGGCCGGAAGAATTCCGGTCAACCCCTTAAAAACAGTCGGAAAAGTGTGATACAACAAACAGAATTTTTTAAAGGAAACCTGTCATGACCGAGTTGCAACAGATCATTGAAGCGGCCTTCGAGCGCCGCGACACCATTACTCCGGGCTCCGTGGATAGCGCCACCAAGTCCGCCATCCTGCAAGCCATCGACCTGCTGGACTCCGGCAAGGCGCGGGTTGCCGAGAAGATCGCCGGTGAGTGGGTTGTCCATCAGTGGTTGAAGAAAGCGGTACTGCTCTACTTCCGCATCAACGACAACGGCATCATCAAGGGCGACGATGCCCAGTACTACGACAAGGTTCCCCTCAAGTTCTCCAACTACACCGCCGAGCAGTTCAAGGAAGCTGGTGTGCGCGTGGTGCCGCCGGCAACGGCCCGCAAAGGCTCCTTTATCGCCCCCAATACCGTGCTAATGCCCTCCTACGTCAACATCGGCGCCTTCGTTGATGAAGGCACCATGGTCGATACCTGGGCCACCGTCGGCTCTTGCGCCCAGATCGGTAAAAACGTCCACCTCTCCGGCGGCGTCGGCATCGGCGGCGTACTGGAGCCGCTGCAGGCCAACCCGACCATCATCGAAGACAACTGCTTTATCGGTGCCCGCTCCGAAGTGGTTGAAGGGGTGATCGTCGAGGAAGGTTCCGTCATCTCCATGGGCGTCTTCATCGGCCAGTCCACCCGCATCTATGACCGTGAAACCGGCGAGATCCACTACGGCCGCGTACCGGCTGGCTCAGTAGTCGTCTCCGGCTCCCTGCCCTCCAAGTGCGGCAAGTACAGCCTGTACGCTGCGGTGATCGTCAAGAAGGTCGATGCCAAGACTCGCGCCAAAGTCGGCATCAACGCTCTGCTGCGCTCCATCGACGAGTAATCAGCATTGCTTGATGAAAAGGGCGCCTGATGGCGCCCTTTTGATTTTGGCGCCCCTGTCACAGGCAAGCCATGAGGCTTCGGTTAAGATAGATGGGACAGGATCGTTTCAAACCGAGGAAGCCCGATGTACGAGAATCTGAAGAGCCTGGGGATCCAGGAGCCCACCTCCGTCGACAGCTACACCCTGCGCCAGGAGGCCAACCACGACATCCTCAAGATCTACTTCAAGAAGCAGAAAGGGGAGTTCTTCGCCAAGAGTGTCAAATTCAAGTACCCCCGTCAGCGCAAAACCATGCTGGTCGACTCCGGTACCCATGAGTACAAGGATGTCACCGAGATCAATGCCAACCTCAAGTATGTGGTGGATGAGCTGGATAACCTGACTCAAGGCGTCCATCAGCAGGCCGATCCGGATATCAAACAGAAGATCCTGCGCGATCTGCGCCATCTGGAAAAAGTGGTACAGAACAAGATCAAAGATATTGAGCGGGATCTGGAGAAACTCTAACCCCTGCCCCACGATTATCCGAGCGCCACTCTGGCGCTCTTTTTATTGGCGGGCACCTTCATTGGCAGACTCGGCCTTTGCACACTCACGACCAACAGGATAAACCAGCTACAATCGGCCTGTACCAGCCCCCCAGAATCATAAGGTCAGTTGTTGGCACGCCAATCCTTGCCTCTGTGCAGATCGAACAGCGCCAAGTAGGTGGGCGGCAGAAATAGCAAGAGGGAGGCTTTCGCCTCCCTCTTCAAACACGCAGATATTTAGGCAACAGGATTAGTTGCTCTTAATCCAGATGTCCATATCGGTTTTCAGGTTGTCGGACTTGGTACCGAAGATGGCTTGTACGCCGGAACCAGACACGACCACACCGGCAGCTCCCAGTTTCTTCAGACCAGCCTGGTCAACCTTGGCAACATCGTTCACGCCAACACGCAGACGGGTGATGCAAGCATCCAGAGAAGCGATGTTCTCTTTACCACCGAAGGCGGCAACCAGTGCAGCAGACAACTCGTCTTTGCTTTGGCTAACGGTCTCTTCAGCAGTTTCGTCTTCACGACCCGGGGTTTTCAGGTTCATGGCACGGATAACGAAGCTGAAGACTACGTAGTAGATGGCAGCGTAAACCAGACCCAGACCTACCAGCAGCAGCATGTTGTCGGCACGTGGAGATTGCACCACGAAGTCGATGAAGCCGTTGGAGAAGGTGTGACCATGTACCACGCCCAGGGAGTTGGTCAGCACATAGGCCAGACCAGCCAGTACAGCGTGGATTGCGTACAGTACCGGAGCAATGAACAGGAAGGAGAATTCAATCGGCTCGGTGATACCGGTCAGGAAAGAGGTCAGGGCGGCAGAGGCCATGATACCAACGATCTTGGCGCGGTTTTCCGGCTTGGCAGCGTGAGCGATAGCAAACGCAGCAGCAGGCAGACCGAACATCTTGAACAGGTAGCCACCAGCCAGCTGACCAAAACCGTTACCGGCAGCGCGGGAAGCGTCATCAGCAGTCAGGAAGCAGGTCATGATACCGTGAACAGTTTCACCGGCAGCGTTAACACAGGTACCAGCCTGATAGAAGAAAGGCACGTTCCAGATGTGGTGCAGACCGAACGGGATCAGTGAACGCTCAACTACGCCGTAGATACCGAAAGCCAGTACCGGGTTCTGGTTGGCAGCCCAGTCAGAGAAGGCACCGATGGCAGCGCCAACTGGCGGCCAGATTACCGACAGGATCACACCCAGGCCGATAGAGACGAAACCTGTGATGATGGGTACGGCACGCTTGCCCGCGAAGAAGCCCAGATACTCTGGTAGCTGGATCTTGTAGAAACGGTTGAACGCCCAAGCGGCAACACCACCGGCGAGGATACCGCCCAAGACACCGGTGTCGATCTTGTCAACACCCATCACTGGCGCCATCACAGACAGGGTAGCGGTCATGATACCGTAGCCAACGATGGCTGACAGACCGGAAACACCGTCGTTATTGGTAAAGCCGAGGGCCACACCGACGGCGAACAGCAGGGCCATCTGACCGAATACAGAGCCACCGGCCTGTTCCATCAAATGGGAAACAATTTCTGGCAACCAGCTGAAGTTTGCAGCACCGACGCCGAGCAGAATACCTGCTACTGGCAATACGGATACCGGCAACATCAGCGATTTACCAACCTTTTGCAGATTAGAAAACGCATTTTTCATCATGTGTGTATGCTCCTGAATGGATCGTCTTCCCTGAACGATTTATCTGGATGAGATAGCAATATTTACATCCAAACATCTTCGAGTCGGGTTTGTTTATTTTGACCATCAGAATATAACCCAGCGAGTCGTAAATTGCTGCTTTCGAAGAAGGGGGAATATTGAATTTGGAGGGGAGATCACAACTTGTCTAAAGGCTAAATAACCATAAAATTATAAGTTAAAAACTCTCATGGTTACTCTATTACAAATAAATATAAACTACAGTTTCTGATTGTATTTTACTTAAACCAATTAAATCCTAATGATTCTAAATGTAACCAAATGTAACTGACTGGTTTTATTTATTACAGTCTACCGATTAAAAAGGCCTCCAACAAGGGAGGCCTCTTCAGAAATATATTGTGCTAACAGAGAGCACTGAAACACTATTTTTGCGAGCGTTTTACCGCATCGACAAACACCGTTTTCGCTTTGGTTGAACCGGCCCGCTCGGCCTCGTTAACCAGCTTCATCGCCTTGTCGATATCCCCCGCCTTGACCGCTTTTTCGATCTGGCTCTGATAGAAGGCTTCGGTTTCATTCAGCATGACAGGAGCAGGCTTACTGGCTACCACCACACCGGCAGTTGCTGCCGTGGCAACAGGCACCGTCAGTTTATTTGGGGTAAGGTCAACGATAGGCGCGTTAGCATCGATCGCTTCCTGGTAAACCGGTTTGTAGAAGTTATCGCCCAGCACACTGGCACTCATATCTTCCACATCAATTTTGACGACACCCCATGCGGAGTGCGGGATCAGCGGATCCTTGGCACCATAATCCTGCACGCTCAAAGACTTGGCCATCATCTTGGAAGGGCTCATGGCTTGAGTTGTCTGGCTCAGGGTGGCCTCGGCGGTGTAAATCACCATGTAGGTTTCGTTGTTCGGGTTACCCACGTAGGAACGATCGATGGTAAAGACACCCTCTACCCGATCCCCATCCAGCATGCGTGCTGGTTTGTAAGCGATGATGTCGGCACCAATGGTACGGGTCGGCTTGAACTGGGAATCCAGCAGCAACACGGTTGGGTTAAACAGCGTCTTGTCGATCAGGCCTGCGACCGTAATCTTGAGATCGCCGGAATTGGTCGGCAGCTTGAAGGCGGCGTAATAGCTCTTTCCTTCCGGGAAATTAAACACCGGTGAGCTGCCATCAATGGCGATCACTTTTTTCTGCTCAGCAGCCAACGGCTGATACTGCAACTCATTGATACTACTACAACATACTGTGGCGGAGCCGAGTTGCTGCAGTGCGCTGGCACTACTATCGAGGATGCTCTTGTACTCATGAGCGGGAGCCACCGTTGCCTCAAGAGACGCACATGCCGTCATCAGAGTGGAACACAAAACCGTCAACGCTATCTTGGTATATTTCATCTGCAAGCCCTACGCGCCATCTTGAAAAAAAGAGCCCCCGACAAGCGGGGGCGACTTGGTATCAGGTGCTGGTGAGATTACCACCAAGCTTCCGCTTGTACACCGAAGTTCCAAGCGTCGTCCTGATTCAGACCTCCAACAGTGCTCGGACGGAAGGTGTCATCCTGCTGCACGTAAGAAGCAAAGACGCGAATTTCCGGACGAGCCCAGAAACCGGGGCCAGCAGACCAAGCCTGAGCCAGGGTGTACTTGGTACCATCCGTGCTCTTCTTAGCTGAACCGGTCTTCTCGACGTTATCTTTGTAATAACCCAACTCGACAATTGTCTTCATCACATCGTTCCACTTATACATGGGACGAGCAACGATGGAGAGGGTATCAATATCAGTGGTGTCTTTATCCACACCATTGGACTGGCCGTACACAATCTGGTGACCTAACTCAACCTTTTCACCAATTGGCAGCACACCCCAGTTGATCAAACGGAAACCATTACCACCGTCGCCTTGTTGGCTAGTCCAACCACCTGCACCGTAGTAAACAGCATTGGTGCTGTAACTGTCGGTAAAGTACTGGGCAACAGTCTTGTTGAAACCGCCCAGCATGGATTGAGTCATCTCAGCGGTCAACATCATGCCATCAGAGCTGCTACCAGCAGTTGCTCCAGTAGCCGGGTCAATCACTGCGCCTTTCTGTTCATCGGTATCATTAGCCAAGGCATAATCGATACCCAGCTCCAATGAGGCGTCGGTCCACAGCGGAATACCGGCATAACGGGCATCCAGAATGTTGGTATTTACCTTCCCTTCATCACTGCGAATCCAAGCGAATGAGGCTTTACCTGGACCCACTTCGATGTTTTCTACACCAGCACCTGGACCGGATACGTTCCAATAGTAGAAGTCAGAGATATGGATATCATGACGTTGGTAGTAGCGTTTACCCGCCCACAGGGTCTCATTACCGCCAAACAGGTTCTTAGCTTGAGCATTGAACTGAGCGAGTACAAAGTTCGCATCATCACCTTTAGTCCCTTCCCAACCAGTTTTTTGGTTGGATTGCATAGCAACCATGGAGTCGACATAGAAGGTCTGGTTGTTCTTGCTGTAAACCTCTTGGCCCAGCTGAATTTCACCATAGGTATCGCTCTCATTACCCAGACGACCGACTTTGTTTGAGCTGACATTGGTCTGCATATCACCGTTGTCAGAAACACCGACACCGGAACGGAAGTAACCGTGGAAATCTACGGCAAAGGCGGCTTGGGAAGCCAGGGCGGCAGTAACAGCTGCTGCAATCGGGAGCCACTTCATTTTCATTGTCATATTCCTTATTTCCCGCAGTGAGGAGTGTGATCCTTAATATTTAACTTCTTATCACCACGTAATCCTGTTGGTGATAACCGAGGTCGATTATAGGGAGTGGGGTACACCACAAATATGAGCAGACTCACAAAATGGCGACAAATAGCTCACCATACAAGCAAGGCAACAACAACAAACAAAAAAACATACCACCGCGCAATAAAAACCCTAAAAAAAAGCCTTCAGCGCACAAAAAGGTAAGCTGAAACCGTTGTCAGTCATTAATTCGCGATAGAACATAAGTTGTTATTTTACGATTCAATGACAAAAACATGACTGAGATCGCTTTCAAGATTGAACTTTTATTTAGATGACTAGTCAGCGACAAGCTGGCAAACATTCCTGTGACAGGATGCCGAGTGAGGGGAATATCCCTCTATCAGAGGGGGAAATATACGGGATACAAGACGCAGAGATCGTACAAATAACAATCCCCTGCCGAGTAAAGCTCAGGGGATTGATATGGCTCTATTTCAGAGAATATTCAGGGCTGAATATCCCAGTTTCGCAACCAGCCGAGAGCCACCCGTTCGGGTTCATCGTGCAGGGTGGCATCCAGTTCCAGTGGGGGGATAACCCGCGCGGCCCCCAGTTCCTGCAGCAACCCGTCGAGGTGGCGGCCAGCGCCGCAAAAATGGGTGTAGCTGCTGTCCCCCATGGCAATCAGGGCATACCGCAACCCCTTGAGCCAGGGCGCCTTGTCAGCCAGCTCTGTGGCAAAGGGTTGCAGGTTGGGAGGAATATCCCCCTGCCCTGTGGTGGCACTGATCAGCAATAAAAAACGGCTGGGGTCGATGTCCGTCAGCCGTGCTTCTTCATACAGAGTGCAATGATAGCCCTTGCATTCCAGCTCATCTGCCAGCGTCTCGGCCACCAGCATGGCTGCGCCATAGACACTCCCTACCACGATATCGATCTGTGCCATTTTCTGCTCCCTGCTTTAGTCGCTATCTTGAGCAACTCTATCAGCAAGCTGGCGTCAGATGCCACCCGATAGGGGCGAGTAACAGGAGCTTAGTAATCGCTCTCGCTGGCGGGCCAGCCCAGTTCCGCAAAAAGCTGCAACAGCTGCGGGCCAAGGGGGGCCTGAATACGCATCGGTATCTTGAGCACCGGATGGGTAAAGCTTAAGGTGCGGGCCACCAGCAGCAGTCGCTCACAGCCATACTGCTCGCGATAGAAACGGTTATGCCGCCCATCACCGTGGCTGGTGTCGCCAACAATGGGATGGAACAGGTGAGCCATGTGGCGGCGCAGCTGATGCTTGCGGCCGGTTTTCGGGAACAATTTGACCAAGCTGTAGCGACTGGTAGGGTGCTTTTTGGAGACCGCGTGAGGCAGCTCGACCTGATGCAGGCGGCGGAAGGTGGTGACGGCATCTTGCGCCGGCCGATCGGGGGCGCTCATGGCATCGGCAATTTTATCGAGCTGCTCCTTGAGGGGATAATCGATCACCCCCTGCTCGGGCGCCCAGCCCCGCACCAGCGCCAGATACTCTTTGTGTACCTGACGATGAGTAAACGCCTCGGTCAGGGTTCGCGCCACAGCGGGGCTGAGGGCAAACAGCAGTACCCCGGAGGTGGGGCGATCGAGCCGGTGCACCGGATAGACATGACGACCGCCGATCAGATCCCGGGTCATCTGCATGGCAAAACGGGTCTCCGCCTTGTCGAGCCAGCTGCGGTGCACCAGCAGACCAGAGGGCTTGTTGACCGCCACCAGCCACTCATCCTGATAGAGCAGGGTTAATTTGAGTGATGGCTCTTCCACGACTGGCTCAGCGGTCACGGCTTCAACACTCATTGCTCAGCCACTTTGCCGGACAGCAGCAGATCGAAGCGGGCGATCAGGCGCAGCAGCGCTTCTGCCTCGACCAGATCGTTTTTATAGACTTCGCTGGCCATGGGATAGAGGGAGACGCTGGTCGGTAACGGTGCCTGCAGCATCACCAACTGCTCCATGCGCGGGATCAGCACAAACTGCAGCCACTGGTCAAAGCTCAGGGTATCGACACAAAACGGCAGAGTGCTTGCCAACGCATCGTCAGCGGGATGTTCAGCTTGCCAGCGTTCGAGGCGCTGCAATTCGGCGGTGAGTTCCCCCAACAGGCCGGCTACCAGCAAATATTGATTCATCTCGTACTCATCCTCATTACCACAGAGTGATCCGGTATGGCTGGTAAGATGCCAGCTCAAGCGACGACCTTGGTGGCCAGCTGCCGGTAAAAAAGGGCGCTACTATACACCGCCCCCCGCAGCGCTGCCATGCTGATCTCTGCCGTATCCAGCTACTGCTGCCACTGGCTATCCACGGCAAGGGCCTTATAATCGGCCCGCATCACCCTTAGCTGGATCTCACCATGTCTGCGACGCCAACGCCCATCAATACCCCCATCAATACACTGACCGAATTTTTGACCCAGGCTGGCACCCAGTTCCAGCTGTTTGACATGGGCCGCCAGGTGCGGCCACTGGCAAGCGATACCTTTGTCCGCATCGAACAGCAGCAAGAGCCCTACCCCTGGCCGCTGCAGCAGCACGCCTGGCTTGGCGTGCACTTTTTCCAGCCGAGCGAATCGCGCCACTACCTCTGGTTCCTCAAGTTTGCTCTCGATGAGCGCGGCCTGCTGATGTCAAACGGCCCCAAGCTGTTCATGGATCAGGTGGTGGAAACCCTAGGCTACCAGCTCACCGGCGAGCTGGATGAAGAGAAGGCCCAGCGACTGGCTGACAATCCCTATACCTTCCGCCCGGCGGAGGCCAAGATGGCCAGTCTGCACGCCAAGCTGGCCCGCCAGCTGGAGCAGGCGCCGTCTGCCTATTACGATGCCCTCTGCCACTATCTGGCTGCCCCCAACGACACCGGTTGGCAAGCGCTGGGGCTGCAGGGCTTTGCCGATCTGGCCGAGCGGCTGCATGACGAACGCAATCTGGCGCTGGTCTGCAAAGCGTTGCCCAAACTGCCACAAGAGCCGCTCTATGCCTTGTGCCAGAGCCTCGAAAACGCCCCGCTGCCGCCGGCAGTACAAGGAGCCTTGCTTGAGCGGATCGGCAAGGAGCAGGAGTGCGCCGCCCCCAATCCAGAGACTCTGGCCTATCTGTGCCGCGCCATGGCCTCCTGCCCCGGTAGCACCTTGCGCAGCAACAAACTACTGACTCTGCTGCAAACCCAACCGAGCCCGGCACTGCTGCTCGCCATTGCCGGTCGACTCTGGACCGACCTGAAAGATGCCAATCTGCTCAGCGACTATCTGGAACAGCTGGCGCTGCAACCGACCCAGTTCTTCAATCAGGTTTTTGCCGAGTTGGTCACTTTACCGGCCCTGCGCAATGATATGCTGGCCAGACTGCGCGACCCCGACCGTAGCGATGCGCTGGGCAAGGCCATTGGCCGCCTGTTTGCTTCAGCCTGATCCCCTGGCACCACGGGGAATGGCGGCGGAATAAAAAATAACAAGGAAACCGGGTGTGCCAATCTGGCCTCCCGGTTATCGACATCACGATAAGGAAGCCCGCCTATGGGAGATATGCTCGCCATTTTGTTGCTGATTGCCGTTGCCGGTCTGTTCTGGCTGCAACGCCGTCAGGCTGAATTGGCCTGGCAATATATGCGCCGCTACTGCCAGCATCATGATCTGCAACTGCTGTCGCTGGCCCGCAGCCGTCGTGAGTTGGCGCGCCATCCCCTGCGGCTGCTGACCCACTACCAGTTTGAATTTTCCAGCGATGGCGAGAGCCACTATCAGGGCACTCTCAAGATGCAGGGGCTGCACGTCGTGGGAGTCGATCTACCACCCCATCGCATGCCCTCTGTCTGATCCCCTGTCTCGTCTCTGCGCCAAGGGTGCGCGCCTGACTATAATCTCAGCAATGAGTTAAGGGAGAGACGAGATGGAACCCCTTGTCCACGATCTGCCAGCCCTGTTTGCCCAGCTCGGGATGGCCAACGACGAGTTGAGCCTGCACCGCTTTGTGCACGACCATCACCTCGACAATGAAACCCTGCTGCCGGAGGCGAATTTCTGGAGCGCCGCTCAGGCCAGCTTTCTGCGCGATGCCCTGTGGCACGACTCCGACTGGTGCGAGGCGATCGACCTGCTTGATGTGATGCTGCGCCAGCCCCGCTAAGCCGCCCGCCCCTTTCCTCCCCAGCCGGCTTTGGTTAAGATCCCGCCCCGATATCGCCCTCCCCTTCTCACCCAGAGCATGCTTATGTCCGCCCACGAGATCATCCGAATTGCCAACGAGTTGGCCGCCAAAGGGTTCACCCCCACCACCGCAATGGTCAAAGCGCGCTTAAGCCAGCCGGTGCCGATGGCCGAGTTGCTGAAAGTATTGAGCCAGTGGAAGCAGCAGCCAACCGCGTCTCACGAGCACGAGAGCCTGCCGGAAGTTGCCCCCCAGCCTGCACCTGAGCTCACCCTGCAACAGCTGAGCGAGCAGCTCGCGCGCATCGAACAGAAGGTGGATCGGCTGACCGACCTGCTCATCCAGCAGGGGCAGCGCTGAGCCATGTATATCGTCGAACTCTGCTTTGAGTGCTACCGCGACACCTCCCTTGGCGAGGCCGAACGGGCCATCGTCAACTACCTCGACATGCTGCGCTATCAGGGCCAGATCCTCGGGCGGGAGTTCCCCACCAGCATGCAAGAAGGCTATTTCGTCAGCCGGGTGGTCTGCCCGGAGCAAGATAGCCTGCACCCGGACAACCAGAGCGAGCAGGTCAAACTGGCCGAACAACAGCTCAATCAGGCCGGACTGCTGGCGCCGAAACTGCAGTTGCAGGGGGCTGATTTACTTTCAGACAGTACCGACCCTTGCGGCGAGCTGGGTGAGCGGCCGAGCTGGATGCTGCTCTACACCAGCTTTTTGCACACCTGCTCGCCGCTGCGCTGTGGCGACCACTTCGCCCCCATTCCGCTCTACCAACTGCCCGCCGTCGCCAACGGCGATCAGAAACAGATCATCAAGTGGCACCCTCACACCTAATACCTCAAACCACACCTCTACACATTGCAATCTCAAAAGTTTGGTTGTGTTAAATCTTGAGAAAACTGCGCTGCATCTACAGTGCACTGATTGAATTTCCGAGTAAAAGCATGGGGGTTTGAACCAGTCCTGCGGTATGCACATTGAACCTCATATGTGCACACACCTCAAAAAATGTAACGCTGATCACAAAAGGCACCCTTACACTGTTGAACTCTCAAAATTGAACTACGCTGTATCTATCTGAAAGGTTCACGGTTACGGACGGGTATAGGAATGCGAGTGCACTATGTCGAAGTTGGCGATCTGACTGTTGATGCAACACCTAACTTCTACGTTAACGAAAATGGCGAGAGATGCCTCGAGTGGGCTGCTAATGGAACCACGATACACGACATGGTCTTGCTCTTTGATGCGGAAGGTCGTCCGATTAACGCTGCCAATGAATACCTTATCTACTGCAAAACCGTCGATAAACTCCAAGACATACGTAGTATTGCCAAAGGGCTGATGCACTTTTTCGATATCCTAGATACAGAGAAATTGTCGTGGGACAAGATGCCCAGGCCAAGAAATCAGCGGCCCTTGTATCGCTTCCGCGCATATCTTCAAGCACTACATGATGAAATAGATCCTGAAACTGGCAAGCGTCGACTTGCGAGCACTACAGCAAAAAGCTATCGCGGAGCTGCAATTGGTCTGTATGTATACTGGCAGGGTTATGGCAAATTTGAACGAGACCCATGCCACATCTTTGAGGCAAATATTAGTGATTCTCGGATGCTCGGCCACATCAATAGAAATATTAAAGTTCAAATGACTGATCTCAAAATAGTCGCTCGAGATAAGACGAAAAATACTGCACTCCCAAATCACCTAAGCCCGCTACTAATGGAAACTAGACCTGAATTGCAGGCGTTAAAATCCATAATTAAAAATGGATATGGTTATGTACAGGTCAACGGTAAGTACATTAAAAAAAGCATTTCATCAGAAACAAAATTGGCCGTATTACTTGCTTTGTACACAGGAATGAGGCGTTTAGAAATACTATCATTCAGCAGCTCATTAATATACATGCCACGTCCAGATGAGAATGCTATTTCTATCACGATAGGTCCAGCCATAAGATGCCACACAAAAGGTGGGGAGTCGGGAGAGATAAAAATCCCGTCATGGTTAATGAGATTGCTATTCCAATATATACATAGTCGCAGCTATAAAAATCGTCTTGCAAAATTCATTGAGAAAACCCGAGATCCTCTGGCATTAAAATATCCACCACTTCTCCTCAGTAGTCAAGGTAAGCCATATAGTGGAAATTCACTGAATGCTCGCTGGAGTGAAATTCGAAATGCAATTATAATTGATAACAACCTTCCTAAGTTCGCACATAAATTTCATAACCTGCGTTCCACTTATGCAACCTACCTAACATTTTCACTACTTAATCTAAAATTCCCAGAAAATCACCCATCTCATCCAAATGAGCCGGTATTGACGAGGTCTCAGGTTGAGGCTGAAGTACAAGCTCGCATGCGACATTCATCCCCTCAAACGACCACATTATATGTAAAGTTTTGGGATGAACATCATCTTGAGAGAGAAGCTGACCGTATATATCAAGAAGAGCTAGACAATATTTATGGTGACGATGAAGCTATTGGCATGTGGAATGAGACTGTGTTTATGAAGGTAGGGCTGAAGGGGGAAGCATGGCCAAAATAAAACGAGCGACTCTGAGTAAAGCAGTGCCCTTGCCGACTACAGAGGCCGAAAACGTACTTCCCATTGACTATACTGAACTTACCTTATGGGTGAAACACTTCCAATATAGAGAGGAAAAACTAACCCCGATCTATGTTTACAGGATGCTTTTTGATAGTGTTCCACCAGTAAAGTCAGTCGAAAAGCACAGCCTCCATAATGAGCGCCTTTCTCTGGTAAAAAGCGTTTATGAGTGGGTGAAAGACATTAGTAAAAACAATGGAACTACTGCAAAAACAAAATTTGATACAATACTGTTCTTTATTCGATTTTGTGATGAAAACAAACTTATTGTAGAAATAACAGAGCAAACCATTGACGCCTACGCATTGCATATCAGAGAGAAATTACGACTAAATCCTAGTTCAGCTGAAGCATGCAGAGCGGCGGCTGACTCTTTGTCTTATTTTCTTGCTTGGAGTGGATATGACGATCTTGCCAAACTGCTACCTAAAGTAGTCAGAAGCGATACTAGCTTAACAAAAACTCAGGCTTATTCTGATGATGAGCTAAGAGGCGTAGCAAGCGATCTTTTTTGTGTTTTTAACGTTCTGGTTAGCCGACTAAAAACAGGGGAGCCAACTAACTGTCCGTTCAATAAATCTAAACGACATTGGGATTCATCAGCAAGTAATACAACCGCTTGGTACAACAAGCTGACAGCGACAGCATTCTTTATAACTTCTAAATTTGTTGGTGACAACAATAGCCCCCTATTAAACATACGTATAAGCGATGTAATTGAAAAAGATTTTAAATTCGACAAAACTATAAATTGCTATATTTTGACGACCAAAAAAGGTAGGCAAGGTGGGCAAAGCAATGAATGGGCGCTTGGTTTTACAGCAAGAGGAAGAGACTTTTTTATAGAGTACCTGAATTGTCTTAAAATTTTTAACTTACCTGATGATGCTTACCTATTTCCATGTTTTACTAATGAAAAGTATCGGGGCTCACTATCTCAGCCCGACTTAAGTACATATGCATCATGGTTTTCCAAACACAGCATTCATGGGATTCGCCCAATAGTAGGAAGGTTTCGCCAGACCAAGTCAGATGGCATTATGACAAGAACAAACTCAATTGATCATGTTGCCAAGGGTTTGAATAACAGCAAGATCACAGTTTTAAAAAACTATATGAAAGGAAGCACTCAAAACAACAGGAACTGCTTAGGTAGTGCAGCAGAAGCAATTGAGTTGATTGCTAGAGGAAACTCTATCGACTATGCAAGAAAAATTGTTGGCGACAAGTATAAAAAACCCAGAAGAATAGTAGAAATCATAGCTACAGAACAAATTGAACCTACACAGACCAGTGTTGGCACTCGCTGCAAGCAACCGTTCGGAGAAAAATCAAAACGATTGATGAGAGAATTAAAAAGTAAAAATATATTACATGAGGACGAGTCTATTGCATGTTTTAAATTTCTCGATTGCTTTTGGTGCGAAAATCAAGTTTTGGTTGCAGAATCAGACGACATCTGGTGCCTACTCAGTTTCCGTGCAGCTTTGCGAGAAGCACTTCTTAGGCCGAATATAAATCATCAGTTGCCAGTAGAAAAAGTTATGCAAGTAATCGCTAAATGTAACCTGATACTTCTCGATATTAAGCAAGACTACTCAGACGTGTATGCAGAGGCAGAAATAAAATACCATAATATTTCACATCCGCTCTGGGGAGATGAAGAATCAGCCGCAGACTTATATCAGATATGGGGAGGAGTATAAACATGCAACCATTATTCAGGCTCGGCAGTACCATCCCTGGTGGCCCAACTCCCCAGTTCATGCAGTTAGCAATCGATAATGATGATCTATCACAACTGAAAGATATAGTAGTGAGCTATGATGTTGATGGTAATCCAAAAAGTTTTCTAACTGATGATGAATGGGATTTCAGCGCCTATTTTCACGTAAAGTCAACGAACAATCTCCGCTCCATTTTAAGATGGAATGAAATTCCTGACCATTTTTGCTTAGCAGTCAAACGTTTGATCTACAGACATTTATTTGAAACCCGCCGAACAGATATATCTGGCATGAGTGGACTTTATTCAATATGTAGACATTGGGTTAATCTTGCACAACTTTGCCAAAAAAAAGAAATCCCAAGTCTTGCCTCACTAAGCCAACCAGAAATGCAGGGGAAGCTACTAGAAGCCATTAAGGAAAGACAAATTTCAAGCGATGTAGTCGAGAAATACCTCTCGGCCATAAATCTAGCAGACCAATATGGATTCATCCGCTTCAAAATAAAAAACAAGAGAAAAATAGCAAAACTTTATGTGACCCTACAAAGGGAAATAAACAAACCCTTGCAATCCCCCAAGCATTAGCTGTAACAATTTATAGACATGCCATAAATTGCCTTGAAGACTTTTATGAAAAGCGACACTCTCTAGCATTGTTTTTTGATGAATATTTAAATCTTCTAGATGAGAACGCCACTCGTGACGAGTTTAAGCAGTTCTTCCATCGTACAGGCTTCATTAAAGTAAGGATATTTAGCAATAATAAGACTCCAGGCTCACTTCATTGCACTATGTTATACAATGACATTTTGACCATCTGTGGAACTGTTATTGGGGCCGTATCTGGAATGAGATTTGGTGAATGGTATGAGCTAGATAGCAAATCATATAGGGAGGAGAGTTTTCATGGCATAACCCATTGTTTATTAGTCGGAAAGACTAGCAAACTAAATAATGGCATCCCAATATCCCATGCATGGATAACTGCACCGATAGCCAAGAAGGCTATTGAGCTGCTTTCGCTCGTAACAAGACCTCGGGCAGCCAAATTGCTGAAGCAAGCCAATAACTTAATGTTATCAGGTCAACCTGCTGCGGCAGAAAAGTTACGTGAGCACTCTCAGTCATTATTTCTTTCTCTAGGTGTTGAAGGAGATGGAATTATTTTAACATCTGCTGGCTTATACAAGGGATTAACGCGATTGATAAAAAACACTCCTAATGAAGATGGCACATTGGGAGCATACCTTAGAGAGGAGCACCTTGATGAGTTTAAAGTATTAAACCGTCAGTGGGCCTCTGAAATACCACTAAATAAGCTTTGGCCTCTTGCCACACATCAATTCCGTCGAACATTTGCCGTTTTTATGATACGTAATGGCTTTGGTTCCTTTCTACAACTTAAACAACAATTAGGTCACTTGCGTCTTAGCATGACTATTTGGTATGGACGCAATGCAGAAATGGCCACCGCATTAGATATGCAATTAGATGAAGATATAAAAGCTGAGCTAGATGAGGTAAATGCTATCTTTATGCTAGAGGATGGAGAAAAAATCTATTTATCGGATGAGCCTATTTCTGGTGGCGCCGGAGCAACCATTAGATCACAAATTGCTCAGGGTAATATCGTCTTTGACAGTAGAGAAAAAATTGAAGAGGCTCTCAAATCAGGTGAATTAACGATTGTAGACAATGGACATAGTTTGTGCTTAAACCCTAACTGTAGTCGACTCGACTGCACCATAGATACTTTAATTAGCCCTATGTTGTGCAACTACGCGGTAATATTGAATCGCCATGCACAAGAATTGGCTGATCTACATACTCGTTTAGTAGATCGTCATAAAAATGCTATGAAACTATGCATAAATCAACCTAACCTTATCAGCAAGGTTTTAGTTGGTATTCGGGCTTGTGAAAAGACGATGATTCACCACGGGATTGAATTCGAACCGTATGATGGATTGATTAGCATTAAGGATTGTTAGTTATGAGCAAACCTAAAAAAACAGATATTCAATTAGCAATTTTCGAAGATGCACTTCAACGCTTACTGAGGGGTGAGGGAAAATATGTTCTCGCCAACACCAAGCTGTCTATGGCACAACTAGCCAAAGAGTCAGGGGTTGGTAGTGGAACTTTATATTATAAACCATACTCTGAGTTCAGACTCAGAGCAGATAATCTTATGGCCCAGTACAACTCTGGATGCATAGAAAAAAAACACGCCCCTCCTCAATTATACGTCACAGAGCTACAAACGCTTCGCAATGACCGAAACAATGAAAAACGACTTAAAGAAGATTACAAAATTGAACGTGACGATCTTAAAAATCAAGTTAAAAAACTTTGTGTAGAACGAGTAGCTGTAGAGCACGCCTTATTTATTGCTAAAGTACGTATAGAAGAATTAGAAAACATGTTTACAGCATTGACTGGACAGCACCCTGATGACTACCATTTTAAAGAAGGCGAGCCTCATCGACCTTTAACAAATGCTTCAATTTTAAGACATCTCAAAAACTAATACATATATTAAAATATATCTCATTAATTAGATGTTGATAACTAAAAATGAAAACGGCAGTTAAAAACATATGATACATAAAACTATTTACTACTGGGAGGTGCATGATTGGTTTACAACTATGTTTGACTCCTTACACCATAACTTACACTGTGATAGAACTTTTCATCTATGGTAATATAAATATCCAATTGAAATGGTTACACAATAGCATATTACTTACACTGCTAGACTTCTTAAATATATTCTGAACAGATGTCAAAGAAGTCACTTTATGTCGATTTAACTCTAGGACAGGATCTTCTATTAAACTATATTATCAGGTACTGCACCCAAGATGCATACAAACTAGAGGTCATGCACCGACTCGTGACATGGAAACTACATGACCTAAAATCACAGACACCTAGGGTCATGTAGTTAAGATCGGCTTATATATAGAAGGGATGATATTAGCGGGCCGACTCAGTGCTCCCCAAAGCCTTCATCACCTCCTCCACGGCAGCCAACCGGCCACGTAAGCTACTATACTCGTTACAGCTATCCCTGAGAGCATGCTCAATAGCCATATCCAAAGCTGGGAAGTCTGCTTGCAGCTTATTGTATTCTGCAATTGCTGCCTGGCACTCCTGAATTTCAATGCGATAAATATTTGCCTTCGTTTTTAACTCATCTAAGAGAGCGTCATTCGCCCCCCCTTTGTGTTCCTGAATCCTCTTAACCTTCTGAGTCTCTGGGTCACTCAATTCCTCTTGAAAGTTCACATCATGAAATAGAGGGGTTTTAACGAAACTTGGATACAATCGCACATCATCAACATTTCTCCGTTCCAAGAAACCCGCGTCAACCAACTTCATCAGATGACGATAAACGAGGCCGTACCGCCGCTTATGGGCCTGATTGTACTCTGAGTCACCAAAGACTGCGTTCAAGCACTCCGTTGTAGTGAAATCATCCATCTGCAATCGAATGAGTGCGGTGTAGAGCGCGGTTGGTAACCACACAGTCTGGGAGCTCATAAGCAATCCTCGGTCTCGAACGAAAACGTTTAGTGGGAATCTAAACTCGATTGCGGATTATAATCCGTGGTCGTTAGCCAGACAACCAGAGATAGTGCTCGCCAGCGAGAGGCGAGACATGCAAGAGCTAGCAAAAAAATTTGGTGATGCTGTACGTGATAGACGGCTTCAATTGGGCGTATCGCAAGATGCACTCGCATATGCGGCCGAAATTGATAGAAGCTACGTAGGACGAATTGAGCGTGGTGAGGTCAATGTCACCCTGGAAAAGGCTTATCGGCTTGCCAGGGTAATGGGGTGTGACATTCGCGACTTGCTGCCATAGATATATTTGCCAAATAATTATCTCTTCACCCAGATAAAACTAAATTTCCCTATAATTATTTACAGTGATGGCAATTAACATCATTGCCATCTTTAGCATTTGCCTATTAGCTATTAAGCTCCCCACTGTTGCCTATCTATAGAAAGCGTCAAAAACTGCCGTTTTCAGAAAATACCCATATGGTCTCGATTGGAGCATTGATGATAAAGTGATCGCCCCACCACTCTTCATCGAGCCCACTGTACATGCAGAAACCAGACCTCAGAGACATCCACCAACTCACCAAGGACGAGTTCAAGCGCATTCTAGGCCCTGCGGCTGGAAGCCTTGATGACGGGTCGAAGGTGGTATTGGGGATGCAATCTGATGTGTTTTCTTGCTGTACTATCCAGGGAGACCAAATCTCGGTAAGGGGGACACCCAGGTTTGAGCAGGCCATCAAGTCAGCATATGCCCAGGCCAAGCCGACAATGTGGTTTGGTTCGGCAGAAAAAGAGCGCCTGAAGGCAGAAACCATTCCTCCTGCTCTCAAACCAAAAACCGATACAACGTCAGCCACAACCTATCGTGTGCCTGTGCTCATCTACAAGTCGAAGCGTGAGCCAGGTAAGAACGTTGATGGCAGCCCTGCCGAAGATATGACTTACGGCAAAATGACGGCAGAGCAGATCAAGGCTATCCCCATGTTCGTAGGGAAGATGGGAGATGACGGCTTTATTGGTGATCTCGAAAAGACTGACCCCAAGGTGTTCTTTAGTAGCTTCCGCAACATGGCCACATTGTTTGCGACTGGCGACATGAAGATGAACATTCTGGCCATGATCGCCAAGTTCGAGAAATCTGAGGGGGGTGAATACCGGAACCAAGCATTGACGAGAGCAGCGCGAGCTCACCCGACCACGATCAAGTTCTCAGATACCCTTATCAAGGAAGTGAAAGCAAAGCTGGCAGAACTTGATGGTGATGTGAATAAGCTTGTTCTGGGTGACTTGATGCAGCAATACAGCAAGACCTCCGGCTTTCGGTTACCCATCTTCAACTCTGCGGCGGATAAGGTGCAGGGCCTCACAATTGCGGTTAACGATGTCTGGGCAGGCAAGGCGGAAATCGCGACATATGAAAAATTTGGCGACTTCTACAAAGGGACGATCAAAGTAACGCTATATGACCACTTCGGTCTCGATTATCCTGACATTGGCCCTGACCCCACGACCGGAAGAGTCAAGTTCTACGGCCTGGCGTCCGGTTTCAGAAGCTGGTTTGTTCTTCAACACTACAAGCGCTTTGCCTACAAGCCATTTTTGACCGTCATTGAACTCAGCTATCCATTCCAAGGGGAACTAAAGTGAGCGCAGCCGTTAAGACAGAGAGAACATGGGTATTCGTGTTGTTCATGCTCTATCACCTCTTGAATGCATCGATCCTGTTCATTCAGCCTGTCTATGACTGGTTTAACGATGAATACTCACTGACTGGCCTATATGTACTGCTCATGCCCTATCTCTGGGGCCTGATAACGATACTGGGGGCGATTTTATTCTTGTCAGACCGCTCTTGGAAATACCTGGCAGGCAATCTACTCGGTGGTTCGATCCTTCTCTTCTGGTGGCTTAGACTGGCATCCCAATATTAGTGAGTATCGTCAGGCATATGAATGAGTAGACCGAACGGCATTTTCTTGTGCGTGGCTTTATGCAGCGTAAGCTGCAAGCTCACAAGATCTGTTCGAAACGGAAATGAGTTCCCGCCTTGTCTATCCACTGGTTGCAGTAGCTCCACCCAGCAGCAATAAATCCAGTTTTTCATCAGCTCCGGTCTGAGATTTTCAGCCTGTATCTCCATCCTCATTACCAGCTCTGCTGTTCTGCTGCATGTGTTATATTCGGCTCAAACATTGAGCCGAATGATGGGCTGGGTCGGCTCATTATTGAGACCCTAGCACGTTGGATGAGGAAATAATGGAACCATTTTGGATTTGGCAACAAGCTGATTGGCCCCATTTTCGTTGGCGGGATAGCGAGATATTGCCCAGATTACGGCAGGTGCAACGCAGGTTGGGAATTCTCCTAGGTAGCCACTCAAGATTGGGGAACTCCGATCAAACGTTAGATACCTTACTGGCTAACATCATCGCCTCGTCCGCTATTGAGGGTGAGCGTCTCAATGCCCAATCCGTGCGTTCTTCCCTGGCTAGGCGGTTAGGGGGTTCACAAACTCCGCCCTATCCCGTGTCAGATCGCTCAGAGGGGCTCGCGGCCATGATGCTGGACGCCATCGATAACCATGAACAACAGTTGACGATTGAGAGGCTTTACCAATGGCATCGTTGGCTGTTCCCCGCCAACGAATGGTCGGTGCAGCCAGTGAACGTAGGGCAGTTACGAGGAGATGAGCCGATGCAGGTTGTCTCTGGGCGTGTTGATCGCCCCATCGTGCATTTTGAGGCACCACCCAGAGCTGCCCTTGACGATCAACTGGCCGAGTTCATCCTCTGGTTTAACCAGACTCGGCATGACCCCACGATGGATCCCCTTCTTCGTGCGGCGATTTGCCATCTCTGGTTTTTGACCCTTCATCCTGTTGATGATGGCAATGGGCGGTTAGCGCGGGCACTGACCGATCTCGCGCTGTCACAGGATGACAGCCACAGCATCCGGCTGTATGCCATGTCAGTTGCTACTCTAGAACGGCGGGCAGACTACTATCGGGCATTGGGGTCAGCACAGAAGGGCTCGTTGGATATTACCTCCTGGCTATGTTGGTTCCTCGACACACTGGATTACTCCATAGAGTTGGCATTACAAAGTATCGCTCGTAGCCTTGCCAAGGCTCATTTCTGGCTGCGACACAATCATGACTGTCTGAGTCCAGAGCAAATCAGGGTTGTTAACCGTTTATTGGATGGCGGCGAACAGGGTTTCGAAAATGGCATCAACGCCAGTCAATATCAAAAAGTCGCCGGAGTCAGCAAGGCGACGGCTACACGTCATCTGGGTGAATTGGTGGAGAGAGGGTGCCTTGAGAAATTACCTGGTGGCGGACGCAATACACGCTATCAGATCCGCTTGCACACAGAGGGAGTTTGAAAAAGCATTGCCATGGGGCGTTAATTTCATTTGGTAGATGAGATCTGCGATTAACGTACCAATGATGCTATTTAGTTAAATGTTGACACCATGATGAGTGCCGTCAGGCATATGAACGAGTAAACTCAGCCGACAGTCATATCTCTCAACAGACCTTTTGAGCGACAATAAACTATTTAGAACATCGGCATCAATTTCAGGAACATCACCCGCCCCGATATTTGAAAGCAGTTTGGTCACAGCGATACGAACTCGCAGCTCTTCGGCATGCTCCTTGGCTCTCTGGACTACCTCGGATGATTCCGACTCGATGATATCCTCTAATGTCCTCCCCATACGGTGCTCCTACTACAGATAGAATTAAAGGCCCACGCCGAGCAGGCATGGGCTCTCAGCACTAGATCAAGAACTCTTCCAATGCTCGACCACTCGCCACAGCTTCCGCAATGGCCTTAGGCATGCGCCCCTGACCAGTCCAGGTCTTCTCCTGACCATCCTCGGTGTAGCGATACTTTGCAGGACGAGGAGCGCGTTTGGCTTTGGTGGATCCCTCAGATTTCGCCGGAGCGGCAGTGCCAACCAGCTCACTCGGATCGATGCCTGCCTGTTTCAACATTTCGGTAAACTCAGCAAGTTTTTGCAGACGCTCAGCAGACTCAGCTTTGATTTTGTTTTCTTGCTGCTCACGCTCAGCAAATATTTCCTCGAATTTCTCTCTGATTTCGACCAGCTGCTCAAAAGAAAGCTCGCGCAATGCAGCACGCAGACTACGGATATTCAACAAAGTTTTCAAAAAATCGTTCATTTTTATCCTCATGTATCACATTTTTATATCGGGAAAATTATCTCTCAATCCCAGCATCAGCTCCACTGTTTTTGGCACCAAGATGATTATAGAAATAGAATTATTCAAAAAGACGTGAGCGAAATCGCGTTTGGATCTGCTTGGTGAGCGAGCTCCAATCTTATATGAAACTGTGCAGCTAAAAAATTTATATAGGTGGTAGTAAGCGTTGAGACCACCTCACCAGATGAGCCGATGAACGATCTTGATCGGCTCACGAAATGAGCCGATGGGACAATATCATTGGCTCACAGAATTAGTCGATGATAAGAAATTTTAGATTTGCCCCTTGAGGATCCAAACACTTCGCCCCTCTTAACTTTAGAGGTAGTCTTGGATGACTAGGCCACTACACATCCATGTCTCCAGAAAGCAAAAAACCCCGCAACGAGGCAGGGTTTCAGCATTTTTTTCAACTTCGCACTCAGGGTAGCGACTCTCCCTTGTTTCAACTTCGCACTTAGGGTAGCGACTCTCCCTATGTCTTGATCCTATGACAAGGTGAAGCCGCTAGTCAACAGTCACAGGTAACCACTTCGATTTCGGGTTCAAGGTGGCCCCCCCAACGACTCCTTCGTGGCAACGAGAACCTTTTGGTTCCTGATTGCTAAGTATGCAACTTTATAACTTCGTGTGACTCTTTATTACTTGACGTGAAACAGCCTCAAAAAAATCTTGCGTATTAGCGGCAGTACAGATGATAAGAACCATTTCTCTCCACACAAACTAGAGTATGGGAGCATATCATTCATATTATTTCCCTATTAGAATAATCACACCCAAATGTGTCTGGGTTTGCAGCCTCATAGTCATCGTCAAACATATGATCCCCACGATGCATCTCCCTCATTGTTGCGAGTGTACCGAAAAAACACATTTCACAAAGATGCACCTGATAACGCTCACCATCGTGACGGGAACCATAGCCAAAATCCGCCGATAACGAGCCGTATTGATTGGTTCCAAAAGTTGTTTTTGTACTACGACCACAGACATCACAGAGAATGTCAACGACCTGTTCTGTTGGCACAATTTCTTTTACGAGCATGCAAAGCCCCTTAAGTAATAAGTTATGAACTCTATAATATTCTTCTGTGGTGGATATAGGAATAGCCTGTGCAGGTTGCATATCACAGATATCACCTGTATTGAACAGTTATTTTACATTCTGCTTTTGGATATCTTTGCACTCAAATTTTGGAGGTGTTTTCCAACCTGTAACACGCCCGCTGCGTTTGTTGACCCTGCGGTATTCATTACCCAACAGGATTTCCCATTCAGAGCCGTTCTCCGAGAGAACTTGAAAAGTTTCCCCGCGTTCAATACCTATACCAGGCTCAGTACAGATCAGCTCAGTCATCGGCCCTCCTCGGCGCTATGACATATCACCATTTCGTTCTGATTGTTCAAGGACTGAAGCCATTGCGTCCAGTGACCGAGCAAGGGCACGACACTCGTCTGCGGACATTAAAGTTGATGTGGATAGGGCATCACTCCTATTGTGAGCATCTATTTCACTGACCCTGATATAGCCACCATGTGGGCTAGAATAGACGCTCACCTCTACTTGATGGGGTGGTGTTCCGATTGATTTGTCCAACTTTAACATACTTGTATAAATAGGCATTGATCCTATCCCTAATGAGCTCTTCGAAACTATGAAATAGTGCTCGGGGTTGCTCATGATGTCCATCAATAAATCAAAACACCAACCTAGTTGGTTGGAAACCAAGTGTCTGCCCAACAACATGTGCAAACTTTGTTGAGCACTGGACACGACAATGTGAGGTGAGATAGTGCATGATAAAGAACACATGCATTACAGAGGAATGTAAAATGACACCCTATGCAGTCCACCATCCGAGCCTTAGAGCGATACTCAGTGACGCCTTGGGTGTTCCTCGTGAAGCACTGAATGTTCACCTGTGGATTGTGGCTGGGGTTCCGGTGGACATCATCTATAAGCTAGCAGCACTGGTTGAAACTGATGTTGGTGTGATATGTAAGCTAGCTGGTATTAGCAGGAGCACTGTGGCTCGTAGGCTCAGAAAAAATATCCCTCTATCAATATCACAGAGCGCTAGAGTATACGGCGTTGTACGTGCTCTCGAGGCGGCACTCTCCCTCCACAAGCACAATACAGCCAGAGCTCTGTCATGGTTGCATCGTCCAGCTTGGGGCCTTGGTGGGGTAACTCCAGCCACATTGTTGGCTACACAGATGGGAGTTCAGGCTGTTGTTGATCTGGTGGGGCGGATTAGGCATGGGGCGTATCAATAAATTAAGAGTTTCGAAGATGCGAACCCAGCCACACTAGTTAAAAAAGTCAATATCGGTTCTTCCTAAAATTTTTCAGGCGTCCACTTGAATAATTAGAAAGACTGCCTATTTACTATCCATGATAAAAATAAATACCTCAGCATTTCAACATACCGCTACGATAAAGCAAAGATAGACTTTCCCCCCTTATCTACACTTAAATTAATGGCAATTCTATCAACTATAATTCAGAGTGCTATTAACAAAAAGATTACCAATAAGTTAGCGTGATTCAGAAAATCACAATCAATAAAACCAGATTGCATTCTTTCTTAAACTCAGAATTATATCCATATATTACAAGAATAACTATTCTACAAAAAAACATTAGCTATACGTGGTGCAGCTACGTTCTCTGGTTACAATCTGTTTCATTATTTTATATGAAGCCTGCCTGATTATCAAGAAGGCACTAAGGTATTAGTGCTGGTTGCGACCTGCCCGCGGTTCAATATGCTAGAGTATAAATATAGCCTAATTATAGAACAGAGTGACGAACATGAATACAAGCTGAAAAAACTAAAAAAGGCCCACAAAGTAGGCCAAACACCACATCACAGGTACAGGTACAGGTACAGGTACAGGTACAGGTACAGGTACAGCAGCATTTATAACTCTATAGTTATAAAAACAAAATTGAAAAAACATGAGCAATGTAGAATACATATGAAAATTTTTGACGAATGACTAGTAATACAACCAAATGTTACCCTAGGATAGCTAATCAGCAGCACATACCGTCGAATAAAACTTGCTTTTTAAGCAAGTAACTACAACAGGCAATGGTTTTACAACTCCATAAATAAATGATGTAGTGAATAAATACCGTTAGCTTTCACCCTTTGGGGTCTTTTAGCAGCACATTGCCCCGGTCACTAAGAAATTAATCCGTATTATATGCTGGCTACTGGCTACACTTACATAACTCATATAATATAGGTGTAGACGATACTAAAATACTGTTGTATTTTGTGTTAAATAAAGATGAAACACATTCTCAGGCGGTAGACAGATGGTTGATAACGAAGCTATTGAAATCTCAAAAAATGAGATCTTTTTGATAAATGAAAGCATTGTCTTCAACCGGATCAGCAGTGAACTATCTCATGATAGCAAGTGCATTAAACTCGCTTATACAGAAGCTAACATACTACTTATGCTGATTTCAAATAAAAATAGTATTATAACAAGAGAGCGGTTGATTGAGTTTTCTTGGGGAGACAGAGTGGTTACAGATTCCTCACTAGCAAAATCTATCTCAAATTTAAGAAAAGCCCTGAGGACGCTGGGGCAAAATGATGACTGTATAATTACAGTTCCACGATTGGGTTATAGATTCACTTTAGAAGCACATGCCATAGAACATACAGATTCCCCCAATGCATTCAGCAATGAAACACAGCTCCACTCCAACAATCAAAACAAGAGTACCTACCATACACTTACAGCAATAAATAGCAATCATGAGTGGTTTAATAAAATTATAAACAGCATATGGGAAATAAAGACGCAAGCTCTAATCTTTACGAGCTTGTGTATGTTAGTCATGTCTGGATATAATCTATTATGGCATATTGATCATGATCTAAGCAAAAAGTACATTGCTCATGGCTATGAAGAGAAAAAAATAAATATAAATGGCTCAAACTATACTATAGTAAAGAAAAAAGAGCAGGTCATTACCGATGACATATCATCAATAATATCGCTTGCATCATCGAATAGCATTATATTTATCCAAAATGACAATGGCGTTTATAATATATCTGTATCAATAAGAAATCACACCTCATCATTTTCATTCAAAGAGACTAACATTGAAAGAGCCAAGTGTCAGATTAAAAGCATTTTATCTAAAGAGAGTTTGGTATGCGAACATTAATTTTATTCACGCTCTCATGTTTACTTCTTTTTGTAAGTAAATACTACGCGGACTCTCAGCTAACACAGAAGGGAGAGTATCGAGCATCTCTTTATATAATTAACGACCACACAACAAGAGTCGACATTTCCTCAAATATAGATAAAAACAACTTTGTTTCATATTCATATCTATCAGCGCCAGGGCTTGAAAGCACAGCGGTTTTTATTTCAAAGGGAGAGTTCATAGATGACAGTGTTGATAGCTATACTTTACGCTATAATATGACGCAATTAGAGCGTCCCAGAGTAATAAACACTGAAAAAGCGAGTTTATATATTAACATGGTGGGACGATTGGATCATGTCATAGAGGAAGATATAAAAATGATTTATCACTTTGGAAATATAACAATTTTCGATATGAACAGAAACAATAATATCATTACATACTTAAGGGTACATTAAAATTAATGAGTACATGGATGTATAACTTATCACGGAGGAAAAATGAAAAATCGCTTTTATACCAGAGTTGCAGCTTGTGGCCTATTGACATTACTTCCGTTATTTACTATCACAACAATTTTTTATTATAGCTATTTATACCAGTCTGAGCGATGGACTCAACACTCTGCACAGAAAGCTGTTTTCGCTATAGAGTCAATATTCGATTTTGGTGAAATGGCAAATCAACTAGCTTTAAAGAATATTGGTAGTCCATGCAAGGTAGCAGTAAGAAATCTAAGGCATGAAGTGACAAGCATTCCCTATGTAAGGTCGGTCAATCTAGCAAAGAACAATGTCATTTACTGTACATCATTGTTTGGGAAGAGCAATTTTGTAGACAACAATTCTGAATACATAAATAATAAGCTATTGCTAATGCCAGGGAACAGTGTTGAAAAAGATCACCCGCTAATTGTCATAAGAACAACAAATGGTGAGACTAGTGCATTAAGTGGGATAGATGGTCTGTATATACAGGCGCTATTATCTCAACAGGAAGATGAGAACTTAATGTTGTTTTTAAAGATAGAAAAGGAATGGCTGTCTGAAAACGGTTCATTCTTTTCCGATTCCCCTACAAGGACTTTATTTTTTGGAAGAAATATTGAATCCAAAAAATATCCTTTTTCAGTATATGCTGGATTGAACTATGAATCCCCATGGATAGGCTTCTTGAAGAAGAACAAGAACATTCTAATTTACCTCATTTTTATTCTCATTTCATTTTCTACAATTATGTGGTGGCAATTAAATAAGCCAAGAGATTTCACGCATGAGCTTAAAAGAGCATTGGAACACAATGAGTTTATTCCATATGCTCAGCCTATTGTCGATTCATTAAGTAAAAAAATTATCGGCATTGAAATATTAATGCGTTGGCAGCACCCAATTAATGGGATTGTAAGGCCGGACTTATTCATTCCTCAAGCTGAGGATTCAGGCCTAATCGTTCCCATGACTACATCAATATTTAAGAGTACCGCAAGATTAATAAAAAAATATGAGTCAAACTTACCCAGTAAGTTTCATATAGGGATTAATATTACAGCGGCACATTGCAACGGAATGAGGCTTTTTTATGATTGCCAAGAGTTTTTAGCTTACCTTAATAGTGATAAAATCCAGCTCGTATTAGAGCTAACCGAGCGACAAAAATTAGATGTAACACCACCTATACTGTCATTGTTTAATAAGTTACATAAGATAGGCGTTAATCTAGCAATAGATGATTTTGGCACGGGTCACTCAAGCCTAAGCTATCTTAATTATCTAAATGTCAAAACATTAAAAATTGACTTGTCATTTGTATCACAAATAGGCTCTAACTCTCTTTCTGAGCACTTAATAGATAATATCATTGACCTAGGTGAAAGACTTGGAATTAGTATGATTGCAGAGGGTGTTGAAACAGTCAATCAAGCTAACTATCTGGAACAAAAAGGAGTAGAGTATTTACAAGGATATTTAATTGGCAAGCCGATCCCATTGGAGAGTTTTCTATCATCACTTAATTGTCATGCAAGCATATCGCATCAATAAATAACCAGGCTTACGCCTGGTTATTGTTTTTTGTTTAAGCTTTATTTAAAAATACAACAAGGCTGAAGTGTTACAATTTGATTCTTGCTCTCTTCGTTCTTTTAGTATCTCAAAAATAGCTACTTTAATATCTTTACAAAATGTTGATTCAAGATGACTGTGACTAAAGTGAAAATCTAGTATGAAGCTCATTAAGTCAAATTTAGAGAAAACCGCATTTGAAAAATATGTCAACATCTCTTTGTCACTATCTACAATCAAGAGTCTCAATGTATCCAAGCTGAGAAATGGCCCTTGAGGTGCAAGCTCAGGGTTACTATGCCATTCATTAAATATATTATCTTGTATGTTTTTGCTGACTGATATCAAAAGCCTCATTAAATTAATCATTCTATCTTCAGATATACCTGTATGAGGTTTTACGCTAGCGATTACTTTAGCTTCTTGTTCTATATCTTCAACATTTATGCCACTCATAAATTTAGATTTCGCAATTAAATATATAAGTGAAAATCTAATCTGCAAAAAACAACTAATATCTCGACTAATTGGCTCTCTTCCAAAGAACTCTATTTCTGGTGATTGAGAATGTTGCTTCATCTCTATGCCAGTTAAGAATTTCATCACCTCTGTTTCCATTTCAACTTGGGTCATCTTTTTCACTTAAATCTTCTCCTTATGTTGCGGTTGTTATTAAACAATAAACAAAGCCCCATACAAAGCCCACAAAAAAAACATGAATAAATTTGAAAAAATGAGCGATGATGTGTAAGAGTTGATTTTCTGTGAAAAGCATAACTAGTCTTTGAACTTATATACTAAAAATGAGAATTAACATCAGTAACGATAGAACTTTGACTAGTTTCTGCGATCTTATTAGCTACACTCAACCTTCATTACTTATAATGCACAGCTATCTAAGTCGTTAATATAGATGGCAAAAATTTTACAACACATACTCACAAACCATTAAATGGTATAAATTGCTTTATTACTAATGCATAAAAATAGTGGCTAAACGTTTGATTGTACCATTTAGATGCATTATCATTTTATATTCAAGGGACAAAATATAGCTAATGCACAAGAATAAAATGCGATATAATCACTATACCTAGTTAGTGCCCTTAGTACGAATTGATAAACAGATTTTTATTAAACCTGCGCCCCCCCACCAAAAAATAAATAGCTAAAAACTATAACACCAAAATAAAATACAAAAAACAACCTAATTAAACATCTAGGGGTCATATACACCAAAGCTCTTACATGCTATGTATAGGTATTTCGTAATGATAAACAAGCTAAGATCCATGCTTAGCAGTTACAATATTCACATTACTCATGAATTGCTTGGTCTTCCTCATTATATGAAAAAACATAATCTATATTTTTATCATCAATAGCCACTATAGGAATAATTTTATTTGACTCCTCAAAGAAACGTATTTGTTCATATTTGGCCCCTTCTAACCCACCTCTTTCAAAGACCGGCGATCCCAAGTAACCCCTGTGATAAAAAATTGCCTGTATTGGATATGAGGAAATTGGTTTATTCCACTTACTAGTATCCACTACGACCTCATTCCACATTTTAGCTTTAGATTCACTGACATCGTTATATAGTATCTGAGCACGAATTGCTTCATTGACTTCGTATGGTTCATAAACACTAAATGAACATTGCATATCACTAGGAAGAGTAAGCCATTGCTCAGCTGTCGTGATATCGAGCACAGCACATCCACTCAGATCCGTGTTTTTTGTTTTCACATCATTTCTTGGACCACACCCTCTATCATCTCGAAAATTGCTAGAACCGTTCGTTGGAAATATACACAAAGGCTCAGGCTCTAATATTTCTCCCACAGCAGCAGGGCCATAGATTATGCCATAACCGACTAACGTATATGCCCATACTTTATCAGCACCGATATCTCTGCGAATTAATGATGATGCCAATACGGAACTTTGCATTTGAGTCCCACTGGGAGCCCATGTTGGCTCATTTGATTCGGCGGAACGAACCAGGACGCCCGTACACGACAAAGCTGTTCCATTAGGGCATTCACTCTCAATTAAGTTATACCTGCGATTTAATTCATCTACCATCGAAGTATTTTCATCCGCTGAAATATATCCAGACAACAAGGTTGAAAAAATACCTAGAGCAAGAGTTCTCATTTTAATTTCCATTTTTATTTTATATTACAGTTATATATATTGTTCACCCACTTAAATATAATGGGTGTAGTTATGACATATCAATAAATGCATATATGAGTTAGGCATTAATATTTAGTTGACACACAATATCAACCCAAGTGTGCTATCTCCTCTTCGTTCATTAACAAAGCCTGTATGTAGATCAGCATAATAGTGATTGCTAATTGAAAAACCAGCTATCTTAGACCATGCGTGATTATAGCTTGAACTAACAGGCCATCCATTACTACAAAGTAAATCACAAATCGAAACACTTGCAACGAAATCAATTAATTCTTGTAATATTGGCAATGTACATGTTGAGTTAGCCTCTAACAAACATTTATTAGCTCAACTTTCATTTTTTATAAATGGCTCCAATGAGCCACTAATCTCCCCATATAGACGTGGGTATTTAAGAGTTACGCCATTACTTAAAACTTTCTCTTGCATATGATAACACATATTAGCCACTGAGATTTCTGGGCTTGTATGAACAGTAAATATGACCTCGCCATCATCAGAAACCAATAATGACATTGCTTTTATAGTAGTTTTAACACCGCTACCAGCAGGTCTATGACAACAATAGACACAGAGCCATCACTCCCAGTCTTAAATACTGTTGAACTTATATTTGAGCCGCCTGTTTGTAGTATGCTAGGAGAAAAGGTATTGTAAAATTCATTTCTCGCACTCTGACTTATTGGGGTCAGTACCACATCGGCATCTTTCAATAGCACACCCATTTGATCCTTTTAACAGTTATTACAGCCGTTACAGGCAGTCCTACTGTTGCAGGGCTGCCCTGAATAGCCAGATCGATTGACGAAGGATTTGGTTTTAAAAAACTAATCGCCTTGCTCTGACCTGCATTAGCTACGCTATTGCCACTCTTATCCAGCACACTCACGCTCCCAACGTCACCGCTGATCAGCGTAACGACAGCTTCACCGTAACTATTGGTCACGGCGCTCGCAACAGACAAGACTCCCGTACCACTGCTCACAGAGAAGGCGACTGACTGTTGGTCACCAGATGACAGCGGCCATCTTTCAATGTTGGCCTTGCGAGCATCTATAGATTCAGTGTTGAGCTCATTAGTAAATAAACAAGGAAAAATATTACAAGTGATTTATAGCTCCAGAATATAGACTATGACAAAAACACTACAATCAATTTTTTATACACATGACATGCATTGGGGTGGTATTACTAGCAAAGCTAGCAGTGCCGCCAGTTACCGAGAATATCAAATGATCGCCTGGCAAACCTGAAATAACATCGCTAGACCAGTAGTATCCGCTGGTGAAGTTTGAAGAGGTATATGACGTAAGCGCCCCCCATTCGTCACCTATTCTGCCCACATCTCTAGAGGCATTCCCACCAATATTGACTATTGCCTCTAGCCCCCCCCCCTGAGCGAAACAAAAGTCGTGAGCATTCTGCCAAGTCAATTTGTTATTACCATTGTTTGTGTACCATTTTGATACGTTAAAAGTATAGGTCAATGGTGCACCGACCTCCTGAGGAGTAGCCGTTATTGTAACCGTTCTGTTACCACCTGGAGAGCCAGTGAACGTCACCTCACCACCATTACTCACACTTACCCAACTCTGATTGGCCGTCCAATCATAAGTTTTACCAGCCTCAATATTGCTTGGATTAATAGTGAATCTAGCACCATTGAAACCAGTTGTAGGAAAAGCCGATTTGCCAATAATGTTCATGCCAAAAGTGGCACCGTTCACACTGATATTTCCTTGCATAGGAATAGGTGGTATGGCAGAAAAAGTTACAGTTTTATTTTGACTCACCGAGTTACTCAGAGTCGCAGTCACTGTACTCATACCCACTTTTGTGCTGGTTAGCTCAATCATCACTAGGCCAGATGCGTCCGTAGTCAATGGATTTGCACCGACTAGATTTGCATTATTACTGGCCGTGAATGTAACTGACTCACCTGATAACGGATCGCCATTAGAGCGGGTCACCTTAACCTTAATCTTGTTTCTTTCTACTCCATCAGCCTTGGCGCTATCAGTCTCAACCGTCATGTCTGTCGCAATTATCTGCCCATCACTGCTAAAAATAATCGCCTTGCTCTGACCTGCATCCGCTACGTTGTTGCCACTCTTGGCCAGCACACTCACACTACCAATGTCACCGCTGCTCAGTGTCACCACCGCCTCACCGTTGCTGTTGGTCACGGCGCTCGCCGCAGACAGCGCGCCCGTACCACTGCTCACCGAGAAAGCGACTGGCTGGTTGGTCACCAGGTGACCGCTGCTATCGTTCAAGACCGCCGTCAGAGTGACCACATCGGTGCCGTTCGCCAGCGCGGTGTCCTTGTCAGAGGACAACACAGTCACCACAGCGCTGCCGCTATCAGAAACAAAACTAATGGTTTTACTTGCAGATATGTTTCTAACAATTGCTGTCACGACGACATCTTTAGCCGTACCCGAGCTTAAGAATATTTTCGCAACACCATCAGAGTTTGTGACAATAGAAAACGACTTTAATTTACTCTTTAATAAACTGCTTTCGTTGGGTTCGCTAGATATAATAACGCCATCATCATCAGCGTTGAAGGTCACATCTACATTAGGAATTCCATTACCAGCGAGATCCGTAATCTCGACCGACACCTCATTCTGATCAATTCCATTTGCAATAGCATTATTCTTATCTATGAATATATCGCCTTCACCAAATGATACGTCTTGCTTGTCGGCAATTAAAGTCGTCAAATCCCTCTCTGACACATTCCCTTTGACATCATATGCAACTGCGCTAATGTGAAAATTATTTTCAGTACCTTCTTGATATGGAGGGAAAGTGACCTCAAGTTGTTTAGAGGAAACCTCGTTAACCTTCCCCCCCATAGATAAAAACTCTGAATAATCCCATTCAACATGAGAAACATCATATTTACCAGAAACGATAGCATCAATAACCTTAGTCTCTAAACTATAGCCATGAAGAGAGTCTGGTAATTGGATGTTAATCAGCTTTTGCTTTCGATACTCTAGAGTAATTTTATTGTTGCGTTCAACCAAATCTAATCTACTACCTACTAACTCACGGCGTGAAGCTACCCTCCCGCCATCAAGCTGTTGATATAATGGAATGCCAAACTGATAATTGAGATTAACACCTACTATTGTATCAGTGATGCTACTACTAAACCGATGGCCCGCTTCAAGTGTCAACAATGGAAATGGTGTGTAATTAACACTCAAATTAATAGAGTGAGGATTTTCCTGAAAATCATCAACCTCATTATTAAATAACGCAACTTGCTCACCAAAATATTGTTCGAATGAAATTTCACCACCTAGCTGAGGATAAGATGGTAGGGAAAAATTTGTTCGAATATCAAATCCATCCGCTGGGCGCTCATCATAATCTGAGAAATCATTTGACTGGTGCCAGTCAGTAAGCCCATGATACAAGTTTCCTGAAAATTTAAAATTATTAGACCATAATTCGACACCGGCCCCCAATCTATGATTATTTCCGGTAAAGTCGTTATCAGAAAAAAAATTACCTCCTATCATCCATTCATCTTTAGAAAAATAACGAGCACCTAAGCCAAAATTAAAAGTACCACGCCCATCAACCCTACGTATTCCAGCCTGAGTAAAAAATAATTTTTGACCATCATCATGTAATGGAATCAATAGATCTATTTCACTACCTTCAAATATGTCGTGCGCTACACTACCTTGGAATATATCTGATTGCACCATTAGCTTGACATTGGCTGTTCCAAATTGACTTAACCAATCCCTAGACAGTTCACTAGCTTTTTGGACAACCTTATTATTAGCAATGCTATAAATAGAATTGCTAACATCTCCATCGTTAGCCTTCAGACTACCAATTTGACTTACAAAACCTGCAACTTCGTTTTCATCAACAACGCTGCTAGTAGCATTTTTACTATCAGCAAGGGCATAAAGCGGTGATGGGAGCAGGATTCTGTCACCAGAACCAAGATTTTTGAATGCGCGATCATGCTTCACATCTCTATTGATAAACTCTAGATCTGATAATGAAATGCCAATACGCTTTGCAACACTCACCACAGTTTCACCAGCATCAAGCTGATAAAGCATGGTCCTATGGTAAATATGGGAGCGGCCATCACGGGCACTAGCCAATAATGTAGGCGAATATGTCAAAGAGATCGGCAGAATAGCTTGTATGAAAATGTTAGCCCAGACGATCCATGATTTTAGAATTGAACTTTTAGTCATGAATTTTTCATTTATACCTGATTAATGCAGTGGTTATTTTAACTGTAGCTTATGAACACTACTCTACAGAATGTACGGCTTCACTTGTGTGAGCTCATAGACAATATTTGCCTGCCTTTGTTAGGCTCATCATCACCTATCAACACTTTCAGGCCAAATTGAAAATAGTGACGTCTCTTGAATAAATGTGAATTTTGATAAAAATCAAAACGTTATATTCGTCTACATGTAAATGACTTTGGAGAAGAAGGAGAAGGAGAAGGAGAAGGAGAAGGAGAAGGAGAAGGAGGAGAAGTGTTCACCTCTAAGTAGTAACGAATAACCTCATGTTGTTCATAAACTAAAGCACGGCATTATATATGTATTTATTTTTTCATTAGTAGGTATATAGCTCCATTTTTTAAATCCCAAATTGACTCATATCCCTTCAAAAAGGAGTACCCCAAAGCAAGGCGATTTGATTCACCATACTCAAAGGTGAGTCCATCCACCGCTGTATATAAACTATCATTAAACTTTACTTCTGATAAACGCCCCATGACAATACGTCCAGGAGCACCATGATTTCCATTTAGAGTCTTAGATGTTAACAACCCTGCCTTACTTAACAGGGCCTCTGCTTCTACAGTAAGAAGCAGAGAACCGAGATTTCCTGTATCAAAGTAGCCAGTAATACTAACCCCACCAACAGTGAGGCCTAGCTCAGGCAAGGGATTGTTATTGACAAGTAGTTTTATATACTCACCACCTATTTCTGGTAATTCGTCATACACTCTAATTAATTGTTCTTGATAGTTAATGGAAAAAATACGCTCTTTTAAATCCTCAATTCCTATCATCCCTATAAAATCACATGCCACACCCTTCTGGATAAAATCAAAGTCAGCATGAAGAATATCCGATTTCATTTCTTCAATAACGCCATAGAATAAGCTTATATGCGCAGGGTTCCTATGTTTAAAGATGACAACAGGCTGACCAGAACCAGCATGTCCAGATGCAATAAATTCATCCTTATTGACCGGAAGAATGTTATTGTTCAACAAATATGAGAATGGGGTTCCCGTGTCAAACATGAACCGCCCATGCACAGCATCCACACGCCCATTGATCATAATATAACCATTGACATCATGAAAAGGAATTTCTACTTTTGGCGCGCTACTAGAAGATTTAGCATGCCCATTAATACAAAAAATGCCAACTATTGCAGCAAACATGAATAATTTAAATAATACCACCTTTATACCTCGATTCAATATGATATTAGAATTTAAAATCTCGTTAAACAATCACAAGTCTAGTCATGAATTTTTACAACCCAAATAATTCATTACACTTCTATCATGATTTACCACAACATCAAAGATTAAGAAAATTTAGATAAATCATCATATCGAAGCCAAATAAATCAATTACTATAACTGACATTAATATATAAATTGCAGTTAAAATCTTTATTGCGCGCATAGATAGACCTCAAAAATATTATACCACTTACACAAATAACACATTGATGCGTGAGTTTCTTTGAAAAGAGCAGTAATTAATGTGAATCATGAAAATTCAAGTGAAATGGATATTGTGTACCAAATCGATTCGCCCTAAAGGGGATGGTAGTGATCAGATCACCGCGCTCTCAGTTAGCTCCCTTCAAGCGGCATCGATTTGGGAAACAACGCCACTCAAATCGAGTCGCTCCAGAGATTGAACTAGTTATCCTCGGTTACTCCTTCACCAGGCTAACTAATTGCTCTTTAGCATAAGCGCAAGTGCTGGCTTACTAGCAGGATAGAGTTATGGATGTATAGGCCTCTCGAAAAAGTAAATTATAAGGCGCGATTTTCATATCTTTAAGATGATTTTCGAGAGGTCATAGATGCCACTAGTTTTTCACGTAAAAGTTAGCCAGAGGCCAATACCAGCAAAGGAATTGAGAGATTTGAGAGTTTATATGAGTAAGGGTGGTTCTGCAGGAGGATTGGGAAGCCTGCGATCAGCTGCAGATGAACGGCTCCATCGCCGAGCATGCGGCGCTGCACGAGATTGGCGAGGTGGGCAGCCGCCTCTACCGGCGCGGTAGCGATCTCGCCAAACGGCTGGAAGTGCTGACCGGCATCCCCACCTACTACTACCTCTACCGGGTCGGTGGCCTGAGCGCCGCCGAGGAAAAGGCGCGCTCCTGCCCCAGCTGTGGCGGTGAGTGGGCGCTGGCTGCGCCGCTGCACGAGATCTTCGACTTCAAGTGCGATAGCTGCCGACTGGTCTCTAATCTATCTTGGGATTTCAAGGATTGAAGGACGGTATCCGATACGACGCTATCAGGTTGTCACCCCAGAGATGATGTTACCGCGTCCGATTACGCCGCTTCGCGGCTAATCGAACCTACATTTTTTCAATGGGTTATGGAGTTCACGCAGGCAAGGTCTCAAGCCGCTCAAGAAACGCGGGCAGAGAGGGGGCCAGCGGCAGGCGGCGGCCGGAGTCGAGCCACTCCAGCCACACCTGACCACTCTCGTTATCCAGCGAGATGAGCGTCATCTCGTTGCGGGTGGTGGCAATAAAGATGGAGGGGGCGCGCTTGAGCTTGCGCAGCATCAGCAGGTGGCCGATGAGGTTCTCCTTGAGCAGGTCGAGATCCGCTTCGTTCCACGGCAGGATCAGTTCAAGGCGCAGCCCCTTGAAAAGGCAGGGGATGGGGCGGCTGAACCAGTGACCAAACAGGGCGATGGCACTGGGGTGAATCGTCAGCTCAAGGGCAGCGGCCATGGCGGTAAAATCGGCAGGCTCGTAGCGATGATGAGGGCGCCAGGCCACCCGACCATCAGCGGGCTCACCAAGCTGGCAGGGGGAACGCCAGTCCGCCTCCCACTCGCACAGGGGCAGGCCTCGTCTGGCCTCGCCATCCCGTTGCCAGCGGGCAAAAAAGTGCTCCAGAGCAGACAAAACTTGATCCGACATCGAAAATCCCCACAATTGCTGGCAAAGTCCGCTATTGCACCATCAATCAGGGTGACAGACAAGGCTGCCCGACCACAGCCGTTCGACGCCCGATAACGGGGCAGGCTTCATCCCTTGCCAGCTCAAAATCGCCAGGTATCAATGCAATAGCCCCATTTCACCTTCCGTTCATCCACTCTTTATGAGCACATTACGTGAGTAAATCTGTGAACAAACAAGATAGATACGCCGGGGCCAGCGCCCTGACCGGCCTGAGCCTGGGCCAGCAAGCCGACTACATCAGCCAATACACCCCCTCCCTGCTGCAGCCGGTACCCCGCAGCCTGAACCGGGATGACCTCCAGCTGGGCGATGCCCTGCCCTTTAGCGGCTGCGATGTCTGGACTCTCTACGAGCTCTCCTGGCTCAATGCCAAGGGCAAGCCGATGGTTGCGCTCGGTGAGGTGACCATTCCGGCCACCAGCGCGAATCTGATCGAATCCAAATCCTTCAAGCTCTACCTCAACTCGTTCAACCAGACCCGTTGCGACTCCATCGATGCGGTGGCTGCGATGTTGACCAAAGATCTGAGCGCCTGTGCGGGGGAGACCGTCAAGGTCACCCTGTTCCCCCTCGATCAGGCACCGCATCAGATCGCCCTGCTGCCCGGCGAGTGCATCGATGAGCAAGATATCGAGGTCGATCACTACCAGTTTGACGCCGCCCTGCTGCAAGGGGCGGCTGGCAGCGAGCAGGTAGAAGAGACCCTGCACAGCCACCTGCTCAAATCCAACTGTCTGGTGACCAGCCAGCCCGACTGGGGATCTGTGGTGATCCGCTACAAGGGGCCCAAACTCGATCGGGAGAAGCTGCTGCGCTACCTCATCTCGTTCCGCCAGCACAACGAGTTCCACGAGCAGTGCATAGAGCGGATCTTTATCGACCTCAAGCACTACTGCCAACCCGCGCAGCTCACCGTTTATGCTCGCTACACCCGTCGCGGCGGTCTGGATATCAACCCGTTCCGCTCCGATTTTGAAGTGGTGCCTGCCAACCTGCGCCTGATCCGTCAGTAACCACTGACTGCGCGGATGGGGCCAGATACTGGCCCCTCTATCCCCCTGGTGCCCCCGGCCACGCGGGGCGAACAGTGACAGGTGCAACCACAACCTGCCCACAGTAAACACTGGACTCGCAGGGGGAGGCTTGGATAACATGCCTTCACCTCCGCGCCGTCCATAATCCAATGAATCAACTGTTTTTTCTGGCCATGATGATGTCTTCTCTGTCCGCCCCCAATCTGGACCTGGACCGAGAACAGCTATCTATCGATCTGCAGCAAGCACAATCAATGGTACTGACCGACCCTACCAAATGTGTCCAGATCACCTCAGCCTTCCTGACCCGCGCGGCCAATAATTCTCAGCAAATCATCAACAATCGCCAAGAGTTTGGCTATCGAGAGCCGATCCTGAGCTATAGCACGGTTGCCCAGACTATCGGGGCTCACCTGCTCAAAGGGGAGTGTCTGCTGCAACTGGGCCAGTACCAGGCGACCCAGCAAGCGCTCGATCAAGCGATGGCACTGGCTGACAAGGAGCAGCAACCAGAGCTCAAAGCCCACGGCCTGTACCTGAAAATTCGCAGTCAGGGACTCCGTCAAAATAGCCAAAGCATCAGCCACAGCTTGCTTGCCGAACTGGAAACCCTGCTGGCGAAACCCAATCTAAAACAGAGTCGGTTGCAGGTGTATAGCCGCCTGCAACGCACCAGCTACGATATCGACACTCAACATTTTGATGATGCCAAAGCTCATTTGGCCGAAGCGCGGATCTGGGCAGCCAAAACCCCCGATCCCCTTGCCAGCGCCTGGGTCAGTGCCATCAGTGGTGACCTTTATCGCTCGCTGCAACAGCCACAACTGGCGCTGGGGGAATATATTGATGCCCTGCAGCAGGCCAAGAACCTCAGTGATCCGCTGTTTCTCGGTCTGCTATCGAACCAGATCGTCAAACTCTATCAGCAGGAGCATGAACCGCAGAAAGCGCTGCAATATGCCAATGAGGCGGCCAACTATTTTCACTCCATCGGCAACCCGTCGCTGCTTTGTGACTCCCTGATGGTGCTGGCACGGCTCAACCGTGATCAGGGCGACCTCAATATGGCGCTGGTCTATTTTTTCAATGCGCTGGACTTGCTCAATGACGAGACAAGTCGGCCCAAAAGCTCGCTGCTCAAATACGAGATCGGCAAAACCTATCTGCAAAGTGGCAATCTCTCGCTGGCCAGCAACTACCTCAACGCCGCACGTCAATCCCATGAGCTCAATGATGCCAAAGAGCCACTGATCGACACCCTGCTATTACTCGGTGAGCTCTATCTCAAGAAGCAGGAAGCGGCCATCGCCATCTTGCAGCTGGAAAACGCGCGGGCGCTGGCCAACCAGATTGGCGATACCCGTCGTCAGTTCGAGGTATTCCGCCTGCTCTCGCTGGCATATGAACAAAAAGGGTATGTGCGCCAAGCACTCGACAGCTACAAACGTTTCCACCGGTTGGGTGAAGAGGTGCGCCAGCAAGAGATTGCCCTGGAACAAGCCGCAATCCGTGACAACTACGTCCAGGTCGAGCGGGTGCAACATATCAAGGAACTGGAGCAGCAGCTTAACCACAGCAAGCACCAACAGGAACGCTATCTCTGGTCAAGCATCACCACCAGCCTGCTACTGGCGCTCTTTATTTACCTATTCTTCACCCTCTGGCTCAAGTTGCGTACCACCCGCCTGCAACTCAAACGAACCGGTGAGGCTTTGCTGATCGAGCCACGATCCGGGCTAGCCAACTGGCAACGATTGATGAACCGCTGGCCGAGGGAGATGGCCAAACGCCAGCTGAAATCAGATCGCTGGTATCTCAGTGAACAGCCATCCAGCGAGTTTGATGACAAGCTGCATTATCTGCTGTTCCGCGTCCCCTTTCTGAGCAACACGCTCGAGCAGCATGGTTATCAGGCCAGCAGCGAGATTGAGCTGGCGTTTGGGGCCTATGTCGATACCTTAACCCCGCAAGATGGCCGCATCTATGACCTGCGGGAAGGGCACCTCCTTTATGTCGTACCGCAGCGCCATGTCGCCAACCTGCATCAGTTGGCCAGTGACCTGCTACTCGCTATCGCAGCCTTCCCGTGTCAGTACCTACTCGATCGCCGGGTAAGCCTAGGGATTGTCAGTCACCCCTTCCTGCCCAAGGCGGCAACAGCGCTTGATCACAATGGGCTATTTGATCTCTGTTACCTTGCCCTGTCGGGAGCCATTCAGCTCAGTGAAAAACACCAGCAAAACGCCTGGCTGGAGCTCGCCGCCATCGATTGTCAACAGGCGGCATTTTTTAATGGGGATGTGTGGCAATGCGGCCTGATGGCAATTGACAAGGGGCTGGTAAAAGTCAATTCTTCTCATGAAAAGCAATGGGTTAATTGGCATCAGCTTGCAAGGAAGCAAGTCATTGATGACCGACCAGCAATATAGATAACAGCCAGAGCTCGACACCGGGTTTTACTACTGTTGCTATCAAACACCAAAAACAATAATGACAACAGGGCGACCTGATAATGAATGACATCGCTGCCGTAGCAGGACAATTGGCCAGGCTCAGGGAATCCCTTCAGCAAAAACAGCTGGAACTAGACGGTGTTCTCTCTTTCTCCGATGCTGAGCGGGCTCGCGGCATCCTGTTTATCAACAAGTTGATGCTCTCCTGCCGTGGCTTCGATCGTGAGCTGGACAACCGTTTTGCCAAACTCAAATCCAAACTCGATGGCAATCCGGCCTTCACCGCGTTAGAAACCGATCTGCTGGCCATTGAAAAATTGCTGCAACAACACAGTAATGCGCTGGAAGAGTCGATAACCCTGACCCAGAGCGCTATCGAACTTGGCTCCAAGCAGCTGAAAACCATCAAGGGCTTCCCCGAAGATACCCGCAAATCCCTCAAGGAATTTCTGGCCAGCCCGACGGGCTATGGCATTGCCGATCATCAGCGCAAGGTGATCAAATTGCTGGAGTTTTACCAGCAAGCAATCAAGATCCAGCTACTGCCGAGCCAACCGCTACTGCCCTCCGCTACCGAGCAATCCGCCGCCAGTCATCCCTCCGGTAACGACATCACGCCGGATCCAGATCCCTTTGATCTTAAGGATCACGCTCGCATTGCCGATGAACTGCAGCGGCTGATCACCGAGCTCGATTTTGCCGGATCCATCGGTGAAAGCCTGGCGGATATCCGTCGCCAACTGCTGGTCGGGGTCAATCCCGGTCTGTTAGCCGAAACCTGTTTGCAGGTGATCGAACTCATCATTGAAGGCACCCGTGAGGAGCGCACCGCTTCCCGTGCGTTCCTGAGCTCCCTCAACGAGAGTCTGTCAGCAGTCCACATCGGGTTTACCGAGTCACTCGATGAAGGCCGGGCGCTGCAAAATGAAACCACGGAAACGCGCAAAGCGCTGGTCAACCAGCTGCAGGCTATCGACCATTCGCTGGCTCACCAGCACACCTTTGATGCACTCAAACAGGCCATCTCCGGCCATATGGGTGCCATCAATTTGCTGTTGCAAGATCGCGATAACACTGCCACCAGAGAGCGCCATCTGCTCACCCGCCTCTCGAGCATGGAGTCCAAGTTGCGGTTGATGAAGGATGAGACTGCCGAATACAAAAAGCGGCTGACCATCCAAAAACACAAACTGTTCCTCGACAGCCTGACTCAGGTCCACAACCGGGCCGCACTCGACGAACGGCTTGAGCAGGAATACAAACGTTGGCTACGTTACGGCAGCCCACTATGCATGGCGATCATCGACATCGACCACTTCAAGAACATCAATGATAACTACGGCCATCTGGCCGGCGATAAAGCCTTGAAAGTGGTCGCCAAGGCCCTGCAAAGTGCCCTGCGTGATACCGATTTTATTGCCCGCTTTGGTGGAGAAGAATTTGTCGTGCTGCTGCCCAACATCAACCCTGACAAATTTCAAACCCCCCTTGAAACCTTGCGCCAGACCATCAAGAGCATCCCGTTCCGTTTTCGTGATGCCAAGGTAGAGATCACCATCTCTATCGGCGCCACCCTGTTCAAGGAGGGTGATAATCCGTCCGATGTATTTGAGCGAGCAGATCAGGCGCTCTATCACTCCAAACACGGCGGACGAGACCAGGTGACTCTGGCCTGATCGGTGACTAAAAAAACAGCGATCAGTCACCCCCCTATTTCCCTCACCCCACCCTTGCCACTACTATCAACTTCAGGGGATGCAACATGGCGTCCCCTTTTCTCCCCAGGGAAAAACACAACGATAACAAGATGAGTAAGGGGAACCTATGATTACGCACATCAATCCCGTCGGCAGCATGGACTTGCTGTCGCAGCTTGAGGTGGACCGCCTCAAGCAAACTGCCTCCAGCGATATCTATCAACTGTTTCGCAACTGCTCGCTGGCAGTGCTCAACTCCGGTAGCCATACCGACAGCTCCAAGGAGATCCTGGAGCGCTTCAAATCGTTCGATATTCATGTGATCCGGCGCGAACGCGGGGTCAAGCTGGAGCTGTTCAATGCTCCCGAGCACGCCTTCGTCGATGGTGAGATCATTCGTGGTATTCAAGAGCATCTGTTCTCGGTACTGCGCGATATTCTCTATGTTTCCAATCAGCTCGAATCCAACCGCCTGGTCAACCTGACCAACTCTACCCATATTTCCAACGTGGTGTTCGCCATCCTGCGCAACGCCAAGGTGATCCTGCCGGGTGCCGATCCCAACCTGATCGTCTGCTGGGGGGGTCACTCCATCAATCAGATCGAATACCAGTACACCCGTGCAGTCGGCAGCGAGCTGGGGTTGCGCGAACTCAATATCTGTACCGGCTGTGGCCCCGGCGCGATGGAAGGGCCGATGAAGGGGGCAACGGTTGGCCATGCCAAGCAACGGGTACGTAACGGTCGCTACATAGGTCTGACCGAACCCTCGATCATCGCCGCAGAACCGCCCAATCCCATCGTTAACGAGCTGGTGATCCTGCCGGATATTGAAAAACGGCTGGAGGCCTTTGTCCGTCTGGGCCATGGCATCATTATCTTCCCGGGTGGGGTCGGTACCGCCGAAGAGCTGCTCTATCTGCTTGGCATCATGATGCACCCGGCCAACGAGCGGCAGCCGATCCCGATTATTTTGACTGGCCCGAAAGAGAGCGAAGATTACTTCCGTGCTATCGATGATTTCATCAAAGCCACCCTGGGTGAACCGGCGACCAAGCTGTATCGGATTATCGTGGGCGATGCACCGGAAGTGGCTCGCACCATGAAAGAGGCGATGCCGAAGATCCGTGAATATCGCAAATCGGTCGGTGATGCCTACTCTTTCAACTGGTCGCTCAAGATTGAGCCGGAATTCCAGCTACCGTTTGAGCCGGATCACGCCAGCATGGCCAGCCTGGATCTGCATCGCAATCAACCGCCGCAACTGCTTGCCGCCAACCTGCGTCGGGCCTTCTCAGGCATAGTCGCTGGCAACGTCAAGGAAGGGGGCATTCGCGCCATCGAGAAAAAGGGCCCCTTCAAGCTGCATGGTGACAAGGAGCTGATGCACCTGATGGACAAGCTGCTGGAAAGCTTCGTTAAACAGCAGCGGATGAAGCTGCCGGGCAGCCAGTATGTGCCCTGCTACGAGATAGTGCGCTGACGATCGTCAGCAAGCAGGCATCGCAATACGAAGGGAGGGGCGCACTGGCGCCCCTCCCTTTTTACTCTCTGGCGTGCGGATTACACCGAAAAACTCCCATCAAGCCAAGCAGTTGCTACAATAGCGCGTCCTGACTGCCAAGAGTGCCCCATGCCACATCTGCTTATCATCGATGCCCTCAACCTCATTCGCCGTCTGCATGCGGTGCAAACCCAACAGGCACTGACACCGGCCCAGGCGCTGGTTGCCACCCGTGCCAACCTTATCAATACCTGCCGTAAGCTGCTCGCCAATAGCGAACCGACCCATGTTATAGCCGTGTTCGATGGGGAGATAGACAGCTGGCGCAAAGGGGTCTATCCGGCCTACAAAGAGGGGCGCACGCCCATGCCCCCCGAGCTGCGTGAAGGGCTGGCGACCCTGCAGGATGCCTTCTGGGAGTGCGGGGTCGATGCCCTGCTTTCCGAGACCGATGAGGCGGATGACCTCATCGCCACTCTCGCCAGCGGCATCGCCAGTCACGGCCATCAGGCGACCATCATCTCCACCGACAAGGGGTTCTGCCAGTTGCTCTGCCCGCAGATCCAGGTTCGCGACTACTTCAACAAACGCTGGCTGGATGAGGCCTTCGTCCAGCAGCAATATGGCGTGGCACCGGCTCAACTGGTCGACTTCTGGGCCCTGACCGGTATCAATGGTTCCAATATCAAGGGGGTGCCCGGTATTGGCCCCAAAACCGCAACGCAATTGGTGCAACAATACGGGAATTTAACGGCCATGCTGGCCGCTTGCCAGCAAGAGGACGCCAGTAAACCCCTGCTCAAGTTGCGCCAGCATCAGGAGGATGCCTTGCTAGCCCAGCGGCTGGTGCGCTTGCAACGGGATATCGTGCTGGGGTTCAACCTGCGGGACATCCGTTACCCGCCTCAGCCAGGGTGAATTACCGAAGAAAAATGCAGGCAAGGGCACGAACCATGACGAGACTCACCCTCGCTGTTGATGAAAATGAGTAGAATGTAAAGGAATGTGGTTGGTTTGCTGAGTAAATGCTATAAAGCAGCCCCATCCTCCCCTATACCCTGGAAGTGGAACCCTCTCATGTCCAAAAGAAAAATTACCGTGATCCCCGGCGACGGCATCGGCCCCAGCATCATCGAATCAGCCATCCAGATCCTGACCCATGCGGGCTGCGATTTTGAATACGAATATGCGGATGCCGGTCTGGTTGCCCTCGAAAAACATGGTGAGCTGCTGCCCCAGGCAACCCTGGATCTGATTGAGAAGAACAAGGTCAGCCTGAAAGGGCCATTGACCACGCCGGTCGGTGGCGGTTTTACCTCCATCAACGTCTCCCTGCGCAAGAAGTTCAACCTTTACGCCAACGTACGTCCGGTTATCTCCTTCAAGGGCACCAAAAGCCGTTACGAGAACATAGATATCATCACGGTGCGCGAGAACACCGAAGGAATGTACTCGGGTGCAGGTCAGAAGCGCAGCGATGACAACAAGAGCGCCGAGGCGATGAGCATCATCACCCGCGACGGAGCCGAGCGCATCGTCAAGTTCGCCTTCGAGCTAGCCCGCCAGGAGGGACGCAAGAAGGTCACCATCATCCACAAGGCCAACATCCTCAAGTCGACCTCTGGCCTGTTCCTCGAAGTGGCTCGTGAAATCGCCGGCCACTACCCGGATATCCAGAGCGAAGAGATGATCGTCGACGCCGCCTGCATGAATCTGGTGATGTATCCGGAGCGTTTCGACGTGATGGTCACCACCAACCTGTTCGGCGATATTCTCTCGGATCTCTGCGCCGGTCTGGTGGGTGGTCTGGGTATGGCACCGGGTGCCAATATCGGCGATGGCGCAGCCATCTTCGAGGCGGTGCATGGCTCCGCCCCCGACATCGCGGGCAAGAACATTGCCAACCCGACCTCGGTGATCCTCGCCTCCATCCAGATGCTGGAGTACCTCGGCATGCAGGATAAGGCTGAGCGGATCCGCGAGGCAGTACGAGCTACCATCGAATCCGGTGATCGGGTCACCCGCGATCTGGGCGGTAGCGCCTCCACCAGTGAATTCACCCAAGCGATCATCGATCGACTGTGAGTTAATCCATTGATTTAAAAAGGGAGCTTCGGCTCCCTTTTTTATATCTCCTACCCCTTTCCCGAAGACTAGACAGCAACTATGTTCTAAAGATACGGATAGCAAGGAGGCTTGTTTATGAATGGAGGTGGGTTCTATCTGATCCCGGTTTGGCTACTGCTCAGTAGCGGTGTCGGGGCATTCGAATTGACTCAAAAGAGTCAAAGCCCCAGGCTGCCGCTGCAAGAGAAACGGGCCGCTACCGAAGTCTGGCGTTCCAGCCTGGATACCAACGACCTGCTCAAGGCTCCCAAAGCCCTCTCGTTTGGCATCGAGGTGTCTACCGATAGCGTTGGTAATCAGAAAATCACCTCCTACCCGCAACTTAATCTGACCCCAGAGAAGAGCGTCAGCCTGTCAGTCGAGCGCTTTCGACCCAAGGTCAAATTCAAGGCAGGGGGGATGCATACTTCCGTCAGATTACGCGGTGATGGGCTCAAAATGCAGTTCAGCCCGCTCGATAAGACCATTCCGCTGCAAATAGAGTTAAAGCTGACCGATGATGAATCATCCCTGCGCCTGGATTACCGCTTCTGACGGAGCGCCCATCCCGCCAAGCAAAAAAAACCGACCGCATCACTGCGGTCGGTTTTTTTGATCAGCCTCTCGCGAAGGAGCTTACTCCTTGGCTTGCAGCTTGGAGATCCAGTACTTGTTATAAACATGCACGGTGATCTCTTCACGATCGTGATAGAGCTGCTTGGCCTGGATCACAAAGGCGTTATCGATCTCTTTAAGCATGCCACGCAACACCTCAATGTTGTGTACCGCTTCGGCATAGCGCTTCTTCATCGGCAGCTTAAGGTTAAACATCGCTTCCTGACAATCATTCTCACGGAACCAGTCCGCGATCATGTGGACGACCCGCGCCGGTTTCTCAACCATGTCGCACACCAGCCAGTAGGTATTCTTCTTGCTCGGACGCCAGACAAAACCATCATCGCGCAGGTGCTTGACCTGACCGCTATCCATCAGGGATTGGGCCATGGTGCCGTTATCCACTGCGGTTACCATCATGCCACGACGTACCAGCTGATGGGTCCAGCCACCCGGGCAAGCGCCCAAGTCCACCGCCTTCAGGCCGGAACAGAGGCGCAACTCCCACTCTTCACGGGGAACAAAGACGTAAAACGCCTCTTCCAGCTTGAGGCTGGAGCGACTCGGTGCATCCGGCGGACAACGCAGACGCGGGATCCCCATGTGGAATTCGGAGTTGTTGAACGAGTAGGAGTAACCCAGCAACAGGTGATCGTTAGCCATGAAGAAGGCGTGGAACACCGGACGGTGCGGCGTCTCCTTCTTGGTCAGGCGATCATTGCTACGCAGCGCCTGACGCAGCGGCACAGTGAACTTGCGGCAGAAAGCCGACAGCTCTTTCGCTTCGTTGGTGTCAGCGGTCTCAACCCGTACATCACCACAAATGGTGTACTCACAGGTCGCTTCAATGATCGGTGAAATCCGATCGGAGACATCCAGATCCTTCAGCTCGTGGGTCACCACCAGCATCTGACGAATAAAGATAAGCTCTTTGAATGGCAGTTTGCGGGCCAACAGATCGGCCTGCTCCTCATCATACAACTCGAAGATCACATAACCGCTGTCGTCCTTGACCCGGGCAAAACCGTAGCACTGCATGCTACTGGCACGCTCGGTGATCTCTGCCGCCGCCTCTTTCTCAAAACCGGGGCGGCAATAAAGCAGCAGATTATTCATTTTTTCCTCCAAGACGACAGCCAGCCCATATCAGAGCTACCCATCCCAACATAAAACAGAGGCCACCAGCCGGGGTGATAAGCCCCAACCCTTTGCTGCCAAGCAGCACCATGGCGTAAATACTGCCGGAGAATCCGAAGATCCCCAGCACAAATGCGGTGCCAGCCAGGTTAATCACCTTGCTGCGCACGCCACAAAAGCTCAGTACCAGCAGGGCCAATGTGTGAAAAAACTGGTATTGCACGGCGGTATTGAATGCGGCCAACAGCGCGGGAGTAATACCGCTCGCCGCCAGACCGTGAGCACCATAAGCGCCCAGCATGGTCCCGGTCAGGCCAAAAAAGCCCGCCAGCACCAGCCAATGTCGGTGGATCTGCATCCTCATTATTCCTGTCTTGTCAGGCCCGGCACATCTGCCATCACCACTTGGCTACCCGCGCAGGGCAACAAAGTGCTTGATGGTATCCGCGGCATACTGCATGTTTTCCTGCTCGCTCACACCGCTGACTTTTCGTGGCTTGAAACCATGATCGCCATCGGTCAACCAATGGACCGATACGTTGGGTGAGAAGGGAAATTCTGCCAGTTCGGCGCGACTGCCGAAGGTGTCGCGTTCTCCCTGCAACAGCAGAGTAGGTACCTTTATTTGCTTGAGCACGTCCCCCCGCCAGCGGTCAGGCTTTGCCGGGGGGTGGAAAGGATACCCGAGAATGAGTAATCCTGCAGCATTCATCGCATCGCCACCGTCATGATATAACTCGGCGGCCATCCGTCCCCCCATCGACTTACCTGCCAAAAATAGCCGCGGATGAGCAAACTCCCGCACCATCTGGCGCCAATGCTCGAGTAACAGCTGCTGCCTGTCCGGCGGGCGGCGCTTGCCATCTTGTGCCCGTTTGGTCATGTAGGGGAAGTTAAAGCGCACCACTTCGATCTCGGGCCCCGCCAGCAGGCGTGACAGCTCCGCAAGAAAAGCATGATCCATCCCCGCGCCAGCGCCATGGGCCAGCAAAATGCGAACGGGGGCATCAACTGCCCCCTCCCTCAGCACATCAATCATCGCCGAGCAACGCCCTGCGCCGAGCTTCTTCCTGCTCCACCAGCTCCAGCATCCAGTCGCGGAAGGCCACTATCTTGCCCTGATCCGACTGCTGCTCCTGGCACACCAGATAGAAAGCATTCTTGCTCACCAGCACCTGCTCAAACGGGCAGATGAGACGACCCGCTTCGATCTCTGGCTGAGCCAGCACACTGTGGCCAAGGGCTACCCCCTGACCGTGGATAGCGGCCTGGATCACCATGGTCGAGTGGCTGAAAATAGGCCCCTGATTGACGTTGGGGGCATCGATATCAAGCTGGCGGAACCAGGCCTTCCAGTCGCGGCGTGAGGTATCGTGCAACAAGGTATGGCGGATCAGGTCATCCGGTGTCCGGAGCGGCTTGGGCCCGGTCAGCAGCAAGGGGGAACAGACCGGGATCAGGTATTCGGTGTGCAATTTGTCGCACCGCAGGCCGGGCCAGTTGCCGCGCCCGTAATAGATGGCGACATCCACATCGTCAGTAAGCGCCCCTTCATCGAGGTCGACCGCCTTGATCCGCACATCGATATCAGGGTGGCGCTCGCTGAAGCGCACCAGTCGTGGCACCAGCCACTGGATGGCAAAACTCGGCTGCAAACTGACGGTCAGCGCCCCCTTGGCGCTGCGGGCCAGTAACTTGTCGGTCGCCTCCGAGATGGAGGTAAAAATATCTTTGATGTCGAGAAAATAGCCCTGCCCCTCTTCGGTCAGCAACAAGGAGCGATTTTTACGGCGGAACAACTTGATACCAAGATACTCCTCCAGCGCCTTGATCTGATGACTGATGGCAGCTTGAGTCACAAACAACTCTTCTGCTGCGCGGGTAAAGCTTAAGTGGCGAGCCGCTGCTTCAAACGCCTTGAGGGCATTAAGCGGTGGTAAACGACGAGACATGACACCAGCCGACGATGAGTTTTTCTAATGGGGCGCATTATAATTTGTCGGTTGCGGGCCGACCAGTGAATAAACATAATTCGCCCAGCAATCAGTCGTCATATGGCTCACATTTTCTACTACATGTTGGTTTACATGTGTTTTTCGTGAGTCTTTCGACTGTGATTGTGGTGTTGTGTTACTTCCTCTGCGGGAAGAGGGGCTCAAATCTTATCGATTTGACCCCGTCTGTCATCTGAATGTGTTTGGCGCCTCCAGTCGGATGGCGCCTTTTTTCATCCCTTTACACTTTGAACTGCCCCACCAACTGCTGCTGTTTATCTGCCAGTACCGACAATTCACGACCATTTTCGGCAGAGGTCGCCGCTTCGGCACGGATGGTATGGCTCACATCGCGAATGTTGCTGACGTTGCGATTAATCTCGTCTGCCACCCGGCTCTGCTCTTGGGCTGCACGGGCAATCTGCTCGTTCATTTGATGGATAGTGGAGACCGACTGGATGATCTGCTCCAGCACCTGCACCGAGAGGTCCACCTTGGCGAGGGTCTCGTCCGCCTGACCATGGCCATCGCGGATCGCCTTGACCACGGCGCCGGTACCGGATTGCAGCAGGCTGATCAGAGTCTGGATCTCGACGATGGCATTCTGGGTGCGGCCAGCCAGATTACGCACCTCATCAGCCACCACCGCGAAACCACGGCCCTGTTCACCGGCCCGTGCCGCCTCGATCGCCGCATTCAATGCCAGCAAATTGGTCTGCTCGGCAATCCCCTGGATCACGATAAGGATGTCATTGATGTTGTCACTGTTGGCGGCGAGCCGTTCCACCACCGGCTGGGCATCGTTGATGATGGTCATCAGCTTGCGCATCGCCGCCTGGGTATCTGCGACCACATATTTACCCTCTTGCGCCGCAGCATCTGTGGTGTTGGCCGCCGCAACTGCAGAGCTGGCATTACCGGATACCTGCAGCGCCGTGGCGCTCAGCTCTTCAAATGCGGTCGCCACCAGATCGATCTCCTGATACTGGGCCTGCATACCACTGCTGGTGCGCTCGGCAACTTGCGCCGCCTGCTCGGCACTGCTGCGGGTGCCGGCAACCGTATCAATCACCTGACTGATAGTGGATTGCAGCTTGTTGAGGAAACTGTTGAACCACTTGGCCAACTCGCCAATTTCATCTTGTCGCAGGATCTCGATACGCTGGGTCAGATCCCCCTCACCGGTGGCGATATCCTTGAGACGGGCCACCACGGCGCGAATAGGAGCCACTATCTGGCGCGCCATCAGCCAGATAAAAATCAACGCCACCAGTGAAATCAGCACCCCGATCATCAGCTGCGAGACCACGCTACGATTGGCCTCACTGGCAAGATCATCCTGCAGTTGCTGGGCCGAAGCGAGCACCACGGCCCTTGGCAACTCGATATAGATACCCCATTTACCGTCGGTACCCCGCATCGATACCGGCATAAAGGTTTGCAACAGGGCACCATCGCTGCTCCAGCGACTCAGCTCTTGTCCCTGGCTGAGCCACCCTTTCAGCTCGGTGGCCAACCCTTGATACTGCTGACCCAATCCGCGCCCCAGGGTCACCTCAAACTGATCCGCCCCCGCCACTCGCCCCTCATGGCTCACCAGCAATATCTTGCCTTGGCCGTCATAGAGCTCCTGATCCATTGCTGAAACCAGATTTTGCAAAGTGCTCAGGGAGATATCGACCCCGACCATGCCCAGCAATGTCCCCTGATCAAGCAAGGGTGCGGTGACCGAGGTCATCAAGACTTTTTTGTCGCCAACATCGTCCAGATAGGGTTCCAGCAAACAGAGTCCACGGGAGCGGATACTGCAGCGATACCATTCGTTTTCGACCCCGCCAGCAGCGGTAGGTGTCTCGTCAGCAAGCACATCCTCGTTCTGCACCTCGGCAACCAGCTTGCCATTGTCATAGGCCCAGTAAGAGGAGAATCGTCCCTTGTCGTTGGCGCCAAGTTCGGTCGAGCCCTGATAATTGCTGTCCTCTCCATCCAGCTGGTCAGGCTCGAACACCGCGTATACCCCGAGCAAATTGGTGGATGAGGCGGCAGCATCGTGTAACTGCTGATTGATGGCACTGCGCAGCGCCTCTGAATGAACAAAGTTGTCGGCCGCATTCTTGCGCTGGAACAACACGCTCTCGGCCAGCAAACTGGCCCGGAAATAGGCCTCATCGAGATAGCTGGTCACCTTGGCCGCCTGCTCGGAGCCCATCGCCTTCATCCAGTTCTCGGCTGACTGCTGAGCATCCTGCATGGTGGCTTGTCGCACCTGCTGCTGCATCTTGTCCGCGTTATATATCGAGGAAGCGACCAGCGCAGCAGCGGTGATCAATAGACAGCAGCCAGCGATCAGGGTAATCCGGCCCTGGACAGAAAGTGCGCTCATGCCAATGTTCCTATGTAAGAGAGAGCGATATGGGTAGATTATCGACTTTATAAACAAAAACTTAACCATCTCACAGCAAATCCAGTGATAGCTGGTTAACCTCCCCCTCTTTTGGCAACCCCACCACCAGCCCCAGCAAGCGCACCGAACGCCCTTCCGCACGCAGCAGACCCTCTTTTAGCAAAGGGATAAACAGGCTGGCCTGATAGCCGCCTTGGCTGCGATAGACAGTAGTCTGATGGAAGTCGGCAAATTTTATTTTAATCCCCTGTCCCATCACCTGCTCGGCACCACAAGCAGCCTGGAAACGCCGCTCTAGCTCCGGCAGCAACTGCTGCAATACCGTCATACAAGCCTCCTCGTTCGACAAATCACTTGCCAACGTGGTCTCCACTCCGATGGTTTTGCGGATCCGGTGCGCCTGCACCGGCTGCTCATCCAGACCCCAGATCCGGCTCGTCAGCATCTCGCCCAACTTGCCAAAACGGCGGCACAGCTCGTCGGCAGGTAAGGATCGCGCATCCTCGCAGGTGTAAAGCCCCTGCGCCTCCAGCCGCTCGGCAGTCTTGCGGCCGACCCCGGGCAGTTTGCCAAGGGGCAACTGGCAGACAAACTCCGCCACCTCATCGGGGCGAATGACAAACAACCCATCAGGCTTGCGCTGCTCCGAGGCGAGCTTGGCCAGAAACTTGTTCGGTGCCACCCCGGCCGAGGCGGTCAGGCCCAGTTCGCTGACAATGGCCTGACGGATCTCTTGGGCCATCAAGGTGGCACTGCCGCCACAGCAGGTGCTATGAGTCACATCGAGATAAGCCTCGTCCAGCGACAGCGGTTCCACCAGATCGGTATAACGGAGGAAAATGGCCCTGAGCTGGCGGGAGATATCCTTGTACACCGCCATTCGCCCGGGGATCAGTACCAGCGGCGGACAGAGCTTTTTCGCCAGTGCGCTCGGCATGGCGGAGCGCACCCCGAAGCGACGCGCCACATAGTTGCAGGTCGAGATGACACCACGCCGCTCGGAGGCTCCACCGATGGCGAGCGGCACATCCCGCAGTGAGGGGTTGTCCCGCATCTCCACTGCGGCAAAAAAGCAGTCCATGTCGATATGGATGATCTTGCGCATACCACTGTATAAATAAACAGACATGGCATCATCTTACCCCAAGGACAGCAGTAGCTCTATCTCTCTCATTGCGGCTAGAATAATAGACTCCAAGGAGACCTTTATCATCACAATGACAAGGAGCTTTCGGGATGAAATATGTTTGGCTGGGACTCTGTTTGCTGCCGATGGCTGGCATCAGCAAGAACAACCCGACGGCAGAGTGCCGCTGGCTGTACGACCGGATTGAGATACTGGAACAGGCTATCAAGAAAGGGGACACGCTAGGTACCGAACAGGAGTTGTCGCGCTGGCGCGGGGAGTTCGAGAGCAAGCAATGTAAACAGTACGACTACTGAGCCGGACAAGATGGCGTGATCGACAACGGCTGATAACAAACGGGCCCCGGTCAAGATGAGCGGGGCCCGTTTTTCAAAGCATGGCTAGCTTGATTCATCAGCAAAGTGCGGTCAGGGCAGCACCATGGGGCCTGCCACCGCCATCGCTACCTCATCCCCGCGCAGCACCCGCACCAGCTCCAGAGCAAACTCGATGGCACTGCCCGGCCCCTGACTGGTAATAAGGCGATGGGCCTCATCCCTGACCACCCGCTCACAAGACAACAACGACACGGGCAGCTGCGGCTGAAAGGCGGGGTGGCAGGTGACGATGGCGCCATCCAGCAGGCCGTGATGTTGCAACACCACCACGGGGGCGGCACAGATGGCAGCGCGCCAGCGGCCAAGAACTGCCTGCTCTTTCAGCAGGTCGATGGCCAGCGGGGTATCGCGGATCACTTCGCTGCCGGGCAGACCGCCAGGCACCACGATGGCCTCAAAGTCCCGACCGGTAAGCTCGTCGATATGGCAATCCGCCACCAGTTGTACTCCGCGCGAGGCGCGGATCTGCCGTAACCCGGCAGGACAACAAGAGGCCAACAGCACCTCGATGCGAGCACGCACCAGGGTATCAACGATGGCAACTGTCTCAATCTCTTCAGACCCGGGGGCCACCAGCACCAGTACACTCATTTATGCCTCCTTGCTTCTTGCCTGCCATAGCCAGGATTCAGACGTTCTGACTCTTCTCTTTAATCGCCTGATAGAGCCCCTGATTGACCGGTGCGGCGATACCATGTTTGGCCGCCTTGCTCAGCAGGAAGCCGGTGATGGCTTCGATCTCGGTCTCTCGTCCCAGCTCCATATCCTGATACATGGAGGAGTAGTTGTCGGCAGTCAACTCAACCACCGTCATCGCCCGGCGCTGCAGCTCTTCAGCCGTGGTGGCAATACCCTCGGCGCACATCACATCCGCCACTTCCACACAGATCTGCTGCAGGACATCAGCAAAACGGGGGCCCGCCAGCTCGCCGTTTTTCAGCTTGTAGAGCGCAGTAAGCGGATTGATGGCACAATTTATCGCCAATTTTTGCCACTGACGAGCCAAAACATGCTCATCCCAGCCGGCCTGGCCGAGGGCAGTAGCAAGATCATCCGCCAATCCGGCATAAGCCTTGGCAGCCTCATTGATCGGGCCCAGCCAAGTTTCACCCTTGCCAGTATGGCGGAAGACAAAATGGCCGCAGCGCATGGCACCATGGCTGGTCACCCCGGCAATCACCGGATTGTGCGGGAACATCTCAACTACCTGCTCGGCAATCCCCATCCCGTTGTGCAGCAGCACAATCGGTACCGCGGCATCCAGTTTACCTGCCAGCGGCGTCAGAGCGGCAATCACCTGGCTGGCCTTGGTCATCACCAGCAGACGCTTGATCTTGCCGGGTTTGCTGACAAATCCGCGCTCGATATTGAGCAGTTGCACCTGCCCTTCCAGCGAGGTGAAATCGGTCCCCGGATGGAGCGTAGACTGATGGTGATCGCGCAACAAGACACGGGTTGATTGGCCGCTGATGGTCAACAGGGAGGCAACCACGCCGCCGAGGGCGCCGCATCCCAACAGTGACCACTGCGGGATAACAGGTGGAATAACAGCAGGGGTAGCAAGTTGTCGGGAACTCTTAAATCCGCTTGGCATGATGTGACTCTGTCAGGGTAAGGGTTGCATTCCTCTCAACCTGTTACCGAAGGAAATTGAAGATATCATGAATGGACACTAACGGGTCCACCCGTTCTGTGCGCAGGGGATTCTAGCAGAGCGGCCCTATCAAAATCAGCAAATTTGCCGATTTTCTGGTAGATTTGCCCACCTATAGCGCAACATGAGGAGCCCTGACATGCCGTCATTCGATATTGTCTCAGAAGTCAAAATGAACGAGGTGTTGAACGCCGTCGAGAACGCCAATCGTGAACTGGCGACCCGTTTCGATTTTCGTGGTGTTGAAGCCAGCTTCGAGCTGAACAAAGAAGAAGTAAAGTTGGAGGCTGATGCCGACTTCCAGCTCAAGCAGATGGTCGAGATCCTGCGCGCCGCCCTGCTCAAGCGCAATATTGAGAACAGCTCGATGGAAGCTGGGGACAGCGTTCACTCCGGCAAACGCTTCCACCTGACCGTCAAGTTCAAGCAGGGGATCGAAAAAGAGATCGCCAAGAAGCTGGTCAAGCTGATCAAGGACTCCAAGATCAAGGTGCAAGTTGCCATTCAAGGGGATGAAGTGCGTGTCACCGGCAAGAAGCGTGACGATCTGCAAGAGGCTATGGCACTGGTGCGTGGCGCCGAGCTGGGTCAGCCGATGCAGTTCCAGAACTTCCGCGATTAATTTATCCACTCAGCCGTGGCGCACTCATTGACTCGTGCCACGCTATAAATCGCAGCCATAAAAAAACCGGAGCAGATGCTCCGGTTTTTTGTACCCTTTGTACCCCAAGCTTGATTAGAACTTGTAGGTAACAGAGAAGTAGTGACCGAAACCGGTAGTGTTCAGACCACCAAAGGCACCGTTGTTGATACCGTAGATTTCGTTGAAGTACTTCAGACCGTAACCAACAGCGTAACGGTCGGAGTGCCAGTAGATACCGTGGAAAGTACCCAGGCCGTTAGCACTCTGGTTGTTGTCGCCGTGGATATCTTTATCAAACAGATAATCCAGGTAGCCCTGATAGGAGACGAAGCTGCCGTTGGAGAAGGTATAGAAAGGCTTGAACCAGTTCATGGAGAACTGATAACCGTTCCAGTCACCCTCTTCGGCCTTGAAGCCACTTTCGGTTGCATGGCGAGCATACAGGTTCATGCCAACTTTACCGAACCAAGGTACCTGTACATCAGCACCCAGACCGATCATGTTCTCCATCATGGAGTCATCAACGTTGTTCAGGGTAGCGACGTAGAGCTCTTGCACCGGACCGAAGGATAGATCTTTACCAGTCAGGGCATCCAGAGAGAGACGCGGGGCGAACTTCATGAAGATGTTCGGGCCATTGTGTTTGTCGCTATGGCTGCTTTGGAAAATATCGAACACATCGACATAGCCATAGAGATCAAACATACCGGAACGACCACCGAACTCCATTTCCAGGTAGGTGTCGTTGTAGTCGCTGCCCATGTAAGGACGTTGGTCAATGGTATGCATTACGTTGAACTGCATCCATTTGAAATCATTCTTGTGGATATCACCGCTGTAATCAGCAGCAAAGGCCGGAGTAGCGGCAGCAGCCAGCAGACCGGCAGCGATCAGAGTCTTGGTAAATTTGGCCATTTTATTGGTCTCTTGTGCGTTAGTTGAGGTTTTCCGTAGCCTGCCCACAAGGAGCGAGAGGAATTCTAATCAAATAAAATCAGGGGAGAAACAACTTCTCGGGAACTTTATCCGGAAGTGTGAATCTAATCACCCCGCATTTTACGCAAACGCTTGCTATTTGTCAGCAGCAGATAGCAAGTGATTCCCCTTTCTGGCTACCAAAACAATCAACAGTAACACCGGCAAGCCGAGCACACTGGTCGCGACAAAGAAGGTGCTGTAGCCAATTTGCTCCACCACCTGCCCCGAGAAACCGGCCAGCAACTTGGGCAATAGCAACATCACCGAGCTGAACAAGGCGTACTGAGTCGCTGAAAACGCCACATTGGTCAGGCTGGAGAGATAGGTCACGAAAGCGGCGGTTGCAATACCGGCGCTGAGGTTATCCAGCGAGATGATCAGGGTCAGCAGCTCCAGGTTGTGGCCCACCTGATGAAGCAGGGCGAACAGCAAATTAGTGCTGGCGGTGAGCAATGCGCCGAGAAACAGAATACGCAAGGTACCAAAACGCATCACCAGTATTCCCCCCAGCGCGGCCCCCACCAGGGTCATGATGACGCCAAATACCTTGGTGATACTGGCCACTTCGGTTTTGCTGAACTGCATATCCACGTAAAAGCTGTTGGACATCACCCCCATCACCACATCAGCCACCCGATAGCAGGCGATAAGCGCCAGGATCAGCAGCGCCGAGCTGCCATAGCGACGGAAAAAATCGGCAAACGGACACCAGACCGCTTCGTAGCCCCAGGCCCCCGCACTCGCCAGTAGAGCAGGCCACCCTTTTTCCAGCAGCAGCGCCTTGCGCTCGGCCTGTTGCTCACCCTGCCCCGCCAGATCGATATCCGGTTCGTGACAAAACAGGGTGGTAATAACCCCGAGCGACATCAGGCCCGCCATCACCAGATAAGTAATTTGCCAGCCACGGTAGTCATAACCGCTATTGCTGCCAAACCAGGCCGCCAGCGCCAACGCACCCGCGCCTGCCATGATCATCGCCAGCCGGTAGCCGGTCATATAAGAGGCAGCCATAGCTGCCTGCAGCCGCTCGGGGGCGGACTCGATGCGATAGGCATCAATGACAATATCTTGTGTCGCCGAGGCAAAGGCTACCAGCAGGGCAAACATCGCCAGTTGAGCCAACCCGGTCTTGGGATCGCAGAACGCCATGCCAACCAGCGCCGCGGCGATCAGCAACTGGGAGAAGAACATCCAGCTACGGCGACGACCCAGCAGTCTCGAGAGCAGCGGCAGCGGCATACGATCCACCAGCGGTGACCACAACCACTTGAAACCATAGGCCAGCGCAACCCAGCTCATATAACCGATATCGGTCAGGCTGACATCGGCTTCGCGCAACCAGAATGAAAGGGTACCGAACACCAGCAACAGCGGCAGGCCCGATGAGAAACCCATAGCAAAGAGAATAAATACCCGAAATTCGAGATAAACGGCGAGGGACTCTCTCCAGCTTGGTTTGCGGACCATATTCAACTACCTGACGACTTTGGAAAAGTGCGCCATTTTGGCAGGTTGATGGCCGATAGCCAAGGCGAGCAAAGAGATAGGCGCAAAGAAGCCTGAATAGAGAAAAGGCCCATCCCAAGCGGGATGAGCCTTGCATCGTGCGTGACGAGAGCGCAGTGACGACCAGCGTCCGGCGAGGTTACTTGCCGGCTTTCTTGTCGACTTTCTTGTCCGCCGCAGTTTCAGCCAGTAGCACCACCTTCTTCAGAATGATGGGGCTGGTTGGCACATCGTTGGCGCGCAGAATGGAGCTGTAACCGGTCTGCACCTGAGCCAGCTTGTCCAGCACATCCATCCCCTGTACCACCTGACCAAACACGGTATAACCGGCAGCGCCACCGGCGTTGAGGTTATTGTTGTCGACCAGATTAAAGTAGAACTGGCGAGTGGCGCTGTCGACCGATTGGGTGCGGGCCATGGCAATGCTGCCGCGTTTGTTGGGCAGACCGCCACGAGACTCGTTGATCACGGGGTCAAAGGTGGGCAGTTGCTGGAACTGCTGGTTGTAGCCGCCCCCCTGCACTACAAAGTCCTGGATCACCCGGTGGAACAGGCTGCCATCGTAGCTGCCATCAGCCACATAACGCAGGAAGTTCTTCACCGTCTGGGGGGCTTGTTTAGACGCCAGTTCCACCACGATATTGCCGTGGTTGGTCTCCAATCTCACTTTCGGGCCCGCAAATGCCAACGGGGCGATCAACATGGCCAGTAACCAGAGTTTTTTCATCATCAGACCCCTGCACCGCTCGGTTGACCTTTCAAGTAACCACGCAGCGCGTCATCCGCCATGATCTGTTGCAGCACGCTGCCCAGTTGCAGGTTCAGGGTCGACTCCAGATCGGCCATGCCCGGCTCGCTCGGGCTCTCCTTGCTGGAGGACATGTTGAACTGCTTGGTCAGACGGTTGCCCTGGAAATCAGCGATCACCTGCAGGCTGACGCGGGACTTGGTGACGTAGGTAAAGGTCTTCTCTTCCACGTTGACCGCCGCATTGGAGATCACCAGTGTCAGGTTGGTGGTGCCACTGTTGCCCACTTCCAGACCCTGGCTGCGCAGCCCTTCGGCCAGCCGCTCGGCCATCAGCAGATTGAGCGGGCGTTCGCTATTGACCAGCACCGGCGCTTTCTCTTTATGTTTGATGGAGAAGACGTAGGCAGCCTCACGCTTGTCTACCCCTTCCATGGTAATGCGGTTGCCAGAGTAGTATTGCTGGTTGGCGGGGATCACCTGCGGATTGAGCAGCGCCGTCTCCGGCCAATGAGTGGCACACCCGCCCAGCATCAGGGCGGCCAGCAGCAAGAGTGACTTTTTCATCATGGTTTCCTTTGGCTTTAGCGTTTGATGGCTTTCAAAATAACGAATTTGCTGTTCGACGCAACGACTTGTGCGTTGGCAAACAAGCGCTTGAGTTTGTTGTGATAGTCCAGATGACGGTTGCCTACTATCCAGAGTTCACCCCCTTGAGGCAACACCCGGTGCGCATCACTGAACATCTGCCAGGCGATATGATCGGTGATCGCCTGCAGCTGATGGAAGGGGGGATTGCAGAGGATCCGATCCGCCGAACCGACCGCCACGCCGTCGAGACAGTTGTTGACCATAAAGCGGGCGCGCGGCAGTGCGTCAGGCAGATTGTGCTCGACGTTAAGCTGTGCCGAAGCGACCGCCATATAGGATTCATCGATAAAGGTCACCTCGACCTCACTGTCTTTGGCGAGCAGCGAGAGGCCCAGCACCCCGTTGCCGCAACCCAAATCGATCACTTTCCGCGCACTGTTGATCGGTAAATTGTCCAGCATAAAGCGGGCACCGATATCGAGACTGGTGCGCGAGAAGACGTTGGCATGGTTGTGGATCAGCATGTCGGTCCCCTCCAGCGGCCAGACGGTCGGGAACGGATTGGTCAGCGCGGGTTGCTCTGCCTGCGGCTCGCAGTGAATGAGGCGCGCCTTTTTCCAAGCCAGCGAAGTACGGGTCGGCCCCAGATACTTTTCGAACAGCTTGAGCGTGGAGGTATGAATATCCTTCGCCTTGCCAGCGGCGATGACGCGGGTTGCCGGTGTCACCACCTGACGCAACGCCAGCAGTTGCTGCTCCAGCAGCGCTTGGTATTTGGAGACCTTGATCACCACCAGCACGGGGGCATTCGGCAGCGGTGCCAGCCCATCCTGCAGCGTTATCCCGTCAGCATCGAGTCCGTTGTCGGCCAGATTGGCCAGGGTCGCCCGTTCGCTGATATAGGAGTCGGTGACGCAGCAGGGGGAGTGAGGATGCAGGTATGCCGCCAGCGCCCCGAAGCCGTCATTCATGATGATTACCGGGCCCGCCTGCTCGAGGGGAGATTCAGCCAGGGTGTTGATCAGATATTCGTCAGCCGCATCCCAGGCTTGCAGGGTCTCCTGACTCTGCCGCGGATAGCGGTAGAGCATGAGCTGGCAGTGGGGAGTGTCGAGAAGGGTTTGCATAGGAAGAGTCCAACCTCGGCTTGGTTCGTGTATACAGGCGCCAGGGGTGACGCAAAGTGGCGCTATTCTAACGAGGAGCAGAAATTTCACCAGTTCGATGCGCATCAAGCGGGCGAACGACGGCGATTTCTCCCTTTCGGGGGCTTATTCCATACCGCAACTGCCGCTAGAATGGCCCGACATTCACTCTGGAAGCAGACCCGATGACTATCCAACAACTGATTGCAGCCAAGCTGACCGCCGCCCTCTCCCCGACTCTGCTGGAGGTGATCAACGAAAGCCACATGCACCGTGTGGAACCGGGTTCAGAGAGCCACTTCAAGGTGGTGATCGTCAGCGAGCAATTTGCAGGGCAACGGCTGCTGGCTCGCCATCGCCAGGTCAATGCCATTCTGGCCGATGAGCTGGCAGGCGCTGTTCATGCACTGGCTCTGCATACCTACACAGAGAACGAGTGGCAGGAGAAGGGCAATGCCCCCCGTACCCCGAGCTGCGTTGGCAAGCCGTCCCTCTTCTGATCAAAGCGCAGCCCTCATCCCCCCACTGGGGCGCGCCACACAAAAATGCAACAACTTTCCCCAATTAGACCGTAAAAGGCTACATCTAAAGGGGTATTTTGCAGGGTGATCACTTTTGTTGATAGCTGAGATAACAACAAATACCCCTATCGAGGTATCCAAATAAAAAAACCTTTAAAACCACGACTTACAAGGCATCAGAGGCTTATTCATTGCAGGTTAATTTTGTGATGGCACGGGGATTTTGCCCATTTTGCATGGCAGAAAATGCACCTTAAGTGGTAAACTCAAGCGCTTTTGAGTGACCTTGCATGTTGAATAATTGTTAAGCCTGAATATTTGGCGTGACCACAGCAGCGGCTCATTCAACCACCCGTCGTGATGTATTTCTCGGCGCTAACCAACCTCTCTTCCCGTAACGGTAGTGCAATTGAGTATGATTACAATCAAAAGAGGACTGGACATCCCCGTGCTGGGTGCGCCAGAGCAAGTAATCTACGATGGCCCCGCCATCACCCGTGTTGCGACACTGGGCGAGGAGTTCGTGGGGATGCGACCTACTATGTTCGTCAAAGTAGGTGATCGCGTCATCAAAGGTCAGGATCTTTTTGAAGACAAGAAGAATCCGGGCGTTAAATTCACAGCTCCCGCCACCGGTGTGGTTTCAGAAATCAACCGTGGTGCCAAACGTATTCTCCAGTCAGTGGTCATCGACCTCGACGGATCCGATGAACAGGTGACCTTTGAGCATGTTGCTTCTGCCGAGCTGGCCAAGCTCGAGCGCAGCAAGGTGCAAGAGATCCTGATCACATCAGGTCAATGGACTGCATTGCGTACTCGTCCATTCAGCAAAGTGCCGGCGGTAGGCTCTGCCCCGCGCGCCATCTTTGTTACTGCAATGGACAGCAACCCGCTGGCCGCCAGTGCCGAGCTGATTATCAAGGAACAGCCACAGGCATTCCTCGATGGTCTGGCCGTCCTGACCCGCCTGACCGACGGTAGCGTCTATGTCTGTAAAGGCGAAGGCAGTCTGCCCCACTCTCCGCTGGCTCAGGTCAAGGAAGAGATCTTCGTCGGGCCACACCCTGCCGGTTTGCCAGGTACCCATATCCACTTCCTGGATCCGGTCAGTAGCACCAAGGTGCAGTGGCATATCAACTATCAGGATGTGATCGCATTCGGCAAGTTGTTCACCACAGGTCAGATCTGCACCGACAAGGTGATCGCGCTGGCCGGTCCGAACGTGCTCAAGCCGCGTCTGCTGCGTACCCGTTTGGGTGCCTGCATCAGCCAGTTGACCAACAATGAGCTGCGTGCCGACGAAAACCGTGTTATCTCCGGATCGATCCTCAGTGGTGCCAAAGCCGAAGGGGTTCACGACTACCTGGGCCGTTATCACAATCAGGTCTGTGCATTGGGTGAAGGTCGCGAGAAAGAGTTCCTTGGCTGGATCAACCCCAGCGCCAACAAGTTCTCGATCACCCGCACCACCCTCTCTCACCTGATGAAGGGCAAACTGATCAACTTCACCACCACTACCAACGGTAGTGACCGCTCCATGGTACCGATTGGTAGCTATGAGCGGGTGATGCCACTCGACATCCTGCCAACCTTGCTGCTGCGAGACATGATCTCTGGCGATAGCGATGGTGCGCAAGCACTGGGCTGCCTGGAGCTGGATGAGGAAGATTTGGCGCTCTGTACCTTTGTCTGCCCTGGCAAGACAGAGTACGGCCCAGTCTTGCGTGAGTGCCTGACCAAGATTGAACTGGAAGGTTAAGCAATGAGTTTCAAGCAACTTCTTGAAAATATGGAACACCACTTCGAGCCGGGTGGCAAGTACGCCAAGTACTACGCCCTGTTCGAAGCGGCGTACACCCTGTTCTACACCCCGGGTACCGTTACCCGAAATGCTGCCCACGTCCGTGATGCGCTCGATCTGAAGCGTATGATGATCATGGTGTGGCTGGCCGTGTTCCCGGCGATGTTCTGGGGCATGTTCAACGTCGGTAACCAGGCGATTGCCGCCATTGCCCATATGGGCTCGGCTGCTGGTGCCAGCAGCTGGCAATATGCGCTGGCGACCATGCTGGGCGCCTCCCTCGATCCGGCTGTCGCCGGTATCGGCAGCAAGATGCTGATCGGCGCCACCCACTTCTTCCCGATCTACCTGACCGCATTCCTGGTCGGTGGCTTCTGGGAAGTGCTGTTCGCCATGGTGCGTAAACACGAGATCAACGAAGGCTTCTTCGTCACCTCGATCCTGTTTGCCCTGATCGTGCCGCCAGAGCTGCCCCTGTGGCAAGCTGCGCTGGGTATCACTTTCGGTGTGGTAATGGCCAAAGAAGTGTTCGGTGGTACCGGCAAGAACTTCCTGAACCCGGCTCTTGCGGGTCGTGCGTTCCTGTTCTTCGCCTACCCGGGCCAGATCTCCGGTGATGCCGTGTGGGTTGCCGTTGACGGCTTCTCCGGCGCTACCGCCCTGAGCCAGTGGGCTCAAGGCGGCCAGATGGCACTGATCCACGGTGCAACCGGCCAGGCTATCAGCTGGATGGACGCATTCCTTGGTAACCTGCCAGGTTCCATCGGTGAAGTCTCTACCCTGATGATCCTGCTGGGTGCCGCCATGATCGTCTACATGCGGATCGCCTCCTGGCGCATCATTGCAGGTGTGATGATCGGTATGATCGCTACCTCCCTGCTGTTCAACGTCATCGGTTCCGATACCAACCCCATGTTCAGCATGCCGTGGCATTGGCATCTGGTACTGGGTGGCTTCGCCTTCGGTATGGCCTTTATGGCGACCGACCCTGTCTCTGCTGCCTTTACTAACAAGGGCAAGTGGTGGTATGGCGCATTGATCGGCGTCATGGTGGTGCTGGTTCGTGTGGTCAACCCTGCATTCCCGGAAGGTATGATGCTGGCCATTCTGTTTGCGAACCTGTTTGCTCCCCTGATGGACCACTTCGTCGCTCAGGCAAACATCAAGCGGAGGATTGCTCGTGGCGTTTAATAAAGATTCAACCCTCGGCACCATCAGCGTGGTTACCGGCCTGTGTCTGGCCTGTTCCATCGTGGTATCCGTTGCCGCTGTTGGCCTGCGTTCTACCCAGCAGGAAAACAAGGCGCTCGACAAACAGAGCAACATTCTCGCCGTCGCCGGTGTGGATGTGAGCGAGGTTGCCAAGCGTGACCTGGCCAAGCTCTACGGCGAGAAGATTGAAGCTCGTCTGGTGGATCTGACTACCGGTGAGTTTGTTGATGGCGATGCTGACAACTTCGATAGCAAACTGGCAGCCAAAGATCCGGCCAAGAGCATCCGTCTTGCTACCGCTGACGACAAAGCCAGTCTGCGCCAGATCTCCAGGCTGATCCCGGTATTCTTCGCCAAAGACAGCGAAGGCAAGATCGACAGCATCATCCTGCCCGTCTACGGTCAGGGTCTGTGGTCGACCATGTACGCCTTCGTTGCGGTAGCTGCTGATGGCCAGACCATCAAAGGCATCACCTACTACGACCACGGTGAAACCCCGGGTCTGGGTGGCGAGATCGAAAACCCGGCCTGGCAGGCACTGTTCAAGGACAAGAAACTGTTCGGTGAGGATGGCATGCCGGCGCTGCGCGTCATCAAGGGCCATGCTCCGGAAGGTTCCGAGCATGATATCGATGGTCTGTCCGGCGCTACCCTGACCGGTAACGGCGTTCAGCATACCTTCGACTTCTGGATGGGTCCCAAGGGCTTTGGTCCTTTCCTGGCCAAGGTTCGTGCAGGAGAAATCAACAATGGCTGACAAGAGCGAAATGAAGAAGTTGCTGTTGACGCCGGTGCTTGGCAACAACCCCATCGCCTTGCAGGTGTTGGGTGTCTGTTCTGCACTGGCGGTTACCAGCCAGATGAAGACAGCGTTTGTAATGACCCTGGCGGTCATGGCGGTCACCGCCTTCTCAAACCTGTTTATCTCTCTGATCCGCAATCACATCCCGAACAGTGTCCGGATCATCGTCCAGATGGCGATCATCGCCTCACTGGTTATCGTGGTTGACCAGGTGCTCAAGGCTTACGCCTATGACATCTCCAAGCAGCTGTCGGTATTCGTGGGTCTGATCATCACCAACTGTATCGTGATGGGTCGTGCCGAAGCCTACGCCATGAAGAGCGCCCCGCTGCCCTCCTTCCTGGATGGTATCGGCAACGGTCTGGGTTATGGCGCTATTTTGCTGAGCGTCGCAACCGTGCGTGAACTGCTGGGCTCCGGTACCTGGTTCGGTTTCGAACTACTGCCGCTGGTGAACAATGGTGGCTGGTACGTGCCAAACGGCCTGCTGCTGCTGCCGCCGAGTGCATTCTTCATCATTGGTCTGATCATTTGGGGCGTTCGCACCAAGGATCCCAAGCAGGTGGAGGCGAAGGATTAAGGTATGGAACACTATCTGAGTCTGTTGATTAAATCGATCTTCATCGAAAACCTGGCACTCTCCTTCTTCCTGGGGATGTGTACCTTCCTGGCGGTGTCCAAGAAGGTAAAGACCTCTATGGGTCTTGGTATTGCCGTTATTGTGGTGCAGACCATCGCGGTTCCGGCCAACAACCTGATCTACAACTACGTGCTTAAAGATGGTGCTCTGGTATCCGGTCTGGATCTGAGCTTCCTGAGCTTCATCACCTTTATCGGTGTGATTGCGGCACTGGTACAGATCCTGGAAATGGCGCTGGACAAGTACTTCCCTGCGCTCTACAACGCGCTTGGCATCTTCTTGCCACTCATCACCGTGAACTGCGCCATCTTCGGTGGCGTCTCCTTCATGGTGCAGCGTGACTACAACTTCGTCGAATCTGTGGTTTACGGTGTAGGGTCAGGGGCAGGCTGGATGCTGGCAATCGTTGCGCTGGCAGGTATTCGCGAGAAGATGAAGTACTCTGATGTTCCGCACGGTCTTCGTGGTCTGGGCATTACCTTCATCACCGCTGGCCTGATGGCTCTGGGCTTCATGTCCTTCTCTGGTATCTCCCTGTAATCGGCTTTCCTGCAATCAGAAAGGAACGATAGATGGAAATTATTTTGGGTGTGGTCATGTTTACCGTGATCCTGCTGGCACTGGTGGCAGTCATTCTGTTCGCCAAGTCCAAGCTGGTGACTGCGGGCGATGTGACAATCAGCATCAACGGTGACCCTGCCAAGGCTGTTGTAGGCCCTGCGGGTGGCAAACTGTTGGGCGCTTTGGCCGGTAGCGGTATTTTTGTCTCCTCCGCCTGTGGCGGCGGTGGCTCCTGCGGCCAGTGCAAAGTACGGGTGAAATCCGGTGGTGGCGACATTCTGCCGACCGAACTGGATCACATCAGCAAGGGCGAAGCTCGTCATGGCGAACGTCTGGCCTGCCAGGTCACCGTGCGCTCTGACATGGATATCGAACTGCCGGAAGAGATCTTCGGGGTGAAGAAGTGGGAATGTACTGTTATCTCCAACGATAACAAGGCCACCTTCATCAAGGAGCTCAAACTGCAGATCCCGGATGGTGAAACAGTACCATTCCGTGCCGGTGGCTATATCCAGATCGAAGCCCCTGCTCACCATGTGAGCTACAAAAACTTCGATATTCCCGAGGAGTATCGCGGTGACTGGGATCGCTTCAAGATCTTTGAACTGGAGTCCAAGGTCGATGAGCCGATCATCCGCGCCTACTCCATGGCCAACTATCCGGAAGAGTTCGGTATCATCATGCTGAACGTGCGTATCGCTACGCCGCCGCCGAGCAACTGGACTGCCCCTCCGGGACAGATGTCCTCCTACATCTTCAGCCTGAAGGCTGGCGACAAGGTGACTATCTCAGGTCCGTTCGGTGAGTTCTTCGCCAAAGAGACCGATGCCGAGATGGTGTTCATCGGTGGTGGTGCAGGTATGGCGCCGATGCGTTCCCATATCTTCGACCAGCTGCGTCGCCTGAACTCCAAGCGCAAGATGAGCTTCTGGTACGGTGCCCGTTCCAAGCGTGAAATGTTCTATGTCGAAGATTTCGACATGCTCGCTGCCGAGAACGACAACTTCACCTGGAACGTCGCTCTGTCTGATCCGCAACCGGAAGACAACTGGGATGGCTACACCGGCTTCATCCACAACGTGCTCTATGAGAGCTATCTCAAGAACCACGAAGCACCGGAAGATTGCGAGTTCTACATGTGTGGACCTCCGGTGATGAACGCTGCCGTCATCAACATGCTCAAAGATCTGGGCGTTGAAGACGAAAACATCCTGTTGGATGACTTTGGTGGTTAATCCATGCACAGTGTTGTAAAGACCTGGCTAGCCTTCGGGCTAGCCTTTTTCTTGACTGGGTGCGGTCAGGAAACGGTCCAAACCAAACCGGAGATCCACATCACCGGTAGCACCATGGGCACTTACTACTCCATCAAAGTGGCTGATGGCGTCATCAGTGATCCCGCCAAATTACAGGCTGAAGTCGATGTATTGCTGGAGCGGGTCAACGATCAGATGTCGACCTATCGCCCCGATTCCGAACTGTCGCGCTTCAACCAGCATCGCAGTGCCACGCCGATCGTGGTGTCCCGTGACACCGCGCGGGTCGTCACAGAGGCCATTCACATTGGCCGTGAGAGCCAGGGGGCGCTGGACGTCACCGTTGGCCCCTTGGTCAATCTGTGGGGCTTTGGCCCGGACAAGAAGCCGACCAAGATCCCCTCCGACGAGCTGATCACCCAGACTCGCCAGAAGACCGGCCTGGGCAACCTGCACGTCATCACCTCGGTGGATGCCGACACCCTGCAAAAAGACATTCCGGATCTCTACGTCGATCTCTCCGCCATCGCCAAGGGCTTTGGTGTGGACAAGGTGGCCGAGTATCTGGAGTCCCTGGGTGCGCGCAACTATCTGGTGGAGATTGGCGGCGAGCTGCGGATCAATGGCGTCAACGGCAAGGGTCACCCCTGGCGCGTCGCCATAGAGAAGCCCACCGCGGGCACTGGCACGGTGCAAGAGGTGATCGTTCCCGGTGACAACGGGGTTGCCACCTCCGGCGATTACCGTAACTACTATGAACTGGATGGCCAGCGCTTCTCTCACACCATAGACCCACGCACCGGCAAGCCGATCCAGCACAGGTTGGTATCGGTCACCGTGATCCACCCCTCCTGTATGACCGCAGATGGGCTGGCGACCGTATTCATGGTGATGGGAACCGAGAAGAGCCTGGCGTATGCCAAAGAGCGAGGCCTGGCGATCTTCGTGATCACCAAAACGGACGACGGCTTTGAAGAGGCCTACTCCGATGCCTTCAAGCCCTATCTGGTCAAGAAGTAAGAGGTACAGATGCAGATTTTTCTGATCACCTTCGGGGTCTTCATGCTGGTGATAGCCGCCATGGCTATCGGTTACATCTTCCAGAAGAAGACCATCTCCGGCTCCTGTGGTGGCCTGGGTACGGTCGGCATCGAAAAAGAGTGCGATTGCCCCGAGCCTTGTGACAACCGCAAGAAGAAGATGGCCAAAGAAGAGGCCCGTCGCAAGATGCTGGAAGATAACCGCATCATCTGATCCGGCCTTCCTTGCGAAACAAAAAGCGCGCCATCGGCGCGCTTTTTCATTGAGGTAAAGTTCCTTAATCGTCAGGGCTGGCGCTCGATGTAGAGGATCACCTCACCAAGGTGGATGCCAAATTTGCTAATTGCAGCACGATTAATCAGGCGCGCCTCATCCAGCAGATACATCCAATCATCGAACCTCACCCGCACTACCTCGCCATCCGGCAGCGCCAGATCAAGCTGATAGCGCCAGTTGAGGGCAAACCCTTCCGTCTTGCCTACCGCCTCCCCCACTACATCGGCAGCGGTACCGCGCCAATGACCGTCCGCGCCCTTGCTCAGATACCAGGTGCGGGTCTGCTGACGGCCATCATCGAAGTAAAACTGTTCGAACAGCTCCCCCTTACCATCTTGCCAGCTCCCCACCATCTCGACCCGAAAGCGACTGGTCACTTCGCCGCTACGGTCGGTCACCAGGCCGTGAGCCACCAGCTTGCCGTTGAAGAAACGGGCAATATCCCAGTTCGGCCCCTGCTCACGATAGTCATTGAGACTGGCGCCACAGCCGCTCAGCAATAGCAGGGGCAGCAACAGCAACCAGCGGTATGCACGATAGAAAGACATCAGAGACTCCATGTTCAGGGTTGGCCACGCAGGCGGCGGGTCAGGGCGGGATCGCGGCTGTTGTCAGCCAGCCAGATGGCGAGGAAAGCAGCCGAAAATTGCGGATCGGCCAGGGTGCCGAGGGGCTTCTCCTGCCACCAGAAGTGGCCTGCGCCACCCTTGTCGACATAGAAGGTGAGCTGGTCACCCGCCTGCACATCGGGCCACAACTCCGCAAGCTGACCGAGCCAGCGCTGACGCTCTACGTCAGTGCCAAGGCCGAGCCGCTGCCACTCGGCTGCGGTGGCACTCAGCAGATCTTCCCGCTCGATGGATCTGGCATAGGTAAGGATTAGAGCCTGTGGATATTGGCCCAGCTGATAGCGGCCACTCTGGCTGTAGAGGGTGGCATCGTAGAGCTTGAACCAGAGCCAGTTCATCTCGCCCTGCCCGACCGGGCGCAGCTGTTGCCAGGGGGCCGCAGAAGCGTGCACGGTAGTTGCAATGAGTAAAGTCAGCGCCGCAAGCAGTGGGCTAATTCCACCCCATATGCCAATGGTGGGGGTCTTCCAGTTCATGCCAGTCCATCTCCTGTTCTTGCAAGGTGTTGATATCCTGCACCACTACCTGCACCAGCTGCCCTTGCGCGTCACGCTGGCAGGCCACGACCAGATAGTGGCGATCGGTCAGCTCATGCTGGCTCTCTTTGGTCCATTTGGAAAACAACAAGGTGTCGCTCGAAAAGGTGTTCATGCTGGCTCACCCTCCAGTTTGACCATTACCCACAGCAGTACGGGTAACCACCACATCCAGATCACTGTCAGCACTGCCGCGCTGATCCAGATGCCCCAAGGTAAGTGTACTGCCCCCATGGCGGCACCCGCCACATAGGAGAAGGCGCCCCCCACTATGCCAAACAGCGCCTGCTGCCAGCGGGGCAAGCGCAGCAGCCAGCGCATGCCATGAGCCAAGGACAGAGCAAAACCGAGCCAGAGTAGCACCAGCCAAAGGGGAAAACCGGCGGGAAACTGGAACAGCCCGATCCGCCATAGCAACAGATCAAGCAGACACCCGGCAAGAGCCAGGGGCAACAGCCGCACATCATCCTTGCGGCTGGGCGAGAAGAGAAAGTGCAGCAGCAAGATCACCAGCAGCGGGCCCGGTTGCTGCCATTTCACCGCCAGCAACCAGTAGAGGTTGAACCCCAACAGGTGGGCCCACTGCCACATGATTAGTGACCGCTCACTGGCAGTGAACCTGACCAACCAGACGGCCCAGGCTTGGCCGCCTCCAGCTGCACCAGACTGATCGCCCGCTCCCAAAATCCCCCCTCGCAATAGGCGAAGTAGAAGTGCCACAACCGGATGAAATCCTGGCTATAGCCTAACTTAGGCAGCTCGGGGGCCAGCGCCAGAAAGCGCTCGCACCAGTGGGCCAACGTACGGGCATAGTGATGGCCGTGATCGTGCAACCGCACCAGCTGCATGTCGGTCTCTTTGGCAATCAAGCCCGCCATCTGGGATGCACTCGGCAAGCAGCCACCGGGGAAGATGTAACGCTGGATGAAATCCACGCTGCCCAGATACTGGGCATGACGCTGATCGGCAATAGTGATGGCCTGGATCAGCAGACGGCCACCTGGCTTGAGCAGCCGTGACAGCTGGCGGAAATAGTCGGGCAGAAAGGCATGGCCCACCGCTTCGATCATTTCGATGGAGACCAGCTTGTCATAGGAGCCCTCCAGCTTGCGGTAATCCTCCAGCAGCAATGTGATGCGATCCCCCAGCCCCTCCCGCGCGATCCACTCTTTGGCATAGTCATGCTGGGCCTGAGAGATGGTAGTGGTCGTCACCCGGCAGCCGTAGTGACGGGCGGCATAGACTGCCAAGCCGCCCCAGCCGGTACCGATCTCCAGCAGATGATCGTGCGGCCCCAGCTCGAGCCGCTCGCAGATGGTATGCAGCTTGGCCTGCTGCCCCTGTTCCAAGGTGGCCTCTGCGGTTGGATAAATGGCACTCGAATACTGCATATGGCTGTCGAGAAAGCCCTGATAGAGGGCATTGCCCAGATCGTAGTGGGCGGCGATATTGGAGCGCGATCCAGTCAGGGTATTGCGATTGAGCCAGTGACGCGCCTTGTTGAAGGGGAAACTCAACCAGCTCAGGCGCCGCTCCAGGCTGTCCAGCAGGGACATATTACGGGCCAGCAACCGCACCAGTGCTACCGGGTCCGGGCTGGTCCACAGCCCCTCTACCCAGGTCTCACCAGCCGCTATGCTGCCCCCCAGTAACAGGCGACGATAGAAGGCGGGGTCCTGCACCACCAGCTCGGCATGCAGATCGGTGCCTGCTACCCCGAAGCTGTGGCGCTCACTACCGTCTCGCAGGATCAGTTGACCATGGCCGAGGCGCACCAGCAGCTTGAGTAGCAACTGCTTTGCCCCTTTTTCAATGAAAGAGGCTGATTGTGTGGCTTGCACTAATTCCATTAGCGAGTCTCCGGATGACTAAAAATGGGGGTTCGTTTGATAAAAAGACGCAATGCTTGCCAGTAGATCCCGAGCAGCACCTTCAGGGTCATCCACGGCCAGTGCACCAGCAGCGCCATCAACCCCTTGCGTGACAGCGGCTCACGACTCAGTGCCAGGGTCGCATCAAACAACTTTGCATCGCCGGATACGGGATGACTCTCGATGTGGATCAGCGTCTCTTGTGCCGGGGGGCGAATACGCCAGTGATAACGCATGGCCAGCCCCATAAAGGGGGATACATGAAAATCTTTGTCGTGGGGTGCCAGCGCAGCCAGATCCAGCAGATAGTAGTGGCGCTCGTTCCAGGGGGTGTTGGAGACCTCCGCTAGCAGATAGCGCGCCTCCCCCTGCCGGTAGCAGAAGTAGAAGTTGACCGGGCTGAAGTAAAAACCCATGCAGCGCACATTGCCAAGCAGTAGTACCCGCTCACTGGGATCTGCGGTGCCACCTAGCTCTACCACTTTCTGCCACACCGCCTGTTTGAGGTTACCCTGACTGCCTTTGAGGTAATCATCACGATGAAAGGAGAGCAGCCCCGCCCGCTCTACCCCGAACCAGCGCCCCTGATCCAGCGCAGCGATCTCATCCAGATCCAGCCCCAGCATAAACAGGCTATAGGAGAAGGCATGTGCCCGTGGTGCAAAACGGCGATGGCGCACTGATCCTTGCCAAATGGCACTGATGGTCTGTTCAGCCGCAGTGGTACTCATAAACTGGCCCCAAAGCGTTCGGCCACATCCAGCGCGCTACGCACCCCGTCTTCATGAAAACCGTTGTACCAATAGGCGCCGCAAAAATGGGTGTGGCGCTGACCGCAAATCTCGGCGCGCCGCTGCTGGGCTGCGATGGACCCCTGATTGAACACCGGATGGTGGTAGACAAAGCGACGCAGCACCTTGCTCTCATCCACCTTGCCCTGCGGGTTGAGGCTGACACAGAAGGGTTCTGGGGATTCAACACTCTGCAAGATGTTCATGTTGTAGCTCACCAGCGGTCGAGCCTCGTCATTGCCATCGAGCTGATAATTCCAGCTGGCCCAGGCTTTCTTGCGGCTCGGCAAACAGCCCGCATCGGTGTGGAGCCAGACATCGTTCGCCTGATAAGTCATGTCACCGAGAATGGCTTGCTCCCCTGAACTGGCATCTTGCAACAGGGCCAGCGCCTGATCGCTGTGACAGGCGAGGATCACTTCATCAAACGACTCCTCACCATAGCTGCTCTGGATCACCACGCCATCAGCCACCCGTCTAATACCCTGAACCGGACAAGCGAGCCGGATCTGTTGCTGCCAACCCGCAGTGAGCGGGCCGATATATTCCCGCGAACCGCCCGGAATGACATACCACTGGGGGCGATTGGCCACATCCAGCAAGCCGTGGTTGGCAAAAAAGCGCAAAAAGAAACCCAACGGAAAGGCGCGCATATCCGCCAAGGTCGAAGACCAGATCGCCGCCCCCATGGGCAGGATGTAATGACGGGCGAAGTAATCGCTAAAATCACCGGCCAGCAAAAAATCCCCCAGGGTCAGCTGATCGCTATTCCCTTCGAGTTGCGCATCGGCCAGCCACGCGCGAGCATCCCGGTTAAACCGCAGGATCTCGCCAACAAAACGATAAAAACGCGGGCTTAGCAAATTGCTGCGCTGGGCAAACAGGGTATCGATGTTGTGACCGTTGTATTCAAGCCCCTCCGGGCTTTTGACTGAAAAGCTCATCTCGGCGGGTTGCCGTTCTACCCCGATCCGGGCCAGCAACTTCAAAAAATGGGGATAAGTACGGTCATTAAACACAATAAAGCCGGTGTCGATGGCGTAGTTACGACCCGCCAGACTCACATCAACGGTCGCGGTATGGCCACCCAAGGTTGGCGCTGCCTCAAACAACGTAACATCGTGCAACTTGTGCAGTAAAAAACCGGCGGAGAGACCGGATATTCCGGAGCCGATGATGGCTATCCTTTTCTTCATTTATTGTGTCCTTTCGAAGTAAGCGAACCACCGAAACGCAGCCACAATCCCACCGGCAGCGCCCCAAGCAGGCGCAGCAACCAGATGAAACGGCGGGGAAAATGGATCTGATGGTGACCCGCAGCAAGCCCGTCCATGATAGTGCGGGAGGCCTGCTCCACGGTCACCAGACAGGGCATGGGAAAATCATTCTTCGCGGTGAGGGGGGTTTTTACAAAACCGGGGCGGATCAGGGTCACGCCGATCCCCTTCATGGCAAGATCCAGGCGCAAGGTGGCGGCCAGATAATCAATCGCCGCCTTGGAGGCGCCGTAGGCTTGCGCTCTTGGCAAGGCCAACCAACTGACAGAGGAGCTGACCAGCGCCAGCCGCGCCCCCTGATGCAGCAGCGGTAAAAACGCGTCAAGAGCATAGCCGGTAGCAATGAGATTGGTCTCGATCACCCGGGCAAACAGGGCGCTGTCAAAGCCCTCGGCAACATCCATGTATTCACAATTTCCGGCATTGAGGATCAGCAAGTCCAGTGGCGGCAAGCTGCTAGCCAACTCTTTCATAGCAGCCAGGTCACGGGCATCAAATTGCAGCGGGGTGATGCCCGCTTGCGCCAATTCCTGTAACCGCTCACCATCCCGGCCACAACCCCACACCTGCCACCCGGCCTGCTGGTAATCCAGCGCCAGTTGACGACCGATCCCTGAGCTGGCACCAGTGATCAATACGCGTCCATTCATGAACCCAATCTCCCTCTGATCGCTCTTACCACTGAGCCCAGTAGCGGCAACTGCTCGTAGAGCATGGCGCCAAGATCAAAATAATCACGGTGCATCACTACCTTACCAAGCTGGTCAAAGGTGAGTCGAGTGGCACCTTCTACCGTGACAGTCTGACCGCTGGCAAGCCGCGGATGCGAAAAATGCATTATCCAGCTGATCCATGCCTCCTGCCCTTGCTGTTGCTGACTGGTGATGTCGAAGCGGCAGTAGGCGAGGCGCTGGTACATTGCAGCAAAATAGTCAGTAAGCGCTGCCAGCCCGTCGATACGATGGGCCGGATCGACAAAAATGACCTGCTCGGCATAGATCTCTGGCAAGCGGTGCAGTTGCTGCTTGTCCAGTTGCTGATAGAGCGCAATAAAGCTGGCCAGCGGATCCTTCATCCTATTTCTCCTGATTTCGAAACATCTCGATGGCTCTCACCCGGGCAACCGCGTGATCCACCATGGGAGCCGGATAATCCTGTCGCCCCTTGAGTCGCAGCCAGTCGTGGGGCTGATGCACATAAGCGGCGGGAATATCGGCAAGTTCAGTTACCCAAGTACGGATAAACTCCCCTTGTGGATCAAATCGTTGCCCCTGAGTGGTGGGGTTGAAGACCCGAAAATAGGGCGCCGCATCGGCGCCGGTACCCGCCGCCCACTGCCAGCCACCGTTGTTGGCCGCCAGATCCCCATCGATCAGCCGGCTCATGAAGTAGTCCTCCCCCAGCCGCCAGTGGATGTGGAGATCCTTGGTGAGAAAGCTCGCCACTATCATCCGCAGCCGGTTGTGCATCCAGCCGGTGGCGTTGAGACAGCGCATCGCCGCATCGACGATGGGGTAGCCGGTGCGCCCCTCGCACCAGGCGGCGAAGGCATCCGGATCCCAGCTCCATGGCAAGGCCGCCGTCTCCGCCTTGAAAGGGCGATTCATGGAGAGGGTCGGGATCAGCACCAGCAGGTGGCGATAGAACTCGCGCCAGATGAGCTCATTGAGCCAGACAAAGCCGGGCTGGGCCTTGGTCTGGGGTCGATAGCCAAGCCGCTGCTGAAGCGCCGCCACGCACTGGCGGGGGCTAATGATGCCCGCCGCCAGATAGGGGGAGAGTACGGACGTGCCCGCGATGGCAGGGAAATCCCGGGTCTCGCCATAGTCGAGCACTGCCTGCTCCAGAAAGGCGTGCAGGCGGCGCAGGGCTTCGCCCTCCCCAACCGGCCAGCGGGGATCTGCCGTCAGCTCGCCGAGCGCTTCATCAACCCACTCCCGCTCGGCCAGTGACTGCCACGGCAACGGCTCGCCGCGCGCTGCAGGGGCGCGGTGAATGACAAAACCCTCCTCATCGAGGGCCTTGAGCCAGGCGCGGCTGAAGGGGGTAAAAACCTTGAACATCTCCCCCGACCCGGTCAGCACCCGCCCCGGCGGCAGCACGCAGCAACCGTTGAGCCAGTGGCAACTCACCGCCTGCTCTGCCAGCACGGCGGTGACGGCGTGATCGCGGCGCTGCTCGTCGATCTCGATAGCCTGATTGGCATAGAGCCGGGTCACCCCCAACTCGCGGCTTAAATCAGCCAACGCAGCGGGCACCTCGGCAAAGGTCTCCACTCGCAGCAGATGGAGCGGGATGCCTAGCGCCGCCAGTTCACGGCCCAGCACATCCACCTGCGCCAGCATAAAGCGCTGACGGATGGGTGCCATCTTGTGCTGCCGCCACTGGGTGGGGGAGACGATAAAAAGCGCGGCGACCGGCTCATCACCGGCGCAGGCACTCTTGCCACAACAAGCGCGTAGCGCAGGGTTGTCGGCAAGGCGCAGATCGTTGCGCAACCAGACCAGTTTCATGGTTTTTTCCTCCCGCGTCCGCTGGCGCTACCCGCAGCAGGCGTCTGCGCCATCAGCTCGGCAAGGCTCGCCTGCCAACCGTTGGCTTGCAGCCACTCGCCATCGTAGAGACGCCCCAGCTCGCCAAACAGGCGCGTACCTGCGGGCCACCCGGCTGCCAGCTCCTGCTTGCCGAGTCCAGCTCCCAGTAATACCAGCCAGGGGGTGACGGCGCGCCCCTCCAGCAGGCTGGCATGGCGGGGCTCCACCGCCCCCAGCAGTTGCACTTCATAACCCTGACCGATCAGCTCGTAAGCGGCCCACACCAGATCGAGGGGGCCAACCTGTCCCCAGCTAGCCAGCGTGATCGGCACGCCCTTCTCCTGCTCGATCAGGTGGCGGGCGAAGCGGGTATGGAGCCAGCCCAGCCACACCTGTTGCAGCAACTCGCCATCGGGCCGCTCGCGCCACAACCCCAGCAGCCGCTCCACCAGCGGTTGCAGTACCCGGCTGCGCACCAGCTCGAATGGGTAGCTCGCCAGCAAGTCGTTCAGCTCGGCCTCCGCCTTGCGCTGATTGAAGGCGAGCAGCGCCTGACTGAACTGCTCCAGGGTCTGCTGCCAGTGATCGCTCACCGGCTCGGCGTGGGGTTCGCTCAAGAGCCCCTTCACCTGCCCGATACTCACCCCCCGCTCCAGCCAGCTCAGGATCTCGCCGATCTGGCGGATATCCTGCTCGCTGTAGAGGCGGTGGCCCTTTTCGGTTCGAGCCGGTTGCACCAGACCGTAGCGGCGCTGCCAGGCGCGCAGGGTCACGGCGTTGACGCCGGTAAGGCGGGAGACCTCGCGAATGGGGTAGATCCCCTCATAAGCCAGAGGAGCAACTTCTTGCGATAAATCAGACATGACAACGTCCATCAAACAGAGGGGGGAAGCGCCTCGGCGCAAGGTCTGCGCCGGGGCAACAGCACGGATTCAGAGCCCGTAACGCAGTTTCAGCGTATCGGGATGCGGATTCAGATAAACCTGCTCAGCGAGATAGGGATTGGGGTACTCGCGCAGGTAGTGACGGATCAGGGTGAGCGGCACCAGTAAGGGGAAGATACCGGTGCGGTACTTGTCGATGGTATCGGCAAGCTCCTGCTTCTGGGCCGGGCTCAGCACCCGCTTGAAGTAGCCCTGCAGGTGCATCAGCACATTGGTATGACTGCGGCGGTTGGCCCGCAGGGTCAGCGCCGTCATCAATCCCTTGATGTAGTTGTCGGCCACCTCCTGCACATTGGTGGCCTTGCCCAGATTACCGAGCAACTTGCCGAGGATGCGATAGTGGGTGGTGGCGTGGGAGAGCACCAGATACTTGTAACGGGAGTGGAAGCGGATCAGCGCAGCGGCGGTGATGCCGCGGGCGCAGAGTTGCTGCCAGTCGTGGTAGGCGAAGACCCGCAACACGAAGTTCTCCCGCAGGATGGGGTCGCACAGGCGGCCATCCTCTTCGACCGGCAGCAGGGGGTTGGCTTCCATCAACGCCTTGGCAAACAGGCCGATCCCCTCCTTGGCGCTCCCCTCGTTATTGGCGCCATAGACCTTGACCCGCTCCATACCACAGCTGGGGGATTTGGCGCAGAGGATATAGCCGGAGATAAAGTCGAGCTGGCGGGCTTTCTGCTCACTAAAGGCAATCAGCTTTTCGGTGACATCGAAGCTGCCATTGCTCGCCTCGGCGCGGATCTCGCCGTGACGTTTGACCAGCCGGATGGCGGCGCGGGGCGCCCCCAGACCGATGGCCATTTCGGGACAGACGGGGTGATAGTCAAAGTGAGCGCCAAGATCCCGTTCGCAGAAGCTGGAGCGCTTGTGGCCCCCATCGAAACGCACCTCTTGTCCCAGCAGGCAGGCACTGATACCGACTTTAATCTTGTACATGATGGCGCTCCTTGTATAAGTACTGATTCAGTTATAGCAGTTATACAAAGAAATGGAAGTTGTATAACTATTTGCGACTGATACGACACAAGGAGAAAAAAGGGATCACCGGAAAAAGAAAAAACCCATGGCAAACGCCATGGGTAAACATCAAGACACTACGGAATACAGGAAGGAAAATCAGAAGCTGTACTTCACGCCCAGACTGGAGATGGAGCCTTTTTGCAGATCCCAGTTGCGATAGGTGTAGTCGGCAGTCAGCGCCCAGTTCTGGTTGAGCTTGTAGGCACCGCCCACCTTGAAGTCGTGCATATCGTCGGTCATGTTGGCGTAGCGATAGGCGGTGGAGAGCTCGATGTCGCCGATGTCGTAGCGCAGACCCACTTCACCATACATGCTGCCGCTGCTCTTGCGGCTCACCAGATCCCAGCCCTTGACGTCATAGGCCTGCTCGCGCTCCATGGTGTAGCCCATCAGACCGGTTTCACCGTAGAGGTTCAGGCCGGTGCTGAGCGGGGTGAAGACACCGATACCCAGGCTGCCGATCCCCATGCTGTCATTACCGTGCTGGGCAGAGGTGCCCTCTGAGAGCAGACGGCCGTAGACGTTGTTGGCGAACGATTTGGAGAGATCCAGCGTCACACCGCCAAAATCGCGAGTGCCCTGATTGCTAGTATCACGGGGAAAGGTCAGGCCGTTGTTCAGATAGTCGGATTTGGTGTGCGCCCAGGTGGCGGAACCCTTGGCGTAGCTGAAGGCATCCTGCGCCATGGCGGAAGTAGAGGCAAACCCGGCCAGAACCAGAAGAGAGACAGTTGCTTTTTTCATGATGATAACTCCATGTGATTGGGCTCGTTGCTAGCGAGCTGGTATGGAGTCATTGTGCGGCCAGGTTCCCGGCTTGCCGAGCTGCAAGCTGTTGCAGAACCATGTCAGATGTAAGCAGATATTGCTGGGAGTGTCAGCGGCAACAAGTTGCCGGCCCAAACGGTTTGCATGGGCCGGCACAGCGAAAAATCAGCGGAATACCACCTCGTCAATTTCGACCCGCACCAGCGGCTGACCGGTCAATCCGGCAGGACGGGGGATCTCGAGGGCCAGCGATGGACGGGCTTGCCCCTTGCGCAGATAGGTCTCCGGCAAGCGATTCTCGGCAACCCAGAAACGGGCCTCCTGACGGCTCAGCTGCACCCCGTCAGCACTGAACAGAGTCACCATGCCGCGCACACCAACCACATTGCGGTTGCCGGTATTGCTCACCATAAAGGTCAGCTCCAGCGGGTCAGACCCTTCGATTTTGTCCAGCTTGACCACCACACCGTCGCGCGCCATCTGGGCCAGCAGTTCCGGATTGGCCTTGGCCTGCTCGGTCAGTACCGGGGCGGCTACCGCCACCACGGCCCCCGTCTTCCCATCAGTCGCCACGCCCTGCACCGGTTCTGCCGGTTTGACCACCAGATACTCCCAGGTGAAGTCATCGTTGAGCTGAACCTGCCGGCCATCGGGCAGCGTCACCTGAGAGAGGGGGGCGGCCTGTACCAGCACGGGTGAGAGGCACAGGGCAATCAGCAGACGGGAGAAGGGTTTCATAGGGCGAAGCTCGGTAACGGGTGAAAGGGCGACAGTATAAACAGTCCCGTCGCCCCTTGCCTATGACAGCACTCACGTTCTGACACCCCCGTCGCTCGCCCGCAGGCTAGATGGCGAGCTCGTGCCGCTCTTGCTGCGCCATATCCAGGGTCACCAGATCGAACTCGGTCCCCTTGAGGGCAGACAGAATATCCGATTGCATATCAAAGGCCTGGGCACGCTGATGCTCGGGCAGACGTACCCGGGCCAGGGTGGTAGAGCAGTCGCACAGGGTATGGAAAAAGACCTGCGCCTCATCCAGCCCCATGTCGGCCAGCATCTGCTCGGCCTGATCCACCATCCGCAGATAGCGCTGCTCCAGCAGCCGTGGATTGGCGAAGCGATTGCTGAGGCAACCGTTGCTCCCCTTGCCCCAGCGACCCAGCTGGCGTTTGTGGAAGCCGTAGCGATAATCGCGACGCTTCAAGCCGTTGTCAGCAAAAAACCAGATGGTATTGGCAGGCAGGGAACCAAACTGGGCCAGATAGTCGTCACGCTCCTCCACCGCAGCGGGGATCAGCAGCGGCAGGTGAGACCACTCTGCACGGGTCTGCACATGCTCATAAATGCGGCGAACCGGATCGATCAATCCTTCCATGTGTGGCAGGCGATCACAGAAGACGATCTCGTCGCTCTTGACGATCCAGTGGTCGATGCCATAGCGCTGGCAATAACGCCGGGCACGGGCCACTTCGCTGCGACTGCGAGTCGGATTATCGAGGGTAATGGCGTGGATCTTGACGCCAGCGGCGCGGCACAGATCGATGCTGTAGCAGGATTCCAACCGTCCCGAAAAAGAGACAACCAGCTCGTCAAAACCCGCCAGTCGCTCAATCAATAGCTGTTCCCTGGCTTGAAAAGAGTGATCATATCCCTGATTCAGTACAACAACATTGGCACCCATTAAACAGCTCCGGATGATGAACAGGTGCGCTATTGTGGGGTAAACAAGCTGAATAGACCCTTAAAGAGTCTGGTTAACATTAAAACTTGATGATTATTTCTTGCGAGCCTGCCGTCATCTCTTCAGTTTGAGGGTCATAAATTCGCAAACGAGCCTGATACACCTGATGAGCCCGCAAAAAACCCTGAGCTTGATCCAGCGAGGTGAAGGTCAGGTGCCCTCCCTCGCTGTCGGTCAGGCAGAGGCTCTCCCCTTCCGCCTCGATGCAGAGCTGATAACCGCTGCCATCCTTGCAGGCGATGATCAAGGTCGCCTCGGGATAGTGACTCAACCAGTTGCGAAACCGGCCATGCTCCATAGTGCTCCCACAGGGGCATCACCCCTTGCCGGTGGTGGGCAAACAGCCCAGCTCACCCAGTTGCTGACGGCAACTCGCCGCGTCGGTGAAGACGATCCCCCTGATGCCGAGGGCCTCTGCGGCCGCGATGTTGGCGGGACTGTCATCGATGAAGATGCACTCTGCCGGTTTCAAATCGAACGATACCAGCAGATAGCGATAGATATCCGGCTCAGGCTTCATCATTCGCACCCGCGCCGATACCACCTTGCCGCTGAAGCAGCGCCAGAAATCCTGATGCTGCTCCAGCCAGTCGATGCTGGCGTGGCCCATGTTGGAGAGGGCATAAAGGGTGTGCCCCGCCCCGTGCAGCTCGGCTATCAGGGTCAGCATAGCGGGATCTGGCAAGAGCGATGCGGGAACCGCCTGCAAAATGGCCAGATTCTCCGCCGCCGAGAGGCCGGTGCGCGCTTGTGCTTCGCGGGCCATGGTGTGCAGTGACATGGTGCCTCTGTCCACCTCCAGCCAGTCCGGGTGGTTAAAGAGCTGTTCCGCCAACTGTTCGGCCCCTTGCGGGCCACGCACCGAACGCACTATGCCCACCGGATCCCAGCTCACCACCACCCGTCCCAAATCGAAAATAATGGTCATCCGCTTCACCTCCCTCATCCTTTGAATGTTATTCAAACGGAATCAATACATCCCTTTTACACGCCGTTTTCTTAACCGGATACCCTGCCCCCATCCCCGCCCGCGGGCAAGTTTTACTTGCATCAGACCGGCAAATCCCTTAATGGTTAGGGCGTTACAATCAGGACTTTGACCATGCAGCCAACATTCTTCTTTGCTTTCTCGTTTATCCGGCCCGCTTGAGGGAAGGCCTGTCGTCGTGTGAGCAGCAAGCAAAGACGAATCGAGCCTCCCCTAGCGGAGGCTTTTTTTTGCATTAATATCAATCGATTACTTGGATAGGGAACAATCATGGCAACGCTCGACGAGATCAGACAAGACATCACCCGGTTGGATCAGGAGCTGCTTGCCCTGCTGGCGAAACGCAAGACCCTCAGCATCGAGGTGGCCCGAGCCAAACAGGCCAATCCCCGTCCCATCCGTGACCACCAGCGGGAGCAGGAGCTGCTGGTCGCCCTGATCCAGAAAGGGCGCGTGCTGGGGCTGGACGCCCAGTACATCACCCGCATCTATCACACCATCATCGAAGATTCTGTGCTCTCCCAGCAGGCCTATCTGCAGAGCCTGCTCAACCCGGAGCAACAGGAGCCGATGACCAGCGTCGCCTATCTGGGGCCGCGCGGTTCTTACTCCAGCCTCGCCGCCCGCAAATATCTGGCGCGCTACAAGGATCAGGTGATCGAGGTGAACTGCCAGAATTTTCGCGAAGTGCTGGATGCGGTGGAGTCAGGCCGTGCCGCCTTTGGCGTGCTACCCATCGAGAACACCAGCTCGGGCTCCATCAACGAAGTCTATGACGTGATGCAGCACACCAGCCTCTCCATCGTCGGCGAGCTCACCTACCCCATCGAGCACTGCATCCTCACCGCCGTGCCGACCGAGCTAAGCCGTATCAAGACCTTCTATGCCCACCCGCAGGTGTTCCAGCAGTGCTCCCACTATCTGAGCAAGCTGGAAGGGGCGCGCCACGAGATCTGCGACTCCTCCTCCAGCGCAATGATGAAGGTGAAAGAGCTGGCCAGCCCCGAGGCCGCCGCCATCGGCAGCGCCGCCGGTGGCGAGCTCTATGGCCTGGACGTACTGGCCGAACATCTTGCAAACCAGAAAGAGAACTACAGCCGCTTTATCGTGGTGGCACGCAAGCCCATCGACGTGGCGCCGCAGATCCCGGCCAAAACCACCCTCATCATGTCCACCTCCCAGAAACCGGGTTCGCTGGTGGAGGCGCTGCTGGTACTGCGCAGCCACGAGATAAACATGACCAAGCTGGAATCCCGTCCGGTGCAGGGCAACCCGTGGGAAGAGATGTTCTATCTGGATGTCTCCGCCAATCTGCAGACCCCTGCGATGCAGGGCGCACTGGTGGAGCTGACCAAGATCACCCGCTATATCAAGGTGCTTGGCTGCTACCCGAGCGAGGATGTGAAACCCACCGCGGTGCCGCCGGTGCTGATGGGGAGCTAAACAGCCCTGAATGACAAAACCAGAACGACAAAAGGCGAGCACCATGCTCGCCTTTTGTTTTGATGCCTGTGTTGATGCCTGTTTTCAGGTCAGGCAATCAACTCAGAACTGACCGGCCATCAACTGATTGATGTTGTAGAGGGCGCGGGTATCGAGCTCCATCTCGGTGGCATAAGTGTTGCCACGGGGATAGGAGGCAACCACCCGGGCACCGCGCACCACGCCTGCCACCGACACATCCAGCGAGTTGGAGGTCTGGGTCAGATCGCGGTAGCTACTCTGGCCACGCACCTGCTGGCCATTGAGCTGCTCGGCCAGCTCACGATAGGCATCCATCTTGGAGGCGCGAATGGCTTGCAGCATCTTCTCCGACTGGGAGGGGCCGGGCTGAATGTCGATCACCGCATACCCCACCGCCTTGAGCACCGGAAAATCATCGGGCTTGCCACCCTGGGTGTAATCCACCACCCGGTTGCCGCTGCAACCGGTGAGCAAGAGTGCCAACAGGCAACCAAACAGGATCTTCATGACTCGCTCCTCACGGGGTCAGGTTGACCAGATGACCGCCCGGCCTCGCCTGACTGTCACGCATCAGATAACCGCGATTGATCGATGCCCGACCAAACGAATTGTTAGCACCGAACAGATATTTTTGCGGGATCAGGCTCTGGGCCGTGGTCTCCACCATCTTGGTGCGCATGTCGATAACGCGGGCATTGACCAGAATTCCCTTGCTGTTGCGGCTGAAGGTGCCGACCAGAATGCGGGAGATCGGCAAACGGGAAGAGAGCTCCTTATAGTTGCGGCTCAGCACGAAGTCCCCCTGCGGCGTCACCTTGATGCTACCGGTCAGCTTGAAGTCCACCACCACCTCGCCGCGGCGGTTGAGCTCGTAGATAAAGCTCTCCTCAATCTGCTGCCCCATCCAGTTGGTATCCTGCAGGGTATCGAGATCGACGAAAGAGGCCACCGCGATGGGCTCGGTCAGGGTGGTCAGCGATTTGCGCTCCATCAGCTGATCGGTCATGCGCGCCACCAGCCAGTTGAGCTCCATCCCCTGCGCCGCCTGGCGGGGGTCACCCTGATCCCGATTGATAGGGTCGGAGCCGCACCCGGTCAATGCCAGGGCAAGCGCCAACGCCGTGATGAGTTTGTTCATGGATACCTTTCCTGTATCTGCACCTGACTTATTATCGGACGCGCCGGACAAAGCTTGAGCCGGGAATGAGGCATGATTCTTGCTTTTTAATGGACATCGTCAGCGCCAACGTGCGCTGCCACTTGGAACGTGTTGTGATCCATGTCGGCCAGCAGGCGCCATTTCCTCAAAAATGGCGCGGCTGCCCGCCAACTCAAGGTATCTGCTATGAAATTACCGCTGCTGTTGACCCTGCTGCTGGCCAGCCTGAGCGCCCGAGCCGAGCTTATCGAAGCGCAGGGCAGCGCCGCCATTCTGGGGGGCGATGAGGTCTATGCCCGCGAGCAGGCGACCCGCGACGCCCTGCGTCAGGCGCTGCTGGCCAGCGGCGCGGCCGTCTCCAGCGTCCAGCGTCTGGAAAATGGCAGCCTGCGTTCCGAGCAGATCCAGATCCGCTCCGGCGGTGACATTCGCCAGTACCGGCTCAAGCGGGAAGAGGTGCGCAACGGCCGCATGTATATCACGCTAGTGGCCGATATTCAGGCCGAGCGCCAGATCTGCCAGACCCAGCACTTCGCCAAGGATTTGACACTGGTCAGGCTGCGGATGCGTTATCCGGATCAGGCAAGCTATGGTGCCATGGACGACATGCCGGAAAACCTCTCGCGCCGGCTGTTCGAAACCCTCGCCAACGCGCCGCAAGGGGTCGCGGTGCGCCAGTGGCTGGATGAAAACCTGCGCATCGATCCGCTGCATCTGCAACAGGGGGATCGCAGCGCCCTCGAAGAGATAAAGGCACTCAGCCTGCGTACCGACAGCCAGTATCTGGTGCTCGGCAGCATCGACGATCTCTCCATCGAGCCCCAGGGCAACCAGCTGACCAGCTGGTATGAGGATCCCGTGCGCAACTTTCGCATGCAGCTCTACCTGTTCGATGGCATCAACGGCAGTCTGGTCAACCGCAAGGTCTACGAAGGGCGCGCCACCTGGACCTTTGGCAAGCGGGAACAGGTAGGCAGCAGCAGCGGCCAGTTCTGGCAGTCAAGCTACGGCCAGGAGGTCAGCTACCAGTTGCAGCAAGCCGCTCAGGATCTGGTGGCCCAGCTCACCTGCGCCCCGGTCACCGCCCGGGTGGTCGGCCAGAACGAGCGCGGCCCCTACATCAATCTGGGGCGGCGCAACGGCGTCAAGCTTGGCGATCAGTTCCGCATCCAGCACAACGCCGACTTCATCGACCCCTACGGCAAGTCGCGCATGATGCGCAACCCGGCCGACGGCCTGTTCGAAGTGGTGCAGGTATTCGACGATGGCGCCATCATCAGCAGCCAGAACAAATATTCACCGTTTAACATCCAGAATGGGGATTTGGCAGTATTGGAATAAAAATCAAGGGTTTAAAAGGGAGTTGCTTCTTGTATAATGCCCGCCACAAGGCTCCCGTAGCTCAGTAGGATAGAGCGGTCCCCTCCTAAGGGACAGGCCACTGGTTCGACTCCAGTCGGGAGCACCATATAAAACAAGGGGTTAGCATCTTCATGATGCTAACCCCTTGGTCTTTTTTGGCTTGGGGTACCACACGGGGTACCACAGCGCGCATTCCATAGCTAGAAACCAGAGAGGCAAATAAGTCTCATTTGAATTAATTTCAGATATATATTATCTCCATGAACCTACCCAAGGGACTGCTCTGTGCAGTCCCTTTTTCATTGGAGATTTCTCATGGCTCACCTGATCGATACGATGGCCTACACCGGTCAAACGCCCTGGCATGGCCTTGGCAATGTTTTACCCCCGCAACAATCTCTCGATATCTGGCTACAGGCAGCCGGGATGAATTGGACTATCGAGCAGAGCGACGTGATGTTTAACGTCGCCTCCGATGCGTTGCATATTCGCCCCTACAGCGACAGCAAGGTGCTGTATCGCTCCGATACCCTCGCCCCCCTGTCGGTGGTCTCAAGCCGCTACAACGTGGTACAGCCTCACGAGGTGCTGCACTTCTATCAAGACCTGGTGGAAGCCGGTGGCTTTGAGCTGGAGACCGCAGGCTCACTCAAAGGTGGCCGCAAGCTGTGGGCACTGGCTAAGACCGGCCATGATCTAAAACTCAAAGGCAATGACTTAGTAAAGTCCTATCTGCTGCTGGCGACCAGTTGCGACGGCACGCTCTGTACCACGGCGCAGTTCACCTCTTTGCGGGTGGTTTGCAACAACACCCTGCAGATGGCACTGCGCGGCGCTACCGGCGCCATCAAGGTACCCCACTCCACTCAGTTCGACGCGGCAGCCGTCAAAGAGTCGCTTGGGCTCGGGCTCTCTCATTGGGATGAATTCAAGACACAAACCAAGGCGCTGGCACAACGACCCGTCGCCCCCGAAGAGGCGCTGCGCTTTTTCAGCGACTTGCTGGCGCAACCGCTCGATGAGGAGAACATCATTCTCACCAAGCCGGTACAACGGCTGCATGAGCTCTATCAGGGCGCGGGTATGGGCTCAGAGCTTGCCAGCTCCCGCAATACCGCCTGGGGGCTGGTCAATGCGGTCACCGAATACGTGGACCATCATCGCCGTGCTCGCAGCCAAGATCACCGGCTCGATTCCGCCTGGTTTGGTCAGGGCGCTCAACTCAAATCCCAAGCCCTGAATCAGGCACTCACTCTGCTGCAGTAATTCCGCTTCCCCATTCAAACCGCATAACGACCTCACCCGGACTGGCGCAAGCCAATCCGGGCGTAGCCATTTATGCCGTCAACAAGGAGTCGTCATGAAAGCAAAAGCCAAGTATGGCCAAGCCCTGCGGCTGGCCTCTACTACCCAGTTAACCCGCGAGCAGTGGCTCGCTATCCGCAAACTCGGCATTGGCTCCTCCGATGCTGCCGTGGCTGTAGGCCTCTCCCCTTACAAATGCCCGCTCAGCCTTTGGCTGGAGAAGACCGGCCGCAAAGAGCCGGAGGATATCTCCCACAAGGAAGCGGTGCTGTGGGGTATCGAGCTGGAGCCGGTGTTGGCGCAGGTCTACGCCAAACGCACCGGCTACAAGGTGCGTCGGGTCAATGCAGTGCTGCAACACCCCGATCAACCCTTCATGCTCGCCAACCTCGATCGGGAGGTAGTCGGCCACCCCGATGGGCCGGGCATTCTGGAGATCAAGACTGCCAGCTATCACAGCGCCCCCCAGTGGGAGGAAGGGGTGCCGGTGGCTTACCAGTGTCAGGTACTCCATCAACTGGCCGTCACCGGCCATGCCTGGGCTGAGGTGGCAGTGCTGATCGGCGGCCAGGATTTTCGGATTTACCGCATCGAGCGCGATGAGGAGAAGATCCAGGATCTCACCGAGCGGGAAGCGCAGTTCTGGCAGATGGTGCAACAAGACCAGCAGCCCGAGCCTGACGGCTCCAATGATGCCGCCAATGCCCTGAGCTGGCTGTTTCCGCATGACGATGGCCAGACGGTGGATCTCTCCGATTCTCCCGAGTTCAACCAGCTCTTTGGCGAACTGCTGCGATTGCGTCAGCAGAAAGAAGCTGTCGAGCTGCAGGAGTCACAGCTCAAGCAGCGGCTACAGGCCACTTTGGGCGAAGCCACTGCCGGGCTGTTTGCCGATGGCAAGATCACCTGGAAGCGCAGTAAAGACCGGCTGGCACCGGATCTGGATAAGCTCGGTCAGGATCATCCAGACCTGCTCACCCGTTACGTCAAACCGGTGCCCGGCGTGCGCCGTTTCACCATTCAACCCTTGAGGCAAACACCATGATCAAAGGACTGGCGATCACCCCGCCCGTGATCGGGCGGATCTGCATCGGCAAGCTGGTGCAAAAACAGGATAAATGGGTACCGGAGAAGGACGACAGCTTCACCCTCACCACCCAGGTACAACAAAAAGGGGGATGGTTACTCCATCCCCTGCATCAACACTACTCATCGCAGAAAAGTGGCCAAGGGCAGGAGCAAACCAAGATCCGCGCAATTCCGGTGCGGGTGCTGTTCAACGACAGCGACTTGAATCTGCGGGCGGAATACAGCGCCTTTGACCGGCAAACCGGCAGGCCGCTGTGTATCGGAAATGGGGAGGTGGCAAGACGCGTGGGGGCACAAGGCATAGAGGAGGTCAGCTGCCCTGGACCAGAGCGCTGCGCCTTTGCAGGCCAACAGGGTTGCAAGCTGTACGGGCGACTGAACTTGTTTGTGGAGGGGCAAGGGGATGAGCTGGGCAGCTTTATCTTCCGAACCACCGGCTACAACTCAGTGCGAACCTTGGCGGCACGGCTCAAGTACCTGGAGGCTGTGAGCGGGGGTCATACCCGCTATCTGCCGCTCACCCTGCGGCTGCGGGCCAAAAGCACCACCCAGTCCTACCGCACACCGGTCTACTACGTAGATTTGACCTTGCGGGAAGAGACCAACCTGACTGAGGCAGTCAGGCTGGCACAGGAAGCCGCCCAGCGTGACCAAGAAGCAGGCTTGGCCATCGAGCATATGGAGCAGACTGCTCGCGAGCTGCTGCGTAACGGCCAGTTTGAGGATATCGATGAAGAGGTGCCGATGTTGCTGGAGGAGTTCTATCCCGAAGCCAACAGCGGCGAGACGGCGAATGGTAACGCTGGTGTGGAGGCGACTACCTCGTATGCCGCACCGCAGAGCCAAGCAACCAGAACACCACAGAGGCCGCAACCAAGAAGGAGTCCGCTCACCAACAAATTGGGGAAAGGGAGCCCATCCCCTCCCCAGTGAATAGCGGATGATCAGCGGGGGCGAGCCAACCGCTCCACCAACCGTTCTACCGTTTCCAGCAACAGAGTTCGGTCAGCATCATCGAGCCGGGCCAGTTGCTGGCTCAGCACAATGCCCTGCTCGGTCGGGCGGTTGCTGGTCTCGCGCAGAAAGTCCGCCAGCTCGCAACCAAACAATTGAGCAAGCTCTGCCAGCCGCACCACGGTCGGCACCACAATCCCTCGCTCCATTCGAGAGACGGCCTCCATCCCGATATTGAGGTGTTCAGCCACCTGCTCTTGGGTAAACCCGGCCTGGTTACGCTGACGCCCAATAGCCTTGCCCACGTTCTTGGCTAACTGCTCAAAGTTGATATCTGTCATAAGTCCTCCAATCAACCCCTATGGTTGAGGGTGGACTCGTTGACATGAAGAACCACAAAAGGCGAGGATCAACCTAATAGGTTGTTATTGGGCATTTTCTGCCTATCTAACCGAACTAGGGTTATCCCCTTCTCTACGACTTACTACCAACAGGAGTTCTCATGAAACGACTCGTTCCATTGCTCACCCTGGCAGTCACTGCACCGATTGTCATGGCCAGCAACACCAATGACATCTGGTCCTATCAAGACAGTGATGGCACCACCTTGGCTCAAGCGTGTAATAACAAACGTACCTGTGAGCTGATCTACAAAAACAGCCACTACCTTGCCTTAGTCAACAACCGCTCCCAAACGGGCTGTGCCACTGGCGATCTGCTGGTTGCCGAACACGCCAGTCGCAGCTTTAAAAAGCTCGATACCGGCACTTGCAGCTCCTCCGCCAGTATCGAGGTCAATACCTACAATCGGCTGAACAACGTCGATATCATGGTCGGTGACCGACTCATCAAGCGCTATCCGCTAGATGCCTGGATGTGGGGAGAAATACGTAAAGCGGGTAAGGGGGCATCTTGGAGCAAGGCGGAAGAAAATGCCCAGAAACCCCGAAAACTGGACACGCCGAAAGGCCCTCCGGCACAGTGGATTGTGCAAGAAGATAAATATGGCCTTAGCTACATTTTGACTCAAGGCAAGGACTATTCCCGGTATGTGCTGGAGATCAAATGCGCCTATCAAATGCCGGGTTGGAGTCACCTGCACTCCAACCTCCGATATACCAGAGCTTATGACGCCTCAGCGACCGTCCATGAAATTGAAGTCGATGGTAAACGCCTCTCTGGGACAGTCAGAAACCAGGCAGAGTGGACCCAACTCGTTAACTCCATTCTTTCCGCATCAACCCTGAGCGTCTACAACGTCTACGGCAAGCCGGGCCAAGAAGCCATATGGACAGCGAAATCCATGAAGTTGACCTCCACTTGTGACTATTACAACGGGTGAACCATGAACATCGTTAAAACTAAATGCTCTATAGCTGCCCTGATAACTTGTGGATTGCTGTGGGCAAATACCAGCCATGCAGAAGAACAGCGCTACCTCGCTATCCAACACACCGACACTGTATACGCCAACCAAGGCGTCTGTGCGTACCACTTTTCCCTCGATAGTGGTGGAGCAGATGAGTTTGGTCACTTGTACATCTCGCTGCAGTTTAATGACAAGAAGGGCAAAGCGCTGGCCGAGTCAACGCTGGAGGTTGAGCCATTCGGCGGGAGCTCGGCTACCCGCTATGGCGGAGGCTTTACAGAAGTGGATTGCGAACAGGTAGATCAGGCCAAGTCCATCGCCATTATCCAGGCGACCGAGGTACTGGCACACAACCAAGTCACCCGACTGCCGGTATCAACCTTCACTCCCGAGTTTCATCAACCACTGAAGATCACCTTGGGCAGCAAGTAACCCACTCACGAAAAAGCAAAGCCAAAGGGCGTCACCGTAATGGTGACGCCCTTTTTCATTTCCAACCCCTTAATAGGATCATCACCCCATGACACGACATTTCATTATTGGCGATCACCTGGTTGCACCACAGCCTGAAGGCCACCATCACGGACTCTTTGTTGGCCATGACCAGGTCATTCACTGTCTACCAGACTCTGCTGGTGAACACTCAGGCCAATTGGCGCTGACCTCGTTGGCTCAATTCAGCCAACACCGCGTCATTGAGGTCAAGCCCCATGCCATGCGCTTGTTCAGTAGAGAGGAGTGTCTGACGCGGGCCTACGCACGGCTCAGCGAAGGTGCGCAAGGCCAACCATTTGCAAGTGGTGAGCAATTTGTTACCTGGTGCATCGAAGGGCTTGCACGTCCCCCCAAGTTACTGCAGACCGCTGTTGCAACCGTCGTGGCTGCCGAAGTGGCTCGCCATACGCTGGGGAAAGCGGCCACCAGTGCAACAGCAGGACTTGCTGCCAGCACGCTGACCACGACTGCTGGCAGCAGTAGCGCCGCTGCGACCGTGGTGTCCGTTACCGGTATTGCCGCTGCCCCACTGCTAGCACCGATTGCCGTGGGCGTAGTCGCTGCCTATGGCATCAGCAAACTGTGGGATTGGTTAAACGACTGACCCATCAATTCAAAGCAAAAAGCAGGGGGATCCCCTCCTGCTTTGAACTCCATAAGGAAAAACCATGACCATTCCCTTTTTCCGGGACGGCTTTGCCTTGCCCGTTACCCAGGCTCTGCTGGTACTGCTTAACCAGCAAGCTGCAAACACCACGCTCGATCCTGAGCACCTAACCCAACTGACCTTCAACTTTCGCAACCCCGGCTACAGCGCCGAACAAGGCGGCGTGCACCCGGTCGAGATCCGCCTGATCCGTGGGCTCGATGGCTGGCTGTTCGATTACGTCACCGATTTCAGCTACCAAGGATTGGGCAAAGATGCTGAGCTCTGCAAGGAGCTCGATTTCAACTTCCTTGATGGGGAACACACCATGTTGGGCTGGGGACCACTGCGGCTGGCCGAAGCGCGGGAATTGTTCGATATCTGGCAGAGCAACTTCATTGCCTACTGCCGGTTGGAGTGTTTCAGCGTCACGGTCGCAGGAGATTAGGAGGACACGATGAGCCAAGAATTAGCGCTCTCCCACTACTCACGTCAGTGGTTGGGACAAGTTGCCGCCAACGCCAAGATAACCCCCACCCGCAGTAGTCAGCGATGGCTGCTGCACCTGACACCGGATAGTCCACACATCCGCACAGTCACCCTGCAGGTCCGTTGGTCAGGCGTGCAGTGGCAACTGCTCACCATCAGCAATGCCGATGACGGGCGCACCATGAGCCAGCCAAGATATGAGATCTGCATCGACCCCAAACGCAATTGCTTCTGGCATTGCCAAGCAGGGCCGGTGCCACTCACCGAGCAGCCCCGCGTGCTGGCAAGCTTCTTGGCTGACCTGCAACGCATCTGCATCCATCGCGGCTATGCCGTGGAGAGCGATCCCATCGCCGACAAGGAGAGCGAAGATGATTAACGCCGTGATCGCCATCGAGCTGGAGGGTTATCTTGAGCACGATGGTCAGATTGAAGCTGTGCATGACCAAGACCAGCCGGTGGACGGTTATGCCCTCTACCTGCGCTATGAAAACGAACAGGGCAATGCACTGGCTCAATAGCAGTGCGACCACCCGGATCACCGCTGGCTAACCCAGCTAGGCACCCTGCTAGCGACCAGTTACCACGTCCCGTTGCACGACTACACCACTCACACCCTTGCGGCCTGAACACCGCCAGCCAATCCTGCAACCACCACATTTACCAACCCATTAACCAAACACCTCGCCTACCCTGCCGCATCCCACGCGGTGGGGCGATGGCGTATGGAGCACCAGCATGCTGCATCACAAACTGATCGCCGGAGAGCAACCCGGCACTTATCTCGTCACCGATCTGGTTAACGAAGATGATTTGTTAAATATCGCCAACCAGATTGCTCGCCAGAAACTGGCCAAGGGCATCGTGATTACAGACAAATACTTGGCACAACAGGCGCTGCAAACCCTATTGCAGAGTAGGGAGCACGAAGTATTTGCCATGCTGTTTTTGGATAACCAGCATCGGATCCTGGCATATGAGGAGCTGTTTCGCGGCACGCTCAGCAGCGCCTCCGTGTATCCAAGGGAAGTCGTCAAACGTGCGCTTGCGATCAATGCGGCTGCATTGATGCTGGTGCATAACCACCCATCAGGTCACCCGGAGCCCAGCCGGGCGGATATTGAAATCACCCAGCGCCTGCAGAGCGCATTGACTCTAGTAGATATCCGGCTGCTGGATCATCTCGTGGTAGGGAGTGAAGGCTCTGTATCTCTTGCTGAGCGTGGCCTCTTATGACAGTAAATTGAGAGACCGTACTCTAACAACAGAAAATGCCCTTCAAATGAAGGGCATTTTCTGTACATATAGTTCTAGATTTTTTTTGCTTCAAAGCGACTAAATGCAACATGGAACTAACCCATACCTGTAGCAACTACTTTACCTTCGAAATGCTGTTTCACTGTGGTGAAACTTGGCAACGGATGCAGTGTGAGAATGTGCCAGAGCAAGAAGCCAGCTGGCTCGCCTATCAAGCATTGGCGCAAAAGCTACTCGATCCCTTGGTCGAGCAATTTGGCATGCCGATCCTGACCTTTGGTTTTTGCGGCCATCGATTACGACGCGCCATACAGGGTAAGCCTCAACCTCGCATTGCCCCTCGGCTAGATCAACACGCTGCTTGTGAGCTCAACCGACACGGCCAATTGATCTGTCACCGCCAGGGCGCAGCCATCGACCTAATTTATCCGGCTCGCAGCAGCGCCCAGATCGCCTATTGGCTTGCCTGCCACACACCGTTTGATCGCCTCTACTTCTATGGATCGGATAGGCCGCTACACCTGACTCACGGCCCCGAGCAATCCCGCACTATGACCCAACTCATCGAGCACCAAGGCAGACGACTGCCGCGTCAACTCTCCCTCCCGATTCTGCAAGGATGGCTTTGATGCTGACCCCGTCCCGTTTTCACGAGCTGGTTGCCGCCCTCCCCTATAAAAAAGAGCTGCCCGAGGCAGTCTATCTGCACAGAGAAACGCTACAACAGACTTGCCCGCCCCTGAGTCAATTTGTTTGCGCCGTGGCCAAGGCCCTCAAACTGGCCGACGAAGAGTGGCATCTGGTCAAACTGGCCAAGCACGACTTTCGCCTCTCGCTGCTTTGCTACCCCACCTTCTTCGAAGAAGCCTACCCCAGCCTGAACCAAAGCGTGACGGTCGATCTGACCGAACTCAAACACACGGTGACCCGCTATGAGGAGCACGACAACCCTCCCATACTGCACCGCAAAGAGGTGATGCTGGCTCCGCATCACCCCATGGCGGAGCAGTGTCGCCAGATCACCGAAGAGGGGGAGCTTGCCGGTCTTTACGAACAGCCACGGATGATCGGCTTTAAACAATCTTGGCTGCGCCTGATCACCCGTCACGGCTACGCCCTGGTGGATGGGCGCCTCTTTCGACAGAGCGCACTCCCCGACCTTGAACACTCGCCACAGATAGATCGCCATAAGACAGCCCTCACTCGTTACCAACTCTCAGCCCCCATGAAAATGCTGGCCCGCCATGGCTATCTCAACGGCGACTATTCTCTCTTCGATTACGGCTGTGGCAGAGGGGATGACCTGCGTGAGCTAGAGGCGCACGGAATTGCAGCCCTAGGGTGGGACCCCAATTTCCGTCCCGATGCCGAGAAGGTGAGATCTCATCTGGTGAACCTGGGTTATGTCATCAACGTAATTGAAGATAGAGACGAGCGAACCGATGCACTGCTAGGAGCTTGGGATCTCACCCAGACCCTGCTGGTAGTGTCGGCCATGCTGGCCGGCGACCACTTTATTGCCCAGTTCACCCCCTATCGAGATGGGGTGATCACCTCCCGCAACACCTTTCAGAAGTACTACAACCAAAGCGAGCTACGCGGCTTTATCGAGCGAACCCTCGACGAGCAGCCACTCGCCATGGGGCCTGGGCTCTTTTACGTCTTCAAAGATAAGGAAGAGGAGCAGCGCTTCTTAAGTGAGCGGCAACGCCGCCACCATGGCTGGCGCCAGCTCAGCCGCCCTCCCCTCGAGCGAGTCAGCAAGGCGCAACATTTGCTGCAAACTCACCAGGCCTTATTTGATGACTTCTGGCAAATGACCCTGAGCCTGGGACGCCTACCCGCCGACGACGAATTTGGGCAGATGGCGAGCCTGCGCGAGCTGATCGGCTCACCATCGCGCGCCTTACGCCTCATAGAGACACAGGAAGAGAGCGCTGTGCTTGAGCAAGCCCGTCAGGAGCGCATCGAAGACTTAAGCGTCTATCTCGCCCTCACCCTCTTTGAGAAGCGCCGGTCCTATAGCCGTCTCAACGAAGCGCTGAAACGCGACATCAAAGCCTTCTTCGGGGATTATCGCTCCGCCCTAGATCAGGCCAAGACGCTGCTCTATGCCATCGCCGAGCGGCAAAAGATTGAAAAAGCCTGCGAGGCGGCGCATGCGACCCTACCGGCCTCTCTGTTCTATGCCGGTCACTCCCTTATTCTGCACAAGGCGCATCTGACCCAGCTCCCCGCTCTGCTGCGGGTCTATGTGGGCGCCGCCACCCAACTCTACGGAGAGCTCGAAGAGATAGATCTTATCAAAATCCATATCACCTCAGGCAAGGTGAGCCTGATGGGGTATGACGACTTCAGCAAGCCCATTCCCTATCTAGTGGAGCGAGTGAAGATCAAGATGGCTGAGCAGGAGGTGGACTTCTTTGACTACATAGATGAACACACAAGGCCACCACTGCTCAATAAGAGTTATCTGATGGCACCAGATGCCCCCAGCTTTAAGGCACAGCGCACTCTGGAGCAACAATTAAGCAAGTTGTTAGGGGTCGACTTGCACACAGACCACAATCTCAGCCGCAAAAGATATGATTCGGCCCTCAATGAGCAAAAAAAATGTGTTGTTGGCCTTCGAGTTTGCAACGTGAAAGGGTAGAATATCGCGCCTTAAATGACGTACAAACCTCAATAAAAACTCCCCACCTCGCTATTTTTTCGTGATTTATTTCAATTTTAACGTAGTCTACGTTAAAAAATAACGAACAAAACAGTGATATGGATTGGCAAGGAGTCCCATCATGAACCACTTTGACGCTGACTACTGCTACTCATTCCCCGCCGTGCGCGGGATACAGGCAGGTCGCCCTTTCTACATCGCGACCTGCCCGATGCGTATCATCCCCAAGATTTTTAGTTTCGATGAGAGCGAAGTGCCACCAGAGTTGAGAGCGCAACGCACGTTGAATAAATCTCGGATCCCGGAAATGGTGCGCTACCTCTTGGAAAACCCCAAGGATTACGTCTTTTCTGCCTTAACTGCGTCAATAGCCGTTGATGTCGGATTTGTTGAACACCCAGGCTCAAACAACTTGGGTACTTTACGTGTCCCCATGGATGCGCAGATTTTGATTAACGATGGTCAGCACCGCCGCAAAGCTATTGAAGAGGCCCTGATAGAGCGTCCAGAGTTAGGCCAAGACAACATTCCGGTACTGTTTTTTGTCGATGAAGGGTTAACCCGCAGCCAGCAGATGTTTGCTGATCTCAACAAATATGCCGTGAAGCCCAGCCCTTCTTTATCCACTCTTTATGACCATAGGGATCAAGGTTCTGAACTTGCTCGCCATCTTGCGAGCAATATGGAACCCTTTGTCGGACTAACCGAGATGGAAAAGTCCAGTATCGCCCAACTCTCCAGCAAGCTGTTCACCTTAAGCAGTATCAAACAAGCTACCCGTGCCTTGCTGGGTAAAGGCTCGAAAGAGGGCTGTACAGAAGAAGAGGCTGAGCTGGCTGCTCTCTATTGGCAGACCGTGTATCGCCATATGCCAGATTGGCAGATGGCTAGACGAAAAGAGGTTTCCCCTGCTCAACTCAGACAGGAATATGTTCATGCCCACGGTGTTGGTCTACACGCACTAGGGATGCTTGGGCGATACCTTATCAGTGAGAATCCTGATACTTGGCAAACCGACCTCATAAAACTCAAAACCATCGATTGGCGTAAGACCAATCCTGAATGGATTCGCAGAACCATGTCGCATGGCAAGCTAAGCAAATCAACCACTGCTCTTCAGCTTACCTGCAACGCACTAAAAACATCGTTGAACCTTTCCCTCACTCCAGAGGAAAAGGTGCTAGAAGCCCAGGTTGTTACTCAATGAGCACCTTAATACAGGCCCACGATCTGGCCGATTATGAAGACTTTATCAATGCAGAACTATTTGCTGGCCGCCCACTGGCAGATTACGTGGCGGAAGTTCAACGTATCTACTGCGCCGACAAACGTCCTTGGGTCATTGGCTATAGCGGCGGTAAAGACTCCTCTGCTGTTCTGACCTTGATCTATTTGGCTCTGTTAGGACTACCGCCTGAGATGAGACACAAGGATGTCTTTGTGGTTTCGTCAGACACGCTGGTGGAAACTCCTGTGGTCGTCGACCTGATCATCCGTACCATGGAGCAAATTGAAAAAGGCGCCAAAAGAGACAAACTTCCAATCACATCTCACCCAGTAGTCCCAAAAACCCACGAGACGTTTTGGGTCAACCTGCTCGGTAAAGGGTACCCAGCCCCTACCCGCAGCTTCCGCTGGTGCACCGAGCGGATGAAGATCAACCCGGTCAGTGACTTTATCAAAGACAAGGTCAGCCAGTTTGAAGAGGTGATCGTGGTACTCGGCTCACGCAGTAGCGAAAGCGCATCTCGTGCCCAGGTCATTGCCAAACATAAAATTGATGGCTCTCGTCTCGCCCGCCATACCACGCTGGCCAATGCCTTCATCTACACCCCCATCGACACCTGGGATGTGGAAGATGTCTGGAAGCTACTGCGTGGCGCCTTCAAATACGCCTCTGATGACGTGGAAGAGTGGGAAAATCCTTGGGGGGGTAATAACCGGCCTTTGTGGACTCTGTATATGGACTCCTCCGGTCAGGGGGAATGCCCTCTGGTGATCGACGACAGCACTCCTTCCTGTGGTAACTCACGTTTTGGTTGCTGGACCTGTACTGTCGTCACCAAAGACAGGGCCATGGAAAGCCTTATCCAAAATGGTGAGGACTGGATGCTGCCCTTACTCAAGTTCCGAAATCAGTTGGCGCTAACCACCGACCCAGCCCAGAAGGATACCTATCGGAACTACAAGCGTCGTACCGGTAAGGTGAGCTATCAGTACGCCAAAGAGGGCGAGGACATTGCCAGCGATCGTAAGCATGTCCCTGGTCCTTATTGGCTCAAATATCGCCAGCAGTGGCTGCGAGAACTGCTTTGCATGGAGAAAGAGCTCAATGAACAAGGTCATAGCATCACCCTGATTACTGAGCCTGAGCTACATGCTATTCGCCAACAATGGCTAATAGATCCCAACGAGCCAGATTGGGAGGATGCGCTCCCTAAGATCTATCGTGATGTCTATACCAAAGATCTCAATTGGGTCGTCGATGATCAGTCTCGCTTCGATGCCAGCGATGCCGAGCTATTGGATAAACTCGCGGCTCATTATGAAGTTGAGCCCGAGATGGTCATGAAGCTAATAGAGCTCGAAATATCACTGGAGGGACTGAGTAAACGTCAAGGAGTCTTCGATAAAATTGGCAGTATCTTGAAACAAGACTGGGGCTCCCTGGAAGGGATCCAGCAAAAACAGGCCGCACTGCAAAAAAGAAATCAGCGCGATCAACACCAAGAGACCATTGATACGATTGAAGCTGAACTTAAAATAGTACAGTCACAACTAAACGATGCCTATGAAATAAGCCATCTGCTGAGCGAGGTAGTCACTGATGATCATTAAGAGCCTCACATTGCATGACTTCCGTGTTTTTCGTGGCTGTCATCGAATAGACCTGACCCCTCGCCCACGCTTACTTGTAGATGGTAGCAAACTCACAGATCGCCCAATTGTGCTCTTTGGAGGGCTCAATGGGGCCGGAAAAACGTCTATTCTAACGGCCATTCGACTGGCTCTTTACGGCCGGCTTGCTTTTGATGGACTCTATAGTCAGCAGGACTATATCGATCACCTTGCGGCCTTAGTCCATAACGGGGTCAGCAATACTCAGCGCCCAAATGAGGCAAGTATCGAGCTCTGCTTTACCTATAACAAAGCAGGTATTGAATCTGAGTTCACCGTTATCCGCAGTTGGAAACGGGGGAAAAAAGATCGCCTGATGCTAATACAAGATGGCGAAGCAAAAGACGAACTCAATTACGAGCAGTGCCAAGGTTTTCTCAATGAACTTATCCCTCACGGTATTGCCGATCTCTTCTTCTTCGATGGTGAAAAGATTGCCGAGTTGGCAGAAGATGAATCAGGCAAGGTATTAAAAACCGCCGTTCGCCGTTTACTGGGACTGGATCTCGTCAGCAAGCTGCGCAGTGACCTAGGGATCTATCTTAAGCGGGTGGATGCAAAGAGCCTGGGCTCACAGCAGCAAAAGCGCCTAGCAACTTTGGAGGCCGAGTGCGCCCAACATGGTGCAACCGCTGAGCGCCTTCGCTTTGAAGCGGATGTACACAAGACCCGCATTGAGTTACTGACTATCGACATCAAAAAGATTGAGGCGCAACTTGCCGCAGAAGGTGGGGCATTTGCCCTCACCAAAGCCCAAGAGGAGCAGCGCGTCGAGTCACTACTCAAAGAGAAAGAGCAGCTAGAAAAGCAGATCCGCCATGAAATGGAGGCCTATCTGCCTCTATCATTGGCCCCCAATACCCTGACCCAATTGCTTGCTCAGCTTGAAACAGAAGCCAGCGTGAAGCAGACTCACCACTTCACTACCGAGCTCACCCGCTTCCTGGAAACCTTGCAAGGGGAAGTCGCCTTCCAATCGGTACAGGCAGGCAAGATTGCCGCAGAAGCAATTGAAAGCCAGTTATCTCGTTATCTGGCCAATAAACCACAAGGAACGGTTCGTCTCGATATCTCAGAGCGAGAGTTTGGTGTTATCGAGCAGCTTATCAACCAAGAGAGCCAATACGCTAAGGCGCGCTTCTGTGTCGCTAGAGATCGACTGCAAGAGGTCGAACAAGCCTTGGAACAGGCAGCAACAAATATAGCCAGAGCACCTGAAGATGAGCAATTGTTCGACATATTCAAGGCGTTGAGAGCCCTCGACAGCAAGCGACAACAAGAAATCCATCGCTACCAGCAGCTACTCACAGAGGCCAAGCAGGCTCTTAATAAGCAACTGAGCGCAGCGCGGGACATTCAAAAACTCCACGATAAAGAGCGCAGTCAATTTAATGATAACAGCGCGGTCCATCATGCCCATGAAACCATTAAGCTGCTCGATGAATATACCGATGTCTTGACGATGGCCAGGGTAAAGCGATTGGAGGCAGCATTTTCTATTGCCTACCATAAGCTCGCCCGTAAGGAAGATTTACAGATCCAAGCCAGGATCAATCCGGCCACTTTCGATGTCGAACTGATCGATGAACAAGGCGTCAGCATCAATCGCAAGCTGCTCTCTGCCGGTGAGAAACAGATCTACGCCATCGCGATTCTGGAAGCCTTGGCAAAGACCTCTGGGCGACAGCTGCCCGTTATTATCGATACCCCCCTCGGCAGGCTCGACTCGCACCACAGGGATAATCTGATCGAACACTACTTCCCACAAGCGAGCCACCAAGTAGTCCTCCTCTCAACCGATACCGAGGTGGATCAACGCTACTTTGCAGAACAGTTGAGCGGTGATATATCCCACGCCTACCAGATCGAGTTTGATAGCCTAATGAAGTGCTCATATCTGAAAGATGGCTACTTCTGGAAACAAAAGGAGGCATGTTGATGCTACCTAACCGCATGCAAGTAACACAGCAAACCGAAGAGCAGTTAAAGCGGCTAAAAAGCATGACTGGGGTGACACCCAATGTGGCCGCTCGTATTGCTTTTTTCCGCTCGATAGAGTCAGGGTTTCGCTACCAGGGTGACCAACGAAAACTCGACGGTTCTCTGGTTCTGGACAAGATCACCTGGCTGGGTGACACCACCCAGATAACAGAGTTATTGCTGGCACTAACTTACCCAGAATTAGATCAAAAAGAGAAGGCAAAAGCTTGGGCATTTCATGTAGAAGATGGTATTTCTGCCCTAAGAAACCACAAGAAACTGTTAGATTTATCTACTGAGATTTAACATGAGAGTTTTTAATAATGATAAGCAAATGATTACTGAACAGGGGAATTATAACCTTGTGGTATCATGCGCACCTTATGAAAAGAAACAAGCTGATACATTTGGTGGCTATAGCACAACAGAAATTACTGCAATAAGTGGTGTGTTAACTGTTGTTGTCTCGCTATCTGTGGCGTTTTCTACCATTTGGAAATATAGAAAAGATATTAAATATCTTCAGGAAAGGAATGACTTGGAAAAGCAGCAAATAAGTGTAGATAATGCAAAGGAGAAACTGGAGAAATTTTTCGGACCTCTTTCAGCTTTGCTGGAAGAGTCTAGTATATTGTACTCACATTTCGCTCTCTCTGAAAAAGAGAATCTTCATGCTCGTGGAGACTACTTTAGAACTCTTCGATATATAACCGATTCAATAGGGGTAGATAAACTAGACACTCATGACAAAGCAATCTTAGAGAAAATCATAGAAATTTCTGAAAAAATTAATGCCTTGATAGAGAACCATTCAGGATTTGTAGATAATCCAGAATTTCACAGTTTGCTTGGAAAGTTGTGTTCACACTACAAAATATTAAAACTAGCATTTGACGGGAAACTACTAGAGCAGTCAGAGCATCTAGAAAGTATCGTTTTCCCTTTGGAAATAAATGGAGCTGTAGATAGCGAAATAAGAAAACTAAAATCTATAATAAGCCCTCAAGAACAACGTGTTAAGCGTTATTCTAGGACTGTTAACTACTACAACAACAACTCATTTATGTACTACAGCAAAACATATTCAAATGACATGAATCATATTTATAACAAGGTGCGGTTTTATATAGAAAATGGTTCTAGAATTTTAGATGCAGGTTGTGGTGTAGGCCGCGACACTGAGTATTTTATAAAGCATGGCTTTAAAGTAACATCATTTGATGCATCTAGTGAGATGGTTTCTTTTTGCAATCAATATAGCTTTGCATATTGTGAACAAAAGAACTTTTTGGATATTGACTTCCCTCCAATATTCTCTCTTGTTTGGGCTTGTGCGTCCTTACTTCATCTAAATAAAAATGAATTCGAACTCACACTTCACAGACTATTTAAGGCAACAAAAAAGCACGGCTATATATATTTCTCTCTCAAGAAAAAGAACCCTTCAGCTTCAGAGTTTATTGAAGAGCGAAGTTTTTATTACTACGATGATAATTACTTATATTCTCTACTAGAAGGTGGACTTGGGATGACATTAGTTGAACGGTGGGAAACTGTAGGCGGCACTAGTTTACATGAAGACACATTTATAAATTATATTTTCATGAAAAAATAATTTTTGGATAAGGTTTTTCAAATTATCGTAACCAGTATGAGTTATCCCAATTATAGCCTAACTACTATATGGAGCATGGATTTTATTTTATCTTATCTTATCTTATCTTATCTTATCTTATAATTTATTTTCCACTTATTCTGGTGGAGTTGAACAGTAACTCCGGAATCCTCTATATTAAAGAGGACTTTTCATCTAAAATTGAATGAGACACCAGCTTAAGGCCGGTGTCTGGTGATAACTAGATCTATTCATTCTAGTAATAGATGACCTAGCTTAGCACTCGTACATATTCTTTGTAATCCTTGTGCTCATATAGGTCAGAAATATTCTTCAAATCCATTTTAATTAATGCTACATTTTTTATTCTGCTTGCACCTATGCCAGAAGCAGTAAAAAATATGTCAGAGAAGTCAATGTTGATAAGCTTTTTCAATTGAAAGTCGATATTTTCAAGGTCATAATCATGCGTTGACAATAGATATTTCCTTAAGATTTCAAACTGAGCCTGAAACCCTATTGTTTTTAATAAATAGCTTTCCTCAGATTGATATCTCCATACAGAATCACTAATTTTGTCAAAATAAATAGTTACAACTTCTTCTATGAATTCATCATTATATTCTAAATAGTATCGTCTTAATGGCTGCTCAGGCATTTTTTCTGAAAGAGCAAGGCGACCAGTCTTGTTTTTAAAATTTAACAGTTCATCCCTATCTTTCTTAGGGTTATTGCTTATCAGCTTCATAATACCATCAACAACGGTTGACAATGAAATTAATTTGTTCTCTCCGTTTGCTTCATCAATATCCAACGGAGCACCTAACTTTATTTTATTTTTCAATGGGGTGGAATATTTATTTAACTTCCTAGAAATAAACACTGCTAGTTTCTCTGGTGACCATTCTTTTTTATCTTCTTCTTCAACCTTAAATCCATATAAATCATAAGCAAGACTTTTATTTACGCTCTTTTGGTTAAAGTTAATTGTGGCGAAAATATAAGCTTGATAAGGTGCTGGTAGGTCAATAAAAACGGAGCATAAAAGATCCATTTCTTTTCTTTCTGAAAAATCGAACCCTGACAACCGATGTTGTCCATCAATGATGGTTGCCATCATTGTATTTGCTGATGGAATAACTAATGTATATTGATTGTTATTCTTTTCTATTCTCCAACGAACATTATAATCCTTTACCAAGTTCCCATTTTTGTCAAAATTAGCCCCAAGTATGATAGCATTTGGAAATGTTGACTCAACACTATCAATATATTGTCCTATTTGCTTACTTCTTTTATCATCCAGTTCGCGTTGATTACCCTTCAAATTAAAAATTGAGTTCCCTTTACTTTGATATTCAGCTCTTGAACTAAAGGCAACCTTAGACAATAATCTTGAATTTATAGACACAGCGTAAAAAGAGCCTATAGGCTGCACTACTTTAATAGCCGGAAGCCTAATTTCAACGTTCATACATCTCCTCCGAGCATATTATTAACATCTCTTTCATTATACCGTGACGTGTTAATGTGGTTAATCAACCACACGATAATGGTTAAAAACAAAGAGATATGAACCCAATTGATATCTAGGATGATTGGGTTTCCATTTGTCATTACCCCCTTAACGTAACCAATACCTAAAAAAAACACACCGACTAGTACAATCAACTTTGTTACCCCTGAAGACTGATCATCATCACTAGTGCTCATAAACAAGCGAGCTTCCAGGGTTATACATAGTGTTGCGACACCAAAGGTTAATACATTAAGAGGTTCGAAGACCTTACTAGCACTAGGTATAGATAAAAAAGCAGGAAGCCATAAACCCATGCTACCCAAAATAAAGTAAGCAATAAATTCTCGCCAAAAAGAAAGGCTTTTAAATGCATTCCTCCCTCTTTGGCATGTACTTTTAATGTAATTTCCCCCTGAAACTACAGTATTACGTTCATTACTCAATGCCCCCTCCCCCAGTTAATCATTTACAATACAGCTCCCAAAAAGCACGGTCTCGCATCATAGACATATTTTTATCTCCATCGATATAGAGACTAAAGTGTTTGTCCAGCTTACGGATCTGCTCCATTAACGCTTCCTGCTCACCCTTATCATCTTTATTAAAAATGGCCTTGATATCGGCATTCTTGATCTCGGCAACGCGGTGCACTACCCAGGTCAAGATATAAGAACCGTAGTTGTTTTCCCCGGTTTTAAAGTGGCTCAAGTCCTGGGTTGAGAGGATCACCCCTACCCCATACTCTCGCCCCTCTTTCAGGATTTTGCGCAGGCTGGGGAAGTCCTGCGACATAAAGTTATCGGCCTCATCGACCAGAATCATCTTGGTGATCTGGCGATAGTCCCCCACCACCTTGGGCTTACCGCACTTTTGCATCTGCGAATAGAAGAGATCCAGGGTCAGGGCCACTACCAGGCTCTGGATCTGGGGGGAGTAGCCCGCCAGCTCGATCACTGTCACTCCCTCGAGCAGTTCATAGAGCGAGCTCACCCCATCGGGTTTGGTCTCGAAAATCTCGTAAGTGACCAGGGAGTCGAGGGCCGCATAGAGGGAGTCTTCATCGACCTTCTCTTGCTCCATATAGAGATCCCATACCTGGGCCAGGGTCGGAGCCGATTTTGACCAGGTGCTGGCGTCTGATTTGCTGATCCCAGCCAACTCATAGGCATCGAGGATCAACTTGCGCAGTCGCAACTGCTGCTTGGGGCCAAGGCCAAAAGCTTTAGCGAGAGTCTCAGAAAAACCCGTTGCCGTGTGCACCGGCAGCATCGGCATATCCCCATAGAGGGAGAGAGGGTTATAGGGCAAACGGTGCAGCTTCAGCTTCCGGCTCTGGTTTGCCTCGCTAAAAGCCTCATCCACATAGTCCGACTTGTAGTCAAAGATAAGCAGACCGATCCGTGCACCCTCGACGTTGTTATCCTGCTGGCGCATCAACTGGGTGATCAGCGACTTAGTAAACTGGGTCTTGCCGGTGCCCATGGTGCCAATGATACCGGTATTGGTATTCATAAAGCGCGCCGTGTTGGTGGGTTCCCAATAAAGCGGGGTCTTATGGAAGGCATCGTGACCAAAGAGCACCTTCAAGGGCTCACTCACCTGAGGCGGTGAGACGGGCTCTGTCGACGACACAGGGGGCGCAACTGGCGGCTCAGCCGGCTCAACGGTCACTGGTTTGGCAACATTCGCCTTGAGTGGCGGCGGCGCATCAACCTCGCGCTGCGGCATCAGGCAAAATTGACTCGGCACCTGGCACTGCTCGACCAAGGTCTGGATCGATGCATCCATCTTGCTGGCAATCAAGGCCGGCAGCAGTGAATAGGGCAGCTCAATTTGCAACACATTTTGATCTGTGGTCTGGTAACTCGGCTTAAAGCAGCTGTCGTTTTCCACATGGGCCACCACCATGGCCTCAACATAATCGGGCAAGGTGCCCAACTGATAGTCCCCTCGCATCCACCACTCTCGCTTATCGAGCAGCGGCTGCAACTGGGCACGCTCTAGCACCCCATAGAGACAGAGCTTATCAACCTGCATCAATACCTGGCGGATAAAAAGACCCCGATAGAGGCGGCTGGCCAAGGTGTCTTGCCCCAGCACCTCTTCGCTCAGGTAGCGCTTGAGCTCCACCGCCTGCTTGCCTGCATAGGCATAATCGGGGCGCACTCCCGTCTTCACCTCGAGGGGCATCAGGTAGAGGTGCCCATCCTTAAATCCGACGAAGAGCACATCATCAGAGATGGCCCCCTTACGATAGCCCTGCACCTGACGGGAGAACTCGCTATCGCTCATCTTGAGTCCCACATTGCCCGACACCCTGATCATCTCGGCCACCGACAGTGGCACCCAGCAGATATCGGATTGACGCAGCAAGGCCGAGGCAAACTTATAAGCCCCTATAATGCCGTTCTTCTCTTTACGCTCCTTGGGGTTTGCGGTCAGCATCTTAAGCAGCCACTCCCCGTTAAAGGCATTAAATTCGGTCAGTAGTACTTCACCCTGCCCATGACCCTCTTTTTGCAGCAGACGCTGAAAGAGCTCTACTTGCTTGGTCACAGTAATGGCGTCATAGCCGGCAGCACTGGTGTATTGATCCGAATAGTGGATCAGCACCACATCCTGTTGGTTGGCAAAGAAGTCGAGGGTAACCTTGGGATCAATGATGGTGGTCCACAAGGCGCTCTTATAAGAGCACTGCAGCAAAGATTGAAAATCGGCACTGACGGCCAGTCCCAGGCTGGTCTCAAGATATTGCGTGTTACTCTGGTGAGCAGGCTTCCACAGGTTTGCCATTCGGTGGGCCAGTCGCAGGTGCTGATGAGGCTGGAAATCGACCCCACGCAACCCAAAGGCGGTGAAATAGGCGCCATTTTGGATCTCTGCCGCTTCGCCGGCGATCAATCCATCGCACAACACCCCGCTCATCGCCATCTCGCTCTTGATATCACGGCACTCTACCGGCTCTTTATTGCGGAAAAATGCCAGATGGGCATAGGCGAAGACATCACCCCCCTTAGGTAGGGTGAACTTGCTATAGGTGAGACGGCTTCTGATGAGATCTATCAGCATATCGGCCTCGGCGCGTAGTGCCCCGCTATTTAACCCCAGCCAACTCTTAAGCTGGTCATAGGCCTGCGTCTCGGCAAAGCGATCGAAGTCGTTAAATTGCAGCCGCTCGTCATAGCAGTTGACGTGGATGGCGATAGCCTGATCTTTGTGCTGTTTGAAATGTTCGACCAAGCCCAGGAAGAGATCGGCACTCCCCCCCTGATTGATAGCATTGATAATCAGGCTACTCTTGGCCCCCGCACTAAAGAGACGGGCATAGGCCTGCGTAAACTCTGCCAGTTTGTCGCGCACCAGGCGCTTGATGTAGTCAAAGCTTTCCTGCTTTTGCGGCACAACATTGAGCCAAAAACAGTTTTCCCGGACAACCTGAAGATGGGCATAACCGGAGTCGTTGTCATAGACAAAGGGCAAGAGTCCAGAGGCAACTAGGCGCTCTCGGGTCACATCGGGCAGCTCAGCAAAGCTGCTGCCCTCTTCACTCTCAGGCTCACTCAAGATGGCACTGACCAGCGCTAAGTGATAGGCCAACACCAGAGGATGCAGTGGGGTGAATTTCAGCATCCCCTCATGGCGGCATACCCCCACCCGCATCAGCCTCTTCTGCTCCGAGGACAAAACACTATTGGGGGCAATCGCGGCGAGCTCCTCTTCATAGGCATTCACCACTCCCTGTACCAGAGCGCGATAATTCTGACCCCAAGCCACTAGGCTAGGCAGACTTTTTCTCTGGGACAGGTAGGCAAAGAGGGAGGTATACGCCGCAAATAGCGCGGGCGAGATCTCGTCCATCTCGGCCAGCGTGAGGGTATCGTCATCGCTTAGATAGAGCAGTTGCTCGTCCACCATGCGCGCCTCGAGATTGAGCAGTTGCTGGCGAATGCCCACCACCCCACTCTCGGCGTTATCAAAGACGATGCGCCCCTTGGCACGGTTATATTCGGCATTGCGATCATCATTAAAAATCCGGCCAAAACGGCTCTTATCGAAGAGCAAAGGGACGGTCATCCCCTCATCTGCGGCAGGCCCTTCCACATTGATAGCAAGCTGGCGCTCACCATTTCGTAGAGTAAAGAGGGTTTGCTCATTCGACTCGGCCAATCGCTCAAAATCAGCCCAACCCACCGCTCGACAATCGACCTCAACCTCATCCTCACCCAAGGTGCTGCAACCCTCTTGCTGGAGGTTGACGCGCAGTCGGTTCTCTTCAAGCTGAAGAGTCAGCCAAGCTTTACTCGGCTCGACCCGATAGCGGTGCAAAATCTCGTCGAGATAAAAGTCCCCCTCTTCTAGCACCAGACAACGGAGCTTGTACTCTTCAGCCCGATTATCTCGCTTGAGCTCGATGCTAAAGAAGGTTGGGTCACCAGTCACCGGCAGCACCAAATGGGCCTTGCAACGCTTTCCACCGGCTCTGGCTCTGCTCACGGCGATAGTAGCCAATTTACTCAAGGCTCGATTGTGCTTTAGCTGTAACTGCTGCGTCTCAAGATCGTTGCCGATAAAGTCGAGCAAGAGGTCACACTGGGTGGCCCCTTTTGGCATGACCAGCAGCAGGCTCAGCTCACGTTGACCGGCCTTAGTCTGGGCCTTGGCCCGTTGATGCACCACCCCATCTTTCAGCGTAATTTCGTCAAGCAGCAGCTTTTGAGCCTTATTGGCCGCGATCTCTTGCAACAGGGTCTCGAAGGTGAGCTGACGCCAACGGTCATCTTGAAAATGCTCGCGAATAAAGCGGGAGCTGAACTCCTTAAGGACATTTTCCAGTTGATCGAGACCATAGTGCTCGACCGCCTCTTCGATATCCCGACGCAGCTCGCGGTTTTGTTCCAGACGCTTGCCAATCTGCTCGCGCTTACCACTCCAATTTAGCAAGAGCGGATCGTTAAAGAGCTGCAGCTCGTCGAAATCGAGCACTCCATCTTTATCCAAAGCGCTAAATAGGGGGGCAAACCCAAAGACGGTCGAGCCGTCAGCCTTGATCAACTTAAGCTGCTCTTCGAGCAGACAGCTTGAGAGCTCGCGACGGGGGTGACCGATATCGATCAGCTTAGAGAGCTTCTCTGAGAGCAGCTCAGGGTGCCAGATCGCCCCTTTTCCTCCTAAATCAAACGCACTATTGATCAGGGTGTCAAGCAGGCTGTTATGGATGATCAAGAGCGCAGCATTGTTAAAGACACCACCCCGACCCGCCACCAGATCGCGCAGGTGAGAGATGTAGTTTTCACTAAACCCCTCCCCTTCTCCATGCAAGACAGGTAAGAGTGCGACACCATTGCAATGCAGTACAGGTAAGGTGACCCCATCATGGACAAGTGAGTCATCCGAGTGATCCAAGAGTGCATGAAAGAGTGCCAGGCCGTTTTCGGCGCTGGGGGATTTGAACTGATAACGGGCGCCCGCCTCAAGCTGACCTGCGATCCATTCGATCAAAGACTGTACCAAAAACTGTTCAAAGGGTCTTGCGGACATACACTGCGTCTCCACTATCACTCATTCGCTCGACATTGCCCATGCGCTCATAGAAGGCAACCAGCACTTCTAGGGTCTGGTTATCAAGATAAAAACCTCGCTGCTCGAACCCTTTACACAGCTCGTGCAACCGCAGCTTCTCAGCCTTCCCTATGGTCAGGTTGGTCAGCAGCAGTAGCTGATCCTGATTCAGCACCAGAGTGCGGCCCGCGGCGCCGCGGGC
>NZ_CDBW01000015.1 GCF_000820145.1 Aeromonas sobria | reverse complement strand
ATTGGGACAGAGCCTTTTTTATTGGCTGAAAATCAGTAAATCGCCTAATAATTGATCTTTCATTCCCTCTTCTTCTGCCGTTTTCTCTATTTTTCCTCCTCTATGTTCTCCGGATCTGCCATAAACCCCAATCTTTGTAACTATATGATATTTATCTATTTGTTAATTTAACACCGATCTCTATGAGGTATGGAGGTCTGTTCTGCAGGACAATGCTTAAAGTCACAAATGATAATGATTATTGTTTGAATGATCTGGGTGAGGTCGTTACAATGCGGGCTGATTAATAAAGTGCTTTTCAAATGAGCCTTTGCTAATGCTGCGCCTGGCCGGATGCCAGAGCGTTGTAATGAGTGAAGTAAGGGAATACGCCACTTTCCGACTAAAAACGTTCAGGCCAAAACATGACAACAGTGAAACCGAACAAGCTTGCCTTGCTGATCTGCTCCCTTCTTGCGTCCCAAGCCTATGCTGCCGAACAAGAGGTGATGGTCGTCACCGCATCCGGCTTCCAGCAGAAGATCGAAGATTCTGCCGCCTCCATCTCCGTGATTACCCGTGAACAGCTGGAGAAGCGGGCATATCGGGATGTGACTGATGCCCTGAAGGATGTACCCGGTGTCGTGGTGACGGGTGGTGGCAGCAGCAGTGATATCAGCATTCGCGGTATGGGCTCGAAATACACCCTGATGCTGGTTGATGGCAAGAAGGTGGATAGCCGCGGTACTCGCCCCAATAGCGATGGCCCGGGTATCGAACAGGGGTGGCTGCCGCCATTGCAGGCGATCGAGCGGATTGAGGTCGTCCGTGGCCCCATGTCATCTCGTTATGGTTCCGATGCCATGGGTGGCGTGATTAACGTGATTACCCGCAAGACTACAGGTCTGGCCTGGCAGGGGTCGGTTCATGCTGACTCGACCTTTCAGGAGAACAAGGATGCCGGCAACAGCTTCCAGACCGATGCCTATACCGCAGGTTCACTGATCGATGGCGTGTTGGGGCTGCGTTTCAATGGTCAGCTGGCGCATCGTGGGGAAGACAAATTTACCCAGGGCTTTGCCGAGCAGGAGACTCGCAGTGGCACGGCGGTGCTTAGCTTCAAGCCTGACGACCATAACCGCTTCGATCTGGAGGCCAGTCGCAGCCTGCAGGATCGGGATCGTACGGCTGGCAATTCACTGGATGCCAAGGCGAAAGATAGCCTTAACCGCTACGAGCGCACCAACTATGCGCTGACCCATGATGGTCAGTATGATTTCGGCTCGTCCAGCAGCTATCTGCAGCAGGAGACCAACACCAACCCCGGCCGCAAGATGGAGCTCACCAACACCATCGCCGATACCCACACTCAGTTCATTCTGGGCGATCACTATCTGAGTGTCGGTGGTCAGTATCGTTATGAGGATCTGCACGATCAGGGCAATACCCTGAAAGTGGCCAACCCTGCCGAGCAGCTGACCCGCTGGAGCTGGGCGATGTTTGTCGAGGATGAGTGGTCACTCACTGACAGCTTTGCTCTGACCGGTGGCGCCCGCATGGATCGGGACCAGAACTACGGCTCTCACTGGAGCCCGCGCCTCTACGGCGTCTGGCATCTGGACCAGAGCTGGACGTTGAAAGGGGGCGTCTCGACCGGTTACCGCTCCCCTGACTTGCGGATGTCGGCGGCCAACTGGGGTCAGGTCACCGGTGGTGGCAGCCTGGATGGCATGCTGGTCGGCAACCCGGACCTCAAACCCGAGACCAGCGTGAGTGAAGAGATTGGTCTGCTGTGGAACGGTCATCAGGGCTTCAACGCCGGGGTTACCCTGTTCAACACCGACTTCAAGAACAAGATCTCCGAAGTGCGTCGTTGCACCAGCAAGAGCGATCCCGCCTGTACCCTCAATGGTCACAGCTATGACTTCATCAGTGACCGGGTCAACGTCGACAAGGCGAACATGCGCGGGGTCGAGGGGATGATGGATTGGGCCATCAACGAGGATTGGTCGGTCAGCTCCAGCTACACCTTTACCCAGTCCGAACAGAAGAGCGGCCCGCTGGCAGGGTATGCCCTCAACCAGATGCCCCGCCACATGTTCAACGGCAGCGTAGACTGGCAGACCACCGAGGATCTCAGCCTCTGGTCACGGGTCAACTTCCGTGGCGAGACCTCCGAGTACCTGAGCCGGGTCAAGATGGCGGAGGGGACCCCTTCCTATACCTTCTTTGACATGGGCCTGGTCTACAAGGCCAACAAGCATCTGGATCTGACCGCCGGGGTCTACAACCTGTTCGACAAGAGTGTGGATTACAGCAGCTATGGCACTGTGCTGGATGGTCGCCGCTACAACCTAGGCGTGACCTACAACTTCTGATAGGGAACCTGTCATACGGCCGCCATCTTCCGATGGCGGCCGTTTTTATTGCGCCTCCGTCAGGGGGCTACGCCTGATAGGGGGCGGCTTGCCAGGTATTGCGCCCCAGTCCCTTGGCCTGATACATGAGGGCGTCAGCCTGCCGTAGTAGCTGGTCGGCATCAGCCTCTCTGTTTGCTGCTACCCAGACAGCTCCGGTGCTGATGGAGAGCGTCACCTCCCCGCCGCTGGTGTGCAGAGTTTGCCGGTTGCTCTCCAGGCAAATGCGCTCGGCCCACTGCTCTGTCTCTGCCAGTGTGGTCAGCGGCAGCAGCAGGCAAAACTCTTCGCCGCCGATGCGGGCCAGCAGAGCGCCTTCGGGCAACAGGTTGGTCACCGTGGTGGCCAGCTTTTCCAGCAATAGATCCCCGATGCCATGACCAAAGCGGTCGTTGGTCTCCTTGAAGTGATCCACATCGAACAGCAGCAGGGCACAGGGCGTGCCGCTTGCCAGCAGTTGTTCCATGGCGGGCATGAATGCCCGTCGGTTGAGCAGACCGGTCAGGGGATCGGTACTGGCCAATTTCTCCAGTCTGGCGTTGGCCCGGCTCAGCTCGGCGGTGCGGCTGGCGACCGCGCGGCGCAGTTGCACTATGTAGGCCACCGTTATCAGCACTCCTGCCAGCAGCAGCCAGGGGCCGAGGTGGATGGGGTAGATGGTCTCGACATGCATCCATTTTCGGATGATCCGCTCCCGATCGCTCTCTTTGATCTTGGCAAACCCCTCTTCCAGCTTACTTAACAGGGCAAGGTCACCCTTTTTCACCGCAAAGCGGAGCTGGTCGGTATAGAGGTGGCGAACCGGAATAAAGCGGGTGGGATCTTCCGAGGTATAGAGATAGAAATTGGCGACCTGCAGATCGGCGATAAAGGCCTTCAGCTCCCCCTTGAAAACCGCGGCCAGCATGGCGTCATTGTCATCGAAGGTCTGTAGTCTGGTGCTAGGGAAGTAGCGCTTGGCGTAATACTCCTCGTAGCCACCGGCCACCACCCCGACCGTTTCATGGCGCAGGGTGTAGTGCACATCGGTGCCGCGCAGCTCGCTCGAGAAGAAGAGCTGGGAGTCGAGTTGGGCGAGGGACTGACCATAGTTGAACAGCTTGTCCCGCTCCGGGGACCAGAGCAGTCCGGCATGAACATCCGCCTGACCCTCATTGAGCTGATCGAGAGATTGCTGCCAGTCGACCAGCCGGAACTCGATCTTCTGACCGGTTACTCGGGCATATTCACGCCACAGGTCGATCAGCAGGCCATCCGGCTGGCCCGACTCATTGATATAGGAGAAGGGCTGCCAGGCTTTGGAGTTGGTAATGATGATCGGCTCTTCCGGGGCTTTGGCCCAGGCAGGCAGGACAAGGGCGAGCAGCAGGAGCCCCCATCCGATGCCGACTATGACTCCTGTCCTGGAAGAGGCCATCCTTGCTCCAATCCGTTGCCGTATACCGTCCCGTGGTCACCGATTATCACCGCCTTTCTCATCGAAGAACAAGCGCTCACATGATGAAGTTTGCATGATGAAAACGGCGTCATAAGGAGGCTGGCAGTTAGAGTGACTGCTTACAACGGCAGGCTGAGCCTCGCCTCTACTCCCCCTTGTGGCCGATTGAGCAGAACCAGTTCGCCACCGTGTTGATGAACCAGAGTGCGGGCGATAGAGAGCCCCAACCCCACGCTACCCGACTCGGTGTTGCGCGCCTCGTCGAGGCGCACAAAGGGTTTGAATACATCCTCCAGCCGCGCCGGGTCTATCCCGGGGCCGTGGTCACAGACTCGAATCAATAGTGCCTCCCGGGTTCGCTCCAGCGATACCTCGGCACTGCCGGCATATTTGATGGCGTTGCCGATCAGGTTCTGCAACACCCGGCGCAGGGTGTTGGCCCGGCAGGCGTAGACCTCTTTGCCCTCCGCCAGACAGGTGACCGGCTGGCCGGTATCGGCATAGTCATCGCACAGGCTGACCAGCAGGCTGACCAGATCCAGCTCGCGAGTGGCCTCCTGTTGCCCCTCCTCGCGGGCAAAGCTGAGGGTTGCCGCCAGCATCTGCTCCATCTGTTGCAGGGTCTGCTGGATACGCTCCTTGTCCTCGCCATCAGCCAGAAACTCGGTGCGCAGCCGCAGGCTGGTGATGGGGGTGCGCAGATCGTGGGAAATGGCCGCCAGCATCCGGGTTCTGTCCTGCACGAAACGGTCGAGCCGGGTGTGCATCCGGTTGAAGGCCTGAATAGACTCGCGGATCTCGGTTGGTCCCTCCTCTTTCAAGGGTTCGATATCCTCACCGCGACCCAGCCGCTCGGCATTGCCCGCCAGTTGCTTGAGCGGGCGGGTGGCACGGCGAAACAGCAGCACCATCAGCCCGATCACCAGACTGGCGACCAGCATCAGGTTGAGGGTGGTCTGCCACGACCAGCTGCCTGCCTCTTTGTCTACCAGCGAGCTGAATTGCAGCCAGCCCCCCTGCGGCAGTTCGATGGAGCCATAGAGCCGCATATCCCGCGGCGGGGGCGGCCCCTTGCGATCCCGCATCATGCGGGCGTGGTGCTCCCACGCTTTGCTGCGCTGGGAGTTCTCTTTCAACTCGGCGCTGATCTCGACAGTAAGGCCGGGAGGATAGTTGAGGCGCGAGCGCACCAACTGCTCGAAGCGTGGGCTGCGGTTATCCGGTTGCAGCGGCTCATCGGAGAGGCGCAGCAGCAGGGTCTCGTTGCGACTCGCCTTGAGGATCTCGTCATAAAGAGAGGGAGGGGAGAGGGAGAGCAACCGCACCACCGAGATGATCCGCTGCATGGCGTTGCGGCTGTTGACGAAGCCGAGCGCTTCCTCCCGATCCGAGCGGTAGATCTGGATGCTGAGCAGCTGGATCAGGATCAACCCAGCCAGCGCCACCAGAATGATCTGGCCGGTCAGTCCCTTGGGCCACATCCGTGCCCACAGTCTTCGCAAGGCGCCCACTGCTTAAACCTGCGTCACGTCGGCGGAGAACATATAGCCACCACCCCAGATGGTCTTGATCAGCTCGGGGTTCTTGGGATCCCGCTCCAGCTTGCGGCGCAGTCGGCTCACCAGGGTATCGATGGCGCGATCGAAGGCCACCGCCTCGCGGCCACGGGCCAGATCCAGCAGTTGATCCCGACTCAGCACCCGCTGCGGGCGCTCGAGAAACACCTTGAGCAGATCGAATTCGGCGGTGGAGAGGCTGAGGCCCACCCCATCCTCATCGACCAGCTCCCGGCGATTGATGTCGAGCAGCCAGCGATCGAAACGCAGATCCCGGGTCAGGGTCTCGGCGGCGGGCTGGGTCTCGGCCTGGGTGCGGCGCATTACTGCCTTGATGCGCGCCAGCAGTTCGCGCGGGTTGAAGGGCTTGGCCAGATAGTCGTCGGCCCCCATCTCCAGCCCTATGATGCGGTCGGTCTCTTCTCCCATGGCGGTCAGCATGATGATGGGCAGGCTCGATTTGACCCGCAGCTCGCGGCAGAGGGTCAGGCCATCTTCACCCGGCATCATCAGATCCAGCACCAGCAGATCGAACTCCCGCTCCTCTAGCAGTCGCTTCATCTCTTTGCCATCCCGGGCGCAGCTGACCCGCAGGCCGTGCTGTTCCAGAAAGCGCTTCAAGAGATCGCGGATCTCGCTGTGGTCGTCGACCACCAGAATGTGGGTGTTGCCTTGATTCATGGGAAGGGCTCCTGCTTGACGTTGGCACGAGTATACGAAAATCCGCCCTGCGGTTTGTGTCAAAGTGTGCCAGATCCGCACGATGCCACACTCTGCTACAAAAAAGGGCGATGCTGGCAAAGTTCAGACACTTGACGGGTGTTTACTTGAGGGCAAGGCAAGAGCGCCGAACCAGAATCATCCCTACCGGAGATAGACCATGAAAAAGCTGACCAAAACCCTGCTGACCGCCACCCTGATCCTTGGCCTGCCGCTGGGCGCCTATGCCGCCAGTGAAGCCGCCCCCACCGGTCAGCCCGGTGCCATGATGGACTGCCCGATGGATGGCAGTGGTATGCAAGGTGGCAAACACCACGGTGGCCGCCACGACAAGATGGCACGTCTGCAGAATATGACCCCGGAGCAGATCCAGGCCAACCTGCAGCAACGTTATGACCGCATTGAAGATCCAGCCAAGAAGGCTGAGTTCATCAAGAACCTCAACGAGCGTGCCACCGGCATGACCAAGCACGCCGAAGCGATGAAGCAGTTCGCCGAGGCGAACCAGTAACAGCGCCTGCTGTTATAAACCCAAGGGTGGCCGAGGCCACCCTTTTTGCGTTTGCTATATCTTGCTGTGGTGGCCTGGTGGGGGCGCCATCAGGGTAGCAAGCGCAATAAAAGAGGGGGAGCCTGATGCTCCCCCACTTGCTATCCGTGCCGGTGCGGGCGTGTCGCCTTGTCCACCGGACGAGTGAACTTAGCCCTGAGCCTTGTCGGTCAGCTCTACTTTCTTGACGGTTTCGCCTTCGAACTTGATGACCACGTTCTTTTTGGCGGCATCGGTATCTTTCAGCAGGGTCTTGGTGGTCTCTGCCAGCATGGGAGATGCCTTGTTCAGGGCATCCAGATCATAGGTCCACACTTCCAGACCTGCTTCGGTCTTGGTGGAGGCAGGTGCGCCCAGCTTATCTTTGACTGCCTGCTTGTTAGAGCCGCCTTCCTTGATATCCAACGCCTGCTTGATCGCTTCGTTGGATGCGCTGTCCATGGCGCCAGATACGGCGGTGTTGGCCGCATCTTTTACGCTGCTGGTGACGCTGTCGGTCAGCGAGTCCATCAGGCCAGCATTGGCAAACAGGGGCAGGGTGGTGAGGGCAACCAGCAAAGTCTTTTTCATTTTCTACAGATTCCATGGGTTCAATGAGGTGGCTATGAAATCAGCAAAGATATTGGGCGTCAAGTGAGGCAGGCAATTAACATTTCTGTTAACTGGATCTCATTTTTCACCAGCAGCAAACAATTTTGGTATTTCCCGCACCAGCCAGCTTTTGGCCTTGCCCATGGTGTCTCGCCGCCAGGCCAGCACAACCTGCAACTGATGACGATATTCGGGGCTGATCACCTTGAGTCGTCCGGCCCGGATGTCCTCCTCAATCCAGCTTTGCGGCATGGTGCCGACGCCGATACCCGCCAGCAGGGCGTCGCGTTTCTCCGCCATGGTGCTGACGGTGAGGCGCGGCTGCTTGTCCAGCAGGCGATAGGTGAGCACCGGTTTGCGCAGCGCCGTATCGGCCACCGCGATGGCGCGGTAGCGACGCAGGGTTTCGTCTGCCAGCGGCTCCGGCTCCTGATGCAGCGGGTGATCGGGATGGGCGACGTAGAGCATTACTTCTTCTTTAAGCACCTGATGCTTGATGCCGGTCATCATGATATCGGGGTTGATCGAGGAGATAAGCAGGTCGGCGCGACCATCTTCCAGACACTCCCAGCTGCCCGCCAGCACCTCGGCCCGTAGCCGCAGTCGGGTATCGGTCTGCTCGGCCAACTTCTCCACCAAGGGGTAGAGGGCCTGCACCGGGACCAGCGCATCGACGGCGATGGTGATGTCGGTCTCCCAGCCACGGGCCAGCGCCCGGGTCTCGCCCACCAGATGTTCGGCCGCCTCCAGCAGCACCCGGCCCTGCTCCAGCAGCATGCGTCCCGCCGGGGTGAACTTGGTGCGGTGGCCGCTGCGGTCAAACAGCATGGCATCCAGCTCGTCTTCCAGCTTCTGCACCGTATAGCTCAATGCCGAGGGCACCTTGCCCAGCTCGTCGGCCGCCGCCGCGAAGCTGCCGCGGCGGTCGATGGCGTCCAGCACCCGGATTGCTTCCAGGGTCAGCGCCCGTTCCTTGTTCGATTCTTTGGCCATTTCATACCTTCAATTTTTTTGAACATGTTTGCCAGTTTATCTCGCTAACAAGTTAGGCCAAGTGTCTTTAATATTCAATCAACGCTTAGGCAGGAACGTCGAGCGGCCAAATATGCGGGAAGTTCCGCACTGTGACACACCAAATCGGTCTGTCTGATGTCGGTGAAAGAACAACACACTATTTGAATAACCTCTTGCATGGATGCATTGATTCTGGCCGAAAAGGCCTTGGCAATGACATATAAAACAAGAGAGTGAATGAACATGAAAAACGTAATCAAGATGCTGGCCGTTGCAGGCCTGATGACCGCTGGTTTCGCCCAGGCTGCCGTACCGGCAGACTTCAACGCCACTCCGGGCGTGCTGTTTGTGAACTGGAACGCCACCGCTGCAATGGATGGCAAAGCCAATCCGATGCTGGAAGTGCGCGATGAAGCCGGTGACCTGATCACCTCCGCGCATGCCGACCTGACTGGCACACAACAAATTCGCTTGCCGCTGCGTACTCAAGGCACAGTGACCGTCAGCCTAGCTGGCCAGAGCAGCGAATACCGTATTCCGTTCGGCATCGGTGGTGGCAACCCCCGCTAAGTCGAACCCCGGATAGATGAGGAGCAGACCATGATGCAATTGAGAGCCGCAGAAGCGCGGGGCAAGGCCAACTTTGGCTGGCTGGACGCGCGCCACAGTTTCTCCTTCGGTCACTACTATGACCCGGAGTGGATGGGACACTCGGTGCTGCGGGTGATCAATCAGGATCTGGTTGCGCCGGGTGGCGGATTCGCCACCCACCCTCACGCCAATATGGAGATCCTCACTTGCGTGCTGCAAGGCACCATCGAGCACAAGGACAGCCTCGGCCACGCCGAGCAGATCCCGGCAGGGGATTTCCAGCTGATGAGCGCAGGCAGCGGGATCCGCCACAGCGAGTACAACCCCTCGCAGACGGATCCTCTCTCCCTGTTGCAGATCTGGATCGAGCCGAACGAGTTCGGCACGCCACCCGGATATCAGCAGAAGAAGATCGAGTCCAAATCGGGCATGACGCTGGTGGCGTCACCGGATGGCGAGGCGGGATCGCTGCGGATCCGCCAACAGGCCCGCGTATGGCGGCTGGAGCTGGCCCCGGGCGAGACGCTCGAATGGGCACTGGCTGGCCGACACGGTTACCTGCAGATGATTTCAGGGGAGTTGACCGCCAACGGTCTGGCTGCCCGACCCGGCGACGGGGTACTCAGTCGTGATGAATACCGGTGGGAGTTGGTCGCGACCAGTGCCACTCAAGCCCTGTTATTTGACCTACCCTGAAGCAGTCAGCGGTGATGTGACACAAACGAGGAATATGAAATGGACAAGATGAAAGATTTGGCACTGCTGGCGGGTCGTGTACTGCTGGCGCTGATGTTCGTGATGGCGGGCTGGAGCAAGATCGGTGGTTACGCTGGTACTCAGGGTTATATGGAAGCGATGGGCGTACCGGGCTTTATGTTGCCGCTGGTGATCCTGCTTGAGCTGGGCGGTGGCCTTGCCATCGTGCTCGGTCTCTTTACCCGCAGCCTCTCTGTGCTGCTGGCCGGTTTCACCCTGATGGCTGCCTTTATTTTCCACTATCAGCCTGCCGAACAGATGCAGATGCTGATGTTTATGAAGAACGTTTCAGTGGCCGGTGGTTTTCTGGCGCTGGCGGCGGCTGGTGCGGGTGCATTCAGTGTGGATGCCCGTCTCGGCAAAAACTGGTAACAGCCAGTCAGTTTGAGGTTTCCAATGCCTTTTGGCCGGTGCAACTGCACCGGCTTTTTTCTGTCTGTGAGAAAGAGAGAGCCAAATCTGCGGCTCCCCTCATGATTCCGCCTCTTGCCTGCCGCTGGCCGCAAGAGCCTTTTGCATCTTCCCCCCCGATCCCCGACAATTCCCACTCCTGTGAAGTGACGGAAATGGCTCCTCTTTTCCGGCGCTCATCCCCTCTTGTGAATTGGCGGGAGTCGTCCATGTTTACCCTCTACCACTCCAATCAGCTGGATCTGCTCAAGGAGCTGCTGGTCAACCATATCCGGCAGGCCCCTCTCTCTCACCCCTTCGATCGGGAGCAGATCCTGGTGCAGAGCCCGGGCATGGCCCAGTGGCTCAAGCTGGAGCTGGCCAAAGCGTTCGGCATCGCCGCCAATATCGACTTTCCGCTGCCCGCCAGCTTTATCTGGGAGATGTTCACCCGGGTGCTGGCGGACGTGCCGCGCCAGAGCCCCTACAACAAGGGCTCCATGAGCTGGCAGCTGATGACCATTCTGCCTGCCTTGCTGGATCGCCCCGCTTTTGCCCCGCTCGCCGCCTATCTGGGCGGTGGGGATGACGAGGATCCTGCCAAGGATCCAGAGCAAGTAAGGCTGTGGCAGCTCTGCCAGAAGGTGGCGGATCTCTTTGACCAGTATCTGGTCTATCGGCCGGACTGGATCGCCCGCTGGGAAGAGGGGGAGGGGCTGGTCGGAGCAGGCAGTCAGGAGCTGGCCGGGGTGAGCGGTCAGGATTGGCAGCCCGAGCTGTGGCGCGAGCTGGTGGCCCGCACGTTGGCGCTCTCTCCGAGCGGTTACCACCGTGCCAACCTCTACGAGGAGTTTATCCACGAGCTGGAGCGTACCGCCGATCTGCCGGGCAAGCTGCCGCAGCGGGTCTTTGTGTTCGGCATTTCGGCGCTGCCACCGCGCTATGTGGAGGCGCTGCTGGCCCTCGGCAGTCGGCCGGAGGTGGAGGTACACCTGTTCGTCACCAACCCCTGCCGCTACTACTGGGGGGATCTGCTGGATCGCAAGACCCTGGCTCGGCTCGAAAACAAGCTCAAACCCGGTACCGACATCGAGACCTTGCAGGGCCCCGCCAACCCGCTGCTCGCCTCCATGGGCAAGCTGGGGCGCGACTACCTGCATCAGCTGATGGAGCTGGAGGTGCCGCAAATCGAGGCTTTCGTCGATATCGACGAGGTGGATGGCAAAGGCAATGTCAGCCTGCTGCGCGCCATCCAGAAGGATGTGCTGGAGCTGGCAGAACGGGGCGCCGGTCAGTTCGATCTCGACAGCAGCCACCACAAGAGCCCCATCGATCCGGCGGATGGATCCCTGCAGATCCACGCCTGCCACGGCCCGATGCGGGAGCTGGAAGTGCTGCACGACCGGCTGCTGGCGCTGTTCGAGCAGGACCCGACCCTCGCCCCGAAAGATGTGGTGGTGATGATGCCGGATGTGAACAGCTACGGCCCCTATATTCAGGCGGTGTTTGGGGCTAGGGGTCAGATCCCGTTTGCGGTCTCGGATCGGGCGGCGAGTCAGGAGAGCCCGCTGCTGCAAAGCTTCCTCGCCCTGCTCAGGCTGCCCAACGCCCGCTTGGGGGCAGGGGAGCTGCTCGCCATTCTCGAGGTGCCCGCTGTGCTGCGCCGCTTCGAGCTGGATGACGACGAATTCAACCAGCTGCGGGTCTGGGTGCAGGAGACCGGCATCCGCTGGGGGCTGGACGACGGCTATCCCGTCCGCTTCGATCTGCCGCCCATGTCCGGTAACAGCTGGCTGTTCGGCCTGCGCCGCATGCTGCTCGGCTTTGCCATGGGGGATGGCGAGCCGGTTGCGGGCATCCTGCCCTACGCCGATATCGAGGGACAGCAGGGGCTGGCGCTCGGCAAGCTCGCCTGGTTTGTCGATTCGCTGGCCGAGTTTTTGCCCCGGCTGCAACAGGCGCAGCCACTGGCCGAGTGGAACGCCTGCCTGCTGGCGCTGCTGGAGCGCTTCTATCTGGCCGACGAAGATGAAGAGCGTCAGCTCCAGCTCATCCGCAGCCAGCTGGTCGAGTGGCAGACCCGGCTCGGCGAAGCCCGTTTCGAGCAGCCCATTACCGCCGATCTGTTGCAGGATTACCTCGGCAGCGTGCTGGGGGAGTCCCGCTCCAGCCAGCGCTTCCTCGCCGGTCAGGTCAACTTCTGCACCCTGATGCCGATGCGCTCCATCCCCTTCAAGCAGGTCTGCCTGCTTGGCATGAACGACGGCGTCTACCCGCGCACCCTGGCCCCCATGGGGTTCGATCTGATGGCGGTGGCGTCGCGGCGCGGGGATCGCTCCCGTCGTGATGATGACCGCTACCTCTTCCTCGAGGCGCTGCTCAGCGCCCAGCAGGGGCTCTATATCAGCTATCAGGGCTTCAGCGCGCAGGACAACAGCGACAAGGTGCCATCGGTGCTGCTGGCGGAACTGATCGACTATGTGCGGCAGGGCTTTGTGCTGGCGGGGGATGAGGATCTGGACGATGAAACCTCCGGCAAGCGGCTGCTCAACCACCTGATGGTGGCGCATCCGCTCACCCCCTACAGCCGCAACTACTTCTACCCGGAGGCGGGTTCACGCCTCTTTACCTATGCTGCCGACTGGCTGCCCGCCCTCAATCCGGTGCGCGGCGCGGCCAACTTCCAGAGCGGCGAGCTGCCTTTGCCCCCCGAATGGGGCAAGGAGCAGGGGCTGGAGCTGGCGGAGCTGCTGCGCTTCTATCGCCAGCCCACCAAATATTTCCTCAACCGTCGCCTCAAGGTGTGGTTTGAGCTGAACGAAGCCAACATCGAGGACAGCGAGCCGTTCGAGCTGGATGGCCTGCAACATTACCAGCTGAAAGATCTGCTGCTCGATGCCCATCTGGCGGAAGGTGAAAGTACCGAGCGTCGCGAGCGGTTGCAGCTCACCGGCCTGCTGCCGCAAGGGTGGTTCGGCAGCCTGCTGCTGGACGATCTGGATGCCGAGATGGGCAAGCTGGCGAACCGGCTGCGCCCTTGGGTTGCGGCCAATGAGTCAGAAAAACAGGCGGTGGAGATCGATATCTCCCTCACTCAGGGCCAGCTGCAAGGGTGGATCGACACCCAGAAGGGGCGCTTGCTGGTGGTCAAACCCGGCAGCTTCAACGGCAAGGATCTGCTGCTGGGCTGGATCCAGCACCTCTGCCTCTCATTGAGCGGCGCCCCCGGCGACACCCTGCTGTTCGATGCCAAACAGAGTCTGCGGTTGCCTGTACTCGCAGCCGACGAGGCGCGGCCCAAGCTGGCGGCGCTGGTGGCGTGCTGGGCGCAGGGGATGAAGCGGCCGCTGCCCTTCTTCCCCAACACCGCCTGGGATTGGCTCAAGGCGATCGAGAAGGATCCCGACAAGCCGGAGGCAGCCGACAAGGCGGCCCTCACCCGTTTCAACGGCGGTTGGATGATCAATGGGGAGGGGCAAGACGTTTACGTTGCCCGCTGCTTCCCCGAACTCGATGACGAGGTACTTGGTCAGTTGCAGGCGCTGGCCCGCGAACACCTGACCCCGCTGCTCAAGACCCTGGAGGAGCTGAAATAATGGCTAACCCGCTCAATACATTGCGTTTTCCCCTCCATGGTGAACGACTGATCGAGGCCTCCGCCGGTACCGGCAAGACCTACACCATTGCCGGTCTCTACCTGCGCCTGCTGCTGGGCCACGGCCCGCTCATTGAAGAGGGGGCTGATGCCGGTCAGCCGAGCGCCCACGAGCGGCCGTTGTCAGTGACCGAAATTCTGGTGGTGACCTTTACCGAAGCTGCCACCGCCGAGCTGCGCGGGCGGATCCGCGGTCGCATTCACGAGGCGCGGCTCGCCTTTATGCGCGGCCATAGCGGTGACACCCTGCTGGCCCAGCTGCTGGCCGAGGTGGAGGATCACGAACTGGCGGCCCGTCGCCTGCTGGCCGCCGAGCGGCAGATGGACGAGGCGGCGGTCTTTACCATCCACGGCTTCTGCCAGCGGATGCTCAAGCAGAACGCCTTCGAGTCGGGTGCCCTCTTTGAAACCGAATTTCTCACCGACGACAGCCAGCTCAGGCTGCAGGCGGTGAGCGACTACTGGCGATCCGAGTTCTATCCGGTGGATAAAGCCCTCGCCAGCGCGGTGCGCGCGCTCTGGCCAAGCCCCGCGGCCCTGCTGCGGGAGATGGGCAGCTGGCTCGACAACAGCGAGCTGGAGATCCACCCTGCGCTGGGGGACGAGACCCTCGCCGCTCGCCATCAGGCGGCCATGAGTCGCATCGCTGTGGTGAAGAGCGAATGGCTGGCGCAGACGGACGAGATCCGCCGCCAGACCGACGGCCAGATCAGCCGCTACACCGGCAAGAACTACGAGGGGTGGCTTGCCAAGATCGGCGACTGGGCGCAGGACGAGGGCAGTGGCTACGCCATCCCCAAGGAGCTGGAGCGCTTCGGCCAGACGGTGCTGGAGGAGAACCTCAAGAAGGGGGGCGCGGTGCCAACCCTGCCGCTGTTCAGCCAAATCGATGAACTGTTGGCCAGCCGTCCCGGTATTCGCGATCTGATCCTGCAACGGGCGGCCAAGGTGGTGCGCAGCCGGATGCAGGCGAGCAAGCGGCAGGCTCATCAGCTCTCGTTCGATGACCTGCTCAAGGATCTCGACGGGGCGCTCGGCTCCAGTTTGGGCGAGCGGCTCTGCGATCGCATTCGTGCCACCTATCGGGTGGCGATGATCGATGAATTTCAGGATACCGACCCCCAGCAGTACCGCATCTTCCATCGCCTCTATGGTCTGCAAGAGAGTGGCGGCCACACAGACACGGCGCTATTGATGATCGGTGACCCCAAGCAGGCCATCTACGGCTTTCGCGGCGCCGACATCTTTACCTACATTCAGGCGCGGCGAAATGTGAGCGCCCACTACACCCTCGGGCGCAACTGGCGCTCCAGCAGTGCGTTGGTGGGCGCGGTCAACGGCCTGTTTGAGCGGGCCAAAGATCCCTTTATCTATGAAGCGGATATCCCCTTCCTGCCGGTGGAGGCGCAGGGCAAGAGCAAGGCGCTGCTGCTCGATGGTGCCACCGCCCCAGTGCTCCACTGTTGGCAGCTGAGCGGCCAGCCCACCTTCAACCGGGGGGATTACCAGAGCAAGATGGCGCGCGCCACTGCCGCCGAGATCCACCGCCTGCTGACGCTGGCCCGCGAGGGCAAGGCGCTGATCGGCGACAAGGCGGTGAAGGCCGGGGATATCGCCGTGCTGGTGCGCACCGGCGCCGAGGGCAAGCTGGTGCAGCAGGAGCTGGCGCGGCTCGCCATCGCCTCCGTCTATCTGTCGAACCGCGAGAGCGTGCTGGAGCAGACGGAGGCGCGGGAGATCCTGCTGATTTTGCACGCCTGCCAGAACCCGAGCGAAGAGCGCAGCCTGCGGGCTGCGCTCGCCACCGGGCTGTTTGATCTCGACGCCAAGGCGCTCGATGGGCTGGCCAGCGACGAGCGGGCGTGGGAGAGCGCGGTGCAGGAGTTTATGGAGTACCGCAAGATCTGGCATCGCCGCGGCGTGCTGGCGATGCTGCGGGCCCTGCTGCACCGGCGCAATCTCGCCTCCTCCCTGCTCGCGAGCCCCTATGGCGAGCGGCGGTTGACCAACTTCCTCCATCTTGGCGAGCTGCTGCAACAGGTGAGCAGCGAGCTGGATGGGGAGTATGCCCTGCTGCGCTGGCTGGGTGAGGCGGTGAGCCGCCCGAGCGGCCAGGATGCTGAGCAGGTACTGCGCCTCGAATCCGAGCGCAAGCTGGTGCAGATCGTCACCATCCACAAATCCAAGGGGCTGGAGTACCCGCTGGTGTTCCTGCCCTTTATCTGCAGCCACAGAACCGCCGAGACCCCGCTCTATCACGAGGCGGACGAGGCGGGCAATCGCACCATTCTCGATCTCACCGGCGCCGAGGGTTCCTTGGCGGAAGCTGACAGGGAGCGCCTTGCGGAAGATTTGCGGCTGCTCTACGTGGCGCTGACCCGGGGCGTCTACGCCACCTGGCTGGGGCTGGCCCCGGTGCGGGCGGGGGCGGGCAAGTCGGAGAAGACAGACCTGCACCACACCGCCATCGGCTACCTGCTGCAAAAGGGCGAGGAGGGGGATGCGCAGACGCTGGCCACCGCCCTGACCGAGCTGGCGCAGGCGCTGCCCGGAGTGGCCGTCGGTGAGCCCTCGCTCACCCGTCCGGCCCAGCTGCCGCCAGAGGAGGAGCAGCTGGGCGAGCCGCAGGTGCGCCACTTTAGCGGCTCACTTGAGCGGGACTGGTGGATCAGCTCCTACTCCGGGCTGGCGGCGCAGGGCCACGGCCACAGCAAGGGCGTGCTCGCCAATCCCGGCTTCGATGATGAGGTCGTCACCGAGGCGGCTGCATTGGCTTCCGAGCAACCGGACGAGGCGCCCCAGCCCTCCATCTTTACCTTCCCGAAAGGGGCGCGCCCCGGCACCCTGCTGCACAGCCTGTTCGAGACCATCGACTTTCAAAGTGCCGCAGGTGAGCCGCTGGCAGAGCATATCGCCACCTTGTTGGCGCAGGATGGCTTCGACGAGAGCTGGGCCCCTGTGCTGCAACAGCAGGTGGAGGCGGTGCTGGATACCCCGCTTGAGACGGCTTTACTTGCAGAGAGCGGCGAGCCGGTGCGGCTGCGGGATCTGGCCCCCGAGCGCAAGCAGGTGGAGCTGGAGTTCTTCCTGCCCATGGGGCGGGTGACAGCACCGGCGCTGACAGCGCTCTGCCAGCAGCATGACCCGCTGTCGCGGGGCAACAAGCCGCTCAGCTTTGCCACCGTGCAGGGGATGCTCAAGGGCTTTATCGACTTGGTGTTCGAGTGGCAGGGGCGCTGGTATCTGCTCGACTACAAATCGAACCACCTCGGCATGAGCCCCGCCGATTACAGCCGTTCGGCGCTGGAGCTGGCGATGGCCGAGCACCGCTACGACCTGCAATACCAGCTCTACTCGCTGGCGCTGCACCGGCTGCTCACCCTGCGCCTGCCGGGTTACGACTTCGAGCAGCACTTTGGCGGCGTTTTCTATCTGTTCCTGCGCGGCATGCCGCAGGGGGGCATTTTCCATACCCGCCCGAGCCGTGAACTGGTGCTGGGGTTGGATGAGCTGTTTAGAAATGGTGATCGCTCTGGCGGTGTGTCATCAACAGAATTAAACGAGGTAGAGGCATGAGCGGCACCATGATCAGCACTGCGACCAGCGCAATGATGGTTGAACGGTTGAAAACACTGGCGCTGGCCGGCCGTATCCGCCAGCTGGATCTGCAATTTGCCAAGCTGGTGGCTGATCTGGGCGGCAGCCCCGAGCTGGTGCTGGGGGCGGCGCTTGCCTGCTTCGAGCTGGGGCGTGGCCATGTTTGTCTGCCGCTTGAAATGCTCATCGCCGGCTCATTGCGCCCGTTCGGGTTGGATCCCCAGCAGAGCCGGGATCTGCTGCTGGATCTGGCGGATCCTGCCCGCTGGCCCGCCCTGTTTGCGGCTAGCCCCTTGGTTGGCACCGAGCAGGATGAGGGGCTCGCCCCGCGCTGGCCGCTGCGGCTGTGGCACGGGCGGCTCTACCTCACCCGCTACCACGATCACGAGCAGGGGGTGGCCCGCCATCTGCGCGCTTTGAGTGAACGCGCCGAATGGCCGGAGATTGCCCCGGCCCTGTCGCGGTTGTTTGCCCGAGACTACGGGCTGGTGTTCGCGGCGCTGCTCAAGGCCCGTCTCGCCCCCGACTTCTTGGCCCGCCACTTTATCGAGAAGTATCTGGATCTGGTGTTCCCGAACGAGGTGGATTGGCCCGCCATCGAGGCGCTGCTGGCCAGCGCCCAGGCGGCGAGCGACTTGAGCAGGCTGGATGCGCTGGTGCCCGAGGCGCTCTGCTGCAACGGCCAGAAGCTGGCGGCGGCCACCGCGGCGGCACGCCCCTTTGCGGTGATCTCCGGTGGCCCCGGCACCGGCAAGACCACCACGGTCGCCAAACTGCTCGCCATTCTGGTAGAGACCGGCCTGCAGGCAGGCAAGGCGCCGGCGATCCGGCTGGTGGCCCCCACTGGCAAGGCGGCGGCGCGCCTCACCGAGAGTATCGGCTCCGCCCTGCAGGCCCTCGATCTGCCCCCCGAGTGGGTCGAGGCGATCCCCACCGAAGCGGGCACCTTGCACCGGCTGCTCGGGGTCATTCCGGGGCACAGCCAGTTCCGCCACCATGCGGGCAACCCGCTGCACCTCGACTTGCTGGTGGTGGATGAGGCCTCCATGGTCGATCTGCCGATGATGGCGCGCCTGCTTGATGCGCTGCCGAGCCACGCCCGCCTGATCCTGCTCGGCGACAAGGATCAGCTCGCCTCGGTAGAGGCGGGGGCCGTGCTCGGCGATATCTGCAGCTTTATCGAACAGGGCATCAGCCCGGCGCAGGCGGATTGGCTCTCCCGCCAGACCAGCTACCGCTTGCAGGGCACGCCCGCGGGGGCTCCGGTGCGCGACAGCCTCTGTTTGCTGGCCAAGAGCTGGCGCTTTGATCAGCATTCGGGCATCGGCCAGCTGGCGCGCGCCTGCAACAGCGGCGATGCCACGGCGGTGGAAGCAGTCTGGGGCATGGGCTTTGCCGATATCAGCCTGCATCCCTGGGCGGGGGAGGCCTACGACGCCCTGATTGCCCAGGGGGTGGCCGGTTACGGCAGCTATCTGAAGGCGGCCCGCGCGGGGGAAGATCCCGCCGCCGTGTTCAAGGCATTCAACAGCTTCCAGATCCTCTGCGCCCTGCGGGGCGGCCCGTTCGGGGTTGAGGGGCTAAACGAGCGGCTCGAACTGGCCCTGTCACGGGCCGGGCTGATTGCCCGCGATGGCGACTGGTATGCCGGTCGCCCTGTGATGGTGGTGCGCAACGATCACGGGGTCGGCCTCTACAACGGCGATATGGGGCTCTGCCTGCCCGATGAAAGTGGCCGTTTGAAGGTATGGTTCGAGCAGCCGGACGGCACCCTGCGCGCCCTGTTGCCCAGTCGCCTGCCACCTCACGAGACGGTCTACGCCATGACCATCCACAAATCCCAGGGGTCGGAGTTTGCCCATACCGTGCTGGTGCTGCCCGACAGCCCCAGCCCGCTGCTGACCCGCGAGCTGGTCTATACCGGCATCACCCGCGCCAAGGCCCGCCTCGATCTCTACGGCGATCGCGCCCTGCTGGCACAAGCGGTGCGGAAAAAGACCGAGCGTTATTCCGGATTGGCGGAGAGGTTGGGGTAATCCATAGAGCAGTAATTTGAGCCTAGTGACCGTGGATATATTTTTAGCCTTCGAAAAGTGGCTCAACTTCAAGGCCCCGCAGATGTTGGGGATTTAAACAATCTCAGGTGATATTTGACGAGTTACTCAAGGCCGCCTGATTTTTAAGCGGGCGTTGCACTACAGAGGTGAATCCGCCAATTCTGAGTATCTTTGGAGCCTTTTGATGGGAATATTATTCGAGCCGTACCAAGTAGAAAGTTGTTGCCTGTGCGGGTCTGGTGAATCGCTCACCGGAGAACACAAAATAAAAGCTTCTGCTTTGCGAAAAATTTTCGGGAAGGATGCTATGTTCATCGGCAATTTCGATGGCGAAAGCATACCTCGTTTGGCACAAGGCCCGAAATCCCGAGCCTTCCACTTCTCAGCTCGGATGTGTTCCTTGTGTAATGGAACTCGCACACAGGCTGCTGACCATGAATTCGACCGGTTTCATGCTTTGGTCTTCTCGTTTTTGTCAGAGGGTCGAGATCCTTCGTCAGTATTCAGCTTGCCACAATATACCTCTGACTCAGAGGATTACCTCAATGTATTTAGATACTTTGCTAAACTATTATGTTGCCATGTGGCTGAATCATGCGGCCCCCGTCCATTAGAAGCTTGCGAGTTTGCTATAGGACAGACGAAGCGAAACATTATCTTTCTACACATTGATGCAGACCCGACCTATGAAGCTTATCGCCATAAGCTCGGAGAACATAGATTCGCAGCGCATGGAGGACTTATTGTTCCCTTCGACTCAAAAACACAAAACCCCACAAGCTTTCGAAGTTCAATAAGCCTTGGCCCGGTACGATATATATTTTGGGTTCGCTTTGAAGCAATTGCCGGAATTGAGCTACGTGCATGTCATTATGAGTTCTGGCGAAAATGCGAGGCGGCATACCAAGAAGCCTTAAAAAATCCACTATCGGATGAGCAGCGACATCGCCTGGGTATTTAACTGTTGAACATCTCGTATGTTGGGCTTCGCAGGCTCAGAACCAACCTACCGATTGTGTAGGTTGTGGCTGAGCGTAGCGAAGCCCAACGTTTACCGCGTCATCTCTCTTTTCCTCCCCCTCATCCCCGACCCTTCTCCCGCAAGGGGAGAAGGGAGTAATGCCGTTACCGCTGTCCGATTACGCTTCGCTAATCGAACCTACACAGCTGGCGAGCATATTTCCGATGCCGCCTCCCCTCTCCCTCCGGGAGAGGGGAGGGGAGGGTGAGGGTGGGTAGGGTGCAAAGAACGAAGTGAATTGCACCGCTGCTATTTATCTGCCAAAAGGTGTAATGCGCTGCGCTTATTACACCCTACTTACACACGATAGGATGTCATTTATTGCGACTTGAATTTAAAACTATCGATCTGGATCGGGATTACGAACATTGTGTGCTGGCGCGCAGGGATTCCTATTTCTGCAGCTTTCATACCCATGATGGCTTTGCCGACTTTATCGACGGTTATCGGGAGCGGATCCGCGAAAGGCTGGGGCAAGCGCAATGGCACTACCTCCATGTCTGGGCGGGTGAACAACTGGTGGGGCAGCTGGAATTTCGCAGCTTTTCCGATGAACGCGAGACCGGCTATGTGCAGCTGATCTATCTGTTCCCCGAATATCGTGGCCGCGGTCTGGCCGCCGGGTTGCAGGCTTATATCCGCCAGCAGTTGCAGGGGGCGGGCTGTAAATGGGCGATTCTCTCCGTGAGTCGTACCAATGTGCGGGCCTTGAACCATTACCGGCGATCTGGCTGGGTATTTCTGCGCCCCAATCCGAAACATCAGGAGACGGATTTTTATCGGCTGACTCTGGCCGATTGACCTCTGTGGGTGCCTCTGGGTATCCGCTCATTTTTCCCATCCCCCAAATGACTGAATTGTGAGTTAAATCCGGTAAATGGGGCGCACTTGAACCACACTTATGGCTCCCCTGATTCAGCCTGTGTCGTGAGTGGCTGATAACCGGGGAAACGGTGGTGCGGTGGGGTTCTGGCTGACAGATTTATGGCGATATGCCAAGGTAGCGCCTCACGATAAAACAGCGATTCCCCGTGGTGGCGCGGGGCAGCAGAATAAGGGTAACCGCTATGGTGCAGGACAGTGACAGGGTCAGGATCTCGGATGTCAGCGAGGCCGTGGTGCACGGCATTCTGGAGGTGATCAGCGATGGCATCTGGGACTGGAATGCCAATACCGGTTTCGTCTATCGCAATTCCGGCTGGTACCGGATGCTGGGCTATGAGGCTCACACCCTTGGCAATACCGTCTTTACCTGGGAACAGGTGATCCACCCCGATGATCTGGCCGCTATATCTGGATTGAAGATTGCGGTCGGATTATAGAGCGCAACCCCGATGGTTCTGTGGCGCGCATGATCGGCGCTCATCACAATATCCACGCCTGCAAGCTGCTGCTGGATCAGCTGGAGCTGCGCAATCATTCGCTGGCGCAGCTGGTGGCTGAGCGTACCGCCGAGCTGGTACGGCTGAATGAGGCGCTGCAACAGAAGGCGGAAGAGAATCGCCAGCTGGCGGAGACCGATGCCCTGACCGGCGCCGCCAGCCGCTATCGGCTGGAGCGGGCGTTGCAGCTGGAGTGCGAACGGGCCCGCCGTTTTCATCAGCCCTTTACGGTGATCGCCATGGATGTGGACAACTTCAAGCAGATCAATGACAGCTATGGGCATCACATCGGGGATCAGACCCTGATCAATGCAGTGGCGCGGGTGCGTAGCCATATCCGCGAGATCGATCTGCTGGCCCGCTGGGGCGGCGACGAGTTTATGGTGCTGTTGCCCAACACTGGTCGTGATGATGCGCTGGTGGTGGCGAGCAAGCTTCAAGCATGGATGGCGAGCGAGCCCATCTGCCCCCACGGTCTCACTACCATGAGCTTCGGGTTGGCGGAGTATCAGCGGGATGAGCAGAAGGAGAGTTTGATGGTGCGTGCCGATCGGGCGCTCTATCAGGCCAAGCAGCTGGGCAAGAATCAGATCTGCTAACGGCGCTCTCGCCAGTAACTCGCCAGTAAAAAGGGCCGCAGGATAAGATCCTGCGGCCCTTTTGCATTGTTACTGACGCGGCGCGACTTAGAAGTGGTAGCGCAGGCCCAGCTTGAAGGTATCCAGAGAGTAGTGCTCGTCACCCAGGCTCAGGGCGTTGAACTGGCGCTCGTAACCGATACCGGCAGAGAAGTGGTCGTTGAAGGCGTAGTCCAGACCTACTTCCAGATTGGGGTGTACCTTGCTCTTGGTTTCGTTGCCGGTTAACTGACCGCTGATACCGAGGATGGTGGCGTTGCCGACAAATTCCACTTCGGTGCGAGTGTAGGCGATACCCGGTTTGGCATAGGCGCTAAAGCCCCAGGCCAGCGGCTGGCTCAGCTTGGCGGCCAGGCTGATGCTGCGAGTTTCGATGGTAGTGTCGGCAAAGCCGGTCGCACCCTGGGAGGTAACCCAGGTCAGCTGATCCATCTGTTGGGCGTGCAGGCCCCCTTCGATGGCCAACCAGTGGTTGAGATCGTAGCCGACGATCAGGCTGCCGCCGTCGAGCTGGTCGTCGATCACTTTGGCGTCATAGACCTGTTGAGCCCCGCCATCCAGATCCATTTTTGAGGTGGTGAGGTCTACACCGACATACCAGCCTTGGGCGTAAGCAGCACCGCTGAAAGTCAGACCGAGCAGAGAGAGAATTGCAACTTTATTGAACTTGTTCATGGATGGGTTTGCCCTGTTAATGTGAACTGCGTGTGATTGAATGGCCTCATCCATGAAGCTTATTTATATTCCAGTGGATCTCTATATCAGAGGGCGCGCAGTATAGAGAGGCTGTTTGATAATAACAACCCATCACCGACCAGTTAATCGACGGAAATAAATTACTGGCTATTTTGGACTGGTCAAATAATGGTTTATTTAGAGTTATCACTTTATTTATAAATGACCAAAATAAGGCGAAATATCTTCTGGTTGTTATTTGTCGCGATATTGGCGGGACGCACTTGATCTGGCTGGCTATTTTTCTGCCCCGGCCGCGCCACCGCGGATTACCAGCTGCTCATTAATTGGTCGCTTGTCAAGCGCATTGCTCGCCAACCATTTGCTGTTTTTTTGTGCGTTTTATCATGAAGTGGCTTGTACCGCTTTTTTGCGATCATCGGAATTTTTAATCTGAGAATTGGCTCGATAATCTTGGTTTGTTGCTGAAATTTTGTTCTAAGTTGGTTTCTTTCACTGCTCATTTTGCCTGCAGGCTGCGGTGGAGCGTCACCGTCTTGCCAGCTGAGGGGTATTGATGATGCTGGCTGGCCCTGATGGCGGGTAGATAATCGAGGAGATGGTGGCGAGGGCCTGATAGCGGGTCGGCATTTTCCGGTGGCAAATAGCGACCAAGAGCACTTTTCTTATTTTATGAAGCGCTGCACAGTGGTGGACAGATAAGTGCGACTATCGCCACATAATGAGACGAGTGATTGTGATAGAGAAATATTTAACCTGAGTTTTTTACTACCTGAATATTTATTATTGCGGTGGTGATCACACCAGCCAATTCTATTTTTAGAGTGTCACTGATACCCTCCAAAATCCCAATTGTAAGAAATAACGATAAGTTGTGATTGGGCCGCAATCGTGTAGTCACTGAGGTATTTATATGTCGACAATCTTGATTCTGGTGGTGGTGGGGCTGGTTGCCTACGCCATGCTCAAGCGGTTCAATCCGCAAGCGACCTTGCTGACTGCGGGTCTGGTGCTGCTGGCCTATGCCCAGTGGGCGGGGATCAGTGACATTCTGCCTGCCGAAAACAGCCAGGGCTTCTGGTTCTTCGACCTGTGGGAGAAGTTCGCCATGGTGACCAACTCCCGTCTCGCCTCCACCGGTCTGACCCTGGTGGCGATTGCCGGGGTGGCGACCTATCTCAACCAGATCGGTGCCTCGGCGGCGCTGGTAAAGGCCACCTCACGCCCGATCATGGCACTGAAGAACCCCTATGTACTGCTGGCAATCATCCTGCTGATGGTTTCCATCCTCTATGTCTTTATTACCGGGGCGACCTCGCTCTCCCTGCTGTTGATGGGCACCCTCTATCCGCTGCTGCGCAACGCCGGGATCAGCGCCAAGACAGCGGTGGCGACCATCGTTATCCCCACCGCGTGGGAGTTTGGCCCCGGCCAGATCAATGCGGTGATCGGCGCCAAGGCGATCAATATCGAGGTGATGCCGTTCGTGGTGAACCATCAGCTGCTGTTCCAGATCGCGTTGCTGGTGACCATTCCGTTCGTCAATATCATGTGGCAGCGCCATTGTGACCGCAAAGATGGCCACGATGCCGCCGCCGAGCGTGGCAAGTATCTGCACGAGCTGGAAGCGAAACATGAAAACACCCCTGGCTATTATGCCCTGCTGCCGGTGATCCCCTTCATCTTTCTGTTCGGTTTCTCCGAGCTATTCGTCAGCGCCATCAAGATGACCATTCCGGTGGCCATGATGTCTACCATGACCCTGTGCATCATCATAGAGGCGCTGCGCTACCGCTCCCTCAACAAGGCATTTGCCAACTTCGAGGCCTGGCTGACCGGTACCGGGATGATCTTCGGCAGCGTGTTGACCCTGATGCTGGCGGCCGAGTTCTTCTCCGCCGGTCTCACCAATATCGGTGCCATCACCCAGCTGATCGATCTGGCCAAGTCGTTCGATCTCAATCCGCTCGGGCTGTCGCTGGTCTTCTCGCTCTTTATCCTGCTAACCGCCTTTATCACCGGTTCGGGCAACGCCCCTGTGATGGCCTTTATCCCCATCGTGCCGCTGGTCTCCGGCCAGTTCGACATCAACCCGCTGCTGCTGCTGGTGCCGATCCTGTTTGCCGCCGGGATTGGCCGCACCATCTCTCCGGTGGCCGGGGTGATCATCACGGTAGCCGGTATTGCCAACCTGAGCCCGATCGATGTGGTGAAGCGTACCTTCGTCCCCATGATGGCGAGCATGGCGGTGGTGATGTTACTGACCGCGATCCGCTATATCTGATTGCTGAAAACGGGATGCAAGCGTCTGCCACCGGCAGACGCTTTTTTTGTGCCCGATATCGGGTTGTAATGGCGGTTATATCGATGGGTGAGGGGTCTGTTGTTGCTTTTATCGCCGGATGCGGGCAAAAGAAAAAGGCGGTGCTATCAGCGCCGCCCAATGCCAGGAAAGAGAAAAAACCTTGCGGTTTAAAAACAAAAATTTGGAAGCAAACAATCGATTTCTCAACCAGGAAGGGTCTTGAATTCGATACGTTTCGATTATGCGCGATGTTCTATGCAGCACTAGCAAAATGTTTGCGGGTTGAAAGATATGCACTGTCTGGTGTCAGATTTTGCGACCTCGCTGCTTAACTGGTCTGTCCTGATGGGCGTTCTAAGCGGTTTTTTCTCTGGGGTGTTTTTTCGGTGTCAATATCTGAGCCTTGAAGGTAAAAAAAGGTCAGAAGCTGACTCGGCATAACCATGCAATGAAAGTGCGATAACAAGGAATAGTGGCATGACTTACAGCCAGACCCTGGCCAACAATATTCTCGACACCCTGAAGAAGACCCTGACCGACAAGGGGATCCGCTATCAGACCCTGGCGGAGGCGATGGGCGTCTCCATCGCTACCGTGAAACGGATGATGAACAAGCCTTCCCTGCCGTTCGATACCCTGCTGGAGATCTGCCATCTGGTGGGGCTGTCGTTCGAGGAGCTGCTGGATCGCACTCAGGATGCCCAGAGCCGCCGCGCCGTCTTCACCCAGGAGCAGGACGAGGCGTTTCACAACGAGCCGGGGCTCTACGCCTTTCTCGCCAATATCTTCTGGCGCGACAAGACGCTGATCGATCTCAAGCGGGAGTACAGCCTGACCGACGCCTCCTGCTACCTCTACCTGCGCAAGCTGGAGAAGCTTGGCATTTTGCAGCTCGGAATCGACAACAGTTACCACTTCCTGATCAGCGAGCGGATCAGCTTCGAGCAGCACAGCCGTTTCGCCCGCCAGCAGGCACGGCAGGCGATGTCGGTGCTGGGGGAGTATCTGGTGGAGAACATGCACAAGTCGAATAACTATATGGCGCTCTGCCAGTTGCACCTCAACGAGGGGGAGGCGATGGCGCTGATCGACCGGATGAAGGAGTACTGGCATCAGGAGCTCAAGCTCAACCGCCCCGCCATTGGCCAGCGGGAGCATGCCAAGACCTACACCATGTCGCTGCAACTGGCCGACTGTGGCTACCAGAGCTTCGACGACCTGATCCCCAATATCGACAACTGATCCCGGCGGATCCTGCGGGATCTGCCGTGTTGGCGTCTGGTTATTCAGTGGGTTGAAAGGTCTGCGATCTGCTTGCGACCGGTTGCAGCGCTCGGGTATCGAGGCAGATACGGATCGCCACTGTGCTCGACAGTGCTCTGGATATTCCCTAATCGGCGACCCGGGTTTGTTGCAGCTTGCCTGCGAGCGGCTGCAATGCTCGCGTATCGAGGCAGATACGGAGCGCGTCCGGTCGCCAGTGTTCGATATCGCAATCCACCAGACCGCCTCGCTCGTCGTAGTTGACCCGCACCAGCCTTAGCACCGCGCTCCCCTCCGCCAGATTGAGGGCGCGGGCGATGGCGCCCCGCGCCGCCGAGGGGGTGATCTCTAGGCTGGCGCCACCCTGGCCTATGCCATAACGCTGTTGGTAGAGCTCGGTGAGGGAGCTAGCCAGCGGCGCGCTGGCGATATCGGGAAAGCGGCTGGCCAGCAGGTGGTGGCTGACGTGCAGCACGGGGCGGCCGTCGATCAGCCGCTGGCGGCGGATTTCGTAGAGCGGGGTAAAGGGAGCAAGTCCCATCCAGCGGCACAGTTCGCTGCTGGCAAGCTCGCTGCCGTGGGCCAGCACCCGGGTTTCGGCGGTGCGCTGCTGCTCGCCGATCCACTGGTGAAAATGGGTATGGATGGCGGGATCGTAGGTGAGGCGGGGCGGCGCCACAAACCAGCCGCGCCGCTCGGCCCGGTAGATAAGGCCATCCGCTTCGAGGCTGGAGAGCGCCTCCTTGATGGTGATGCGGGTAGTGGCGAAGCGCTCGCTGAGCGCCCGTTCGGCGGGCAACTGCTGCCCGGCCCCCAGCTGGCCGCTGCCGATATAGCGGCGCAGGGTCTGGCAAATCTGTTCGCACTTGGAGGAGGATCGGCCATCGGCCATGCTCTGTTCGTTCAATATCTGCTCGCTCAATCTCGGCTCAGTCACACTCTTATCCCTGTTGCTTATTCAGAAGGCGGGTGGCTGGCCAATCCCTTACTGGAATAGTCCAGCCTCACTCTGGTTCAGAGTTGTAACCGCTGTGGATGACAGCGACATGACAGGGCAATTGTCATCAAACTGCCATCAAAGCGCCCCGCGACCGTCATATTTCCCCTCTAGCATCCCTCTCGAACCTTAACTGACCTAGTCCAGAGGGATGGGATGATGAAAAGCGTGATCGCAAGTGCACTGGCCCTGGTGGCCATCAGCCAACCGTTGTTTGCCACAAATAGCTATGCCGCCGAGAATATTGCGGATCTTGAGAAGGCCGCCCGTGGTGAAGGGCAGCTCAGCAGTATCGGCATGCCCGACAGCTGGGCCAACTGGAAGGATACCTGGCAGCAGCTGGGCAGCATCTACGGCATCAAGCATCAGGATACCGACATGAGCTCGGCGCAGGAGATCGCCAAGTTTGCCGCCGAGAAGGCCAACGCCACCGCCGATATCGGCGACGTGGGCGGCGCCTTCGGTCCGGTGGCGGTCAAGCAGGGAGTCACCCAGCCCTACAAACCCTCCACCTGGGCCGATATTCCCAACTGGGCCAAGGATGCGGACGGTCACTGGATGTTGGCCTATACCGGCACCATCGCTTTCCTGATCAACAAGGATCTGGTCAAGGCGGCCCCCACCAGCTGGCAATCCCTGCTGGGTGGCGACTACAAGGTGACCTTGGGTGATGTGGGCGTGGCCTCTCAGGCCAACAACGGCGTGCTGGCGGCGGCCTATGCCACCGGTGGCAGCGAGAAGAACCTCAAGCCCGCGCTGGATCTGTTCGGCAAGCTGGCCAAGCAGGGTCGTCTGTCGCTGAATGACCCGACCATCGCCAACATCGAGAAGGGCGAGGTGGAAGTGGGGGTGTTGTGGGACTTCAACGCCCTCAACTACCGCGACCAGATCGACCCCAAGAAGTTTGAGGTGGTGATCCCGAGCGACGGCTCCGTCATCGCCGGTTACACCACCATCATCAACAAGTGGGCCAAGAACCCCAACGCCGCCAAGCTGGCCCGTGAATACATCCTCTCCGATGCCGGTCAAATCAACCTGGCCCGTGGCTACGCCCGCCCCATCCGCAGCAACGTGACCCTGCCGGATGACGTCAAGGCCAAGCTGCTGCCAGCCGAGCAGTATACCAATGCCAAGCCGGTCAGCGACCATGCCGCCTGGGAGCAGAGTTCCAAGGCCCTGCCGCGCCAGTGGCAAGAAACCGTCATGATCAACATGCAGTAAGGGAATCCAGTGCAACACAAGGTGATAGTGGTACTTGTGGATGGTCTGGCAGCCGAGGTAGCCCACACCATGGGCTACCTCGGTGGCATGGTGGAGGCGGGGCGGGGCCTGCATACGACCCTGAATGCTGCCCTGCCGTCTCTCTCCCGGCCTCTCTACGAGTGCATCCTGACCGGCGTGCCGCCGGTGGTAAGCGGCATCACCCACAACGGGGTGAGTCGCTTGAGCCAGCACGACGCCATCTTCCATCTGGCCCGCGCCGCGGGTAAACGCACGGCGGCAGCGGCCTACTACTGGGTGAGCGAACTCTATAACCGCAGCCCCTGGCTGGCTGCGCGGGATCGCTATACCCATGACGAGCAACTGCCCATCCAGCACGGCTGCTTCTACTGGGATGACAACTATCCCGACAGCCATCTGCTGATGGATGGCGAGTGGTTGCGCAGCCAGTACGACCCCGATTTTCTGCTGATCCACCCGATGGGGGTGGATGACGCTGGCCACCAGTTTGGCCTCGATTCGCGCCAGTACCGCAATCAGGCGCGCCGGATGGACAGCCTGCTGGCCGATCTGCTGCCCCAGTGGCTGGCGGAGGGGTATCAGGTGGTGATCACCTCGGATCACGGCATGAACAACGACCTGAGCCACGGCGGCACCCTGCCTGAAGAACGTACCGTGCCGCTCTGGCTGTTTGGCGATGCCTTTATCGAGCATTGGCCGGACGGCGTGGTGATCGCCCAGACCCAGCTCTGCGCCCTGATGGCCGACTTGCTGGGCATTCCCCACGACAAGCCGGCAGTGCCACCGCTGCTCAAGGCGGCCTTTATGCGTGAGGTGCACTGATGATGCCTGCAACCACCGAGATCCTCGCGGATCAACCTGTGGCAACCAAGCACAAGGTGCGCCGCCACTGGTTGCCCGCGCTGGTGCTGCTGCCGTTTGTCCTGTTGATGATCCTGTTCCAGCTAGCCCCCATGGTGTGGGTGCTGGTGGGCAGCTTTCAGACCCCCGATGGCTGGGGCCTCGACTACTATCGGGAGATCCTGAGCTCCCCCTTCTACCTGCAGTCCTTCGGCAACTCCTTGCGTATCGCCGGTATCGCCAGTCTGGCGGGGCTTGCCATCGGCACTCTGGGGGCGGCGGCGCTGCGTCACAGCGGCGAGCGGGTCAAGCGGCTGCTGCTGGCCTTTGTCACCATGACCGGCAACTTCAGTGGGGTGCCGCTGGCGTTCGCTTTCATCATCATTCTCGGTATCAACGGCGCGGTTACCCTGCTGCTGAAATCCTGGGGATTGATCGACGGCTTCAACCTCTACTCGGGGTCGGGCCTGATCCTTATCTACACCTATTTCCAGATCCCGCTCGCCCTGCTGCTGCTCTATCCGGCGTTCGATGCGCTGCAGGATGAGTGGCCGCAGGCTGCGGCGCTGCTGGGGGCGAGCAAGGGGCAGTATGTGTGGCACGTGGCGCTGCCGGTGCTCACGCCCGCCCTGCTCGGCACCCTGATCATCCTGTTTGCCAACGCGGTGGGGGCCTACGCCTCCGCCTACGCCCTCACCACCGGCAACTTCAATCTGGTGACCATCCGGGTGGCCAGTCTGGTCTCCGGCGATATCTTCCTCGAGCCCAACATGGCCGCGGCGCTGGCGGTGATCCTGATGGTGCTGCTGGGGGTGGTGACGGCCGCCAACCAGTGGCTGCTGAAAAAGAGCTATGTGAACAGGGGGCAATCCCATGCATGATTTGACGCCGCGCTGGCCCAAGTGGGTGCTGGGTGGGCTGGTCGCCACCCTGCTGCTGCCGCTGCTGGCCACCTTCCTCTATTCCATCTCCACCCGCTGGGGGGCTACCCTGCTGCCGGATGGCTTCACCCTCGACTGGTATCTCAAACTGTGGGGCGACCCGCGCTTTCTTGCGGCGTTTGGCCGCAGCCTGCTGGTCTGCTTCGCCACCCTGCTGCTGGGGACTTTGGTGCTGGTGCCGACCGTGCTGGTGGTGGCCTATTACTTCCCCAAGCTGGACCCCTGGATGAACCTGCTAATCTTGCTCCCCTTTGCGGTGCCGCCGGTGGTCTCCTCGGTGGGGCTGCTGCAGATCTACGCCGACGGCCCGCTGCCAATTATCGGCACGCCATGGATCCTGATCGGCACCTGGTTCACCGTGGTGTTGCCCTTCATGTACCGGGCGCTGGCCAACAGCCTGCAAGGGGTGCCGCTCAGGGATCTGATGGATGCCGCCCATCTGCTGGGAGCAAGCAGTCGGCGCGCCTTTCTGCTGGTGGTGATCCCTTGCCTGCGCAAGGGATTGCTGGCGGCGTTGTTTCTCTCGCTCTCTTTCCTGCTCGGCGAGTTCGTGTTTGCCAACATGCTGGTGGGCACCCGTTACGAGACCCTGCAGGTTTACCTCTACAACATGCGCGCCACCTCGGGCCACTTCACCAGTACGCTGGTGATGAGCTACTTCCTGCTGACCCTGCTGCTCACCTGGGCAGCCAACAGATTTCATCGGTGATCCAAGATGTTTCATTTAGAAGTCAATCAGTTGCACAAATCCTACGGCGATACTCCGGTGTTCGAGGGGATCGAATTCGGCATCCGCAAGGGGGAGCTGGTGACCCTGCTCGGCCCCTCCGGCTGCGGCAAATCGACCCTGCTGAGGGCGCTGGCCGGGCTCACTCCGGTGGATGGCGGTCAGGTGCGGGTGGCCGGTGAAGAGATCACCTGGCAGGCGCCCCAGAAGCGGGGCATCGGCATGGTGTTCCAGAGCTATGCGCTCTTCCCCAACATGACGGTGTGGGACAACGTGGCTTTCGGCCTCAAGATGAAACCCCAGCCGGGGCGGGAGCTGGCAGCCAGTGTGAAAGAGGCGCTGGAGCTGGTGGAGCTGACCGGCTTCGAGCGCCGCTATCCGGGGGAGCTCTCCGGCGGCCAGCGCCAGCGGGTGGCACTGGCGCGCGCCCTGGTGGTACGGCCAAGGATCCTGTTGCTGGACGAGCCGCTCTCGGCGCTGGATGCCCGTATCCGCCGCAGCCTGCGCCAGCAGATCCGCGAAATCCAGCAGCGCCTTGAGCTCACCACCATCTTCGTGACCCACGATCAGGAGGAGGCGCTCACCATGTCGGATCGGATCTTCCTGATGAACAAGGGATCCATAGTCCAGAGCGGTACGCCGGAGCAGATTTACACCCGTCCCGCCAGCGAGTTTGTGGCGAGCTTTATCGGCAACTACAACCTGCTTGGCGCAGAGCTGGGCAAGTCGCTGTTCGGCCCCCGTTTTCAGGGCAAGCTGGCGCTGCGGCCAGAGTCCATCACCCTGCTGCCCGCCGGAGCGACCAGCAGCGAGCCCAGCCTGCCCGGCATCATTCGCCAGCAACAGCTGCTCGGCAACGTGATCCGCTATCAGGTGGAGTGCGAGGCGGGGCTGTTGACGGTGGATTGCCTCAACCGTTCGGCTGGCGATCTGCTGGCAACCGGCAGCGCCGTGACCCTGGCGGTGGCCCGGGATCAACTTTGTGAGGTAGCATGACACCGCATTTCATTTCCATTTTCACTGCGAGGAGCGCCCATGGCACTAGCACTGTTTGATCTGGACGAGACCCTGATTGCCGGGGATTCCGCCAGCCTCTGGCTGGAGTACATGGTGGCCGGGGAGCTTGCTCCGGCGGGCATGGTGGCCGAGGAGCAGGGGATGATGTCTCTCTACCATCAGGGCAAGATGGACATGCACCAGTACATGGCCTTCACCCTGCAGCCGCTGGCGGGCAAGTCGCGCCAATGGCTCAGCCAGCAGTGCCACCACTTTGCCGAGCAGGTGCTGCGCGAGCGGCTCTACCCCGAGGGGTTGGCGCGTATCGAATGGCATCGGGAGCGGGGCGACGAGCTGGTGCTTATCTCCGCTTCCGGCGAGCATCTGGTGGCCCCCATGGCAAAGATGTTGGGAATGGATCACGGCGTCGCCATCCTACTCGATGAGGAGGAGGGGATGCTGACCGGCCAGACCCGCGGCACCCTCAGTTTTCGCGAAGGCAAGGTGGCCCGCATCAACCAGCTGTTTGCCGGAAGGGACAACCTATGGCAGGGGAGTTTTGGTTATAGCGATTCCCACAATGATCTGCCGATGCTGCGGGCGGTGAGCCATCCCCATGCGGTCAATCCGGCCCCCGCACTGCGCCAGCAGGCCGGGGAGCTGGGCTGGCCGGTGTGGGAGTGGCAGCGCTGAGTCGCGTGCCGCACAGGTTTAACGTGCGGCAAGAAGCACGATAATCAAAGAGAGAGGCTGGAGCCTCTCTCTTGGTTTTTATGTCCCGCTGGTGATCACCCTTCCACTTAATGGGCATGCCGTCGAGTCTGATCAAGGTGAGGAGGGGGATCCTCTTCCATCGGGTCATGGACACGACTCTGGGGGAAGCAGATGCGGTTTTTCCCCTCCCGCTTGGCCTGATAAACCCCCTTGTCGGCCAGCTCCACCAGCTCTTTGGCCGAGAGGCCCGAGTGGCTAAAGGCTGCCCCGCCGCTGATGGTGATGCTGAGGTCGGGTTCGCGCCATTCCAGCTGCTCGACCGCGAGCCTGAAGGTCTCCAGCAGGGAGGCGACCTCGTTTATTTTCATCTCCAGCCGAAAGATCAGCACCAGCTCTTCACCGCCGTAGCGGCAGAACCAGCCCCAGTCGTGGAACAGATTCATGCCCAGCTTGCTCACCCGTTTGAGCACCACGTCCCCCGCCTGATGGCCGTGGGTATCATTGACCCGTTTAAAGTCATCCAGATCGAACATCACCACCCCGAAAGGTGCGCCACTGCTGCTCTGCTTTTGCAGGCACTCATCGAAGAAGCGGCGGTTGTAAAGGCCGGTGAGTTTGTCCTGATTGGCTTGCAGGCGGATCTGGGCAAAGTCCTGGCTAGCGGCATCCATCTCTTCATAGACCTTGGCTAGCTCCAGCATACGGCGGCCGTTGTAGGCGATACCGCCGGAGCGGCTGGCGCGGATCAGCAGGGTGATCTCTCCCAGCATGCGGCGGAAGTAGCGTGACCAGAGCAGGGCCAGCAGCAGATAGAGAATGCAGGCGAGGGCAATCATCAGTTGCACGTTGATGGAAACGCTGTCGATCACCTGTTGCATGCTGGCGGTGGGCTCGACGCTGAGCAGGATCCAGCGCTGCTCGGGGATGCGGTAGTAGGAGACCATCATGCCGCTGGCATCATCGAGGAAAAAGCCCTGTGGCAGTTGCATCTGTGCCAGCCAGTCGGGGTGGGCGAGGGGTTTGAATACCCGTTCGCGATCCGGATGGGCCAGCACCAGCCCGTCATGATTGAGCAGGATCTGATAGCCCGACCCCAGAGGATGGGCCTCATCATGCTTGTTGTTGAGCCAGCTGGCGAGTGGGGTGAGCTGGGTATCCAGCGAGAGTACGCCAACCCGCTTGCCGTCAGGATCTTCAATCACCCGGGCCAGCGCCATGGTGAGGGTGCCAAGGGTGTAGTCGTAGTCAGGAGCGGTCCAGACAATCTGGTTCGGGTGGCTGGCAGCCAGTAGATACCAGGGGCGGGTTCTGGGATCGAACTTCTCGTCGGCTTGCCAGGATGGGTGGATCAGCATCTTGCGATGCTCGGTGCCCACATAGACGTAATCGAGCTCCATCACCTTGTGATAGGCCTGCCACTGTTGCAGGTAGCGCTCGCCGTTGCGGATCTCCGGGCCGCTGAAATCCTGATAATTTACCTGCTGATAAATGAGCGTAAACTGGCGTTTGAGCGTCGCCAGATAGGGTTCGATCAGGGTATGGAAATACTGGGTGTTGCGAGCAATCAGGTTCTGTTGCTGCTCGTGGCGCAGGGTGCGCTCCATATGCAGGTAGTAGATGCTGCCGAGCAGCAATACGGGGATAAAGAGCAAGAGGAGGCCAAGCCGCATGCGGGTGATTAAAGACCAAGTGTTCTTGGGCTTGCCGGGGGACATGAACAGATCCTTTTCAGCTCGGGTGACACCAGCATATATGATGCTGTGCTGCTCGTCTAAAGGCAGAAAATGAGATTTTTCCGATGCTGAACCACACTCTGCTCTCAATGGCCCACTACGGCAGCATAGCTGTGCTGATCCTGGCCCTCTGTGTCGAATATCTGATCTTTCGTCGCGGCCTGAATATGGTGCGGGTGCGCCGTCTGCTGCTGGCAGATGGGGTGGCTGCGCTGGCGCTCTTCTCCATCTTTGCCACCGGTTGTCTGCTGGCCCACGAGCATGCCAGTTCGGTGGCGCAGATCTTTGCCCATCCTGTCCACGGCCTCAAAATGGGGCTGTTTCTACTGATTGTCTGCTCCCTCGATTACCCCAGCCGTCTCTTCTATCGTTGGCGTCGCGCCCTGCGTCTGGGCAAGGCGCCGATGATCTCCATCCAGCAGCACTTCCGGGTGGTGTGGATCCTGCGGGGCAATCTGGTGCTGGTCGCCCTGCTGGCCGTGCTCACCAAGCCTCCGCTGCTGTAAAGCGAGCGGCAGTGAGGAGCACTGCGGCGCAGAGCGTGGAGACAAAGAGCGAAGATAAAGGGTGGAGACAAGAGGATAGGGAGGCGGGTATCTTGGATCGGATAACCCGTCACGCGCCGATTTAAGGAAGAATCGCCATGCGCTCCAATCTGATGTTGCTGATGGCTGCCACCATCTGGGGTATGGGCTTTGTCGCCCAGCGCCTCGGGATGGATCACATGGGGCCCTATACCTTCAATGGCCTGCGCTTTCTGCTCGGCGCCCTCTCCCTGCTGCCGCTGCTCTGGTGGCTCAAATCCCGACAACCTGTTGCCGTCGCGGGCGACCATCGCCAACTGCTGACCGGTGGCGTGCTGGCCGGGCTGGTGCTGTTCTGTGCCGCCTCCCTGCAGCAGGTGGGGCTGCTCTATACCACTGCCGCCAAGGCCGGTTTCATCACTGGGCTCTACATCATTCTGGTGCCAGTGCTGGGGCTGCTGCTGCGCCACAAGAGCGGGCTCAATACCTGGATTGGTGCCCTGATCGCTCTGAGCGGACTCTATGTACTGAGCGTCACCGATGAGTTCACCATAGGCTTTGGCGATCTGTTGCAGGTGGCCGGTGCCCTGTTCTGGGCCATTCATCTGCTGCTGGTGGATCACTACTCCAATCGGGTGGCCCCCATCAAGCTGGCCGGGGTGCAGTTCGTGGTCTGCGGTCTGCTCAGCCTCGCCACCGCCTTTGTCATCGAAACCCCGACTGTGGCTGGCGCTGTGGCCGGTTGGCAGGCGCTGCTCTATGCCGGGCTGGTGTCGGTCGGGGTCGGTTATACCCTGCAGGTAGTGGGGCAGCGGGGTGCCCATCCGGCCCACGCCGCCATCATCCTCAGTCTGGAGACGGTATTCGCCGCCGTGGGTGGCGTGTTGCTGCTGGGTGAGACGCTGGACGAGCGCGCCATCGCCGGTTGCGCCCTGATGCTGGCGGGGATGCTGATCTCCCAGATCCGCTTGAGATGGTGGTGGAAGTCGCGTCGGGACAAGGTGCCGCTGACCAAGTAAACCGCGCGTTGCCTGCATAACAAAAACGCCCCGACTGTCGGGGCGTTTTGCATGGTGGCGGTTTGGATCAGGGGCGTTGATCCAGCTCGCGCTCCAGCTCCACTGCCTTCTGGCGAGCAGGATGGGTATTGAGGCGTTCCCAGTAGGCTTGCAGGTGCGGGAAGTGGGCCAGCTGACCGCTTTGCGCCAGCAGATCAACCAGGAAGGAGTTCATGATGTCGGCGCCGGAGAGGCGATCCCCCACCAGATAGTGGCGAGTCGTCAGTACATCGTTGAGGTAGCCCAGCACCTTGGCACACTCCGCCTTGGCGTAGTCCGGCAGGAAGCGCATCTGGCTGCCATCCTTGCGCACGAACATGTCGAGCAGCAGCGGCAGGATGCCGGAGCTCTCGGCAAAGTGGAGCCACTGCAGGTATTCGGGATACTCCGGGCTATCTGGTGCCGGAGCCAGCCGTTCCGGGGCGTAGCGGGCGATCAGGTACTCGGTGATGGCGCCCGATTCCGCCAGCACCCGGCCGTCGAGCTCGATGACCGGGGACTTGCCGAGGGGATGAATGGCCTTGAGCTCGGGCGGTGCCAGAAAGGTGGTGGCATCGCGCTGGTACGCCTTGATCTCATAGGGCTGGCCCAGCTCTTCGAGCAGCCAGATGATGCGTTGGGAGCGGGATTTGTTCAGGTGGTGCAGGACTATCATAACGACCTCGATTCGGTGGCAGGATGAGGTGTACGAACGGGCGAGGATGGCGGTTCACCGGCAGCTAAAAAAGAGCGGGCTGATGCCCGCTCGCTCAACGCCTGATTTATGCCTCCAGCGCCTGATCCAGATCCGCCAGTATGTCTTCGATCGCCTCGATCCCGACCGACAGCCGGATCATCTCCGGTTTGACACCGGCCCTGGCCTGCTCGGCCTCGCTCAGCTGGCGATGGGTGGTGGAGGCGGGGTGACAGGCCAGCGACTTGGCATCGCCGATATTGACCAACCGCTTGAAGATCTTCAGCGCATCGTAGAAGCGTACGCCCGCTTCGTAGCCATCCTTCAGACCGAACGAGAGAATGGCCGAGGGGCGACCGGCCATGTACTTCTCTGCCAGCAGGTAGTGCGGGTGACCCGGCAGACCGGCATAGCTGACCCAGGCCACCTTGGGGTGATGCTTGAGGTGGTGGGCGACCCGCAGGGCGTTATCCACGTGGCGCTCCATGCGCAGGCTCAGGGTCTCCAGCCCCTGCAGCAGCAGGAAGGCGTTCATCGGCGCCAGCGCCGCGCCGGTATTGCGCAGCGGCACTGTGCGTACCCGCCCGATAAAGGCGGCCGGGCCAAAAGCCTCGGTATAGACCACCCCGTGGTAGGAGGGCTCGGGTTTGGTCAGTTGCGGGAAGCGCTCGGCATGATCCGCCCAGGGGAACTTGCCCGAGTCGACCACTACGCCGCCCAGCGAGTTGCCGTGGCCGCCGACATATTTGGTCAGGCTGTGCACCACGATATCGGCGCCGTGTTCGATGGGTTTGCACAGCACCGGGGTGGCGACCGTGTTGTCGACGATGAGCGGCACGCCACGGGCGTGGGCTGCCTTGGCCAGCGCGGCCAGATCGACGATGTTGCCCGCCGGGTTGCCGATGCTCTCGCAGTAGACTGCCTTGGTCTTGTCGTCGATAAGGGCGGCGATGGCCTCGGCGCTGTCATCTTTGGCGAAGCGCACTTCGACCCCGAAGCTCGGCAGCATGTGGGCGAACAGGGTATAGGTGCCGCCATAGAGCTGGGGGGTGGAGACGATGTTGTCACCAGCGGCGGTCAGCGCCTGAATGGCGTAGGTGATGGCTGCGGAACCTGCCGAGACCACCAGCGCGGCGATCCCCCCTTCCAGCGCGGCCATCCGCTGCTCCAGCACATCGTTGGTGGGGTTCATGATGCGGGTGTAGATGTTGCCCGGCACCGCCAGATTGAACAGGTCTGCACCGTGCTGGGCGCTCTCGAACTCGTAGGCCACCGTCTGGTAGATGGGCACGGCGACCGCCTTAGTGGTGGGGTCGCTGGAAAAGCCATGGTGCAGGGCCAGGGTCGCATCTTTCATCACACACTCCTTGTTGGATGTTGCTTGTCGCAGTTATAGCTGAGCAGTTATAGATGGATAGACGTCCAATCTATCAGGCCCGTGGCCGATGTAAACCATCAGATCCGGCAAAGCAATCTCATCGGGGTGACGACGGAGTGCCAACTCAGAGGCGACGGCGATACTCCTTGTCGTCGATCTGGTTCATATCCCACTGCATCAGGCGGTTGAGCTGCTGCATGGGATCCTCGATGAGCGGCAAGGGGCGCGGCAGGATCCGCTTGAAGTAGCGGCGCAAGGTCTGTTGGATCCGGTTCGGTTTGAGGGGGTTGGCGTGGCTCATGATGGTGCTCCTCTGCTGGTTCTCACGTTCATCAGCAGTATTGAGCTAAAATGCGGAAGTAAAAACTGATGACTTACAGCAACAGGATTTCCTCTTTTATGCCGACCGGTCGCCTCTACCAGCAATTTCAACGACTCGCCCAGCAGCTTGGCTGCGATGAGCGGGAGATCAGCCTCGCCGAGGTGGCGGATCTGCTCTGCTGCACCCCGCGCAACGCTCGCCTGCTGCTGCGGCGGATGCAGGATCAGGGCTGGCTCAGCTGGTCGGCGGAAGCGGGGCGGGGGCGGCGCTCCCGACTCACCCTGCTCGATAGTCAGGAGAGCCTGACCCGGCGCCGCTTGCGGGATCTGCTCAGTCAGGGACAGCTGGCGCAGGCGGTGCGGCTGGCCGAGGATCGCCTCGATCTGCTCACCCCGCTGCTGATCGAACAGCTCGGTCAGGCCACCCGCGAGGGGCGCCAGATCCTGCGGGTGCCATACTATCGCCCGTTGCCGCAGTTGCTGCCCACCGGCCCGATGCGCCGCTCCGAAATTCACCTGAGCCGCCAGATCTTCAACGGCCTCACCCGGCGAAATGAGGAAAATGGGGAAATCGAAGGGGATCTGGCCCACCACTGGGAGTGTCTGGGCCCCTGCCACTGGCGCTTCTACCTGCGCCCGGCGGTGCGCTTTCACCACGGTCGCGAGCTGGTGGTGGAGGATGTGATGGAGAGTCTGCTGGCCCTGCGGGATCGGCCGCTGTTTTCCCATCTGACTCGGCTGGATAGCCCCTGGCCGCGCACCCTGGATCTCTATCTCGACAGCCCGGATCCCTGGCTGCCCCACCTGCTGGCGGAGCCGGTGGCGACCATTTTGCCGCGAGAGCTCAAGGGGGAGGCGGGCTTTGCCCTGCAACCTGTGGGCACCGGCCCTTACCGGGTGGCAGCCAACGATCCCCTGCATCTTTGCCTTGCGGCGTTTGACGACTACTTCGGCCTGCGCGCCCTGCTCGACGAGATCGATATCTGGATGCTGCCGGAATTGGCAGAGCGACTGGAGACCCATCTGCAGCTTGGGCGCGACAGCCCCGAGCTCGGCACCATGCGCGGCGAATCGGAGCTGGAGTCGGGCTGCTACTTCCTGCTGCAGGACGATCGTTCCGGATCCTTGCAGGATCCCGCCCTGCGCCAGTGGCTGGGCCAACTGCTCAATCCGGTGGCTCTGATGGGGCGGGTCGCCCCCGAGCTGCAACGGGGCTGGACCAGTGCACTCGGCTTGCTGCCCCACTGGCGCGAAGCGCTACCCGCGCCCTTGCCCATACCGGCGCAGTTGCCGACGACCTTGGTGCTTGCCTGCTTCAACCAGCATCTGGAGTTCAACGAGTGCGCCAACGCCATGAGCAGCCTGCTGGCCGAACAGGGGATCAGGCTCGAGGTGCGCACCCTCGATTACGGTCACTGGGTGAGTGGCGAGGATGAAGACGTGGATCTCTGGCTCGGCACCCTCAACCTCGAACATGCCGGCCCCTTTGCCCCCTACGCCTGGTTGCAGGGCACCCCGTTGCTGCGCAAGGTGTGGGGCAGCCAGCATGAGTTGTGGCTGGGGTTGATGCAGTGGCGCGCCAGCGGTGCCGAGCCCGGCCCCCGCGCCCTGCTGGCAACTGTGCAGCAGCAGAGCTGGTTTGTGCCGCTGTTTCACCACTGGCTGGAGCTGGAGAGCCGGGTCGGCGTGCACGGGGTGCGGATGACGGCGCTCGGCTGGTTCGATTTTCGCAGCGCCTGGCTGCGGCCCGAGCCGACCCATCAACCCGCAGAGGCGCCATAGTTCGTCCAATTTCTGTCGCGGCTGACGGGCATTCAGGGGCCGCTTGCGTGAAAGATCCGTAAAGCGGCCGCCGCTGCACAGTTTGTGTCACGCCTCTGTGCCATGCTGTTTCAGGTTATGGACAGCAGAGCAAATGAGGAAAACGATGAGCAACAATTCAGACAGTTCCGCAGGAAAATGCCCGGTGATGCACGGGGGAACCACCTCCGTCGAGACGTCCAGAATGGAGTGGTGGCCGAAGAGCCTCAACCTCGACATTCTTCACCAACACGATACCAAGACCAATCCGCTGGGGGCCGGTTTCAACTATCGGGAAGCCTTGAAGGGGCTCGATATGGCGGCCCTCAAGCAGGATGTGACTGCCCTGATGACCGACAGTCAGGAGTGGTGGCCCGCCGACTGGGGCCACTACGGCGGCCTGATGATCCGCATGGCCTGGCACTCGGCTGGTACTTACCGCATCGCCGATGGCCGCGGCGGTGGCGGCAGCGGCAACCAGCGTTTTGCCCCCCTCAACTCCTGGCCGGATAACGCCAACCTCGACAAGGCCCGTCGCCTGCTGTGGCCCATCAAGAAGAAGTACGGCAACAAGATCAGCTGGGCCGATTTGATCATTCTGGCGGGCACCGTGGCCTATGAGTCCATGGGGCTCAAGACCTTCGGCTTCGCCTTTGGCCGCGAGGATATCTGGCACCCGGAGAAGGATATCTACTGGGGCTCGGAGAAAGAGTGGCTGGCGCCCAGCGGCAAGCCGGGTGGTCGTTACTCCGGCGAGCGGGATCTGGAAAACCCGCTGGCGGCGGTGATGATGGGGCTTATCTACGTCAACCCGGAAGGGGTGGATGGCCAGCCCGATCCCCTGAAAACCGCGCAGGATATGCGAGTCACCTTCGCCCGCATGGCGATGGATGATGAAGAGACGGTGGCGCTGACCGCCGGTGGCCACACCGTCGGCAAGGCTCACGGCAACGGCGATGCCAAACAGCTTGGCCCCGAGCCTGAAGGGGCCAGCCTCGAGGAGCAGGGGCTGGGCTGGATCAATCACCACAGCCGCAGCATCGGCCGCAACACAGTGACCAGCGGCATCGAGGGGGCCTGGACCACCCACCCGACCCAATGGGACAACGGCTACTTCGATCTGCTGTTCAAGTACGACTGGTGGCTGCAAAAGTCACCGGCGGGAGCCCATCAGTGGCAACCGATCAATATCGCCGAAGAGGATATGCCGGTGGATGTGGAGGACCCCTCGATCCGCTGCAAACCCATGATGACGGATGCCGACATGGCGCTCAAATTCGACCCCGAGTATCGCAAGATTGCCGAGCGTTTCCGCGATGATCCGGCGGCCTTCTCCGACGCCTTTGCCCGCGCCTGGTTCAAGCTGACCCACAGGGATATGGGGCCGAAGAGCCGCTATGTCGGCCCCTATGTGCCGACAGAAGATCTGATCTGGCAGGATCCGGTGCCAGCCGGACGTGCCGATTATGATGTGGTGGCGGTCAAGGCCCGGATTGCCGCCAGCGGCCTCTCCATCAGCGAGCGGGTCACTACCGCCTGGGATAGTGCCCGCACCTTCCGTGGCTCCGACAAGCGGGGCGGTGCCAACGGCGCCCGCATCCGGCTGGCGCCGCAGAAGGATTGGCCGGGCAACGAACCGGCGAAGTTGGCGAAGGTGCTGGCGGTCTATGACAAGCTGGCGGCCGAGTGTGGCGTCAGCGTCGCGGATCTCATCGTGCTGGGGGGCAACCTCGCCATCGAGCAGGCTGCGCAGGCCGCCGGGGTGACGGTTAGCGTGCCGTTTGCGCCGGGCCGGGGCGACGCCACTCAGGTCCAGACTGATGTGGCTTCGTTCGAGGTGCTGGAGCCGCTGGCTGATGGTTTCCGCAACTGGCTCAAACAGGACTATGTGGTGACGGCGGAGGAGCTGCTGCTGGATCGCGCCCAGTTGATGGGGCTCACCGCCTGCGAGATGACGGCGCTGGTCGGCGGGATGCGGGTGCTCGGCACCAACCACGACGGTACCGGGCACGGGGTCTTTACCGATCGGGTCGGGGTGCTCAGCAACGACTTCTTCGTCAACCTGACCGACATGGGTTGCCAGTGGCTGCCGAAAGCGAGCAATCTCTACGAGATCCGCGATCGCCGCAGCGGCGCGTTGAAGTGGACGGCCACCCGGGTGGATCTGGTGTTCGGCTCCAACTCGGTGCTGCGCGCCTATGCCGAGGTCTATGCCCAGGATGATAACAGGGAGAAGTTTGTCTGTGACTTCATCACCGCCTGGAATAAGGTGATGAATGCGGATCGCTTCGATCTGCTCGGCTAGTCCTCGAGCCGTTTGGTTATCTGTACCAGCCCCGTACACCCCAGGTGTGCGGGGCTTTTTACTGTCTGCCTTTTTTGCAGAGCGCCACAATTCGCCGCGCTGCGACACCCGCTGGCCGGTCGCGCAGAGACGCTGGCATCCCTGTGCTTGGGCCAGCAGTATCATGTAACATGCTGATCCGCTGATGATGCCCGGCCGCCACCCATTGGCCACTGATGTCCAATGAACGGACAAGGACAGAAACAAAGAGACAAGGAGTCAACCCATGCTGGAAATGCAGATCCAACCCCGCTTTCAGGAGACGGATGCCCTCGGCCATATCAACAATACGGTGCCGGCAGTCTGGTTCGAATCGGCGCGGGATCCCCTGTTCCGGATTTTCTCCCCCGAGCTGGATGTGCATAACTGGCATCTGATCATCGCGGGCTATACGGTGCAGTTCAAACGGGAGCTGTTCTACGGCCAGCCTGTCACCATCAAGACCGGCGTACGCCGCATCGGCACCAGCTCCTTCACAGCCTGGCAGGAGGCCTGGCAGGGCGGCGAACTGGCCGTCACCGCCGAAACGACCCTGATCCATTTTGACTACCGGGCCCGCCAATCCCTACCCCTGAGCGATGCTCACCGGGAAGGTCTGCGGGCCTGGCTGACAGAGAGTTAACAACGGGCCGGATGGCCCATCACAGGAGTGCTATGTACAACTCAATGCGCAACACAGCGATCGCGCTGACCCTGGGATTCTGCTCCCTCCCTTCTCTGGCCGCTTCTCTCGCCGAGCAGTTTACCCTGATGGAGAAGGGGGCCGCGAGCGCCCTCGATACCCGTCAATTCAGTCATGACGGTGTCGATATCAAGGCCTGGATCGATGGCGCCCCCGTCATCATCGCCGTGCCCATCATGAACGAGCTGGGCAAGCTGGAAGGGGAGAGCCGCTACTACTTCAAGGGGGGCAAGCTGTTCGGGGTCAAAGAGCCCGCCGCCCAGTTCGCCTTTGACGACAGCGGCAAGCTGACCCAATGGCTGGACGAGAAGGGCCAGCCCGCCGAGTTCGTCAGTAAGATGAGCATGCAGCAGCGTCAGGAGTGGCTCACCAAACGGGCCGCCGAGCTGAGCAAGCTGTTTGTGGTGAGCGCGGCCGAGCAGAAGGCTGCCAAGGGCGGCGTCAAGCTGAAGGGGGCAGATCTCGCCCACTGGCTCTGCAACGGCAAGTTGATGGAGCTCGCCCACGGCGACAAGGTGATCTTCGAGCAGGAGAAGCTGAAGATTGGCGAGCAGGGAGTCGAGGGGGAGGTCTCCCTGCGTCAGGATAAGGGGTGGCAGGAGCTGAGCCTCAAGTGCGAGGTGCAGGGCACTCAGGTAACCCGCCTCACCTGGCAGCCGCTGCCGGGTGCCAACAAGCCGCAATAAGCGCAACAGCAAGGGGGCCCATCGCGGGCCCCCTTCTCATTCGGCTTGTGGCTCCCCCAGCTTGAGCCGGGTGAGCGCCTCGACCCGGCGCCACTGTCCGGGCTCAAACCAGCGAGCCAGCAGCTCCTGCTGCTGTTCGGCCCGGGCCTCGTTCGGCAGTTGTTTTCGCTCTGCCAGATAACCGGTGAGCTGCTCGTTGAACCCTTGCCGGTTCTGCTCCAGCTGGCGCATCCGATCCACCGCCTCCGGCCCTCCCGTCTCCAGCAGCAGGGCCTCCCGTTTGGCCGGGTTCATCTGCGCTAGCCCCTGCAACTCCTTAAGCAGGCGGCTGTTGGCCTCCGCCTCGCGAAACCAGCCCGGTTGCTCCGCCAGCCAGAGCTCCAGCTCGCTGGCCAACTGCGACTTGTCACTGTCTCTCGCCTCTGCCAGCGCCCTGTGGCGCAGGGTCAGCTGCTCCATCAACCGATCCTCGGCAAACAGCTGCGCCTGCTCGGCCGGGCTGAAGCTCTGCTGACGCAGCTGCTCCCGCTCGTCAAACAGGATCTGCAGGCTGGCGAGGGTGATCTCGGTGGGCACTGTCAGGCTGCTCTGGGCGGAGACAAAGGTGCGGTAGCGCGCCTGCAGCGCATCGGTGGCCTCCTGCTCGGGATCGTGCGGGTGGCTCTGGGCATGCTGGCTGGCTTGAGCGGGTGATGAGCCTGCCGTCGGTGCTGTGGGCCAGAGTAGCACCCCGCCGATCAGCAGGGTGATGGTACAGGGCACGGCGAGCAGTATGCCGCGCTTCATAACCCCAGCTCCTTGAGGCGGTTGGCGTGCTGGCGATAGAGGGTGACCGGATCGGTCTCGAGCAGATGGTGGATACCGAAGGACTGGTTCACTTCATCCAGATGGTTCATCCGGTAGCCGGTGCCGATCACCTTGCCGAGGTGGCTGCTGCAGACCCCGACCAGCCCGTCATTGGGCTCTTTGAAAAAGGCACCGGTCAGCGCCAGCGCAGGATCCACCGGATCCAGCAGATTGGTCAGGTTGCCGCGGCCACTCCAGGAGAAGTAGTAGACGCCGTTGTTGGCCTGCATTGGCCCCTCGCCGCAATAGCGGCTGGGCAGCCCCTCCGGGTAGCGCTGATTGAACTGGCTGGCCCCCTTGCTGGTGAGGGCATCGAGGGCGGCGACCGGATCTTGCGGTAGCTGGCTCCCGCCCGAGAGCAGTGAAATCATGCCGGAGAGGGCGTGGGCAGCGGCGGCGGTCAGTTTCTCGGCGGCGCTGCCGGGGGCGGCGTTGGCTCGCACCAGATCGGCAATCTCGGAGCCGTAGTTGACCCCGCCGACGCTGGTGGCGGAGGCGACCAGAGCGGGGGCGACCGAGGCGACATAGCGGATGGTGGGGCCGCCGTGGGAGTGGCCGATCAGGTTGACCTTCTCGGCGCCGGTGGCCGCCAGCAGCAGCTCAACCTGAGCGAGCAGCTGTTCGCCCCGTTGTTCCGAGCTGGCGGTGGCCGACACCTGAGCCACGTAGACTTTGGCACCATCCCGGCTCAGGGCCTGGGGAATGCCGTAGAAGTAATCGACCCCGAGTAACTTGTCGAAGCCGAACAGGCCGTGCACCAGCACTATGGGGTAGCGGGTCTGGGTGTATCCGCTGGCGTGTGCCAGCATGGGCAGGGTGCAGAGCAGCACCAGAAGCCATCTCTTCATCATCAGCATCCTTGTTGATTCGTGAGGAACAGATTGTGTGGCGTACTCCATGTTCGCCGGTGCCAGTATGGTGGCTGCTGACGGGAGAGGCTGTGAGGGGGATCGCAACTCAGGATTCAAAAGAGATTCAGGGTGCGGGCGGGGAGGCTGAACTCCCCGCCCAGCGGCTTATTGCCACTCCACCAGTTGATACTGCTTCTTGCCCCGGCGCAGTAGCAGGTAGTGGCCAAACAGCCGATCATTGGCACTCAGCTGCTCATCCTGCTTGAGCACACCATTGAGGCTGATGGCCCCCGCCGCCAGCAGCTCGCGGGCGATGCGCCTGGAGTTCGCCAGACCGCACTCCACCAGCAGGCTGACCAGATCGGTCTCGCCACTGACGGTGCTGCTCGGCATGCCATCCTGCGCCAGCTGGGCCAGATCGCTCTCGCCGAGGCGGGCCACGTCGCCGCTAAACAGCAGGTCGCTGATGCGCTGCACCGCGGCCAGCGCCGCCTTGCCGTGCACCAGCTCGGTCAGCTCGTTCGCCAACACCTGCTGGGCCTGCTTGCGCCCCTGTCGCTTCGCATCTTCCGCCTCCAGTGCATCAATCGCGCTCAGCGACATAAAGCTGTAGTAGCGCAGGAAGCGGTAGACATCCTCATCCGCGGTGCCGAGCCAGAACTGATAGAAGGCGTAGGGTGAGGTGATCGCCGGATCGAGCCAGACCGCTCCACCCTCGGTCTTGCCGAACTTGGTGCCGTCCGCCTTGGTGATAAGGGGCAGGGTCATGCCGTGTACCTGCGCCTGATGGAGGCGGCGGGTGAGATCCATGCCGCTGGTGATATTGCCCCACTGGTCGTTGCCGCCAATCTGCAGGGTGCAGCCGAGCCGCTGGTGCAGCACCGCAAAATCGTAGGATTGCAGCAGGGCGTAGGAGAACTCGGTGAACGAGATGCCCTGATCTGGACGGGCCAGCCGCTGGCGCACCGACTCCCGCGCCAGCATGGCGTTGACCGAGAAGTGCTTGCCGATATCCCGCAGAAAATCGAGGGCGGACATCTGCCCCATCCAGTCGCCATTGTTGACCAGTTGCGGTGCCGACAGACCGTCATCAGCGGGCAGTAGCGCCCTGATCTGGGCCGACAGGCTGGCGACCCAACCCAGCACGGTGTCGGCACTGTTGAGGCTGCGCTCGGTCGCCTTGAAGCTGGGATCGCCGATAAGGCCGGTCGCCCCGCCCACCAGTGCCACCGGGGTGTGGCCCGCCAGCTGGAAGCGGCGCAGCATCAACAGTGGCACCAGATGACCGATATGCAGGCTGCCGGCGGTGGGATCGAACCCGCAGTAGACGGTGCGCGGGGTGGCGAGGTGGTCGGCCAAGGCCGCCGGGTCGGAATTCTGTGCCACAAGGCCGCGCTCGGTCAGCTCATCGAGCAGGTGGGGGTTGATCATGGGGGCTCCAATAGCAGTGGGAAAAGCCGTCATCCTCGCCGTTCTGGCCGGTGGCGGATATGTCCCCTGAGGGACAGTTTTGCCACTCTCGTGCTAGCATTCAGCCATAGCGGGGAATCGCTCCCCGTCACCGGAAGCGAGCCACCATGACCCAGCCATTCACTACAGATGCCTTGACCCGCAGCATGACCGAGGTGGTCGATGCCCTGCACAGCAGCGCCTTTGCGGCGGCGCTGGTGCGGCTGATCCAGCAACAGGTGGCGTTTGATTGCGCCCTGCTGCTCGGGGTGGGGCAGCGGCCCGTCTACCTCTACGACAACCTCAACCATCAGCGGGCCCTGCTGTTTGATCGCTACCTCACCAGCCACTTCAGTCAGGATCCCTTTATGCAGGCGCTGGAACAGGGCTTGCCTGCTGGCGTCTGGACGCTGGCACAGGTCTCCCAAGGGCGGCTCGATCCTGAATATCGTCACCACTTCTATCAGGCCACCGGCTGGCAGGAGGAGGTGGGGCTGATCCTGCCGGTGCGGGACGGACTGACGCTGATGCTGTTTCTCGGCCGCCTCGACAAGCGCAGCACTTTGAGCCAAAGCGAGCTGACGAGGCTGGAGCAGCTGTTCCCGCTGGTACATTCGCTCTGTCGTCAGCAGTGGCAGCAGAGCCAGCCGCTGCTGGCCCAGAGCACCGCGCAGCCGGACAGCGCCAGCCTCAAGAGTGTGGTGGAGCAGGCGATGGCGAGTGTCGGGGGGGATCGGCTCACCCGGCGTGAGCGGCAGGTGGCGGGGTTGCTGCTACAGGGGTTGGATACCGAGGCGATTGCCGCTGCGCTCGGGATTGGCAGCGGCACGGTGAAGAATCACCGCAAGCACCTCTATGGCAAGCTGCGGCTCGGCTCGCGGGCCGAGCTGTTCAATCTCTTTCTGAACCACCTCATTACGGCGCCGGTGGAGACATCCCCCATCTAATCGGCGGGGGATAAAACTAGCCCGCCATAGGGCGGGCCGGGGTTACTCGAGGCGCGGGATGGGGGGACTGGTTTCGGGCAGGATGCTGAGCTGCTGGTAGCGTGCCATCAGCTTTTTGTATTCATCCCCCTGCTTGACCTTGTCCAGCGCCTGTTGCAGGCGGGCAACCTGCTGCTTGTCTGCCCTCAGGTTGAAGGCGAAGCAGTTATCCTGCTCTTCAAGAATCGCGACGGTGACAAAATCCTCGCTGGGGAAACCCAGCTCCTTGGCCTGATGGCGTAACATCACCTCGTTGCCCGCCACCAGATCGGTACGCGCCATGATCAGCTGGCGCACCACCTGATCCATGCGCTCCACCGCCATCATATTGCCCGGGCTGATCCCGCGGTTGAGCAACAACTGCTCCCCCACATCCGCCTGCATCACGCCGATCTGCAGCTTGGCGAGATCCGCTTTGCTAGCCACTTTGGGGGCATCCTGCTTGCGGCCGACCAGCGCCACCCGCGAGTGGCTGATGGGGCAGACCCAGAGGAAGTGGGGATCCCGCTCCTTGGTATGGGCGGTGGTAAAGAGCACGGCCTCTTGCTGCTGGGTCAGCAGATACCAGCCGCGGGCCCAGGGCAGAAAGTGGATGGGTTGCTCCGATTCCCCTATTTCGCGCCACATCAGGCGCAGCAACTCGACCGCCAGCCCCACAGGCTGACCATTCTTATCCTGGCCATTGAGCGGCATGTTTTGCTCCGAATAGTAGATAAGTGCCGGAGCCGGGAGCGCGATAAACAGAGCGAGAGAGGCGAAAGCAGAGAGCAGATGACGCATGGTGCACTCCTTGTGCGAGTAGTTACCTAACAGTCTATGTGGCCTTTGCCATAACTTCATGATCCGGTGGCGGGATAAAAAACAGGCCACCTCGCGGTGGCCTGTCGGTTTATTTGAGCAGGGCTTCCATCTCCGCCTCTGCCTTGGCGCGGGCCTTGGCTTCCGCCGCTCTGGCGGCATCGGCGATGCTCTCTCCGGCCGTATGAGAGGCGGCACTGACAGCCTGTTTGGCCGGAGCAGTAACGGCCTTGGTGGCTTCCTGTGTCACGGTGGCGGCAGTGCTACTGACGACCTGTTTGGTAGGAGCGGCAACAGCCTTGGTCGCTTCTTGCGTCACGGTGGCTGCGGCGCTACTGACTGCCTGTTTGGCCGGAGCAGTAACGGCCTTGGTGGCTTCCTGCGTCACGGTGGCTGCGGCGCTGCTGACCGCCTGTTTGGCAGGAACGGCAACAGCTTTGGTAGCTTCCTGCGTTACGGTCGCGGCTGCGCTGCTTACGGCCTGCTTGGCAGGAGTGACAACGGCCTTGGCCGTTTCCTGCGTCGCGGTTGCAGCGGTACTGCTGACTGCCTGTTTGGCGGGTGCGGCCACAGCCTTGGTGGCTTCCTGCGTCACGGTTGCGGCGGCGCTGCTTACGGCCTGTTTGGCGGGAGCAGCCACAGCCTTGGTGGCTTCCTGCGTCACGGTGGCAGCTGCGCTGCTGGCTGCTTGTTTGGCCGGCGCGGTGACTGCGGTGGTCGCACTGCGAGTCAGGTTGGTCGCGCTCTGGCTCACCGCTTGGGTGGCCTGGCTGGCGCTGTCGGCCAGCGAGCCGGTGACGCTGCTGGTCACTGTGCCCAGGGCGCTACCAAGGGAGAAGGGGGAGGCGCCGCTCTGACTGGTTGCGGTTGCAGTTCCGGTCAGGGCATTGGCCGCCGGGGTGAGCTGGCTGGTGGGGGTCTGCCATCCCTGCATGGTGGTTGGCCAGGTCGGTGCCGTGCCCGCCAGATTCTCGCCAAAGGTCTGGGTGGTACCATCCCCTTTTTGCAGCAGCACCGACATCTGGTTGGTTTGCGAGTTCCACACCATACCCGCCTGCTTGGCGATATCCGGCACCGGCGCATACTCGGAGAGCACATAGAAAAGCGGCCCCTCCTGCTGTAACTTGTCGGCGGTCTTGAGCAACTGCATGGTGCTGTCGTAGTTGGGGCCAAGGATGGCGGTCATCCGATCCTTGATCAGGGGTTGTTCGAACAGATTGACCTCGTTCGGATCAAAGCCGACCAGCGGCTTGAGCAGGGCCCACATCAGCTGGCTGGTGGGGCTCATCATAAGCAATGGGGCAACGCAGGCGGACAACATCAGGCTCAGGCAGGCCGCCTGAAGCAACGGCTTGATACGCATTGGGATAATATCCAAATAACGATTTGATAAATAAGGTTATATTTTGTCAGGAAGTGACAAATTTACCGGAAGTTTGCGGGTGGCAACGAGAGCCTGCCCGCAGGCGCAGGCAGGCTACCATATTGGTTCCACAATGCCAGCAGGCAGTATGATTGTCAGTCAAGTAAACCCCGGGACTGGTCGCTCCATCGAGGGCACCCCGCAACGAAACAGGATCTACCCCATGAGAAATCTATTGTTCTGCCTGCTGGCCGCCTTCTGGCTGGCACCTGCATCGGCCACCCCCAAAGCCACGGTTTCGGGTGAGTCTGTCAGCCCCGGGCTGGTGCTGCCACTGGGCGCTTTGCCAGAGCGGGTCTGCTGGTTTGCGGATCAGAAATATTCTGAAGGGGGGCGGATACTGCAGGGGGATATCTGGCTGGAGTGCGGCCCGCTGAATGATCTCGAGAGTAATGGCCCGCTGGCCTGGCGATCCCCTGCAATGGTGCTGCCTGCCACCAGAGGGGCGAAAGATCAGAAGACGATTTCCGTGGGGCAGTGAGGCTTTTCTTGATCCAGCTAAAGACATGGACGTGATCCCTGTCGCATAATGCAGCTCCTTTCTTCTCTTGGCTGGAACCTAAGAAATGGCTCGTCGCTCTTCCAATGCACAACGTCGTCGCAGTAGCTGGTGGTACAAACGCTTGTTGGCAAGGGAGCGGGAAGAGCGCGAATCGCGTTCCGTCAGGGATTGATACTGCATTGAAAAACGGAGCCTCGTGCTCCGTTTTGTATTTATCACCGCAGATGGAACTCGGCGGTGCTCTTCCAATGCACAGCTTGGTTGCCGTAACGGGTGGTACAACCGCTTGTTGGCAAGGGAGCGGGAAGAGCGCGAATCACGTTCCGTCAGGGATTGATA
>NZ_CDBW01000014.1 GCF_000820145.1 Aeromonas sobria | reverse complement strand
AATGCAGAAGCAAAGCTGACCGTCACATATCTATCTATTGGGGATTTTACTCCCCCTGTAAAGGGCATGGGTTGGAATGATGCTGATGCATATTGTAAAGGATTAACACCCCCAGGTCGCTTACCAACTGCATTTGAATTGCAGTCATTATTTATTAATAGTACATCTGCCACCGCAATTGATCAGACTAATTACGAAATGTGTAATACCTACGGGTGGCCGCTATACAACAAGTGTGGGGGGGGGACAAACTGGTACTGGACTATTCAGAATACTACAACTTCACAAACTACTCATTATATTGTCAGCATGCTTAGTGGTAGTAGTAAAGCTAACCTTAGTTCAGATTCAGATCCTTTGAATACAACATGTATTCATTAAAAGAGTTAAAAGCAACATATTATGTTAAGTGATCTTGTTCTTTAATTTGGAGGTAGGTGTGCTATAATGGAGCACACCTACTATATTTATATGTTTATATATTGATGCGGGCACCGCCAATTGTAGTAATCCATCAAGTAATAACTGAACATGTATAGTACCTTAAGCGTTGAGCCCCTTTAAAACACTTTCCAAGGTATTGTGCTGTATCGAGTTTTTCTGCTTGGTTCGGCAAGCGTTATTTGGCCAAATAATCAGCTACCCATTCTAGTTTTTCCCTTATTTCTGTCAGCGCCCTATGGGCCACTGCTTTCAATAGCGGTAACCACAATGTCGTACTGTTCTTTGACGCTTTCAACATCAATAGCTTCCCTATCATTACACTCTGTGCGACCCATCTTTTCATCACCAGCGACAGCAGGCTCGTCCACACCAATCCCTCGGCTATGGCTTTCTCCCCAGTTACAAACCCCTTGAGCCGGTTGGGCGATTTCCACTCATTTAATAACAACTCTACTTGCCAACCGAAGCGATACAGGCTGATAACCTTCTCTGCTGACCATGCCGCTCACGGTAGGTTAGTCATCCACAGGCAGAACTGTAGTGATGTGATGGACGCCCCCAATCAGCGCGGTCAGTTTCATACTTAGGCTGACTGCATTCAACTTGGGAGAGCACCACATGAACACGATCAAAGTAGTTGGAATCGATATTGCCAAGTCTGTTTTTCAGGTGTGTGTATGGATGGCTGATGGTTCTGTTGCCTGGAATCGTAAAATATCTCGCCAGAAACTGCTCCACACGTTGCGCCAATTTCCACCGCAAACACTGATTGCTATGGAAGCTTGCTCAACATCTCACTTCTGGGGACGGACACTGATATCTATGGGCTATGACGTAGAGCTCATTCCCACACAGCATGTCAAAGCCTTTGCAAGACACCAGAAGAATGATGCCAACGATGCATTAGCTATTTGTGAAACAGCTTGGCCGCCACGATATCGTGGCTCACCGGGTCTACTGCCAGATGTAACTTGCGCCAGACTCGACGTTTCTCAGCGCCGTGTTTTCTGACTTTCCACTCGCCTTCACCAAACACTTTCAGACCCGTCGAGTCGATAACTAGGTCGGTAATGCGCCCCTTGGGGGGCTGCCGATAGGCCACCTTCACTGTGCGTGCGCGCTTGCTGACACAGCTAATGGGATGGTCGCCCCTCCTAAACTGGCAGCACCTGTGCCAACGTGTGGGACGATACATTCATCAATGTGAGCGGAGCGATCAACATGAACGTTAAAACTATCGGGATCGATTTGGCGAAAGCGATTTTCCAGATACACGGTGTGAACGAATACGGCAAGTGCCTGTTTAACAAGCAGCTCAAGCGGGCACAACTGATCAGCTTTTTTGCCAATCTGCCACCCTGTCTGGTTGGCATGGAAGCCTGTAGCAGCGCCCACTATTGGGCCAGAAAACTGCAAGGGCTAGGACATACCGTTAAACTGATGGCCCCGCAGTTTGTTAAACCCTACGTGAAGACCAACAAGAACGATGCGGCGGATGCTGAGGCGATCTGCGAAGCGGTGAGCCGCCCGAACATGCGGTTTGTGCCAATGAAGAGTAGTGAGCAGTTAGCCGTCCTGGCGCTGCACCGCGCCCGACAAGGCTTTGTTAAGGCGAGGACCGCACAGGCCAACCAGCTACGTGGTCTGCTGGCAGAACACGGGATCATCATCCCTAAAGGCATTGCCCACATTGGCAAGCATCTGCCCGAGATCCTAGAGGAGTACGAGAACGGGTTGCCAGGGACGTTTCGGCAATTGCTCGAGCGCCTGGGGGAGCATCTCAAGGCGCTCGACCGGCAGGTTCAGGAACTGGAGGTCCAACTCCAGAGCTGGCATCGTGAGAACGTCGCCAGAAAGAAGCTGGCGCAGATCCCGGGGATCGGCCCGATCACCGCGAGTGCCTTGATCGCCTCCGTCGGAGACGCAAAAAGTTTTAAGAATGGCAGGCAGTTGGCAGCGTGGCTGGGACTGGTACCACGCCAACATTCCAGCGGTGGCAAGCAAACATTGCTGGGGATCAGCAAACGCGGCGACAGCTATCTGCGCACCCTGCTGATCCATGGCGCTCGGGCTGTACTCCGGGTAGCGGAGCGCAAGGCGCAGCACGCAAACAGTTGGTTAGCCGGGGTGATGGGGCGGCGCAATCATAACGTTGCCGCCGTGGCGCTCGCCAACAAGAATGCCCGCATAGTCTGGGCATTGCTTGCTCAGGAAAGAGAATATGAAGCTAATTATGGCGTGGTAGCCTGAACAATAAGTGTCCCGCGACACCAACTGCGTAGCGACTCTAATAGTAACTGATACCGATAAGAACAACCGATTGCACAGGCAATCATGACGTGATGGCGAGACAGGTCAGACCGTGATGGGGAAAACCCGTGGACTACAGGGCTTTGTAAGAGCGAACAGCTGATAGAGGTCCCCATCAGCGAATTCCATCAGGGATAGAGGCGGTAGCCTCGATCGAAATCCGGATCTATGGCTGCAATCTACACCTGACTCATTTTCATCGATTGAGGGCTGGGCAAACCGGGGCGACCATCTATGTAGTCGGGGGCACACAGCGGCACATTCATCAGCTCAAACAGCGAGTCGAGCAGGCCCTGTGTCGCCCGCAGGGAGAGGTTGAAAATCCCTTTGAGCATCAGAAAGGTACAGATGCTCTGGTCAGTGTAAAGCAGGCTGCGGCCCCGCCGCCCATGATGGTCGTGGTGAAACCAGTTGCTCATGGCCTCGGCATCAACCCAGAAGGTGAGTGAACCACGGTTAATCAAAGACTTGTTGTATTGAGGCCAGTTGGTGATGGGGTGAAGCGACTTGCCCATGATGCAGACTTGAAGAGGATGGTGGTGATCAGATCACCGCGCCCTCAGTAAGTTCCATTCAGGCGTTATCGATTTGGGAAACAACGCCGGGGTTAACCCTTTACCCGCATCCTCGGGAAAGACCGTACGACATCGCTTAAACCGAGGTGGTAACCGTGCAGCAAATAATGCGTTATGGACGATTGCAATGGTCCGGATGCGGGGAGATCCACAAACCCAATCTTACGTCGCACGACGTAGCGCCCAAGGCTTATCTTCGAAAGAGATCCAGCGTTGTTTGAAACGCTATATCGTCAGGGAACTCTACCCTTTGATCTTGGCCGATTTAGCTGACTCAGCGCGAGCCTGTTGACATAGGAGCGTCAACGCCCCGATGGAGCGATTGTTCAGAAGCCTGAAGTCAGAGTCGCTCCCGGCTATGGGATATATGAGCTTGCGAGAGGCGAAACGAGATATCAGTTATTACCTGATGGATGACTACAACTGGCGGCGCCCACATTGCCACAATGACGGGATACCGCCAGCAAAAGCCGAAGAACGGCCTCACCAAGTGTCCGGATTTAGTTGACCACTACAATTACATACTAGACGTATGTAAAGGGTTTCTTTATTTTTAATCGGCAGGAGGTTGCTTTTGTGCTTGCAAATCAGAGTTAGTAATCAAGTATGTTACTAAATCGACTATCGTAATCTATATGCGATATGTAGTGCATTGAATCATTGCCAGAGGGATTGCTTAATGTGGCAATTGATTATCACACTTCCATATGCCATGAAAAGCAATGTTTTCTATTTTAAATATTGATTGTTTTACCTGATGTTGCTTAATATTATGGAATGAGAAAAGGAACACGCGAGCTATATTATTTGACCATCAAAACATCACTTCGTGAGTTTTCATGGTCAAATAAGCCCGCCCCACATAGCTCAAACCCTGCGGGTTCTGCGCTAATGGGGGATGTGCGTGCTCAAACCCAATGGGTTCTGCGCGGTCAAAATTCTCTTCAGATAATGCAGTGTTACTCCAGCATAAAAACAATAACAACAACGGTGCTACCATGAATGAAAGTAAAGATACGAGAAAAAAACCAAGCTGTCGCGGTGGTCGTCCACCAAAAAAACAAGATGAGAAAGTGACTCATTTTATTAAAATAGGTCTAACTGAAAAACAGTTTAAGCATTTTTATAATGCATTTAAGGGGCGTAATGAGAGAGTTAATCTTTCCTCTTGTATGCGGAAAATGATTGTCGGATTTCTTAATGATGGTCGCTTCATAGTTAAGAATCCTAGTGAAATTGATGACCAAGCATTGTATGAATTAAAGCGACTAGGAAAAAACATAAATGGATTTTTGATAAATAGTAGTATTGGTAAGGATTACTCACAGCTAATCATTACCTTGTCATCTACTCAGCAACTGATCAACCAAATGATAGAAAAGATAAAATAATAATACTATGAGGCTTGGCAGTTGATGACGATAACAAAAATTAAAAAAAAGACAAAATCCTTTAGGGCTAGGCTGAACTATGTATTTCGTGGTGATAGTCATGAGCATAAACTGCATGATGAGCAGGGGAAGTTAAATGTCAGATTCATCAGCGGGTCTACATTTCAACGTGATCCATATGTAATTACTGGGGATGTGGTGAATGTTAATATAGATTTATTAGAGTCTGAGTTTCTAGAACGCTCGGCTCAATGCAGGGGTAAAAATGAGTCACATTGTTGTCACTATATTATTAGTTTGGCTCCACAGGAGACTCTATCAGATCAGCAGTGGCAGAATGCTGGAGAGATTCTTTTACGACAACTAGGATACGATTGCTCTGTAGTCTGGTGTGGTGCCATCCATAACGATTCTCAATGCCAACATATGCATATTGTTTCATCCAGCATTTTATCTAACGGTCGCAGCATTAACCAACATAATGATTATCATATGGCAATGAGGGCGGCTCGAATTATAGAGCGAGAATTTGGCCTAAGTATCAATATAGATGCTGATAAAAGTTTCAACAAGGATTCTAAAACAGAACCGGTGCTGTTGAGAATCAGCCAAAAAAACAAATTTGAGGATCATGCTGAAACAATTCGAAGAAAGCTAAAGATTATATATAAGACAAGTAAACCTTCAACAATGTCTGATTTTGTCATGAGGCTTAGGAATGTTGGGGTAGCTACACAGATATGCAAAGATCTGAATGGGTTACCCAATGGAATTCGCTACTCAGTTGATGGTAATAAGTGGTTAAGTGGCAGTAGTATAAAAAAAACTAGGTTTACGTGGCGGGCATTACAGACCCATGAGAAAATCAGTTATGTCCCAGAGCGTGATAATGTTGCACTAGGACTTGACAGCGTTACTCCATTATTAAGGGTGCATGATTCTAACGATGATATTTCTTATATCAGAGGGAAGCTTAATAGTACGATTTTATACAATAAACCTAAAACGATGACTGATTTAGTTGTCAAACTGGCTAGATGCGGGGTATATGTCCAGGCTACAGTAGATGAATCAGGAATCCCCGATGGTATAAAATTTTCTCGAGATGGGAATGTTTGGCATTCTGGCTCAGCTATACAAAAAACTAAATTCAGTTTTAACAGACTTATCGAACGATATGGTATTAGTTATACATCAATAGATAACATTGCCCTCGGGATAGGAGGAGCTAAACAGTTAGATATTTCTGTTTCAATGATGATTACACCGCGAGGAGTTCAGTGTGTTCGTGGTCTTAAAAAACAAGGGATCTACCATCATGACTTATCTGTATATGCGAATGGAGATAAATATCGAGTGTGTATACCATATCGATTTTTTATAAGTCAAAAAGAGTTTGTTAATGTTGCAGTCGGCGGGACTCTTGAATATACATCGATTATGTCAGCTATAGTAGAATCATTTATTGAAATGATAAAGAAGATAATTCATGCGATCTTTGGTTGTTCTCCTATGATGCAGCTATGTATTGTTGAGGGGGATCAACAACCAATCGATAATGAGTGGCAATCAGTATCACTGATTGATAATAATAAAAAGACGGTTGACCATAACCTGATAGAGTCTAGAGATTATCTTGAAATAAAAAAAGATTTAGAGCGTGGATTGCAATGGCGACTCAATCCAAATAATCTAGAGCATGTCATGTTAGATGAAAATATTAAGATAAGATGACAATAATAAAATTTATATTATACAAGAGAAATGTATGTTTTTTCTTGTGAAAATTTCTCATTGAGCTATCATAATTATAAATGATATTAACTGTTATAATTACAACAACAAAGGTTTATCATGACAACGGCAAAATTGAGACAGTGTGGTGATAGTATAAAAGTGATTTTTTCAAAAAGTATATCTAAAAAAATGATGTTGGAGGGGAGAGGTCTATATCTAGCATAGTTGTGGCCACAGTAGATATAAATTCTGATTTTAGTCGAATTGACAGTTTGAGTGAAAATGAGGTTGTTGATTTCAGATTATGGGCTGACAAGCAGCTGGGTCTAATACGGAATGCATTTGCAAAAAATGCGAGTCGAGGGATTTATGGTGGCAGGCCAGTAATTAGATATTCCAAATCTACGTTTACATTGTATGGTTCACATATGGATTATATCACTGGCTGTCGATATGGTGAGTTTACTGGCATTATCAGCGGAACGTATCAGACGGGGCATGCCCTGGAACTCCCTAATAACACTGGCGAAATTTATGCATGGTTAGACCGGTGTAAGGATGCTGGCAGGTTAGAAGAAATATTAGATCCTGTTATCGACTGGGTTAACCAGAAAATGGAAAATTCATATGAGAACGATGGAGTTTCTGCGTATTCTGAATCTGAGGAAATTGAGCTGTATATGACTCTGAGAAGGTGGTATGGATGTCTGAAAATTATATTCGGCCTGCCAGGTGGAAAAATAACCGATAATGAGCGTGAGAGGGATGCTGTATGGGGAGTAAATTTTCAAAAAAAAGTTAACCAATATATGTTAAAAAATAAGTGAAATCGGTATGTGTCAGGGCGGGAGCACACTTTGTTAAAAATTATCGAAAGAATAAATATCGAACAATCTAGACAACATTAATGCTCAAAAATCAAACTGCTGACTAATTGCGTTAATGTAAAAGAGAACCATAAGTGGTCGATATCTGTTCGATTTGTGTGTTTGTTATTAAATTTAACAAAGTGTGCTCCCGCCCTGGGTATGTGTGGAGCCTATAAATCCAATTGCGTAACCGCCACGAACAAGTAATTCTTTCAAAATAATGTCTTCGTGGGTAAGGGAAGGTGCGAACTAGTCGGTTGCACCTTCCTTATATTTGGTATTACGTCTCGATTTTTTACGAGGCCAAAATTGTCTATCTAGCATCGATTTTCAAGTTAATTTGGCTTGATACATTAGCCCCATTATTGTCTGCTGTTGCCATCAAGAAAAGGCATTGGCCACCACTGGTTTTCTCCCATTGTGCTCCAACTGCTGCTTTCTCCCGACTATCCGCGTTATCTTGCAGGTGTTGACCCTTGTATTCGACAACTAGCAAACGACCATCCGTCAATTCACACACAAAATCAGGATAGAAATAGCCACCTGCCACAGGAAGTTTGAAAGAGAGTCGAGGTTCTTTCTCTACGTTGCGAACCCAATGTTTTATCTTGGGATGCTCATCGATTGCACGTGCACACAAAAACTCTTCAGCCCATTTACCAGCAGAGGTTTTTTCCCGTAGGTCATGTATTAGAGCACTACCGTAATAGTGCTTTTGGAAGCGGTATGTGCCCTTGTAGTAAGGTGGGCGCCCAGCATAGTACTGCGGCTTGAAGTTAAAAAAGAACTCCATGCCATCGTCAACTTTGGCCGCTTCCATGTTGCACAACTCTTGCTGAAAGCCTTTTTCACCAGCTCGCTTGCGGCGAGCAAGAATGTCTCGTTGCAACGCATCGGCGAGTTGAAATTTCCCACGTATTAACGCTGTCAGCGTGATTTTGCGGGTATGGGTGAGGTAGGCAAGCATCTGGGTCAAATAGGCCTGCATATCGCGCTGGAACACGTTGGGTTGACGCAACTGGCTATCAAGCCATCCAATCAAGTCCTGTTCCGTATTGGCTGACTGGATGCCGTTTAGATTCATTTGTGTGGCCGAAACAAAGCTTGATGACAGCCGACCACGCTCCATATCCAATGCCCAGGATTTTGCCTGCTCATTAACCGCAAAATAAGGCAGTTCGATCGCTTCATTCAGCAAATTAAAGTTACTGAACTCTTCAAACAACTCGGCATCAGCAAGGGAAGCAAAACCGTTATCACGCCAGCAAAGTAGCGGCAGTTGACGGAATAAAACACCTCGAGCACTTGGGCTGGTCTGGGCGTCATGGCGGGCCTTTTCCTGCTCCATTCGCTGCTGCACCATCGCCTGATGCTTTTTGGGCACACCAGTTAGAATGAAATCCTCAACCTCTTGCGTCATCTCCCCATGGATCAATACAGTCGATCCGCTTTGAGTAGGGCGAATTTCGATCTTGTCCTGTAGCTCTGCCGGTACGGGAGTTTGTGGCATCACTGGCAACGGCACACTCATGGACGGCTGGCTGGGGGCTGCCCCACCAGTGCCATCGCTTTCATCGTTGAAAAGGTTGTTGTTCCCCGCTGGCTGTGACTGGAGTGCCAAAGCGGCATCCATCGGATCAAAGCCCATGTTATTGACCAGATTATCCTGGATGCTGTGCAGCGCCTCACCAAAGCTGCGTGCAGTGATGTGTGCATAGGCCTGATTGAGTTCGGGGTGCTTGCGAGCTTTGGCATATGGCATCCGCAATACTCGCCCGAGCAACTGCTCTACATCTTTAGCGCTGCGCGACTCTTGCATACTGCACAGGATATAAGCGAAGGAGCAGTCCCAACCCTCTTTGAGGGCTTCAACCGTAATGACGTAACGCACCGGGCACTCGGGATCAAACAGGTTCACACCATCCAGCTCTTTCTGTGTGCCGGTTGCAATAGCGATCTGCTCTTTGGGGATCTTCTCTACTGTCTCTAAATGTTGGGCCAATACTTCGACCGTTACACTTTTACCCTTTGGTTCTGCTTGGAATAACACGATAGGACGGAGATATTCCGGCTCCTTCTGGGCAAGGGTTTCCAGCTGACGTTGCCTCAAGATGGCATCACGGGCAGCATCCTGCCAACCAGTCACATGTTCGACCAGCATGATCGGGAGTTTGATCATCTCCTCATTTTTGAGCTCTTGAGCACTAACGTGATAGAGCACGTTTGAGCCTTTAACCGGAGTCGCGGTCAACTCAACGATGGCGCTGGGGTTAAAGCGCTTCAGCGTTTCAAAACTGTTCTGAGTACGGCTATTGTGAGCCTCGTCAACGATGATCACTGGTTTGTGCAAGTGCAGCCAGTTTGCCAACGAGGCTTTGACGCGGCCAAGATCTGCCGTAGTGAGAAAAGGCTGAGCGACCAAATCTGCTTCCGTGACCACTTCTAGCCCTGGCATCAGCGTGCTTGTGACGTCGGTAAAATGGTGTATCAGTGATTCGTCAAAGGAGTAGACGTTGCGTTGTGTTGTATCGGCCACACGAAACGCCTGAATAGTTGCCACCACAATGATCGCATTGGTGCCAACCTCATGAGGCCCGACAGTGGCAAGGCTCTCTAATGTGCAGACTCGAACCTTATCGTTAAAACGCTGGTCAAGTGACTGGCGGTAGGGATGCTGCTTGTTCATCAGGGCCTTGAGGGTCTGCTCACGAATAGCATCAGAGGGCACGAGCCAGAGGGCTACGGGCGCTTCATTAAAGGTGTAATGACGTGACACGTCGCCAATGACATGGGCAGCCAGCAGGGTCTTGCCGCCCCCAGTTGGCAACCGCAGGCAGACACAAGGCACATCCCCAAATGCCTTGTCCTGATAGGGCAATGTCGGTTCACCTCGAGCGATAAACTCCTGCTGGAAGGGCTGCTCTCGCCACACCTTGTGCAGGTCAGCCTGATTTGCCAGTTGGCCAAAGAAATGACGTAAGGAGTTGAGAGCGCGTTCTTGATAATGCTTAAGCGAAAAAGTCACGGGATACCTCGTTAGCGCAAGATGACATCATAGGGGATCTGTTTGAAGGTCACATTGGCTTGAGCCAGGCGCTCCTCACCGATCCGGATCGACTCGCCATAAATCACTTTAGGGCCATCATGGGGGTACTCAGCTTGCAGCCAGGCCAGTATGGGGCGAGTGAGCACATTCCCTCCTTGTGGACGACGGTCACCCAAAATGCCGTTGTAGAGGAGGTAGTAAGCGATGCCGTTGTACACGCCAAGCAATGGTGAGTCCATTGTCTGGCTGCTGCCCACGCCAGTTTCCATATGCCAGATATAGGCCGCCAGCGGTTCAAATTTGATGTCAGGACGAATTTGGCCATTGGCTTGAAACACCGGCTCGGGATGCAGAGTATAGAAACCAAAGCCACCGCCACCTTGCCACTCAACGCTTTGGGATATCCCACCTTGTTCGCCTTCAATCACCTTTTGCAGGCGTGGAATACAGTGGGTCTTGGCATGTTCGCCCATTTCGATACCGATATAGCGGCGGCCCATTTTGTGGGCAACAGCAGCGGTAGTTCCCGAGCCTAAAAATGAGTCTAAAACGAGATCTCTTGCTGAAGTCGCAACATGTAATATACGCTCCATCAACTTTTCGGGCTTCGGTGTTCCAAAAACATCATTATCGAAAAGCTTTACAATTTCCTTTTTAGCATCTTGGGTATGCCCTGCCTCTTCATAAGACCAATAAGTCTGAGGTACGACCCCCTGCTTGACATCGGTCAAAAAGCGTTTAAGAGATGGCGCATTGCCCCCATCTTTACCCCACCAGATTCTGTTGTCTTCATCAAAAGACTTAAGTTTTTCTTCTGATATAGTCCAATAACGACCTGATGGTGGGCCTGGAATTATACGTCCATTAGGGCAAGTGATTGGATACGTACCTTGGCTATAGAAATTGCGAGCAGATAGGTCACTAGCCTTCCATTTACCACGAGGATCATTGTCCGGGTTTTTATATGCTTTATCTTGCTTATCAGTTCTTGGCATTGGATTAAGAGACCAGAGATTTGCATTTTTGGCAAATACAAAAATATGATCATGGTCAACCGAAAAATGCTTCGCTGTAGACTTGGGTGAGTAGTTTTTTCGCCAAATCACATTTGCAATGAAGTTATTCCGTCCAAAAATCTCATCCATCATAACTTTCATGTAATGGGCTTCGTTATCATCTAGCGTAACCCAGATACTGCCATCCTCGGCTAGCAGGTCCCGTAATAGTACCAGACGTGGATACATCATAGAGAGCCACTGGCTATGTTCCAGCTTGTCATCATAGTGTTCAAAGGCTGATTGAGTATTGTAGGGTGGGTCGATAAAGATGCACTTGACGCGTCCGGCGTAGAGAGGCATCAAAGCGCGAAGTGCCAGCAAGTTATCGCCCTGGATCACCATATTCTCTGATGGGGCACCATATTCGGCTTCTTTTTGCAGCAGGTGGTACGGCACTTGGGTGCTGCTTGCCCTGGCCTGATTTTTATTTACCCAATCCAAAAATGGCATGGCGGTATCTTGCTCTCTGATGAAACATGGCTCGCATGATACCGTAAAACAGCTGCAAGGTCAGGCTGTCGGCGCATGCTCATCATATCGAGTAAAGATGGGTTGCATGAACAAATGGAGGTACAGGCCGGTAGTGGGATAGCCGTTGGAGTGGCTTTCTTGTTGGGTGGGAAAGGGCAATGACAGCACGATACTGACACTATGATGGCTAGATGCAGCTAACCTCACTTGGGTGGCGAAAAAAGTAACAAAAGAGTTGCAAGTTTAACTATTTAGAAACAATTTGTTTTATTTAAAAATTTAAATATAAAATCTTTTTTTGTTCTCAAACATATATATCTATTCCGCGCTTTCACTTCGTTTCAGCGCGAAGGGGAGCCAGGTATTTAAAGATGTGAGGTTTTAAGGTGTTAAAAGAAGGAAATCTTTATAAAGAAAGTGAAAAACAAGACATCTATGGCGTATTTTTTTGATAAAAAATACAACATTAAATTATCATGGAAAATGAAGTTGTGCAATGTTTTTTTGCGTGAAACTGAAAAAAAACCTCCTGTCAATATGTTTGTGAAATGTTGCAAAATAACCAGTGACACTTCTGGGGGGGGGGCGCTAGGTTGTCAGCGTTAACACCGCATGGCTTTATCAGCCCCTCCCCACTTCAAGCCTGAAAAATATAAGTAAAAATAAATATTAGAGATTATTGATAATTCCATTCTGGTGATGAAAATATTTTCTAGTGGGGGTTGATATCTAGTGTTTTCGGATATAATCTTCCACCAAAAGATCGGCGAGGGCTATATGAAGAGATCCGGTGACAGTGTTGATAGTGAGAAAATGAAAAGAGCTGAATTATTGTATCGTAGACGGCGGGCTGGTCTGGATATGCCTGACGGTCACTATACAAAGGATGTCTTTCAATTGAGCAACAAGGAGTGGCAGCCCTGCTGTCGCAATATCATGATCGGCGATGATATGCACCCCATTAGGGCGAAACAGCACGCAAAATCAAAACAGCATATTGCGAATCTGTGCGGTGTTCGCCCAGCAGATTTCATTAAGCACCTCAAAACATTAAAATTAAAATAGAACCGACTGAGATCACCCTGTGATATAAATCATCGGTGTGGTTCTTCATTTTTATTGGATGCCATATATCTGTTTTTTAATCTAATCGTACAGATAGCTTACAAATATAGTGATTTATCTAGCATATAGATCTTCGTCATAGAGTCGATTTTTTGGAGATGTTATGAATTTAATGTCATCTGCACCAACACTATATTTGTATAGTCGTGTAAGTACTGAAAAACAAGCCGCTGGTAATAAAACTGGCGTCCAACGTCAGACTGAAGGTGCATTGGTTGAAGCAACAAAGGCAAAATATAGTAGTATGCCTGTTGTTCATATGTCAGATAACGGCATGTCAGCCAGTAAAGGGGAAAATATTGAACATGGACGTCTTGGCGATTTTATTGAACTATGCCGTTCAGGTCAAATCGCCCCCGGCTCTGTATTGGCCATGGAAAATATAGATCGTTTCTCTCGCCTAGCGTTAACAAGAGCAAGTGAGTATTTAACATGTGTACTTGCTGCTAATGTTTTTGTTTATACCTGGATTGATGGGGCGGTATATCAAAAAGATAATTTGGCATCTGCCATTTTCGCACTTGTCAAGCTTGAAAGTAGTAATGATTATACAAATAAGCTTTCTGCTCGAGTTACTGGTGCTGCACGTGTTGCTTTAAAGCGGCACCTAGATGGTGTTCGCGATACGGATGGTTATCCGGCAGCGATTAATGGTTTCGGAAAGAACAAATTTTGGGTTGATACTACAACCGGATTTGTTCGCCCTCATCCATATTATTTTCCCGTGATTAAAGAAATCATTTCGATGATTCGTGAAGGGAAGGGGCATATAACAATAAAAAAATATTTAGATGAAAACTATACTCCCCCTACAATAGCTCAAAATTCTAATAAGGAAGGGTGGGGGATAAACCTTATTAAAAAGGTTATCAGTGATCGGGCAGTCTTAGGTGAAAAAATAATTCATATTGATGGTCGTGAGCATCTATTGGAAAACTATTACCCCCTAGCATGCACTGAGGCTGAATTCGCACAAGCTAGGCATGTGCGTAGTGAAAAAAAGCAATTTACTAGTAAGCTGAAAAGCGCTGCGGGCATCATTACGGGAATGCGTATCGCCACTTGCGGGGATTGTGGCAGTTCACTACAGGTCTACCGCAGTAAGGCGGGAAAAAAAGATGAAAAGCTTCGTTACAAATGCAGCGGAAGATCAGACACATCGGTGAAAAGCTGCACAGCTGCAACATTTGATAACCGATATTTTGAGTACGCACTCATGTTGCTGATTGGCAGTGTCATCCTTCAGCCCAAAAAAAATGAAAATGAGAATAAGGTTGCTTTACTAAAGAATAAAATAGATGCGATAAGTTCAAAAATAAAGAGTACGTTTCAATCTATTGAGGCTGCCACAGAGGGTGATATATATATTTTGTTTACTGAGCGATTAAATAGCCTATCTAGGGAGCGCAAAAAGTTAAATGAAGAGTTGAGCATTGAAAGAAGTCATGAAGAGATCTCTATCAATCCAGATATATATATGCTTATACCTCCAAGCTTCATTGACTACAATCAGACAGATATAAGAAATGAGGTCAGAGATACAATATATAAAACTGTTAAATCCGTAAAAGTACATTCTGTTACTAGCTGTTTCTACATTCAGGTTGAGTTATTTGGTGGGATGAGTACTGATGGTATTGTCATTGACAATAAATATATCGCTGATTTCGGTTTTGACATGCATCATCAGCAGGAAAATGAGGAGGCATTCTTAGCCTACAACAAATTCGTCAATAACTTCGAGTGTATCGATAAAGATGGAAAGTGTATTAGGATGTTGGACTTAGTGAATGGCACACATTTTATCACGTCTGATGACTTTTATCTCAATCAAAGGGTAAATGCCTTAAAGACTCAGGCTATGAGTGAGGAAATGCGTGCTGCAATTGAAAAATTTGAAGGTTGGGTCCTTTAAATTCAATAGAGAATGGTTTGGTTGTAAGATCTTTGGTTTTTGCTAATGGTTGATGTGTAAACTCGCTAAGATTATCCTGGGAGGATAAGCAATACTATATATTGACATCATAATGTGTACCGTTAGGCATATGAATGAGCAGACCCGATGGCGCCTTCTTGGGTGTGGTTTCATGCAGCGCAAGCTGCAAGCTCACAATAGCCCTCCGAAACGAAAATGAGTTCCCGCCTGAGAGCCCATTTCACAACCTATTTTTATACTGACTGTACCGATACCCCGCCTTGTCTATCCACTGGTTGCTGTAGCGCCACACAGCAGCAATAAATCCAGTTTTTCGTCAGCTCCGGTCTGAGATTTTCAGCCTGTATCTCCATCCTCACTACCAGCTCTGTTGGTCTGCTGCATGTGTTATATTCGGCTCAAACATTGAGCTGAATGATGGGCTGGGTCGGCTCATTATTGAGACCCTAGCACGTTGGATGAGGAAATAATGGAACCATTTTGGATTTGGCAACAAGCCGACTGGCCCCATTTTCGTTGGCAGGATAGCGAGATATTGCCCAGATTACGGCAGGTTCAACGCAGGCTGGGAATGCTAATAGGTAGTCATTCCAGATTGGGGAACTCCGACCAAACGTTGGATACGTTACTGGCTAACATCATCTCCTCATCCGCTATTGAGGGTGAGCGTCTCAATGCCCAATCCGTGCGTTCTTCCTTGGCTAGGCGGTTAGGGGGATCACAAACTCCGTCCTATCCCGTGTCAGATCGCTCAGAGGGGCTCGCGGCCATGATGCTGGATGCCATCGACAACCATGAACAACCACTGACAATTGAACGACTTTACCAATGGCATCGTTGGTTGTTCCCCGTCAACGAATGGTCGGTGAAGCGGCTGAATGTAGGGCAGTTGCGAGGAGATGCGCCGATGCTGGTTGTCTCTGGGCGTGTTGATCGCCCCACCGTGCATTTTGAGGCACCGCCCAGAGCAGCTCTGGACGATCAACTGGCCGAGTTCATCCGCTGGTTTAACCAGACTCGGCATGACCCCACGATGGATCCACTGCTTCGTGCGGCGATCTGCCATCTCTGGTTTCTGACGCTGCACCCCGTTGATGATGGCAATGGGCGGTTAGCGCGGGCACTGACCGATCTTGCGCTGTCACAGGCTGACAGCCAAAGCATCCGTTTGTATACCATGTCAGTTGCTATGCTAGATCGGCGGGGTGACTACTATCGGGGGCTTGAGTCAGCGCAGAGGGGCCCGCTAGATATTACCCCCTGGATCTGTTGGTTTCTCGACACACTGGATTTCTCCATAGAGCTGGCATTACAAAGTATCGCCCGTAGCCTTGCCAAGGCATCTTTCTGGCAGCGGCACTGTCATGACGGCCTGAGCCCAGAGCAAACCAAAGTGATTAACCGCCTACTGGATGGCGGCGAACAGGGTTTTGAAAATGGCATCAGTGCCAGTCAATATCAAAAAGTCGCCGGAGTCAGTAAGCCCACGGCTACACGGCATCTGGCGGAGTTGGTGGATAGGGGGTGCATTGAGAAATTACCTGGTGGCGGACGCAGTACACGCTATCAGATCCACTTGCACACCGAGGGTGTTTGAAAAAGCATCGCTATGGGGCGTTAATTTCATTTGGTAGATGAGATCTGCGATTAACGAACCAATGAAGCTCTTTAATTAAATATTGACGCCATGATGAGTGCCGTCAGGCATATGAACGAATAGATTTAACCGACAGTCATGGCTCTCAACTAATCTTTTGAGTGATAACAAACTATCGAGAACATCGGGATCTATTGCAGGAACATCACCAGGCCCGAGATTTGAAAGCAGTTTGGTCACACTGAGACGTACCAGTTGCTCTTCGGCAAGAGCCTTGGCTCTCTGGACAACCTCGGGTGATTCAGATGCAATGATTTCCCCTAATGTCCTCCCCATACGATGCTCCTACTAGATATAGAATTAAAGGCCCACGCCGAGCTGGCATAGGCTCTCAGCATTAGATCAGGAAATCTTCCAGAGCCTTGCCAGCCGCAACAGCCTCTGCGATAGCTTTAGGCATGCGGCCCTGGCCAGTCCAGGTCTTCTCTTGACCATCTTCGGTGTACGTGTATTTGGCAGGACGAGGAGCGCGTTTGGCTTTAGCTGAACCTTCAGCTTTCGCCGGAGCCGCAGTACCAACCAGCTCGCTCGGATCGATGCCAGCCTCTTTCAACATCTCGGTAAACTCTGCCAACTTTTGCAGGCGCTCGGCAGACTCGGCTTTGATTTTGTTTTCTTGCTGCTCACGCTCAGCAAAAATCTCTTCGAATTTCTCTCTGATTTCGACCAGCTGCTCAAAAGAAAGCTCGCGCAATGCAGCACGCAGACTACGGATATTCAACAGAGTTTTCAAAAAATCGTTCATTTTTATCCTCATGTATCACATTTTTATATCAGTGAAATTATCTCTCAACCCCAGTATTAGCACCACTGTTTTTGGCACCAAGACGATTATAGAAATAGCATTATTCAAAAAGACGTGAGCGAAATCGCGTTTGGAGTCGCTTGGTGACCAAGCTCCAATTTGCTATGAAACTATGTAGCCAAAAATTAAATTTAGGTGGTAGTGAGCGTTGAGACCACCTCACCAGATGAGCCGATGAACGAGCTTGATCGGCTCACGAAATGAGCCGATTGAAAAATATCATTGGCTCACAGAATGAGTCGATGATAAGAAATATTTCTCTCCACACAAACTAGAGTATGGAAGCATATCATTCTTATTATCTCCCTATCCAAGTTCAATGCCTAAACCTGATTCAGTACAGACCAACTCGGTCATCAGCCCTCCTCAATGCAGGGGCATTTTGTTGCTAATCTTCTACTGAAAACGACAGTTTGGGGTAGGATAGCTCATGAGAGGTCGTGTTTGTATAATGAGGAATGCTACATGATGCCCTATGCAACCTATCAAGCAGCTACTGCGAACTTTCTCCTAGAAGCTCTTGGTATTCCTCGTGACCCACTAGGAGCACATCTATGGATCGTGGCTGGCGTATCACCGGACATACTCTATCGGCTCGCTGAATTGATGAAGACGGATGTGGGGACGGTTTGCCAATGGGCTGGTATTAGCCGGAGTGCACTGGCCCGAAAGCTTCGGATTGAGGTTCCCCTATCAATATCGCAGGGTGCTAGGGTATACGGAGTTGCACAGGCCCTCGATGTGGTACTCCTCTTCCACAGGAACGATGCCATCAAGGCTGTGTCATGGTTAAACCGCACAGCCTGGGGGCTCGGTGGCGTGGCTCCAGCCACGTTGTTGACTACACAGATGGGAGTCCAGGCTGTTGTCGAGCTTGTAGGGCGGATTGAGCATGGGGTTTGTCAATAAGTAATAAGTCGGCTGGCTTATATGCTAAAACTAGCATAATAGATTGAAATTTGATCAATCAGATTGATTTTGAAGATTTTTTCACATCCCCCCACTTGAAAAAATTGGAAAACTGTCCATTTACTAATTATGAGAGCTATAAATAAATTTTTTCCATTTCAACATTCCGCTGCTGCGCAGCGAAGAGAGACCAGTTTTACAAACCCACACCTTATTTTTATTCAATCGGCGAGTTGGTGTTGATGAATTAAAATTCATTAAGTTAGCTTGAAAATCAATGCACCATCACTTTGTAATGGTTTTTCTATGATCTGACAGAAAATAGAAAATAGAAAATAGAAAATAGAAAATAGAAAACATAGTATCAATAAAATATGGCTATATTCGCCCATGTTGGGCGGAAATAAAAAACGTGCTTTTGCAGAGTATGATTGTTTTACCAATGCAAACTCTTCTCTGCTGCGCCTGTCGCAGGTTGTCACAACCAGATCGTTTTCTTGCACCCGTTGAATCCCAGAACAATCAGATCCCGTCGGACTCCATCTGACCTTCAAGTCGATGGATGCGTTGTGCTATGGCTCCTAGACAAGCGAGAAAATCCCCCCATGCTGGAACGTGCAATATTTGGTTAGAGTAACAGCTATGGTTATGGCAGCAATGATGCAGGCGAGACCCCAAGAGCTTTGGCGATCAGATAAACTTTTTCCAAGGTTACCCTAGTCTCCCCACGTTCGATTTTTCCCATGTGACCACGATCTATACCAGCAATTAGCGCAAGTTTTTCCTGTTGCATACCGCGTGCAGACCGCAGTTCCCGTACATTTTTACCGAATGCAGTTGCGAGCACCGCAAGATCAAACTCGTCAGAATCCATGTTATCTCCTCACAAGAGGAGATATGGTCTACATTATACGGCACACTGTACACGGCTATGAGTACACTCATATAATGACACTGCATATAAGCATCATTTGAGGGTGAAAAATGTCCAATCAACAGATCGTTTTGAGTCAGAATCAAAAAAGTAGCACCGTGACACTAATTTTTCAAAACGCGGATTTCTTAGCCGCAGTAGGAGATTCTCTGAGAGTGGAGTCATTCTTACATGTCACTATTAATCAATCCACATATGATGAATTTGTTAAGGGTGTTATGGCTTCGTTTGTTGCCGAATTTATGGATTTTAAGGAGCAATGGCCGATACCTCAGGAGCTTCAGGAGCTAAGGAAGGTCTGAACAAGTCTCTGGCATGGGATGTCGGAATTCATACGGATCTTCATCTCGGAGGGGCATCATTAGTAATGCTTGGTATTCCACAGTCAGTCTACAGCCCTTGGGTGAATCACATAGAGCGGCAGTAGCAAAGTTAGAGAGACCATCACACGCAATCATCAATGCAGAGGAGTGGTCAACCTGCGGACTCGATGCAGTTGATTCGCAGATGCTGCATGAATGGAGTAACAGGATATGAAAATCATGACCAAAAAAGAGGTCGAGGTAATCAGCGATATTCGCTGTGATGTTTGTGAAGAGAGTTGCCAAACGGAGGGGGCTGTTAGCAATATCGAGTTTGGCACATTGAGTGCCCACTGGGGTTATGGAACTCAGCACGATGGCGAAAGTTACGAGGTTCACCTGTGCGAGAGTTGCTTTTTTCAGGCCATAGCAAATCTGAAAGAGCAGCGGCGAGGTGCACTGATGTTTTCAGAGAAAGGGTGTGAACCAGTTGCTGATTTTGGATTGATTAACCGGCACCTTGAACTTATCTGAACAGATTCGATATTGATCTTTGTAGGTTGTGTTTGAGCCAAGTTGCTTCAACTTTGATGTCTTCCAACGGAAGACCGCCGCTCTTCGCTCATCGTGGTTTGCCGCAGCGGTGGATGCATTTGTCGCTGGACCTCGTAAAGTAATGCTAACCCAGCCTCAGCTTGTTTTGGATTATAACCGGCGCTAAGTGATGGGATACCGCTAGCACAAGCCTGACTGTATTAGATGTGGATTGGTCTTGCGATCTTAGGTCAACCCAAGGAGACGAATCCTACTTTGGGGGCCTGTTTTGTGTTGGACATCGCTCAATCACTCTTAGGTGGCTCTTCTTTAAGGGCGCGAATTTTACCGGAATGGTTAACCAAAAACTATACAGCCAGCATGGCAGAACCGAACAATATCTTCGATAAGGTCAAATCGTACCGGCTAATGCCAATGATGGCGCGATGTGAGGAGGATTAGTCCTGCTGTGCGCCCGACTACTATTGATTCCGTGGTTAATATGACAGGTCCGCCAGGATGGGGGTCACTATACTCCTATCAAAGCTGCACGGATGGAGATGGGGATGGAACATTCATTTGACGAGAGAGTGCAGAATCTGCACGCCACGCTCAGGCAGCGCTTTGACAAGTTGGGTCGGGTGGCCATCGCGATTTATGACCAGCATACGGATCAGCTCAAGACCTTTGCCCACAGCACCGAGGGGCACTCGCCGCTGGTGCAGTATGAGGTGAAGCTGAGCGATGTTCCCTCCCTGCGTTATCTGGCGGAGCACAAGCAGCCCCGGGTGCTCGGCAATCTGGATGCACTGCGCGGCTCAGCATCGGAGCACAGCCGCAAGCTGCTGGAAGCGGGCTATGCCTCCAGTTATACCGAGCCGCTGCTGTTCAACAGCAAGCTGTTTGGCTTTCTGTTTTGCGATGCGATGGAACCGGGCTATTTCAACGAGCCGATCCGCAGCGAGCTGTCGGCTTATGCCCAGATGCTGTCGGCCATTATTGCGGTGGAGTTTTTCTCCATCCAGACCCTTGGCGGCGCGCTGACCACGGCGCGGGAGTTCAGCCGTTATCGGGATGAGGAGACCGCCAACCATCTGCACCGGATGTCTGCCTACTCCCGGCTGATCGCCAAGACGCTGGCACCCAGTTGCGGCCTGAGCGATGAGGAGGTGGAGTTTATCCATCTCTTTTCCGAGCTGCACGATATCGGCAAGATCGCGGTGCCGGATGCCATTTTGCTCAAGCCGGGCAAGCTGACGCCGGAAGAGTTCGAGATCATGAAGATCCACCCCGGCAAGGGGCGGGAGATGATCAGCCTGATGATCAACGAGTTTGGTCTCGATGGCATTCACCACACCGACATGCTGACCAACATCATCGCCAGCCATCACGAGCGCTTTGATGGCACCGGTTATCCGCAAGGGCTGGCGGGGGAGGCGATCCCGCTGGCAGCGCGCATCGTGACGGTGGCCGATGTGTTTGATGCCCTGACCAGCGAGCGCCCCTACAAGAAGGCCTGGCCGTTCGAGACGGCCTTTGCCTATCTGGAGGAGCATGCCGGTAGCCAGTTTGATCCCGCCTGTGTCGCCGCAGCCCTGCACAGCAAGGCCGAGTTTTATGCTATCTATCAGCAGTATCAGGATCCGGCCTGCTCTGCGAGCGTGGCGCCCAGCGGCGCCGAGCCTTGTTGAGTGCGTGTGATGAGCGTAAGGGGGGAAAGAGGCGGTTTAAGCATGACGAGGAGTAAATAGAGAGGGGGCACCAGCAGGTACCCCCTCTCTTTTATGCGCCTCTCGATTCCACGCGCCCTTATTTTGCCGACCTTATCTCTGCGGCTATGGCGTTTGCGCTCAGGTTACTTTTTGGGCGTCGGCTCGCTGATCTGGTAGAGGTGATCCGCGCAGGCGCTGGAGCAGCCACAGGAGCGCACCTCTTTATCCTCCCGCTTCTGGGCAAGCTTGTATTGGCGCCACCAGATGATGGTGCCCATGGCCAGGATCAGCACGAACGAGGCGAGCAGGCTCAACAACCAGATGGACATTATCTCTTCTCCTTGATGGTGATGACATGCACGGCGATGGCATCAGTGATGATGGCAGCAACCGCCCTGTTGGTTGGTGCCCTCACTGCCGTGACAACAAGTATGCCCTTGCCGTGGACTGTTTGCCTGATTGTCACCACTGGCGCAACAATGATCGGATCCACTGTTGCAGCCACCATGACAATGCGCAGGGCTCTGGCTATGGCCCGCGCTGGCGGGCTGGATGGCACGGATCGCCGACTTGCTCTTATGACGGCGAGACGGACGGCCCTGACTGGCACCTGTGAGCAGTTGCAGATTGGCGGGGGCTAGCAGCGCGGGTAGCGGCAGCCGGGCAGAACGGCACTGCAGCACCCGGATATTGGCCGCCAGCAGGCGCCCCAGCATCCGCTCGCCGATATTACGCACCACCACCTGACCCACCTGATGATGGGCGAGGGCGTCGAGCAGCCCTTGCTTGCCATGACAGCCCTCGGCGGCGGCCGGGTTGGCCAGGGTGGCGATGACGTTCCCTTCGGGGCCCAGGATCTGCAGCTGCTCGGCACGGGTAAAGTGTCCGGCCAGCAGCCCCTGACTGAGCATCAGGGCGCTGTTGCAGGGGTTGGTGGTCATGGTTGTGACAGCATTCATTTCGGCTCTTCTCCACTGGTTTGGTGGTCGGGCTCGGCGGGTTGCATCATCAACGCCTTGCCCAGACTCAGACACTCCACCACCTTGTAACGCCCTTTTTTCAGGATATTGGCCAGGGTCTGACGGGAGACCCCCATCACCAGGGCTGCCTCCTGCTGCTGCATTCCTTGAAGGTCGACGAGGCGCAATGCCTCGAACTCGTCAGGGGCCAGAGTGACCTGCTCCAGCTGATGCATGGGGCGGCCGTTGGGTTTGAAGCTGCTGTTGGCGGGGCGGCCACAGATCTGGCGGGCAATCTTGGGTCTTGGCATGGTGGCTCCTAATTGGCATATGCCACTTATACGCTTGTATCTTGCATATGCCAATAATTTTGTCGGTTGTAGGGGGCAATGGGAGTGCGGTGGGCGGCAGAGAGAGTCAGAGATAGGGGCAGAGGAGGAAAGAGAAAGACAGAGAAGGAGGCAGAAACGACGCAGGCCCGAACACGGTTCGGGCCTGCGGTTTTTACAGCGGATGGCGGGGGCCTTCCCGGCGAACTTACGCCTGTTCGGCCTCGGCCACGGGGGCTGCACTCTCGCTGCCGTTGGCGAAGCGGTCGGCCCATAGGGCAATCACGCCGTCACCGGTGACGTTGCAGGCGGTGCCGAAGCTGTCCTGCGCCAGATAGAGGGCGATCATCAGGGCGATGGAGGCTTCACCGAAGCCGAGCATGGAGGTGAGCAGGCCCAGTGCCGACATCACGCCACCACCCGGGGCGCCCGGTGCGGCGATCATGATCACCCCCAGCATCATGATGAAGGGGAGCATGGTCTCGATGCCCGGAATGGCCAGATGCTCTGAGAGGAACATCACCGCGGTGGCACAGGTCACCAGCGTGATGGTGGATCCGCACAGGTGAATGGTGGCGCACAGCGGCACGGTAAAGTTGGCGATACCGTCGCTCACCCCGTTGTTCTTGCTCGATTGCAGGGCGACCGGAATGGTGGCGGCGCTCGACATGGTCCCCAGCGCGGTGAAGTAGGCGGGCAGCATGTTCTTGATGAGCTGGGCCGGTGAGCGGCCAAGGGCCAGACCGGTGCCGATAAACAGCACGGAGAGCCAGATCCAGTGCATCAGGATCGCCATCACCAGCACCACGCCGAAGGTTTTCAGGGTGGCGAACACTGTGCCTTCTACCGTCATCTCGACAAAGACCCCGGCGATATAGAACGGCAGCAGCGGGATGATCACCTTGGCCAGCAGGCGGTCGATGATGTCACGGCCCTGATCGGCGACCCGGCGCAGATCAGTGGCCTGGGTGGCGCTGATGCCGATGCCGAACACGAAGGCGGCGGCCAGTGCTGACATCACGCCAAACAGCGGCGGGATCTCCAGATTGACGTAGGAGGCGAGCTTGATAGCCGTGGCCGTGGTGGGCTCGGCAGCGGTGGTCAGCTGCGGGATCAGGTGGCTCGCCACAGTAAAGGCGAACAGTCCCGCCAGAATGGTAGAGCAGTAGGAGAGGGCCACGGTTTTGCCCAGCAGCTTGCCGGAGTTTTTCGGCAGGCTGGCGATGCCGCTCATGATAAAGAACAGAATGATGAGCGGAATGGTGAAGGTGATCAGCTGACCTATCACCGTCTTGGCCGTAAACAGCACGCGCGCCATCCACTCAGGGGCGTAGAGACCGAGCAAGAGACCGGCAAGGATGCCAGCAATGAGTTTCAGGACAAGTTTCATAAGGAAATCCGGAGTTGGTTGTATTGTCTGTCTTGTTATTAATTTTTGATATTAATCACACTTTTTAACACAGAAACCGTGTTATGTCTGCCTCCGCTGCGTTAACACCGAGTTAAATATTGTCGAAAGCTATGAGAGCAGACTTGCTGTCGGTTTGGCGTTGAACTGAAAAATCCGTGATGAATTAGCCCGTTAGGAGGCCCGATGATCGCCACGCAGCAACATGACGTAGTGGCTGGCGTTTTTACTGGCGTATGGTGGTGTGCTGGCAGATACGGCCCCCATCGGGGCCAGTTGCAGCGCTATCCCGGATGTGGTGACCAGTTGCTGCAGATGCAGCGTCAGCTGGTCGTGGCTCATCTCGCCGGTTGGCAGCAGGGGGAAACAGAGCGGGGCGCCCGCTTTGAGCAGGGCCGCCAGCTGTTGCAACAGGGGGACGAGGGTGGCCGCGTTGCTATCAAGCGGGCGACTTAGCCAGATGCCATCGTAAGGGAGCACCGAGTGCATCCGCGCGAGGGGGCCGACCCGCACCGCTTGTCCGTATTGCTGCGAGGCAACTTTGGCGTCGGCCAGCACAGCTTCACAGGCGGTGACCACACACCCTTCAGTACGCAGCCAGCGCAGATCCTCCCCCGTACCGCACTGACCATTGAGCAGATGGGCGCCGGGTTTGAGGCGCGCCACAAAGGCGGCCCGAATAGGGGCGTGCTGGTCGTTCAGCGGCTGGGGAGTGGGGATGGCGTCAGAGTGTGGCACAGGGGTTACCTCAAGCAGGGGGCGCACACTTTAACAAATCGGGGCCTGACTGCCAAAGCGTGCGGTCAGACCCCGGTTTGTAGGGGCATATTGGAGTTGCTGATTCCTGTTAGTGGCCGTAGGCAGGCCCGTGGGGTTGGGCCAGCATGGTGAACATGCTCTCTATCATGAAGCCGGACTCGCTCTGCAGGTCGATCCGCCCGGGAAAGTGGAGCCAGTTGATGATGTAGCCATCCAGGGTGCAGTGGAGCAGGGTGGCGGCGCGCTGCAGGTTGAGGTCGGCGGGCAGCTGGCCCCGTCGTATCGCGTTGGCCAGGGTTGTCTCCAGATCCCGAAAAAAGTGGCCGGACTGGCTGCGAATATGTTCGCGCAATGAGATGGCTTCCCCCTCCAGCGATTCGAGATTGAACAGGATGGTGAACATCTGCCGCTGGGCCGGATTGTGAATGAAGCTGTGGAGTACCCCTTCGAAGAAGAGACGCAGTTGCCCCAGCGGATCTGGCTCCTCTGGATTGAGGCAGGCATCGAGCTGGTGGGCGAGGGGGCTGCAGAGCTCCTCCCAGAGCGAAATGAAGAGCTCGTCCTTGTTCTTGAAGTGCCAATAGATGGCCCCACGGGTCAGGTCTGCCGCCCTGGCGATGTCGGTCAGGCTGGTCTTGGCCAGGCCCTGAGAGCAGAACAGATCCAGCGCCGTGTTCATGATATGGCCGCGGGTTTGCTGCGCCTCTTCTTTGGTTCGTCTGGCCATTGAAATCTATGCCTCATGCAAGCAAAAAGTCACTTACATACATTTATGAATGTATGTATATTGCCTCATCTTTCGACTATTTACCAACAGGGCCCGTGTGGCCCTGATTGTTCATTGACTGGCAAAGGCTCAGGTGTTTCATGCATAAACATATTCTTGCTCGTTCAGTTGGTCTCGCCTTGCTGGCTACAGGCTTGCTGGCAGGTTGTGGTGACAAGGGGGGCGCACCCCAAGGACAGGGCGGCATGCCCCCCGCTGCGGTCAACGTAGTGACCCTGCAGAGTGGCCCGCTGATGTTGACCACAGAATTGACCGGCCGCAGCGCCCCGCTGCGGGTGGCCGAAGTGCGTCCGCAAGTGAGCGGCATCATCCTCAAGCGCCTTTTTACCGAGGGGAGCGATGTGAAGGTGGGCGATCTGCTCTATCAGATCGATCCGGCTGTCTATCAGGCTGCGGTCGCCAGCGCCAGGGCCAATGTGGCCAAGGCCGAGGCCAACGAGCAGAGTGCCCGCTTCAAAGCCAAACGTTATCAGGAGCTGCTCAAAGTCAACTCCATCAGCCGTCAGGACTATGACGACGCCGACGCCAGCTGGAAGCAGGCCAAGGCGGAGATCATGGCGAGCAAGGCCGCCCTGCGCACCGCCGAGATCAATCTTGGTTACACCCGCATCACAGCCCCCATCAGCGGCCGCATCGGCAAATCCGCGGTGACCGAGGGGGCGCTGGTGACTGCTCAGCAGGCGGATAGCTTCACTGCCATCCAGCAGCTCGATCCCATGTATGTGGATGTGCGTCAGTCCACCGCCGATCTGCTGCGCCTCAAGCGACTGGTCGCCGAGGGCAAGCTGACTCAAGACGAACAGAAAGGCGCCAAGGTGACCTTCCAGCTGGAAGATGGCAGCACCTATGGCGAAGAGGGCTCGTTGCAGTTCTCCGACGTGACCGTGGATGAGACCTCCGGCATGGTGACCCTGCGGGTGATTGTGCCCAACCCTCATCAACTGCTGCTGCCTGGCATGTTCATGCGCGCTACCCTGCAAGAGGGTGAGCGGGCGCAAGGACTGCTGGTGCCGCAAACCGCGGTTTCCCGCACCCCCAATGGCGGCGCCACAGTGATGGTAGTGACCACTGACAACAAGGTGGAGCTGCGCAACGTGCAGCTGAGCCGTGTCGTTGGCAGCAACTGGGTGGTGGAGTCCGGCCTCACCTCCGGCGAGCGGGTGATCGTGGCTGGCTTGCAGAAAGTACGACCGGGCACCGTGGTCAATCCCGCTGAGCAGGGCGCCGATGCACAGTCTGCCCAGGCTGCGTCCAGCACCCCGGCCAACAAGTAGGATGGAGTAATCGCCTCATGGCTCGATTTTTTATAGACAGACCCATTTTTGCCTGGGTGATCGCGCTGGTGATCATGCTGGCGGGTAGCCTGGCCATCATCAAATTGCCGGTCGCCCAGTATCCGAGCATTGCGCCGCCCGCGGTCGGTATTTCTGCCAGCTATCCGGGCGCATCTGCCAAAACGGTGGAAGACTCGGTAACTCAGATCATCGAACAGAACATGACCGGGCTGGATCACCTGCTCTACATGTCCTCTCAGTCTGACTCCGCGGGGCGGGTGTCGGTGACCCTGACCTTCCAGCCGGGGACCGATCCCGATATCGCCCAGGTGCAGGTGCAGAACAAGCTGCAGCAAGCGATGTCGCTGCTGCCGCAAGAGGTTCAGCAGCAGGGGATTCGGGTACAGAAGACCTCCAGCAGCTTCCTTATGGTCGCGGCGTTCATCTCCAGCGATGGCAGCATGAACAACGACGACCTGGCGGATTATGTGGTCTCCAACATCAAGGAGCCCCTGAGCCGTCTGGACGGGGTAGGCGAGATCACATTGTTCGGCAGCCAATACTCCATGCGGGTGTGGCTCGATCCCAACAAGCTCAACCGGGTGCAGATGACCCCGGGTGATGTGCAGGCGGCCATCAAGGCGCAGAACGCCCAGGTGGCGTTCGGCAAGCTGGGTGGCACTCCATCGGTGGAAGATCAGCAGTTCACCGCCACCATCATGGGGCAGACTCGTCTCTCTACCGTGGAGCAGTTCAACGATATCCTGCTGCGGGTGAATCAGGATGGCTCCAAGGTGCGGCTCAAAGACGTGGCCCGGGTCGAGCTGGCGGGTGAAAGCTATGACGCCGAGGCGCTCTACAATGGCCAGTCCACCGCGGCAGTCGCCATCAAGCTGGCCACCGGCGCCAACGCGCTGGATACCGCCGAGAAGGTGCGTGCCAAGCTCAATGAGCTGTCGGATTACTTCCCGGCCAACATGAAGATCGTCTATCCCTACGACACTACGCCGTTTGTAAAGATCTCCATCGAGGAGGTGGTGCAGACCCTGATCGAGGCGATCTTCCTGGTGTTCTGCGTCATGTATCTGTTCCTGCAGAACTTCCGCGCCACCCTGATCCCGACCATTGCGGTGCCGGTGGTGTTGCTCGGTACCTTTGGGGTGATGGCGGCGTTCGGCTTCTCCATCAACACCCTCACCATGTTCGGTATGGTGCTGGCCATCGGCCTGCTGGTGGATGACGCCATCGTGGTGGTGGAGAACGTGGAGCGGCTGATGAGCGAGGAGGATCTCTCCCCGCTGGAAGCGACCCGCAAGTCGATGACCCAGATCACCGGCGCGCTGGTGGGGATCGCCCTTGTGCTCTCCGCCGTGTTCGTGCCGATGGCCTTCTTCGGCGGCTCGACCGGTGCCATCTATCGCCAGTTTTCGCTGACCATCGTCTCGGCCATGGTGCTGTCGGTGCTGGTGGCGTTGATCCTGACCCCGGCGCTCTGTGCCACCCTGCTCAAGCCGATGAAACATGGCGAGTTTGGTGCCAAGCGCGGCTTTTTTGGCTGGTTCAACCGCGCCTTTGATGTGGGGACCAACCGCTATCAGAGCGGTGTGCGCAAGGTGATCAAGCAGGGCGTGCGTTACAGCCTGATCTACGGCGCCATGCTGGCGGTGTTAGCGGTGCTGTTTATGCGGATGCCTACCTCCTTCCTGCCGGAAGAGGATCAGGGGGTCATCATGTCCATGGTGCAACTGCCAGTGGGGGCTACCAAGCAGCGCACCGAGGTGGTGCTGGCGGACATGCGCGACTACTTCCTGAAAAACGAGAAGGATAACGTCGACTCCGTACTGACCGTGTCGGGCTTCAGCTTCGCCGGTAGCGGCCAGAACGCGGGCATGGCCTTTATCAAGCTCAAGGACTGGAGCGAGCGCAAGAGCCCGGATCGCAGCGCCAATGCCATTATCGGTCGCGCCATGGGCTATCTGTTCAGTATCAAGGAGGCGCAAGTGTTCGCCTTCAACCTGCCTCCGATCCCGGAGCTGGGTACGGCGACCGGCTTTGACTTCTTCCTGCAGGATCGCGGCGGCATCGGTCACGACAAGCTGATGGCGGCGCGCAACCAACTGCTCGGCATGGCGGCGCAGGATCCCAATCTGGTGCGGGTGCGCCCGAACGGGATGGAAGATACGCCGCAGCTCGATATCAAGATCGACTACGAGAAGGCGCTGGCGCAGGGGCTCTCCATCGCGGACATCAACAACACCCTGGCCGCAGCCTGGGGTTCGTCCTACGTCAATGATTTCGTCGACCGGGGCCGGATCAAGAAGGTCTACCTGCAGGCGGATGCTCCCTTCCGGATGAACCCGGAAGATCTCAAGCTCTGGTATGTGCGCAACGCAGCTGGCCAGATGGTGCCCTTCTCCGCCTTTGCCAGCACCGAGTGGAGCTTCGGCTCGCCGCGTCTGGAGCGTTACAACGGCGTACCGGCGATGGAGATCGTCGGGGAAGCGGCGCCCGGCAAGAGTACCGGTGATGCGATGGCCGCCATCGAGCAGATGGTGAAACAGCTGCCTGAAGGGGTGGGCATCGAGTGGACCGGGCTCTCCTTCCAGGAGCGTCAGGCTGGTTCACAGGCCCCCGCGCTCTACGCCATCTCTTTGCTGGTGGTGTTCCTCTGTCTGGCGGCCCTCTACGAGAGCTGGAGCATTCCGTTCTCGGTGATGCTGGTGGTGCCGCTCGGGGTGCTGGGGGCCATTCTGGCTGCCACCCTGCGCGGGCTGGAGAACGATGTTTACTTCCAGGTCGGCCTGCTGACTACCATCGGCTTGTCGGCGAAGAACGCGATTTTGATCGTGGAATTTGCCAAAGAGCTCTATGACAAGGGGATGGGGTTGGGTGAAGCCGTGGTGGAGGCGGCGCGTCTGCGTCTGCGCCCGATCCTGATGACCTCGCTCGCCTTTATCCTCGGGGTGCTGCCGCTGGTGATCAGCTCCGGCGCTGGCGCCAGCAGCCGCAACGCCATCGGTACCGGCGTGATGGGGGGAATGATCAGCGCCACCGTGCTGGCCATCTTCTTTGTACCGCTCTTCTTCGTGTTGGTGATGCGTTACTTCACCAAACACAGCAGCAAAGAAGAGCGCCTGACCCATGCCGATGAGTCAAAACATGACTGATGGCATGCAGGTGAAACTGATCTGAGCAGCGTGCAATAAACCGCCAGCCTGCTTTGGTCTAGTTGACCACCAAACAGGGCAACCCCATGGGTTGCCCTGTTTTTTTGTTAAAAATGTAAGCATTTATTGCTTTGTGGTAAGCACTAAAGTGTTGTGGGAGTAGGTGTATGGTGATGTTATGGGTGTGACAAGTCTCAAATTGCGCTCACTGCACAGTGCTTTTTAGCTGTTCATCCTTTGGGGAAACGGGATAGAATTCCGTATCAAATCGGGCTAATGCGGTGTGCAAAACCATTTCAATTTGTAATCGTTTCCCGCCATATACACTGCCAAAAAAACACAAGAATGCTGGAGGACATGATGACCAACAGCTTGAGCAATATGGTTAAAATCAGCGAACTGGGGGCTGCAACCCAGTGCGGTAGCCATAGCGCTTGCCGTATTAGCTTAAATATTGAGCACTGAGCTATGTTCGCCTGCATGTTTTGGAGAGTAAATTCTAGAGTGTTTTTTGAGCCGTTTATTCATATTACCCCAGATTTATCCCATCCGAATTAACCGAACTACAACTTCTGTAAGAGCATCCTATATATGAAAATTCTCGTTACCGGTGGAGCAGGCTTTATCGGATCGGCGGTTGTTCGTCATATCATCCGTGATACCCAAGATTCCGTTATCAACCTCGATAAACTCACCTATGCCGGCAATCTGGAATCCTTGGCCGATGTATCGACAAGCGATCGTTATGCGTTTGAGCAAGTGGATATCTGTAATCGTGCCGAGCTGGATCGGGTGTTTGCCCTGCACCAGCCAGATGCTGTGATGCATCTTGCTGCCGAGAGCCATGTTGACCGCTCCATTACCGGCCCTGCTGACTTTATCGAGACCAATATTGTCGGCACCTATATGTTGCTGGAAGCGGCTCGCGCCTACTGGAATGGTCTGGACGAGGTGCGCAAGGCGGCCTTCCGTTTCCACCATATCTCCACTGACGAGGTGTATGGCGATCTGCCTCATCCGGATGAAGTTGCTGCCGATGAGCCATTGCCGCTCTTTACCGAAACCACTCCTTACGCCCCCAGCAGCCCCTATTCTGCCTCCAAGGCCTCCAGCGACCATTTGGTACGCGCCTGGCTCCGTACTTACGGCCTGCCAACCATCGTCACCAACTGCTCCAACAACTACGGCCCTTATCACTTCCCCGAGAAGCTGATCCCGCTGGTGATCCTCAACGCGTTGGATGGCAAGCCGCTGCCGGTCTATGGCAAGGGCGACCAGATCCGTGACTGGCTCTATGTGGAAGACCACGCGCGCGCGCTCTATAAGGTGGTGACCACTGGCTTGGTCGGCGAGACCTACAACATCGGCGGTCACAACGAGAAGCAGAATCTGGACGTGGTACACACCATCTGCGATTTGCTGGACGAGATGGTGCCGAAAGCGGGTTCATACCGCGATCAAATCACCTATGTGGCGGATCGCCCCGGCCACGATCGCCGCTATGCCATCGATGCCAGCAAGATGAGCAGTGAGCTTGCTTGGCAGCCAGAGGAGACTTTCGAGTCGGGTATTCGCAAAACTGTGCAGTGGTATCTGGATAACCAGCAGTGGGTCAGCAACGTCAAGAGCGGTGCCTACCAATCCTGGATTGAGCAGAACTACGGGGAGCGTGCCTGATGCATATTCTGCTGTTTGGTAAAAATGGCCAGGTAGGTTGGGAGTTGCAGCGTGCACTGGCGCCGTTGGGGCGCATCACTGCCGTTGATTTTGACTCCACCGACTATTGCGGCGATTTCAGCAATCCGGCGGGTGTGGCCGAAACGGTACGTCTGGTCAAGCCGGACGTGATTGTTAACGCCGCGGCACATACCGCAGTCGACAAGGCGGAGAGCGAGCGGGAGTTTGCCGAGTTACTCAACGCGACCAGCGTAGCCGCTATCGCCAAAGAAGCGGAAGGATTGGGTGCCTGGCTGGTGCATTACTCCACCGACTATGTGTTCGATGGCAGCGGTGAGCGCCCCTGGCTAGAAACCGATGCAACCGCACCGCTCAACGTCTATGGCGAAACCAAGCTGGTAGGGGAACAGGGGGCTGCTCTCTGCGCTCGTCACCTGATCTTCCGCACCAGCTGGGTCTACGCCGCCCGTGGCGCCAACTTTGCCAAGACCATGCTGCGTTTCGGCAAAGAGCGTAGCGAAATGTCAATCATCAATGACCAGTTCGGCGCCCCGACCGGTGCCGAGTTGCTGGCCGATTGCACCGCCCATGCGATCCGCGTGGCGCAGAGCAAACCCGAGGTCGCTGGGTTGTACCATCTGATTGCCTCCGGTACCACCACCTGGTTTGACTACGCCCAGCTGGTGTTTGCCACAGCTAGAGAGGCTGGCGTTGAACTGGCGGTCACGCAACTCAATGCAGTGCCGACCAGCGCCTTTCCGACCCCGGCCAAACGTCCCCATAACTCCCGTCTTGATACCCGCAAATTCCAGCGCACCTTCGATCTGGTGCTGCCGGACTGGACGGTCGGTGTGGAGCGGATGTTGACCGAGATCCTGGGCAAATAAATCACTGGTCAGGGATTTATTGAATGCATCCCTGACTGGAAGGGATAAAACGTAAAGGTGTGGCCGCAAGCCACCCTTTTCTTTTGCAATTTAAAAATAAGAAACAAGCATCATGACCAAACGTAAAGGCATTATTCTGGCCGGTGGCTCAGGCACCCGTCTCTATCCGGTCACCATGGCGGTGAGCAAGCAGCTGCTGCCCATCTATGACAAGCCGATGATCTACTATCCGCTGAGTACCCTGATGCTGGCCGGTATTCGCGATATTTTGATCATCAGTACGCCGCAAGATACCCCTCGTTTTGAGCAATTGCTGGGTGATGGCAGCCAGTGGGGTCTGAACCTGCAATACAAGATCCAGCCAAGCCCGGACGGGTTGGCACAAGCCTTTATTCTGGGTGAAGAGTTCATCGGTTCAGACTCGTGTGCGCTGGTGTTGGGTGACAACATCTTCTACGGCCACGACCTGCAGAAACAGCTGGAGTCTGCTGCGGCCAAAGAGAGCGGTGCTACCGTGTTTGCCTACCACGTGCACGACCCTGAGCGTTATGGGGTTGTTGAGTTTGATAAGCAGGGCACCGCTATCTCTCTGGAAGAGAAGCCGTTGGAGCCCAAGAGCAACTATGCGGTCACCGGCCTCTATTTCTACGACAACAGCGTGGTGGAGATCGCCAAGAGTCTGAAGCCATCGCCCCGTGGTGAGTTGGAAATTACCGATGTAAACCGTATTTATCTGGAGCAAGGTAATCTGTCGGTGGCGATGATGGGCCGTGGTTATGCCTGGCTTGATACCGGCACCCACGAGAGCATGATTGAAGCGAGCAACTTTATTCAGACCATCGAGACACGTCAGGGGTTGAAAGTGGCGTGTCCGGAAGAGATTGCCTATCGCCAGAAATTTATCAATGCCGAGCAGGTTCGTGAACTTGCTGCACCGCTGGCAAAGAATGCTTATGGTCAATATCTGCTGAGAATGGTTGCCAAAGCCTGATGTGATATGGGGGGAGGTAATATGCTGCCCCCATAAAGATTGAATCAAATGTGGATAGACAGATGAATGTAATCAAGACAGCGATCCCTGACGTGCTTATTTTTGAGCCAAAAGTATTTGGTGATGAGCGTGGCTTTTTCTTTGAGAGTTTCAACCACAAGTTGTTTGAAGAGGCGGTAGGATATCCGGTTGCCTTTGTACAGGATAATCACTCCAAATCTTCGAATGGGGTACTGCGTGGCTTGCACTATCAGTTGCCGCCCCATGCTCAGGGCAAGCTGGTGCGTTGTGTGGCAGGTGAAGTGTTTGATGTGGCGGTAGATATCCGCAAAAGCGCGCCGACCTTTGGAAAATGGGTCGGTGTTCATCTATCTGGTGAGAACAAGCGGCAGTTGTGGATCCCGGAAGGGTTTGCGCATGGGTATGTTACCTTGAGCGATACGGCTGATTTTTTATATAAAACCACTGATTATTACCATCGTGAAAGTGAAGGTGCGATTGCGTGGAATGATTTCGAACTGAATATTCAATGGCCTGTCGAGAAAGTATTTCTTTCAAAAAAAGATCAGAGCGCTCAATCATTTATAAAATTCAATAAGGCTATTGAACATGCAAATTAAACTAATACCTCTTCAGGCTCACGGTGACGATCGTGGCTCACTGATTGCGCTGGAAGAGGGCAAGAACATTCCTTTTCCGGTTAAACGAGTTTATTATTTATTTAAAACGAAAGAAGGTGTACGCCGTGGGTTTCATGCTCACAAGGCGCTTAAGCAAGTCGCTATTGCAGTGCGCGGTTCGTGCCGTTTTGTATTAGATGATGGTAACGAGCGGGTCGAAGTATTACTCGATGATCCGGCCCACGGTTTGCTGATTGAGTCATTTATGTGGCGAGAAATGTACGAATTTTCAGAGGATTGTGTGCTCATGGTTCTCGCTGATCAACTTTATGATGAGTCAGATTATATTCGTGATTATGATGAGTTTTTGGAGGCGAAAAATAACAATGTTCATTCATCCGCTCAGTGATGTGCAAAGCAGCCGAATTGGCGAGGGTACCCGTATATGGCAGTTTTCCGTCGTGCTCAAAGATGCCTCCATTGGTCGTGATTGTAATATCTGTGCCCATACTCTGATTGAAAATGATGTAGTGATCGGGGATGCCGTAACGATAAAGTCAGGTGTCTATATTTGGGATGGTACTCGCATTGGGAATAACGTGTTCATCGGCCCGTGTGCCACGTTCACTAATGATAAAATGCCTCGCTCTAAAATTTATCCTGATGCATTTTCTAAAATCATTATCGAAGATCATGCTTCCATTGGTGCTAATGCGACTTTATTACCTGGTATTACCATAGGTAAACACGCGATGGTTGGAGCAGGTAGCGTTGTGACCAAAGATGTTCCTGCTTACGCAGTGGTAGTAGGTAATCCGGCAAAAATCATTAAATATATAGAGTGCTAACATGATCAACTTTCTCGATTTAAAAGTCATCAATAATCAATATCAGCAAGAACTTAAAGATGCCTGTGCACGCGTTATTGATTCCGGCTGGTATATTATGGGCAATGAACTGACCCAATTTGAAACCGAGTTTGCCGCTTATTGTGGCACCAAGCATGCTATTGGTGTGGCAAATGGTTTGGATGCGTTGATACTCACTCTGCGTGCGTGGAAGAATCTGGGAAAACTGCAGGCTGGTGACGAGGTGATCGTCCAAGCTAATACCTATATTGCTTCCGTGTTAGCCGTCACCGAAAATGACTTGGTGCCGGTGCTGGTTGAGCCAAATCCGGCCAGCTATAACTTGGATCCAGCCACGATAGCCGCTGCTATTACCCCGAAAACTAAAGCCATTCTGCCCGTACATTTATATGGCCAGTTGTGCCCTATGTCGGAAATCATGACGCTTGCCAAGCAGCATAACCTATTAGTACTGGAAGATTGTGCTCAATCCCATGGTGCCGAAATGAATGGCAAGCGTGCCGGTAACTGGGGTGATGCCGCAGGCTTTAGCTTTTATCCGGGGAAAAACCTCGGTGCCCTTGGTGATGCCGGTGCCATCACCACCAATAATGATGAACTGGCACAAACACTCAAAGCCCTGCGCAACTATGGTTCCCATAAAAAATATGAAAACCTCTATCAAGGTGTAAATAGCCGTCTTGATGAAATGCAAGCCGCCATGCTGCGGGTCAAGTTACGCCATTTAGAGGCCGAAACTGCCCGCCGCCAACAGATTGCCGCTATGTATTGTGAGGGGATCAGCAATCCGCGTATCATATTACCACTCGATGCCACTACATTCGCCATCCAACATTACAAGCAACATGTCTGGCACCTGTTTGTTGTGCGTTGTGAACAGCGCGAAGCCCTGCAACAGCACTTAGCTGAAAATGAAATTCAAACCTTAATTCATTATCCCATTCCGCCGCACAAACAGCAGGCGTATAAAAAATATGCCGATATGCAGTTGCCGCTAACCGAACAAATTCACCAGCAAGTGCTCTCAATTCCGCTTGATCCAACTATGAGTGATGCTGCGGTTAAGCAAGTGATAGCTGCTATCAATGAGTTTGCTGGATGAAGCGTCTACTCAAAGTCACCGCCATGACGGGTTATTAACCCTGCTACGCATGGCGATGGGATTTGTGATTGCCAAGGTGGTGGCCATTTATACCGGCCCCACTGGCATGGCAATACTCGGCCGGGTGAAAAGCTCTACGAAGAGTTACTGATTGGTGATGATGCCAGAGGAACCGAACATCCCAGGATCATGGTGGCACAAGAGAGCTGGCTACCTTGGTCGCGACTGCGCCCCTTGTTGGCCTCGCTGGATGATGCTTGTCACCGTTTTGATCAACAGCAAGTACGCGACATCCTGATGCATGCGCCTGCCGCCTTCGAACCAACTGATGGCATTTGTGATCTGGTGTGGCTGGCCAAGCAGCAGCTACCACCAAGTGATAATGTTGTTAAATTGCCCTCACACAACATAGACTTTTTGCTTGCCAATCACTGAGTTTGTATATAGGCGCCCAATATTGGGCGCTTTTCTTTTGCTCTCTTGCATTTGTTGGTTGTTTTTTAACCGATCGAACCTGTCTTGGACTAAATAACTGTTCCGAATA
>NZ_CDBW01000013.1 GCF_000820145.1 Aeromonas sobria | reverse complement strand
GGAAGGCCTTTTTGCTATGGCAGATTTTGCCCGTCAAACCGCATGTTTGCACACCAGAGTGAACACCAAAGCTCGGTCTCTCGACCGGGCGTTGTCATTTTTAGCGTGTTAAACAGCCGATGCCTGGCTTTTAACTGCCGTAATAGTGCCAGATAGCCCGTTATTCCCACAATTTTCTAGCAATATCAGAGCCGTATCAGCTCAATTTACTGCCATTTGAATGGTGATATGGTCGACCAAATCAGACTTCTGTCGCCTGCTGGCTACAGGGAAGTGCCATATTGACCACCCCATCCTCCATCTGGACGTCGATCTTGAAGCCCAGCTGCTTGGTGAGGTTGACCATGCCGCGATTGCCGGGCGTGGCGTATTAATCAGGTACAGCGTAAACAAAAAGGCCTTCCCGCTGGGAAGGCATTTTTTCTTTATCTATCAGATGATTGCCATCACTTGGTCGATTTATCAGGGCTTCACTTTGCTACCAATGCTCAGGCCCAGCTTGATGGAGAGGGCTGCCAGTAGCAGCAGCATCATGATCAGGGAGAAGAAGTTGCTGCCGAGTTCCGGGTATTGCACCTTGAGCAGCGCGGAGTGGCCGAAGGCACCGATAAAGAAGCAGAGCAGGGTGCAGATGGGGGTGTTGCCCACCATGGGTTCATGGCGATAGTGCTGGAACAGCTGATAGGCCGCCAGCCAGAGGGCAATCAGCGGGAAGAAGGAGAAGGGCACGACTGAATTGGTCAGCACGGCCAGAGAGGCATCGCCACAAATACCAATCAGCATGGCCATGGCGAGCGGTTTTTTCGGGATCATAAGCTGTTCAGGCATGTCGTTCTCCATCCTGTGGTCATGGGTGAGGTTCACGGCGCTTCTGGTTTTGCACCTCGGCGCCCATGGCGATCATCCGCAGTTGGCTAATGGTGCGGTCGGAGAGTGCCCGACACTCTTCGCTGGTCATGTCGAGCGCATCGGCACCGGCACTGAATACGATGGTGACCATGGCTTCGGCCTGGATGTAGGCATCTTCCCGTGGCGCTTCGGTGGTGGCTTCCAGATAGTCGGTCAGCTCGGCGATGAAGTGCTGGATCTCGCGCGCCACCGCCTGACGAAATGCGGCCGAGGTGCCGGAGCGTTCCCGCAGCAGCAGTCGGAAGATGTTGGGGTTGTTCTCGACGAACTCCATAAAGGTCTGCACCGAGGTGCTGATGACACTGCCGCCGCCGGCAATGCGCTGGCGTGCCTGGCGCATCAGTTGGCGCAGGGTGAGGCCACCTTCGTCAACCAGGGTCAGGCCCAGCTCCTCCATGTCGCGAAAGTGGCGATAGAAAGAGGTGGGGGCTATACCCGCTTCACGAGCGACTTCCCGCAGGCTGAGATTGGAGAAACTCCGATTGGCGCACAGTTGGCTGAATGCAGCGTCGATCAATGTACGCCGGGTTTTTTCTTTTTGTTGAGCGCGAATACCCACGAAATCAGTCACCTTCAGCTTATTGAGGCCAAATGATAACCCGAAGGCGCCTCAGGGGTCAGGTTTGTATCCTACTTTTTTACCATTGACCGTGAGGAAATCACCATAGAAAATGGCTAACAGCTGTTCGCTGAAAGGATGCAATGAGATGGCCAGACCCCCAATAATTTTGACCAATACCCTGCTGTTCTCCCTCTCCGGGATAGTGGCGCTGATTGTCGTGCCCTGGTACGGCGTGAGCCACGGTTACGATCTCTGGCAGTGGGCCAGTTTCCTGTTGTTGTTTTGCCTGAGTGGTCTCTCCATCACCGCAGGCTATCACCGGCTCTGGTCGCATAAGGCCTATAAGGCGCACCCCGCTTTGCAGTGGTTGTTTGCCATCGGCGGTGCGTTGGCATTGCAGAATTCGGCCCTGCACTGGTCAGCTGATCACCGCCGTCACCATCGTCATGTGGATGACAACGAAAAAGACCCCTACAGCGCGGGGCGCGGCTTCTGGTATTCCCACATCGGCTGGATGTTGCGGGAGCATCAGGGAGAGCGCTACGGCGATTACAGCAATGTGCGGGATCTGCAGAACAACCCTGTGGTCGCGTTTCAGCATCGCCACTATCTGGCGCTGGTGCTGGTGACCAATCTGGGCCTGCCGCTGCTGTTTGGCCTGATCCACGGGGACCTGCTAGGCATGCTGCTGTTGGCGGGCGTGCTGCGGATGGTGATGACTCACCACACCACCTTCTTTATCAATTCGCTGGCCCATATCTGGGGCAGTCAGCCCTATACCGACCGCAATACCGCTCGCGACAACGGCATCTTGGCCTTTTTCACTTTTGGCGAGGGGTACCACAACTTTCACCACCTGTTCGAGAATGACTACCGCAACGGCATTCACTGGTGGCAGTTCGATCCGACCAAGTGGCTGATCCGGCTTGCCTCATGGTGCGGTCTGGCGGGGGACCTCAGATCCTCGCCGGAGGAGCGTATCGAGCAGGCCCGGCTGCAGATGCAGCTGAAGCGGGCGCAAGCCAGATTGCGCAAGCAGGAAGATCGCGAGCTGTGGCAGGCGCTGCTGCAGGAGGAGTACGACAAACTGAGTGAGCAATTGCAACACTACTACGCCAGTCGCAAACGGCTGCTGGAGTTGCGCAAGCGCAAGGCATTGGCGCGCTATGACAGCCTCAAACTGCAACTGGAGTACCGAGCCCTGCGGGACAGCTTTATCGCTGGTAAACGCAACTGGAGTCGCCTGCTGGCAGGCATTGCATGATGCGCTTTTCTGGTATCACACAGACGAAAAGAGAAGACCGCCAGCTGGCGGTCTTCTCTTTGGTATGCGTGTTTGAACGGGCTAGTTGGCTTGGCTCTGCTGTTGCTGCAACTGATCCAGTGCCTGTTGCTCCTGCTGGCTGAGACCCAGCTGTTCGCAGGCCTGCTCAAAGCTGATCCCCAAATGGCACATCATGATGTCCAATAACGGGAGGGCTAGTTGGCTTGGCTCTGCTGTTGCAACTGATCCAGTGCCTGTTGCTCCTGCTGGCTGAGACCCAACTGTTCGCAGGCCTGTTCAAAGCTGATCCCCAGATGGCACATCATGATGTCCAATAACGGGAGGGCTAGTTGGCTTGGCTCTGCTGTTGCAACTGATCCAGTGCCTGTTGCTCCTGCTGGCTGAGACCCAACTGTTCGCAGGCTTGCTCAAAGCTGATCCCCAGATGGCACATCATGATGTCGATGGCGGGCAGATAGTTTTTCATAGCTTCTTCCATGGTGATCCTCCAGACCCGTCTCTTATGCCCTGAACCACACGAGGGGGCAATTAGACTTTAGGCTTAGTCTGCCCATTTGATAAGCACCTCTGCCACTGCAGCAAGGAATTTGTTACCCTGCACCATGATAAAAACGGTTGCCGTATGACTGCGAGCAACAGGTGAGGAGCAGGGCATGTTATTGAGTTTCTTGATCATCGCTTCCGGTTGGTGGCATATCCGTGCTGCCTACGGTTCAGATAGTCGCCAGTTTTATATCAGCAAGCCGCTGACCATGCTGCTGATCATTGCACTGGCGTTCGGTTATCAGAGTTATGACCACGACGGTTCTCACGCCTGGATCTTGCTCGGTCTCTGCCTCTCGTTAGCGGGAGATGTATTGCTGATGCTGCCAACTGATCGCTTTATTCAGGGACTGGCCGCATTTTTTGTCGCGCACCTCTGCTATATCGTCGGCTTTGCCCAGGGGCCGCTGGTGCTCAAGTTGGTCGATGGCTTGCTGCTGTTACTAGTCGCAGGCATGGTGTTTGGCATCTTATGGGGCAAGCTGGGGGAGATGCGGATCCCGGTCTTCTGCTACATGCTGGTGATCATCGGTATGGCTTGGGTTGCAGCCGGTGCCTGGCACGCCTCTCTCACCGCAGGTTCTGCGGCAGCGCTGGTCGGTGCCCTTATGTTCCTCTTCTCCGACTGCATGCTGGCGCTTGATCGTTTCCGCCGCCCCTTTCCCCACGCCCGCGCCTGGGTCATGAGCAGTTACTTCGCGGCGCAATTCCTGATTGCGGGGTCACTGGCGGGCTAACGCCCGGCGGTTGAGTGCAGGTAACAGATAAAGAAAAACGGGCGTTTGCCCGTTTTTCGTTTTATGCCCCGGCTGTTTTTCAAGCCTCTAGCGGTTCTGCATCCGCCGCCCGTGGGGCGGGGGATTTGAGCAGCAGCATCAGGGCGCTGGCGATCAGCAGAAAGATCCCCATGATGTAGAACACCTGATTGTAGGCCATGATGGCTGCTTCCCGGTTGATGGTATTGGTCAGCATGGCTTGTGCCTGCTGCTGGGCGATCTCCGGGCCTGAGCCCTGATCCATCATGCTCTGGGCCAGCTGCAGCAGATAGCTCTGCCCCTCGATACTGCTGGCGGCGAGGGTGCTGCTGATCTGCACCACATGAGTGCGAGTATCGTTATCGAGCAGGGTCGCGATGATGGCGATACCGAACGCACCACCGAGGTTGCGCAGCACGTTGAGCAGGGTCGAGGAGGAGGGGATCTCGTCGTGGGTCAGGCTAGCGGTCGCTACCAGGGAGAGCGGCACCATGATGAAGGGTTGTCCCAGTGCCCGTACGATCAACGCTTGTATTAACTGTGGCCCGGCATAGTCAGCACTCATATTGACGTTCATAAAGCAGCTGACGGCGAAGATCAGAAAGCCGAAGCTCACCAGATAGCGCGGGTCTATCTTGTGGGTCAGCCTGGGTACCAGCGGCAGCACCAATAGTTGCGGTAGCCCCATCCACATCAGTACCTCGCCGATTTCCAGCGCGTTGTAGTTGTGGATCTGGGTCATGTAGAGCGGCAGCACATAGATGGAGCCCATCAACGCCATCCCGAGGATCAGATAGGCGAAGCAGGCCAGCGCGAAGCGCGGGTTGTGCAGCAGCCGCAGATTGACCAGCGGGTGCCGCCGCATCAGCTGGCTGATGACAAAAAACACCAGTGCCACCGCGGAGATGATCGCCAGTCGTACGATGAAACTCGAGCCGAACCAGTCCTCCCGGTTGCCCTCCTCCAGAACCACCTCCAGCAAGCCGAGACCGAGTGCCATGGTGACGATGCCGATCAGATCGACCTGCCTGATCACTGCCCAGTCCACCGGTTTCTTGTCCAGCCCGTAGGCCAGCATCGCCATCACCAGCAGTCCCGGCGGTACATTCATATAAAAGATGTAGTGCCACGATATCTGTTCGGTGAGCCAGCCACCTAGGGTAGGGCCGATGGCGGGGGCGAAGGTAGCACAGAGGCCGAACAGCGCCATGCCGGTGGCTCGTTTATGCAGTGGCAGCAGGGTAACAATGAGGGAGAAGGCCATCGGGATCAGCGCGCCACCGGTGAAGCCTTGCAGCGCCCGGAAGATGATCATGCTGGTGAGGTTCCAGCTGAACGAGCAGAGCACGGAGGCGATAATAAAGGCGCCGGTAGTCCACAGCAGGTAACGGCGCACGCTCAGCCCTCGGCTCAGCCAGCCACTGAGGGGGATGGCGATCATCTCTGCCACCAGATAGGAGGTGGAGATCCAGGAGCTTTCGCTGAGGGTAGCTGATAGCGCCCCCTGAATATCTTTCAGGGAGGCGTTGGTGATCTGGATATCGAGAATGGCCATGAAGGCGCCGATAAGGCCCCCCATGACCGCGATCCAGTTGCGACGTGGAATGGGTTCCATCAGTTGGCGGCAACCACGGCTTCAGGAGTGCGGGTATCCACGATCACTTCGCTGGAGAGGCCCGGTAGCAGTTTGCCTGCCAGTGAACCCGGCTCGGGGATGCGGATCTTGACCGGTACCCGCTGGACGATTTTGGTGAAGTTGCCGGTGGCGTTCTCCGGTGGCAGCAGGGCGAACTTGGCGCCAGTGGCGGGGGAGAGGCTGTCGATAATCCCCTCGACCGGCTGATCAGGGTAGGCATCCAATACCACTTCGACCTTCTGGCCCGGCAGCATGTGGGCGAGCTGGGTCTCCTTGAAGTTGGCCTCGACCCATACCTGTTGTAGCGGTACCAGACTGGCGACCTGCATGCCGGACTGGACATAGAGCCCCTCCCGCAAGCTGCGCTTGCCGATGATGCCATCGGCTGGTGCCCGCAGTTCGGTGTAAGTCAGCTCCAGCCTCGCCTCTTCCAGTTGTGCTTCGCTCAGGGCCAGCCTGGCCAGATTCTGTTTGCGTTCGGCATCCAGTACCAGCAGTCGCTCGCGGGCGGCCTGCAGGGCGGCTCTGGCCTCTTGCTCCTGTGCCAGATTGACCTGCAGACCGGCCCGCACCTCGTCCAGACTGTCTTGCGAGCTGTAGTGACGCTGGTTGAGCTGGCTGATCCGGTTCACTTGCTGGTGGGCACGCAGTTGCTCGGCACTGGCGGAGGCGACTTTGGCCTCCGCTTGCTGGATCAGGCTCAGCTGCTGGGTGCGGGTGGCGGCCAGATTCTCGGCGGTGGCCTGATTGAGTTGCAGATTGGCTTCGGCCTCTGCCACCTTGTTCTTGTATTCGCGGTCATCAAGACGGGCGATCAGCTGGTCTGCTTTGACCGGCTGGTTATCGGTGACCAGTACTTCGCTGATATAGCCCGGCAGTTTGGATCGGATCCCGGTCACTTCACTTTGCAGATAGGCGTTGTCGGTACTTTCGAAATAGCGGCCGTGCAGATACCAGTAACCGGCGAACAGCAGACCGATCAGCACCAGTATCATGGCGGCCAGCAGGGGAATTTTTTGGTGTTGACGCATTTGGCGGGATTCCTGAACGTAAGGCGGGCAGGCTAACACTGGCTGACTGTTTCGATTAGTATTGGTTCACGAGATATACAGTTTCACTGGTGCAACAATGGATCTCAATGCAGCCTTAATTCTGGTGCGTATTGTCGACAAAGGTTCGTTTACCGCCGCCGCTCAGGAGTTGGGGATGACCAAGGCGATGGTGAGTCGCCGTATCGCCGAACTGGAGCAGCGGCTCGGGGTACGTCTGCTCTATCGTTCTACCCGTCAGCTCACCCTGACCGAGGAGGGGGAGAAATACTATCTGCACTGCAGCAAGGCGGTCGATGCCCTGACCGAGGCGGAGCTGATGTTGAGCGCCAGCCAGCAGGAGGTGACCGGCACCCTCAAGCTGGCAGTGCCCATCGAGACGGGGCAGTTGGTGATCGGGCGTATGGTCGCCAAATTTTTGCAGGTCTATCCCGGCTTGCAGGTAGAGCTGGAGTTGACCAACCGGGTGATCGATCCCATCAGCGAAGGGCTGGATGCGGTGGTGCGGGTCGGTGACATGAGCGACTCCAATCTGGCGGCGCGGCGACTCTGGAGCACGGGTCGGCTGCTGTGTGCCAGTCCTGACTATCTGGCGCGTAGTCCGGCCATTACCCGGCCAGAGGATTTAACCGACCATGAGCGGGTGACGGTGAGCAGTGGCTTTCTCGCTTCTCACTGGTGTTTCGAGCGGGATGGCAAAGAGGTGCTGGTTGACCCCCCATCCCGTTTTCGGGTCAATAATATTACCTGTGCCCGAGAGGCAGCGAAGGCGGGGATCGGCTTGGCTTCACTACCCGCTATGCTTTGTCAGGAAGAGCTGGCCAGTGGCGAACTGGTGATCTTGCTGCCGGACTGGCAGCAGCCCAGGGTGCCGATTTACCTGCTGTTTCCGGAACGGCGGCTGATGCCGCGCAAGCTGCGGGTATTTATCGATTTCATGATGGAAAATAGTGCCGAGTTTGGCATCGACAAGTTGTTGTAAGGGGGAGCTATGGATAACTGGATCAATCTTTATCGCGCTTCTCATACTCTGGAGGCCCACGCCCTGAAAGGGGCACTGGAGGCGGAAGGGGTGGTGGTGCGGCTCAATGGCGATGGACTGTTTGGCGCCCTGGGAGACCTGCCGGTAGACATGCTGCAGGTGACCCTGCTGGTGCGTGGCGAAGACCGCAGCAAGGCGGGGCGGGTCATCGAGCGTTACCAGCAGCGCCAGGGTAATGGCTGGCTCTGTGGCCAGTGCGGGGAGGAGAATGGCGCCAACTTTGAGGTCTGCTGGCGCTGTCATCACGATCCCCACGACAGCTGATCTCTCTTCCGCTAGCGCAGCGGGAACTCGATATCTTCCCCTGCGCTGGCATCATGGTAGGTCGTCAGATCCAGCTCGTTCTCGCTGCGGGCGATCAGCACAGATACCAGAATATCCCCCGATACATTGACCGTAGTGCGCGCCATGTCGAGGATCCGGTCAATACCTGCAATCAGCGCCACTCCTTCCAGCGGCAAACCCACCGCCGTCAGGGTCAGGGTCAGCAGCATTAGCCCGGTGCCCGGGGTGCCTGCCGTGCCGATACTGGCCAGGGTGGCGATGCTGATGATGGTCAGGTAATCGACCATGTGTAGATCTACCCCGAACGCCTGTGCCACGAACAGCGCGGTGACTCCCTGATAGAGGGCGGTGCCATCCATATTGATGGTGGCACCGATGGGCAGCACCTTGGCGGTAATAGTGGGTGAGACTCCCAGCCGCTGCTCGGCGCAGGCCAGAGTGATGGGCAGGGTGTTGTTGCTGGAGCTGCTGGTGAAGGCCACTGCCTGGGCATCGACGATGCTCTTGAAGTAGTGCAGCGGATTGAGCCGTGCCAGCAGGAGCAATAGGGTGCTGTAAACGCCGAGCACGTGCAGCAGGCAACCGAGGTAGACAGCGCCGATCACCTTGAGCAGCGGCAGCAGCAGCTCGAGGCCGTACTTGCTGGTCATCCAGGCCATCAGGGCGCAGACTCCGTAGGGCGCGAGCGCCATCACCATCTGGGTCAGTTTGAACATCCCCTCGGCCAGCGAGGTGAAAAAGAGAATGGCAGGACGGCCACGACGACCACAGGCGTTGAGGGCCACCGCCAGCGCAACCGCAAAGACGATCACCTGCAGAATTTTTCCATCCACCATCGCTTGCACCGGATTGCTTGGCACCAGGTAGCCGAGCACGTTGGCTAGCGAGGGTGACTCCAGCATCGCTCCGGGCCGCAGATAGGGGCCCATGTCGGCGCCCACGCCCGGTTCCAGCAGCCAGCCCATCATCAGGCCAATGCAAATGGCGATGGCGGTGGAGCAGAAGTAGAGGCAGATGGCCTTGATGCCGATACGATCCAGGGCCTTGCCCTTGAGCAGCGAGGTGAGGCCAGCGATGACCGAGCAGAAGATGAGGGGCACCATCAGCATCTGGATAGTGTTGACGAACAACACGCCAATGGGCTTGAGCAGCAAGGCTTGCTCTTCAATGCCGACCCCGAGGCCGACCCCCAGCAACATGCCGATCAGGGTCTTGAGCCAGAGCGGACGACGAGTCCAGATCTGCCAGGGCTTGATAGCCTCTCCATGGAACTGCATGACGCCAATATCCTTATAAATTGTCTGCGATGGCTAAAATGGGGCGCCAGTGTAGCGATCCCTGCACCGGGTTGCCACATTATCGACAAAGCGTGGGCGCTGACCACCCCTCTGGTCAGCTAATGCGCGGTTTGTTGGTTTATATCAAGGTCTCCCGGTGCGAGGCAGGCTTTAATGTACATTCTGCATATTTATTATTGGGGTAGAAAATGTCGCAATCGGTACATGGTCATGAAGTGATGGAGATGATGCTGGAGCAAGAGGGGCAATTTAGCCGCGCCAGCCTTAAGCAGGCGATGGCGGAACGGTTCGGGGTCGATGCGCGGTTTCATACCTGTAGCGCCAGCGAGATGGACGGGGAGGCGTTGATCGACTTTCTGGCCGCCCGCGGCAAATTCATCGACTCGGCCGATGGCTTCCAGACCCGCGCCGACAAGATCTGCAACCACGGTTGACTCTCCTGCGAGCGCATCATGGCGCTCGCTGAATTCTTCGCCTTTTGCTATATTTCGCCCCCTCTCTTTTCCCTATTCAAGGCGTAGCCAGGGCGTTGTATGGATACTTTCTCTGCCGCAGTCATGCTGTTTCTGATCATGGATCCGCTGGGCAACCTGCCGGTGTTCCTCTCTATCTTGCGTCATATCGATCCCAAGCGGCGGCGCAAGGTGATGATCCGCGAACTGCTCTTCTCGCTGGCGATCATGATGCTGTTCCTGTTTGTCGGTCAGCAGATCCTCGGTTTCCTCAACCTGCGGCAGGAGGCGGTCAGCATTGCCGGCGGCATCATTCTGTTCCTGATCGCCATCAAGATGATCTTCCCTAGTGAAGGGGGCGTCACCGGGCTGGCGGCGGGTGAGGAGCCTTTCCTGGTGCCGATGGCGATCCCGATGATCGCCGGTCCCTCGATCCTGGCCTCCCTGATGCTACTGGCCAATCAGGAACCCGCCCGGATGGTGGACTGGTCGCTGGCACTCTTTATTGCCTGGGCTGCCAGCGCGGTGATCCTGATGTTCTACGAGGTATTCAACAAGCTGCTGGGTGAGCGAGGGCTCACGGCGGTAGAGCGGCTGATGGGCATGCTGCTGGTGATGATCGCGGTCCAGATGCTGCTGGATGGGGTACACCACTATCTTTCGGTGACCGCCATCCCCTGATCTTAGTGGCCTGAAGCTGGTTGTAGCTGACTCATGATCTGGGTCAGCAGCAGCTCCCGCAGCCAGCGATGGCCCGGATCCTCGCTGTGGCGCTGATGCCAGATCAGCAGGTGGGAGATGCTGTCCAGCGCGATGGGCAGCGGTAGCTGCAACAGCGGGTAGACCTGGGTGGCGTTGCGGGCGTACAGCTTGGAGAGGGTCACAATCATGTCGGAGTGCATCCCCATCCGCAGTGCGGCCTCGAAGGAGGGGACGGTGGCCTCGATGCGGCGGTAGAGATCTTGCTCTGCCAGCTTGTGGTCCAGCATCCAGCGATCCCGCCCCTCGCAGTAGGTCTGCACATGGGGATAGCTGAGGTAGTGATCCAGATTCCAGTTGGGCTCTCGCAAAGCGGGATGGTGCTGCTGTACCAGACAGGTGAGATCATCGACGGCCAGCAGTCGCTGGCAGATGTTGCCGGGCAGGGTGTCGAGCCGGTAATCGGAGCTGATGCAGTTCTCCCGCACCGCGAAGGCGATATCCACCTGCCCCTGACTCATCTCGGTCAGGCTGGTTTCGGTCCACTCCTCATAGCGCAAGCGGATCCGTGGTGCCTGCCGTTTCAGCTCGCTCAAGTACAGTGGTGCAAACAGGGTAAAAGCGCTGTCCATGCTGGCAATGACGAATTCCCGCTCCGAGCTGGCGGGATCGAATTCGGGTGGCTGGATCAGGTTGTCCAGCGATAGCAGGATGGGTTGCAACTGCTGCTGCAACGCAAGGGCGCGACCAGTGGGTTCGAGTCCGTAGGCTGAGCGGATAAAGAGAGGATCATCGAAAGTGTCACGCAGGCGCCCGAGCGCCTTGCTGACGGCAGACTGGCTTAGATGAAGGCGGCGTGCTGCCTTGCTGCCGTTGCGCTCTTCCAGCAGCACCTGCAGGATAATCAGCAGATTGAGGTCGATGCGACCCAGTTGTTCCAGTAGCATGATATGAATCTCACTCAATTCTAAGATGAATTTATACCATTTGTTTTCATATCTTGGCGATCTTATCCTCAAATGGTCTCAGGTTCGCATGAACCACTGGTACAGGATGTAGCGGTTGAGGGGACACGTAGCACAATCAATATGGCGACCTTTGGGTCGCCCTATTTTTTGGTTATGATTTATTTGCTCACTTGCGCCCGCCTTGATTTTGCCCAACAATCCCTGCGCTCTATTTTGATACAACTGATAGATATCTCTTTGTGAGGGAGTATCCCTATGGGACTCGGTGGAATTCATATCTGGCATATGTTGATCCTCTTGCTGGTAGTCGTGCTGGTTTTCGGCAGCAAACGTCTTGCCAGTGCAGGTGAGGATCTGGGTACCGCCATCAAAGATTTTCGCAAGGCGATGCGTGACGACGCAAATCATCCGAAATAAGCAGTAGGAGTAGAAAATGTCTGTAGACGAAAAAGTAGAATTGAACGAAACCTGTGACAGCTGCGGCTGTTTTGCCGAGATCGGCACCATCATAGGTGAAGGTGATGAGGTGATGGAGCTGGCGATTGAAGCCGCGACCGAAGCTGATGCCCGTGCCAAACTGGCTGCCTATGAAGCACTGGCCAAACAGGTCACTGCCGAAGCCCAAGTGAGCAGCGAACTGACCCAGGGCGCCAACGGCGTGATCCTGAAAGCCCGCCTGCAGTTTACCTGCACCGCTGAAAAGCTCATTTTTGAGCTGCGTGCCCGCTCTATCTGATTAATGTGATAACACGGCAGCACAGCCTGCCGTGTTGACCCTTCTGCTGTGGGTCGCCGTTCTATAGTTACTCTACCCCACAGACGTTTTTGCCCGGCGCGAGTCGGCCAACAGAAGGCGTAAACATCATGACGCAGCGATGGATCTCTGCCCCCAATCCCACCTTCTATAGTGATCCTTGCTGCCAACAAGCAGCAGGAGTGACGTCAGCGCAGGAGCCATCGTGATGCGGCGCTGGATCTGGGCTCTGCTGGCCCTCTGCTGTTTTCCCCTGCTGGCGGTTGAACTCAAGCCACTGCGTCTGCCTCAACCCGGGGACCTCGAAAGTATTCTGCAAAAACGCGAACTCAGGGCTCTGGTGGTCTATGAGCGCGGCTTCTATTTTCTCGATCGTGGCTCCCAGTACGGCATTCTGGTCAATCAGTTGCAAGGGTTCGAGCGTTGGCTGAACAAGACCTATCTCGCCAAAGAGAAGGTCAAGCTCAAGGTGGTCTACATCCCGGTGCGTCAGGACAAGCTGCTGGACTATCTGGCGGAGGGGCGCGGCGATCTGGTGGCGGCGACCATGACGGTAACCCCGACCCGGCGTGAACAGGTGGCCTTCTCTCGGCCGCTCATCTCTTCCATCGAGGAGTGGGTGGTGAGCCAGAAGGGCCTGCCCGCCTTCAGCCGCATTACCCAGCTCTCCGGCAGACGGGTCTGGGTACGCGCCAGCTCCAGCTACTACGAGAGTCTGCGCCAGCTCAACTGGCTGTTTCGCGAACTGGGGCTGCCCCCCGTCTATATCGAGACGGTGCCCGAATACCTGCAAGATGGCGATCTGCTGGAGATGGTGGCCGCCGGCATTATTCCCCTGACGGTGACCGATAGCTACAAGGGACGGATCTGGCTGGGGGGCATGATCTCCGGCCTCAAGGCTCACAAGCTGGTACCGCTGCGCAGCAATGGCGCCAGCGCCTGGGCGCTGCGCAAGAACAGCCCCGAGCTGCTCAAGGCGGTCAACGGCTATCTGGCGAGCGTCAGCAGCAGTAGCCTCTATAGCGACATGACCTTGCGGCGGTTGCTGGTTCACAGCGATCAGATGAGCAATATACTGGCCCCGGATCCCATGGGGCGACTGGCGACCATTCGCAAGGTGCTGGAGAAGTACGCCAATCAATACGATCTCGACTGGCTGATGCTGGCGGCGCTCGGCTACAAGGAGTCAGGCCTCAATCCCAAGGTGCGCTCGCACAAGGGGGCCGTGGGCCTCATGCAGCTGCTGCCCAGCACGGGGCGGGAGGTCGGCATCAATGGCGCCAGGCTGACCACGCTGGAGGGCAATGTGGAGGCTGCTTGCCGCTACATGCGGTTGATCCTCGATACCTATTTCAATGATCCCAAGCTGGATCGGCTCAACCGCCACCTGTTTGCCCTCGCCGCCTACAACGCGGGGCCGAACCGGGTGCAGGCGCTGCGGGGCAAGGCGGAGAAGCTGGGACTCGATCCCAACGTCTGGTTTGGCAACGTGGATCAGCTGGTGGCCAACGAGGTCGGGCAGGGGCCGATCAACTATGTCGGCACCATCTACAAGTACTACGTGGCCTATCGTTTCAGCTTGCCCCAGATCGAGGGCAAGGCCGCCGCTATCGAAGCGGCTCAACCCTGAGCCGGTTGACCGGCAGGGTCGCCTGCACGGTCGGCAACTGCCAGCTACCGTCCCTGTGTTGCAGGAACCAGTGGGCGGGGCCGGTGGCGGGGATGAGATCTGGCTGGCTGAGCTGGCCCAGATAGCGCAACATCGGGGTATCATGCAGTTCCATCAGCAACTCCTTGTTGGATATGTGAAGAGGCTCGCCAGCGTTATGACACCCGGCCATGACAGCAGGATGACACCATGATCTCCGGATCCTTTGCCCTGATCGATGATCCACTGCTGGCACTCAAGGTGCGCTGCCACTGGATCCGCCATGCCCGTGAGCGGATCCAGGCGCAGTACTACAGCTGGGAGGAGGACAGCAGCGGCAAGCTGCTGCTGAGCGAGCTGCTCCACGCCGCCCGGCGCGGCGTCAAGGTGCAGCTGCTGGTGGATGATCTCTATGCCGGTGACAACCGCTTTCTGGAGATGGTGGCTCACTACCCGGGGATCGAGGTGCGGCTGTTCAACCCCTTCTGGCTGCGGGGCTGGCGCCCGCTGGCACTGCTGCTGGAGGGGCTGCTCAGCTTTCGCCGCATCAACCACCGGATGCACAACAAGCTGCTGCTGGTGGATGGCAAGCTGGCGCTGATTGGCGGGCGCAACATCGGCGATCGCTACTTCGGTCTGGATCCGCAGGCCCCCTTCGTGGATCTCGATCTCGCCTGTCAGGGTGGCCTGTGCCAGCAGATGGCGCAGGGGTTCGAGCAGTTCTGGCACAGCCGCTGGAGCCACCCCATCCGCCATCTGCTACGCCGTGAGCTGCTGCCCGCCGAAATTCAGGTGGTCAACGACTTCCTGTTCACCATGACGGATCCGGCGGTGGCAAGGGTCTACGATCTGCCAGCGGAGCTGTTTGATGAGGCTGACGTGCCGCTGCAGTGGCACGAGGGGCGGGCCGAGGTGTGGTTCGATCGTCCCGGCAAGGGGCTGATCTCCCGTCCCACCACCGCTCGCCAGCTGTGGCGCCAGTTGGCAAATAGTCCCCACCGCTTGGCGTTGGTCACCCCTTACCTCATTCTCACCCGTGGATTTCGCCATCGTCTGGCGCGACTGCGCCAGCAGGGGGTCGCCATCGACATTCTCACCAACTCGCTGGCCAGCACCGATGTGCCACTGGTCTATGGCGCCTATCAGCGTTATCTCGGCTGGTTGCTGCGCCAAGGGATCCGGGTCGCCGAGTTTGACCATGGCCACGGCAGCCTGCACGCCAAGCTGATCCTGCTAGGGGAGGAGCGGGCGCTGTTTGGCAGCCTCAACCTCGATCCCCGCTCGCTGTTTCTCAATACCGAACTGATGCTGCATCTGCACTGCCCGTCGATCTGCGAGGCACTGCGAACGTGGTTGGCTCGCTGGCAGAATCAGGCTGGCGGATCACCGCGCAAACCCGAGGGGTGGTCAAGGCGGCTGATAGCCCGCCTGAGCGACTGGTTGCCGCTGCGCCGCTGGTTGTGAGGCGGCCATTTTTTGTGCGAGATCTCGCAAAGCCTTGTAAGTCATTGCAGATGGCCCTTGCGGGTGAATAACCATCACTGAGGCTATCTAGCTGTTTTATAACAATTTAGTAGTGATGATAAGGCTGTTTTTTGTACTCGGATGTGAATGGAATGGGCATAAAAACGTTTTTTATTTTGTTTTTCTGCGTAATATTTCAGTTGCAAGGACAAACACGGCGGCTTGTCTGCCGTGTGGATGAGGGTTGTTACGGGTAGCTGGCCACTTGCATCGCAGCAATTGGCACACACTTCAGATGGGTCGCGAACTATCGGAAAGTGAAACAGAGACCCGGCGTGGCCGGACTCCAATATGGAACATGCTATTTGCGAGGGGGTGACATGGACATGTCACCCCACTTTTTTTGGCAGCTCGCCACCGTTTAGCTTTTTCCATGACTACCGCCTCTCGCAAAAGCCGCAGAGGGCAAGGCAATAAAAAAGAGGGCCGCAATCGCGGCCCTCTGTCTCATTTGCTCGGCGGATTAACCGGCCTTGACGCTGCGGCGACGCTGCAACCAGACGATCACCCCGAACAGCAGGAAGCCCGGGATCCACATCCACTCTTTGGTCCAGCGTTCGGTCGGCGCCTTGACGGTGAGGATCTCCTGATCGAACTCCAGCCCCATGGTGGCGGCCGGGCTGCCAAAGGCAACGTTGTCGATCAGCGTCTTGCCATCCTGCTCATAGAGGCTCAGCCCCAGATTGGCCAGCCGCTCCTCGCCATTTTCCCCATCCGGTACGGCGACCAGCAGGGTGAACTTGCGTGGCTTGCCCACCGCATCTTCACCGAGGATCCGCAGCCGCAGGGTGCTCTCCGCCTCCACTGCACCCATGGTTTGGGCCAGTTGGGCAGGCGGGCTCTCGCGATAGGGATCGTGCACCATGTCCATCCAGAAACCCGGGCGGAACAGGGTGAAGGCAACCAGCAGCAGCAGCACGCTCTCGTACCAGCGGCTCTTCACCAGGAACCAGCCCTGGGTAGCGGCGGCGAAGATCAGCATGGCGATGGTCGCCACCATGAAGATCAGCACCCCGTGGGCGAAGTCCACGTCGATCAGCAGCAGATCGGTGTTGAAGATGAACAGGAACGGCAGCGCTGCGGTACGCAAGCTGTAGTAGAAGGCGGTGATCCCGGTCTTGATGGGATCGCCCTTGGAGACGGCGGCGGCTGCGAAGGAGGCCAGCCCCACCGGCGGCGTTACATCCGCCATGATGCCGAAGTAGAAGACGAACAGGTGCACCGCGATCAGCGGCACGATCAGCCCATTCTGCTGCCCCAGCGTCACCACCACCGGCGCCAGCAGGCTGGATACCACAATGTAGTTGGCCGTGGTCGGCAGCCCCATACCGAGAATAAGGCTCAGCAGGGCGGTCAGCAGCAGCATCAGCAGCAGGTTGCCCATGGAGAGGAACTCCACCAGATCCGCCAGCACCAGACCAACCCCGGTCTGGGAGACCGCACCCACGATAATCCCCGCAGTGGCGGTGGCAATGCCGATACCGATCATGTTGCGGGCACCGGCGACCAGCCCTTCCCGCAGATCCACTACGCCGTCAGCGACGGTGCCATAGTCGTGCTTGCCGTCCTTGCGCAACCAGTTGAGTAGCGGGCGCTGGGTCAGCAGGATGATCACCAGCATCACGGTACCCCAGAAGGCCGACAGCCCCGGCGAGAGGCGCTCCACCATCAGGCACCACACCAGTACCACCACCGGCAGCATGAAGTGCAGGCCGGAGAGCAACACGGCACGGGTATCGGGCAGCTCGGTGAGCGGCGGCTTGTCAGGATCTTCCGCCGCCAGCGGTTCGTTGCTGGCGGCGATCTTCAGCAGTCCCAGATAGGCCAGCGCCAGCAGCAGGCTGATCCCCGGCAGGGCGAAGTCACCCAGCACAGGTTTGAGCCAGCCGAGGCCATAGTAGACCGCCAGCGACAGGCCGCTGATCAGGGCCGCGCCAAAGGCAAAGCCGGTCAGCCGGCGCAGCCAGGGCTTGGGCTGATGGCCACCGATGGGCTGCATGCCCAGTTTCAGCGCCTCCAAATGGACGATATAGAGCAGCGCGATATAGGAGATGGTGGCAGGCAGGAAGGCGTGCTTGATGATCTCCACATAGGGAATGCCCACATACTCCACCATCAGGAAGGCGGCCGCTCCCATCACTGGCGGCATGATCTGGCCGTTGACCGAGGAGGCCACCTCGACCGCCCCCGCTTTCTCGGCGCTGAAGCCGACCTTCTTCATCATCGGAATGGTGAAAGTGCCGGTGGTCACCACGTTGGCAATCGACGAGCCGGAGATCAGACCGGTCAGGCCGGAGGCGACCACTGCCGCCTTGGCCGGGCCGCCGCGCAGATGGCCGAGCAGGCTGAAGGCGAGTTGGATAAAGTAGTGACCGGCACCGGCCCGCTCCAGCAGGGCGCCGAACAGCACGAACAGGAACACGAAGCTGGTGGAAACGCCGAGGGCGATGCCGAACACCCCTTCGGTGGTGATCCACTGGTGGTTGGCCAGCGCGGTGAAGCTCACCCCGCGGTGGGCCAGCAGCCCCGGCATCCAGGGGCCAGCCAGGCTGTAGACCAGAAAGGCGATGGCGATGACCGCCAGTGCCGGCCCCAGCGCGCGGCGCGCAGCTTCCAGCAGCAGCGGGAGGCCGATGCAGGCGGTCACCAGATCGGCGGTGGTGAGGGTGCCGGGACGCAGGGCCAGCGCTTCGTACATCACGAACAGGTAAGACGCGGCACCAGCAGCAATCAGGCCGAGAGCGATATCGCCGAGGGGCACCCGATCTCGCGGCGAAGAGCGAAATGCCGGGAACACCAGAAAAGCGAGCAACAGGGCAAAGGTGAGGTGAATGGAGCGGGTTTCGGTGTCATTGAGGACGCCAAAGCCCACCATGAAGGGGAGTGGTGAGGCGATCCAGAGCTGGAACAGCGACCAGGCCAGCGCCAGGGCGGTGATGATCCAGCCCAGCGGGCCTAACGGCAGACGAGCGCCCACATCCTGGGCGATCAGTTCCTCGGTAGAAAGTTGGTTATCTTGCATAGGGTTAACTTGTGCCAGCGAGTACAACAAGAGCGACACCCGCCTCCGCAATCAGGCGGCAGACGGGTGTCGAGGAGAGTGACAAAGGCCCCGGGGCCAGAAATCAGAGCCAGCCGCGCTCTTTGTAGTAGCGGGCAGCCCCTTCATGCAGCGGTGCAGAGAGACCCACCTTGATCATGTCGGCCTCTTTCAGGTCGGCAAAGGCAGGGTGCAGGCGCTTGAAGCGATCCAGGTTGTCGAACACCGATTTGACCAGCTGATAGACCACTTCCGGATCGGCCTTGGCGCTGGTGGAGAGCACCGCTTTGCCACCGATGGACGGGGTCGGCTTGTCGCTGCCCTTGTAGATGCCGCCCGGGATCTCGGCCTTGCTGTAGTAGCTCTTCTCGGCCAGCAGCTTGTCGATCTCTGCGCCGGTCACCGGTACCAGCACCGCATCTGTGGTGGTGGAGGCTTCCTGAATGGCACCGTTCGGGTGACCTACGAAGTAGCTCATGGCGTCGATGTTGTTGTCACCGAGGGCTGAGGCCTGTTCAGCCGGTTTCAGCTCGGAGACCAGACCGAAGTCACCCTTCTTCCAGCCCTTGACCGCCATGATCTCTTCCATGGTGTCACGCTGGCCGGAGCCCGGGTTGCCGATGTTGACGCGCTTGCCCTTCAGATCGTCGAAGCTGGCAATCTTGGCATCGCGGCGAGCCAGGATGGTGAACACCTCGCTCTGCAGGGAGAAGACGGCGCGCATATCGTCCATGGCCCCTTCGGCCTGGAACGGTGGCAGCCCTTTCATCGCCTTGAACTGGTGGTCGGACTGCATGATGCCGAAGTTGAATTCGCCGCTACGGATGCCGTTGACGTTGGCAACACCGCCGCCACTGGCCGGGGCATTGCACTTGATTTGGTGATCGGCTGCGCCGCGATTGAGGAAGCGGCAGATGGACTGGCCCGCCACGTAGTAGACGCCGGTCTGACCGCCAGTGCCTATGGTCACGAAGCGCTCCTGCGCTTGTACCTGACCACCGAATGAGACACCGACCAGAGCCGCCGACAGGGCGCACGCCAAGGTTAATCCTTTCATCTATTCCATCCTTTTCATTGATTTATCTCACCCGTTCCACGGGTGAATGTGCGGTCAAGTCCCGTTCTGCGTCGGGCTTGCCGATAGGGCCTCATGCGAGGAATGGTCGGGCTGTTACCCCCTCCCAAAAAAAGCCACCATCATCCTGCGGTGAGATAACCGGCGTCCTGCCAGCAGAAGATAATTTGGCCCCTGAGGGGCCAAATAAAAAGCGATAACGACTTCGATTAAGCACATTACGCCAACATAAATCAAACAAAACGGCAAAAAGGCAGCGTTAAATATCGAAAAGTTTGATGTCGATCATCAATTTCTTGATCCTGGATTAATTTTGCGGGCAGGGCGCGGAACGTATGGGGAGAGTCTTATGCGGCCCTTGCATGGCAAGGGCCGGAGTCATGATGGATCAGTTGGCCGGGGTGGCCAGATCCAGGATAAAGGCGTATTCCAGCGCGATATCTTCGTAGGCTTTGAAGCGGCCCGACTTGCCGCCGTGGCCGGCGTCCATGTCGGTATTGAGTAACAACTTGTTATCATCCGTCTTCAGCTCGCGCAGCTTGGCGACCCACTTGGCGGGCTCCCAATACTGCACTTGCGAGTCGTGCAGCCCGGTGGTGACCAGCAGGTTGGGGTAGGCTTGCGCCTTCACCTGATCGTAGGGGCTATAAGCCTTCATGTAGTCGTAGTAGCGCTTCTGGTTCGGATTGCCCCACTCGTCATACTCCCCGGTGGTGAGGGGAATCGACTCGTCCAGCATGGTGGTGACCACATCGACGAACGGCACCTGCGCTACCACGCCGCGATAGAGCTGGGGCGCCTGATTGATGACGGCCCCCATCAGCAGACCACCGGCACTGCCGCCCATGGCGTAGACCTGCTCTTTGGCGCCATAACCCTGGGCGACCAGCGCTTCGGTGACATCAATGAAATCATTAAAGGTGTTCTGTTTTTTCAGCAGTTTGCCATCTTCGTACCAGTGACGGCCCAACTCTTCGCCACCGCGGATATGGGCGATGGCGTAGACGAAGCCGCGGTCCAGCAGGCTCAGTCGCGAGCTGCTGAAGTCGGGGTCCATGCTGGCGCCGTAGGAGCCGTAGCCATAGACCAGCAGCGGATTCTTGGGCGCATCGGCCTGCTCTTTCTTGAACTTGTCCTTGCGATAGACCAGCGACACCGGCACCGATACGCCGTCACGGGCGGTGACCCAGAGCCGCTCGCTGGCGTACTGATCGGCCTTGAAGCCTGCCACCGGCTGCTGCTTGAGCAGGGTGCGCTTGCCGCTCGTCATATCCAGCTCATAGGTGGATGAGGGGGTGGTCATGGAGGAGTAGCCGTAGCGCAGGGTGCTGGTATCGGGCTCGGGGTTGTAGGCGAGCCAGGTGACATAGGCAGGGTCGTCGAAGGCAATCTCCTTCTCGTCACCGCTCTGCCAGTTGATCTGGCGCAGTCGGGTCAGCCCCTTGCTGCGCTCTTCCAGAACCAGCCAATCCTTGAACAGGGCGTAGCTTTCGAGCAGCACGTCCGGATTGGGGGCAATGACCGCCTTCCAGCGATCGACCGGGCTCTCTTTGGTCTCATAGAGGCCGAAGTTCTTGCCGTCCTTGTTGGAGCGGACATAGAAGCGGCCACGGTAGTGATCCAGGCTGTATTCGTGATCCACCTGACGGGGCAGAAACAGCCGTGGCCGCTGACTCGGCACGTTGGCATCGATCAGCCGCACTTCGCCGGTGGTGGTGCTGGAGAGGGCGATGACGATGAAATCTTCCGAGGTGGTGGCGTAGAGGCTGACGTAGAAGGAGTCATCCTTCTCCTCGTAGACCAGCTGATCCTTGGCCGGATCGCTGCCAAGCTCGTGGCGATAGACCTGATAGGGCAGCAGGGTCTGCGGGTGCTTGCGCACGTAGAAGACGGTCTTGTTATCGTTGGCCCACACCAGATTGCCGGAGGTGTTTTCCAGCTTGTCGGTGGCCCACTGGCCGCTCTCCAGATCGAGGAACTGGATCTGGTATTGACGACGGGAGAGGAGATCTTCCGCCACTGCCAGCCAGCGGTTGTTGCGGCTCACCTCAAGGGCGCCGAGGGCGTAGAACTCGTGCCCTTCAGCCCGCAGGTTGCTGTCGAGCAGCAGGCTAGCCTGCTCTTCACCGAGCTTGGTGCGGGAGTAGATACCGTACTCCTTGCCCGGCTCATAGCGGGTCTGGTAGCGGTAGCCGTTCTTCACATAGGGCACCGACTCATCCTGCTGGGGAATGCGGGCGACCATCTCCTTGTAAAGCTGTTCGCGCAATGGCTGGGTCGGTTTGAGCATGGCCTCGGTGTAGGCGTTCTCGGCCTCAAGGTATTGCAATACTTCCGGCGCCTGACGCTGGTCGTCGCGCAGCCAGTAGTAGTTGTCGGTGCGGGTATCCCCGTGCTTTTTCAGGGTGTGGGGATGTTTGGCGGCCACGGGCGGCTGGATTGGATGTTCGCTTGTCAGCATGGCGGGCTCTTCATTGGCATAAGTGGGGGGGAGAACTGTCAGAAAGGCTAGCAGCAGAACTCCTCGGGAAAAGGTAAACATGTCGCATCCTTGGCGCTGGAAAGGGTTGGTTGACCTGAGCATCGGCTCCATGAATTGGCGTTAAATCTGCCCCTTGTTGCCGGTGGTTGCAAGCAATCCCTTGTTATTGCAAGAAATGTAATCAAAAAAAGCCGCTATCTCGCGATAGCGGCTCTCTTTCTGGCCATGAGCGGCAAAAGTCCGTTCAGGTGTGCCTCACATGATATGGGAGTGCCCTCTCATGACCAGTTTTCGTCAGCCGGGGTAGCTCGACCAGCGGTTGGTCGCGCCCTCGTTGCTGATACTCAGTACCTCATAGGGATGGCCCGGAATATCCATGCCCGGCGCACTCTGGGGCATGCCCGGAATGGTCAGGCCACGGATTGCCGGTTTTTCCCTGAGCAGCTTCTGCACATCGGCGGCCGGTACATGCCCCTCGATCACATAGCCATTTACGATACCGGTATGGCAAGAGGCCAGTTCCGGCGCGATACCGTATTGCTGCTTCACTGCGCCGAGCTGTTCGGTTTCGATGACTTCCAGTTCGAAGCCATTCTGTTCCATGTGCTCGTTCCAGCTTTGGCAGCAGCCACAATATTTGGATTTGTAGACGGTCATCTTCTCGGCCGCGAGGGCCGAAAAGCTGACGGTACCGACCAGCATGGCCAGTAACAGGGGTTTGTACATCACTCACCTCAGATTTAAAGAAAAGATGCCCGATATGGGATGGCTTTCAGATCTGGGGGCGAGGGGGACGTTCGAGCCGCTCGCGCGGGGCGTCCGGCATATAGAGAGAGGGGGAAGAAAAATCGGGGGTATCCGGTTCCAGCACGGCGACCGTCAGGCTGTCGCTGCTTACCAGCGTCATCGAGAGGGCGGTGGTAAAGCTGCCGCAGGGCATCGCTTTTTCCAGAGTACGCTCGCTTTGGCTGCAGTGAGGGGTCAGGGTGCAGAGGTCGGTTGCGGCCCGGCTGCCAAACGACATCAACACCAGCACCAGACTCCACAAGGGGAGCCAGCGACGGGCGTGAGCAAGTTGGCGACGGGTGAGTACCATGGAATGACTCGAAAAGAACAAGAGGCACATGGTAACCCTGTGCCCCGGGGGAGGGTCAAGCCCTCCCCATGGTGTCAGTTAGCGCAGATTAAGGTTGCTGACGGGTGGCTGCCAGCACGATCTCGCGCACGCAGACGTTGGCAGGCTGGTTCCAGGCGTAGAGCACGGCATCGGCGATCACTTCTGGCGCAATGACGCCGCCCATCTGATCTTTCCAGTCGTGGTAACCGGCCTTGATGTTCTCGTCAGTGGTATGGCTGAGCAGTTCGGTCTCGACCGCACCCGGGGCAATGGTCACCATCCGCACGCCGACATCGGCCACCTCTTCCCGGATGTTCTCGGTCAGGGCGTGCACGGCGAACTTGGTGGCGCAGTAGGCGGCATGGTTCGGGAAGGTCTTGCGACCGGCGATGGAGCTGATGTTGATGATGGTGCCGCTGCGGCGCTCCTTCATGCCCGCCAGTACCGCATGGACGCCGTTCAGCACCCCCATCACGTTGATGTTGAGCATCTGCTGCCACTCGGCGGGATCCTGCACATCGGCCTGACCCAGCAGCATGACGCCGGCGTTGTTGACCATGCAGCCCACCGGGCCAAATTTGGCTTCCGCTTGCTGGACGGCGGCCTTCATGGCGGCGGTGTCGGTTACATCGACCCCGATGCAGAGGGTATTGGGCAGGTTCAGAGCCTGCATCGGCTCGACCCGACGGGCCAGCAGCAGCAGCGGATGACCGGCAGCAGAGAAGGCTCGGGCGATGGCGGCACCGATCCCAGCGGAGGCGCCGGTGATCACGACGAGAGATTTGGACATGGGTCTTTCCTTCTGATTCAAGAGTCGGTTTGAGCAAACAGGTGGCTGGCCAGCACGGAACCCAATCACTATAGTCACTGCATCTATAAGTGATAAATATTGTTTTCCGCTGGTTATCATCTGAAAAAACTATGGTTGGGCTTATGCTGGATCTGAGATTGCTGCGTTTCTTCATCGCCATCTATGAAGAGAAGAACATCACGGTGGCCGCCGAACGCTGCCACGTTAGCCAGCCTTCCCTCTCGGCGGGGCTGCGCCAGCTGGAAGAGGCGCTCGGTGACAGCCTGTTTGTCCGGGGCAAGAAGGGGGTGGTGGCGAAAGACCCGGCTCACTATCTCTATCCCCACGCGGTCAAGCTGGTGGAGGAGGCGCGCCGTCTGCCGGAGCTGTTTCGCCAGAAAGCGACGCGTGCGCGGCTCAATATCGCCATCATGCCGGACTTGAGTCGCCGCCGGGTGGCCGGGCTGCTGCAGCAAGTACAGAGCGTGTTGCCGCAGCTGGATCTGACCCTCTCCGACTACACCACGCCCGCCGACTGCCGTTTGACGCTGGATGCCTTGCGGCGGGAGGACGAGATCTTCCTGCCGCTATGGGAGGAGGATTACGTGCTCTGCGTGCCGGTTGATCATCCCCTGGCGAGTCGCGAAAGGATCGAGCTGGCCGAGCTGCAACATTATGATTTTATTGAGTGCCCGCCCTGCGAAGCCCATCAGCAGACCATCGGCCTGTTGGCCTGTGACCGCCTTACCCTCAATCTGGTGGCCAAGGCGCAGAGCAAGGGGCTGGTGATGGCGCTGGTGCTGGCGGGGGTTGGCATCAGTTTTCTGCCGGACGGGCTGGTGGAGGATGAGGCGGGGCTCTGTACCCTGCCAGTGAGCGGGCCGCGGATGTTTCGCCGGATCGGGCTCTGCTATCCCGCCCACCAGACGTTGAATCCGGCGCTGCGGGAGTTGATCCCCGAGTTGGCAGGCTATGGCGCTTCCTGATAAGGTCGCTTTCCTGTGCACCTTTACGATGCAGCTCCTTAGACACCCCTTTTCTGTTTACCGCGCCTTGCGCAGCAAGGCTTTGTTCGGGTGATGTGGTCATGAAACGCATTCTGGTTATTTTTTCCCATCCCGCTCTGCAGAGCTCGCGGGCCAACAAGCAGCTGCTGCAGGCGATTGAGGGGCTGGAGGGGGTCACGGTTCACGACCTCTACCAGCACTATCCCGACATGTTCATCGATGTGAAGCGGGAGCAGGCGCTGCTGTCGGAGCACGACATCATCGTCTTTCAGCACCCGTTTTACTGGTACTCCTGCCCGGCCATCATGAAAGAGTGGATGGATCTGGTGCTGGAGTATGGCTACGCCTACGGCCCCGAAGCCCACGCCCTCAAGGGCAAGCAGTGGCTGAGCGCCATCACCACCGGCGGGGCACCGGAGTCCTACTGCAGCGAGGGTTACAACAGCCGACCGCTGCTCGATTTTTTGCTGCCATTTCAACAGGCTGCCAGATTATGCGGCATGAACTGGCTGCCCCCCTTCGTGCTGCACTCCTTTCACAAGATCAAGGATCCCGCCGCCCTGCGCCGCTGTGGTCAGGATTATCGCCAGCTGCTGTGCGCCCTGCGTGACGATCAGCTGACCCCGGATCAGTTGGCCGGGCGTCCTTATCTACGCGACTTGCTGGAGGTACTCTGATGAAACACGGGCAGCTTGTTGGCCGAGCTTATAAGCCGGATCAGACGTTCACACGGAGGGCTGACTGATGGGCCACGGGATCCTGTTTGATGCCTTTATCTACCTCTCTGCCGCCGTCATCGCGGTACCACTGGCCAAACGCTGGGGGCTGGGCTCGGTGCTCGGCTATCTGCTGGCGGGGATCATTATCGGCCCCTTTCTGCTGGGGCTGGTAGGTGAGCAGAAGGATGTGATGCACTTCGCCGAGTTTGGTGTGGTGCTGATGCTGTTTCTGGTCGGGCTGGAGTTGCGTCCGGCCCTCTTGTGGCAGCTGAAGGGGCCGATCCTCGGCACCGGCGGCCTGCAGGTGCTGCTCACCACGGCGGCGCTGACCGGCGTAGCGCACCTGATCGGTCTGCCGCTGCAACAGGGGCTGGCCATCGGCCTGATCCTGGCGCTCTCCTCCACCGCCATCGTGCTGCAGAGCCTGCAGGAGCGCAAGCTGATGCTGAGCGAGAGTGGTCGCTCCGCCTTTGCGGTGCTGCTGTTTCAGGATATTGCGGTCATTCCGATCTTGGCGCTGTTGCCGCTGCTGGCTATCGCGCCGGTGGCCAGCAATGGCAGCGCCGAGCTGGCAGGTTGGCAGCATGGTCTGCTGGTGGTCGCGGCCATCTCCGGCATCGTGCTGGGTGGCCACTATCTGATGCGGCCGGTGTTTCGTGCCATCGCCCAGTCCCATATGCGGGAGATCTTCGTCGCCGCCGCCCTGCTGCTGGTGATCGCTATCGCTGTGCTGATGGAGTCGGTGGGGCTTTCGCCTGCACTTGGCTCCTTCCTCGCCGGTGTGGTGCTGGCCGACAGCGAATATCGCCATGAGCTGGAAGCGGACATAGAGCCGTTCAAGGGGCTGCTGCTCGGCCTGTTCTTTATGTCGGTGGGGGCGGGGATCGACTTCGGGCTGTTTGCCGAACACCCCTTCCTGATACCCACTCTGGTGGTTGGCCTGATGGTGCTCAAATGGCTGGTGTTGATGGCACTCGGTTTCATCATCCGCATCTCGCCGAGTCAACGCTGGACCTTCGCGCTGGCGCTCGCACAGGGCGGTGAGTTTGCCTTCGTGCTCTTCTCGTTTGCCGCCCAGAACCGGGTGCTGCCCGGCGAGACCATCTCGCTGCTGACGCTGGTGGTGGCGCTCTCGATGGCGCTCACCCCGCTGCTGCTGATCCTCAACGACCGGGTGATCCAGCCTTGGTTCGATTACCGTAACCAGAGCGACGCGCCGCAGCATGAGCAGCCGGAGCTGGTGGAGCATCCGGTGATCATCGCGGGCTTCGGCCGCTTCGGCCAGATCGTGGGGCGTCTGCTGCATGGTCACGGCATCGGTACCACCATCCTCGAGCAGGATGCCAGCCAGATAGAGACCCTGCGCAAGTATGGCTATCAGGTCTTTTATGGCGATGCCACCCGGATCGATCTGCTCCATGCAGCCGGGGCGCACAAGGCGAAGCTGCTGGTGCTCTCCATCAACGATCCGGCCACCTCGCTGGCGGTGATCGAGATGGTGCAGAAGCACTTCCCGCACCTGAAGATCCTGGCGCGAGCGTTGGATCGACCCCATGCCCACGAGATCCTGCGGCACGGGGTCGAGAGCGTGCACCGGGAAACCCTGGGCTCTGCGGTCGATCTGGGGGTGGAAGCCCTGACCCAGCTTGGGTTTAGGGCCAACCAGGCCTGGCGGGCGGGGCAGACCTTCAAGCAGCACGATAACTGGCTGTTGCGCGAGCAGGTCAACTATCTGGACGACGAACACACTTATATCAACAAGAGCCTGCAATACCGGGAGATCCTCTCCGATCTGTTGCAAGACGACGAGGAGGGGCAGGAGCGTATCCATGCCCACAACTGGAACAGCGGGCTACCCGACGACGACAAGGAAGCAAAATGATTGCCTATTACCCCATGTTCAAACACCTGCATATGACGCTGGCGCTGGTCAGTCTGCTGCTCTTTATCTATCGCTGGAGTCTGGCGCTGGCCGGCAGCGATCGGTTGCAGCAGAAGTGGCTGAAGATCCTGCCCCATATCAACGACACCTTGCTGCTGCTGTTTGGCGTGCTGCTGGCGGTGACCTTGCAGCTGAGCCCGGGCCAGCAGCCCTGGCTGATGGCCAAGCTGATTGCACTGGTGATCTATATCGGTCTGGGTGTGATGGCACTCAAGCGCCCGGCCCGCGGTCAGAAGCTGGTGGCCGGTGTGGCGGCGCTGGCGGTGTTCGGATACATGATCGGTGCGGCTATCACCAAGTCGGCCTGGTCGTGGCTGATGTAAACAGGGGAGGGGGAGGCTAGTCTCCCTCTTTCGAGATAATATTCTGATTAATTATTTATTCATGGAATGTTTAACTGCCATTGGAGTGGCGTGTAGAACTTTAATTTGATGCTTTTCTTGCTAATTTAAGCCTGTGTTGACCCCGATTTGTTCTTTTTTGTGATGTAAAATCAATTACATATCGACGTTTGTATGAAAATGGCGACAGTTGTCGCAGCAAAACTTGCGACATAGACTGTCGCAAGTCACGACTAGCATACAGTCAACGCTAAACCAGTGAAGGCATGCACCATGAGTAAGAAGCTGTTACGACAACTGACCTTGGCGCGTTGCATCCCGCACCGCCCTTACAAGCTGACCGCCAGCCAACTCCAGGTAAAACTGGAAGAGGAAGGTATCCACGTCAGTCTGCGTACCGTGCAGCGGGACCTGGAGGAGATGTCCGGCATGGGACTGTTCGACCTCACCTCGGACGAGCGCAGCAAACCCCATGGCTGGTGCTTCGAGCGCCACGGCCTCAACGACTTTGCCAATATCATGCCGCTCTCGCTGGCGGTGGCCCTGAAAACCTGGAGTGATCAGGCGAGCCAACTGTTGCCTGCGAGTGTACTGACCGAATTGAACCCGCTGGTCGACAAGGCGAGCCAGGTGATCCGCGACAGCCAGAGTGAACTGGCCGAGCGCTGGCTGGAGAGTGTCCACCAGTCGCCGCGCCCGTTTGCCGGCAACCCGGAGATCCGCCGTAGCACCCTGATCCGCGATGCGCTCTGGCGTGGCCGTAAGTTCAGCGCCGAGATCCAGCGCGTGATCAAAGAGCGCACCGTGTGGCTCTGCTATGACCGGATCAACCCGCTCGGCATTCTCAATCAGCCGGATGGCCCGATCCTGCTCTGCACCCTGTCCGAGCTGGATCCCAAGGTATACGGCATCCCGTTTGACCATATCAAGAATGTGGAGCTGACCAACTTCAGCGCCACCCAGCCGAAGGATTTCAATATCCAAAGGCTGATCCGCGATCAGGGCTATCAGGACGTGAGTGGCCCGATCCGCTTCGTCGGTCGGATCGATGCCAACAGCCAGTCGCTGGTGGATAACCAGATCCCCGGCAACAATCCGCGCATGACTCGCTATGACAAGCGCAGCGTGGTGGTCGAGACAGAAGTGCAAGACACCCCGGAGTTTCGCAGCTGGTTGAACAACATCAGCGGTGAACTGGAGGTGCTGGCGCCGGAATCGCTGCGCAAGGCCTATCTCAATCCGGCCAACCGCTTGAGCTGATTAAAAAATGGCAATGTTGAAGAGTCGAGCCTGGTCTCGGCTCTTTTTTTTGCTGTTTTTTTAAGCATATTTATTCAACTAATTTTTAAGTCTTAACGACAGGATTGAACCGTTTTCCTGCCCCGTTTTTGGGGGTGAAAGCCGTGTAAGAGATCTGCCATAGCTACTGTAAGAGGCTGGCGCGTCAAGCCGTACGTGAAGCCATGCCAGAATGATCGAGCTTTCCCGTGAAACTAAATAAGATACTGATTTTAAAGCCTTAGTTTTTAAGTTCATTTTTGGGAATGGGATCGCCATCAGATCTTTCTCGGAGAGTGGCTCTTGTTCGAGCCGCACATTTCCTTACTATGGGTCTCACAAGGACGGAGCTGGTCCGGCAGGATGCAGGGCAGCGCATAAAGATGGAATAGTCCGCTGGATGTGGACAAGGGACACCTCAGGATGAGCTCGATAGTCAGGATGATTATCGTCACGGATGAATAAAGGAACACCGCGGGATGCGGCAGGACACTCTCGGGATGGGAGCAGAACGAACGGAACCTCGTTCTTCAGGATGAACAGGATCTCGCAGGATGCGAGAAGGAATACTTCAGGATGAAGTGAGATAGCCAGGATGGTTATCGGTCAGGATGACGCAAGGAACCCCCACAGGATGTGGTAACGGACACCTCCAGGATGGAGACAGTGAAGCAGTTCCGGATGAATTGCCAGGCCAGGAGCGCCGCAGGACACGCCAACGGATTGGAAAGGGGATATTCCAAAGGATTAGGATAACGTCAGGGATTGCAGGGAGCATTGCAGTTCTAAGGACAGGACGACACGACTCTAGGGGACGGCTACCGCCGTCCCCTTTTCTTTTATGGTTTGCCGGAGAGATTGCCGCGTTGGGCGGCGTTGACGATCTCTTGCAGCCGCTGACGAATGTCGACCATGCCAAACACGCCAAAGATCAGCACAGTGACAAACTCGGATTTGGTGACCGCGAAGTAGCGTTTGCAAGCTGCCTTGATCATGCTGGCCTGCAACCAGTGCAGCAGCGCGACGATCACGCCGCAGACTGGCAGAAAGCCGTTGAGTTTGCCCGGCAGCGGGGCAATCAGGCTCACCAGTACGCCAAACCAGAAAAACAGTACCAGCCCCATCGCCAGCAGATTAAAGACTCGCTTCATTGTTTACCTCCCGCAGATAGAGTTGATAGCAGACCTGACCGGCCTGCTTGTCTTTGAGCAACTGCCAGCTAGCAGGCAGCGCCAGATCGGCCATCTCTTTTTCCCGCTCCAGATAGATCAGGGCATCCGGTGCCAGCCAGCCGCGCTGCTCCAACAGCTCGCAAACTTGCGGCAGCAGCTCGCGGCGAAACGGCGGATCGAGAAACACCAGATCGAAGGGGGTGGCAGGGCCTTGCAGCCAGCTCACTGCATCTGACTGGATAACTTGGCCCTGGCTGCTACCAAGTGCGGCCAGATTCTTCTTGATCTGGTCGGCGGCACTTTTGTCCATCTCGATCAGGGTCACTTGCTCGGCATAGCGTGACAGCGCCTCCAGCCCCAGTCCACCGCTGCCAGCAAACAGGTCGAGGCAACGGGTACCGCGGATATGGGGGGCCAGCCAGTTAAAGATGGTCTCCTTGACGCGATCCGTGGTGGGTCTGAGCCCCTCCACATCCTTGACCGGCAATTTACGACCTCGCCACTGGCCGCTGATGATTCTCACAAAGCCCGATTTTCCTTGCGGGGCGGGACTTTGGCTCGGGTTGCTACGGCTGGATTTCACTCTGGGCATCGCGTTTCATCGTCAGAAAATAAAGTGGTAGTATAAGGCGGTTCATTTTTATTCCGACCCGCCAAGGGACGGCTATCTTAGCAGTCAGCCAACGAAGTGAGTATTTTTTAGATGGCAAAAGGTTTGTTTTCCTGGCTCGGTTTCGGCCGCAAGAAAGAAGAGGCTGAGGTTGTCCAACCACAGACACCCCAAGCCACCCCCGTTACCGTTGAGCCCGAGGTCGCTACTACCCCTGCTCCCGATACCACGCCGGCTGTTGCACCAGAAGTGCCCGCCAGCGCGCAACATAGCGTTCTGCATGATGATTGCTGTCTGCCGACCGAGCTGGATGACCATGGCCCGCTGGTGGTGGAGGAGTGTGCCTCCGACCTGGAGCCGGTGATTGTCAACGAAGCGCTGATCGCCGAAGAAGAGCGTGCTGCCGAAGCCGCTCGTATCGCTGTTGAAGAGCAAGCTACCGAAGCTGCCCGTATCGCTGCTGAAGCGCAGGCTGCCGAAGCTGCTCGTATTGCTGCGCAAGCACAGGCTGCCGAAGCTGCTCGTATTGCCGCGCAAGCGCAGGCTGCCGAAGCCGCTCGTATTGCTGCGCAAGCACAGGCTGCCGAAGCTGCTCGTATTGCCGCAGAAGCGCAAGCCGCCGAAGCTGCTCGTATTGCCGCACAAGCGCAGGCCGCCGAAGCTGCCCGTATTGCCGCGCAAGCTCAGGCTGCTGAAGAGGCCCGTATCGCCAAAGAGGCCCAGCGAGCGGAAGATCTGCGGCTGGTAGCCGAGATGGAGGCTGAGGCCGCCGCGCTGGCTGCTCTGCCGCTGGCCGCTGCAGTGGATGATGACACTCAGGACAAGCCGCAGCGGGAGGGCTTTTTTGCCCGCCTCAAGCGCAGTCTGGTTCGCACCAAGGAGAACATAGGTTCCGGTTTTATCGGTCTGTTCCGTGGCAAGAAGATCGATGATGAGCTGTTTGAAGAGCTGGAGACCCAGCTGCTGACGGCAGATCTTGGCGTGGATACCACCCGTCGTATCATCGATGGCCTGATTCAACATGCTGATCGCAAGCAACTCAAGGATGCCGAGGCGCTCTACGGCCTGCTCAAGCAGGACATGGGGGCCATGCTGGCCAAGGTCGAGCAGCCATTGGTGATCGATACCAGCAAGAAGCCTTACGTGATCCTGATGGTCGGTGTGAACGGGGTCGGCAAGACTACCACCATCGGCAAGCTAGCCAAGCAGTTCCAGGCGGAAGGCAAGAGCGTGATGCTGGCGGCGGGTGACACCTTCCGTGCCGCTGCGGTCGAGCAGCTGCAGGTATGGGGTCAGCGCAACAACATTCCTGTGATTGCCCAGCATACCGGTGCTGATTCCGCTTCCGTCATTTATGACGCCATCGAGGCCGCCCGCTCCCGTGGTGCCGATGTGCTGATTGCCGACACCGCCGGTCGCCTGCAGAACAAGAGCAACCTGATGGAAGAGCTCAAGAAAGTGGTGCGGGTGATGAAGAAGCTGGATGAAGAGGCGCCCCACGAGATCATGCTGACTCTGGATGCAGGCACCGGCCAGAACGCCCTGAGCCAGGCCAAGCTGTTCAGCGAGGCGGTGGGTCTGGACGGGATCACGCTGACCAAGCTGGATGGTACAGCCAAGGGTGGCGTCATCTTCGCGGTGGCCGACAAGTTCCAGATCCCGATCCGTTATATCGGGGTGGGTGAGGGGATCGATGATCTGCGCCCCTTTGTGGCGAACGACTTTATCGAAGCGCTGTTCAGTCGTGATGAATAAGTCCGGTCGCGATGAGTAAGTGTCCCATACCCCGACTTCGGTCGGGGTTTGTCACTATTGGGTTTTTGGATGTCGTTTCGACAAAGGTGGCAAGATGGTTGGCTGTGTATCAGCCATTTCATCAAGGCCCAGTGCCGGCGGCGATGAGCCAGCGCGCCATACTTCGATCCTGGCCGGGGTTGGTCAATATCAGGGAACCGTTATGATTCGTTTTGATAAGGTCAGCAAGGTATACAGCGGTGGCCATCAGGCGCTGCAAAAGGTCAGCTTTCACCTGCAGAAGGGAGAGATGGCCTTTCTGACCGGACACTCGGGGGCGGGCAAGAGTACCCTGCTCAAACTGATCAGCGTGATGGAGCGTCCGACCGATGGCCGGGTGTTCTTTCATGGCGACGATGTCAGCCATATCCAGCGCAGCCAGATCCCCTATGTGCGTCGCCAGATCGGGATGATCTTTCAGGATCACCGGCTGCTGATGGATCGCACCGTGTTCGACAACGTGGCACTGCCGCTGGTGATCGATGGCTATAGCCACGCCGACATCAACAAGCGGGTCGCAGCGGCGCTGGACAAGGTGGGGTTGCTGGGCAAGGAGCGTTACCAGCCACGCCAGCTCTCCGGCGGTGAGCAGCAGCGGGTCGGTATCGCCCGTGCCATCGTCAACAAGCCGCCCCTGCTGTTGGCGGATGAACCGACCGGTAATCTGGATCCCCAGCTTTCCATGGACATCATGCGGTTATTTCAGGAGTTCAACAATTTTGGGGTATCGGTGTTGATCGCCACTCACGATCTGGGATTGATTGCCCGTATGCGTTACCGCACCCTGACCCTCAAGGCGGGTCGTATGTATTCAGCCGGGGAGCAGCTCTGATGGCTATCGTTCGACATAAACAACCGCCACTGCGCCGTCTGATGATGTATGGGGTTGACCACGTGCGCCAGGCATTTGCCAGTCTGGGGGAGTTGTGGCGCAATCCACTCGCCTCCCTGATGACCCTTGCGGTACTGGGGGTCAGTCTGGCGCTGCCCTCCTGCTTCCATGTGCTGCTGAAAAACGCCGAGGTGGTGGAGGGGAGCTGGCAGACCAGCTCCCAGATCTCCCTCTATCTGCGCAAGGATCTGCCGGAGCAGAGCATTCTCGATCTGCAGCAGCGGATTTTGCTCTACCCCGAAGTGGACTCGGTCACCTATCTGAGCCGGGACGATGCGTTGCGGGAGTTTCGCGAGATTTCCGGCTTTGGCGATGCCCTCGACTACCTCGACAGCAACCCGCTGCCACCTGTGCTGAGCGTGATCCCGGATCCGCGCTGGCAGAACCCGGAAGGGGCCGCCGAGTTGCTCGGCAAGCTCAACAACGAGGTGGGGGTCGAGCAAGGCAAGCTGGATCTGCAGTGGTTGACCCGTCTGCAGGGGATCATGAACTTGCTACGCCATACCATTACCGGTATCGCGGTGCTGTTGCTCTCCGCCGTGCTGCTGATCGTCGGCAACACCCTGCGCCTTAATATCCTTAACCAGCGCTCCGAGATTGAGGTGCTTAAACTGATTGGGGCGACCGATTCCTTCATCCATCGCCCTTTCCTTTATACCGGTATCTGGTTTGGCATCATTGGCGGCATGCTGGCCTGGTGGCTCACCGAAGTGATGGTGATCTGGAGTGAAGGGGTGGTGAAGGAGCTGGCCGGTTTGTATAACAGTAACTTCCGGTTGGTCGGTATGGGGGCGGTAGACGGGATCAATCTAATCTTGCTGGGTGCCCTGCTGGGGTTGATCGCCTCCTGGTTTTCGGTCCATCGCCACATTCGCGATATCGAACCATCTTGATTGATTTATCATCAAAGTAAATCACTGGATTTTGAGAAGCGGATCAAGTAAAAGAGGGGCCGTTTCTGGCTTGGCCCCCATTGTCAGAGTATTCTGAATGACAATGATCTTCCGGATCTTTGCTAGATCCGTTGAACCTTCTGATTTATAAGCAGTCTATTAAAGCTGAAGCATTTATACGAGTGTGGCCCCTCTGCCTTGCTCGTCAGACTTGGCAAGCATGTGAAGGTTGCGAGCTCCGCAACAATGGACTTAGCATGCTACTTTTCGGGGGTCCTTCATTGTGACCCCCTTTTTTTGACTGTTCATTCATGATTCATCCTGCAGGCCTAAGATAACCCGGTCTTAAACTGGGTCGGTATCTTTGATACAGGCCGCAGAATGGCATCCGGTCGGTAGACAGACCCTCTCAGGGTGTTAGACTGATTCGATTGAAAAGTAAGAGGTAACAGATGGGAACTTCATTGCAGCGCACCATGGCCCTGATTCCGCAAGGTAGTCTGGAAGGCTATACCCAGGCAGTAAATTCTATTCCGGTGCTAAGCGCAGAGGAAGAGCGTGAGCTGGCTGAGCGTTTGCAGCAGGATGGCGATCTCGAGGCTGCTCGTCAGCTGATTATGTCGCACCTGCGCTTTGTCGTTCATGTTGCCAAGAGTTATGCCGGTTACGGCCTGCCCCAGGCCGATCTGGTACAGGAAGGCAACATCGGCCTGATGAAGGCGGTCAAGCGCTTCGACCCGACGGTCGGCGTGCGTCTGGTCTCCTTTGCCGTGCACTGGATCAAGGCCGAAATCCACGAATATGTGCTGCGCAACTGGCGCATGGTCAAGGTGGCCACCACCAAGGCCCAGCGCAAGCTCTTCTTCAACCTGCGCAAATCCAAAAAGCGTCTGGGCTGGCTGAATCACGAAGAGGTTCAGGCCGTGGCTGCCGATCTTGGTGTCTCTGCTGCTGACGTGACCGAGATGGAAGGGCGGATGGCCAACTACGATCAGGCGTTCGATCTGGTTGGTGATGATGAAGAGGAGGGCGGTTTCTCGCCGGTTCACTATCTGGAGGACAAATCCTCCGATCTGGCCGCGACCATCGAGAACGATAACTGGGACGATCACGCGACCCGTCGCCTGAGCTCGGCCCTCGCCACGCTGGATGAGCGCAGCCAGCACATCATCCGCGCCCGCTGGCTCGATGATGACAGCAAGACCACCCTGCAGGAGCTGGCCGATACCTACGGCGTCTCCGCCGAGCGAGTGCGTCAGCTTGAGAAAAACGCGCTCAAGAAGCTGAAAGATGCCATGGAAGCCTGATGCTTCCTCGCTGAAAACAGGGCCTGATGGCCCTGTTTTTGTTTCTGTCGCCGGTAATCGAGGCTTGCCCTGATAACCCTTGGGTGTGTTATGTTGCCGCAACTGCCACATTAGGGAGAGCAGAAGTGAAACTGTTGAACGACCTGTTTACCAACAACCGTGAGTGGGCCGAACGGATCAAGGCCGAAGATCCCGCCTTCTTTGCCACCCTTTCTGCCCAGCAGGCCCCCGAATACCTCTGGATCGGCTGCTCCGACAGCCGGGTCCCCGCCAACCAGCTGATGGGCCTGCTGCCGGGGGATGTCTTCGTCCACCGCAACGTCGCTAATCTGGTGGTGCATACCGATTTCAACTGCCTCTCCGTGCTGCAATACGCGGTGGAAGTGCTCAAGGTGAAGCACATCATCGTCTGCGGTCACTACGGTTGCGGCGGCGTCAAGGCTGCGATGCAGAACCAGGAGCTGGGTCTCATCGACAACTGGCTGCGCAACATCAAGGATGTCTACTTCAAGTATGGCGAGCAGCTTGAAGCTATTGAGGATGAGCACGAGCGCTTCGACTACCTGTGCGAGCTGAACGTGGCCGAGCAGGTGGCTAACGTCTGCCACACCACCATCATCCAGAACGCCTGGCGCAAGGGGCAGGAGCTGGCGGTGCATGGCTGGATCTACGGGATCAAGGATGGCTTGCTGCACGATCTCGATCTCTGCATCAGCGGGCCGGATCAGATCCCCGACGTCTATCGCGCCTGGCCGGACATGCGTCCGCCCCATCGCCGGCGCTAGGGAGCTTCATGGTGGCGCCAGCCCTCTATCTGCAGATCAAGCAGCACATTCTGGATCGGATCCGCGAACGCCACTATCAGGCGGGGGACAGGATCCCGACCGAAGCGGCCTTGTGCGAGCAGTTCACCGTGAGCCGGATGACGGTCAACCGGGCGCTGCGGGAACTGATGGCGGAAGGGTGGCTGGTGCGTACCGCCGGTTCTGGCAGCTTCGTGGCGGACAGGCGCACCGAGTCGCCGCTGCTGGCCATTCGCAACATTGCCGACGAGATCGCCGAGCGCGGCGGCGAGTACAGCGCCCGGGTGATCCGGCTGCAGCGGCTGGCCGCCGACGAGAAGGTGGCGGTGCAGCTGGGGCTGCGGGTTGGCGCCCCAATCTTTCACAGCCTGATTGTCCATCAGGCCGATGGCGAGCCGTTGCAACTGGAGGAGCGCTTCGTCGATGCCGGGCGCTTGCCAGGCTATGGCGAGCAGGATTTTACCCAACAGACCCCCAACCGCTATCTGATGGATGTCTGCCCCCTCTCCGAGATGGAGCACGTGGTGGAAGCCGTGTTGCCGAGCGCCGGTGAGGCAGGATTGTTGCAGATCCGCGTAGATTCCCCTTGCCTGTTGTTGCACCGGCGCACCTGGTCGGAGGGGCATCTGGTCTCCTACGCCCGTTTGCTCTCCCCCGGTTCTCGCTACAAGCTCAGCTCCAAGACTCAGCTAGAGTAAATGTCTATACAGCTCGATTTTTCAAAGCCCACCTCTTGGTGGGCTTTTTTGTGCTTAAACTCTAAGTTTGATGCTGTTATCAGGATGTGAACTCCGCTCTTTCTTTCATCATAGAGATCGACTATAAGGATATGTATATACATTTGAGGTCGCTATGAACAAGGAACTGTTGAACTGCGAGCGGGTCTGGCTCAACGTGACGCCCGCCACCCTGAATGACGAACTGGCCGACTACGGCCTGTTGCCGCTCCATGCCATCGGCGTAAAGGGAGGCAAGATCCATGCACTGGTGCCGATGGTCGAGCTGAAGGGGCCCCATCCCGCCCACTGGCAGGATATGCAGGGCAAGCTGGTCACTCCCGGTCTTATCGATTGCCACACCCATCTGGTCTTTGCCGGCAGTCGCGCCGAGGAGTTCGAGCTGCGCCAGCAGGGGGTGCCCTACGCCGAGATCGCCCGTCGGGGCGGCGGCATCATCAGCACGGTGCGCGCTACCCGTGAGGCCTGCGAGGAGAAGCTGTTCGAGCTGGCACTACCGAGGGTGAAATCCCTGATCCGGGAAGGGGTCACCACGGTGGAGATCAAGTCCGGCTATGGCCTGACGCTGGATGACGAACTCAAGATGCTGCGGGTGGCCCGCCGACTGGGAGAGGCGCTGCCGATCCGGGTCAAGACCACTTTGCTGGCGGCCCATGCGGTGCCGCCGGAGTATCGCGACGATCCCGACAGCTGGGTCGAGATCATCTGTCAGGAGATCATTCCGGCGGCGGCCGAGGCGGGTTTGGCCGATGCGGTGGATGTCTTCTGCGAGCACATCGGCTTCTCGCTGGCCCAGACCGAACAGGTCTATCTGGCTGCGGATCAGTACGGCCTGCCGGTGAAAGGGCACATGGATCAGCTCTCCAATCTGGGGGGCAGCACTCTGGCCGCTAACTTTGGCGCCCTCTCGGTGGATCATCTGGAGTATCTGGATCCGGAAGGGATCCTGGCGCTGGCCCACCGTGGGGTGGTCGCCACCCTTCTACCTACTGCCTTTTACTTCCTCAAAGAGACCAAGTTGCCCCCCGTCGCTGCCCTGCGCAAGGCGGGCGTGCCGATAGCGGTCTCTTCCGACATCAACCCGGGTACGGCCCCCATCGTCTCGCTGCGGATGGCGATGAACATGGCTTGCACCCTGTTTGGCCTGACGCCGGTGGAGGCGATGGTCGGGGTGACCCGCCACGCCGCCAAAGCGCTCGGCGAGCAGGCACGCCTTGGTCAGCTCAAGGTGGGCATGGCGGCAGATTTTCTGATCTGGCACTGCGCCCATCCCGCTGAAATCAGCTATCTGGTCGGCGTCGATCAGCTGGCAGGCCGCATCTTCAATGGTGAGGAGAGCCTCCATGGATAAGTTCAACACGGTCGATATGTCGCTCTGGCAGGGGCGGCAGGATCCGGAAGATGGTGAACTGGCCCTGCGCTGGCACGACAAGGTGCAGCCCTGGGCTGCCGGGGCACAAGAGGCTGCCGGGGCACCAGAGGCGGCCGGTGTAGTGCTGGTCGGTTTTGCCTGTGACGAAGGGGTGCGCCGCAACAAGGGGCGCATTGGTGCCGCCGGTGCGCCGCAGGCGGTGCGCAAGCTGCTGGCCAACACCGCCTGGCACCTGAATCGCCCCGTCTACGATGGCGGGGATGTGGTTTGCCCTGATGGCGATCTCGATGCCGCCCACGGCCGTCTTGCCGAGCAGGTCGCCACTGCGCTCGATCTGGGCCACTTCCCGCTGGTGCTGGGGGGTGGCCACGAGGTGGCCTTCGGCAGCTGGAGCGGCCTTAACCGTCATCTGGGTGGTAGTGGCAAGGTTGGCATCATCAATTTCGACGCCCACTTCGATCTGCGGATGACGCTGGAACTGGCAAGCTCCGGCACCCCTTTCTTCCAGATCGCCGAGCAGTGCGCCGCTCAGGGCACGCCGTTTCACTACGCCTGCCTCGGGGTGGCCGAGACCGCCAATACCCGGGCCTTGTTTGCCCGTGCCAAGGCGCTGGGAGTGTGGCATGTGCTAGACGAGGCGATGACTCAGACTGAGTTGCCAGCCTTGCTAAGCGGGCTGGATGCCTTTATCGCCCAGTGCGAGCACCTCTACCTCACCATCGATCTCGATGTGCTGCCCGGCTCCGTGATGCCGGGAGTGAGCGCTCCCGCCGCCCGTGGCGTGGAGCTGGCGGTGATCGAACCGCTGATCGCCCATATCCGGGCCAGTGGCAAGCTCCGGCTTGCCGATCTGGCCGAGCTTAACCCTACGCTGGATCAGGACAACCGCAGTGCCCGCGTGGCCGCGCGACTGGTTCATCTGTTGACCCGTTAACCCTTTGGCCGCACGTCGCCGAGGGCACCCTATTGATACAACAAGGAGTGTGTATGTCTGTGCAACAGCAGGATCCCCGTACTGATTCCAGAACTGACCCAAACCGCGTGATCCGCGCCCCGCGCGGCACCTCGCTGACCGCCAAGAGCTGGCTCACCGAGGCGCCGCTGCGGATGCTGATGAACAATTTGGATCCCGAGGTGGCCGAGCATCCCCAGTCGCTGGTGGTCTATGGCGGCATCGGCCGCGCCGCCCGCAACTGGGCCTGTTTTGACAAGATCGTCGAGGTGCTGACCCGGCTTGAGGAGGATCAGACCCTGCTGGTGCAATCCGGCAAGCCGGTCGGGGTGTTCCAGACCCACAAGGATGCGCCGCGGGTGCTGATCGCCAACTCCAATCTGGTACCGCATTGGGCCAACTGGGAGCACTTCAACGAGCTCGATAAGAAGGGCCTGATGATGTACGGCCAGATGACCGCCGGTTCCTGGATCTACATCGGCACTCAGGGGATCGTGCAGGGCACCTACGAGACCTTTTTCGCGGTGGCCAACCAGCACTTCAACGGCGAACCCAAGGGGCGCTGGATCCTGACCGGTGGTCTCGGCGGCATGGGCGGCGCCCAGCCACTGGCGGCCACCATGGCCGGCTTCTCGATGATCGCCGTGGAGTGCGACGAGACCCGCATCGATTTTCGCCTCAAGACCCGCTATGTGGACAAGAAGGCCCACACGCTGGACGAGGCGCTGGCCATGGTCGAGGAAGCTAAACGCAGCGGCACTGCGGTTTCCGTCGGCCTGCTCGGCAACGCTGCCGACGTCTTCGCCGAGCTGGTGGCTCGTGGCATCACGCCGGACGTGGTGACCGACCAGACCTCTGCTCACGACCCGATCCACGGTTACCTGCCCCAGGGCTGGAGCGTGGCAAAGTGGCGCGAGCTGCAACAGAGCGCCCCGCAGGAGGTAAATCTGGCCGCCCGCCGCTCCATGGCCCGTCAGGTGGAGGCGATGCTGACCCTGCAAGCCCGCGGCGCCGCTACGCTGGATTACGGCAACAACATCCGCCAGATGGCGCTGGAGGAGGGGGTGAAAAACGCCTTCGACTTCCCCGGCTTCGTCCCGGCCTATATCCGCCCGCTGTTCTGCGAGGGGATCGGTCCGTTCCGCTGGGTGGCGCTCTCCGGCGATCCGGAAGATATCTACAAGACAGATCAGAAGGTGAAAGAGCTGATCCCCGACGATCCTCACCTGCACAACTGGCTCGACATGGCCCGCGAGCGCATCGCGTTTCAGGGGCTGCCGGCGCGGATCTGCTGGGTCGGGGTCAAGGATCGGGTGCGGCTCGGTCTGGCCTTCAACGAGATGGTGAAAAACGGCGAGTTGAAAGCCCCCATCGTCATTGGCCGCGACCACTTGGATTCCGGCTCGGTGGCGAGCCCGAACCGCGAGACCGAGGCGATGATGGATGGCTCCGATGCAGTCTCCGACTGGCCGCTGCTCAACGCTCTGCTCAATACCGCCGGTGGCGCGACCTGGGTGTCGCTGCACCACGGCGGCGGGGTGGGTATGGGTTTCTCCCAGCACTCCGGTGTGGTGATCGTCTGCGACGGCTCCGATGATGCGGCTCGCCGCGTGGGTCGGGTGCTGCGCAACGATCCGGCCACCGGCGTGATGCGCCATGCGGATGCGGGCTACGAGATTGCCATCAACTGTGCCCACGAGGCGAAACTGGATCTGCCGATGTTAGGCGGCGCCAACGGTGTCAAAGGAAAGGTGTAACACCATGTTTGAATTGACTATTACCCCGGGTGAGCTGGATCTCGCCACCCTGCGCCGCGTCAGCCGCGAGCCGGTACATATTTCACTGGATCCGGCCGCCCTGCCGGGGATCCACGCCTCCGCTGCGGTGGTCACCAAGGTGATCGAGCAGAACCGGGTGGTGTACGGCATCAACACCGGCTTTGGCCTGTTGGCCAACACCCGCATTCCGGTGGAGCAACTGGACGAATTGCAGCGTTCCATCGTGCTCTCTCATGCGGCAGGGATTGGCACCTATATGGATGATGCCACCGTGCGGCTGATGATGGTGCTCAAGCTCAACTCGCTGGCGCGGGGCTTCTCCGGCATCCGGCTGGCGGTGCTGGAGGCGCTGATCCGGCTTATCAATGCAGAGGTCTATCCGGTGGTGCCGAAGAAGGGCTCCGTCGGTGCCTCCGGCGATCTGGCGCCGCTGGCCCACATGAGCTGCCTGCTGATCGGTGAAGGCAAGGCGCGCCACAAGGGCGAGCTGATCGACGCCGCCACGGCCCTGAAAATTGCCGGACTTGAGCCCATCGCGCTGGCGCCGAAAGAGGGACTGGCGCTGCTCAACGGCACCCAGGCTAGCACGGCGTTCGCGCTGGAAGGGCTGTTCCACGCCGAAGATCTGTTTGCCGGTGCCATCACCATCGGCGCCATGAGTGTGGAGGCCGCCCTTGGCAGCCGCCGTCCGTTCGATGCCCGCATCCATGCGGTGCGCGGTCAGCGTGGCCAGATCGATGCGGCCGCCTGCTATCGCCACCTGCTGGTGGATGGTAGCGAGATCGGCATGTCCCATCACAACTGCGAGAAGGTGCAGGATCCCTACTCACTGCGCTGCCAGCCGCAGGTGATGGGGGCTTGTCTGGCCCAGATCCGCCACGCCGCCGAGGTGCTGGTGTGCGAGGCCAATGCGGTCTCCGACAACCCGCTGGTGTTTGCCGATGACGAGGAGATCCTCTCTGGCGGCAACTTCCACGCCGAGCCGGTGGCCTTCGCCGCCGACAATCTGGCGCTGGCCATCGCCGAAATCGGCTCGCTGTCAGAGCGGCGGATGGCGCTGCTGATCGACTCGCGCATGTCCGGTTTGCCCGCGTTTCTGGTCAACAATGGCGGGGTCAACTCCGGCTTTATGATCGCTCAGGTCACCTCGGCGGCGCTCGCCTCCGAGAACAAGAGCCTGGCCCATCCTGCCTCGGTAGACAGCCTGCCCACCTCCGCCAATCAGGAGGATCACGTCTCCATGGCCACCTTCGCCGCTCGTCGGCTGGCAGACATGGCGGAGAACACCCGCGGCATTCTGGCTGTCGAACTGCTGGCGGCGGCACAGGGGCTCGATTTTCGCGCGCCGCTGCGCAGTACCGAGCTGATCGAGCTGGCCAAGGGACGGCTGCGGGGAGAGGTGAGCTTCTACGACAAGGACAGGTATTTTTCGCCGGATATCGAAGCGGCCGCCGCCATGCTGGGCCGTTCCAGCTACAACGATCTGATCCCGGCCGGGGTGCTGCCCAGCCTGTAAGCCTTGATCACCCTTCTCCCCTGGCGGGAGAAGGGGGGGATGAGGGGAAGCCGCTTCACTGGCGCCGGTGAGATCCGGGAGCAGATGACAAAAGACCGCCCAATCGGGCGGTCTTTGCGTTTCTGGTGTTGGCTGGATGTGGTTATTCGTGCTCGAACATCAGGAATAGATAGACGACGAACAGCACCGGGATAGGTGCTTGCGCCTGTTATTCGTGTTCGAACATCAGGAACAGGTAGACCACGAACAACACCAGATGGGTCGCGCCATGGAGCACATTGGTGCGGCCACTGCTAAAGGTCACTTTACAGACCATGAGAGTGGTGACCAGCAACACCATGTCGGCGGCGGAGAGCCCGAGGCGCACCTCCTGCCCCATGATGGCGCCGATAAGAAGTACCGCCGGTACAGTGAGGGCAATGGTAGCCAGCACAGAGCCGAAGTAGAGGTTCATTGCCCGCTGCAACTGGTTGTTGAAGGCGGCCTTGATGGCACCAACGGCTTCGGGCGCCAGCACGATACAGGCCACGATAAAGCCACCCAGTGCCGCAGGGGCCTGCATCACATGTACCCCGTAGTTGATGGGGATGGCCAGCGTCTTGGCCAGCAGGATCACCACCACCAGATAAACGAGTAGCAGCAGGGTGTGATAGACGTTGCTCTGCAGCGGGCCGTGGTGCTCTTCGTAATCCTCGTGATCGCTGTCGACGAAGAAGTGGCTGTGGCTGCGGGTCTGGATCAGCAAAAAGACCCCGTAGAGCAGGACTGAAATGATGATCAGCATCCATGACATGGGGCTCGACATGCTGCCGACCGTGCCGCCCCGGGTGAAGTTGGGCAGCACCAGACAGAGCAGCGCCAGCGGGATGATGGCCACCAGATAGGATTTGACCCCGTCCAGATTGAAGCTCTGGGTGTGGTAGCGCCAGCCGCCAAACAGCAGGGTGAACCCCACCAGCCCGGTGCTCACCAGCATTACCACCGCAAACATGGTATCGCGGGCCATGGTGGGATTGGGCTCGCCGGTCAGCATCACCGAGGAGATCATCACTACCTCCAGCGAAATGACCGACAGGGTGAGGATCAGGGTGCCGAAGGGTTCGCCCAGCTTGATGGCAAGGGCGTCGGAGTGGCGCACCACCGAGAAGATGGCCCAGGTAACGACGGCCAGCAGAGCCAGCGAGACCGGAAGATAAATCGCGAGCGGAGTTGTCTCTGTCAGCAGGTCGCTGCCCAGGGTCTTGAAAAAGAGCAGGGTCAGCAGGCCAACGGGCAGGGCAATCTCTTGCCGGATAAATGTCTTCATAGGCAATGGTTCTCTTCTGGGGGTCTGAGCGACCGGATGACATAAACAGGCTGCGTAGTTATCGGTTGCGCGATAACCAGCCCCTTATGATAAAGGCAGTGACCCCCATCCGGGCAGATCATTTTGTTGCGGAATGTAAATGAGCGGTTGAAGGGGTTGGGTCGCTCTCCCCGATAGGGATAGGTATCGGGCCCGTGCAGGGGTAGCATGGCGAGGTAGCGGTCGTTGCGGCAATCCTGCCGCTGTGGCTGCTATCCCCGCGATAAGGGTGCTTATGTCAGCGGTTCGTCTGCGTTACCACACCATCGAATTTGGTGAGCTGGATATCCATCTGCGCACATTGCGCGACAATCAGCAGTTCTCCGACGATGGGGGTGAGGCAGAGGCACTCGGCATCTCCTCGGCCTTCTGGCCGCTGTTCGGGATTGTCTGGGACTCTGGCCGGGTGCTGGCCAGCCAGATGGTGTGTCAGGAGGTGACAGGACTGCGGATTCTGGAGGTGGGATGCGGCATCGGCCTGGCCAGTCTGGTGCTCAACCACCGTCATGCCGACATCACAGCCACCGACTATCACCCCGAGGCGGGCGCCTTTCTGGCCCGGAATGTGTTGCTCAATCAGGGGGCCGAGATCCCCTTCACCCGTACCGGTTGGGCCGATGCCGCCACGGATCTGGGTCGTTTCGATCTGATCATCGGCAGCGACTTGCTCTACGAGCGCGGCCATGTGGAGATGCTGGCGGCCTTTATCGAGCAGCATGCCAACTCAAGCTGCAAGGTGATCCTGGTGGATCCGGGTCGCGGTCAGCAGGGGCGCTTTACCCGGCTGATGGCCGGGCTGGGCTACCGGCACAGCCAGCACCAGCCTGATGATGTCGAGCAGCTTGCCCAGCCGTTTCGCGGTCAGATCCTGCAATATCTGCGCTAGCTGGCCTCGCGGTATTGCTGCTGCCACTCCTGTTGCCAGCTGGGCAACATCTTGAAAGGCATGGGCTTGCCGAAGAAGTAGCCCTGGATCAGATAGACGCCGTGCTGGCTCAGATAGTCGACTTGCAGCTGGCTCTCGACCCCTTCGGCGATCATCTCCATGCCGGACTCCCGACCAAAGACGATGATGGCATCCAGCACGCTGCGCTTGAGGTCGTTGGTGCCTATGGTATCGACGAACATCTTGTCGATCTTGATCTGGCGGATCCCCAGGCTCTGCAGGTAGGCAAAGCCGCCGTAACCGGTACCGAAATCATCTAGCTTGAAGTGATAGCCCATCTGCTGCAGCAGGGTGATCTCGTCGGTAGCCGCCTTGATGTCGTGGATCGGTTTGCGTTCGGTCAGCTCAAAGGTGAGCTGGTCAGGGGAGGGGTTATGGTGTTTTGCCAGCAGCTGGCGCAGTAGTGGTTGTTCGATATGGGTGGCGACCAGATTGACGCTGACCCACTGCTCCGGCGCCAGCAGCGGCAGGTCGCTGATCACCTGCTCCAGCAACTGCTCGGTCATCGGCAGGATCAGCCCCTGTTCCTCTGCATAGTCAATAAAGGAACCCGGAGGAATTAACTCGTTTCCACGTTGCCAGCGCAGCAGGGCCTCAAAGCCAACAACCTGGCGAGTTTGGCTATTCACCACTGGTTGGTAAAAAGGCACAAATTCCCGCTTGGCTAGCCCCGTTTGCAGTAGCCCCTTGAGGGAGCGCCGATAGTTGCGCAGTAGCCAGTACGCGGCACTGAGCAGGGTGCCTAGCACTATGCCGGACCAGAGGCCGTAGTGATTGAGCTGGTCATGGGCATATTGCTCCAGCGCCTTTCCCGCCCAGACTGTCTGTCTGGTGAGCTCGCTCGGATCGTAGAAACTCAGGCTGCGGCTGCCCTCTTCGTGCTTGATGGCCTTGTCGCCACGGGGAAAGTTGATGGTCTTTGCATTGGGAGCCTGCCGGCTGAACTCCAGATAGAAGCAGTTGGCACAAGGGCCTTTTAGCTTCGAGTGACCCCAGCTGTTGTCCAGCACCCAGTAGGCGAGGTTGCCGCCGGATTGGTAGTAGGCCACCAGCTCCTGCTCGGTATTGAATTTGGCCACAGTGGCAGTAATCCCCAGTTTTCCGTACTTCTGCCCGTTGTTTTGGGCATCTTTGAGCATCGTAATCCCCACTCCCAGACTGGAGCAGCTGGTACCGGAGGCGAGCTCCAGCCCCTGCAAACGGATATGGGTGCGGTAGAACCGGGGATCGCGCAGCAGCATCATGTCCTTGGCACCACAGTCGAATTTAAACTGTGCCAGCTGCTTGCTGATGTCTTCATTCAGATCTTTGTGGCGTTCTGCCATAGCCCCCTTGATCTCGGAGACTTTCTGCTCCAGCAGGTGATAGGCCATCGGTTTGGCAAACCACAGGCCGAGCGACTGGCTACCCACGATAGGCAGGGCGAACAGCAACAGAGAGATCCAGACGGGAGATATGCGCAAAGGGAGTACCTGCCAGTTTCATAAGACACAGTTGGAGATTGTCATCATAATGGATTAGTACAATCAATTTGAATCAGAGTTATCAAACTGATTGGATGGCCTGTTATTTATTTGATTTGTAATGATTTTTATTATTTTCACGCAAGATTCAATCGCTGACCTGTCATAAATGACAATTGCTCGGCTTATCCGAACTGGATTAAAGTGACAGTGCGGTTTGACTCACCGTGTGTTCAATACTCCTGTATCTGTTTTTTTATCAGTAGCACAGAGTGTTAGTTTTGATATGAGTGTTCCTTTTGGTCCCCTTTGAGGGACCATTTTTCTGTCAGCTATCTCCCTTGGTACCGCATCAGTACCGCATCACCTCCCCCCATTCTTGGTATTCTCACCGTGCTTTGGTTATGCTGCCCGCTTAAATTGCAGAAGCGGGATCTTCATCCATAGCTGCGGTGCTGACGTCGCTGCTAGCATGAGGTCACATGGATGGTACCGGGCATACGGAAAGGTGCATGAAACTCACAACACAGCTTGTCTCCTTTATCACCCTGTGCGTGATTGCCGCCATGGCAACCGTGCTGATTGGCGGGGTGTTCAGCTTTCGCCAGCTGGGCATGGAGTTGCAGCAAAAGAAGGTTGATGCGCTGGTCGAGGTGATCGACAAGCAGCTGGATGTGGCTCATGACATGGAGGATATGAGCCGTTGGCTGCCCACCCTGTTGCGAGCTGCCCATGTGGTGGAGCTGGAGGTTCGTCAGAACGACCAGCGGGTCTACTGGTTCCGCAACGTGCAGGATTCAGTCGATGAACAGCTGCTGCAGCCATACAGCCTGCCGTTGCCCCACCAGGCTGACATGCAGGCCAATTTCAAGCTGGAGCGCCCCTTCAAGGAGGCGGAGTACTCCATCAGGGCGATGTCCGGCATCTCGTTCGGCGTCTTTATCGTGGTGTTCGGTCTCTGGTACTCCATTCGCTGGCTGCGCCAGCAGTTGCGCGGTGCCGAGCTGTTGAGCATTCGCGCCCAGCTGATCCTCGATGACAAACTCTCCAAGCTGAATCATGACCCCGCCGAAGAGTGGCCAGTGGCCGCCAGTCAGGCCCTCGACCACCTGCTCGCCGAGCTGGCGGATGCTCGCAAGGAGCGCAGCCGCTTCGACAACTTTATCCGCAGCAACGCCTATGTCGACAAGATGACCGGTATCGGCAACCGGTTGTTTTTTGACAACCGGCTGGAGAGCGCCATCATGGAGGCGAGCGTGATGAGTGGTGGCGTGTTGCTGATCGATCTCGCTTGCCTTGAAGAGCTGGAGTCCGAGCCGCTCGAGCTGCAGAGCCGTGACCTGCTGTTGGAAGCGAGTGCCACCATTGGTGCTTTCGTGCGTAAACATAACGGTGCTCTGCAGGCCCGTTATGCCGGACAAGTGTTTGCCGTGTTGCTGCCCAATATGTCCGAAAGCGAAATGGTGGAGGGGGCGAACCAGCTGCTCAAGAGCCTGCAACGGCTGCACTGGCCACAGACAGTCAATCCCGAAACGGCAGTCTATCTAGGTGCCGTCTGTTATCAGGCCGAAGATAGCCTGCTCAAGGTACAAGAGGAAGCTGAGCTGGCCCTCAAGAGCGCCCGCCTGCAGGGCCACAATGGCTGGTTCCTCTATGAGAAGCAGTTGAATGAGGAGCAGAGCAGCAAGGGCTCGGTGCGCTGGCGCACCCTGATCAGCCGTCGCCTGGAAGAGCAGGGCATCGAGTTCTATAGCCAGCCGATCCAGCAGGATCGGGACCAGGTGGTGCTGCAGCAGGAGTTGCTGACCTATCTCCATGACGAGCAGGGACGGGCACTGCAGGCGGGGATTTTCATGCCGATGGCGGAGAAGGTGGGGCTGTTGTTGCCACTGGATCGCTGGGTGGCAGAGCAGACCCTGCTCTTGCTGCGTCAGGGTTCAGAGCAGAGTTGTCCCATCAGCCTGACCCTGAGTGCCCAGAGCCTGCTCAACCGCGAGTTTCAGCGCTGGCTGTTCTTCGCCCTGTTCCAGCTGCCCCGTAGCACCAACGAGCGGTTGGTTCTGCAGTTGTCAGAATCCCAGGTCACTCGCCATTTTGAGGCGCTCAAACGGCCGCTGCGCTCCCTGCGGATGCTCGGTTGTCGGCTGGCCATCGATCACGCTGGTCAGGATGTGGTGAGCACCCAGTACATCAAAGAGTTTGAAATTAACTTCCTCAAACTGCATCCCAGCCTGGTGCGGGAGATCCATCTCCGTCAGGTGAACCAGATGGCGGTGCGCAGTCTAGTAGGGGGCTGTGCCAATACCGGCACCCGGGTGCTGGCGGTGGGAGTGGAGAGTGGCGACGAGTGGAAGATGCTGCGCCACCTCGGAGTACATGCTGGTCAGGGCCCCTGGTTTGCTCCGCCTCAGCGGCTGTTCATTGAGCCAGCCTGAGCCTGAAAAGAGGGTTGCGGCTTAGAGGCGGCCTTGCTCTTTCAAGCCCGCCAATCCCTGCATGCCGCCGGTGTGGATAAAGACGATCTTGCTGCCGGGGGCGATGCGGCCTGCCGCCAATTCGCGAAAAAGCCCCCACATCGCCTTGCCGCTGTAGATGGGCTCAAGGGGCAGGCCGGTTTGGGCGCTGAAATCCTGCACCCACAGCCAGAGGGCCGGGCTGAATTTGGCGTAGCCACCATCGTGGTGATCCAGCGCGATCCGCCAGCCGGGTATAGTGGTGGCCGCAGGATGAAGGCGGCACACCTCGTCGGCGATAAAGCCACCTCCCTTGAGCACGGCAATGGCGAGGATCTGTTCTTGTTGTCGCTTGCCTGCAATCAGCCCTGCCAGGGTGCCGCCGCTGGCGCAGGGCAGTACCCAGAGATCCGGCGAAAATGGCACTTCACTGACCAGTTCAGCGACACCGGGGATGGCCAGCGGGCTGCTGCCCCCTTCCGGCACGATCAGGGTGTCGCTGGCAGCAAATTGGGCTAGCCAGTCGGGATCCTGCCGTCGCCGGTAACTCTGGCGGTCAACGAAAACGAGATCCATGCCCCAGCACTTGGCATCCTGCAGGGTAGAGTTACTGACGGCATAGGATTCGCCCCGTATGATACCGGTAGTGCGAAGACCAGCTTGGCACCCTGCCGCCGCCAAGGCGTGGATATGATTGGAGTAGGCGCCGCCAAACGACAGCAGATGCTGCTTGCCCTGCGCTTTGGCGTGCAGCAGATGATGTTTGAGCTTGCGCCACTTGTTGCCTGATATGGTTGGATGGATCAGGTCATCCCGCTTGCACCAGAGCTCGACACCATAGCGGTGCAGCAAGGGGTGATGGAGGCGTTGCAGGGGCGAGGGCAGGTTCGCGGTGTCATCTGACTCAGCTGGGAAGTTGGCTTGCAATGGTGAGTCCGTCTTTTATATGGAAGCTAATTTGCTGTTTATGTTAATATTTCACACATTTAACCACTATTGATGGGCGAGCTTACATGAAACAACTGTTCAGGCGATCGACGCCAAGCCGCCAGGTGGGGCTGTTGCTGGCCAATGACAGGATCATGCTGGCAGCGGTGGGCAATTCCCCCGTTTTTGCGACTCGTTCTATTAACGGCCCACAGGAGTGGGCTGTTGCCATCAATGAGCTGTTCAGTCGTCATGGGCTGGCCAAGTCTAAGGTGCGGGTAGCCCTCGCCGCCAGCCTTTATCAACAGATCCAGATCGACAAGCCTGCCGTACCCGATGCCGAGATGGCGGGGGCACTCCCCTGGGCGGTAAAAGATTATGTCAGCGAGCCGGTGCTGCAACTGGCAATGGATTATGTCGATTTGCCCACCCCGCCTGCCGGTCGTCCGCGCATCAATGTGATCTGCCTGCCCAAGAGCCGGGTGCAACTGCTGGCCGATGCCATCAATGGTATTGCCACCCTGCAATCCATCATTAGCGACGAGTTGGCACTGACCTCTCTTTATGAGGCGGACGAGACCGTGCGCATGCTGCTGTGGCAGCCCAAGGGGCAGGATCTGCAACTACTGGTCTTCCATCAGGGGGGGCTCTGCTTCTCCCGCCAGCTGCGCGGTTTTACCAGCCTGACCGGGGAGCATGAGCCGGACAGCATGCTGCTCGACTCGCTGGCGCTGGAGATCCAGCGCTCCCTCGACTATCTGGCGGGTCAGCTCAAATTGCCCGAGTTGGGGCAGATGCAGTTTGCCGTCGCCTCACCCTTTATCGGCACCCTTTCCCACCACATGCAGCAGACCTTCGGCTTTGCCGTCTCCGCCATGGCCAACAAAGCGGTGCTGGCCGGGGTCGAGTACCTGTCGGCCTATGCCGCCGCCATCGGGGAGGATGCGTGATGAAACGTCAGATAAACCTCTATGGCGCCGAGTTTCGCCCTAAACGGCAGTGGGCCAGCCTCAATCAGATGGCGCTGGTATGGGGCTGCGCGCTGCTGCTGATCTTGCTGGCCGGTGTCGGTTACAGCTGGCAGCAGCAACAGGTCAGCCGGGCGCTGGCGCAGCGCAATGTCGAACTGGATCTCAAACGCGGCGAGGCCCAGCGACTGGACGCCGAGTTGGCGCGTCATCAGGCGGATCCCCGCTTGCAGCAGCAACTCACCAACCAGCAGGATGAGCTGACCGCCAAGCAGGGCCTGATGCGCCAGCTGGGCAGCCTGACCCTGCAAAAATCTCAGGGCTACGCCAGCCTGATGGCGGACTTGTCCCGTATTCGCAACAGCAACCTCTCGTTGCAGCGTATTGAAATCAACGAAGGACGGATCAACCTCTCCGGCTTTGCTGGCCGCAGTCAGGATGTGCCGGCCTGGGTCAACCGCTTCAAGCAGACCCCGAGTCTGGTGGGCAAGGAGTTTGGTGAACTGACCCTGAGTCGTGACAAGGAGGGTCGTCTGACCTTCCAGTTGAGCGGCATCGCGCGGGAGAAACCCTGATGAACCTGAAAGCACAATGGCAAGCATGGGGCCAGCGGATCGCCGTGTTGAGCCAGCGGGAGCGGGTGTTAATGCTGCTGACCGGTCTGGTGTTGCTGGGTGCTGCCGGATTTTATGGTTGGCTCGATGACGCCGATATCCGTTTGCAACAGGATCGCATCGCCCTGAGCGCCGCCGAGCGCGACCTCGAAATCATGACGCTGGAAAACCTCGGCAAGCAGGCCCGGCTTAAGCGGGATCCCAACCAGGGGGTTCACGACCAGTTGGCGCAGGTGGCGGTCGATCTGGCCCGGGTCGATGGTGAGCTCAAGGCCCAGACCGTGGATCTGATCCCGGCCCACGAGATGCCGCTGGTGCTGGAGGCGTTGCTCTCCCGCTCCGCCAATCTTCATATGCTGGCCCTCAGTTCGCTGGAGCCGACCCCGCTGATGGCGGGAGAGCAGCAGGTCAATCTCTATAAACATGGTATCCGGCTGCAACTGGAAGGCGGCTATTTCGATGTTTATCAATATCTTAAAGCGCTAGAAGCCTTGCCGCGCCACTTCTACTGGAAGCAGTTCGACTATCAGGTCAAGGCCTATCCCGGCGCTGTGGTGGAGATGGAGATCTACACCCTGAGTACCAGCAAGGAGTTTATCCGTGGCTAGAGTGTTTGCATTGTGCTGTTGCCTGTTCAGCGTGCTGGTACAGGCGGAGCCGGTCGAGGTATTGCAGGATCCCACTGCGCCGCTGGCGGATGTGGCGGTCGGTGCCAGAGCGACTGGCGAGAGCAGTGCCGGGTTGCCGAAGCTGCAGAGCGTCATACTGGGTAATGGCCCGGCACTGGCAGTGCTCAATGGCAAGAGTTATCGGGTCGGGCAGCAGGTGGATGGCTATATGCTGCTGGCTATCAATGCCGATGCCGTGGTGCTGGAAAAGGCGGGAAAACGCCATACGGTGGCACTGTTTGCCAGCAAGATCCGGGTTTGAATCGGTGTTGCCTCCTGCGAGGTGAGCCTGTTTTATCGAGTTTAATTGCAAGTCAGGGTGCCCTAATTACATGAAAACACACCGTCTCTGTCTGATCACCGTGGCCATGATGGCCGCGGGCTGTACCACGTATCAGCACCCCGAGCCGACCCAGGCCAAGGATGCCCTCAAACAGGCCATGAACGAACAGCAGAAGCAGGCTGCCCCTCTGACGACTCTGCCCAAATCAGTGCAGAGCGAATTGCTGCAACTGAACCGGCCCCAGATGCCGGTTGGCATGCCTGAGAAGCGGCTGCGGATTGCGGCCAATGATGTGGAAGCGGTGGAGTTTTTCGGTTCCCTGTTCAAGGGCTCCCGTTACAGCGTGGCAGTCCATCCCGGGGTTGCCGGGCTGGTGTCGGTCGAGCTCAAGGATGTGACCCTGCCGGAAGTACTGGCGGTGGTGGGTGACATGTATGGCTTCGATGTGCAGCGCAAGGGCAATATATTCCATATCTATCCGGCTGGCCTGCGCACCGAGACCATCCCGGTCAACTACCTGATGATGTCCCGTCGTGGTCTCTCCCGCACCTCGGTCAGCACCGGTGGGGTGACCGCCAATGACAGCAACAACGGCAGCAATAACGGCAGTCTCGATAACTCATCGAACAACAGCAGTACCAACAGCTCCTCCAGCAGCAGCTCGGGCAGTGACAACAGCAACGGCACCCGGATCGAGACTGACACCAACAGCGACTACTGGACCGATCTGCGCGACTCCCTGCAGACCCTGATCGGCAGCGGTGACGGCCGCGCGGTGATCACCAGTCCGCAGGCGGGTCTGGTCACCATCCGCGCCTATCCGAAAGAGCTTAAAGCGGTTCGTGAGTTCCTCACCCAGTCCGAAAGCCACCTCAAGCGTCAGGTGGTGCTGGAGGCGCGGATCATCGAAGTGGCCCTCAATGAAGGCTACGAGCAAGGTGTGGACTGGAGTGGTCTCTCTGCCAGCTGGGATGGCGGCAAGGGGATCACCGGTGGCGGCTCGGCGGCCAATTCCCAGTTGCCCACCACACCTAACCAGATTTTCAGCGCACTGGGTGGCGGTGCCGGCTTCAAGATCTCTGACGGCAACTTTAACGTGGCGGTCAACCTGCTCAAGACCCAGGGCGATGTAAACACCCTCTCCAGCCCGCGTGTTACGGCGACTAACAACCAGAAGGCGGTGATTAAAGTTGGTACCGACGAATATTTTGTCACCAACGCATCGACTTCTACCACCACGTCCACAGGGGCCGAGCCTATCGTGACCCCCAATGTGGAGTTGACTCCCTTCTTCTCAGGCATCGCGCTGGATGTGACGCCGCAGATCGATGAAGAGGGGCGGGTGCTGCTGCATATCCACCCTTCTGTTATCGATACCGAAGAGCAGAAGAAGATTATCAAAGTCGGTACGGCCGAGCCGCTGGAGCTGCCGCTCGCCAAGAGCTCGATCCGCGAGTCCGATACCGTGGTGCAGGCCAATAACGGCGACATCATCGTCATCGGCGGCCTGATGAAGACCGACAAGCAGGAGATCGTCAGCAAGGTGCCGCTGTTGGGTGACATCCCCTGGATTGGCGAGGCCTTTACCAACCGCCGTGAAAGCACCAAGAAGGTGGAGTTGGTGATCATGCTCAAACCCACCGTGGTGGAGAAAGATACCTGGCAGAATGAGCTGAAACGATCCTCCGATCTGCTCGACAAGTGGTATCCGGCCAAGGGCTAAGCCATGACACACGACGCGGTCGCCCTTATCCCGAACGGCCTGTGCTGCCTTGCCAGCACCGGCTGCTTGCTCGCCGTGGCAGGTGATGTCTCATGTACCTGAGCCACTTCGGCCTGCAGGAGGCGCCGTTCAGCCTTACCCCCAATACCGGCTTCTACTACGGCCTGCCGCCTCACGAAGAGGCGCTGCAGGTGCTCAACTGGGCGCTGGCGCAGGGGGAGGGGTTTATCAAGGTGACCGGCGAGGTGGGCACCGGCAAGACCCTGCTCTGCCGCAAGTTGCTAAGCGAACTGGGCTCGGAAGCGTGTCCGGTGCGGCTCGCCTGGTTGCCCAATCCCCACCTCACCCCGGCCGAACTGCGTATCGCGCTGGCGCTGGAGTTGGGCTTGGCGGTGCGGGATCAGAGCGAACTGGATCTCACCGATCGGATCCATCGCCACCTGATCAGCCTGCATCAGCAGGGCAGTCGGGTGGTGGTGCTTATTGACGAGGCGCAGGCGCTGCCGGACGAAACCCTGGAGGCGATCCGCCTGTTTGGCAATCTCGAGACCGAGTCGAGCAAGCTGCTGCAGATCGTGCTGTTCGGCCAACCGGAGCTGGATGCCAGACTGGCCAAGCCGCACCTGCGCCAACTACGCCAGCGGATTGGCTTCTCTTACTGCCTGCGTCCGCTGCGTTTTGACGAGACCCGCGCCTATCTGGAGCACAGATTGCAGGTCTCCGGTTATCGCGGTGCGCCGCTGTTTGCCAGCAGCGCCATGCGCAGGTTGTGGCGGGCATCGCGCGGCATCCCGAGACTGATCAATGTGCTGGCGCAGAAGTGTCTGATGCTGGCCTACGGTCAGGGGGCGCGCCAGATCGACAGCCGGCTGGTGCGGCTCGCCATTCGTGATACCGAAGATGCCAGCCGCCTTGCGCCGTGGCGCTGGTGGCCGTTGTTACTGCTGCTGGGGTGTGCCCTGGCTTATGGAGTCTGGCCATGAGTGTAATCAACCAGATGCTCAAAGATCTGGATCAGCGCCAGCAAGGATCCGATGGTGTTGCCGTCTATATTGCCCCTGCACGCCAGCAGGGATGGTGGATGTTGCTGCTGACCCTGATCTGCGGGTTGGCGCTGGGGATCCTCGGTTGGCGAACCTGGATCTACTGGCAGCAGACCCATTTCGTTGCGGCAACCAGCGCAGTGGTCGCCCCCGATGTGGTGACGCGGGTCGCCGCGCCGGTTAGTCAGCCCGAGCCGGTCGAGGTGGCCGCAGCCCTGCCATTGCCACGTCACGAGGCTATCGCTGACGACGTGGCCGACGAAGATCAAGATGCTGTGTATCAAGATACAGGGGATGACGAGAGCGAGTTGGCTGATGGGGCACCTTTCGATGCCTCCAGTGATGTCGATGAGTCTGAACCTAGCGCTGAAGAGCTGCAGCCCGAGCTCTACGCCGAACTGGCGGCAGAGCAGCAAGCGGTCGCCGCTGCCCCGCGCAAACCGAGTGTATTGAAGATTGAGACGGTAGAGCTGTCGGCCAAAGAGCTGGCGGCACTGGCGGAGCGCAAGGCAACCACCGCCATGGCCAAGGGTAGCCTGCGCGATGCCCAGGATAACTACTATCAGGTGCTGGCCCACGACCCTTATAGCCAGGGTGCGCGCGAGCAGTTGGCCGGCTTGCTCTATGGCGAGGGCCGCCTGACCGAGGCCCGTCAGCTGCTGGAGGAGGGGATCCGCCTCAACCCGCAACAGCCTGATTTTCGCCTGCTGCTGGCCCGCCTTGCCATCAGCGAGGGACAACAACAACAGGCCCTTGGCTGGTTATCCGGTTATCAGCCGGATCTGGCCAGCAACATGGACTATTACGCCACTTGGGCCGGGCTGACTCAGGAGCTGGGCCAGAATGCAGATGCGGCGACGCTCTACGTGAAGCTGTTGCATCAGCAGCCGGATCAGGGCCGCTGGTGGCTTGGCCTTGGCGTGGCCGAGGATGGTCAGGGCCACAGTCAGCGGGCGCTTGATGCTTATCGCAATGCCTTGCTGCACGGCAACCTCGGCGAGGCGTCAACCAGCTGGCTGGAACAACGTATTGGCCAACTAGCCCCGTGATAAATCGCAGGTTCGATTAGCGAAGCGGGCTTGGTGGCGGGTTTTGAATCACATTTATCGGAGTAGTAATGGCACAACCCAGACTGAAAATGCGCCTCGGCGACCTGCTGGTACAAGAGCAGATCATCTCTGATGATCAGCTGCAGCTTGCCCTGCAGCAGCGTCAGACCGGTCGCAAGCTGGGCTCGACCCTGATTGACCTCGGTTTTATCAGCGAAGTGCAGTTGCTGCAGTTCTTGGCTCGTCAGCTGAATGTGCCCTTCTTCGATCTCAACAACCTCACCATCGATGCCGCCGCAGTGCCGCTGCTGCCTGAAGTGCAGGCGCGCCGTTATAGGGCGCTGGCAGTCAACCTCACCGACGACCGGGTGACTGTGGCCATGTCGGATCCTGCGGATCTGAGCGCACTGGATGCCATTGCCGCCTTGCTCAGCCCGCGCATCATGGTGCTGGCGGTAGCACGGGAAGGGCAACTGCTGGAGTACTTCGACCGCCTCTATCGCCGTACCCGCGAGATCGAGAGCTTCGCCGAACAGCTGCAGGAGGAGTATCAGGACTCCGGTTTCGAGCTGGGCTCCAGCAATCTGGGCGCCAATGACGAGGGGGAGGCGACGGTGGCCAAGCTGCTGCGCTCCCTGTTCGAAGATGCGGTGCAGGTGGGGGCCTCGGATATCCACATCGAACCGGACGAAAAGGTGCTGCGCATTCGCCAGCGGATCGACGGTATCCTCCACGAAAATATCCTCAACGAGGTGCGCATTGCCCAGGCGCTGGTGCTGCGTCTCAAGCTGGTGGCCGGGCTCGATATCTCCGAGAAGCGCTTGCCGCAAGATGGCCGCTTCAACATGAAGGTGCGTGGCCGTGATGTGGATGTGCGGATGTCCACCATGCCGGTGCAGTATGGCGAGTCGGTGGTAATGCGTCTGCTGGATCAATCCTCCGGCATCCTGTCACTGACTGACAGTGGCATGCCGCCGGATATCCTGACCCGTTTTCGCCGTCAGCTGCACCGTCCTCACGGTATGATCCTGGTGACCGGCCCGACCGGTAGCGGCAAGACCACCACCCTCTATGGTGCGCTCTCCGAGCTCAACCAGGCCAGCAACAAGATCATCACGGTGGAAGATCCGGTGGAGTATCGCCTCTCCCGCGTCAATCAGGTGCAGGTCAACCCCAAGATCGGTCTCACCTTTTCTCAGGTGCTGCGCTCCACCCTGCGTCAGGATCCGGACATCCTGCTGGTGGGGGAGATGCGGGACAACGAAACCGTGGAGATTGGCCTGCGCGGCGCCATCACCGGTCACCTGGTGCTGACCACCTTGCACACCAACGATGCCATCACCAGTGCCCTGCGCCTGATCGACATGGGCGCGCCGGGTTATCTGGTAGCGAGTGCGCTGCGCGCTGTGGTCGCACAGCGGCTGGTGCGGCGGGTGTGTGAGCACTGCGTCGAGGAGAGTGCGCCGGACGAAGGGCAGGCCACCTGGCTCACCGTGCTCTCTGGCGAAGCGCCGGGCCAGCACACGTATCACAAGGGCCGTGGCTGCCAGAGCTGCAACTTTACCGGCTATTCTGGCCGGATCGGGGTGTACGAACTGCTGGAGCTGGATCAACCGATGATGGATGCCCTGCGCCGTAACGATGCAGAAGGATTTGCCAAGGCGGCGCGTCAGCACGAACACTTCCGCCCGCTGGCGCTGACGGCGCTCGATTATGCCCGCCAGGGGATCACCTCGGTGGACGAGGTGCTGCGACTGGCCGAGGATCTGGGGTAAGCCATGACTCACTTCATTGCCAACACCTGCTATGGCTGCCATGACGCTAGCGCGCTGTGGGGCAGGTACATCTTATGAGTTCCTTTGCCTACAAGGGTCGTGACAGTCAGGGCAATGCCACCAGTGGCGTCGTTGAGGCGGCCAACGAGATGGCCGCTGCCGAACAGTTGATGCGCCGTGGGGTGATGCCGACCGAGCTTAAACCGGGCAAGGCCAAATCCGCCGCCATCGACTGGTCACTGCTGCTGGAAGGGGGCGTCAAGCTGGACGAGCTGGTGATCTTCAGCCGCCAGATGTATGCCCTGACCCGGGCCGGGATCCCGATCCTGCGCGCCATCGCCGGATTGGAGGAGAGTTCCCACAGCAAGCCGCTCAAGCGGGCACTCCATTCACTGGGGGAGGATCTGGGTAACGGTCGGCCACTGTCGAGCTCGATGCAGGCTCACCCCAAGGTGTTTAATAGCCTGTTTGTCGCCATCATCCATGTGGGTGAGAACACCGGTCAGCTGGAAGAGGCCTTCTTGCAGCTTGCCACCTATTTCGAGCTGGAGCTGGAGACCCGCAAGCGGATCAAGACCGCCATGCGCTACCCCAGTTTCGTGATGATCGCCATCGGCATCGCCATGGTGATCCTCAATATCATGGTGATCCCGGTGTTTGCCGGTATGTTCGCCAAATTCGGGGTGGAGTTACCGCTGGCGACCCGCATCCTGCTCGCCACTTCTCACTTTTTCGTCAACTACTGGTGGCTGCTGCTCGCCATGCTGGCGGGGATGGTGTTTAGCTGGCGTCGCTGGGTTGCCACTACCAAGGGCAAGCTGACCTGGCACAGATGGCAACTCAAATTGCCGATTGTCGGCACCATCATAGAGCGTTCCCTGCTGGCCCGGTTTGCCCGCAGTTTTTCCATGATGCTTAAAGCCGGCGTCCCGCTGAATACCGCCTTGACCCTGGTGGCCGATGCAGTGGATAACGCCTTTATGGCTGGCAAGGTGCGGGACATGCGCGCCGGTATCGAACGGGGCGAGAGCCTGCTGCGCACCGCCGGTAGCAGCGGCTTGTTTACCCCGCTGGTGATGCAGATGATTTCGGTAGGGGAAGAGACAGGTCAGGTCGATGATCTGTTGCACGAGGCGGCCGAGTATTACGAGCGGGAGGTGGATTATGACCTCAAGAGCCTTACCGCCCGCATCGAGCCGATCCTGATCGGGATCGTGGCAGTGATGGTGTTGATCCTGGCGCTCGGCATCTTTACGCCAATGTGGGACATGATGCGCGCGGTTCGCGGCAAGTAATCTTGCTGGAGCTGGATATCTTTACGTCCCAGTGGTGGAACATGATGAGAGCCGTAAGAGGCAAGTAACTCGGCATCTTCACACCTGAGTGGTGGGACATGATGAGGGCCGTAATAGGCAAGTAACTCGATATCTTCATGTCCCGGTGGTGGGGCATGATGCGTGCCCTCAGAGGAAAGTGACACCCTAAGCGTGGGTTTGGGAAGCAAAGGACGAAATGAGCAGACAGACGCAGCAAGATGATCGCTGGCTGGCGGGATATCGGCAGATTGCCGTTGTGATCTTGCTGCTGGTGATCGTCGCAACCCTGGTGCGCAGCTATCAGAGCAACCGGGAGGAGGCGCAGCAGCTCACCCTCACCCTGCTGGGAGAGCAGTTTGCCGAACGGGCACAGCGTTTGCACGGACGTTGGCTTGATGAGCGGCGTCCACCAGTGCTGCATGTGGTGGGAAAGGGGTGGCAGTTTGACGCCCGCGGTTGGCCCCTGGGGCTAGTGCCACTGCAATCCCCTTCGGAAAATTGCCGCCAGTTGTGGCTGGCGCTGGTGGGGGAGACGGACAGCGGCTTGCCTCCGCTGCAGTTTCTGGCCCGCCCCGATGGCAGCGGTTGCGAGATAGGTTGGGATAGCTATTGGCTTTTTTATCAATTTGCTGACGGACGAGTGATAAAAAAGCCTTGAATGAAGCTAATCATATGGTCCAAGTACATGATTTTTTTAGGCCAGCATGGAATAATGCCGGCCCTTACCAAGGGAGCATGTCAATGAAACCAATGGCACCATCAATGCCACAGAACGGGATGATGAGAGACGCATCAGGCTTCTCCCTGATTGAGCTGGTGATCGTGATCGTGATCCTGGGGATCCTGGCGGTAACCGCGTTGCCCCGTTTTCTCGATGTGACAGATGAAGCGAAAAAGGCCAGTGTGGAAGGGGTTTCCGGCGGTTTTGCTACCGGTGTCTCGCTGGTGCGGGCCCAGTGGGAAGCTGAGGGGCGAGCCAAGCAGGACAGCCTCAATACCGTGCTCTATGATGGCAGCCGTTTCTATTTGACCACGCCGACCGACAGCCAGATCAGCAATGGCGAACTGTCCCCCGGTTATCCGATGGATAGCGCCGCCAGCGGCACACCGGATGTGGACCCGACCAATCTGACCGCAGATCGTTGTCTCAATATTTGGGAGGGGTTACTGCAAAACCCGCCCAAGGCTACGGCCAGCTTCAATGAAGTGCGCGGTAGCGGGAATGACCTGAAATACTATGCCACAGTGAGCAGTAATGGCCTGAGTTCGGTCTGCCGCTACTATCTGGTCAATAGTCTGAGTAAGGGCAGTGATGGCAAGTATCAGGATCCGCAAGGCAAAACTGATGCATTTATGAGTTTCAGTTACCGTCCGGCCTCCGGTCAGGTGACCACCAATATTAATTAACAGAGGAAAGTGAAATGAAAAAACAGGCGGGTTTTACCCTGATCGAACTGGTTATCGTGATTATCATTCTGGGTATTCTGGCAGTTACTGCTGCACCCAAGTTCCTGAATCTGCAGGATGATGCTCGTAAGTCTGCAGCGCAGGGTGTTCAATCTGCACTGCAGAGTGCTGCCAATCTGGTTTATAGCAAGGCCGCTTTAGAAGGTCTTGAGGCATCGTCTTCTGCTGTATCTGTTGCTGGAACTACAGTTCAGGCTATTTATGGTTATCCGACTGCTGCGACAGTTAAAAATGCACTTACATTGGATGGCTGGTCTGTTTCTCCTGCGACTCCTACAGGAAGCACTGCAGATTTTTATCCTGATAATACAAAGGGTAACTCTTGTTATGTGACCTATACGCAGGCTGCTGATAAAGATACTCCTTTCAAGGTTAAATTGGCGGATACCTGTAAGTAAGCGTGCAAGCGAGGCTTCGGCCTCGCTTTCTCTTTTCACTGATGAGAACCTCCATGCCTGCAACCAAGGGCTTTACCCTGATTGAACTGGTACTGGTGATCCTGTTAATCGGGATTCTGGCCGCCTTTGCCGTGCCCAAATGGCTGGGCAAAGGCGGCTTTGAAACTCAAACCGTGCGTGACGAGCTGCTGACCCGGCTGCGGTTGGTACAGACCGTCAATATGCACGAACCGGCCAATCGTTGTACCTCACTGCTTGTTGAAGCGGGCCAATTTGGCCACAGCACAGAGTCCCCCTGTGACAATCCTGCGGCCATATCGAGTTGGAATCCCAATCAGCTCACCCGTGGTCGTCCAGTGACTCTTTCTGCCGGGATCACCCTCTCCTGGAACAATGGCAATACTCCTTTTGTTATCCGCTTTGATCAGATGGGGCGGCCGCTGGGCCCCTGTGCGACGGGTTGTACCCTGCAAGTAACCGATGGCCGTGAGACTAGCCGCATCAAGATTGAATCCGAGGGGTTTATCCATGAGATCCCTTAAGCGCGGTTTTACCCTGATTGAGTTGATCGTCGGCATAGTGCTGCTGGCGGTAGCCTTGACCGGAATTTTGGGGTTGTTGATCAATCAGGCGCCGCAGGCGGTGGATCCGGTGCAACAGGTGCGTGCCGCCCAACTGGCCCAGCGCCTCTCCGGTGAGATCCTGCAAAAGTCGTTTGATGAACAGTCGGATCATAACGGTGGTCGCTATCGCTGTGGCGAGACCTTCAATGGCCAGTTTTACGGGGACTGCAGTTGCCCTGTGGGTGTGGCTTGTACCCAGCAGCCTCCTGCTCCAGCCATCACCGGTTGGCAAGCCAGCGCTTATGGCCCAGATAGTGGTGAAGCGGCACCCTACACCTTTAATGATGTGGATGATTTTGATACTGCAGGCAGCTGGCAACAGGCCAGCTGGTTTACGCAAACCAGCGTGGTGACGAATAACGACGATGAGTATCGCAACTATCAGGTGAGGATCTCCGTCACGCCAGATAACCTGTTTGGAAGCTCGGGCCTTAAGGCGGAGTCTATCGGCAAGCGGATCCTGTTGCAGGTAAAGCTGCCGGATGGGAGCGTGCTCGACTTCTCCTTTTACCGGGGGAACTACTGATGGATCGCTCCGCTGTCGGGTGTTGCCTGCCTGCCCGAATGTCTGCTCCTGCAGCTACTTCCGACGTCCGATTACGCCTACCGGCTAATCGCACCTGCGCCAAACTGGGGCGTAGCCGGGGTTTTACCCTGGTTGAGCTGGTGATGGTAATCCTGCTGCTCGGCATCATGGCGACCTTTACCAGCCAGTTTATCGGTATCGGCACCCAGATTTATGGTGATGCCAGCAGCCGTGAGCAGCTGATGAGCGACGCCCGCTTCGCCATGGAGCGGCTTAACCGCGAACTGCGTGATGCGGTGCCGGGCTCGGAGCGGATCGAGACGACTGGCGGGACATGGGACGACACCGGTGCCTGTTTGCGGTTCTGGCCCATCAGCACCTCCAGCCGCTATCTGGCACTTAACCGCGCCATGTCGGGGAGCACGGCCACCCTTGAGCTGGTGATGGCGACCCCGGCTTCTGCTGCCAATCCGCTGGATGTGGATGCCACCGCCGTCAAAAAAGATGATCAGCTGATCGTCTTCCCCGTGCCGGACAAAAAAGTCGGTTCGCTCACGGCAGGCTGCGATTATGGCCGCTGCGTAGCCAAGGTCACGGATGTGCTGACGCCCGTATCCGGAGCGCAAACCATCCGCTATACCAGCACCGAGAGTCTGACTGGCCTCTCTCCAGGCAGCCGGGTCTACTTTGCCAACCAGCAGGTACGTTACTGTGTGGAAGGAAACACGCTGACCCGTGCCACTGCCCCCATTGGAGCATCCTTACCTGCACAGGGCGTGTTGATGGCGGATTCCCTTCGTATTGGCACCTTCTATCGGGAAACCTCGGCGTTTAACGCCGAAGGGGAGTTTGGTATGCGCTTTGTGTTCGAGCGCAAGGGGGAGTCGGTCACCTTCAACCACAAGATAGAGGTGTTCAATGTGCCCTGATCTACAGGCTTTCGGACGGATGCGAGGCAGCGCCTTGATGATCGCTCTGTTTGTGATTGTGGTGATGGCCCTGCTGGCGGCAGCTATGGGCCGTTTTCTGGTCGATAGCGGCGAGAAAAATACGGTGGAGGTGCGCAGCGTGCGTGCCCTGCTGGCTGCCCAAAGCGGGCTTGAAGTAGCGTTGTACCAGCTTTTTCCCAACCGACCGACCACGCCACCTGCGGCTCGATGCAGCTTGGTGCAGGCCTCGCGTCAGTTTAGCGAACTTGGGTTGACGGGCTGCCAGGTGGAGGTCAGCTGCAGGGAGATCGCGGTGACCTATAACAACCAGCCAAGCACAGGCTATCGGCTACAGAGTATTGGTCAATGTGGCACTGCTAATCCCAACAGCGCCAACCCCGATTTTGCAGTAAGCAGAACCCTGATGGCCGAAGCTTATGATGGAGCTAAATGATGAAATCTAGCCTTCACTTATTACTACTAAAAGCTGTTGCTATTAGTTTAACTACATTCAATGCTTACGCTTTTGATATTGATATAAATAAAGTTTTTCCTGCTGTTGTACAAGGTCACCAAGGTGGAAATAATACTGTATGTAGCGGTGTTAATAATGATGGGCTGGTTCAGTATGGCACTGCTAAAATATATGGTACCAATGCAGATTCGCTGAAATTTTGCACTATAAATGATTACCCACCTAATGATGGGTGTGATGATTTAAAAGGAGGCAGGATAACGTGTAAGTTAACGTCTCCTCCCGTGACAGCTCAAGGGATTAGTATAGAAGGTGGGAATAGCTTTAAATATACGTCATTACCGGAAAATAATGTTGAGTGTAATGGTGGTAGTGTGATAATTGGTGATGGTGAAAATAACTTTGGCCAAGTAAGCATAAATGGTGGTTGCAAAGATTTCAGCATTTTGCCAAAAGAAAAAGAGGTGTTCATTAACGTCCTTAATGTAAATAAAGATATAACATTAGGGCCTGGGGATTACTGGATTGAACAACTTAACCTGTCTGCTGGAAAGGCTGTCAAATTAATTGGTGATGTTAGAGTTTTTGTAAAAAACAATTTTGATATCAATGGTTTTTTTAATTCAGATGCGAACGGAACAGCTTCGGAACGCTCATTGCTATTGTTTGGTTACTCTGATGTGAAACCAAACTCCAATTCAGCGCTTACTGGCTACGTATATTCTGCTGGTGCCGTGGTGATAAATTCAAACTCGGTAATAAATGGGCGAGTCACAAGTGAAAGCCTGACAATGAATAGTAATGGCATCATAAGAGATACCGTACAGAAATTTGAACCTGAGTTGCAATGTTTTAACGATGATTTTAATTCATTAGCACTCAAGCCTGAATGGGTAGTTAAAACCAGTAAAGGTACATTTTCCCCTTCTATTCAAGAAGGGCGCTTGCGTTTAACAGAAGATAAAAATGATCAAGCCACCTCATTGACCTACCTGAAATTATTTCCTGCGGCTAATAACCTGGTAACGGTAGAGTTCGATCATTCCGCTTATGGTGGTACTGGTGCAGATGGTATTGCCATGGTGTTGTCAGACGCCAAGATAACCCCTCAGCCGGGTGCATTTGGTGGACCGCTGGGGTATGGCCATAAAGGCAGTACTGCACCCGGATTCGCAGGTGGCTGGTTGGGTGTCGGCATTGATGAATTTGGTAACTTTTCTGCTGAAGGCGGTAGTAATAATCAACCTAGCCGCAAGAATTCAATTGCTATTCGAGGCTCGGGCTCCGGTACGACTGGATATCGGTATCTGTATGGTTCAGCAACTCTGAGCCCTCCGATACACAATGGTAAAGGTTACCCTACCTTCCCACATCGCTATCGCTTGACTGTTGATTCCCGTTCGGGAAATAAAACCATGGTTTCGCTGGAGAGAAATGTCGGTGCTGGCTATGCAGCTGTGTCTGGCATTTCATCATTTGATGCCATTAAGGAACCTGGGCAGTCCCCTATACCCGAAAACTTTTATTTGTCGTTCACTGGTTCAACGGGTGGTTCAAACAACAAACATGACATCGACAACGTAAAGATATGTGCTTTGAAAGTGAACCCTGTCGGGGTTCAGGTGCATCATTTTGAGTTTTCCCATTCAGGGCAGGGAATTACGTGTCAACCAGAAGAAGTTACGATTAAAGCCTGTGCCAATGCAGATTGCTCGCAATTGATGTCAGAAACGGTGACGGCGGCACTTACTCCCCATCCTATTACGAATGGTGGCTGGTCGTCAGGCAGTGGTTTAAATAATGTCAACAATGGCATTGTGACCATTACTAATGGTGCCACCAAAGTGATGTTGAGTAATTATTCGGCCAATTCAATCACTATGGGGGTGTCAAGTTCGACTCCGCCACTGCGGCCACAGAGTGATACCTTGTGTCGATCTGGTTCATTAGGGCCCGCGAAACAATATTGCACGCTCCCGTTTGCCGATGCTGCACTGCGTTTCAATGTGCCCACCTTCTATGCCGGTGCCTCGGGTGTTACCTCGATCCGCGCTATCAAATCAAACGATGCGGGGGCGACCAAGGTATGTGTGCCATTACTGACCGGTAATCAGACCCTCCAATTTGCATCGACCAAGGTCGTCTCTGAGGTCAGTAGTGCCGTGCCGATGGTCAATAGCACAGCTGTCGCACCATCGGGAAGCGTTATCGTGCCGTTTAATGGAGATGGTGTTGGTCAGCTGACAGTGCAATACCCGGATGCGGGCGTGCTGCGGTTGGACGCTACTTTCCAAAAAAGCGATGCCACAGGTACCCTCAAGCTGATTGGCAGCGACACGTTTGCGGTGTTGCCAAGTTCTATTCTATTGCGAGGTCAGGACCAACCTGCTTGTAGTGGAGCAGATGATACAAGCTATATGGCCAACTGTGGCGTGTATAGCAAGGCTGGTGCAGAGTTCACGCTGCAGGCCCAGGCGCTTAATCAACTGGGGGACCTTACCCCCGGTTTTGGCGCGACAAATTTGGCCGTGCAATGGGCGAGGCTGGCCCCACTAACAGGCGTGAATGGCACAGTGTCACCGGCCTTGTTATCTATCTCTAAAGGCGTGAGTAGCACGATAGCAAAGTGGGATGAAGTGGGGGTGCTCAAGGCGGGTATTACTGATTTTGTGCCCTATCCAGGTTATCAGGACGAGACGCCCCAGTTGAAGGTGCCATTGCGCTGGAGTGAACCCATCGGCCGTTTTGTGCCTTGGGATTACAGGTTGAGTGGTGGTTTTATTACGCCAGCCTGCAATGCCTTCACATATATGAGTCAACCCTTTGCCAGCGGTTTTGTCATCACTGCGCGCAATCTGCAGCAAGGAACGACACAGAACTATCAGGGGGCGTTCGCTAAAGGGGTTGCTGAGATGGTGGCGGCCAATGCTCTGGATGGGGTTGCGCGTGACAAGCGTATTACACTATCTCCCTCGCTCAGCTGGGCAAGTGGTATTGCGAGCGTTAATCAGCAGTCACCTTTCGGGCTGAATACCCGCTTTGATCGTGCTGCTAGTCCAGAGGCACCGTTCGCTTCGTTGAGCTTTGGTATCAAAGTCGATGATAAGGATGGCAGTAACACGCGCTTAGCGACGCCGAATATGAATGCGGCTGTAGCAGGAGCCTGCGTTGGGGCTAGTTGTGATGCCGTGCGGCTGGGCACTCAAAAACTGTTGTATGGCCGCCTTTTGGCAGGGACTGAGGCCGGTGTTGCGTCGGCACCGCTGGCCATTCCACAGCGGATGCAATATTACGACGGGGGCAACTGGCTGCTGAATAAGGAAGACCAATGTACCCAGCTCTCTTTGGCCAATCAGGGGTTCACTTTCATCAACCCGAGCCAGACCTTTGATGCGGCGACCCGCGAGTTGAATCTGGGGGCGGGTCGCAAGATCAAGCTGGGGTTGGGAAGCTCGGCACCGGGTGGTGATGCTGCGCTGGCGAAAGACGGGGAGATCCTGTTCCACTTTGCCAAGCCGGATATCTCGGTACGCATCCCCTACAAGGTCGATTTGGCAAAACAGCCATCTTCGCCGACGTGGTTGTCTGAACCGGCGAGTGTCAATGAGAGTAATCTGAAAGGGGAGGCCATTTTCGGCTCCAGCCGTGGTAATGACAGAATTATTTATCGACGTGAAGTGATGCAGTAACGGAGATGGGGGGATGGATCTTCCGGATCTTACCCCCTATCTCCTTGTTTATTAGCGTTTGTAAGCCCGCGGCAGTGAGTGATGACTCGCACTTTTGTCGCGACTGATTGACTGGCGACAGTTTGAGCGCTTGCCCATTGGGGTGGGCATTGGTAAAGTTAGCCGGTTTTCTGCACCTCCAAATTCTTAGGATTTCCCGTAGCCATGTTTAAAAAGCTCAGAGGCGTTTTTTCCAACGATCTGTCGATCGATTTGGGAACTGCCAACACCCTGATCTATGTAAAAGATCAAGGGATCGTCCTTAACGAACCCTCAGTTGTCGCCATTCGCACAGAGCGCGGGAACGCCAAATCGGTCGCTGCTGTCGGTCATGCCGCCAAGCAGATGCTGGGCCGTACCCCAGGCAACATCTCTGCCATCCGCCCGATGAAAGATGGCGTGATCGCTGATTTCTACGTGACCGAGAAGATGCTGCAGCACTTCATCAAGCAGGTTCACGACAATAACTATTTCCGCCCCAGCCCCCGTGTGCTGGTGTGCGTGCCGTGTGGTTCCACTCAGGTCGAGCGTCGCGCCATCAAGGAGTCCGCGCTGGGCGCCGGTGCCCGCGAGGTCTACCTGATCGATGAGCCTATGGCTGCTGCTATCGGTGCTGGCCTGCCAGTCTCCGAAGCAACCGGTTCCATGGTGGTTGATATCGGTGGTGGTACCACTGAAGTGGCCATCATCTCCCTGAACGGTGTGGTTTACTCCCAGTCCGTCCGTATCGGTGGCGACAAGTTTGATGAAGCTATCATCAGCTACGTCCGTCGCAACTACGGCAGCCTGATCGGTGAAGCCACTGCCGAGCGGATCAAGCACGAGATCGGTTCCGCCTATCCGGGTGAAGAGGTGCGCGAGATTGAAGTGCGTGGCCGTAACCTGGCTGAAGGTGTACCGCGCAGCTTTACCCTCAACTCCAACGAGATCCTGGAAGCGCTGCAAGAGCCGCTGTCCGGTATCGTCGCTGCTGTCATGGTGGCGCTGGAGCAGTCACCGCCGGAACTGGCGTCCGACATCTCCGAGCGCGGCATGGTGCTGACCGGTGGTGGCGCACTGCTCAAAGACATCGACCGTCTGCTGATGGAAGAAACCGGCATTCCTGTTGTCGTTGCTGAAGATCCCCTCACCTGTGTGGCCCGAGGTGGCGGCAAGGCGCTGGAGCTGATTGATATGCACGGTGGCGACCTGTTCCACTACGAATAAGACCCAAAGCCGGCCAGCGTGCCGGCTCTTTTTTGACGACCCATGAAACCCATTTTTGGTAGAGGCCCTTCGCTTCAGTTACGGTTGTTTCTCGCCGTCATCATCTCCATCGCTGCCATCGTCGCGGATTCCCGCTTCGGTGTGTTTACCCACGTCCGCGTCTACCTCAGTTCGTTAGTCAGTCCCCTGCAATACATGGCCAATGCGCCCGGTACCCTGCTCGACACCATGTCGACCCAGGTGCAGACCCGTGCCGATCTCATCGAACAGACCAAGCTGCAGGAACAACAGCTGTTCACCCTGCGTTCCCGTTTGCTCAAGATGGATCATCTGGAGCACGAGAACCAGCGGCTGCGCGAGCTGCTCGGTTCGCCGGTGCATAAAGAGTCCCGCAAGATGGTGGCCGAGCTGCTGTCGGTGGATTCCGATCCTTTTAGTCATCAGGTGCTGATCAACAAAGGTGCGCTGAATGGCGTCTATAACGGTCAGGCGGTGATCACTGATCAGGGGGTGATTGGTCAGGTGCTCCATGTGGGCTCCACCACCAGTCGCGTGCTGCTGATCACCGACTCCAGCCACGGCATTCCGGTGCGGGTGCTGCGTAACGACTTGCGCGCCATCGCCTCCGGCAGTGGCGAGCTCGACACGCTGGAGCTGCGCAACCTGCCGCGCAACACCGATATTCAGGTGGGTGATCTGCTGGTGACCTCGGGTCTTGGCGGCCGTTTCCCGGAAGGGTATCCGGTGGCGACCGTGACTCGCTCCGAGTATGTGGAGGGCAAGCCCTTCGCCCAGGTCGAAGCCAAGCCGCTGGTGGAGCTGGATCGCTTGCGTTACTTGCTGCTGCTGTGGACCGACAAGAATCCTGAAGTGCATGATGAGGTTGGTGAAGCTGCCGCGCCGGCTGCGTCCGCCGCAGGAGCGACGCGCTGATGCTACAACCCGCCAGTGGCAGGATCTGGATCTGGATTTCGATCCTGCTGGCCTTGAGCCTGTCGATCCTGCCGCTTCCTTTCGAATTTGATCCCTTCCGTCCGGACTGGTTGGCCATGGTGCTGATCTACTGGGCGCTGGCTTTGCCCCATCGCACCAACGTTGGTACCGCCTGGGTAGCTGGTCTGCTGCTGGATGTGCTGCTTGGCAGCACCCTCGGTGTGCGGGCGATGGCGATGGCCATCACCACCTATCTGGCAGCCTTCCAGTTCCAGAAGATCCGCAACTTCTCCCTCTGGCAGCAGGCCCTGATCATCGGTGGCCTCTCACTGGTGGGCAAGATGACGATATTCTGGGCCGAGCACCTGTTCAGCCAGGCCAGCCTGAATCTTGCCTATTTCTGGTCGACGTTGACGACGATGTTAATATGGCCCTGGGTGTTTCTGGTGCTGCGCAATCTGCGGCGCCGCTTCAACATTAGGTAAAAATGAACAAAAACAACGAACCACAACTCTATCTCGCCTCGGCTTCTCCCCGCCGCCGTGAGCTGCTGACCCAGCTTGGCTACCGCTTTGAGGTATTGAAACTGGATGTGCCCGAGCAGCGGGAAGAGGGTGAAAAGGCGCAGGATTATGTCTGCCGCCTCGCCCGTGACAAGGCCACCGCCGGTGTCGCCGCCGCACCGACGGCTTTACCTGTGCTCGGTGCCGACACTATTGTGGTACTGGGGGATCGGGTGCTGGAAAAGCCCTCCGATCTGCTGGACGCCAAAGATATGCTGGAGGCACTCTCCGGCAAGGTCCATCAAGTGATGACGGCGGTGGCGCTGGCCAGCAAGGACCGTTGTGACGTTCGTCTGGTCAGCACCAATGTGGCGTTTCGCAAACTGGACGAGGCCGAGATCGAGGCCTACTGGCAGACCGGTGAGCCCTGTGACAAGGCCGGGGCTTATGGCATTCAGGGCATTGCCGGCAAGTTTGTCAGCCGTATCGAGGGGAGCTATAGCGCCGTGGTCGGCCTGCCCCTGCTGGAGACGGACCTGTTGATCAAGCATCATCTGGAACAGCTCAAATAATTTCCCGTCAGCTGTGCTCTGCTGCGTTTCCCTTGCGCGCGTTGTACCGGATTGGCTCTATAGAATTCAAAACTGGAACAGGCAAGGTTACTTATGTCAGTAGAACTGCTGGTTAACGTTACTCCCTCTGAAACCCGGGTTGCGCTGGTCGAAAACGGCCTGCTGCAGGAAGTGCATGTCGAGCGTCAGGCCAAGCGCGGCATTGTGGGCAATATCTACAAAGGCAAGATCAGTCGGGTGCTGCCCGGTATGCAGGCGGCATTCGTCGATATCGGCATGGACAAGGCCGCTTTTCTCCATGCCTCCGATATCGTGCCCCACACCGAATGTGTGGCAGTCAAAGAGAAAGAGCAGTTCCAGGTCGGCAACATCGCCGAGCTGGTACGCCAGGGTCAGGACATCATGGTGCAGGTGGTGAAAGATCCGCTCGGTACCAAGGGGGCCCGTCTCACTACCGATATCACCCTGCCATCCCGCTATCTGGTCTTTATGCCGGGCAGTGCCCACGTCGGCGTCTCCCAGCGTATCGAATCCGAAGGGGAGCGGGAGAGACTCAAGCGCACCGTGGCTAGCTATGTAGATGATCTGGGTGGCTACATCATCCGTACCGCCGCCGAAGGGGTGGGTGAGCAGGAGCTGGAGCAGGATGCAGCCTTCCTCAAACGGCTGTGGCGCAAGATCCTCGAGCGTAAGCAGAAGTATCCCCCTTGCAAGATCCTCTACGAGGATCCCAGCCTGGCATTTCGGGTGGTGCGTGACTTTGTCGGTGCCGAGCTCGACAAGATCCGGGTCGATTCACGCCAGAGCTTCGATCAGCTCAAGCGCTTCACCGAGGAGTACGTGCCGGAGCTGGCCAACAAGCTGGAGTATTACTCTGGCGAGTCGCCGATCTTCGATCTCTATGATGTAGAGAACGAGATCCAGCGGGCGTTGGAGCGCAAGGTGGAGTTGAAATCTGGCGGTTACATCATCATCGACCAGACCGAAGCCATGACCACGGTGGATATCAACACCGGCGCCTTCGTCGGCCATCGCAATCTGGAAGAGACCATCTTCAACACCAACGTCGAGGCAACGGCGGCCATTGCCCGTCACCTGCGCTTGCGCAACCTCGGCGGCATCATCATCCTCGATTTCATCGATATGCAGTCCGAAGATCACCGCCGTCGGGTGCTGCACAGTCTGGAGCAGGCGCTGTCCAAAGATCGCGCCAAGACTAACGTCAACGGCTTCTCCCAGCTCGGTCTGGTAGAGATGACCCGCAAGCGCACCCGCGAGAGTCTGGAGCATGTGCTCTGCTCTGAGTGCCCGGAGTGCAAGGGGCGTGGTCGGGTCAAGACGGTGGAGTCGGTCTGCTTCGAGATCCTGCGCGAGCTGATCCGGGTCAACCGTGCGTATGATGCGGATCAGTTTACCGTCTATGCGGCGCCAGCCGTGGCCGATTATCTGCGTGGCGAAGAGTCCCACAGTCTGGCTGAGCTGGAGGTGTTCATCGGCAAGCAGGTGAGGGTGGTGAGCGAGCCCCTCTGCGGTCAGGAGCAGTTTGACGTGGTGATGATGTAATTGGTCTATCGCTGGCTGAGTCGGGGCTGGTTTGCCCTGGGGATCCTGTTCGTACTGTTGGCCATGATGGTCACTTTGGTGCGGGTCGGTGGTCCTTTGCTGAACCAATACCGGGAGAGTCTGATCCACACTCTGCTGGGGGATTCACAACTCAAGGTCAGCGTAGGTCAGGTGGGACTGGACTGGACACAGTCCGGCCCTGCCCTCGAACTGCAGCAACTTGCCATCGCCCCGGATTCGGGGCGTTTTACCGTACAGCTCGGCAAAGCCTGGGTGCATCTCGACTTCTGGCGCACCCTCAATCAGCTCAAGCCGGTGTTTGGCGAGCTGATCCTCAGCGACGGCGACATTACCCTCGATTTCAGCCAGCCAGCCAATAGCCGCGAGCCCGAGGGAGACGCGCAGCAAGGTGCCTTGCTGCGCTTTCTGCTGACCCAGCTCACCACCTTTGATGTACATAACACCCGCCTTAGTGTCACCACCTCCGTTGGTGATTTGCGGGCCCTCGATATTGCCCAACTGCGCTGGCAGAACCGCGGCAAACGCCATCAGGGGGTCGGCAAGGCCTATCTGATCAACGGGGTGGGCGAAAGCACCATCGACCTGATCCTCGAAGTCGAAGCTCCCAGCGCTCGCCTCGACCGTCTCAAGGGGCAGCTCTATCTGGGCGCCCGCCAGCTCGATATCAGCCCCATTCTTGCCAAAATTCATGCCGGTGAGCCGAAACTGGCGGGCCAGATCGATTTTCAGCTCTGGAGTGAGTTCGACCACGGCAAGCTGGGCAACACCTTGCTGGAATTTGGCAACAACTACCTGATTTGGAAGGATCTCAAGGATCAGAGGCTGCATCGTCTCGGGCTGGATGGTGGCAAGATCCAGTTGCGCCGTGATGGCCAGAACTGGCAGTTGGCCAGCCACAATGTGATTTTCAAGCTGGATGACAAGCCCTGGCTACATAGCCGGTTGCAGCTGGAGCGGGTCGGTGAGCGAGTGCAAGGCTATGTGCCGCAGATCGATCTCGATCAGATCGCCCAGCTGAGCCAGCTGGTCTCCGGGATTTACCCTGCCCAGAGTGAACTGCTCAAGCAGAGCAAGCCCAAGGGCAAGCTGACCGATTTGACCCTGCAGGCCGATGCCGGGTGGCAGGATCTCTCCCTCAGCGGCCAAATCGCCCATGTGAGCTTGAACGCCTGGCACGATGTGCCCGGCTTTGGCGATCTCAACGGTGAGTTCTGGCTGACCCCCAAGGGGGGCCGCGTCAGTGTGGCACTGCTCAGCGACAAGCTGGATCCGGCCCGCCATTTCAAGGAGCCGATCCCGGTGGACCGCCTCTCGGCCCGCCTCGACTGGTGGCGTGAGGCGCAAGGGTGGGTGCTCTATGGCCAGGATATCGCGCTGGATAACCCGGACCTGACTCTGGCCAGCCGCTTTCGGCTCGATCTGTTCGAACACCCCTTTCTGGCGCTGACTGGCCGCATCGACGTGAAGAACGCGGGCAACGCTGATCGCTACTACCCGTTACAAGTGATGGACAAGGGGCTGGTGGACTACCTGAGCGGCGCACTCAAGGGTGGCAAGGCCAAGGGTGCTGACCTGCTCTGGTATGGGGAGTTCAGGGATTTTCCTTATGAGCAGGGCGAGGGCATCTTTCAGGTGGCGGTGCCCCTTGAGCAGGCCACCTACCAGTTCTTCCCCGGTTGGCAATCGCTGACTGACTTGCAGATCGATCTGCTGTTCCAGAACGCCAGTCTCGATATGCGCAGCCGTTCGACCATGCTGGGCAAGGCGAGCTCTGACTCGGTGCATGCCTGGATCCCGAGCCTCTCTCCCGGCGGCCATCTCTACGTGGATGCCAAAGTGCAGGGTGAGGGCCAAGCCATCAGTGACTACCTGCAGGACTCCCCGCTGGGCAGTTCGGTGGGGCAGGCGCTGCGGGAGATCGAGATCCGCGGCCCGATGGCCGGTTCGGTCAAGCTCGATATCCCTCTCGATGGCGAGAGCGAGGTGAAGGCGAGCGGCGATGCCATCTTCAGCAACAACAAGGTGCGGGTCGCCAGTCTGGATCTGCCGCTGGAGAAGGTGCAGGGGCGCCTCGAATATGACAACGAGCAGACCCGTTTCAGCAATCTCAAGGCGAGCCTGTGGAATCAGCCGCTGACCCTCGACTATCAGGGGCGTCAGCATCCGGATCACTATCAGGTCGACCTCAATTTCAAGGGGCAGTGGGATAGTCGCCGCCAGCCAGCAGCCATCTCCTCATTCGGTATCCTCAACGGCCGCAGCAACTGGGGCGGCAAGCTGGGGCTGACCCTGCCCGAGAGCAAGCCGTTCAGCTTCCAGCTGGCGATGGACTCCAACCTGCAGGGGATGGGGCTGGATCTGCCGTTGCCGCTGGCCAAGGTTGCCAGCAGCCGTCTACCGCTCAAGGTGATCGCCCGTGGCCGGGATGGCAGCGCCGACATTCGCGCCGTGCTGGGTGCCGATGTGGATATGCAGACCCGACTGGTCTACGGCGAAGGGGTGCCCTACCTCAGTCGGTTAAGGGTCGATGTGGGGCAGCCTGGCGCCCGGGTACTACGGGATGTGCCCATGCTGCTTGCCATCAACCAGCAGGAGGCCGACGTGGGCGGCTGGCTGGCGCGACTCAAACAGTGGTTGCCGGCGCAGAACCAGACCGGCAATGCGGTGGTCGGCCCCTCCTTCCTGCCGCAGGAGTGGTGGGTAGACGGTCAGTTGGCCCGCGCCTATATCGGCAGTGCTACCCTCAAGGCGACCCGCTTCACCGTGGGGCCGACCAATCAGGCGACCGAGGTGATGATCGACAGCCCCGATGTGATGGGGGTGATCCGCCTGCCTGCGGTGGCCAATCGCCCGGTGGATGCCAAGTTTGCCCGCATCCACTGGTCCGGCAAGAGTTCGGATCTCAGCCCGGATCCTGATGCCAAGCAGGACAACGCCATCATGGCCTCCATTCCCTGGCTGCAGGTGAGCTGTGTCGATTGCCGCTTTGGCGAATTGCCGCTCGGTGAAGTGAAAGGGGAGCTGGTGCCCGGCGCCAACAAGGTGACCCTCAAGGGGCTGGATGTGCGGCTGGCGGGTAGTCAGCTCACCGGCAGCGTCGATTGGCTGGCTGATGGCAACCGGATGCAGACCCGCGCCCGTGGCAAGCTGACCAGCAATAACAGCGAGCTGCTACTCAAGCGGCTCGGCTACACCTCGCCCATCGGCGATGCCCCCGGCTCCCTCGCCTTTGATCTGAACTGGCAGGATGTGCCCTATCGTCCGAGCCTGCCGACTCTGGGGGGAAGTGCCAACTATCAGCTGGAAGGCGGCACCCTGCGGGAGGTCAACGACAAGGGGGCACGGCTGCTCTCCCTGCTTAGCCTCGACTCCCTGTTGCGTAAGCTGCGCCTCGATTTTCGCGATGTGTTCGACAAGGGCTTCTACTTCGAATCCATGTCCGCCTCTGCCACCATCAAGCAGGGGCAGGTCAGCAATGATGATTTCTATATGAAGGGGGCGGCAGGTAACCTGCGCGGCGAGGGGATCGCCGATCTGGTGCGCTGGCAGCTCGACTACGAGCTGAGCTTCTCCCCCAATCTGGGGGGCACCTTGCCGGTGGTGGCGGCCTTCTCCATCACCCCGGTCACAGGCCTCTACGTGCTGGCCCTCTCCAAACTGCTGGAGCCGGTGGTGGATGTGGTGACCCGCATCGATTTTCGCATCTCGGGCCCGCTCGACGCACCCAAGCTGATCGAAGCGGGGCGGGATCGCGCTCGCATCAAGCTCAACCAGCAGCAGAAACAGGCGGTCGATGCGGCGGCGCCCACGCTGCCAGCGGCCACCCCTTTCCTGCTGAATCCACAACCGGGTAGCCCGCGCCAGCCCTGATGCTGGCGCCACCCTAGCCTCGACCTGCTCACGCTCAAGGAGAGAGCCATGATCCGACATATTCTGCTGATTACCTTCAAGCCCGATGCACTCCCCGCTGACATTGCCGCCGTCAGGGCCGCCTTCCTCGCCATACCGACCAAGGTCAGTGGTGTGACTGCCGTGGAGTGGGGGGAGAATGACAGCCCCGAGGGGAGGGATGACGGCTTTACCCACAGCGTGCTGATGACCTTTGCCGACGAAGCGGCCCGCCAGCGCTATCTGCCCCATCCTGATCACGATGCCCTCAAGGCCATCTTTCGCCCGGTGCTGGCGCGTATCATAGTGCTGGATTACACCCTGCAGGCGGGGGATGCTGTTACCGTCTGATGGTCCAATCTACAAGGCAAGCGACAAGGAGAGCGTCATGTGGTTAGCCGCAATACAGCTGGTATCTGGCCGTCACTGGCACGATAACCGGGAGCAGATCGCCGCCGAGCTGGCGGCCTTGCCAAAAGAGCGGCCAATGCTAGTGCTGCTGCCGGAGAACTTTGCCCTGTTTGGCGAGCGGCAGGGCTATCTGGATGGTGCTGAGGCAATCGGCACCGACCTGAGCGGAGCCGCGCCCATCCAGCAGCAGTTGGCCGAGTGGGCCCGCGACTTTGGCATCTGGCTGGTGGCCGGGGCTATGCCGACCGCCATCGCAGGTTCCGACCATATCCACACCAGTTCGTTGGTGTTTGACCCAAGCGGCGAGCTCAAGGGCCACTACCATAAGATCCACCTGTTCGATGTGGATGTGGCGGACAATCACGGTCGCTATCGGGAGTCGGAGACCTTCAGTGCGGGGGAGGCTCCCGTGCTGGTGGACTCCCCCTTTGGTCCCCTTGGCCTCTCGATCTGTTATGATTTGCGCTTTCCCGAGCTCTACCGCCAGTTGGCCCGTGCTGGTGCCCGCGTACTGCTGGTGCCAGCCGCGTTTACCGCCGTGACCGGTGAGGCGCACTGGGAGCCGCTGCTGCGGGCCCGCGCCATCGAAAACCAGTGCTACGTAGTCGCAGCCAATCAGGGCGGTACCCACGAGACAGGACGCCAGACCTGGGGCCACAGCATGGTGATCGATCCCTGGGGCCGGGTGCTGGCTTGCCAGCCATCGGGCCGCGCCACTGTGCTGGCACAGATGGATGCCGAGCTTATCGACGAATTGCAGCGCACCATGCCGGTGCTGAGGCATGCCCGGTTGCTGTGATTCCGGGGTGTTGATTGACGTAGGGTGCAACAAGCGAAGCGCATTGCACCTGCGCCGATCTTTGGGTTGGCAGCGCCATTCACTGCGTTTATTGCACCCTGCGAATACGAACTGAACACCGGGCCACACCGGATGAATTAACCGTTACGACATCTCACAGCGAGATTGGAGAAGAAGATTGAGTCTATTGAGCCAGGTTAGTGCCTCCCTGTTGGCCCCGAATGACCTCGACGAAGGGCGCCTGCAGCAGCTGCTCGGCAGCCTGATGAGCCATCAGGTGGAGTTCGGCGATCTCTATTTCCAGCGCAGCTGGCACGAGTCCTGGATGCTGGAAGATGGCATCGTCAAGGATGGTAGCTACAACATCGATCAGGGGGTTGGGGTGCGCGCCGTCAGCGGCGAGAAGACCGGCTTCGCCTACTCAGACGAGCTGAGCCTGCTGGCGCTGCAACAGTCGGTGACTGCCGCTCGCGGCATTGCCGCTGCCGGTGCTCACGGCAAGGTGAAGGCGTGGGCTCGCACCGAAGCGAACCTGCTCTATCCGGCCATGGATCCGCTGCAGACCCTCGACAAGCACCAGAAGATCGCCCTGCTGGAGCAGATGGACAAGTTCGCCAGAAGTCTGGACCCTGCCATCAATCAGGTGATGGCCTCCATCAGCGGTGTTTATGAAGAGATCCTGGTGGCCGCCACCGATGGCACCCTGGCTGCCGATGTGCGTCCGTTGGTGCGCTTGTCGGTGACCGTGATCGCCGAGAAGGGGGATCGCCGCGAGCGCGGCAGTGCCGGGGGCGGCGGCCGCTTCGGCTATGACTGGTTCCTCGAACTGGACGGGCTGGAGAGCCGCGCCTTTGGCTATGTGCGCGAAGCGGTGCGGCAGGCACTGGTCAACATGGAGGCTATCGATGCGCCAGCCGGTACCATGCCGGTGGTGCTCGGTTCCGGCTGGCCAGGTGTGCTGCTGCACGAGGCGGTGGGTCACGGTCTGGAAGGGGATTTCAACCGTAAGGGATCTTCCGCGTTTGCCGGTCGCATCGGCGAGCAGGTGGCCTCCAAACACTGCACCATCGTCGATGATGGCACCCTGCCGGGTCGGCGTGGCTCCGTCTCTATTGATGACGAGGGGACGCCGGGCGGTTACAACGTGCTGATCGAAAACGGCATCCTCAAGGGGTATCTGCAGGACAAGCAGAACGCTCGCCTGATGGGCGTGCCGCTCACCGGCAACGGTCGCCGCGAATCCTACGCCGCCATGCCGATGCCGCGCATGACCAACACCTATATGCTGGCGGGCCAGTACGATCCGGCCGAGATCATCGCCTCGGTCAAGAAGGGTATCTATGCCCCCAACTTCGGCGGCGGTCAGGTGGATATCACCTCCGGCAAGTTTGTCTTCTCCGCCTCCGAGGCCTACCTCATCGAGGATGGCAAGATCACCACCCCTATCAAGGGTGCCACTTTGATCGGCAATGGCCCGGAGGCGATGAGCCAGGTCTCCATGGTGGGGTGTGATCTTGCGCTGGATCGTGGGGTCGGCATCTGCGGCAAAGAGGGGCAGAGCGTGCCGGTCGGTGTCGGCCAGCCCACCCTCAAACTGGACCAGCTCACCGTGGGTGGCACCCAGTAAGCCTCGCCGCAGAACAAGAACAGAGAGAAACCATGCTTACCCTGTCGAAAATATCCAATATCAGGAGCCAGCTCTCCCCCAGCGAGCTCAAGATTGCCGACTATATCCTCTCCTGTCCGGAGCAGGTGACCAGCTTCTCCTCCCAGGAGTTAGCCCAGCAGGCGGAGGTGAGCCAGTCGAGCATAGTGAAGTTCACCCAGAAGATCGGGTTCAAGGGCTTCACCGCCTTCAAGCTGGCGGTCAGCGAGGATCTGGGGCGCAAGCAAGCCATCAAGACCGACAATGTCGGCGATCTCTACAATGGCATCGGGCGTGACGACGATCTGGAGACCATGGCCAAGAAGCTGGCGCAGGAGAAGATCAACTCCATTATCGAGACTACCCAGGCCCTCGACAGCGAGGCCTTGATGCGGGTGCTTGACGCCATCGATCAGGCGGGCAGGGTGCAACTGGTGGGGATTGGCGGTTCGGCACTGACTGCCAAAGATCTCTGGTACAAGCTGCTCAAGATCGGTGTGACTACCCTGTTTGCCCAGGATAGCCATGTGCAGATCTCCATCGCCCAGACTCTGGGACCGGGTGACGTGCAGCTGACCATCTCCTACTCTGGCGCAAGCCGAGATGTGCTGGCGGCTGCCGAGCTGGCCAAGCGCAATGGAGCGACCCTGATTGCCGTGACCTCGTATCGGCAGTCACAGTTGCGTCAGATGGCCGATATAGTGCTGGATACGGTGGCGGAGGAGAACGAGCTGCGTATCTCCTCCATCTCTTCGCGTACCGCCCAGAACACCATCACGGATATTCTCTTTTTGGGCCTGGTGCAGTTAAGGGGAGATAATGCCTGGTCCCTAATCCAGGGGGTACGTGATATGGTCGGTAGAGTGAATTACTAATTACTAGCGAGATTCATATAAAAATGGCGGCTATTGTAATCAGACAGCCGCCATTGAGTGATTTTATGCAACAGTGATCATGTCGTGGTTCTTACCAGAGGTACTTCACGCCAAGCTGACCTAGATAGAAAGTTTGGTCATTGTCGCTACCAGAGGTAATACCATTTGGTTTTGGTTTTTCCCATTCTGTTTTTTCTACAGCGAAACCAGCCCACATAGTAAGTCGTTCATTCAGCTTGTAATTAACCTCAGTGCCAATGCGGAGACCACCGTCCGCGCGTTGGGTCACGTAGTTGGTGTTTGCCGCGTCATAAGAGCGCTCTGATAAAAAATAACGGAAATATGGAGATATCGACCATTTGGGGTCGATGATTTTGGTCATATAGCCACGGATTTGATTTTGTTCCCAATTTTTATTAAAATCATTATCAAAAGTCCAATCGGTATAAACCATTAATCGTCCGGTAGTTGAGTCATTGAATTTGTAAACAATGCCATGCTCAGACTCCCATTCATAAGAGTTATCGGCTCTAAAATTGTCGTAATGATAGAAGGCATCCCAGAAGGAGAAGGCCAGTTTTTCATTAATCCAGTAAGTACCACTTGGCATCAACCAAAATAGGGTGTTGGATGGCCTGGCATTTCTATCAGTGACACCGTCATTTGACTCTTTGCGATAGGTTAAGTTGAGATCGAAAATATTATTTCCGTTCTTATACATATTTCGCGTAATACCTAACTGCGTTCGGTTACGGATAAAAGAGTTATCGGAGCCGGAAATTGCATACCCATAATTGCGCATGGACTCTTTATGTTCAATAAAGTAGCGCCATTTTGATGATGAATTAGAAATAAACAATTGCCCAGCGAGGTTGACTTTGTCGGTGACTTTTGCACCATCAGCATCACGATGCCCTTCAAATTTTTCGATTTCCATGAAAGTATTGGACATTATCTTCCATGCATCATGGTCGGCAGAAAAAGCGGGAAAACTAGCCACAAACATTAATGATAAAACTGATAATTTTTTGATGGGCATTGTTAACAATATCCTATTAGTATCAATGCACTCTTCATTTTATTAGCGCATAGGACGATTAATCGTTTTAATTAATGGGGCTATGTATTAAAAGTTGAGGCCATGATTAATTGGAAATAGCACGTTTTTGCCATCCTCGGTTTTTATATTAACGGGAAGTTTACCCGTTGGGTTGTTCAATGGGGCTGCGGTATCCGGATTTTTAAACAAGGTCAAGATGCCTGCTTTGATATTTGTTTCCAACGAGTTACGGTTGTTGTTAGTGATATCAAATCCTGTGATGCCGTAGATCGCCATGTTGGCCTGGACACCGTTTAAATAGGCTATGTCGTATGGATTGCGGGTTGAGATGACGACCAGTTTTTTGCTGGCTTTATTAGCGATATTTATTATTTTTTGCGCATTGACTGGATTGGCGGCCAGATTGTAGGTTGCCAGTATCACGAGATCGTTATGTGCTATATCGCGTTGCAGTGCCTCGGTGTCCAAATCGTTGTTCATCAGGGTGACTTTGCGTGCAGTGGTTTCTACCGCTGTCAGATCCAGTTGTTTCGCCAGATTTTGAATGTGCTTGGTCATCATATCACTGCGTGGTTGTTCATCTGAAATGACCAGGATCTTCTTGCCGGAATTGAGTGCTACCGGTAGTACTCCGTCGTTTTTAATCAGGGTCACGGCATTCTCCGCCACCATGTCTTCAAACTGTTTGTGCTGTGCAGAAGCCACCACAGCCAGGGCCTTTGCCACGTCTTTTGGTTCGGCATCGATGCGGTTTTTCAGCTTGCTCAGAACGACGCGCTTGGCTGACTCTTTAATGCGGGCTTTTAGTTCCGGATCCTGGTCCGCTTGCTCCGTCAGGTAACCGTAAAGGTTGTCGAGTTTTATCCTGGCATCGTCGCCCCACATCGGGATCGGCATCAGGGGCATGTCGACACCCGCTTTATAAGCTGTGGCCACGGCCCAGTTCATGTCGAAGTTGCTGGAGATGGCTCCCATGTCCATCGCATCGGTCAGGACTAAACCATCAAATTTCAGCTGTTTACGTAACACGCCGTCAATGATTTTCTTTGACAGGGTCGCAGGGGTACCCATTTTCTCACCCTTGAGGGTGGTAAGCTTGGAATCATCTAGACTCGGGAATACGACATGAGCGGTCATCACAGTGTCGACACCATTGGCCAAGGTGTTAACGAATGGTGGAAGGTCAGTTTGGGACCATTCTTTAACTGAATACGGCACTTCCGGTAGACCAAAGTGTGAGTCTACTGCCACGTTACCATGGCCTGGGAAGTGCTTGGCGGAAGTGAGGATGTTGTACTTGTGAATGCCCTTCACATAGCTATTGGCCATCGTGGTAACCATAGGGTGCTCATCAGAGTAAGAGCGTACGCCGATGACTGGGTTGTTCTGGTTGCTATTGACGTCAACTACCGGACCAAAGTTGAGATTAAAGCCCAAGCTAGCCAACTCGGCACCGTGGATCATCCCTGACAGTTCGGCTAGCGCCGGATTGCGGGTTGCTCCCAGGGCCATGTTTCCTGGCATCTCGGTGCCTTCACGCAGGCGGGTGACATAACCACCCTCTTGGTCAACGCTGATAAACAGCGGCAAGCCATCGCGAGCCGCTTGTATATCATTAATTAATTTAACGGTTTGCTCGGTGGTAATCAGATTTTCACGAAATAGAATAACTGAGCCGAGCCGATATTTATAAATGATGTCGGTAACTTCTTTATTCATTACGTTAAATGGAATTGGTTGTTCTTTATCATCCTTGCCCCAAGCACGAAAATCGAGCATTAATGTTTGTCCGATCATTTCGCGCAAGCTCATATGGTCAATGATTTGCTGTGCCGACTGTTGCGGTTGTTGCCACAAGATTTGTAATTTCTCTTGTGCTAATGGCGCGGCATTGGCCCCCATTGCTAATAGCAATGAGGTGAGTGGTGCGAGTTTTTTCATAATAACTAATCTCATTTAATAGTGAGGCGGAGGGGGTAAAATTCCGTTATAATTAAAGGGATGTTCGTGTATGACTTGCTGCTTTAATTTGTTTATGACAACGGTGAAAGTGATTGCACGTTCGAAAATATGGTCAGATCTCAGATATATAAAAATAGATGTGAGTCGCATTATTTAATTAGCTGGCCAAGTATTTTTTGGCCAGCGTTTAATAGTTAGTTAACTCAGGTCGACGTTCTTGCAGCCGAACATCAGGGTGAAGAGGTAGCCGCCGAGGTAGGCGACGGCGAGGCCGACGGCATAGACCATCATGCCGGGGAAGATCCCCTGGGCGGAGGTCATCAGCGGCAGGGCGACGATGCCGGAGGGGCCAAAGACGGTGTTAAGACCAACCGGCAGACCCATCCAGGAGATGAGGCCCACCACGAAGCCGCCCAGCGAACCACCGCAGCAGGCGGTGATGAAGGGTTTGACCCGTGGCAGGGTGACGCCGTAGATGAGCGGCTCACCGACCCCCAGAATGCCCGGGATGATGGTGCCCTTCACCTGAGTGCGCAGCAGTGAATCCTTGCCTGCCCGGCTGTAGAGCGCCAGTGCTGCGCCTACCTGTCCAGCACCGGCCAGCGCCAGGATGGGGAACAGGGAGTTGAAGCCCTGGGCATCCATCAGCGCAAAGTAGACGGGAACGAACCCCTGATGGATACCGAACATCACCGAGATGAGGAACAGGCCGGCCAGAATGGCGGTACCGAACGGGTTGCCATTGAGGTTGATGAAGAGCCAGGACATGCCGTTATAGAGCTGTACGCCGAGGGGCATGATCAGGATAAAGGTGACTGCCCCCATGATCAGCAGGGTGATGCAGGAAGTGAGGATCATATCCAGACTGTCCGGCATGAAGCGGCGAACCTGACGCTCCACCGAGGCGCCTATGATGCAGGCGATCAATACGCCGATGATGTTGCCGCGCGGATCGATCTGGTGACCGAAGAAGTCGCTAATGCCGGAGTAGATCCCGCTGCTGGCCTGGGGGTCATACCCCATGACAAACAGGGAGGCGAGGATGGCGCCATTGACCCCGGATCCGCCAAACGCCTTCTGGGCGTTGTAGCCGATCAGGATGCTGAGGAAGCTGAACAATCCCTTGCTGAAGAGCTTCATGTAGCCGACAAATTCGGCCAGCATGCCTCCTGTCTGCTGCGCTTCCAGCAGCAGGGTCTGCTCGATCAGTGTGGCGCAGCCGAGCAGCAGACCCGCAGCGATAAAGCCGGGAATAAGCGGGGTAAAAATGGTGGCAAACTTGGCCAGGAAGCGGTGCGCTGCGCTGCTCTGTTTCTGTTTTAGCGCCTGCTTGTTGGCGGCGGCGATGTCACCAAGATCCGTTGATTGCGGGCGAGGGGCGGTCAGGGTACCCGCGTCTGTACTCAGCATGCCGTTCATCATCTCGCAGGCGGTCTGGGCCTTGCCCGGACCAAGCACGATCTGGAACTGGTTGTCGCTTTCAATCACCCCCATCACCCCGGCGATCCGTTTGATGGTATCGCGGTCGGCATGCAGGCTGTCTGCCAGACTCAGCCGCAAGCGGGTCATGCAGTGGCCACAGTTGGTGATGTTATCCCGGCCACCGATGGCCTGGATGATCTGGCCAACCATGGTGTCAGTTATTTTTGCCATAAAGAACCCAGTCAGTCTGATGTGATATAAGGGGGCGGATGCCCCCGCTCATGTTGTTATCGTGTCGCCATTGCTGGCACGGCCAATGTGCGATTGGCCGATCAATCGGTGCATTTGCTGATAAAGCCGCCGCTGCTCTGCAGTCGCTCTCGCGCTTCGCTGGCGGAGATATTGGCCAGGATCATTACGATGGCGGTCTTGCAGTGGTTGTCTGCGGCGGCAAGGGCTTGCTCTGCCGTGTCACGGTCACATTCGGTTGCTTCCATGACGATCCGCTTCTGGCGTTCCACCAGCTTGGCGTTGGTCGCCTCTACATCCACCATCAGGTTGCCGTAGACCTTGCCGGTACGGATCATGGCGCCGGTAGAGAGCATATTGAGGATCAGCTTCTGGGCGGTGCCCGCTTTCATGCGAGAGGAGCCGGTCACAATTTCGGGCCCGACAACGGCGACCATGCTGATGTCGGCCGCTTTGGCGAGCGGGCTGCCCGGGTTGCAACTGATACTGCACACCGTTGCTCCCAGGCTTCTGGCATACTGCATGGCGCCTAGCACATAGGGGGTTCGCCCGCTGGCTGCGATGCCTACTAGCACGTCGTTGGCACTGAAGTGGATGTTTTTCAGGTCGTTGGTACCGAGCTCTGCATCGTCTTCGGCATTCTCCACCGCCTGCAGGATGGCCTTGTGGCCCCCTGCAATCAGGCCGATGACCAGTTCGGCAGAGACCCCATAGGTGGGTGGGCATTCGCTGGCATCCAGAATGCCGAGACGTCCGGAGGTGCCTGCCCCGATGTAGATCAGGCGGCCGCCCTTGCCAAATGCCTCGGCGATAGCATCGACCGCCTTGGCGATCTCGGGAAGCAGTTGGCCTACAGCCACAGCAACGTGTTGATCTTCTTGATTGATGATCCGCAGCATATCCAGTGTCGGGAGCTGATCGATCTCGATGCTGGCTGGATTGCGGGTTTCAGTAATCATGCTTGATAGGTCAATGGTCATCGTTTCCTCTACATCAGGTCGTCGCCATTCCCGGCGTAAATCATCCTTCTTGATGTTGGTCATCATGCTCGATTTTTGATTTTAGTTATGAGATCAATCTCGCATAATTAATTATTCCATTTATATTTTGTTTTTAGTTGTAAAAATTCCTGCATGAGACCATCACAACCAAAGAGAGGAGGATATGAGGTGGCAGAGGCTTTGCCCATCATGCCGACAGCAAAAAGCCCCGGTCAGTTGGCCGGGGCTTGCGGGGGAGCGCTATCAGTTGACCGAAATAGCGCGGGCGTCGATGAAGTAACGGGCCTTGCCTTGTTTATCGATCTGGATTTTGGCGATTAGCCTCTCTTGCTGCCTGTGTTCCCACAGCTGCTCTACGTTGGCAAGGGTTGGATTGGCTATGCCGAGCACGTTCAGGTATTCGTGAAACAGGCTATGACTGCCGATTTCGGTCAGCATCTTGGTCATCGGGATACTCTTCTGAAGTAAGGGTATTCGCTAGCCAAGATAGCTGTGTTGAGCTGAATGCGTGCTGTACAAAAAACAGACAGACGGATGGTCGATTGTCATCAGCACAATGATGGGATCTGCCGTTGAGCGCGGTATCGCAGACAACAAAAAGCCCCGGTCAGTTGGCCGGGGCTGGCGGAGTAATCGGTATCAGTTGACGGAGATGGCGCGGGCGTCGATGAAGTAGCGGGCGTTGCCCAGTTTGTCGATCTGGATTTTGGCAACCAGCTGCTCTTGATCTTTATATTCCCAGCGCTGTTCGATTTTGGCGAGAGATGGGCTCGCAATCCCCACCACGTTCAGGTATTCGTGAAACAGGCTATGGCTTCCTATTTCGGTCAGCATCTTGTCCATCTGCATACTCTCCTGAAATTGAGTGGGTATTCATCAACAAACCTATCAGCATCCGTCTGAATAAAGTCTGTATGAAAAACAAACTAACTCATCTGTGTGTCAATAACATGATCAGGAACAAGATCAGTGCAGATCGTCAGGGACTTTTTGATACCGTTTTCAATCAGCGCTGGCGGGCTTCTGCGGCAACTGATCAAACGCGCTGGAAACCTGCGGTAGCGCCGGTGCGGTTTGCACGGCCTGGCCGCCGTGGAAGACCGGATCCTGTGCCACTTCCTTGATGCCATTGATACAAAATTGCATGCCCATGCAAACCAGCAGGAAACCCATGATGCGGGTCATGGCGTCGATGCCGGTGGCGCCGAGGATCTTGCAGACCGGATCCGCCAGCTTCAAGACGCCCCAGCTGATGAGGCTCATCAGGGCAAAAGCAGTGATCATGGCGCCGTAGATGGTGAGGCGGTTGTACTCGTCAGGCAGCTCGGCAATCTGGGCAGCACCGCTTATTACCAGCGCCATGGTGCCCGGCCCGCACATGCTGGGCATGGTGAGCGGCACAAAGGCGATGCTCTGGTTGATATCGACTCCGCTTTGCTGGCTGGGGGCGGGGAACAGCATGCGAAAGCCGATGAAGCCGATGATGAGGCCACCGGCCAGGCGCAAGCCCGGGATGGAGATCCCGAACAGATCCAGGATCGAGGATCCAATAAAGAAGGTGATGCAGAGGGTGCAGAACAGATAGATGGCCGCCAGGTTGACCTGACGACGCACGTGTTCGCGCGACATCCCCTTGCTCAGCCCCAGCAGCAGGGTGGCAGTGGTGGGCGGGTTGACCATGGGCAGCAACGCCAGCAAGGCGAGGAAGACGACCTGAAAAAACATGTTGAGCCTCGGATAACAGGGATGGATGGGGAGCCTTGAATCAGGTGCTCGCCTGACTCAAGAGGGAGGCTATCTTATGTTGGCCAGAGTGAACACAAGCCGTACAACAATTTCTGATTAACCCGAGGTTTGCTGGCTACAGGGATGGGGTAAACCTGCCGGTGCGGCGAATTCACTTGCGAAGCCGAGGAGGGCATCCTGCCTGACCAGATAAGGGGATCCGTATCGCGGTCGTGCGGGTCGTCTGGATGTGTCCTGCAGCAGAAAAAAAAACAGCCCGGCAAGGCAGGCTTGCTGGGCTGTAGGTCAGACAGAGCTCCAGGTAGAGGAGTGTCTGTTGCGCGCGGTACGCCGTATTACAGGGCGGCGATCTCGGCTTGCTGGGCTTCCAGCTTGGTCAGCTGGAGACGGTAATCTTCCAGCTTCTCGCGCTCTTTGGCGATGACCGCTTCCGGCGCCTTGGCGACGAAGGCTTCGTTGCCAAGTTTGCCTTCGATGCGGCCACACTCACCAACCAGCTTGGCCACTTCTTTGGCCAGACGGGCCAGTTCGGCGTCCTTGTCGATGAGACCGGCCATCGGGATCATCAGCTCGGTGGCACCGATCAGCTTCTTCACTGACAGGGGGGCCACTTCACCGTCCGCCAGCACGCGGATGGACTCCAGACGGGCCAGGGACTTGAGGAAGGCCTCGTTGTCACCGGCGCGCTGGGCATCTTTGGCATCGCACTTGAGCAGCACGTTCAGACCGACGCTGGGCGCTACGTTCACCTCGGCGCGGATGTTACGCACCCCTTCGATGAACTCCTTTACCCACTCCTGATCCGCCATCGCGGTTTCGTCCACCTTGGCGGCGTCGAATTCCGGGAAGGCCTGAATCATGATGGTGTCGGCGTGCACGCCAGCCAGCGGTGCCACCGATTTCCAGATGGTCTCGGTGATGAACGGGATGATCGGGTGCGCCAGACGCAGCAGGGTTTCCAGTACGTTGACGAGGGTGTGGCGGGCAGCGCGCTGCTCAGCCTCGGAACCCTTGCCCAGTACCGGCTTGGTCAGCTCCAGATACCAGTCACAGAACTGGTTCCAGATAAATTCGTACAGCACGCCAGCGGCGATATCGAAACGATAGGTATCGAGGGCGGTACGGAAGTCACGGATGGCCACTTGCAGCTGGGACTGGATCCAGCGATCCGCCAGGCTGAACTGCATTTCGCCCCCGGCAAAACCGCAATCCTGATCTTCGGTGTTCATCAGCACATAGCGGGAGGCGTTCCACAACTTGTTGCAGAAGTTGTTGTAGCCGTCCAGGCGCTTCATGTCCCAGTTGATGTCACGACCGGTAGAGGCCAGCGCTGCCAGCGTGAAGCGCAGGGCGTCGGTACCGTGTGCATCAATCCCTTCCGGGAATTGCTTGGCGGTACGCTTGCCGATCTTCTCGGCCATCTGCGGCTGCATCATGTTACCGGTGCGCTTCTCCAGCAGATCTTCCAGCGAGATGCCGTCGATCATGTCGAGGGGATCCAGCACGTTGCCCTTGGACTTGGACATCTTCTGGCCTTCTTCGTCACGGATAAGACCAGTGATGTAGACGGTCTTGAACGGGACTTGCGGCTGGCCGTTTTCGTCCTTGATGAAGTGCATGGTCATCATGATCATCCGGGCAATCCAGAAGAAGATGATGTCGAAGCCGCTCATCAGTACGTCGGTCGGGTGGAAGGTCTTGAGTGCTTCGGTGTTGTTCGGCCAGCCCAGGGTGGAGAAGGTCCACAGGGCGGAGCTGAACCAGGTGTCGAGCACGTCTTCGTCCTGACGCAGGGTGGTCACTGACGGGATGCTGTGCTTGGCACGCACTTCCGCCTCGTCACGGCCCACGTAGACATTGCCAGCGTCGTCATACCATGCCGGGATGCGGTGACCCCACCACAGCTGACGGGAGACGCACCAGTCCTGAATGTCGCGCATCCAGGAGAAGTACATGTTTTCATACTGCTTCGGCACGAACTGGATGCGGCCATCTTCCACCGCTTCGATGGCGGTCTTGGCCATCGGTGCCACGCGCACGTACCACTGGTCGGTCAGCATCGGCTCGATGGGCACGCCACCGCGATCGCCGTAGGGCTGTTGCAGTACGTGATCCTTGATTTCGGCCAACAGGCCCAGCTCATCCAGCTTGGCCACGATGGCTTTGCGGGCAGCGAAGCGCTCCAGACCGGCGAACTCGGCCGGTAGGGCGGCGTCGTAGGCGGTGCAGGGGTTGCCGTTGGTGTCGACCACTTCGGCCTCGGCACGCACATGGGCGTCCAGAGTGAAGATGTTGATCATCGGCAGGCTGTGGCGCTTGCCCACTTCGTTATCGTTGAAGTCGTGCGCCGGGGTGATCTTCACGCAACCGGTGCCCTTCTCCATGTCGGCGTGTTCATCGGCGACGATGGGGATCAGACGGTTCACCAGCGGCAGCAGGATGTGCTGGCCGATCAGCGCCTTGTAGCGCGGGTCTTCCGGGTTCACTGCCACGGCAGTATCGCCCAGCATGGTCTCCGGACGAGTGGTGGCGACGATCAGGTGATCCTGACCTTCGGCGGTCTTGGCGCCGTTGGCCAGCGGGTAACGAAGGTGCCACATGTGGCCCTTGATCTCGCGGTTTTCCACTTCCAGATCGGAGATGGCGGTGTTGAGTTTCGGATCCCAGTTCACCAGACGCTTGCCGCGGTACATCAGGCCATCTGCGTAGAGACGGACAAACACTTCCTGCACGGCGGCGGAGAGACCCTCATCCATGGTGAAGCGCTCACGCTCCCAATCCACCGAGTCGCCCAGACGGCGCATCTGGCGGGTGATGGTGCCACCGGACTCTTCCTTCCATTGCCAGATCTTGTCGATGAAGGCATCACGGCCGTAATCGTGACGGGTTTTGCCCTCTTCTGCAGCGATCTTGCGCTCAACCACCATCTGGGTGGCGATACCGGCGTGGTCGGTACCTGACTGCCACAGGGTGTTTTTGCCCTGCATGCGGTTGTAGCGGATCAGGGTGTCCATCAGGGTCTGCTGGAAGGCGTGACCCATGTGCAGGCTGCCGGTGACGTTCGGCGGCGGGATCATGATGCAGTAGGAGTCTTTGCTGGTGTCGCCGTGGGGCTTGAAGTAACCCTGGGATTCCCAGTGCTGATAGAGCGCCTGTTCGATGGCATTGTGATTAAAAGTCTTTTCCATGGTCTCGCCGTAATCTGGATGGATGGAGTCTGGTGTTGATTATGTTTTAGATCAATAGGTTGCAGTCAGGGCTGCGCCGGATCCGGTGCGGCAAGGACGGGCTGCTCCCTCATCTCGAGGGTATGGCCTGCCTGGCGATAGTGCTTGTAGCGCTCGCGGGCTTGCTGCTTTTGAGTTTCATCAGTGGGGACAAAATCTACCACTTGAGCGAAGTGTCCTGCAAACAAAGGTGTCTGTCTGGCCAGATTGATGAGGCGGGCATAGCGCCGTTTCGGCGGCTGATAGCCAATTTCCACCGGTGCCATGCCGCTTTCGCCCTGCAACTGATGGGGTACGAAGCGCTCCGGTGGCAGTTGCCACAGCAGCTCGTCGAGGCGCAGGGCCTGGGCTTCATCGTCACACAACAGATAGAGATGGCCCGCGCCCCACGACTCGGCCGCCAGGGTACAGGCGAGCCGCTCGACCGCGGAGGCCTGTGCGTCATCCGGTTCGTTCATCAGGTAAAAGGTCACTTGGCTCATCAGGTGGATCCCGTTTTGCGGTGACGGACTATTGACCGCCGCAGAGGCTGACGGGGGATTTCCCGTCTGCATCTCACTGAAACAACAATGAAACAAGGAAGAGGCAGGCCTCTTCCTTGTGGTTCAGGGTAACGCCAACCCTTCCGATGCAGCCATCGGAAGGGGCAGGGGAGTTACTCTTTCTCTTCGATATCCACGCCAGCCCTGTTCAGCAGGAACTGGGTCAGCAGGGGCACCGGACGACCGGTAGAGCCTTTATCCTTGCCACTCTTCCAGGCGGTCCCGGCGATATCCAGGTGGGCCCAGTTGTACTTCTTGGTGAAGCGTGACAGGAAGGCGGCTGCGGTGATGGTACCGGCCGGACGACCGCCGATGTTGGCCATATCGGCAAACGGGCTGTCGATCTGCTCCTGATACTCGTCAAACAGCGGCAGACGCCAGGCGCGATCGCCAGCCTGCTCGGAGGCGTTGAGCAGCTCATGGGCTAGCGGGTTGTGGTTGGCCAGCAGACCCGAGGTGTGGTGACCCAGCGCGATGACGCAGGCACCGGTCAAGGTCGCCACGTCGATCACGGTTTCCGGATCGAAGCGGTCGACATAGGTCAGCGCATCGCACAGTACCAGACGACCTTCCGCATCGGTGTTGAGCACTTCGATGGTCTGGCCGGACATGGAGGTGAGGATGTCACCCGGGCGATAGGCGTTGCCACCGGGCATGTTTTCGCAGCCAGCCAGCACACCAATCACGTTGATCGGCAGTTGCAGCTGGGCCAGCGCATGCATGGTACCCAGCACGGAGGCGGCGCCACCCATGTCGTACTTCATCTCGTCCATGCCATCGGCCGGTTTGATGGAGATGCCGCCGGAGTCAAAGGTCAGACCCTTGCCGACCAGCACGATGGGCTTGGCATCGGCGTTGCCCTTGTATTCGATGATGGCCATCATGGCTTCGTTATCGGAGCCGCGAGCCACCGCCAGATAGGAGTTCATGCCGAGTTCGGCCATCTCCTGCTCACCGATCACTTTGGTGGTGATGTTGTCGAAGGCATCGGCCAGACGACGGGCCTGGGAGGCCAGATAAGCCGGATTGCAGATGTTGGGCGGCATGTTCGCCACATCACGACAGACCCGCACACCCTTGGCTACTGCCAGACCGTGGGCGATGGCTTTTTCACCAATGGTCAGTTCCCGACGCGTCGACACGTTGAATACCAGCTTGCGCAGCGGGCGACGTGGTTCGGCTTTGTTGGTCTTGAACTGATCGAAACTGTAGAGGCCCGCCTTGGTGGTTTCTACCGCCTGGCGTACCTTCCAATAGGTATCCCGGCCCTTGACGTGCAACTCGGTCAGGAAGCAGACCGCTTCCATTGAACCGGTTTCGTTGAGGGTGGTGATGGTCTTGTTGATGATCTGCTTGTACTGGCGTTCGTCGAGTTCCCGCTCCTTGCCGCATCCGACCAGCAGTACGCGCTCGCTGAGCACGCCCGGTACTTGATGCAGCAACAGCATCTGGCCTGGTTTCCCTTCCAGGTCGCCACGGCGCAGCAGCGAACTGATATAGCCATCGCTGATCTTGTCCAGTTGTTCGGCAACCGGAGAGAGGCGACGAGGCTCGAATACGCCGACCACGACGCAGGCGCTACGTTGCTTCTCAGGACTGCCACTCTTTACACTGAACTCCATGGAATCTCCTACATCCTAAAGACAAAAGGCACCTTTTATTGAATAATGCGGTGCTTGTTGGGGTATCAGAGGCGGAGCGAACAGCCACAGGCTCCGCAGTTCAAACTGGTAAAAATCCAATATACGGCCCTATTTTTCAGGCATTCGACTAAAAACACAAGTTTACTTGGGAATGACTGTGATCGTATTCCGATATTTGTTCAGGGAAACCCTGAAAACCCAGCTGGCAGTGCTCTTCGTATTGCTGCTTATCTTTGTCAGCCAACAATTTATCAAGATTATCGGTGATGCCGCCGATGGTGAGGTACCGACACGGCTGGTATCTACCTTGTTGCTGCTCAACTTGCCCAATATGGCGCTGTTGATGCTGCCAATCAGTCTCTTTTTAGCCATCTTGTTTGCCCACGGGCGTCTCTATGCCGAAAGCGAGATGACGGTGATGCATGCGGTGGGTTTCAGTCACCGTTTCGTGATGCGCAGCGCCATGCTGCTGGCGTTGCTGACTGCCGCCGTCGCCGCCTTCAATACCGGCTGGATCGCCCCGCAAGCCAAGGAACGCGAGTATCAGGTGATCGACGAGTTCAAGGCGGATCCGGGGATTTCCTTCCTGCAGGCAGGCCGCTTTATGGAGCTCGACAAGGGGCGCCTGGTTGCCTATATCCAGGATTTGAACGAAAACGGTTCAAAACTGCAGAAAATCTTCGTATTGCAGCGGGCGGAGGGAAACAATCCTCCCTCGGTGGTGGTGGCGACCGAAGGGGTGGTGACGGTCGATGAGAACGGTCTGCAGTGGCTGACCCTCAAAGATGGTTCCCGCTACGAGGGAAACTTCTCCGGCAAGCAGTTCCAGGTCTCCGATTTTAGCGAATATGGTCTGGTGATCCGCCAGCAAGAGCTGGAGCGTTCCAACCGCAAGGCGGCGGCTAAACCGACTCTGGAGCTGTTCGGTACTCAGGACAACAGCATGATGGCGGAGCTGCAGTGGCGTCTGTCGCTGCCCCTCTCCATTCCGGTGCTGACTCTGCTGGTGGTACCGCTGGCGCGGGTTAACCCCCGTCAGGGGCGCTATGCCAAACTGCTGCCGGCCATCATGCTCTATCTCTCTTACTTCCTGCTGCTCAGCGCGGCCCGCTCGGCCATCGACAGCGGTCGTTTGCCCTACTGGCCGGGGATGTTCCTGGTGCCGCTCGGTTACCTGCTGTTTATCGGCTTGCCCCTCAATGTGCAGGGTACCAGCTGGTGGAACGGGGTGAAGGGCCGTTATTTCAACAGAAAATCAGCATGATGCTGCAACATAGGAACTTCTGCTGATGTTTGGCATTCTCGACAGATATATCGGTAGGGTCATTTTCATGTCGATCCTGCTGTGCGAAATCACCCTGGTTGGCCTGGCTGCGCTCATCAAGTATGTGGAGCAGCTCAAGTCGGTCGGTGATGGCAACTATGACATGATCAATGCCCTCTACTATGTGCTGCTCTCCATGCCCAAGGAGGCGGTGCTGTTCTTCCCGCTGGCGGCGCTGCTTGGCGGCCTGATCGGTTTAGGCCAGCTGGCGACCAGCTCCGAGCTGGTAGTGATGCAGGCTGCGGGCCGCTCCAAGATCAGTATCGTGATGGCCGCGCTCAAGACCGCCATTCCGCTGATGCTGCTGGTGGGGCTGATGGGTGAGTACGTGGCCCCTATCGCCAAGCGGATGGCGGATGATATCCGTGCCGGTGCTATCTCCGAGGGGCGATTGACGGTCTCCGCCTACGGGGTGTGGGCCCGCGATGGCAACAACTTCGTCAATATCAACGGGGTGCGCAATGATGGTGCTCTGACCGGCATCACCCTCTATCGCTTTACCCCCGAGCGCAAGTTGATCGATGTGGTACAGGCGCAAGAAGGGGTGTTTGACCAGCACCACTGGTTGCTCAAACAGACTCAGGTCACTCGCTTCGACGACCCTGCGCAGATCAACAGCGAGCAGCATGCCCAGATGGAGTGGAACTCCGAGCTGACCCCCAAACAGCTGGGGGTGGTGAGTATCGATCCTGAAAATCTCTCGGTCTCAGGTCTGCGTGATTACATAGGTTATCTGGACGCCAACAAGCAAGATGCCGGTCGTTACAAGCTGGAGATGTGGCGCAAGCTGCTGTCACCGCTCTCGGTGGTGGCGATGATCCTGCTGGCCTCCTCGTTCATCTTCGGCCCGTTGCGCTCGGTGAGCATGGGCGCGCGGATGCTGATGGGGATCATGACCGGCTTCGCCGTCTATGTCAGCGATCGGGTATTTGGTCCCGTCAGTCTGGTCTACGCGGTGCCGCCGATCCTGGCTGCCGTCGCCCCCAGCCTGCTGTTTGGCGGTATCTCTTTCTACATTCTCAGTCGCAAGCAGTAAGCCGTGGCGCGACCATGCAAAGAGGGCACCTTTTGGTGCCCTCTTTCGTTGCTACATTGCTTCGGAATTACTTGTTTAGCAGCTCCAGATTCTCTTGCTTGCTCAACACAATGACCTCGCACTCGGCCCAGATATCCTGGAAGGCGCGTGGTTGCTTGCGGTTGAACAGGCACATCAGGTTGCCCAGCCCAAAGGCGGCGGTGGCGAGGCGGATCAGCGCCTGGGTGACACGGATATGGCTGCCATCCTCGTTCTGAATACGCAGGCGCCAGGCGCGCATACCGATGGTCTGGCCAGCGCGGGTCCAGAACCAGGTGTAGAAACCGCAGACAACAAAGGCGAGCCACAGGGTATAGATCAGGCTCAGGGGGTGGCGGGTCAGCAACCAGACCGTATCTTCGCCCGCCGGGACGCTGGCCATACCGCTGACCAGCAGCAGTTTTGCCACTGCCATCCCGATAAAACCGGCGATGATGAGCAGGGAGGTCACGACCAGCGCATCATAGATCAGCGCACCAATTCGTCGCAGCAGAGTGGCCGACGGGTATCGGGGGAGTGTGGGGGATTTTTGTTGGACTTGTTTAGGCTTGGCCATCGTTTTTATTCCATTAAGATGATGGCGGCATTCTATGTAACTGGCCCCGTATCGGCAAGGCGTTGAATAAATGAGCAAACGAGCGTGTTCAATAGAAAAACCCCTTGCATGGCATCGCTCCATTTGTATAATCCCTCGCAGTTGCCCGGGTGGCGAAATCGGTAGACGCAGCGGATTCAAAATCCGCCGATGAATAATCGTGTCGGTTCGAGTCCGACCCCGGGCACCATCAAATTCAATGACAAAAGGCCATCCTAGCGGATGGCCTTTTGTTTTTCTGTGCTCCTGTGGCAGCAGGTTTCTCGATGAGCAGGTTGGCATGGGTGTATGGAGGTGATATTCACCTGACGCTGGCTTACATCTCCCTTTTGTTCAAATTCCAGTCCCTGCAGTGGTGCTGCCGGGTAATGATTGATGCGCGGTGTTGCACGGGATGAGGGAGAGGCAAAAGGACCAAGGGCGGTAGCCCGCCCTGGTGAGGGTGAGTGGAGCGGTAATATCAGCTGGCGGTCGCCCCACTCGGGGCTGTTTTATTTTGTAGCTTTTGCTGATAGCGCAGGTCTTCTTCTATGGTGACCACAACCTCCAGTGGCTTGCCGGAGCGGAATACCGAGATAGTCAGTTTGGTGCCAGGGCGGCTTTCGACAATCTTGTCCATGGCACTGCGCACGCCGTTGATGGCTTCTCCATCGATCTTGAGCAGCACATCCCCTCGCTGCAGACCACCTTTGGCCGCCGGGCCGTTGGGATCCAGACTCTCAACCACCAGACCGCGCAGGTCGCCGAGGTTCATCATCCGCGCGACGATGGGATTGATTTCGACGCTGGAGACCCCGAGATAACCGCGGATCACTCGGCCGTTGGCGATCAGTTCATCCATGATCCGTTTTGCCAGCCGGTAGGGGATGGCGAAGCTGATGCCATAGCTCTCCTGATTACCGTTGAGGTGATAGGTGGCGGTGTTGATGCCCACCAGATCGCCACGGCCGTTGACTAGGGCCCCACCCGAGTTCCCCTCGTTGATGGCAGCATCGGTCTGCAGCAGATCCTGACGGCCATTGCTGTCTGGGCCCATGCTGGAGAGGCCGGTACGGCCGGTGGCGCTGATGATGCCCTGGGTAATGGTCTGGCCGACGTTATAGGGATTACCGATGGCAAGCACCACATCTCCTACCTCGGGAAGCCTTTCCGGGTCTTGCGGGATCACCGGCAGGTTATCTGACTCGATATAGAGCACCGCGAGATCGGTGAGCTGATCGGTGCCGACCAGTTCGGCGCTGAACACCCGGCCATCTTGCAGTGCCACTATGACCTGATCTGCATCGGCAATGACGTGGTAGTTGGTCAGCACATAGCCGCGCTGGTTCATGATGACACCGGACCCCAGCCCCTGTGGGCGCAGCTCTCCCTGATTACCCTGATTGGGCGCAAAGCTGCGAGTATAGATGTTAACGACGGCTGGACCTGCCCGATGGGCGGCGTAAGAGAAGCTTAACTCACGGGCATTGGTGATGATGCCGGGCAGTTGGGCACCACCGCGAAAATGGGGAAACAGCAGCAACAGCAGCGCAGCGACGGTCAAACCAAAACCGATCGACTTGCCCAAGTAACTGACTAAAGGGGGGATTTTCATTTGATTCTCATCCGGACAGGCAGCGGGCAGAGAATAACACTATCGATGGATAAAAATCACCCGCGGTGAAGGCCGCGGGTGATGGAGGGGTTTTGGCGAATAACCAGAGTGCTAGCGGATCACCAGATAGAGCGAGGAGTCACCACGCTGGATGTTCAGCGCCAGCACGTCAGGCTTGTTCTTCAGCGCCTTGGTCAGATCGCCCAGAGCGTTGATGCGCAAGCGGTTCACTCCGATGATGATATCGCCTTTCTGCAAGCCGGAGGCGGCGGCAGGTGAGCGGGGATCAATGTCTGTCACCGCAACGCCGGAAACCGGGTCAGTGGTGGTGCTGAGCTTGGCCCCTTCCAGTGCCGGGTGGAGCGCGCTGGCGCGCACTTCAGTGTCATCGGCCTGTTTCAGGGTCACCTTGACACTCTGTGGCTTGCCGTCGCGGATCAGGCCCAGCTCGACTTGCTTGCCAGCGCCCATGGTGGCGATCTTGGCACGCAACTCCCCGAAGGAGCGAACCGCTTTGCCATCGATGCTGATGATGATGTCACCCGCCTTGATCCCGGCTTTATCTGCCGATGATCCGGGCATGACCTGATTAACGAAGGCGCCATCCTTCTTGTTGTAACCGAAGGTCTTGGCGATGTCGGAGGTCAACTCGGTGCCAGTAATGCCCAGCTGGCCACGTCGTACTTCGCCGAACTTGACGATCTGCTCGGTGAGATCCCGCACCATATTGGACGGGATGGCAAAGCCGATGCCGATGTTGCCACCATTCGGACCCAGGATCGCGGTGTTGATACCGATCAGCTCGCCACGCAGGTTGAGCAGGGCTCCGCCCGAGTTGCCGGAGTTGATGGCCGCATCGGTCTGGATGAAGTTCTCCAGATTTTCGATGTTGAGGCCGCTACGGCCCAGTGCGCTGACGATCCCCGAGGTCACTGTCTGACCCAGACCAAAGGGATTGCCGATCGCCAGGGCATAGTCACCGACCCGCAGTTCGTCTGAGTCGGCAAACTTGATCTGCACCAGATCCTCGGCCTTGATTTGCAGCAGGGCGATATCGGACTGCTTGTCTTCGCCGATCTTCTTGGCCGCATATTCACGACCATCCTTGAGGTTTACCTTGATCTCGTCCGCCTCGTGAACCACGTGGGCGTTAGTGATCACATAACCTTTCTTGGCATCGACGATGACACCTGAGCCCAGCGCCTGGAACGGCTGCTCGCTCACCTGCTCATCGGGCATGTTGGGGCCGAAGAAGAATTTGAACTGTTCTGGCAGGCGTTGGCGGGTAATTTTTTTGCCAGAGACCGAGATATTGACCACCGCCGGAGTGACCTGTTCGAGAACCGGCGCCAGGCTTGGCATCTCCTGATTTGAACCTAACAGGGAAGGCAGAGCAGCCTGTGCAGGAGCCGCAGACATGGCGATACCGACACTGAGGGCTAGCACACTGAGCAAGGAAAGAGGTTTACGCATATGAAAAACAGCTCCCAGAAAAAGTTGCGTTGCAATCGTCAAGGTCAGACCACGGGAGTAGTCGATTAGTTCCTCGAGGAACTAGTTTGGTTGTTTGAGCAGCCCGGAAGAGGCGCCCGCATAGTCACGGGGCGGAATACTCGGCTCGTCGACCACTTTTGCTGGAGTTTCTTCTACCAGTGACTCACGAAATAGCGGTTCCTGTGCTTTGGCCAGGAATTTACTCTGCTCTGCCATGTGGCGATAGAGGCTCTGATATTGCTCGGCAAGTTGCTCCATCAGCGCAGCGCTATCGGCGAAGTGGGTGTTGATTTGGCCCTGGTAACTTTCGAGCTCCTTGTGGGCCTTTTTCAGCTCCTGTTCCAGGCGACCGGCATCACGGCTACGTACCGAAAAACGACCGAGGATGATACCGATAATCAAGGCTGCGACAGCCAGCAGGATCCCAGTTAACAGACTCATAGATGCTCCTTGTTACAGCTAAAACAGTGTGGGTTTATGCGGTTGGCAAAACCGCCATGCCTTGATGGCACTATACCGTGCGTCCTGAGGCCGTGATACCATTTTGTCCTCTATTCAGGGACTTGGAGAGGCGTTCAGGGATGACACCGCAGGAAAAATACCAGCAGGATCTGCTGCGCCCCGGCCTTGTGGCCGACCCCGCGCAGGGGATGGCGATCAGCAGGCTGGAGCGACTGTATCAGGATTTGCAGCGGAGCCCGACTCCGACCAGATCCCGGGGGCTGTTTGGCTGGTTCCAAAAGCCCACGCCACCGGAGCCTGTCCTTGGTATCTATATGTGGGGTGGAGTGGGCAGAGGCAAGACCTGGTTGATGGATACTTTTTTCGATAGCTTGCCGGGGACGCGCAAGATGCGCAGCCATTTCCACCGTTTCATGCACCGGATCCATGATGAACTGCAGGGGTTGAGCGGCCAACCTGATCCGCTCAAACTGGTTGCCAGCAAGCTTGCCAGTGAGACAGACATCATCTGTTTCGACGAATTTTTTGTCTCCGACATCACCGATGCCATGTTGCTTGGCACCCTTTTTCAGGAGCTGTTTGGCCACGGTGTGGTGCTGGTTGCCACGTCAAATATTCCGCCGCAGGATCTCTATCGCAACGGGCTGCAGCGAGCCCGTTTTCTGCCGGCGATCGCGCTTATCGAGCGCCATTGCGAGATACTTAACGTGGATGGTGGCGTCGATTATCGCTTGCGCACGCTGGAGCAGGCCGAGATTTATCACTATCCGCTGGATGTGCGGGCGAAAAGCAATCTTGATCACTATTTTCAGCAATTAACCGGTGGAACCGAAGCCCGCGAGGGGGGCGTTGAGATCAATCATCGTCAGTTGACGTCACTGGGGATGGGGGAAGGGGTGATCTACATGGAGTTCGAGCAACTTTGTTGTTCTCCCCGTTCCCAGAACGACTATATCGAACTGGCCAGACTGTGTCATACCGTCCTGCTGGCCAATGTGCAGCCAATGGGAAATGGCACGGATGACGCGGCCCGCCGCTTTATTGCTATGGTCGACGAGTTCTACGAACGGCGCGTAAAACTCATCATATCGGCGGCGGTTCCTATGACAGAACTCTACGGCGAAGGGCTGCTGAATTTCGAATTCAAACGCTGTCTTTCGCGGCTTCAGGAAATGCAATCGCACGAATACCTTGCCAGAGAGCACCTTCCTTAGTCACAATACCGCGCCTGCCAGTCGGATGGGCATCTGCGGCAGGTAGGGCTGGGCGAGATTTGCTAGTGTCATGGCAGTGAAATTAGCAGGTGATATTTAAGGCAACTTCACTTATAATCGCCCGGCCCACGTTACAGCTGTCGATAAGACAGCGACACTTTAAGCTTTACTTGTATTCGAAGGGGTACAGGTAGGCCATCGTTTGTTGTTTGTGGGAGAGCCCCCATAAGCAATTGGGTCTGTAACAGGTAATTGGGTTTAACTTAATGAAAACTTTCGTTGCCAAGCCAGAAACCGTAAAACGTGACTGGTACATTGTGGACGCAGAGGGTAAAACTCTGGGTCGTATCGCAACCGAGATCGCTTCTCGTCTGCGTGGTAAGCACAAAGCTGAATATACTCCGCACGTTGACACCGGTGATTACATCATCGTTGTAAACGCTGAGAAGGTACATGTAACCGGTAAGAAATTTACCGATAAAATCTACCATTCTCACTCCGGTTTCCCGGGTGGTATCAAGTCAATCAGCTTCGACAAGCTGATCAAGCGTAAGCCGGAAATGGTAATCGAAGCTGCTATCAAAGGTATGCTGCCGAAGGGTCCTCTGGGCCGTGCCATGTTCCGTAAACTGAAAGTTTACGCAGGCGCCGAGCATGCTCATGCTGCTCAGCAACCTCAAGTACTGGATATCTAATCGGGAACTGGCAACATGGCAGAAAATCAATACTACGGTACCGGCCGTCGCAAAAGCTCCACTGCTCGCGTATTTATCAAAGCGGGTAGCGGTAAAATCATCATCAACCAGCGCTCCCTGGAGCAATACTTTGGCCGTCCGACTGCCCGCATGGTAGTTCGTCAGCCGCTGGAACTGGTTGAGATGACCGAGAAACTGGATCTGTACATCACCGTTAACGGTGGCGGCATCTCTGGTCAAGCTGGTGCGATCCGCCACGGTATTACTCGTGCTCTGATGCAGTACGACGAAACCCTGCGTGCCGAACTGCGTAAAGCTGGCTTTGTTACTCGTGATGCCCGTAAGGTTGAGCGTAAGAAAGTTGGTCTGCACAAAGCTCGTAAGCGTCCGCAGTACTCCAAGCGTTAATTCGCTGCTGGTACTCGCTCTTTCGAGTGTCAAAAAAGCCTGGCAATTGCCAGGCTTTTTTTATTGGTAAAATTACCGACATCAATGCTAACCACGCGTCACAAAAGACAAAAATTTGTTTCTTTATTGTTTTCATTGCCCACCTCTCTTTCTTGTCAACTTGTTATATTTTCTTTAAAATTTACCCTGTTTTCTGTGGCGATTGTAAATCCAGCTTCCGCCGCTGTTGTCACAGGAAAAATGGGGAACAGGGACACTATAAGAATGTGCGGAGTCCACATGGGAGAGTTTTTGGATGAGCAATGCGCCAGTTGATACCGGTCGCCGCAGATTTCTTACCTGGTCAACGGTTGCCGTTGGCGGGGTGGGAGCTGCGTTTACCGCAGTGCCGTTTATTAAATCATGGAATCCGAGTGCCAAGGCCAAAGCAGCCGGTGCGCCGGTTGAAGTCGATATCAGCAAGTTGGAACCGGGTCAGCTCATCCGTGTCGAGTGGCGAGGCAAGCCTGTCTGGGTGGTAAAACGCACCAAACAGACGCTGGATGCCTTGGCTGCGCATGATGACAAGCTGCGGGATCCCTCATCTGAAGAGCCACAGCAGCCTGACTATGCCCATAACGGCTACCGATCCATCAAGCCCGAGATTTTTGTCGCTGTGGGTATTTGCACCCATCTGGGGTGTTCACCCTCGTATTTGCCGGATAACTTTGGCGAGCAGGTACAGGGAGTCACATCCGGCTTTTTCTGCCCGTGCCACGGCTCCAAATTCGACATGGCTGGTCGTGTGTTCCAGGGGGTGCCTGCACCATTGAACCTGGTCATTCCACCGTACCAATATCTTAGCGACACCACCATTCTGGTCGGTGCCGATGGCAAGGAGGCCTGACCATGTTGAGTAAACTGATGGGCTGGATCGACTACCGCTTCCCGCTCACTGCCATGTACAACGACCACATGGCCAAGTACCCGGCACCGAAAAACCTGAACTTCTGGTACTTTTTTGGCTCTCTGGCGATGTTGGTGCTGGTCAACCAGATCATCACCGGCATCTGGCTGACCATGAACTACAACCCCTCCGCCGAAGGCGCATTTGCTTCGGTTGAGTACATCATGCGGGATGTGGAGTACGGTTGGCTGTTGCGGTATATGCACTCCACCGGTGCTTCTGCCTTCTTTGTTGTGGTTTACATGCACATGTTTCGCGGCATGATTTATGGCTCATATCAGAAGCCCCGTGAACTGCTGTGGATCTTCGGCATGCTGATCTTTCTGGTGCTGATGGCGGAAGCCTTCATGGGCTATCTGCTGCCTTGGGGACAAATGTCCTTCTGGGGTGCCCAGGTCATCATCTCGTTGTTTGGTGCCATTCCGGTCATTGGTGACGATCTGACCCTGTGGATCCGTGGTGACTATGTCATTTCTGGTGCGACCCTGAACCGCTTCTTTGCGCTGCACGTCATCGCGTTGCCGCTGGTGTTGGTGATGCTGGTTGCCATGCATATTCTGGCGCTGCATGAGGTGGGTTCCAACAACCCGGATGGCATCGACATCAAGAAGCATAAGGATGAAAAAGGCTGGCCGTTGGATGCGGTGGCATTCCACCCTTACTTCACGGTGAAGGACATGATTGGCGTGGCAGGTTTCCTGTTCTTGTTCTGCGCCGTTATCTTCTTCAAGCCGGATATGTGGGGCTACTTCCTCGAGAAGCCTAACTTTGAAGTGGCAAATGGGCTGAAGACCCCGGCGCATATAGCGCCTGTGTGGTACTTCACGCCGTTCTACGCCATTTTGCGGGCGGTACCGGACAAATTGCTGGGTGTCGTCATGATGGGACTTTCCATTGTGGTGCTGTTTTTACTGCCTTGGCTGGATCGCTGCAAGGTGCGTTCGGTGCGTTATCGCAGCAAGCTGCACAAGCTGAACATCGCCCAGTTTGTGGTTTGCTTCGTGATTCTGGGGATCCTCGGGGTGCTGCCGTCGACGCCGACGCTGACGCTGATTGCCCAAATTTGTACCTTGGGTTATTTCGGGTTCTTTGTCCTGCTGTTCTTCTATAGCAAGAACGAAAGCACCAAGCCGCTGCCGGAGAGGGTTACATTCAAATGAAAAGAATCATATTTGCAGTGCTGACCCTGCTGCCGTCACTGGTGTTTGCCAATACAGGGGCGGTGCATCTGGACAAGGCTGAGTACGACTTGAGTGATAAGGCCTCCTTGCAGCGTGGTGTGACAACCTTCATGAACTACTGCGCTGGTTGCCACTCGACGCAGTATCAGCGCTACAACCGGGTTGCAGAGGATCTGGGTATTCCTGAAGAGTTGATGAGGGAAAATCTTGTTTTCACCGGCGCTAAAATCGGTGAATTAATGAAGATCTCCATGCCAGAGAAGGATGCTGCCAAGTGGTTCGGTGCACCGCCTCCCGACCTGACGCTGGTGGCCCGAGTGCGGGGAGCAGACTGGATCTATACCTATCTGCGTTCCTTCTATGTTGATCCGACTCGCCCATTTGGCGTGAACAACGCCGTATTCCCGTCCGTGGGCATGCCCCATGTGCTGGAGCCGCTGCAGGGAACCCCCCGTGCCGAGTTCGCCACTCACACGGTCGACGGAGTGGAAACCCAACAGGTTGTCAGTATCAAATCTGACGGTAATGGCGAAATGAATGATGAAGAGTATGATAAGACGGTGCTGGATCTGGTAAACTTCTTGGTCTACTCGGCTGAACCGGTACAACAGGAGCGTGAACGCATGGGCTTCTGGGTACTTGGCTTCATCGTAATCTTCTTCATCTTCACTGTGCTGTTGAAGAAGGAATTCTGGCGCGACGTTCACTAAGCGACCAGAAGTGGGTAATATAATGCACGGCAATGAAGACCAAGATGCTTCATTGCCGTTTCTGCTTTTTAATGACGGGAGGGTTCAATGGCTGTAGCTGCCAATAAGCGTTCGGTAATGACGCTGTTTTCCGGTGCCAACGATATGTTCAGCCATCAGGTGCGTATTGTCCTGGCGGAGAAGGGTGTTAGCGTGGATATCTGCCAGGTTGACCCAGCCAACCTGCCGGATGAGCTGGCCGAGCTGAACCCGTACAACACTGTACCGACCCTGGTGGATCGTGAGCTTGCTCTTTATACCTCACGCATCATCATGGAGTATCTGGACGAACGCTTCCCGCATCCGCCCCTGATGCCGGTTTATCCGGTTGCCCGTGGTAACAGCCGTCTGATGATGCATCGCATCGAGCTGGACTGGTACTCCCTGGCTGACAAGGTCATGGCCGGAACTGATGTAGACGCTGCACGCAACGAACTGCGTGATAATCTGCTGGCCATCGCCCCGATCTTTGGCGAAATGCCTTATTTCATGAGCGAAGAGTTCGGTCTGGTTGATTGCTACATGGCGCCGCTGTTGTGGCGTTTGCCGAGTCTGGGTATTGACCTCACCGGTCGTGGTGCCAAAGAGCTGAAGGCTTACATGGTTCGTTTGTTCGAACGTGAATCCTTCCAGGCATCCCTGACCGAAGCTGAACGCGAGATCCGTTCTGGCGTATGAGTAGCGAGCCAACAATGACCCCGAGCCGCCCCTATCTATTGCGGGCGTTCTTTGACTGGTTGCTGGACAATGACCTGACTCCCCATCTGGTGGTCAACGTCAACCTGCCTCATGTGATGGTACCGATGCAGTTTGCCCAGGATGGGCAGATTGTGCTGAATATCGCGCCTCGTGCCGTGATGCAATTTCACATGGACAATGATGCCATCAGCTTCAGCGCCCGTTTTGGCGGAGTATCCCAGCAGGTTTATATCCCGATGGCGGCTGTGTTGGCCATTCATGCCCGGGAGAACGGCGTGGGCACTATGTTTCCGCCCGAACCTGGTTATGATATTTGGCTGGAGCAGGCCGAAGCTCCGGTGGAGCCAGAGCCCGAACCGCCGCGTCCAAGCGGTCGTCCGACCCTGACAGTGATCAAATAAAAAACGCAGCCGATGGGCTGCGTTTTTTTATGCCGGTTTGGCTCAGTTCTGGGCGAACTCGAATGCCTTGATGACGCGTTTCACACCATCAACGTGGCGGGCAATCTCTACCGCTTGCTCCCCTTCCTGTCGGGTCACCAGGCCAATCAGAAATACTTCACTGTTTTCAGTAACGACTTTGACCTTGGCGCTGTCGAAGTTCTTGGTACCGAACATGTCGGCTTTTACCTTGGAGGTGATCCAGGAGTCATTGCTACGGGTGGTCAGGCTGGCCGGTTGTCCGAGGCGCAGCTCATTGTAGACATGCCGTACCCCTTCGATACGACCGACAATTTTGCCTGCTTCCAGCTTGTAAACGTCAGAAGGTGTCTGGCCAACCAGCAGGACACGGCCATTGTTGCTGTAGACGCTGATCTTGCTGGTGGCGCTCATTGGCTTGTTGTCGGCCAGCTGGTTGGCGGCTTTCAACTCTATGGTCTGGTCATCCCACTGGGCACTCATGGTGCGACGATCGCCGGAAACCTTGGCGGTCCCCGCGGCACCGCCGACTACCACGGCGGCGCAGCCTTGCAGCAGCAACGAGCCAGCGACGATGCCAAGGATGAGGATCTGCTTGTTCATTGGTTCAATCTTCCTGTTGCGGGAAAAGTGTCTGGTCGATGAGATCACAGAGACAGTGCAGGGTCAACAGGTTCACTTCCAGAATGCGAGGCCGACGGGCGGAAGGGACGCGGATCTCCACATCGTTGGGCCCCAGCAGGCCGGCCATCTCGCCACCGTCACCACCGCTCAGCACGACTATGGTCATGTCGCGGGAAAGGGCGGCTTCAGCGGCCTTGATCAGGCTACGGCTGTGGCCGGAGGTGGTGATTACTACCAGAATATCGCCCGGTTGGCCAAGTGCGCGGATCTGCTTGGCATAGACCTCTTCAAAACCGTGATCGGTGGCGATGGCACTGATGGTGGCCATATCGGCGGTCAGCGCCATGCCGGGCAGGGAAGGGCGCTGGGTTTCGTAGCAGTTGACCAGCTCCGAGATAAACAGCTGTGCCAGTGCGGCAGAAGGACCGTTACCGCATGCCAGCACCTTGTGGCCATTGAGCAGGCAGATGGTGATCATCTGGGCTGCCGTATGGATGGCATCCGGCAGCGCCTCGGCGGCAGCTATCTTGGTCTGGATGCTTTCGGTGTAGTTTTCTTTAATGCGGTCAGTCATAGGGTCCTCTTAAAATGCGTTCTGGATCCAGTCTGGCTGGTCACCCTCGAACGCGATCACATCGAATCGGCAGGCCTGATGAGCCTCGTTGATGGCATGTTGCTTTAAATAGTGGCGCGCTGCCAGCACGATCTTGCGCTGCTTTGCGCGGGTGACCGAGCTGGCGGCTCCGCCATGGCTGCTGTTGGCCCGGTAGCGCACCTCAACAAACACCAGGGTCTGGCCCTGGTGCATGATGAGGTCTATCTCACCGCCACGACAGCGATAGTTGCGAGCTACCGGTTGCAGGCCGCGGGCTTGCAACCAGCGTTCAGCCACTAGCTCAAAGTGCTGTCCCTTGGGTGTTGCTGAGGGGAACAGGCTCTGCAATTGCTGGCGCATCCGTTTCCATAGCTCCTTCACTGGATGGCTCCTCCAGTTGCTGAACAGCGTTCTCATCGACCAGCTTGCCGTTCTGGTAAGTGGCCCAGCTCAGCATCCGCACGATATTGCCCTGGGTATCCACGCTCAGTTGGCCGCTCATGCCAGCCTGTTGCATGCCACCGACCTTGCGCATCTGTTGCAGGTTTTCTGCCAGACTCACGGCATCGTAACCCATGGCAAACAGACGCAGCAGGTCACCCTGGATCTGTGGCCACAGTAGCGCAATCTGTTCGCGCTGGGTTTCATAACCACCAAGCAGCAGCGGCATGTCACCGATCCGCATGCCATTCAGCTCGGATGCGACTTCGGTGGCGGCGCTGTCGTAGCCACGGGAGCTGCTGTAGATGGGCAGGCTGCCCATCGGATTGACCGAGACATCCACGTAGGGCTTGATCATCCGGGTTTCCAGGCTGTTGGCCACCACATAAACGGCATCTATGCTGCGCGGTGCGGCATCAGAGAGTTGCACCACCTCGCCAGCACGGGCAGTTGAGCGGCCGCTCAGGGCGTTCTTGACCATCCCCTGCACTTCATTGCGGGCGCCAAAGGTGGCAACAACCGGCTTATCCTGGCTCAGGGTCGCCCAGCTCTGCTCGAAAGCCTTGATGCTGCCGTAGCCGATCCGCCCCTGGGCGGCAATCAGCAATGGCTTGCGGTAGCCTTGAGCGTAGAGGTACTGGGCGGCCTGCGCAGCATCGGCTGCGGCTGAGAGGGAGAAGTAGTAAGTGGTGTCGTTGACGATCGGCTTGTCCAGCTCGTTGAGCGCCAGTACCGGCACGGTCGGATTGGCCTGGAGCAGTGCCTCGACCCGATCTTTGAGCAGCGGGCCGATAATCATGTCTGCCCCTTCCTGGATCGCCTGCTTGTAAAGATCGCCAATCGCCTTGCTCTGGGTGTCGTAGAAGTTCAGGGTGAATTGCCCCTGATTCTCCTTGTAAGACATCAGCATGCCGTTGCGAATGGCGGATCCTTGTGGTTCCAGGTTACCGGAGAGCGGCAGTAGCACGGCAATCTGCTGCACCGAGGTACTGGCAGTGGTAGCCAGATCGCCCAATCCTGCTGGCATATCCTTCTGGGCCGGATGGTTGGGGAAGTCACGCTTCCAGCCTGCCAGCTGACGGGCCAGCAGGTTTGGCTGGGCGCCAAACTCATTGACCAGTGCCGCCAGTCGCAGCCAGCCAGTGGTCACGTCAGGTGCCTGGGCCTCTTCCAGCGCTTGCAGGGTGGAGGGGGTCATGCTTTTGAGCAACGACCAGATCTGCTGATGGTTGGTCGCCTGTTCGCTCTGATTGAGGTAGGGTTCCAGTGCAATCAACGACTTGGCTGCGCCAAACTTGTTGTTGATATCGAGCTGCAGCACCACGCGCTGGCGATACCAATCCTTCTGGGTATCGGCATCCAGCACCACCTCAGGTTTGCCTTCCAGCAGGATCAGCGCCTGATTGGCGTGGCCCTGTGCCAGCAACAGATGGGCTTGCAGCAGTTGCAGCTGCGCCTTCTGGGCGGGGTCCTTGGCCTGCTTCTGTAGCTGCTGGAACAGTGCCGAGGCCGGTTTGGCCTGGCCCAGCGCCAGATAACTGCGGGCCGCCAGCATCTGCCAGGTAAAGGCTTCGGCCGGCTTGGCCGGGTCCACCTGCTCAAGATACCACTGGGCATTCTTGGTCAGATTGGAGAACGCAGAGGGCATGCCTGACTGCCCTGACGGTTGATTGGGCTCCGACGCACAGGCGGCGAGCAGTACTGCCGCGAGTATGATGCCGAAGAGTCGTGATACACTTAGCTGCTTTGTAACCCGGTTCAAGTTCATTCCCCGACCAGTGTTGAAGTTAGCCATAGTGTAAACGGGCCAATATGGCGACACAATTGTCGGGACACTCGGAGATCCTATGAGTGACATCCCAACCCTGTATATAGTCCCCACTCCGATCGGCAATTTGGCGGATATCACCCAGCGTGCATTAAACATTTTACGCAGTGTTGATCTGGTGGCCGCTGAAGATACCCGACATACCGGTATCCTGCTCAGCCACTACCAAATCTCGGTGCCGACCTTCGCTCTGCACGACCACAATGAGCAGCAGAAGGCCGATGTGCTGATCGGCCGGATCAAAGAGGGCAAGAGTGTTGCGCTGGTCTCCGATGCTGGCACCCCGCTCATCAGCGATCCCGGTTACCACCTGGTCACCCGCTGTCGCGAGGCAGGGGTCAAGGTGGTGCCGCTGCCCGGCCCTTGCGCTGCCATTACCGCCTTGAGCGCGGCCGGTCTGCCCACCGATCGTTTTGCCTTCGAAGGCTTCCTGCCCGCCAAGAGCAAAGGCCGTGACGATCGTCTGCAAGCGGTTATCGAAGATACCCGTTCGCTGGTGTTCTACGAATCGCCGCGCCGGGTGCAGGATACCGTTGAAGCGATTGCGCGCATTCTCGGCGAGCGTCAGGTGGTGGTGTGCCGCGAACTGACTAAAACCTTTGAGTCGATCCATGGCCTGCCCGCCTCCGAGATGCTGACCTGGCTCGGTGAGGATGATAACCGTTGTCGCGGCGAGATCGTGTTGGTGGTTGCTGGGGCCAATAAGCATGAAGAGGACCTCCCTGCCGAGGCGATCCGTACCCTGGGACTGTTGGTGACCGAATTGCCGCTGAAAAAAGCTGCCGCCCTGACCGCCGAGATCCACGGTGTGAAGAAGAATGCCCTCTACAAATACGGCCTTGAGCACTATTAAGTCGTGTGATCGTGCCTGCTGGCTGCTTTCTAACCGGTGCAAACCAGCGTGCCAGCAAACTTTGGCTGCCAAGTCAGGGTTGAGGTGCGATAGAAGCACGATAAATCGCTGTAAACAGGAATTGCCGGTTTACCCCACCCGCATCGCAAGGCTATAATCCGCGCCTCGGAGTTGGTTGGGCAATCGCTGCTTCGTCGTTGTGTCCCTCGGGACAGACGGGCGGAGGGGAGGAAAGTCCGGGCTTCATAGGGCAGGGTGCCAGGTAACGCCTGGGGGGCGTAAGCCCACGACCAGTGCAACAGAGAGCAAACCGCCGATGGCCCGCAAGGGATCAGGTAAGGGTGAAAGGGTGCGGTAAGAGCGCACCGCGCGACTGGTAACAGTTCGTGGCACGGTAAACTCCACCCGAAGCAAGACCAAATAGGCCCCTATTGGCGCGGCCCGCGTTGGGGGCGGGTAGGTTGCTTGAGCCAGTGAGTGATTGCTGGCCTAGAGGAATGATTGCTACCCGGGGCAACCCGGTACAGAACCCGGCTTACAGGCCAACTCCGACCTCATTCCGAAGAGCCCTGCGATGAATCGCAGGGCTCTTTTTTTGCATATAGAAATATGGCTGCGCTGAACGAAGAAATGGGCTTTCTTGCAATTTATCGGCAATTAATTCGTTAAATCAATGAGATGTATTTATTTTGCTTCGAGTATTGGTCTGCTGACTCGCTGATTTGTGGTATCGATTGATTACTTATCAACGTATTTCATTAACTTATTGCAATAAATACTCAGGGTTTTACCACAAATAACTTGTGGAAAATCAACCCACTCAACCTGCAGTGTCCAAATGCTGCGTCAATATGTTCTCTCTGTCCCATCTCCTTGCTTGAAAAGCCCCTTCCACGTCCTTAAACTTCATGGTGGGGAAAAGTGGATCAAAGTGGTTTTTAGAGGGGCAATCAGCTCGCTCACTCACCTTCAGGGACTGCAATTTGTTGCGTGGCGCTCATGCCATCAGCCTGGACAGTAAAGGGCGGCTGGCTATTCCGACCAAATTCCGTGATTGGCTGCGCTCTGAGCGCGACGGCCAGCTGGTCTGCACCATCGATATTGCCCATCCCTGTCTGCTGCTTTATCCCCTGAACGAATGGGAAGAGGTTGAGCGCAAGCTCAAGACCCTTTCCAGCATGAATACGCAAGAGCGCCGTTTGCAGCGGCTGTTGCTGGGACATGCAACCGAATGCGAGCTGGATGGCAATGGCCGTCTGCTGCTCAGCCAGCCACTGCGCAACCATGCGGGGCTGGACAAGAAAATCATGTTGGTGGGCCAGCTCAACAAATTTGAGCTGTGGGATGAAGCCCGCTGGCAACAACAGGTCAATGACGACATCTTGGGTCTGCCCGGGGACGATTGGGCAAGCTCACCACGACTACAGGATTTCTCTTTATAAATGACCCAAGCCGCTGAACACATCACAGTGCTGTTGCACGAAGCCGTCGCAGGTCTGGACATCAAGCCGGACGGCGTTTACGTCGATGGTACTTTTGGCCGTGGTGGTCATTCTCGTCTGATCCTGCAGCACCTTGGCCCCAATGGCCGGTTGATCGCCATCGACCGCGATCCGCAGGCGATTGCCGAAGCGGCCAAGATCCAGGATCCCCGTTTCGAAATCGTCCATGGTCCTTTCTCCGGTATCGCCTCTTATCTTGATGAGCGTGGCTTGCTGGGCAAGGTGGATGGCTTTTTGCTGGATCTGGGGGTCTCGTCTCCCCAGCTGGACGATGCCGAGCGCGGATTCAGCTTTATGAAAGATGGCCCGCTCGATATGCGGATGGACCCCACCTCAGGCCAAAGTGCTGCCCAGTGGCTGGCCAAGGCTGATGTGGATGATATCGCCTGGGTGCTGAAGACCTTTGGTGAGGAGCGCTTTGCCAAGAAGATCGCTCGCGCCATCGTCCACGACCGTGTGACCGAGCCTTATGTGCGTACCCGTCAGCTGGCGGAGATGATTGCCCGGGTCAACCCGAGCAAGGAAAAAGGCAAGCATGCTGCAACACGCAGCTTTCAGGCCATCCGCATCTATATCAACAGCGAGCTGGACGAGATTGAAACCGCGCTCAACGGTGCGCTGGAAGTGTTGGCACCGCATGGCCGTCTGTCGGTGATCAGCTTCCATTCCCTGGAAGACAGATTGGTGAAGCATTTCATCCGCAAGCACGAGAAGGGGCCGGAAGTGCCTTACGGTATTCCGTTGACCGAGGCCCAGCTGGCTGGCGGTCGCAAATTGAAGTCGGTGGGTAAGGCCCTCAAGCCATCTGATTCTGAAGTGTCTGAAAATAGCCGCTCGCGCAGCTCGGTGCTGCGTGTCGCAGAGCGGTTGGCGGAGTAACCGATGAGCGAGGTGCGTGTTCATCTGGCCAAGGAGATCCTCCGTGATCTCTGGCGTCACAAGTTGCAGATTTTGCTGTCAGTGGCCGTGCTGGTCACCGCCTTTGCGGTGATCCTGGTGACCAACATGACTCGGGGTCTGACTGCCAAGCAGAACGATCTGATGGCCGAAGAAGATCGCCTCAATATCGAATGGCGCCATCTGCTGCTGGAGCAGGGCACCCTGGCTGAACACTCCCGGGTGGCGAGTCTGGCGATGGACAAGTTACAGATGGGACGTCCGCTGGTGACCACCGAGAAGGTAATTACCCAACCATGAAACGCAAGGCTACAGCCAAAGCTGCCAAAGCGACTGTCAAAGCGCCATCGATCTATCCGTGGCGCTTTCGCACGCTGGTGGTATTTATCGGCATCGCGTTTGTGGGTCTGATCCTGCGTCTGGCGTGGATCCAGGTGATCAACCCGGATCGTCTGCGTCAGGAGGGGGACATGCGTTCGCTGCGGACGACGTCCACCCAGGCGGTGCGCGGTATGATCACCGATCGCAATGGCGAGCAGCTGGCGGTTTCCGTGCCGGTCGAGGCGGTCTGGGCAGATCCCAAAACAGTCCATGAGTCCGGCGCCATCAATAACGAGCGGGCCTGGCTGGCATTATCAGCTGTGCTGAAACTCGACATCAATACGCTCAAGCACCGCCTTGCCAACCCCAGTAAGCGTTTCGTCTACCTGCAGCGTCAGGTGACGCCGGCGGTTGCCGAGTATATCAAGGGGTTAAAGCTTGGTGGGGTCTACCTGCGCCCTGAAGCGCGCCGTTTCTACCCGACTGGTGAGATCAGCGCCCATTTGGTGGGGGTGACCAACATCGATGACAACGGCATAGAAGGTATCGAGCGAAGCTACAACGAGTGGTTGACGGCCACCTCTGGCGAGATGCGGGTGCGTAAGGACCGTCAGGGTCGCGTCATTGAACGCCTTGGTGTCGTCAAAGAGGGCAAGAACGCCAACGATCTGCAACTCAGTATCGATCAGCGGGTGCAGGCACTGGCCTACCGTGCCCTCAAGCGGGCAACCGACGAGAACAAGGCGACCTCCGGCTCCATGGTGATGCTGGATATCAAGACTGGCGAAGTGCTCGCCATGGTCAACACCCCCTCTTACAACCCCAATAACCGTGGTCAGTATCAGAGCTTCCGGGTGCGCAACCGGGTAGTAACCGATACCTATGAGCCTGGCTCCACCATTAAGCCATTGATTTTGTTAAGTGGACTGCAGGCCGGGGTGACCAGCTGGAGAGACACCATTCCGGGTGGGCCGCTGTTTATCGGCGCCAAACAGATCAAGGACGTCAGTATTCACAAGGCGACCAACCTCTACGATATCCTGCGTTACTCCTCCAACATCGGTATGTCGCGCATCGCGCTGCGGATGCCGGCGCAGGAGATGATCAACACCCTCAGCATGTTTGGTTTCGGCATGGATACCGGCAGCGGGCTGATGGGCGAGAGCAGCGGCATGCTGCCCCAGCGTCGTCGCTGGTCCGATATTGAGCGGGCGACCCTCTCATTCGGCTATGGCCTGCGGGTCACCCCGTTGCAGCTGGCTTCCGCCTACGCCACCCTGGCCAACAAGGGCAAGCGGGTGCCGCTCTCCATCGTCAAGGTCACCACGCCGCCCAAGGGTGAGCAGGTGATCGACCACAACAACGCCTCAGCCATGTTGCAGGCGCTCGAGTATGTGGTCGACAACGCCATTCCAAAAGCCAAGATCCCGGGCTATCGGGTCGGCGGCAAGAGTGGTACCGCCAAGGTCGCCGTCGCTGGTGGCTATGGCAAGGATTACATGGCCTGGTTTGCCGGTTTCGCCCCAGCCAGTGACCCCCGTTTCGTCATGGTGGTGGTGATCAACGAGCCGAAAGGCAGCGCCTATTATGGCGGCGCCGTGGCGACCCCACCGTTTGCAGAGGCCATGGGCGGGGTGCTGCAGCTCTTCAATATTCGTCCTGATGCGGTGCCCACAGCGGTGCCCACCAAACTTGCCCGTACGGAGGCTTCCCTTGTCCCGCGCACATGAGTACCGCGTACTTGATGCATTACTGCGCCCCTTCGGCATTCAGGCGCCGGCGCTCACCCTGACCGATATCCAGCTGGATAGTCGGCGGGTCGGCCCCGGCTCGCTCTTCGTGGCCATTCGCGGTCATCAGGTGGATGGCAGACGCTTTATCGAACAGGCGGTGGCTCAGGGAGCGACCGCTGTTGTGTTTGAGGAGGATGGTGAATTTATCCCGCCATCGACTCCGGTTCCCTGTATCGGGATGCGGGAGCTGCCCGCTCATCTTTCTGCTCTCTCAGGGTATTTCTACGACCAGCCAGCCAAAAAACTTGAACTGGTGGGGATCACCGGGACCAACGGCAAGAGCACCACGGCGCTGCTGGTTGCCAACTGGCGCACCCTGCTGGGTGGCAAGGCTGGCGTGATGGGCACCATCGGCAATGGCCTGTTTGGCACGCTAATCGAAGCAGAAAACACCACCGGCAGCGCCGTGCAGGTACAGTCCACGCTGGCTGCGCTGCAAGAGCTGGGGGCGGATCTGGTGGCGATGGAGGTCTCCAGCCACGGTCTGGTGCAGCACCGTGTCGCCGCACTGCCGTTTGCCGCCGCCGTTTTCACCAACCTGAGCCGGGATCACCTCGACTATCACGGCACCATGGCAGCCTATGGCGCGGCCAAAGAGCAGCTGCTGCAGCTGGTCGATGAGTCAAATGCGGTGATCAACCGCGATGACGAGTTGGGTGTCAAGTGGCTCGAAAAATACCCGGCTGCGGTGGCCTTCAGTGTGGATGGCCCGATTGAACACCATTCTGGCCGTCAATTAACGGCGCAGCAGCTCGATTTTCACCAGCAAGGTTTTCGCGCGCAGATTAACTCCAGCTGGGGGAATGGTGTATTATCCGCCCCCTTGCTCGGGCGCTTCAACGTCAGCAATGTGCTGGCGGCGATGGGGGTGATGCTGGTGCTCGGTTACGACTTCAACGAGCTGCTGGCGACTGCACCTCAACTGCAGCCGGTGACCGGTCGCATGGAGTGTTTCGGCGGTGGCGATACGCCGCTGGCAGTGGTCGATTACGCCCACACCCCGGATGCGCTGGAAAAGGCATTGCAGGCCCTGCGGGTGCACTGCCAAGGTCAGCTCTGGTGTCTGGTTGGCTGTGGCGGCGACCGCGATCGCGGCAAGCGCCCCATGATGGCGGCGATGGCCGAGCAGTATGCGGATCGCGTGATCCTGACCGACGACAATCCCCGTACCGAGGAGCCGGCCCGGATCATGGCCGACATGGTGGCGGGTCTTCGCGATCCTGCTGCGGTGCAGGTGGAGCACGATCGGGTCAAGGCGATTGCGCTGGCCATCGGTCAGGCGAGCAAACAGGACATCATCCTGGTGGCCGGTAAGGGCCACGAGGATTATCAGATCATTGGAACAGACAAGCGGCACTACAGCGATCGGGAAACCGTCGCAGCCGCCTTGCACACATTACTGGAGTCATTCACATGATGACCCTCAAGCTTGCCGAGCTGGCGCAGGTACTCGATGCCCGTCTGATTGGTGAAGATGGCGAGATCACCGCAGTCAGTACCGACACCCGCACCCTGGGTGCCGGTGCCCTGTTCGTTGCCCTGCGCGGCGAGCGCTTCGATGCCCATGATTTTTGCGAGCAGGCCGTTCAGGCAGGGGCCTCTGCCCTGCTGGTCGAGCGTGAACTGCCGCTGGAGATTCCCCAGCTGGTGGTGGCCGACAGCCTCAAGGGGCTGGGTCGTCTCGGCAAGCTGGTGCGCGAGCGCATCAATCCGAAAGTGCTGGCCATTACCGGCAGCTGTGGCAAGACCACAGTGAAGGAGATGGCGACCGCCATCCTGCGTAACGAAGGGGAAGTGCTGGCCACCGCTGGCAACTTCAACAACGAGGTGGGGGTGCCACTCACCCTGCTGCGCCTCGAGCCGCAACACCGGTTTGCAGTGATGGAGCTGGGTGCCAACCATCCGGGCGAAATCGCCTGGACTACTTCACTGGCCAAACCCGATGCCGCCATCATCAACAACGTGGCGGCAGCCCATCTTGAGGGCTTCGGCTCGCTGGAAGGGGTGTTCCACGCCAAGAGCGAAATCTTTGAGGGGCTGAGCGAAGGCGGCACCTCCATCGTCAATGCCGACAACGAATTCTGGCCCAAGTGGCGGGAACGCGGCATTCAGTGCGCCTTCTCCATCGAAGATCAGAGCCAGCCGTTCCACGCGCGCAACGTTGTACTCAACGAACAAGGTTGTGCCGAGTTCGTGATGGTGACCCCGCAGGGTGAGCTGAGCCTGACTCTGGCGATCCCGGGTCGCCACAACGTGGCCAATGCGTTAGCTGCCGCCGCGGGCTGTCTGGCCCTCGGCGCATCCCTCGACTCCGTCAAGGCGGGGCTGGAACAGATGGCACCGGTCAAGGGGCGCTTCTGCGTCCAGCGCTGGGGTGGTCTGACTCTGGTGGATGATACCTATAACGCCAGCGTGGAATCCGTGCTGGCTGGCATCGATGCCCTGACCGCCATGGGCGGCTTCAAGGTGCTGGTGTTCGGTGATATGCGGGAACTGGGTGAGGAGTCTGCCGAGCAACACGCCCGGGTTGGCCGTCATGCCCGCGAGTGCGGTCTGGACGCCGTGCTGACAGTAGGGGAAGAGAGTCGCCACACCGCAGATGCCGCGGCGGGCCGACATTTCGATAACAAGGCGTCGTTGTTTGAAGTGCTTGCGCAAATGATAAATACACATCAGGAAATTTCGATTTTGGTCAAGGGTGCCCGTGGCTCCCGTATGGAAGATATCGTCGAGATGGTCAAAGGCCATCAGGAGTCAGCCACATGCTAGTCTGGCTGGCGGAATTGCTCACCCCGCACTTCACCTTCTTCAACGTCTTCTCCTATCTGACGTTTCGCGCCATCCTGTCGATCATTACCGGACTGGGGGTCGCCCTCTGGATGGGGCCACGGCTGATCCGGCGCCTGCAGATCCTCAAATTCGGCCAGGTGATCCGCAACGATGGCCCCGAGTCTCACCTCAGCAAGCGAGGCACCCCGACCATGGGTGGCCTGATGATCATTGCATCCATCTTTATCTCGGTGCTGCTGTGGGGCCGTCTCGACAACGGCTATGTCTGGCTGGTGCTGTTCGTGCTTGGTGCTTACGGTGCCATCGGCTTTGCCGACGATTACCTCAAGGTGGTACGCAAGAATACCGACGGTCTGATTGCCCGCTGGAAGTACTTCTGGCAGTCCGCGGTGGCACTGGTGGTAGCGGTTATCCTCTACTGCACAGCGACCCATGATGGCCAGACTCAGCTGGTAGTGCCTTTTTTCAAGGATGTGATGCCGCAACTGGGGTTGATGTTTATCGTGCTGACCTACTTTGTCATCGTCGGCACCTCCAATGCGGTTAACCTGACCGATGGTCTCGATGGTCTGGCCATCATGCCGACCGTGATGGTGGCGGGGGGCTTTGCCCTGATCGCCTGGGCCACCGGTAACGTCAATTTTGCCAACTACCTGCACATTCCCTATGTACCCTATACCTCCGAGCTGGTGATCGTCTGTACCGCCATTGTCGGGGCGGGTCTGGGGTTCCTCTGGTTTAACACCTATCCGGCCCAGGTCTTCATGGGAGATGTGGGATCGCTGGCCCTTGGCGGCGCGCTCGGTACTATCGCCGTGCTGGTTCGTCAGGAGTTCCTGTTGGTGATCATGGGTGGCGTGTTTGTAATGGAAACGCTGTCGGTGATCCTGCAGGTGGGCTCTTACAAATTGCGTGGCGTGCGGATCTTCCGCATGGCGCCGATCCATCACCACTATGAGAAGAAGGGCTGGCCCGAGCCGCGCGTCATCGTGCGCTTCTGGATCATCACCCTCGTTCTCGTGTTGCTGGGTCTTGCCACCCTGAAGGTGCGATAAGACCATGGTCATCATCATCGGATTGGGCAAAACCGGACTCTCCTGCGTCGATTATTTCCTCAGCCGTGGCGTGACGCCGCTGGTGATGGATACCCGCGCCAACCCGCCCGGCAAGGATCAACTGCCGCCAGAGGTGGAGTTGATCCACGGGCTAGACGAGGCGCTGCTCAAGCAGGCGCACATGATAGTAGCGAGTCCCGGTATTGCGCTGGCAACTCCCGAGCTGAAAGCCGCCGCTGAGCGTGGTGTGCAGATCATTGGCGACATCGAGCTGTTTGTCCGCGAGACCCAGACCCCGGTCATCGCCATCACCGGCTCCAACGGCAAGAGCACAGTCACCACCCTGGTGGGCGAGATGATTGCCGAAGCCGGGCTCAAGGTTGGCGTCGGTGGCAATATCGGCATCCCTGCGCTGGAGTTGCTCAAGCAACCGATGGACCTCTGTGTGCTGGAGCTATCGAGCTTCCAGCTCGAGACCACCTACAGTCTGCGTGCTGCGGCGTCCGTGGTGCTGAACCTCAGTGAAGATCACATGGATCGCTATCAGGGCATGGCTGACTATCGCGCCGCCAAGATGGAGATCCATCAGCACTCCAAACATATTCTGGTCAATCGCGACGATGCCCAGACCCTGCCCGATGTGGGTCAGGTGTGGCAGAGCTTTGGTCTCGATTGCAATGGCTACGGCCGCTGCCTGCTGGATGGCCGCTACTGGCTGACCCTGCATGGCGAACCGCTGCTGGCGGTGGACGAGATGAAGATCGTCGGCACCCACAATCAGGCCAACGCCCTCGCAGCCATGGCGCTGTGCGATGCGGTCGGTATTCCTCGTGCTGCCCAGCTCACCGTGCTGCGCCGCTTTGAAGGCTTGCCCCACCGCGCCCGCTTCGTGCGGGAGGTAAACGGGGTGCGCTGGATCAATGACTCCAAAGCCACCAACGTGGGGGCCACTCTGGCTGCCGTTGCCGGTGTGCGCGAGTCGGTGCAGGGACGCCTGTTGCTGCTGGCTGGTGGTCAGGGAAAAGGGCAGGATTTTGGCCCGATCCAGGCGCTGCTGGGCAACCAGATCGATCACATGTACTGCTTCGGTCAGGATGCCGAGGTGCTGCTGGCGCTGGGCGAGCAGACTGAGCTGGTCGCCGATCTGGCGGCCGCGGTCGCCAAGGCGGCGGCGGATGCCAAGCCCGGTGACTGGGTGCTGCTGGCGCCGGCCTGTGCCAGCCTCGATCAGTTCAAGTCATTCGAGGTACGCGGCGATCGCTTCACCGAGATGGTACAGATGCTATGAACGCCCTTCGCGCAGCAGCAGGTCTGTTCCAGCGCTGGTTGTTACCGGCGCGTCCTGCCGGTCTTTACGATCGGCAGCTGGTACTGCTGGCGCTTTCCCTGATGGCGGTGGGGGTGGTCATCGTAGCCTCGGCGTCGATCCCGGAAGGGATTGCGCTGGGGGATGACCCCTTCATGTTCGTCAAGCGGCATGGTCTGTTTCTGGTGATGGCGCTGGGGATCTCCTGGTTTGTGCTGCAGGTGCCGATGGCCCGCTGGCAACAGTACAACGGCCCTATGCTGGTGCTGGCGATCCTGATGTTGGTGCTGGTGCTGCTGGTGGGTCGCAACGTTAACGGTGCGGTGCGCTGGTTGCCGCTCGGCCCTTTCAACCTGCAGCCTGCTGAATTTGGCAAACTGGCGCTGTTTGTCTATCTGGCCGGTTATCTGGTGCGCCGTCAGAGCGAAGTGCGGGAAGCCTGGTTCGGCTTCCTCAAGCCGTTGGCGGTATTCGGCGTACTGGCAAGTTTACTGCTGCTGCAGCCGGATCTGGGTTCCACCGTGGTAATGTTCGTCACCTCGTTTGGCATGCTGTTTCTGGCGGGGGCAAAGCTGGGGCAATTTATCACCCTGATCGGTGCCGGGCTGGGGGTGGTTGTGATGCTGATTATTGCAGCACCGTACCGGATGAGACGGGTCACCTCTTTTATGGACCCCTGGGCCGATCCGTTTGGCAGTGGCTACCAGTTGACCCAGTCGCTGATGGCATTTGGCCGCGGCAGCTGGTTTGGTGAGGGGCTTGGCAACTCCATCCAGAAGATGGAGTACCTGCCGGAAGCGCACACCGACTTCGTGTTTGCGATCCTCGGTGAAGAGCTCGGTTATGTCGGGGTGCTGGGCGCCCTGTTCCTGATTTTTGCGCTGGCGATCAAGGCTCTCAAGCTGGGTCATCGGGCACTGGTGGCAGATCGGCTCTATGACGGCTATCTGGCCATCGGCATCGGCATCTGGTTCAGCTTTCAGACCTTCGTTAACGTCGGGGCGGCCAGTGGCATGATGCCGACCAAGGGCTTGACCCTGCCGCTGGTCAGTTATGGCGGTTCCAGTCTCATCATCATGACGGTGGCGGTGAGCATGTTGATTCGAATTGATTTTGAGTTGCGTCAGGCGACAGCCCAGGCGCGCGTGCGGGAGGTTTAGTGAGCAAGACTCTGTTGGTGATGGCAGGTGGTACCGGTGGACATGTGTTCCCCGGTCTGGCCGTGGCCGATCGCCTGAAGGCCCAGGGCTGGACTGTCCACTGGCTCGGCACTGCCGACCGGATGGAGGCTGAATTGGTGCCTGCCCATGGCTATCCCATCTCCTTTATCGATATTCAGGGGGTGCGCGGCAACGGTATCAAGCGGTTGCTGGTGGCACCCTACCGTATCGTCAAGTCGATCCTGCAGGCGCGTCAGGTGCTCAAGACAGTTCGCCCAGACGTGGTGCTCGGCATGGGCGGCTTTGCCTCCGGTCCGGGCGGGGTAGCGGCCTGGTTCTCCGGCATCCCGTTGCTGCTCCATGAGCAGAATGCGGCAGCCGGTATGACCAACAAATTGTTGGCACGCATCGCCAAGAGGGTGTTGATGGCATTTCCGGGGGCCTTCGCGCCGAGCCGTCGCACCGCTGTGGTGGGTAATCCGGTGCGCCCGGAAGTGGTGGCCTTGCCGGATCCCCAACTGCGCAGCAGCAGCGAACCGCTGAATCTGCTGATCGTCGGTGGCAGTCTGGGGGCCCGGGTGCTCAACGAGCAGGTTCCTGCTGCAGTGGCGGCGGCCGGTGTGCCGATTGCTGTACGTCATCAGTGTGGCAAGGGCAATGGCGAGACAGTCTCCGCCGCCTACACCCAACACGGCATCAATGCCGAGGTGAGCGAATTTATCAAGGATATGGCCGGTGCCTATGCCTGGGCCGACCTGGTGGTTTGCCGAGCGGGGGCCCTGACGGTCTCCGAAGTGGCTGCCGCCGGTGTGGCCGCCATTTTCGTGCCATTGCCCCATGCGGTGGATGATCACCAGACCCGTAACGCCCTGACGCTGGTCGACGGTGGTGCGGCAGAGTTCCTGCCCCAATCCGAGTTGAATGCCGTTTCGCTGGCGGCGCGTCTGACCTGGCTGGCTGGTCGCCGGGAGACCCTGTTTAACATGGCGAAGGCGGCCCGTCGCGTTGCTATTACGGATGCGGCCGAGCGGGTAGCGGACGAGTGCAAGCGACTCGCAACCGGGCAGAGTGGTAAAGATTGATGAGCAAGGTTGCAGCGGCGACCCCGTGCAGCCTTGTACCTGACTATATTGATGCCGCCGTGTGACCGCACACGGCCAGCGGCAGACTAGCGAGACGATTATGACCAAGGTTGAATTGGCAAAACTGCGTACAGTGATCCCCGAAATGCGCCGCGTGCGTCGCATTCACTTTATCGGCATAGGTGGTGCCGGTATGGGCGGGATCGCTGAAGTGCTTGCCAACGAAGGGTATCAGGTAACAGGGTCTGACTTGGCCCGTAATGCAGTGACCGAGCGGTTGGCTGGGTTGGGCGCTCACATCTTCGTGGGTCACAGTGCCGAGCATATCGAGGGAGCCAGCGTGGTGGTGGTCTCTACCGCCATCAAGCAGGATAACCCCGAGCTGCTGGCCGCCCGCGAACTGCGGATCCCGGTAGTGCGTCGTGCCGAGATGCTGGCCGAGCTGATGCGTTTCCGTCATGGCATCGCCATCGCCGGTACTCACGGCAAGACCACCACCACCAGTCTGGTGGCGAGCATTTATGCCGAAGCTGACCGTGACCCGACTTTCGTCATCGGTGGTCTGCTTAACAGCGCCGGTACCAACGCTCGCCTGGGTAGCAGCCGTTATCTGATCGCCGAAGCGGACGAGAGCGATGCCTCCTTCCTGCATCTGCAGCCGATGGTCTCTATCGTGACTAACATCGAAGCGGATCACATGGAAACCTATGGTGGCGATTTCGCCAAACTGAAAGCCACCTTTATCGAGTTTTTGCACAACCTGCCTTTTTATGGGTTGGCGGTGGTCTGCGTCGATGATCCGGTGATCCGTGGCATGTTGCCCGAAATTGCCCGCCCGACCCTGACCTACGGTCTCGCTGACGATGCCGATGTGCAGGTGCTGGATTTTGTCCAGACCACTAACCACAGCTGCTTCCGGGTACGTCGTAAAGATGCCGGTGAACTGCAGGTCACCCTCAATTTGCCGGGTATTCACAACGCATTGAACGCTGCAGCGGCGATAGCTGTCGCGACCGAGGACGGGGTGAGCGATGATGCGATTATCTCTGCGCTGGCCAAGTTTGAAGGGGTGGGGCGCCGTTTCCAGCAATATGGCGAGTTCGAAACCGGTCGTGGCAAGGCGATGCTGGTGGACGACTACGGTCACCACCCGAGCGAAGTGAAGGTCACCATCAACGCCGCCCGTGCCGGTTGGCCCGACAAACGGTTGGTGATGGTATTCCAGCCACACCGCTATACCCGCACCCGCGATCTCTACGAGGACTTCGCTGACGTGCTCTCCAAGGTAGACGTGCTGGTGATGCTGGAGGTTTATGCTGCCGGTGAGGAGCCGATCCTGGGTGCCGACGGACGGGCACTGTGCCGCTCCATTCGCTCCCGCGGCAACCTCGAGCCCATCTTTGTTGCCACCCCGGATGACGTGCCAGCCGTGCTGGCCGACTTGATCGGCGAGGGCGATTTGGTGCTGACTCAAGGTGCCGGGAACGTCGGGGCGCTTGCCCGTCGTCTCGGAGAGATGAAATTGAGCATAGATAGCATGAAATCTGGCGCCTGAGGGCCCAATGAGTATTTTGACCGCCAAGCCGGGGCCTATATAATGGCGAACCGGTCTGTCAAAAGGCCGGTTTAGCGCGTTACACGGGGATCGTCGGGTGGAGGCAAGGGCAGAAGGGCGCACCAAGGGTGGCTTCATCGCAGGCGTAGTGTTTTTCCTGCTGGTGTTATGGGGCTGCTATCAGACTGCGCTGGATGTTAAAGGTTGGCTGACAGATGCCAACCGGTTGCCCATGAGCGAGCTGTTGCTACAGGGGCAACACCAGTATTTGGAAACCGAGGAGTTGCGGCTGGCCGTGCTGGATGGCGCCGAGCTGCGCAACTTCTTCGAGTTGGATGTCAACGAATTACAGGCACGGCTCAATGCCCTGCCATGGGTAGCTCAGGTCTCGGTACGAAAAAAGTGGCCGAACAAGATCAAGATCTACCTCACTGAACAGGATGTGGCGGCGCGCTGGAATGGCAACCGCTTCGTCAATGCCAAGGGCAAGGTGTTCAGTGCCCCGGACAGAGTCAAGACGCCGCTGCTGCAACTGTCAGGGCCGGATGACCAGGCTGCCCGGGTGTTAAAAGAGAGTCGGCAGTACCAGTCGCAGCTGGCTGCCAAAGGATATACGTTGCAAGGGGTTAATTTGACCTCGCGCCATGCCTGGGAACTGACCCTGGATGGCAACATCAAGCTGTTCCTCGGGCGCAATGATATTGCGCTCCGGTTACAGCGGTTTATCGATGCCTTCCCGGTGATCGAACCCCGTGCGCAGGTTGCCTACGTGGATCTTCGATACGACACCGGAGTGGCAGTTGGCTGGAAGAAGAGCGAAGAGAAAGTGCATGACCAACACCGCAGATAGGAATTTGATTGTCGGACTGGATATCGGCACAACCAAGGTGGCGGTTCTGGTCGGGGAAGTATTGCCGGATGGTGAGCTGAATGTCATCGGCATGGGTAGTCACGCTTCCCGCGGAATGGAGAAGGGCGGGGTCAATGATCTCGACTCCGTGGTCAAGTCACTGCGTCGTGCGGTAGAAGAGGCCGAAATGATGGCCGATTGCCAGATCAGCTCGGTTTATCTGGGATTGTCCGGCAAGCATATTGACTGTCGCAATGAGACCGGTATGGTGCCCATCTCCGATGAGGAGGTGACCCAGGAGGACGTGGACAACGTCATCCATACCGCCAAGTCGGTCCGTCTCTCCGACGAGCTGCGGGTGCTGCATGTGCTGCCTCAGGAGTTCGCCATCGACTATCAGGAAGGGATCAAGAATCCGGTTGGCCTCTCTGGTGTGCGGATGGCCGCCAAGGTGCACCTGATCACCTGCCACAACGACATGGCCCGCAACATTGAAAAATGTGTGGAGAAGGTGGGATTGCGGGTGGATCAGCTGATCTTCTCCGCGCTGGCCTCCAGCTATGCCGTACTGACCGAAGACGAGAAAGAGCTGGGTGTCTGTGTGGTGGACATCGGTGGTGGCACCATGGACATGTCGCTGTTTACCGGCGGAGCCCTGCGCCACACCAAGGTGATCCCGTACGCTGGCAGCACAGTGACCAGCGATATCGCCTACGCCTTCGGCACTCCGCCGCTCGACGCAGAAGCGATCAAGGTGCGTTACGGCTGTGCCCTCGGCCGTCTGGTCAGCAAAGAAGACACGATTGAAGTGCCCAGTGTCGGCGGTCGTCCGGCGCGTAGCCTGCAACGGCAGACACTGGCTGAAGTGATTGAGCCCCGTTACACCGAGTTGCTCTCCATGGTGAATGATGAGCTGGTGCGGGTACAAAGCGAACTGAAAGCGCAGGGAGTCAAGCATCAGCTGGCAGCCGGTGTGGTCTTGACCGGCGGCGCAGCCCAGATCGAAGGCATTGTGGAGTGTGCAGAGCAGGTCTTCCAATGCCAGGTCCGGGTGGGAGAACCCATGAACATACGTGGTTTGAGTGATTATGTGCAGGCACCGGTGTACTCGACAGCAGTCGGGTTGCTGCAATATGGCCGCACCCATCAAGCCACAGGTAGCAACAAAGAATATACCGCCAAGGCAAGTGTCGGTGGCCTGGTCAAACGGGTTAGCAACTGGCTGCGTGGCGAGTTCTAAGAATTTTGCTGAGTCAGGCAAATAAAGCGGAGAGACAACATGTTTGAATTTATGGATAGCCACACTGACGAAGCCGTCATTAAAGTGATCGGTGTAGGTGGCGGCGGCGGCAACGCTGTCGAGCACATGGTTCGTCAAAATATTGAAGGTGTTGAGTTTATTACCGTCAACACCGATGCCCAGGCGCTGCGTAATTCCAGTGCCAACACTACCTTGCAGATCGGTGGTGGCATCACCAAGGGTCTGGGGGCGGGTGCCAATCCGGAAGTGGGTCGTGATGCGGCCATGGAAGATCGCGAAGCGCTGCGTGAGCTGCTGACCGGTTCGGACATGGTGTTCATCGCTGCCGGTATGGGTGGCGGTACCGGTACCGGTGCTGCACCGATCGTGGCCGAAGTGGCGCGCGAGATGGGCATCCTGACCGTTGCCGTGGTGACCAAGCCGTTCTCCTTCGAAGGGAAGAAGCGGATGGCGTTTGCTGCCCATGGTATCGAAGAGCTCTCCAAGAACGTCGACTCCCTGATCACCATCCCCAACGACAAGTTGCTGAAGGTGCTGGGTCGCGGTATTTCCCTGCTGGATGCTTTCAAGGCTGCCAACGATGTACTGCTGGGCGCGGTACAGGGTATTGCCGAGCTGATCACCCGTCCGGGCTTGATCAACGTCGACTTCGCGGACGTGCGTACCGTGATGCGTGAAATGGGTACCGCCATGATGGGTACCGGTTCCGCGTCAGGTGATGACCGTGCCGAAGAAGCGGCCGAAAAAGCCATCTCCAGCCCACTGCTGGAAGATGTGGATCTGGCCGGTGCCCGTGGCATCCTGGTCAACATCACCGCTGGCATGGACATGACCATCGAAGAGTTCGAAACCGTGGGTAACGCGGTCAAGGCCTTTGCGTCCGAGAACGCTACCGTTGTTGTGGGTACCGTAATCGACCCGGAAATGCACGACGAACTGCGTGTCACCGTGGTTGCGACTGGTATCGGTGCCGAGCGCAAGCCGGACATCACCCTGGTCAAGAGCAGCCAGGTGCAAGAGCGCCCGGTACGTCAGCCGCTGGTGAGCGACATGATGCAAGGCCGTGTGATGGACGAAGCCCCGGCCAAGGTGGTCAACGCCGAGCCGCAAGCTCGTCGCGAACCGGATTACCTGGATATTCCGGCATTCCTGCGCAAGCAAGCTGACTAAGTCTCTTATGGCTCTTGTTTGTTTGTTGTTCAAGGATTGTGCTAAGATGGCCAGCCAACGACCATCTGGTCCGGAATTTAAGCTGTGTAGGGTACACCCATGATTAGACAAAGAACCTTGAAAACGAGTGTACAGGCGACTGGTGTCGGCTTGCATTCGGGCCGGAAAGTCACAATGACGTTCCGTCCGGCACCTGTTAACACAGGAATCGTTTACTTGCGTACCGACTTGAATCCTGTGGTAGAGCTGCCAGCCAATGCCGATCAGGTGCGCGATACCGTGCTCTGTACCGCACTGGTCAACGAAGCCGGCGTCCGTGTCTCAACCATTGAGCACCTCTCTGCCGCGCTGGCCGGGATGGGGATCGACAACCTCTATGTCGAGGTTGACGCGCCCGAGATCCCGGTGATGGACGGCAGTGCGCATCCCTTTATCTACCTGCTGCAGGAAGTCGGGATCCGTGAGCAAAATGCTGCCAAGCAGTTTGTGCGGATCAAGAAGAGCATCCGGGTTGAAGATGGCGACAAGTGGGCGGAATTCCACCCCTATCGCAACGGCTTCAAGATGGATCTCGAGATCGATTTCCAGCATCCGGTGTTTGAAGGGCGCAACCAGCGCTGCGTACTGGATTTCTCCGGTGCCTCCTTCGTGAAAGAGATCAGCCGTGCCCGTACTTTCGGGTTCATGCGCGATATCGAGTACCTGCGTTCCCAGAACCTGGCGCTGGGCGGAAGCCTGGAAAACGCCGTGGTACTGGATGATTATCGGGTGCTGAACGAAGATGGTTTGCGTTATGAGGACGAGTTCGTCAAGCACAAGATGCTGGATGCGATCGGTGACCTCTATATGTGTAACCGCAGCATCATCGGTGAGTTCCGTGCCTACAAGACCGGACATGCCCTGAACAACAAGCTGCTGCGCGCCTTGCTGGCCGAGCAGGAGGCTTGGGAGCTGGTGACCTTCGAGGGTGAGGGCGACAAAGCGCCTATCGCTTACTACGACAACGGTCTGGTTCTGGCCTGATAGCTGTGCAACGGAACGTCGGTCCTCTCTCCGCACCGACGTTCCGTCATTTATTGACTCCATCCTTTAATACCGATTATCTCCCGGTTTTATTTCCTGTGCAGGCTGTTGGCCGCACCTGACCGAGCAGACAGATTTCTATGAGCATTACCCTGATCCTCCACGGCAAGCAGCGACGCAAGTTGCACTTACCCAAACAACGTCTGGCCTGGGTCGGCGGTATCCTCTTCTCTTTGGCCACTCTTGGTGGTGGTTGGCTCTGGCAGAGCTGGCACCAGAAAATGGAAGCGCTGGAAGTGGCGCTGGCCGTTGCCGAGCAGCAGTCTGTCGCTCAGAGTGGCGATGAGGCTCGTGAGCAGTTGGCAATGCTGGCGGCTCAGGTGGGCACCATGCAGGGTCAGTTGGGCCGCTTGAATGCCCTCGGTGAACGACTGACCGAGCAGGCTGATCTCGATCCTGACGAGTTCAATTTCAAAGAGCTGCCTCCCATGGGCGGCCCTTCTTATGATGAAGAGCTGGAAGTGAACCTCAACGAGCTGCAAGCCTCGATGAAACACCTTAGCCAGCAACTCAGTAGCCGCGAAGAGCAGCTGTCGGTACTTGAATCTTTCATCATGAATCACCATATCACCGATGCTGGCTTTATTTCTGGCACGCCAGTCAAACAGGAACGAGTTTGGGTCTCGTCCGGGTTTGGTGGACGGGTCGATCCGTTCAATGGGCGAGCCAAAATGCATAAAGGTGTCGATTTCCGCGGTAAACCAGGCACTCCCATTCTGGCCACCGGTCCCGGCATTATCAGCTGGGCGGGACGTCATCCGGAATTCGGCAATATGGTGGAGATTAATCACGGCAATGGTCTGGTCACTCGTTACGCCCACAACTCCAAGCTGCTGGTTGAAGTGGGCACCCTGGTTGATCAGGGCCAGAAGATTGCCTTGATGGGGCGCACCGGTCGCGCGACCGGCGTCCATTTGCATTACGAAGTGTTGAAAGACGGTCGTCAGGTCAACCCCGCACGCTTTCTGAGTGCCGGACGGGGTTAGGTTTTTTCTCCAGGTTCCCATGACGGAACGCTTTTATAACCAGAAATAGTTGGTACCCATGATTAGCACACTGCTTACCAAGATTATTGGCAGCCGGAACGATAGAACGCTCAAGGCTTTGCGCAAAATTGTAAAACAGATCAATGCAATGGAGCCTCAGTTCGAAGCTCTGTCCGACTCTGAGCTGCAGGCCAAGACGGCCGAGTACCGTCAGCGTCTGGAGCAGGGTGAGACCCTGGAGCAGCTGTTGCCGGAAGCATTCGCGACCGTGCGTGAAGCCTCCAAGCGGGTATTCGGCATGCGTCACTTCGACGTGCAGCTGATCGGCGGCATGGTGCTGGATTCCAACCGCATCGCTGAAATGAAGACCGGTGAAGGTAAAACCCTGACCGCAACCCTGCCAGCGTACCTCAATGCCCTGAGTGGTCGTGGCGTCCACGTGGTGACAGTGAACGACTATCTGGCCAAGCGCGATGCGGAAGCCAACCGTCCGCTGTTTACCTTCCTCGGCATGACAGTAGATTGCAACGTGCCAGGTATGGATGCGTCGCAAAAGCGTGACGCTTATGCTGCCGATATTACCTACGGTACCAACAACGAATTCGGTTTTGACTACCTGCGCGACAACATGGCGTTCTCGCCGGAGCAGCGCGTACAGCGTCCGCTCAACTATGCGCTGGTGGATGAAGTTGACTCGGTGCTGATCGATGAAGCCCGCACCCCGCTGATTATCTCTGGCCCGGCTGAAGACAGCTCTGCCATGTATACCCAGATCAACAAGCTGATCCCGCTGTTGGTCAAGCAGGACAAAGAAGACACCGAGGAGTACACCGGTGAGGGGCACTACACGGTTGACGAGAAGAACCGTCAGGCCCTGCTGACCGAAAACGGTCAGATTTTCGTGGAAGAGCTGCTCAAGAAAGAGGGACTGCTCGATGAGCATGACTCCCTGTTCTCTGCCACCAATATCAGCCTGCTGCATCACGTCAACGCCGGTCTGCGTGCTCACACCCTGTTTGAGCGCAACGTGGATTACATCGTCCAGAAGGATGAGATCGTCATCGTCGATGAGCATACCGGCCGTACCATGCCGGGTCGTCGCTGGTCAGATGGTCTGCATCAGGCGGTTGAAGCGAAAGAAGGGACCAAGATCCAGAACGAGAACCAGACTCTGGCCTCGATCACCTTCCAGAACTACTTCCGTCTCTACAACAAGCTGGCGGGGATGACAGGTACTGCAGATACCGAAGCCTTTGAATTCCAGCAGATTTATGGTCTGGATACCGTGGTTATCCCGACTAACCAGCCGATGGTGCGCAAAGACATGGGCGATCTGGTCTATCTGACCGCCAATGAGAAGTATGCCGCCATCGTTGAAGATATCCGCCAGTGTGTGGCCAAGGGCCAACCTGTGCTGGTCGGTACCGTCTCTATCGAGAACTCCGAGCTGCTCTCCGGCATCCTGAACAAAGAGCAGATCCCGCACAAGGTGTTGAACGCCAAGTTCCACGCCATGGAAGCGGAAATTGTTGCTCAGGCGGGCCAGCTTGGCGCGGTCACCATCGCGACCAACATGGCTGGTCGTGGTACTGACATTGTGCTGGGCGGTAACTGGCAGGCAGAGATTGCCACGCTGGAGAACCCTTCCAGCGAGCAAGTCGCCGAGTTGAAAGCGGCCTGGCAGGTGCGCCACGATGAGGTGCTGGCTGCCGGTGGTCTGCACATTATCGGTACCGAGCGTCACGAATCCCGTCGTATCGACAACCAGCTGCGCGGCCGTTCCGGTCGTCAGGGTGACCCGGGTTCCTCCCGTTTCTACCTCTCCATGGAAGATACCCTGATGCGGATCTTCGCCTCCGATCGCGTGACCGGCATGATGAAGAAGCTGGGCATGGAAGAGGGCGAAGCCATCGAGCACCCTTGGGTGACCAAGGCGATCGAAAACGCCCAGCGCAAGGTGGAAGGTCGCAACTTCGACATCCGCAAGAGCTTGCTGGAGTTTGATGACGTGGCCAATGATCAGCGCAAGGTGGTTTACGAGCAGCGCAACGAGCTGCTGGATACCAACGATATCTCCGAGACCATTCACGTCATCCGTGATGACGTGTACGGCGCTGTGATCGACGAATACATCCCGCCCCAGTCACTGGAAGAGATGTGGGATGTCGCCGGTCTGGAAGCACGCTTGAAGGCTGACTTCGGGCTGGATCTGCCGCTGCAACAGTGGCTGGCAGAAGATGACAAGCTTTATGAAGAGAAGCTGCGCGAGCGCATTCTGGACGAAGCCAACAAGCTCTATAGCCACAAGCAGGAGCTGGTCGGGGTCGAAGTGCTGCGTAACTTCGAGAAGGCGGTGATGCTGCAAACCCTGGATGGCCTGTGGAAGGAGCATCTGGCGGCGATGGATCACCTGCGTCAGGGCATTCATCTGCGCGGTTATGCCCAGAAGAACCCCAAGCAGGAGTACAAGCGTGAATCCTTCGATCTGTTTACCCAGATGCTGGAAACTCTCAAGCGCGATGTAGTCAGCATCCTGAGCCGGGTTCAGGTGCAAGAGCGTGATGTAGAAGTGATGGAGGAGCAGCAGCGCCAGCAGGCAGAAGCCGCTCCCCGTACCTATACCCACGCCGCTGCAGAGAGCCAGCTGGCCGATGAAGAGGCCGCAGGCGAAGAGGGTCATACCACCTTCGTGCGCGACGAGCAGAAGGTTGGCCGCAACGATCCGTGCCCTTGTGGCTCCGGCAAAAAGTACAAGCATTGCCATGGTCAGTTGACCTGATCGATTGCAATGCCATAACAAGGCGGGCCCGGTGCCCGCCTTGTTTTTATCAAATGAGCGAAGAGAGCCAAAGTTGTCGATATCAAGTCGCCGCGGATGCGAGCGCTAATCAGGGATTGGCGGTATCGAGCAGCTTGATTAAGCAGATGGTGCAAAGGTAACAAGATGGAACAGAAAAAGCGGATCTGGGTGGCGGTTGGCGTCATCGAGAATGAACAGGGCGATATCTTCATCGCCAGACGCTCCTCCGATCGCCATCAGGGGGATCGTTGGGAGTTTCCCGGTGGCAAGGTGGAGTCGGGCGAGGATCTGCTCGGTGCGCTGGATCGGGAGCTGTGGGAAGAGATCGGTATCCGGGTGCAGGATTGCGCCCCCTTCATGGAGCTGCAGCACGACTATCCCGAGAAACAGGTGTTGCTGGATATCTGGAAGGTAACCCGCTTCAGTGGTGAACCGTTCGGCAAGGAGGGGCAGGAGTGCTTGTGGGTGCCGGTAACAGAGCTGCACCACTATCAGTTCCCTGATGCCAATGGCCCGATTGTGACGCGGCTACAGGCCACGCTGGCGTGAGCTGATAACAAGAAATGAAAAAAGGGCCATTCGGCCCTTTTTTCATTTTGCAGAGGTGAGTGACCACGGGCTTATAGCCACTGATCGCCCTCTTCCGGCTCAGGCAGCAGATCCGGGTTGATCGCCCCGGGGATCCGCTTCTCTTCATCTGCCCATTCGCCGAGATCGATCAGCTGGCAGCGCTTGCTGCAGAAGGGGCGAAACGGGCTCTGCGGACCCCATTCCAGTTCAGTTTGGCAAGTCGGACACTTAACCTTGGTGACCATCTGGATGTCTCCTTAACAGCAAGCGAGCTGGAACGGCACATCACCAACCAGCTGTTCCGAGGTGGACAAAAACCGCAAGGCAAAGCGATTTTTATGGCCGCTCAGGGTCGGGTAGCAAGAGAGATTGGCTGGCAGCTTGATGCGGATCAGCTCGGCGCTCTCGGCGGTATCCTGGAAGAAGCCGTTGCTGGCAACCTGCTCGCTGAAGGCGCCTGAATCGCGCCACAGCCCCAGTAGCAGGGTAATGGAATTCATCAACAAGTTGATGTCGGCAAGCCAGCTTTGCATCTGCTGGTGACGGGTAATAGCCGGGGTACCGAGCCAGTGGTGCAGTTGCGGTACATCGAAGGCACACAGGCCGCCGGGAATAGAGAAACGCTGGCGGATCGCCGCAAGCTGGCGATCTTCTTTCAGTCGTGCGCCGGGGCGAGGGGACTTGAGCAGATTGCGGGAGAGCTGGCTGCTCTCTTGCTGCATCTGCTTGATCTGCTCCAGATCGACGTCAGGCAAGCTGGCCCAGTGGCTCAGGCGCTGACTGAGTCGCTCCAGATCCTTGATAAGATCGGCGCGCAGGTCACCCCGCTCCAGCAACTCTTGCAGGTCAAACAACCCTTTGAAGAAGGCGATATGTGCCCAAGGCTGGTCGCTCTCCAGATTGTCGCGGATCTGGGAAAACAGAGACTCCAGACGAAGATAGGTCCGGCTTTTTTCATTGAGAGGAAAATCGTAAATCATGCCTAATCCTGGCCAGCCATAAACCGGCCTAGTGTACTCACAGTTGGTGGGCTTGTTGAGAGGCAAATGCCAGATATGTTTCGTGCAGCGCCAAAATCCGCGTTTTAATCGCCATTTCGCCGCCATTGTGGTTTTCGATGACATCATCTGCCGCAGCGAGACGCTCCGACCGGCTCGCCTGGGCCGCGATAATCAAACGGGCCTGTTCGGCTGACACCCCATCCCGGCGGCAGGTACGCTCAATCTGGGTCGCTTCGTCCACATCGATCACCAGCACCCGGTTGGCCAGTGTGGTGAGCTGGTTCTCTACCAGCAGTGGCACCACCAGCAGGCAGTAAGGTGGGCGGGCGACGGCGCACTGGCGCAGCATTTCATTGCGAATGAGCGGGTGGAGCAGGGCATTGAGCCACCCCTTGGCCTGTGGATCGGCAAAGATCTGTTCGCGCAGGCGGCGACGATCGAGCTGACCGGCCGGATCTATGAGGTCAGCGCCAAAATGCTCAGCGATGGCCGCCAGCGCCGGGCTACCCGGTGCCACTACCTCGCGGGCGATCACATCGGCATCCACTACCTCGATGCCCAGTTCGGCAAACTGGTTGGCGATGGTGGTCTTGCCGCTGCCAATGCCACCGGTAATTGCGACTACATACATGGGTTAGAGCACCATCTGAAGATACCAGCGGGTGATGGTATCGCCCCACAGCAGAGCGATCCAGCCCGCGATGGCGAGGTAGGGGCCGAAGGGGATCGGTTTGCCCTGATGGTGCTTGTGCAAGGCGATCAGGGCGATGCCGATAATGGCGCCGACCAAGGATGAGAGCAGCAGAATAATAGGCAGCGCCTGCCAGCCCAGCCAGGCGCCCAGGGCTGCCAGCAGCTTGAAGTCGCCATAACCCATCCCCTCCTTGCCGGTGAGCAGTTTGAAGGCCCAGTAGAGGCTCCAGAGCACCAGATACCCGGCCATGGTACCGATCACTGCATCCCCTAGTGGCACAAAACCATCCAGCAGGTTGAATAGCAGGCCACCCCACAGCAGCGGCAGGGTGAGCTGGTCGGGCAGCAGCATCTTGTCGAGATCGATAAAGGTGAGGGCTACCAGCATCCAGGTCAACAGCAGGGCTGCCAGCGTGCCCCAACCAGGGGTAATCACCATGGCAACGGCAACCGAGAGCAGGGCGGTCAACAGCTCCACCAGCGGATAACGGGCCGAGATCGGGGCTTGGCAGCCACGGCAGCTCCCCTTGAGCCAGAGCCAGCTTAGCAGCGGGATATTCTCCAGCGCAGTAATAGCATGGCCACAGTGAGGGCAGGCGGAGCGCGGCACCATCAGGTTGTAACGCTCTGCTGAAGCGGCCTCCTCATCGGGAGCGAAGTAGCCGCGATATTCCGCCTGCCACTCCCGCTCCAGCATGATCGGCAAGCGGTGGATCACCACGTTGAGAAAGCTGCCGATCATCAGGGAGAAGAGAAAAACCAGAGAGAGGTAGAGCCAGGGCAAGCCGTGAGCCAGCTCGATAAATAGAGGCATAAGAACAACCGTTACTAACAAAGGGTGAAAAAAGGTCTGTTAAAGCAGACCGGCTGGATCGCCAGTGTGAACCGGCCTGGTTAGCGCAGAGCAATCGAGCGTTGCAATGGCTGGGCTCGGCACGTGGGGTCTATCGCGCATCCTTAGCCAATGACATCACCGAGCTTGAAGATGGGTAGGTACATGGCGACCACCATGCCACCAACCAGCACCCCGAGCACCACCATGATTAGGGGTTCGAGCAGGCTGGTGAGGCCATCGACCAGATCATCCACCTCCTGTTCGAAGATGGTGGCGACCTTGGAGAGCATATCATCGATGGCGCCGGACTCCTCACCGATCATCACCATCTGGATCACCATGTCCGGGAAGAGATCGACCGTGCGCATTGCCACGTTAATCTGCATCCCTGCTACTACCTCGTTGCGAATGGCCAGCACGGCGGTGCGATAGACATAGTTGCCGGAGGCGCCAGCTGCCGAAATCAGCGCATCTACCAGCGGGATACCCGCTGAGAAGGTGGTGGATAGGGTGCGGGCAAAGCGCGCCATCGCCGCTTTGTGCAGGATCATTCCGACCACCGGAATAGTCAGTACAAACTTGTCGGTGTTGTCTTTTACCGTTTGCGAGGCTCGCCAGGCGCGCACATAGAGGAAGATCCCCAGCCCCACACCGCCAAAAATCAGGTACCACCAGTTCTGCATAAAGCGGGAGATGCCGATGACAAACTGGGTGAAGGCCGGTAACTCGGCACCAAAGCTCTTGAAGATATCCTCGAACTGGGGGATCACGAACAACAGCAGGATCGAGGTCACCACAATGGCCACCAGCATGACCATGGCAGGGTAAAACATCGCCTTCTTGATCTTCGACTTGAGCGCCTCTGATTTTTCCCGGTAGGTCGCGATACGGTCGTAGATGGTCTCCAGCGCACCGGATTGCTCACCGGCTTCCACCAGATCGCAATAAAGTTCGTCAAAGTGGCGGGGATGGCGGCGCAGCGCCTCTGACATGGGGGTGCCAGTCTCGACATCCGAGGCAATTTGCCCCATCAGCTCGCGCATTGCCGCTTTTTCATGGCTGCGGGCGATGATCTGCAGGCTCTGGACCAGCGGCACCCCGGCAGAGAGCATGGTGGTGATCTGGCGTGACACGATGGCGATATCCATCGGCTTGATCTTGGCGCCGCCCTTGGAGAAGAGTCCCTGGGATTTCTTGGCGACCTTGGTGACGTTGACCCCTTGCTTGCGAAGCTCGGCCTTGACGGTACTGATGCTGTCAGCCTGCAGTTCGCCGGACACTTTTTGTCCTTTGCGATTGACCCCGTGCCAGCGGAAGGCGAAGACTTTTTTGGGCGCATTGTTCTTTTTTGCTAGCGTAGCCATGACTGCATCCTGCAATGGGGTTGGTTGTCAGAGCCGGGCTCTGCGCATCACCAACTAGGTCAAGGTGCCCGGCAGGCTTGATGCCTGCGGGGTACTGATAGGGTGGGTGGTACCTTCTTGGCGCCAGCCCAGTAACTTGAATGTCTGATTACTCTGTTGCCGTGGCTATCATCCGTTCCGTATTCGTGAACGACCGATACCCTTTGCCAACTAAACTGATGAAACGCTTCGTCACGCGATCTAGTTGGTGGTCACCCGGTTGATTTCAGCCAGGCTGGTGACGCCGAGCCGGGCCTTCTCCAGGCCGGAGATCCGCAGGGTGCGCATCCCCTCTTTCTGGGCAATGGCGGCGATCTGCAGCGAGTTGGCCCCTTGCATGATCAGTTTGGCGATGTTCTCTGACATCAGCATGATTTCGTAGATACCGACCCGCCCCTTGTAGCCCGCCGAGCACTCTTTGCAGCCCACCGGCTTAAACAGTCGCAAGCCAGCTGCCAGTTGCTGTGGGGTAAAACCCAGCTCCAGCAGTTCGGCTTCCGGCACCACTTCTGGCGCTTTGCAGTGATCGCACAGTTTGCGGGCTAGCCGCTGGGCCATGATCAGGGTCACCGAGGATGCGATGTTAAAGGCGGGTACCCCCATGTTCATCATCCGGGTCAGGGTCTCGGCGGCGGAGTTTGTGTGCAGGGTGGAGAGCACCAGGTGGCCGGTTTGCGCCGCCTTGATGGCGATTTCGGCGGTTTCGAGATCGCGGATCTCCCCCACCATCACTACGTCCGGGTCTTGCCGCAAGAAGGATCGCAGGGCGCTGGCGAAGGTGAGCCCCGCCTTGGGGTTGACCTGCACCTGATTGACTCCGGGCAGGTTGATCTCCACCGGATCTTCGGCGGTGGAGATGTTCACCTCTGTGGTGTTGAGAATATTGAGGCCGGTATAGAGCGAGACGGTTTTGCCCGAGCCGGTGGGGCCAGTCACCAGGATCATCCCCTGCGGCTTGGCCAGCGCCCGCAGGTATTGCGCTTTCTGCCGGTCGTCAAAGCCGAGCTGCTCGATATTGAGGCGCGCCGCCGAGGAGTCGAGCAGTCGGATAACGATCTTCTCCCCCCACATGGTGGGCAGGGTGTTGACCCGCATATCCATCGACTTGTTGCGCGACAGCTTCAACTTGATGCGGCCATCTTGCGGCAAGCGCCGCTCGGCGATATCGAGCCGCGCCATTACCTTGAGTCGGGCGGAGAAGCGATTGGAGAGGTTGACCGGCGGAGTGGCGATTTCATGGAGAATGCCATCGATGCGAAAGCGCACCCGATATTTGAACTCGTAGGGCTCGAAGTGGAGGTCAGAGGCGCCGCGCTTGATGGCATCCATCAGGATCTTGTTGATGTACTTGACGATGGGGGCGTCGTCATCGGCGGTATTGACGCTCTCATCGAGCCGGCTGCTCTCGTCGGAGACTTCAAGTTCGGAGATCTCGGATTCGTCGATCTCTTCCATGCCGAGGGCATCGTTTTCGCTCTCCAGCAACTTGCCGATGGCGATGGTGAGCTTGTTCTCCTCCACCAGCAGCGCCTCGGTATGCAGGCCGAAGCTGAAACCAAAGTCTTCCAACGCCGAGACATTGGTCGGGTCCGACATGGCGATATAGAGAGTGTGGCCCTGGGTGTAGATGGGCAGAACGTGATGTTTCTCAATCAGCTTCTGATTGAGGTACTTCTGCGGGATCTCGGCCAAATCGAAGGCAGCAAGATCCAGCAGAGGTACCCCATACTCCAGCTCGCAAAAATCGGCCAGCGCCTTGCTGTCGAGGATGTCATTCTCTATCAGAAATGTCACAAAGGGCTTGCGCTGGGCCTTGGCCTGGCTCAGATAGCGCTGGGAGTCCTCTTCACTGATCAGAGAAGAGGCGGCCAGGCTTAACGCCAGGCCGCTATTAGGGCTAGAGGTCATTAGTTTGCTGGGCAGAAATCAGCAGTTGTAGCGGTTGGGCAACTACCGACCCAAGTTAGAGCCGCGCCATCAGCTTCGGTCGAGCTAGTGAGTCTATAGACATCGCCAGTTGCAGTGCCTTTGAGAGGCGGGAGGTTGGTGTCTGCTGTTGGATAAGAGCTAATAGTCCAAATGCCATAGGCGGTGTCAGAGCCGGTATAAGAAACAGAAGTGGTTACATTTCCTTTAGTGACAGCTCCGCTAATAATATTGGCGAGAGTGCAACCAATGCCTTTAGTTTGAAAGCATACTTCGATTGCAGTTTTGTAAGTACCGGTCGCTGCTGCAACTTCGGTCATCTTGGCTTTTTTGGTGTAGTTCTGATACGCCGGCAGCGCTACCGCCGCCAAAATGGCCACGATCGCGACCACGATCATCAGTTCAATAAGGGTAAAACCCGATTGTTTCTTCATTTCGCTGTTCATGGAAAATATCCTTTTATCCTTGGTTCCTGGGAAGTGCCGGTAGAAAATCGTCCGCACGTCAGTATCTTATCCGAGCTATCAAGGGTGGCAACAGAGATCGCGCTCTTTGTTAACCACTTTTCTATCATTTACCAAAAATATGATATAAATCATAAAATAAGCGGCTTCTATCGACTCTTTTTTAGCGGTTGGGGAAGGCCCATCATCACACTCCTTTGCTGCGGGATCCTGCATAAAGAAAAGGCGCCTATGGCGCCTTTTGCAAGTTGTTTATCCGGTTAGGTCGAGTATTTGCTCAGTTCCGCTGGTTCGCCTTACTGCTGGATAAAGCGCATGGAGAGATCGAGCGCCCGCAGATGCTTGGTCAGCGCCCCTACCGAGATAAAATCGACCCCGGTGGCGGCAAACTCGGCCAGAGTATCCAGGGTGACATTGCCGGAGACTTCCAGCTTGGCGCGCCTCTGATTGATGGCTACTGCCTCGCCCATCATGGCCACATCGAAGTTGTCGAGCATCACGATATCGGCGTGGGCCGCCAGCGCCAGCGCCTGCTCCAGCTCGGCCAGTGATTCAACCTCCACCTCGACCGGTTTGCCCGGATTGAGGCGGCGCGCTTCGCCAATCGCCTCGGCAATGCCGCCGCAGGCGAGGATATGGTTCTCTTTGATGAGGTAGGCGTCATAGAGGCCGATGCGGTGATTTTTGCCGCCGCCACAGGTGACCGCGTACTTCTGGGCGGTACGCAGCCCCGGCAAGGTCTTGCGGGTGTCGAGCAGGCGGCAGTCGGTGCCCTCCAGCTCTGCTACATAGCGGGCGGTAAGGGTAGCGACACCGGAGAGGGTCTGGACAAAGTTCAGCGCGGTGCGTTCGCCGGTCAGCAGCAGGCGGGCAGGGCCGTGCAGGCGGAACAACTCCTGATTGGGGGTGAGCCGCTCGCCATCTTGCACTTGCCACTCGACCAGAACGTCGCCACCGAACTGGGCATTGAGTTGCAAAAAGACTTCATCCACCCAGGGTTGGCCGCAGAACACTCCGGCTTCGCGGGTGATGATCCGGGCGCTGGCCATGCGGTCGGCCGGGATCAACTGGGCGGTGATATCGGCGCTGGCGTCCGGTTGGTCCAGCGTAGTGAGGGCATCGCCCAGATCTTCGAGTAGTGCGGCGCGCACGGCGCGGCTGACATCCTGTTGAAACATGCCTTATTCCTGCAAGGGTCTGAGCAGCAACTGCCGCTCCTTTTGAACCAGCTCCAGCCGACCGAGGGCGTTCATGCCAACCAGCACTTCGTCACCGTCTGCCGCCGGATTGATAAAGATGGCCAGATCGTACAAGGTCAATGGCCCCATCGCCAGCGTTTCGATGGTGCCGTTACCAACGCGGATCTGCCCCGCTGCGGTGTTGACCTGGCTGCTGCCCAGGGCGGTCAGGCCGAGCCGCTCGGCAACCTGCTGCGGGATGGTGACGCGGGTGGCGCCGGTATCGAGCAGCAGTTGCACCGGCTGGCCGTTGATGGCACCCTCCAGACGATAGTGGCCGCTCTGATCGGCCCGCAGCAGCAGCTCGCCGCTGGCGGTAACGCTCGGTTGCGAGCGGGAGTGGAAGTAGAGGGTCAGCAAGCCCATCAAAGAGAGCCAGGCCAGTAACCACAACCAGCGCGCCGTTTGCTGCATAGCCCATCCATATCGAGCGGAAGATGACTCAGCCTAACATACAATTTCCCGTTGATTCAGCAAGTTGGTGCAGGCTTGCCTATCACGTATCTTCCTCTTTTCGCCATTTGTCAGCCATATCGAGTAGCCGATGACTCAACTCGCTTTGCAACCTCACTTTGCTATCGATGCCGCAGGCTGGTGCCTGCAGGCGCGCCGGGTGCCCTCTCCCCATCACAACGAACGGGCCGCGCCGGACGATATCTCCCTGCTGGTGGTGCATGGCATCAGCCTGCCACCGGGGGAGTTTGGCGGCCCCTTTATCGACGATCTCTTTATGGGGCGGCTCGACCCTGACGCTCACCCCTATTTTGCCGCTATCCATCAGTTGCGGGTCTCGGCCCACTGTCTGATCCGTCGTGATGGTGAGCTGGTGCAGTATGTGCCATTTGGCGCGCGCGCCTGGCATGCGGGGGCATCGAGCTGGCAGGGGCGGGAGGCGTGCAACGACTTCTCCATCGGCATCGAGCTGGAAGGAACCGACGAGACCCCCTATACCAAGGCCCAGTATCGGGCACTGGCAGGGCTCACCCGAGCCATCTCAGGCCGTTATCCGGCCATCACCCACGAAAAAATTGTCGGTCATTGCGACATAGCGCCGGGGCGCAAAACGGATCCTGGTGCCAGTTTCCAGTGGGATCATCTGCACCAGTTACTCAACCTTGAAAGTAAATAATAAAATTTAGTTTAGATTTTAAAATCAATGGCTTGCCGATCTGGCAGGCCATTGCCACCGCCAGTTGCTCAAATGTTATCTGTGAGCGCCATCAAAATTATTGGTCAGACCAATTTCTATGAGCTAAATCATGTTTACCCCGTTTTACCCCTTAAGTGGTGGGGTTGGTTCTTGATTCAGATCATCTTTTGAGTGGACTTTTCAAAAGGCCTCTGCTAATTTTCGCCCCATCCATGAAATTGGTAATACCAATTTAACAAAGTAGCCTCATGCCCTATCGCAAGATTACGCAACCCAAGTTGGCCGACGCCATTGTCGCCGAGCTGGAACAGATGATTCTGGAAGGCAGTCTGCAGTCCGGGCAGAAATTGCTGCCCGAGCGGGAACTCGCCATCCAGTTTCAGGTATCGCGCCCCTCCCTGCGCGAAGCCATTCAGCGGCTGGAAGCGCGCGGGTTGCTTTATCGCCGTCAGGGCGGCGGCACTTATGTGCAGAATGCCTTGAACAAGGGGATCGCTGATCCGCTGTTTGAACTGCTCAGTACTCACCCGGAAGCCCAGTATGACCTGCTGGAGTTTCGTCACGCGCTGGAAGGCATCTGTGCCTACTATGCGGCGTTGCGCGGGACCGAGTCTGATTTCGAGCGCATTCGTCAGGTGCAAATCACCATTGAAGAGGCGGGCCAGCTGGGCTCGCTGGTGGCCGAGTCGGCTGCCGTTACCCAGTTTTATCTGGCGGTGGCGGAGGCGTCCCACAACGTGGTGCTGCTGCACCTGCTGCGGGCGATGGGCCCGATGCTTGAGCAGAACATTCTGCAAAATAACGAAATTTTGAATCGCCGCCCGGGAGTGGTAGCCAAGATCCGTCGCCATCGTGCGAATCTGATCGAGGCTATTCTTTCGGGGGCTCCGGAGCGGGCCAGAACTGCTTGTCATGAGCATCTGGCCTTTATCGAGGACACCTTGTTGGATATGCAGAGGGAAGAGACCCGGATCCAGCGATCCATGCGTCGGATCCGTCAGCAGGAAAACTAATCCCACAAGGCTTTATTGTCGAATGTTTGCGCCCTTCGCCGCGCAATGCCGTGCAATCACAACAAAATAGGAACCAGCCATGTCTGATATCCTGAAGAACGATGTGGACCCGATAGAAACGCTGGAGTGGCTTGCCTCTCTGGAATCCTTGCTGCGTGAAGAGGGTCCGCAACGCGCTCAGTTCATTCTTGAACAGCTTGCTGAGAAAGCCCGCGCAAGCGGTGTGGACGTGGCTGCCAAGGCAAATCGCGATTACATCAACACCATCCCGTCCAGCGATGAGCCGGACTACCCGGGCGACCTGGAGATGGAACGCCGCATTCGCGCCATCATCCGCTGGAACGCCATGATGATCGTGCTGCGCGCTTCCAAGAAAGATCTGGACCTCGGTGGTCACATGTCTTCCTTCGCCTCTTCTGCGACCATCTATGATGTCTGCTTCAACCACTTCTTCCGCGCTCGCAGCGAGAAGGATGGTGGTGACCTGGTCTACTTCCAGGGTCACATCTCCCCGGGCATCTATGCCCGCGCCTTTGCAGAAGGTCGTCTGACCGCAGAACAGCTGGACAACTTCCGTCAGGAAGTGGATGGCAAGGGTATCCCTTCCTATCCGCACCCGAAACTGATGCCGGACTTCTGGCAGTTCCCGACCGTTTCTATGGGTCTGGGTCCTATCGCCGCCATCTATCAGGCGCGTTTCCTGAAGTACCTGACCGACCGTGGTCTCAAGGATTGCTCCGAGCAGACCGTTTACGCCTTCCTGGGTGACGGCGAGATGGACGAGCCGGAAGCCAAGGGTGCCCTGACCGTTGCCGTGCGTGAAAAGCTCGACAACCTGGTATTCGTGGTCAACTGCAACCTGCAGCGTCTGGATGGTCCTGTGGTCGGTAACGGCAAGGTGATCAACGAGCTGGAAGGCCTGTTTGCTGGCGCCGGTTGGGATGTCACCAAGGTCATCTGGGGTCGCAAGTGGGATGAGCTGCTGAAGAAAGATACTTCCGGCAAGCTGATCCAGCTGATGAACGAAACAGTGGACGGTGACTACCAGACCATGAAGTCCCGCGACGGTGGCTACATCCGCGAGAACTTCTTCAACCGTTACCCGGAAACTGCCGCGCTGGTCAAAGACATGACCGACGAGGAGATCTTTACCCTGAACCGCGGTGGTCACGATCCTCGCAAACTGTTCGCCGCGTTCAACAAGGCGACCCAGACCAAGGGCAAGCCGACCGTTATTCTGGCCAAGACCATCAAGGGTTATGGCATGGGTGAAGCGGCTGAAGGCAAGAACATCGCTCACCAGGTCAAGAAGATGGAGCTGGACTCCGTGCGTCACCTGCGTGACCGCTTCAACCTGCCGGTGGCCGACGAGCAGCTGGCCGATCTGCCTTACCTGAAGATCGAAGCCGGTTCTGCCGAGCACAAATACCTGCACGACCGTCGCACCGCCCTGAAAGGCTATGTGCCGACCCGTCTGCAGGAGAGCACCACCAAGCTGGAAATCCCGGCGCTGGAAACCTTCGGCCCGCTGCTGGGTGAGCAGGCGCGCGAAATTTCCACCACCATGGCGTTCGTGCGTTCCCTGAACGTGATGCTGAAAGACAAGTCCATCGGCAAGCGCATCGTACCGATCCTGGCTGACGAAGCCCGTACCTTTGGTATGGAAGGTCTGTTCCGCCAGATCGGTATCTACAGCCCGCACGGTCAGCAGTACACCCCGCAAGACCGTGACATCGTCTCCTACTACAAGGAAGACAAGCAGGGTCAGGTTCTGCAAGACGGTATCAACGAGCTGGGCGCCATGTCCTCCTGGCTGGCTGCTGCGACCTCTTACAGCACCAACGACTGCCCGATGATCCCGTTCTACATCTACTACTCCATGTTCGGCTTCCAGCGTGTCGGCGATATGGCGTGGGCAGCCGGTGACCAGCAAGCCCGTGGCTTCCTGCTGGGCGCGACCTCCGGTCGTACCACCCTCAACGGCGAAGGTCTGCAGCACGAAGATGGTCACAGCCACATCCTGGCCAACACCATCCCGAACTGCGTCTCCTACGATCCGTCCTACGCCTATGAAGTGGCGGTGATCGTACAAGACGGCCTGCGCCGCATGTACGGTGAGAAGCCGGAGAACGTCTTCTACTACATCACCACCCTGAACGAGAACTATGCGATGCCAGCCATGCCGCAAGGCGCGGAAGAGGGTATTCGCAAGGGTATCTACAAGCTGGAAACCGTTGCTGGCAGCAAGGGCAAGGTTCAACTGCTGGGTTGTGGTTCCATCCTGGGTCATGTGCGCACCGCCGCCCAGATCCTGGCGAGCGAGTACGGCGTGGGTTCCGACGTGTTCAGCGTCACCTCCTTCAACGAACTGGCCCGTGACGGTCAGGACGTGGATCGCTGGAACATGCTGCACCCGACCGCCGAGGCTCGCGTACCGTACATCGCTACCGTACTGGGTTCCGAAGCCACCATCGCTGCGACCGACTACATGAAGTCCTTCGCCGATCAGGTTCGCGCCTTCGTACCGACCGAGCACTACCGTGTGTTGGGTACCGACGGTTACGGCCGTTCCGACAGCCGCGCCAACCTGCGTCGTCACTTCGAAGTGAACGAATTCTACGTGGTGGTTGCTGCCCTGACCGAACTGGCCAAGCGCGGCGAGATCGACAAGCAGGTTGTGGCTGATGCCATCACCAAGTACGGCATCGATGCCGACAAGGTCAACCCGCTGTACGCGTAAGAGGATCAAGTGTCGCGCCGCACTGCGGCGCGACACTATCTAGGTTTACAGTAAACGGTTAACGCGCGATACGCGTGAGGGCGGTCAGCCAGTCACGCGGATGCACGCAAGAGGATAAAGCACAATGTCCAAACAGATTATGGTGCCGGATATCGGCGCCGATGAAGTGGAAGTGACCGAGATCATGGTGGCCGTGGGCGATAAGGTCGAGCTCGACCAGTCCCTGATCGCTGTGGAAGGTGATAAAGCCTCCATGGAAGTCCCGGCCCCTGCCGCCGGTATCGTCAAAGAGATCCTGATCAAGGTGGGCGACAAGGTTGCCACCGGTTCCCAGATCATGATCTTCGAAGCAGAGGGCGCGGCTGCCGCTCCTGCTGCAGTTGCCGCCCCGGTTGCTGCTGCACCGGCCGCCGCTCCTGCCGCCGCCGTGCGCAAAGATGTACACGTACCGGACATCGGTGATGACGAAGTCGAAGTGACCGAGATCATGATTGCCGTGGGCGACATGGTTGAAGCTGACCAGTCCATCATTGCTGTGGAAGGTGACAAGGCCTCCATGGAAGTGCCTGCACCGTTCGCTGGTCGCGTGGTCGAGATCAAGGTTGCCACTGGCGCCAAGGTCTCTACCGGTTCCCTGGTAATGGTGTTTGAAGTGGCTGGCGCTGCGCCTGCTGCCGTTGCTGCTCCGGCTCAAGCCGCCGCTCCCGTGGCTGCTGCCCCGGTTGCCGCCGCTGCCAAAGAGGTCAACGTACCGGATATCGGTGGCGACGAAGTGGAAGTCACCGAGATCATGGTTGCCGTGGGTGACAAGGTTGAAGCTGACCAGTCCCTGATCGCGGTTGAAGGTGACAAGGCCTCCATGGAAGTGCCTGCGCCGTTCGCCGGTGTCATTAAAGAGATCAAGGTGAAGGCGGGTGACAAAGTCTCCACCGGTTCCCTGATCATGGTCTTCGAAGTGGCTGGCGCTGCTCCTGCCGCCGCCCCGGTGGCACAAGCTGCCGCTCCGGTCGCTGCTGCACCAGTTGCCGCTGCTCCGGCACCGGTTGCCCAAGCTGCTGCCGCTACCGATTTCGTTGCCAACGATGCTTACGTGCATGCCTCTCCGGCGGTACGTCGTCTGGCCCGTGAGTTCGGTGTCAATCTGGCCAAGGTTAAAGGTTCAGGTCGCAAAGGCCGCATCGTCAAAGAAGACGTGCAAGCCTATGTGAAGGATGCCATCAAGCGCGCCGAATCTGCTCCTGCTGCTGGCACAGGCACTGGCAACGGCATGAGCGTTCTGCCGTGGCCGAAGGTCGATTTCAGCAAGTTCGGTGAAGTGGAAGAGGTCGAACTGACCCGGATCCAGAAGATCTCTGGTCCTGCCTTGCACCGCAACTGGGCCATGATCCCTCATGTCACCCAGTTCGACGAAGCTGATACCACCGAGCTGGAAGCGTTCCGCAAAGAGCAGAACCTGATGCTCGAGAAGCAGAAGTCGGACGTGAAGATCACCCCGCTGGTGTTCATCCTGAAAGCCGCCGCCAAGGCGCTGGAAGCGCACCCGCGTTTTTGCAGCTCCCTGTCTGAAGATGGCAGCCGGATTATCATGAAGAAGTACATCCACATCGGTGTGGCGGTGGATACCCCCAACGGTCTGGTGGTTCCGGTGGTGCGCGATGTTAACAAGAAGGGCATCATGGAGCTGTCGCGCGATCTGGCCGAGATCTCCAAGAAGGCCCGTGCCGGCAAGCTGACCGCTGCCGACATGCAGGGCGGTTGCTTCACCATCTCCAGCCTGGGTGGCATCGGCGGTACCAGCTTTACCCCGATCGTCAACGCGCCGGAAGTGGCTATCCTCGGTGTCTCCAAGTCCGAGATGAAGCCGAAGTGGAACGGTAAAGAGTTCGCGCCGCGCCTGATGCTGCCGCTGGCTCTGAGCTACGACCACCGCGTGATCGATGGTGCCGATGGTGCTCGCTTCATCACCACCATGAACGGCGTGCTGTCCGACATTCGTCGACTGGTCCTGTAAGTGAGAGGGCGGGCCCAGAGCCTGCCCTTTTTACTTCTCATTTCATTAACAGGATTGTAAACTTGCCCCGTTTTTTCACGGCCGCAGCCGCCCTCTTGTTTAAGTAAAAAGTAGGCTTGAGACTGCGCCGTCCGGGGATATAAGAACGACAAAGAGGTCATGATGAGTAAAGAAATCAAAACTCAGGTCGTAGTACTGGGTGCTGGCCCTGCCGGTTATTCCGCTGCTTTCCGCGCGGCTGACCTGGGTCTGGATACTGTTATCGTCGAGCGTTACTCCACCCTGGGTGGCGTCTGCCTGAACGTGGGTTGTATTCCCTCCAAGGCGCTGTTGCACGTTGCCAAAGTGATTGAAGAGGCCAAGGCGCTGGCCGAACACGGTATCATCTTCGGTGCCCCGCAAACCGACATCGACAAAGTCCGTCTGTGGAAAGAAAAAGTCATCAACCAGCTGACCGGCGGTCTGGCTGGCATGGCCAAGATGCGTAAAGTTCAGGTTGTTAACGGCTTTGGTAAATTTACCGGCCCGAATACCCTTGAAGTCACCGGGGAAGATGGCAAGACCACTGTCACCTTCGACAACGCCATCATCGCCGCCGGTTCCCGTCCGGTGAAGTTGCCGTTCATCCCCCATGATGACCCCCGCGTATGGGATTCTACCGATGCGCTGGAGCTGACAACCGTACCCGGTAAACTGCTGGTTATCGGTGGTGGCATCATAGGTCTGGAGATGGGTACCGTTTACTCCTCGCTGGGTTCCGAGATCGACGTAGTGGAATTTGCTGACCAGCTGGTACCGGCTGCCGACAAAGACATCGTCAAGATCTACACCAAGCGCGTGGCCAAGAAATTCAACATCATGCTGGAGACCAAGGTCACCGCAGTTGAAGCCCGTGAAGATGGCCTGTACGTATCTTACGAAGGCAAGCATGCCCCTGCCGAGCCGGTACGTTACGACAACGTGCTGGTTGCCGTAGGCCGTGTACCGAACGGCAAGCTGATGGATGCCGAGAAGGCCGGTGTGACCGTGACCGAGCGCGGTTTCATCGAGGTGGACAAGCAGCTGCGTACCAACGTGGCGCACATCCACGCCATCGGTGACATCGTTGGTCAGCCGATGCTGGCCCACAAGGGTGTTCACGAAGGCCACGTTGCCGCCGAAGTTATCGCCGGCAAGAAGCACTACTTCGACCCGAAAGTGATCCCGTCCATCGCCTATACCGAGCCAGAGATGGCGTGGGTCGGTGTGACCGAGAAGGAAGCCAAGCAACAAGGGCTGAATTTCGAAGTGGCCACCTTCCCGTGGGCCGCGTCTGGTCGCGCCATTGCGTCTGATTGCTCCGACGGCATGACCAAGCTGATCTTCGACAAGGAGAGCGGCCGCGTCATCGGTGGTGCCATCGTCGGTACCAACGGCGGTGAACTGCTGGGTGAAATCGGTCTGGCCATCGAGATGGGTGCTGACGCCGAAGATATCGCGCTGACCATCCACGCTCACCCGACTCTGCACGAGTCAGTGGGTCTGGCTGCCGAAGTGTTCGAAGGCTCCATCACCGACCTGCCGAACGCCAAAGCCAAGAAGAAAAAGTAATTTTCTTCCCCCGCTAGCCTGAAAAAGCCGCTCAATCGAGCGGCTTTTTGTTTTCTCCGCTGCACACCGACTTTTCTAAAGCCAAATATGCTAAAGATAGGTTTTATCACGGACGAGAGATATCCAATGCTAGAGGCACCTATTCCACCCGATGAGGCATTGCGACTGGACACTCTGCGGCGGCTCTCTTTGCTTGATTCCGAGGCCGAGGAGCGGTTTGACCGGCTGACCCGCATGGCCCGACGGGTGTTTGATGTCCCGATCGCGCTGGTGAGTCTGGTGGATGAAGATCGCCAGTGGTTTAAATCCTGTATCGGGCTGGAGGTCAGCGAGACTGCGCGGGATATTTCATTCTGCGGCCACGCCATCATGGGTAATGAGACCTTCATCGTACCCGATGCCTCGCTGGATCCCCGTTTTGCCGACAATCCGCTGGTAGTGGGCGGGCCTTGCATCCGCTTCTATGCCGGACAGCCACTGCAGATCGCCAACGGTTGTAAGCTGGGGACGCTCTGTATCATCGATACGGTGCCACGAGTCTTGAGTGACGAAGATGTGGGGCTGCTCAAGGATCTGGCGGCGATGGTGGTGCGGGAGCTCGAAGCGGTACAACTGGCCACCATTGATGAGTTGACCCGGATCTCCAATCGGCGCGGGTTCGTGATGCTGGCAGAGAAGAGTCTCTCGCTGGCCAGTCGCTTGCAGATGCCACTGGCGTTGCTCTATCTGGATCTCAATGGTTTCAAGGGGATCAATGATCGCTGGGGACATGCGGAAGGGGATCGGGCCCTGATCGTCTTTGCCACTCTGCTCAAACAGGCTTTTCGTGGCGCCGATGTGTTTGCCCGCATGGGAGGCGATGAGTTCGCCGTCCTGCTGCCCAATGTGGTGGAGGCGCAGGCGCAGCTGGCTTATGAGCGTTTCAACGCTATCTTGGCCGAGCATAATCGGCACAGTGGTTGCGGTTATGCGCTTGCCTGCAGTACCGGGATCGTCAGCTATGACGGGCGCAGTTGTGTATCGCTGGCCGAGCTGCTCACCCGCGCCGATGAGCTGATGTATCAGCGCAAGCGGGATAGCAAGCGCTGACGGTTATACCGAAGGAGCAACCACGAGAAACAACAGAGAGCGCCGCGGCGCTCTCTGTTGTTGATGGTTCAGGTCAGGGTGTGGGTCAGAGCCGGAAGTTGCCAACCAGCTTGTCCAGCTGGCCGGAGAGCTGCTGCAGGCTGCGGCTGGACTCGGTCAGCTGGTGGGCGATATCGGCGGTCTCCATGGTGAGCTGGTTGATATCCTCCACATTGCGGTTGATCTCGCCGACCACGCTGGACTGCTCCTCGGTGGCGGTGGCGACCTGGATATTCATGTCGTTGATCTGGGTGATGTGGGCGGTGATCTGGCCGAGGGCAGCGTTGGCTGCATCGGCCTGACTCACCACTTCGAGACTCTGGTTGCGCCCTTGTGCCATGGCACTGACGGCGCGGGCACTCTGCTCCTGCAAGCGGTTGATCATCCCCTGGATCTCGGCGGTCGAAGCGGCGGAGCGGTTGGCCAGATTGCGCACCTCATCCGCTACCACGGCGAAGCCGCGACCCTGTTCACCGGCGCGAGCGGCCTCGATAGCGGCGTTCAGAGCCAGCAGGTTGGTCTGCTCCGAGATGCTGCGGATGGTTTCGAGGATGCTGCCGATGGAGTCGGTCTGGCTCGCCAGCGACTCTATGACCCCTGCCACCTGCTCAATATCGCCGGAGAGCCCGACGATGCCGTGGCGTGCCTGCGCCACCACCACAGCACCCGCATCGGCCTGATCGTTGGCTTGTTTGGCAACGTCGGCTGCCAGTGAGGCGTTACCGGCGATCTCGCTCACCGTAGCCCCCATCTCGTGGATGGCGGTCGCCACCTGCACGGTGCGGTCGCGCTGGGCGGTACAGTTGTGCTGGGTCAGCTGCGCCTTGTTGGCCACCTCGTTGGCGGTGTCGGCGAGCTGGCGGGAGTTCTCTGCCACCTGCTCGATGGAGGCGTGGATCTTGGCGACGAAGTTGTTGAAGCCGGTGGCGACCTGACTCAGCTCATCACGACCTTCCACCTTGAGGCGTTGGGTGAGATCCCCATCGCCGCTGCCCAGCTCCTTGAACAGGCGGGCCAACTCGTTGAGCGGACGACTGACCGAGCCTGCCAGCAGCATCCCCATCAGCCCCATGGCCAGCGCAATCACCAGCGAGATCATCAGGATCTCGTTGCGGGTCTGATCCAGCTCGGCATAGATCTCGGCTTGTGGCACCTGGGCCACCAGATACCAGTCGAGCAGCGGGATATAGCTACTGGCCAGTACCATGGGCTCGCCGTTCACCTCGGCGTTGATGACGGCAAAAGGTTGTTTGGCCAGCAGGCTGCCGGTATCACCGCTGGCAATGCTGCCAAGGGTATCGCGTTCGATGCGGTTAGCCTCGGGGTGCAGCTTCACCTTGCCGCTGCCATCGACCATAAAGACGATGCCACTCTCTTCCAGCCGGAAGTTGGCGACCATGGTCACCATGCTGTCGAGGGATTTGGCAAAGCCGGCCAGCCCGCGACCGTTGAGCTGCTGGAAGTTGACGAACAGCTTCACCTCGCCGTTGCTCTCGCGAAAGATGCTGAGGGTCATCTCCTTCTGGCTCTTGGTGTAGTCATAGAACCAGCCATCCTGCGTTGGGGTCAGGTTGCGCAGGAAGCCATCCTGGTTGTAGTAGGCGGCACTCTGGCGATCGGCGAAAGAGGCGGTCACCAGACCATACTGGTTGGCCACATCCTTGAGCTGGTTGATGAGAATAGGCTCCTGCTCTTTGGGCATGCCCCGATCCACCCAGTCGAGGATGAAGCGGTCGGTGGCCAGTTGGCGGGCGGCCTGGGCGATGCCGTGGAGATCCTGTTCAATCTCCTTGCTGATCCGCTGGGTCAGGTTGGGCAGCTCCTGCTCGAACATCCGGTTTTCGATCAGTTGCTGGGCCGAGCGTTGACTGAAGTAGCCTACCAGCAGGCAGGAGACGACCACGGCCAGGGTGACCGTAGCCAGTATTTTCTGTTTAAGAGTGAGGGTTGCCAGCATAAACGTGCTCAAAAGGTGGAGGGTTGACGACCCTCATATTAGCGGCAGCGCTGCACCGTCCATGAGGCAGGCAGCCCTTTATTTGCGGATTACGTTTGCGCTCACAGGGGCGGCGGCTCGCCCCTCCGGCATGCTGGCCGCGCAGGATGCGGATTGGCGGTTGCGCTAACCGCCACGCTCCTTATAGTAGAAGCCATCTTTGGTGACTGACCCCCTGAATAATATGGAAAATATGATGCGCAGCTTTGGTGCGGGATGGACCCGTCTGCTTTTGGTGTTGGTGGCGCTCAGCCCTCTGCTGGCTCAAGCCGCTGATGGTGGACGTCCCAAGATTGCTCTGGTGCTCAGCGGCGGCGGCGCCAAGGGATCGGCCCATATCGGCATCCTCAAGGTGCTGGAGCAAAAGCGTATTCCGGTCGACATCATAGTGGGTACCAGCATGGGATCCTACGTGGCGGGCATGTACGCCATGGGGCTCAGCGCCGAAGAGGTGGAGCGCGCTACCCTGGCCATTGACTGGAACAAGGGCTATCAGGACAAAGTGGGCCGCGATGAGCTCTCTTTGCGCAAGAAGCAGCAAAACGAACAGTATCAGCTGCGTACCGATATCGGGGTCAATGGCGATGCAGTGCAGTTAGCGGATGGCTTCTTCCAGGGCCAATCCATGGCCAGTCTGCTGCGGGGGGCGACCTCCAATCTGCCGGTGCAGCACAGTTTTGATGACCTGCCGATCCCCTATCGGGCGGTAGCGACCGACATGGAGACGGTCACCCCCTTTGTGCTGGGGAGCGGTAGCCTCGCCAAGGCGATGCAGGCCTCCATGTCCATCCCGGGGGCGCTCAAGCCCGTCGATTGGGAAGGGCATATTCTGGCGGACGGCGGCAGTGTCAACAACATGCCGGTGGATGTCGCCAAGGCGATGGGGGCCGATGTGGTGATCGCGGTGGATATCAGCGCCAAGCTGCGCACCCGGGAGTCCCTCAAGTCTGGTCTGGCGATGATCGATCAGCTCACCACCTACATGACCCAGGTGGGCACTGAAAAACAGAAAGCGCTGCTGGGGCCTAAGGATATTCTGCTAGTCCCCGAGTTTGGTGGCATGGGGATCGCCGATTTCGCCCGCATGCCGGAGGGGATCAAGATGGGGGAGGCGGTCGCCGAAAAGGCAGCGCTGCAGCTCGATAAGCTGTCCCTCAGCAAGGAGCAGTACGCCGCCTATCGCAACCAGAAATTGAGCCGTCGTGCCGAGCGCAGTGGTCAGCCTGCTTACTTCATCGACAAGGTGGAGATCATCAACAAGTCGCGCCTCTCTGATGAGACAGTCCGCGCCATGCTCAAAGTGCGGCCGGACAAGGTGCAGACCAACGAGAGTCTGGAGGCGGGTATTCGTCGCCTCTATGCATTGGAGTCGTTTGATCGCATCACCTATGAGGTGGAAGAGCGCGATGGGGAGAATGTGCTGGTGGTGGATGCCAGCGAGAAGAACTGGGGGCCGGGTTACCTCAACTTTCAGTTTGGCTTCACCGATGACTTCGAGAATACCTCCAACTACAACGTTGGCATGTCCTACACCCTCACCAACGTCAATGATTGGGGGGCCGAGTGGCTGACCGAGGCATCGCTGGGCACCGCCAAGCACCTCAAGACCAACTTCTATACTCCGCTTGAGCCTTCCCAGACCTTCTATGGCGAGGCCAGTCTGGCCTATGACCAGACACAGCGCCGGCTGTTCTTCCCCGACCCTGACCCCTCGTCAGTGCAGCTCAGTTATCTCGACTCTGAATACTCTTTCTTCAGCACTAATGTCGCTGTTGGCTGGAATCGCCAGCCATGGAGCCGCTTGTCGATGGGGCTGGAGGGGCAGACTGGCAAAATCGATGTGAAAAATATCAATGACCTGGAGGTGGATGCCAATGCATGGGGGCCTTATGCCCGTTTCGAGCACGATACCCTCGATAGTCTCTACTTCCCTTACCAAGGGGTTAAGTGGGATATGAAGCTGGGCTACTCCCACGTCGATCTGGATGGGGACCCCTCCGAGAGCTCCCGCAGTGAGGGGTGGAACTATCACTTGTCGATGATCAAACCCTGGTCCTGGGACCGCCATAGTCTCAACCTTATCCTCGAAGGGGGCGGCTCAGGCAGTGAAGAGGTGGTGCCGCTGCACATTCAGGATCTGGGGGGGCTGTTCCGCCTATCCGGTTTCCAGCGCTACCAACTGAGTGGCCGCTACAGCCTGTTTGGCGGCTTGCGTTACATCTATAGGGTGGCAGACAACGACTTCGGCGCGCTCAAGGTGCCGCTCTATCTGGGTGGATCCATCGAGCAGGGGGGGGTCTGGAACAAGGGTGAGGATATCAGCCTGGAGAGCTCGTTTACGGCTGGCTCTGTCTATGTGGGAGTCGAGAGCTTCCTTGGCCCCATCTTCCTTGGCTACGGCATGGCGGAGGGGGGCAATGATGTCTTCTATCTGCAATTGGGCAGTACGTTCGAATAATGCCAAATTGCTGCCAATTTGTTAACTCTGGTTGGTGGTGGGCAGTAATTTTTCAAAAAATATCAGGCGGGTTAGTTGGTTACGTTTTTGTGATGAATAAGTAAACAGGGTTTGGATTTTAATTAGTCGTTAAAACTTATATAGTGGGGAGCACCCTACGGGGTGTCCTGCAAGGACGATCGCCGCGAGCGTGGGCGAACCCCAAAAAAAGACCAAAGAGGAATTAGTCGTGCTTGAAACATACCGTAAACACGTCGCAGAACGTGCTGCCGAGGGCGTGGTCGCCAAGCCTCTGGATGCAGAGCAAGTCGCCGCCCTGGTAACGCTTCTCAAGAACCCGCCCGCTGGCGAACAAGACTTTCTCAAAGAGCTGTTGTCCTCCCGCATTCCACCCGGAGTTGATGAAGCTGCCTATGTCAAAGCCGGTTTTCTCACCGCCGTCGCCAAGAGCGAAGCCCACTCTCCGATACTGACTGCGGCAGAAGCCGTTGCGCTGCTGGGTACCATGCAGGGTGGTTACAACATTCAACCGCTGATCGATCTGTTGGATCATGCCACGCTGGCGCCTCTGGCCGCCAAGGGGCTCTCCCACACTCTGCTGATGTTTGACTCCTTCCACGACGTGGAAGAGAAGGCCAAGGCGGGCAATGCCCACGCCAAGCAGGTGATGCAATCCTGGGCTGATGCGCAGTGGTTCCTCTCCCGCCCGGAACTGGCCGAGAAGATCACCGTCACCGTGTTCAAGGTGACTGGCGAAACCAACACTGACGACCTCTCTCCGGCACCGGATGCCTGGTCCCGCCCCGATATTCCGCTGCACGCCCTGGCGATGCTGAAAAACGCCCGTCCCGGCATCACCCCCGACAAAGATGGTGCCGTCGGCCCCATCAAGACCATCGATGCCCTGAAAGAGAAAGGCTTCCCGCTGGCCTATGTGGGTGACGTGGTCGGTACCGGCTCTTCCCGTAAATCCGCCACCAACTCGGTGCTCTGGTTTATGGGTGACGACATTCCGTTTGTGCCGAACAAGCGCGCTGGCGGTGTCTGTCTGGGTGGCAAGATTGCTCCGATCTTCTTCAATACCATGGAAGATGCCGGCGCCCTGCCCATCGAAGTGGATGTCTCCAAACTGGAGATGGGCGATGTGATCGACATCTACCCGTTTGCCGGCAAGATCTGCAAGCACGGTACCGAGCAGGTGCTGGCGCAGTTTGAACTGAAAACCGAGGTGCTGATCGACGAAGTGCGCGCCGGTGGCCGTATCCCGCTGATCATCGGTCGCGGCCTGACTGACAAGGCTCGCGAAGCCATGGGTCTGCCGTTCTCCACCGTATTCCGTCGCCCGCAACCGGTGGCCGATACCGGCAAAGGCTTCACCCTGGCCCAGAAGATGGTGGGCAAGGCGTGTGGCGTGCAGGGCATTCGCCCGGGCACCTACTGCGAGCCCAAGATGACCACGGTCGGCTCTCAGGACACCACGGGCCCGATGACCCGCGACGAGCTGAAAGATCTGGCCTGCCTCGGCTTCTCCGCCGACCTGACCATGCAGTCCTTCTGCCACACCGCGGCCTATCCCAAGCCTATCGACGTGCAGACTCACCACACCCTGCCGGACTTCATCATGAACCGCGGCGGTGTGAGCTTGCGTCCGGGTGACGGTGTCATCCACTCTTGGTTGAACCGCATGCTGCTGCCGGATACCGTGGGTACCGGTGGTGACTCCCACACCCGTTTCCCCATCGGCATCTCCTTCCCGGCGGGTTCCGGTCTGGTGGCGTTCGCCGCCGCCACCGGTGTGATGCCGCTGGATATGCCGGAGTCCGTGTTGGTGCGCTTCAAGGGCGAGCTGCAACCGGGCATCACCCTGCGTGATCTGGTGCATGCCATCCCCTACGCCGCCATCCAGAAGGGGCTGCTGACCGTCGAGAAAGCGGGCAAGAAGAACATCTTCTCCGGCCGCATCCTCGAGATCGAAGGTCTGCCGACCCTGAAGGTAGAGCAGGCATTCGAGCTGGCCGATGCCAGCGCCGAGCGCTCTGCCGCCGGTTGCACCATCAAGCTGGATCAGGCTCCGATCATCGAGTACCTGAAGTCCAACATAGTGATGCTGAAATGGATGCTCTCCGAAGGCTACGGCGACCCGCGCACCATTACCCGCCGCATCAAGGGGATGGAAGAGTGGCTGGCCAACCCTGTGCTGATGGAAGCGGACAAGGATGCCGAGTACGCCGAGATTATCGAGATCGATCTGGCCACCATCAAGGAGCCAATTCTCTGTGCGCCGAACGATCCGGACGATGCCCGTCTGCTCAGCACTGTGGCTGGCGACAAGATCGACGAGGTATTCCTCGGTTCCTGTATGACCAACATCGGCCACTTCCGCGCCGCCGGCAAGCTGCTCGAGAAGTTCCAGGGCGAGCTGCCGACTCGCATGTGGATAGCGCCGCCCACCAAGATGGACAAGGATCAGCTGACCGAAGAGGGCTACTACGGCATTTTCGGGCGCGTCGGTGCTCGCATCGAGATCCCGGGCTGTTCGCTGTGCATGGGCAACCAGGCGCGTGTAGCGGAAGGGGCCTCAGTGGTCTCTACCTCCACCCGTAACTTCCCGAACCGTCTGGGTAAAGGCGCCAACGTCTACTTGGCCTCTGCGGAGCTGGCAGCAGTTGCCGCCATCCTCGGCAAGATCCCGACCGTGGCAGAGTACCTGCAGTACGCCAAGGCGCTGGATGCCACGGCGGCAGATACTTACCGCTACCTCAACTTCAACGAGATCGCCTCCTACACCAAGAAGGCCGATGCGGTGATCCTGCAGCAAGCGGTCTGAGTGAATGGATGACAGGGTCCTTCCCTAGGCTCTGTGTAATCCAATTAAAAATGCCGCGTAGCTACGCGGCATTTTTCATTTATGCGGACGGTTAGAGTCGGGTCATTGCCTCTCTCTTGTCGCCTGTCATGACAAAGTGCAACTCGCCGCCAGCCCTGATCTCGCTGTGCTCGAAGGTGAGATCCCCCGATAGCGGCTTGCCGTTGATGGTCACTGACTTCACGTACTTGTTGTGAGGGCTGTTGTTGTCGGCGGTGATCCTGAATTGCCCATCTTTCACTGCAATCGTCACCTCATCGAACAGTGGGCGGCCGATGCTGTAGTGCGGGGAGGCAGGGGTAACCTGATAGAACCCCATGGCCGACATGATGTACCAGGCTGACATCTGTCCCACGTCCTCGTTGCCGATAAGGCCTGTTGGCTTGGTGGTGTAAAACTCGTTCATGATCCGATCCAGATACTCCTGAGTTTTCCACGGTTCATCGGTCATGTTGTAGAGGTAGGGGATATGGTGCGATGGTTCATTGCCATGCATGTACTGGCCGATATAGCCGGTCAGGTCAGGCAGCGCTTCACCGCTATTAGATGAGCGGGCGTTGAACAGTTCATCGAGATCCTCGCGCAATCCTTTCTCTCCACCCAGCTCCTGTTTGAGCCACTGGAATGCGTGCAGCGGCTGGAATTTCCATTGCCAGCTGTTGCCCTCGGTGTAGGCAAACTCGTCCACATAATAGGGGTCAAATGGCAGTAACGGGCAGACGCGCATCTCGACGCTGGTCCCATCGGGTTTGTTGACCGTCTCCAGTTTGCAGTCAGGAGAGTTCTCATCAACGGGTTGATTGAACTGGCTGGCAGGGCGGTGCGGGTTCCAGCTGTCGGGGTGGTTTTTGGGGCGGAAGAAGCCGGTTTTGGCATCCCAATGGTTCAGGTAGTTGTTCGAGCGTTTGAGAAATTCCTGCTGAACCTTGTTGTTGCCCGCCATTCGAGCAATTTCCGAGAGAGCCCAGTCGCCGTAAGCAAACTCCAGGGTATAGGAGGTGGAGTTCCAGTATCCCCAATGCACATAGCCGTTCTGCTCGTATACCTCGAGCTGGGCAATGCTGGCCGCGCCTATGTTCTGGTCTTCGCTCCAGTCCGGGAACTCCTCTTTCTTGTGATAGCGGGCGGTATATTCGGCGGCTTCCAGAGCCTCCTGGGCATCGACATTCATCCCCTTGGCCATGGCATCCGCAATGATGGAGATGGCGGGAAAGCCAATCATGGTGCCGGTGTAATGGCCGTGCAGCTCCCACTTGGGCAGAATGCCGCCATCCTTGTACTTGCGGATCAGGTCGTTGACATACTCCTCGGCTTTACGGGGGTTGATGATTGTTTGCAGTGGATGCTGTGCCCGGAAGGTGTCCCACATGGAGTAGACGGAGTAGTTGGGGATGGCTCCGGCATCCTTGATCTCCTGAGTACGCATAGCACGATACTTGCCATCCACATCCTGGAAAATCATCGGGGCAATCTGGGCGTGGTACATAGCGGTGTAGAAGATCTCTTTTTGGGCCTGAGTGCCTCCGCTCACTTTCACTTTTTCCAGCTCGCCATGCCAGGCTTGCTGGTTGCTGGCTACCTGATCCTCGAAACCCCAACCCGGCACCTCGGTTTCCAGATTCTTCTGCGCTCCTTCTACCCCGGTGGGGGAGATCCCGACCTTCAGTTCGAGCGGTTGTTCGGTGGGGGTAAAGGTGAGATAGGCGATGGTTTTGATGCCCTTGAAGGCATCTTTTTTCAGGGTAACTTCCGTTTCTACATCGTCGACAACGACTCTGGCCTTGACCACCGGCTGATTGAATTTTACATAAAAGTAGATGTGCTGGTTGTTGGCCCAGCCATCCGAGCTGCGTTTGCCGCGAATGGTATATTCATCGACAAACTCGATATCACCAATGGTGGTGCGATTGCCCCAACTCTTATTCAGGGTGTGATCAAGATCGAGTTTAATCGCAGGAGTGCTGCCTTTTGGGAAGGTATATTTATGATACCCAACCCGGGGTGAGGTTGTTAACTCTGCCTTGATTTCACCTCGGTTAAGAGTGACCGAATAGTAGCCTGCTTCAGCCTTCTCATTGGATTTATCAAAGGTGTTGTAAGTGGAGTCTTTTTTATCGGTAAATGGCAACACGAGAATATCACCGAGATCCGTGATGCCAGTGCCTGATAAATGAGTGTGAGAGAAACCGTAAACTGGAATATCTGATACCGAACCATGGTCAAAATAGCCGGCTGCCGAGCCCCAACCCTCCATTTCGGTATCAGGGGAGAGCTGTACCAGCCCGCCGGGGTAGACGGCTCCGGGGAAGGTGTGGCCATCAGCCCCGGTACCGATAAAGGGATTGATATACTGGATCAATGATGTGTCTGGCGTGGGGCGTTCGGTGTCTGAATCGCTGGTCGAATCACTATCACAGCCGGATAGCGCTATAGTGATCGCTATGACCAATGGGGTTAATTTTTTTTTCATAACTGGGCTCCTTGCCAAGGGTGTGTTTTCTTGAATATATAAAATATTACCAACCAATGTTTTTATTGCTGGTAGTCTGTTATTGATATGGCCGACATTATTTTTCATCCCTGCGTAATAATTAAATTCGTAATAGCTTACATGTAAATTTGCAGGCGATTATTAGAGTGAGTTGATAGTAATTGGATAATGGTTGAGCGAACAGGTTAATAATGTGGCATTTACTGGATTATTATGACGATAGCCCTATTGTGTGAAATTGATCACCTGTAAGGTATCCACCACTGTTTTACTTCAACCATATAAGATGATGGTAGTAGTGAGCGCAGGTCGGGTGTCCCGTCATGCTTGTCGGCATGTGTTCCCCATGACGGGGGCTCGCAGGGGGAATAGCCGACTTTCATCAGCTTGATTCAAATGAGAATTTTCTTGGCCGCTACTCTCCCTTTGTGGATTTTACAGTTCGTTTTATAAACGCTTTGCGTTATTTTGTTAGGTTATGAGCGGTAATGATGGGGCATCGTTATCGAGGGAAAGTGGATATCTGTTCACTGGGTGCTTGCTTTGGGCAGGCCTGACGAATTGCGGCGTGGTTCATTATGTTTCTGTTCAGGCTAGATCTCTCCCAAACCCGGTTACGTTTCGGTGCCACCTTGCTGGTGTTTGCCCTGCCACTGTTGGCGGGGAGCTGGATCATCAACAGCAATTATGTACAGGATTTGAAAGCGGACTCCAGCGCCTCGGCCCACAAGGCCAGAGCCCTGCTGGAGGCCATGCTGGATCATGCGGAGCAGGCCAATCGGGAGGTATTGCCGCTGGTCAATGCCCCTTGCGCCGAGAATAAGTTGGTTCTGCGGACCAAGGTTGCGCTCGAGCCCTTCTTGCGTTCGGTCAATCTGGTTCGCGATGGCATCATCAACTGCACCTCGCTGTTTGGTGAGGCCAATGATGCTGACGACGGCTCCATCTATACCGGGCGCAAGCTGCTGCTGATGAGTGGCAATCGGGTGCGGCAGAATCACCCGCTGCTGGTGGTGCGCACCGAGCAGGGCAGGGATGCGGCCTTGAGTGCCATCGACAGCACCCAGCTCAGTTTTATGCTCTCCCTGAGTGGCCAATCCAGCGAGCTGTTTTTGCAGGTAGGGTCGGCCCGCCTTGATGAGTCGGGCCGCTATCTGAGTGACCCGCCCAAACTGCACCGCAGCACCGGTTTGGTGTTAAGTTCATCGCACTATCCCTTCACCATTCATGCCGGTTACTCCCTGCCGCGTTACTGGCAGTCGGTGTGGGAGGCACGGCGTATAGCGCTGTTGTGGCTGGGGGGGTCTTCTTTTTTGTTGGCTTGGGCGGTGTGGTGGATTCTGGGGCGTCCCGGCTCGCCAACAGATGAATTGCGACGCGCCCTGCGGGCCAGGGAGTTTGTGCCCTATCTGCAACCGTTGGTCGCCAGTAATGGCGGCCGTATGACAGGGGCAGAGGTTCTGATGCGCTGGCAACATGCGACCGAGGGAATGATCCGCCCCGATCTGTTTATCCCGCAAGCGGAAGAGTCGGGGCTGATCGTTCCCATGACCAACCAGATCATACAACGAGTGGCGAGTCAGTTAAGCCGGGTACAGGAGCAACTGCCTGACGGTTTTCATCTCAGCTTCAACATCAGCGCCGCCCATTGCCACGACTTTGCCCTGCTGGCCGAGTGTCGCGCCTTCCTCGGCCACTTCGTCCCCGGCAAGGTGGTACTGGTGCTGGAGCTGACCGAGCGGGAGCTGTTGATGTCGGATCCCCAGACCCTCTCCCTGTTCCGTCAGCTGGACGAGATGGGGGTCAAACTCGCCATCGACGACTTTGGTACCGGCCACTCCAGCCTGGCTTACCTGCAGCAGTTTCATGTGGATTACCTCAAGATCGACAAATCATTCATCGCCCGCATCGGTACCGAGTCCCTCTCGGAGCATATCGTGGACAACGTGATCGATCTGGCGACCCGGCTCGGTCTGGCGCTGGTGGCGGAAGGGGTGGAGACCGAGCGTCAGGCTGATTATCTCAGGGCCAAGGGGGTCGATTACCTGCAGGGCTACCTGTTCGCCCGTCCCATGCCGCTGCGCCAGTTCTGCGAGGAGCTGCTGCCGGAAGAGGCACAGACCCGGCAGCCAGATGGGGTGCGGAGCATCTCGAACGCGACCTGATCTATCCGTGACAGATGTGCGGCAAAGCTCCCGTCAGGAAGGGTGGGGGAGTGCTCTCCCCCTATCCCTCCTCGAGTGCAGGGGCTTGTTTTCCATGCCTTGTGGCTCGCTTTTCGGTAGAATCGGCGCTCATTTTGACGTCAGTAAAAGATGAGGCGCGGTATGACGGTTCAGTTCCAGGCATTTCACAGCATCAAGGCGATCGGTAATCGGGAGGTGCTGTTCAACTGGTCGAGAACCAATCCCCTCGGGGCGCTGGATCAGGTATGGCGCCCGAAAACCCGCGATGAGCTGCAAACGCTGCTGCGGGAACACCCCGAGCGCAAGTTGCGCCTTATCGGCTCCGGCCTCTCCTTCGAACCCATTCACAGCGTCTATGCCGAGGGCAGTCAGGCGCTGCTGGTGGACTTGCACCACCTGCGCGGTCAGTTGGCGAAAACCGCCGATACCGTCACCTATCAGGCGGGGACGCCGCTCGATACCGTCTATGCCGAGCTGATCGCCATGGAGCGGATGCTGCCGGCATCCCCCGGTGTTATCGGCATCCAGACCCTGGGCGGCGCCCTCAGCACCGGCACCCACGGTCAGGGGCTGCACCAGTCCGCTCTCTGCGATGCGGTGGAGGTGATGACGGTGATGCTGGCCAGTGGCGAGATTATCCGGGTCGATCGCACTGACCCGCGCTTCGGCGCCTTCGTGATGGGGATGGGGATGCTCGGCATTTTGCTCGACGTCACCCTGCGCACAGTGCCAAACCGCATCATGCGTTGCACCAAGTTCACCACCGATTACCCCTTCCTCTTGGAACACAACGAGCGGCTTAACCGCGAGCACGGCTTTGTGAAGAGCTGGTGGTTTGCCTGGACCGGCGAGAGCCACATCTGGCTGGTGGATCCCGCCTCTGATGACGAGGTCGCCCGTTACCGGGCCGGTGGTAGCGAGCCGCTGCTGCTGGAGGGCGATATCGACGCCCGCATGAACGCTACCATTGACGCCACCCTGCAGAAGATGGCGAAAGACACCAAGGATGAGGCGCTGGCGGGGGAGCACTTCGAGACGGTGCGCCGCTTCAAGGATGCCTCCGATCTGGTGGGCAACGTTTACCAGATCCTCTGCAAGGGAATCCCGGCACCCCAGATCAACTGCGAGGTGGCGGTACCGCTCCATCGCATGAACGAGGCGCTGGAGACCCTGCAAGCGTGGCAGCAGGCCAATCCCGGCGTGCTGCACTACCCCTTTATCCTGCGCTGCACCGGCCCTTCCGAGGCTTGGCTCAGCGCCGCCCATGGCCAGTCGGTCTGCTGGATTGGTTTCCTGGTCTATCTGGCGGCGGACGGCACCTTCGTCAACGGCTCCATGGAGCAGATGCGCGAGCTGCAGCAACTGCTGGTGCCGCTCGGTGGCATTCCCCATTTTGGCAAGCATCTGGCGATGGATCTCTACGACTTCCCGGTTCTGCTGCCACGCTGGAACGACTTTGTGGCGTTGAAAGCCGAGCTCGACCCGCACGGCCGCTTCGAAAACCGCTGGCTCAGCGATCTGTTCGCCAACCGGTAAGGATTGAAAATGACCCATATGCAAGATACCCGCGCACTCATCACCCTGCCGACCAAGGGGGAGTCATCGATATGACAGATATGCAAGATACTCGTATCCCCGTGACCCTGCTGACCGGCTTTCTCGGCAGCGGCAAGACCACCTTGCTCAACCACTGGGTCAAGCAGCCCGAGCTTGGCGAGTGCGCTGTGCTGATCAACGAGTTCGGCTCGGTGGGGCTGGATCACCATCTGGTGCAGCAGGTGGACGAGCAGGTGGTGCTGCTCGATTCGGGCTGCATCTGCTGCTCGGTGCAAGGCTCCCTGGTGGAGGCACTGCAGGGGCTCTTCATGCGCGCCATCCAGCGAAAAATTAAGCCGTTCAAGCGACTTATCATAGAAACAACCGGCCTGGCCGATCCTGCTCCCGTGCTGTTTACCCTGCGCGAAGAGGGCTTTATCGCCCAGCGTTACCGTTTCGATGGCACTGTGACGGTGGTGGATGCCGGTCATATCGAGCAGCAGCTGGCGGCTCAGTATGAGGCGGTGAAACAGGTGGCGCTGGCGGATCTGCTGGTGGTGAGCAAGGGGGATCTGGTGGACGGCGAGCAACTGGCACGGGTCGAAGCCCAGCTGGCGGCGCTCAATCCTGCGGCGCCGATCCAGCAGGTGACCAATGGTGAGCTGTCGCCCAATGTGCTGGAGAAGCTGGGCGCCTACAACGAAGCAGCGGGGCGCGATGTGCGCCAGCTGCTGGCCTGGCTGCGCACCGAATCCCCCAAGCAGGGACTGGCTTCGCCGATGCAGCCGAAGATGCAGCCGTTCGCCGCCAAGGTGGGTACGGCCGCGCCCACCCACTTCGAGCACGGCAACATAGAGAGCTTCTCCCTGCGTATCGGCGAGCCGCTCAAGCCCTCCCGCCTGCTGGCCGCCATCGATGCGGTGCAGGTCCAATATGGCAATGCCCTGCTGCGGCTCAAGGGGATCTTGCAGCTGGAGGGAGAGAGCCAGCCGGTGGTGATCCACGGCGTCCACGGCCAGCTCTATCCGCTGCAGGCATTGGGAGATTGGCCGGAGGGCAAGGCCCAGTCCCGGCTGGTGTTTATCGTGAAAAGTCAGGACAAGGAGGGAATAGAGCGTCTCTTTATGGAGACCCTCAAGGCCCCCGAGCCCACCCTGGAAGAGCGGCTCAAAGCCATGCTCGGCCAACCGGACGCCTGACAGGCCAACGTGACCCGCCCCGTTGTAACCCAACGAGTGCGGGTCTCTTTTTATGCAAGCGATGCGAGAGAGGAGGGTGCCGGTTATGTCAGAACATTCACAGAGGGTGACTCCCGCCCAGCGCAAGTGGCTGCCCCTGCTGGCAGCGGTCGGTTTCTTTATGCAGGCGCTGGATGGCACCATCCTCAACACCGCCCTGCCCAGCATGGCCGAGACGTTGGGGGAGAGCCCGCTGCAGATGCAGTCGGTGATCATCGCCTACATGCTGACGGTGGCGCTGCTGATCCCGGCCTCCGGCTGGCTGGCGGACAGGTTCGGTACCCGCCGCATCTATCTGGCCGCCATCTCGCTCTTTACCCTGGGCTCGCTCGCCTGCGCCGCCTCCAACTCCCTTCCCATGTTGGTGGCGGCACGGGTGCTACAGGGGGTTGGCGGTGCCCTGCTGATGCCGGTGGGGCGACTGGCGGTGCTGCGGGTCTATGACAAACACGAGTTGCTGCGGGTGATGTCGTTCGTCACCATTCCGGGGCTGCTCGGCCCGCTGATGGGGCCTGCCCTCGGTGGCTGGCTGGTGGAAGTGGCGAGCTGGCACTGGGTGTTTCTCATCAACCTGCCGGTGGGGCTGCTCGGCTTTATCGCCAGCTGGCACTTTATGCCGGAGCTGCGGCAACAGACCGCCCGCTTCGACTGGCAAGGGTTTGTGATGTTCAGTGTCGGCATGGTGCTGGTGTCGGTCGGTTTGCAAGGGCTGGGGGAGCACAGCATCGCCACCGGTTGGGCGCTGTTTGCGCTGATCTTCGGGCTGGCAGCGATGGCGAGCTACTGGCTCTATGCTGCCAATGCCGAGCAGCCGCTGTTTAGCTTGAAGCTGTTCAAAACATCCAGCTTCGCCATCGGCATCTGGGGCAACCTGTTTGCCCGCCTCGGCAGCGGTTCCATGCCATTTCTCACGCCGCTCTTCTTGCAACTGGGGCTCGGCTTCTCGCCGAGCAAGGCGGGGATGACCATGATCCCCACAGTGATTGGCGCCATGCTGACCAAGACGCTGGTGAACAAGCTTATCCCCAAGGTGGGCTATCGCCGCATTCTGATCGGCAACACTTTGGCTCTGGGCGCCATGATCGCCAGCTTCTACTTTATCGACAACCAGCTCCCCTATGGGGTCTTGCTGGGCTGGCTGGCGATCTTCGGCGCCATCAACTCGCTGCAGTTCTCCGCCATGAACACTCTCACGTTGCAAGATCTCAGTCCGACCCTGGCCAGCAGTGGCAACGGTTTGCTCTCGGTGGTGATGCAGCTCTCCATGAGTTTGGGGGTGGCGATTGCCGCCAGCCTGCTCGGGCTCTTCTCGGCGGGCACCTCAGCGGGCACCTTAGCGGCCGAGGGTCAGTGGCTGGAAGGTTTTCACCTCACCTACCTCTGTGTCGGGCTGCTCTCCATGCTGGCGGCGTTGATCTTTGCCCAACTGGCGCGCGATGGCGCTACGCCGTCGGCGCGGGCAGATAGCTGACTTCGCAGGGGAGCTGCGCCAGCACCTCGGCCAGATGCTCGGTCGCCAGCAGAAAGGTCTGCTCCGGGTGGCCCGGGGTCCAGGTGAATGCCTCATGGTCGAGCAGGATAGGATCCACCAGTAGCGGAATATCGGCGCGGGGCAGAAAGGGACAGACCGCCCCCGGCAGACAGCCGATCGCCGTCTGCATCTCCTCGGCGGTACAGATGGAGGGCTTGGCACCGAGCGCAGCTTTGACCGCCTTGTTGTCGAGTCGGCCATCCCTGTGGGTCAGCAGCAGGGCGAAGCGGCCATCCTTGAACTTGAGAAACAGGGTCTTGCTGAACTCCGCCTGCCAGCCGAGGCGGGCCTTGACCCGTTCGTCGGTGGCGTAGTCGAGGATGGGCTCGTGCTCATAGCGTTGGTGGGGCAGTGCGGCCAGCAGCTGGCAGTTGAAGTGGTGAATGGTATCGAGTGGCATGGGGTTCTCCTGTAGTGGGCGCTATCCTGCCAACCTCGCAGGGCCGGGCCCTCTTATTTCGCTATAAACGACAAGGGCGCCGTGAGGCGCCCTTGTCGATCAGTGATGCTGCAATTCGCACGCTTCCCAATGAAAGGGGATGGGGCACAGCTGTTGGGAGGCCTTGTCATAAGCCTGCCACAGCTCGCCCATGGTGCGGCCATCGACGGGGTGGCGCAGTGCGGGGGCCAGCTCGGCCAGCGGCCACAGCACGAAGGCGTTGGTGAGCACTTCACCGCGCGGCAGCACCAGCGGGGTGTCGCAGACCAGCTCGCCATAGAGCAGCAGATCGAGATCCAGGGTACGCGGGGCGAACTTCTTGGCATCCGGCTCGCGGCCGTGGGCGAACTCCATGGCCCGCAGTCGCTGGCAGACGGTGGCCAGCGGCAGGTCAGTCTCGGCAGCAGCCACCAGGTTGTAGAAGGGGCGGCCGTTGAAGCCAACCGCCTCGCTTTCGAATACCCGGGAGACCCGCAGCTCGCCAAATTCGGCGTGCAGGGCATCGAGTCCGGCGCGGATATGGCGATCCCGCTCGATGTTGGAACCCAGGCTGATATAGATGGTGGTCATCAGTTGCTGCTCGCGGCCGGGGTGCGATGGCGCAGGATCTCGACGCCGACACCAGCGGCATTGGGCACGGCGCCCGGTTTGGTGAGGGTCACCTTGACCCACTGTACCCGCTCGTCATCCAGCACCAGCATGGCGACCTGTTCGGCCATGGTCTCGACCAGCTCGACCACCTTGCCGGTGACATGCTCACAAATCTTGTTGGAGAGGTCGGCATAATCCAATGCCAGCTTGATATCGTCAGTTGCTGCTGCGGGGCGGTTGTCGAACCCCATCTCGAGGTCAAAGCGAAGCTTTTGGCGAATGCCCTTCTCCCACTCATATACACCGATAGTGGTCAAAACCTCGAGTCCGCGAATAAACACCTTGTCCATGACTGTACTTCTTCTTTACTCTTGATTGGCTGTGATAACAGCGCAGGGATGCTGGCCGGGCAACAGGCTTGCCGGCGCGCTCAGGTTGGGCAAGGACCCATGCCAGCGTGTGTGGCGGCATCATACCCCATTCATATCGTGGTAAAAACGACCAAGATGACGGCCCTGACGATTTTGATGATTATTCTGGCCTACCTGGGTGGTTCACTATCCAGTGCTGTGCTGGTCTCCCGTTGTAGCGGTCTGCCCGACCCGCGGGATCATGGCTCCCACAATCCGGGGGCAACCAATGTGCTGCGCCTCGGTGGTCGAGTTGCTGCGCTGGTGGTGCTGCTGCTCGATGTGCTCAAGGGCACGGCCCCCGTCTATCTCGCCTGGTATCTGCAAATCAAACCCGTCTACCTCGGCTTTATCGGGGTCGCCGCCTGCCTTGGTCATATGTATCCCCTCTTCTTTCACTTTCGCGGCGGCAAGGGGGTGGCCACGGCACTGGGTACCATGATGCCGCTCGGCTTTACCATGGGAGGCGCCGTTATCGGCACCTGGCTGCTGGTGCTGCTGGTCAGCGGCTACTCCTCGCTAGCCTCGATCATCACGGTGTTACTGAGCCCGCTCTTTACCTACCTGCTCAAACCTGAGTACACCCTGCCGGTCTCTTTGCTCTCTTGCCTCATTCTGATCCGCCATCACGAGAACATCTCCCGCCTGCTAAAGGGGGAGGAACCCCGGCTATGGGGGCGAAAATCCGGCAACTGCGCCGAGGAAGTGGCAAAAATGAGCGATGTTGCGCAAAAAAAAGACGAACGAAACAAAAAGTGAAATTTCCCGTTGACCATCAGCCTTAAAATCCGTTTAATAGCGCCCACGCCCAGATAGCTCAGTCGGTAGAGCAGGGGATTGAAAATCCCCGTGTCGGCGGTTCGATTCCGTCTCTGGGCACCAAGATTTGGTGCCATGAAATAAAAATTTGTTCATGCACAATAGTTTAAAGTGTGCCGGCTTAGCTCAGTAGGCAGAGCAACTGACTTGTAATCAGTAGGTCACCAGTTCGATTCCGGTAGCCGGCACCATTTATAGATTTGCCCAGATAGCTCAGTCGGTAGAGCAGGGGATTGAAAATCCCCGTGTCGGCGGTTCGATTCCGTCTCTGGGCACCAAGTACAATTCCTCCTTAGTTCAGTCGGTAGAACGGCGGACTGTTAATCCGTATGTCACTGGTTCAAGTCCAGTAGGAGGAGCCATTTAAAAAGCCCTTGTCGCAAGACAAGGGCTTTTTTTTATTGGGCCAAGCCCGTTTATAACCATAAAAACAACCACACACGCACAGATGAACCGCAGGATAGATATGGAAAATCATGTAGTTATAGAGTCAAAGGGGCGACTTGCCGCCATTCGGGACTGGCTGGAGCCGGTGCTGGTGCTGCTTATTCTCGGCAGCCTGTTCGGTTACCTCGGCAGCCAGATGGGCCTCTCGGCCATGGTCAACACCCTGTTCAATACCGCCCACCAGCTGTTGCTCAATACCGTGCTCTTTATCATGGGGATCACAGTGCTCTCCGGTGCCCTGAGCCAGCTGCTCAGCGAGTTCGGGGTGATCCGTCTGCTGGAGGTGCTGCTGGCACCGCTGATGAAGCCGGTGTTTCGCCTGCCTGGTCGCACCGCGCTGGCTGCCCTGATGACCTTCTTCTCCGACAACCCGGCGGTGATCAGCCTCGCCAAGGACAGCCGCTTTCGCAAAGGCTTCACCCCTTGGCAGCTGGTGTCGCTCACCAACTTCGGCACCGCCTTTGGCATGGGGCTGATCGTGGTGACCTTTATGGCCACCTTGCAGCTGCCGAGCGGTGAATCCACTGCCAGTGCGGCGCTGATTGGTCTGCTGGGCGCTCTGGTGGGCTCGGTGGTCTCTACCCGACTGATGCAGCGGATGATCCGCCCCTTGGTGGGGGAAGTGCTGATCGATGACCAGCCTGCAGGCAACGGCCCCAAGGTGGGAGTGACCAAAGAGGCCGCTCCCGGCTGGCTGCGGATCCTCAACTCATTGCTCGATGGCGGCAAATCTGGCGTGGAGCTGGGGATGGCGGTGATCCCCGGGGTGCTGATCATCAGCACCTTTGTCATGCTGCTCACCTTCGGCCCGGGCGACAAGGGGTATACCGGCGAAGCGTTTCAGGGGGTTGCCCTGCTGCCGGTGCTGGCCGCCAAGGTGAGCTGGCTGTTTGACCTGCTGTTTGGTTTCAAGCAGCCGGAGCTGGTCGCCTTCCCAGCCACCTCGCTCGGCGCGGTCGGTGCCGCCATGTCGCTGGTGCCCCCTTTTATTGCCAAGGGGTGGATCACCGGTAACGAGGTCGCGGTGTTTACCGCCATGGGGATGTGCTGGAGTGGTTTCTTGAGCACCCACACCGCCATGCTGGATGCCCTCGGCTATCGCCACCTCACCTCCCGCGCCATCGTTGCCCACACCATCGGCGGCTTGAGTGCCGGGGTGGCGGCGCACCAGCTTTATATGCTGCTGGGCTGAGAGGTTTGATAACAGAGAGGGGCGCTGCGGCGCCCCTCTCGGTATCTGCTGACGAAACTCGTCTGGCCTCCGGTTTATTCGATATGGCTGATAAGGCACTGCGCGATCACCGCCTCCGGCATCATCTCCTGCAGTCCAGCGACCAGCTTTTCCCCCGCCTCATGCAGCGCTGCCAGCGGCATCTCGGGCAGGCTCTCCAGAATGAACCACATCTGGCCCGAATCGACACTCAGTCTGGTACGCACACCCTGCCGCCAGTTCCAGCGCCGACAGGTGACCCCCTTGTCATCCCGCCAGACTACTTCGCCGGGCTCCACCGGTTCGTGGGCGGGCTCGCCCCCTTTCATGGTATCGAACTGCTCGCTGCCATCGGCCACTACCAGTCGCGGTTGCCCTTCATAAGCAAGCAGGTTTTCGCCCCCGACCGGAATGGCGTAGCGAATGCTGATGGCGTTGTAGAGATCGACCACGGGGTCGATGGCGGGCAGGTTGCCATCTCGGGCGACCCGTTTTCTCAGGGCCTCGGCGGAGCAGGGGGTCCGCTGCGGCTTGGCGCCGAACTTTCTGAACAGCTCGCCCCAGGCGGCGAGGTGCGCCTCTGCCCACGGCACATCGGCAGTCAGCATGGCGGTGCAGGCGTCATCAAGGGCGCGCGCTCCCACGTTCGGGTCAACCACGGCGGCGGCCTGCACCGTGATGCTCAGGGCGCGAAAGCCCGGGGCCAGTTGACTGACTTCGGGGGAGATATGTGGGGTGATCAGGGACATAACGACTCCAGAATCGAAAGAGGCAAGGGAAGCCCGGCTGCCGGCCAGCATAGCGGCAACGGCAAATCCGGTTTGAGAGCCATCATGCGCGAACATGCTAGATAAGAAAATTTACATGATCTTAATGGTCATAAGTTTCATGAATGAAAAATGGCGTGATCGAGGGGATGGTGGGTGTGGAGGGAAGGGCATCCCGTCGCTTCCGGTTTGCTCCGGCAATACCCTTTGCCGCCCCGATCCACCGTGGCAGCCGCTGGCCGCCCCGATCCACCGTGGCAGCCGCTGGCCGCCCCGATCCACCGTGGCAGCCGCTGGCCGCCCCGATCCACCGTGGCAGCCGCTGGCCGCCCCGATCCACCGTGGCAGCCGCTGGCCGCCCGGCTCCCTCCTGATACCCGCAGTGGTCATGACCAAGCACGAGGCGGCCATGCAAATCGCTCGACGGCTCAATGAGTTGGCTATGGTTGGCGTTTTTTTCATCGTTCTGGCCCCGCTTATGCACATCTCTTTGCAACACCACCAAGGGCTGCCGTAGCGGAGAGATATCATGATCAGTACCCTGCTTCCCCTTGCCTCTATCGCCCTCAAGCTGGGCAGTCAGCTGCTCAGTAGCAGTAGCAAACCCCAGCCCGCGGCGCAGCAAACCGTGCAGGAGGAACGCCTGCCACCGACCGTCCAGAACCTGTTCCAGCGACTCGGCATCAAGGATGCCGACAGCGAACAGAACCGTGCGGCCATCAACCACTTTATGGGGGATCTGATGCAGACCCTGGGGCAGGAGAATGGCGGCCAATCCCTCCCTGCCGCCATCGATGCTGCCCGCAACCAGCTGGCCAACGGCACCCAGAGCACTCGCTTCGACGCGCTGCAAAGCGAACTCGATACCCTCAAGGATTCCCTCGGTGCCAGCGAACTCAATCTCGATCAGTTGCTCGGCGCCTTTAAACAGACCCTGCCCAATGGCAAGGGGGAGGGGGTTGGTAAACTGCTCAATGCCAGTGCGTGACGGGCGGCGAGCAATAAAAAACGGCAACCTCGGGTTGCCGTTTTGCTTTGTTATTCGAATGACAAGCCGATGGGTTTAACCCGCCCGCTTGGCCAGCCACTGTTCGGCGGCGGTAAGGGCTGCTTCTACCTGCTCGCGGGCGACGCCGCCTTTGGCGACCCGTTTGGCCAAGGTCGCTTCCAGTTCCAGATTGGGGTAGACGTCTGCCCCAATCACCGGGCTAAAGCGCTGGAACTCGGGCAGCGAGAGATCTTCCAGCGGCTTCTTTGCGCCAATGGCATAAACCACAACTTCGCCGACGATATGGTGCGCCTCGCGGAACACAATCCCCTTGGCAACCAGATAGTCCGCCAGCTCAGTCGCGTTGGCATAACCACCCTGCGCCGCCGCCATGGTGCGCTCGCCGTTGACCTTCAGATCGATCAGCACCAGCGCCGCCATATCGAGGCAGTCGTGCCAGGTGTCGAGGGCATCGAACAGCCCTTCCTTGTCTTCCTGCATGTCTTTGTTGTAGGCCAGCGGCAGCGCCTTGAGGCTCATCAGCATGCCCATCTGGGCGCCGACCACCCGGCCGGTCTTGCCACGGATCAGCTCCAGCGCATCGGGGTTTTTCTTCTGCGGCATCAGGGAGGAGCCGGAAGTGACCGCATCGGAGAGCTCGACAAAGCCCGCCTCGCCGGTGTTGTAGAAGATGAGATCTTCGGCAAAGCGCGACAGGTGGGTCATGGAGAGGGACGCCACGTGCATCAGCTCCACCACGTGATCCCGATCGGAGACCGAATCCAGACTGTTGCGGGTGGCACCGGCAAAGCCCATGTCGAGCGCCAGCGCTTCGCGGTCGATGGCATAGGCCGTGCCCGCCAGTGCGCCGCAGCCGAGCGGGCTGGTGTCGAGGCGTTTGAGGGCATCCTGCAGCCGTGAGTAGTCCCGCTCCAGCATCTCCACATAGGCCAGCGCCCAGTGGGCGAAGGTGACCGGCTGGGCGCGCTGCAGGTGGGTGTAACCCGGCAGCACCGCAGCCTGATTGGCGCGGGCCGAGGCGACCAGCCCCTGCTGCAGGGCGGTGATGGAGCCGAGCAGCAGTTCGCCCTGCGCCTTGCACCACAGTTTCAGGTCGGTGGCGACCTGATCGTTGCGCGAGCGGCCGGTGTGCAGCTTCTTGCCGAGATCGCCGACAGCGGCAATCAGCTGGCTCTCGACCCAGGAGTGGATATCTTCGGCGTCCGAGCTCAGGATCTGCTGGGGATCCTGCTGCACCGAGGTGAGCAGCACTTCCATCGCCTGTTGCAGTTTGCCCTGCTCATCGGCGGTCAATACGCCCACTTTCACCAGCGCTTTGGCCCAGGCCATGGAGCCCTGAATATCCTGCTCCGCCAGCCGGTAATCGAACCGCAGCGAATCGTTGAACTGCTTGAACCGGCTATCGGCTCCCTGACTGAAGCGTCCACCCCAAAGTGCCATACTGCTCTCCTTGAATGCGTTGTCGGCGGCGCCCTGGCCACCGAGCTTGAAATCGTGCCCTGTTTTTCTGCGAGCCTGTTATCTCACAGAAGCGGCCCGGGCGCTGCCGCTCTTGTCACACCCGCCGATGATGGGTCAGGGGTTATGTCCTCTGCCTATAGAAGAGGGGGCCATGCCCCCTCAACGGAATCAACGGGTTATCGCGCTTGCTTAACCGTGGGTGTGGTCGCCACCGATGGCCTGATGCTGCTCCTTCATGGCGCGGATCCGGCTGGCCAGGGTGTAGAGGCGGATAAAGCCTTCGGCATGGCTCTGGTCATACACTTCGTCGGCGCCGAAGGTGGCGAAGTCTTCGGAGTAGAGGCTGTTCGGTGACTTCTTCTGCACCGCAGTAACCTGACCCTTGTACATCTTCAGAATGACTTCACCGTCGAGATCTTCGGCGATGGCGTTGGCAGAGGCGACGATGGCCTTGCACAGCGGGGTGAACCAGCGGCCGTCATAGACCAGATGGGAGAACTCGGCACCCAGCTTTTCCCGCCAGGCGCGGGTTGGGCGATCCAGTACCAGCTCTTCCACGGCGCGCAGCGCGGCGACCATCACGGTACCGCCCGGGGTTTCGTAGCAGCCACGGGACTTCATCCCCACCATCCGGTTTTCGGTGATGTCGATGCGGCCCACGCCGTGTTTGCCGGCACGTTCGTTCAGGGTCATCAGGATCTGGTGCGGGCTGAGCGGCTGGTCGTCAACGGCCACCACTTCACCCTGCGCCACGGTCAGCTTGACGTACTCCGGCTGATCCGGTGCCTGCTCGGCCGGTACGGTCCACTGCCAGACCGCTTCGGAGGGCTCGTTCCAGGTGCTCTCCAGCTCGCCACCCTCGGTGGAGATGTGCCAGGCGTTGGCATCGCGGCTGTAGATCTTTTTCAGGGTCGCCTTGCAGGGGATGCCGCGGGTCTCCAGATAGGTCAGCAGATCTTCCCGGGAGCGCATGTCCCACAGACGCCACGGGGCGATCACTTTCAGCTGGGGCGCCAGTGCGGCGACGGCACCTTCGAAACGCACTTGATCGTTACCCTTGCCGGTACAGCCGTGGGAGATGGCATCGGCCCCTTCCGCCAGCGCGGCTTCTACCATCGCCTTGGCGATGATCGGGCGGGCCATGGAGGTGCCCAGCAGATAGGTGCCTTCATAGACGGCGCCGGTCTTCAGGGTCGGGTAGACGTACTCTTTGACGAACTCTTCGCGCAGGTCTTGGACGATGCACTTGGTGGCGCCAGAGGCGATGGCCTTCTGCTCGATCCCTTCCAGATCGTCACGCTCCTGACCGACATCGGCGACGAAGGCGATGATTTCGGCGTCATAGTGCTCTTTGAGCCAGGGAATGATGGCCGAAGTATCCAGTCCACCCGAGTAAGCCAGTACGATCTTGTTGATTCCGCTCATGTTACTTCTCTCCGTGATGATTCGATGATGATTCAATAAAAGGGTCGTGATTCAGGTTCAGTGCCGCGTTACTTGCCACCCAGACTATTTATGTCCAGACAGGGTCAGCAACACGGCGTTCTGGATATGCATCCGGTTTTCGGCCTCGTCCATGATGAGGGAGGTGGGGCCATCCATCACCTGTGAGGTGATCTCCAGCTCCCGGTGAGCCGGTTGGCAGTGCAGCACGTGCGCAATGCCGGTGCGGTCGAGCAGGGCCTGGTTGATCTGGTAAGGCATAAAGAGCTCGGTGACCTGCTCCATCGGGGTGTTGTCACCCATGGAGACCCAGGTGTCGGTGTAGGCCACGTCGAACCCTTCGATATCTGCCACGTCATCGCTGATGTGGATGGTCGCCCCCGACTTGGTCGCCAGTGCCTGCGCCTGCAGGAATATCTGGGTATCCGGGCCGCGGCCTTTCGGGCAGATCAGGGTGACGTCGGTGCCCAGAGTCGCCCCCAGCAGCAGCAGAGAGTGGCTGACGTTGTTGCCATCACCGAGGTAGGCAAGCTTCACCTTCGACAGATCGTCGTAGTGCTCGGCAATGGTCATAAAGTCGGCCAGCCCCTGACAGGGGTGGTAGAGGTTGCACAGGCTGTTCACTACCGGCACTGTGCCGTGCTCTGCCAGCTCGACCAGAGTCTGGTGATCGAACACCCGGGCGACGATGGCATCACACCAGCGCGACAGGTTGGCGGCGAAATCCTTCACCGACTCCCGCTTGCCCAGCGCGCCGTTTTGTTGATCCAGATAGACGCTGTGGCCGCCCAGTTTGGCGATGCCGATGTCGAAGGTGACCCGGGTACGCAGGGAGGGCTTCTCGAACAGGGTGACCACGCTCTTGCCGGCCAGTGCCTGGCTGTACTTCTTCGGGTCGGTCTTGACCGCTTTGCCCAGCGCAATCAGCGCTTCAATCTGGGCTTTGTTCAGATCACTGTCTTTCAGAAGATGTTGCATCGGATGTTCCTTGTTCCAGTGGAGATCAAATAGCGACTTGGGTGCCGACCGCGCCGCCAGCCAGCAGCTTGAGCAGCTGATCCGGGTAACGCCAGCTGGCGACACAGACCGGCTTGCCGAGGGTCTCGGCGGCGTGCAGGGCCGCTTCTACCTTGACCGCCATGCCATCGCGGATCACCCCTTTCTCCATCAGATCGAGGGCGGTTGATTTGTCGAGCTGGGGCACCAGCTTGCCCTTGCCATCGAGGATGCCGCTCACATCGGAGAGCATCACCAGATCAGCGCCGAGCGCTTCGGCAATGGCGGTGGCCGCCTGATCCGCGTTGACGTTCATCAGTTGCCCCTCGGCGGTGATGCCGATGGAGCTCACCACCGGCAGGAAGCCCTGACCGAGGATCCCCGCCACCAGCGCCGGGTTGCCCGGTTTGCACTCGCCAACGGCGCCGAGATCCGGGTCGAGCTGGGTCACCTGACACAGGCCGCCATCTGCCAGACAGAGTCCCACCGCCGGAATGCCGGTGGCAATCGCCTTGGCCATCATCTGCTTGTTGGCAGTCCCGGCCAGCGCCCCGGCAATGAAGGGGATCTGCTCGAACGGGGTCACCCGCAGGCCGTTCTTCTTGGTGGAGGTGAGACCCAGCCCCTTGAGCAGGTCATCCACCAGACAGCCACCGCCGTGTACCAGCACCAGCGGACGGTGTTGATCGTCGAGAAAAGTTTTGAGGGTGGCGAACAGGGCGGTCAGCGCCTCATCGTTCTCGATAAGGGCGCCGCCCAGCTTGATTACCAACGTCTGTTTGTCCATGTTCGAGATCCTTCCTAAGTCCTTAAATCAGGCCGGTGGCCGGTTCAAATCCGAATTTGATATTTATGCACTGAATGGCTTGCGAGGCGGCTCCCTTGAGCAGGTTGTCGATGGCAGAGACCACCACCAGCATGTTGCCCTGCTGTTGCCAGGCGATATCGCAGTAAGGGGTGTTTGCCACACCGCGAATAGAGGGCATCTGGCCGGTGAGGCGCACCAGCGGCTTGCCTTCGTAAGCCTTGAGGAAGGCCTGATCCACCTGGGTGGGGGTGACGCCGTCCGCCAGCTGCACATAGATGGTGGCCAGGATGCCGCGCACATAGTTGCCAAGGTGGGGCTGGAACAGCACCTCCTTGCCGAGGTGATGGCTGATCTCCGGCTGGTGTCTGTGATTGAAGGTGCCGTAGGGGTTGAGGCTTACTTCGCAGAAGCTGGTGTTGATGGCCGCCTTGCGCCCGGCACCGGAAACCCCGGAGACGGCGTTGATGATCGGCTGCCACCCCTTGGCAATCAGACCATCCTGCTGCAGCGGCTTGAGGGCGCAGAGGGAGGCGGTCGGATAGCAACCGGGCACGGCGATCAGCTGGGCGGTGGCGATGGCATCGTCGTTCCACTCCGCCAGACCATAGACGGCCTGATCCAGCCACTGTTCGCTGTCGTGGGTAAAGCCGTAGAAGCTGTCGTAAAAGCCCTGATCCTTGACCCGGAAGGCTCCGGAGAGATCGAACACCGGCAGCCCCTTGGCGAGAAACTTGGGTGCCAGCTCGGCGCTCACCTCGTGGGCGGTGGCCAGCAGCACCAGATCGGCCTGGGTCAGGATCCGGGTCATGCCGTCGTCGTCCAGCGGCAGCAGCGGCTGATCGAGGGCACCGACCCACTGGGGATGCAGGGAAGAGAAGCGCTTGTGGGCATCCTGACTGCCGGCCGAGACACAGAGGCCGAACAGCTTGAGTTGTGGATGGTTCTGTACCAGTGCGGCCAGTTCGGCTCCCGCGTAGCCACTGGCACCGACGATGACGGTGTTAAGCATGTTGAATATTCCAAGTCAGAGTTCGAGATTCACAGCATGGCGCTGCAGTGCAAGGGGTTCATTCACCCCGGTGCACCGTCTTGATAAAACAAGTGCGGAGGGGCGATTCAGGCGGGTGTGTGTCGTCGGTTATAGATCAGGTGACAGAACATTAACTTTCCCTTACAACTAGAAGCCTTTGTTGATGAGCCAGATATTCAGGTAAAATTACAGAATATTCATGCACTCACTTTGCATTTGTATTTTCTAACAGAAACATTCCGGGGACGCAAGGAGGAGCTGATGGCCAATCTGGATTTTTTTTCACTTTATAAGAATATTATTGCGATTCCCTCTATCAGCAGCACGGATCCCAAGTGGGACCAGAGCAATGAGGGGGTGATCCGGCTGCTGGCCGACTGGTTCGGTCAGCTCGGTTTTCAGTGCGAGGTGACGGCGCTGCCTGATCTGCCGGGCAAGTTCAATCTGGTGGCGACGATCGGTCAGGGGGAGGGGGGTCTGCTGCTGGCGGGTCACACCGATACGGTGCCGTTTGATGAGGGGGGCTGGAGCAAGGATCCCTTCAAGGTGACGCAAGAGGGCAATCGCCTCTATGGTCTCGGCACTATCGACATGAAAGGCTTCTTCGCCTTTATCGTCGAGGCACTGAAAGAGATTGACCTCAAGACGCTCAGTAAGCCGCTGCGCATTCTCGCTACCGCCGACGAAGAGACCACCATGGCGGGGGCGCGTGCCATCGCTGCGGCGGCCGAGCTGAAACCCGACTACGCGGTGATTGGTGAGCCGACCGGACTGGTGCCGGTGGTAGCCCACAAGGGGCATATGTCGGAGGCAATCCGCATTACCGGCAAGAGCGGCCACAGCTCGGATCCCGCCAATGGCGTCAACGCCATGGAGATCATGCACAAGGCGATGGGGCAGGTGCTGCGCTTGCAGCAGGATCTGAAAGATCGCTACGCCGACCACCGCTTTGCCGTGCCGCAGCCAACTCTGAACCTCGGTTACATTCAGGGCGGCGACAGCCCGAACCGCATCTGCGGCTGCTGCGAGCTGCATATCGACCTGCGACCCACCCCGCAGGTGGGGCCGGACGAGTTGATGGGGATGCTGAAAGAGGCGCTGTCGCCCATCGAGATCCACCAGCCGGGCTGCCTGCATCTGCAACATCTGCACGAGCCCATTCCCGCCTACGCCTGCGCCGACGACTCTGTGCTGGTGCGCGAAGCTGAGAAGGCGAGTGGTCGCGCCGCCGAGTCGGTCAACTACTGCACCGAGGCGCCGTTTATCCAGCAGCTTGGTTGCGAGACCATAGTGATGGGCCCCGGCCATATCACCCAGGCGCACCAGCCGGATGAGTATCTCGACCTCTCCTTCGTCAAGCCGACCACCACGGTGTTGCAGCACCTGATCAGACGTTTTTGCCTATAAAAAGTGCGGCAAGGTTGTAAGTAAGTTACATAACAAGCCGGTTGTGGAGTAGTGAGGGAAATACATGTTCTGAATCGGCCTGTTATTTGACCTTGCGCAGACAATCTGGGTAGATTGTCACCCTAAGATGACGGAGCATATGTTGTAATCGCACAACAATAAGTGAGGTCGTCTTGCACCCCGGATGGGTGTCAGGCACCAACAAGATAAGGATGTGGAATGAACGAAAAGTACGCCGCACTACGCGCCAACGTAGGTATGCTGGGTCAGCTGCTGGGTAAATCCATCAAGGATCATCAGGGTCAGGCCTTTCTCGACAAGATCGAAACCATTCGCCAATTGGCCAAGTCCTCCCGCAAGGGCAATGAATCAGACCGGGAACGTCTGCTCGATACCCTGCGCACCCTGAGTGATAGCGAGCTGCTGCCGGTGGCCCGCGCCTTCAGCCAGTTCCTCAATCTGGCCAACGTGGCGGAACAGTTCCACACCATCTCCCGTCGCTGCGAAGAGCAGGTCTGCACCCCGGATCCGCTGGAGCAGATGTTCGACAAACTGAAAGCCTCCAACCTGTCGCAAGAGGCCATCATTCAGGCCGTGCGTGAGCTGGATATCGATCTGGTGCTGACCGCTCACCCCACCGAGGTGACCCGTCGTACCCTGATCCACAAGCACGTGCAGCTCAACGACTGCCTCGAGGCGCTGGAACTTTCCGACCTGCTGCCCCGCGAGCGGGACAAGATCCTCAATCGCATCGAGCAGCTGATCAATCAGGCGTGGCACACCAACGAGATCCGCGAACAGCGCCCGACCCCGGTGGACGAGGCCAAGTGGGGCTTCGCCGTGGTGGAGAACAGCCTGTGGCCAGCCATCCCCGAATTCATGCGCAATCTGGACGAGCGTCTGCAACACCATCTGGGTGTGCGGTTGCCGCTGGATGCCGCGCCGGTCAAGTTCACCTCCTGGATGGGCGGTGACCGCGACGGCAACCCCTTCGTCACCGCCAAGGTGACTGCCGAAGTGCTGGAGCTGGGCCGCTGGATGGCGGTGAGCCTGTTCTACAAAGACATCAAGGAGCTCACCTCCGAGCTCTCCATGTCCGATTGTACCGACGCCGTGCGCGCCCGGGTTGGCGATCATCCCGAGCCCTACCGTGCGCTGGTGCGCGAGCTGCGTGAAGCGCTGCGCGAAACCAAGGAGCACCTCACCGCCAAGGTGCAGGGCCAGGTGAGCGAGAGCCAGGATCTGGTCAAGACCACCGCCCAGCTGCGCGAGCCGCTGGAGCTCTGCTACCACTCCCTGCATGCCTGTGGCATGGGCAACATCGCCGATGGCATGCTGCTGGATGTGCTGCGCAAGGTCGCCTGTTTCGGCATCCATCTGGTCAAGCTGGATATCCGTCAGGATGGCGAGCGCCATGGGCTGGTCTTCTCCGAGCTGACCCGCTATCTGGGTCTGGGTGACTACGCCGAGTGGAGCGAAGATGACAAGCAGGCCTTCCTGCTCAATGAACTGAACTCGCGCCGCCCACTCATTCCCCACGACTGGGAGCCGAGCGCCGAGGTGCGCGAGACCCTGGATACCTGTCAGGTCATTGCCCAGTACGATCCCGATGCGTTTGGCATCTACATCATCTCCATGGCCGGTGCGCCGTCCGACGTGCTGTCGGTGCAACTGCTGCTCAAAGAGGCGGGCTGCACGTTCCGCATGCCGGTTGCCCCGCTGTTTGAAACCCAGGATGACCTGATGGCAGGCACCGCCGTGATGGAGCGCCTGCTCTCGGTGGACTGGTATCGCGGCTACATTCAGGGCCGTCAGTACGTGATGATCGGTTACTCCGACTCCGCCAAGGATGCGGGCATGATGGCCGCAGGCTGGGCCCAGTACGCCGCCATGGAGTCGCTGGTGGGGCTGGCCGAAGCCAACAATATCCGCCTCACCCTGTTCCATGGCCGTGGCGGTACTGTTGGTCGTGGTGGTGCCCCTGCCCATCAGGCGATCCTCTCCCAGCCGCCGGGATCCCTGCGCGGCGGTCTGCGTACCACCGAACAGGGGGAGATGATCCGCTTCAAGTTTGGCCTGCCGAAAGTGGCGATCAAGAGTCTGGAGCTCTACACCAGCGCCGTGCTGGAAGGGAACCTGCTGCCGCCGCCCAAGCCGAAAGCGTGCTGGCGCGAGGTGATGGAACAGCTGGCCGCCGACTCCTGCGATCACTACCGCAGTATCGTGCGCGGTCATCCGGACTTCGTCCCTTACTTCCGTGCCGCCACCCCGGAGATGGAGCTTGGCAAGCTGCCGCTCGGTTCCCGTCCCTCCAAGCGCAAGCCTAACGGCGGCGTCGAGAGCCTGCGCGCTATTCCATGGATCTTCGCCTGGACCCAGAACCGCCTGATGCTGCCGGCCTGGCTCGGTGCCCACAAGGCGCTGCAACAGGCCATCGACGGTGGCAAGCTGGCGGTGCTGGAAGAGATGAGTGCCCAGTGGCCCTTCTTCCGCACTCGCCTCGAGATGCTGGAGATGGTGTTCCTCAAAGCGGACGCCTGGCTCGCCGAGTACTACGACACCCGTCTTGTGCCGCAGGAGCTGTGGGGCTTGGGTAAACAGTTGCGTCAGGAGCTCGCCGACTCCATCGAGGTGGTGCTGAAACTGAGCCCGCGCGGGGATCTGCTGGAGGATCAGCCCTGGATCAAGGAGTCCATCAAGCTGCGCAACCCCTACACTGACCCGCTCAACGTGTTGCAGGCCGAGCTGCTCAACCGTTCTCGTAACCAATCGGAGACCCTGCACCCCGAGCTGGACAAGGCGCTGATGGTCACCATCGCCGGTATTGCAGCAGGTATGCGCAACACCGGTTGATAGCCAGCCCAAGCCAGCAGGCTTCAGCGATATCCATCAAGCCAAAGGGCGCCGACAAGGCGCCCTTTGTTTTTTGTTGTTCTGCGCCGTCACCTGCCGTGGGTGCGATACACCGAAAGGCGTAATTGTTTACGGATGAACCTCAATTCAGTTTCTGCCTGGTTGGCGAGCTGGAGAAGTATGTCATCTTACTACAGTCTGGATCCGTCAAGTAAAACGTCATGACGATGTTGTTAGCTGCAGAAAACTTACATAAAGTTGAGCGCGATCACTCATTCACCATTTTTTGTTGCTTGCACAAGCATCACCATGCCAATAACATGGTTAAAACTCAAATCGCTCAACTATTGTTGATTTCTGGAGATATTGAATGAGTGATTCTTCATCCTGTGATGAGTTCCTACTTGACGAAGAATCTCGTCATTTAATCGCCAGTTTCGAACCTGCGGTAGAAGCTCTGTCGGCTCTTTTTGGATCTGGGTGTGAGGTGGTGCTGCACGCCTTTGACAACTTGCACGCCTCGGTCGTCAAAATTGCTAACGGGCATGTCACCGGACGGCAAGAGGGGGCGCCGGTGACCGATTTCGCGCTGACCAAACTGCAGAGCACTGCCGGTAGTCAATGGAGCAGCTATTTCACCCGCACCAAGGAAGGGAAGGTGATGAAGTCTTCATCGATTACGATCAAGAATCGTCATGGTAAACCGGTGGGGATGTTATGTGTGAATTTCAGTCTGGAGACGTCGCTGACAAATCTGCTGGAAACATTCTCGCCGCCTGCGACGGCTATCCATGTGAACAATGAAACATTTGCCTGCTCTGTGGATGATCTGGTCTCTCAGGTCATTGAAAAAGTCGATCAGGACAGTTCATTGGGAAGCAGCGTACGTAACAAGGAAATAGTGAGCAGGCTATATGATATGGGGATATTTGATATCAAAGATACGCCACAACTGGTTGCCCGTATGTTGGGAGTGTCTCGCCATACCGTTTATTTGCATATCCGGAATTACAAGTCCAGTCTGGTGAGTCCGCAAGCGTAAACTGATGGTGGTTTGCACATCAGCTAACAATAAAAATTTAAATTTGGCAGTATATATACCCATAGTTTGAAGGTATGGGTACGGTTTTTATTAAATTTTATAGCAGGTCAAAAATGAATAGCAATAAAATAGCAACAATTGCCATCCATGGTGGAAATCAGCATGACAAGGGTAATAATGCCATATTCCCGCCAATCACTACTGCGAGCTCTTTTATTCAGCCAAATCTCGGTGAAGGTGGTGATTATTGCTACTCTCGATGCAGCAATCCGACTCGGTATGCCTATGAATCAGCACTGGCTGCGTTGGAGAATGGTATCTATGCCACTGCGACGGCTTCCGGTATGGCAGCAACCGCGCTGGTGCTGGAGCTGTTACCGAAAGATGCTCACATTATTGTAATGTGCGGCGTATATGGTGGTACTTATCGCCTGTTTGAGCGGTTGCGCAAGCATACATCTGGCCTGAATTGTACTTATGTCGATTTGAATGATCTGGATGCGGTCAGTCAGCAGGTCACTGCGCAGACCAAGCTTATCTGGATTGAGACGCCAACCAATCCATTGCTGACGCTGGTTGATATTGAACAGGTTTGCCAATTGGCTAAAGAGAAAAATCTGCTTACCTGTGTTGATAATACCTTTGCCAGTGCTTGGAATCAAAGACCGCTCGAACTGGGTGCAGATATGGTGATGTTATCCGCCAGCAAATATATTGGTGGTCACTCTGATCTTATTGGTGGGGCAATTATTACCAACAAGCCTGAATTGGCGGAAAAACTTGATTTTGTAAAGACTACTGTCGGTGCCATTGCCTCACCTTTTGATGCGTATCTTGCGCTTCGTGGCATGAAGACCCTGGATGTGCGTATGGAACGTCATTGCAAGAATGCCCAGCAAATCGCCGAGTATCTTGAATCACATCCCAAGGTAAAAGAGGTTCATTACCCGGGGCTAGCCTCGCATCCACAACATGAGTTGTGCAAAAAGCAGATGCGTTCTGGCGGTGCCGTTGTCACGGTGCGTTTGTACGGTGAACGTGAGGACGTGGTCAAGTTCCTCTCCGGGCTCAAATATTTTGTGCTGGCAGAGTCGCTTGGTGGTGTAGAGAGCATGATCAATCACTCTGCCTCCATGTCCCATGGTTCCATGACGCCAGCAGAACGTGAGAGTATCGGAATATATGATACGACATTGCGATTCTCCATTGGCATTGAAGATGTTCAGGATCTTAAAGACGATCTGACGAATGCGCTGGCATTAATCTAATAATAATAAGGTTGTATTTATGCACGATTACGGGGTGTGGACAATTATCACACCACTGGTGACTATCCTTTTGGCAATATTCACTAGACAGGTCATTTTGTCATTGCTGGCGGGGATATTTGTTGGCTTTGTTGTTATTAACCACAGCTTTTCTCTAGGCGTTGTTGCGACCGTCAATGGGATTATTGATACTTTCTCTTCACCGGGCAACACCAGAACCATCATATTTATGGTGCTTATTGGTGGTATTATGAGATTGATTGTCGTGACCGGTGGCGTCAGACGATTAGTTCAATCGTTGTCAGAACACAATGGTTATATTACCAACAAAAAGTCCGTGCAGTTTCTGGCGATGATCATCACATCATTGATATTTATTGAAAGTTCAGTAAATCAGTTGATTTCTGGTGCCTCGACCAAGGATTTGGCTAAGCGATATCGAGTTCCACCAGAGAAGATGTCATATATTATTCAAACATCATGTGTCTCTGTTTGTTCATCCGTGATGATCAATGGCTGGGGAGCGGCCATGATGGGGGTGATCGGTGTTCAGATTTCCAAGGGGTTGATTGATGGTCAGCCATTTGAGATCCTGGCGCACTCCATGGTTTGGAATATCATGGCTTGGCTGTCATTGGCATCGGTATTGTTTTATATTTTTTCTGGTGCTTCATGGGGGCCGATGAAAAAAGCCGAGCAGCGTTATGAGCTGGCAAAGCATGATGTAGCGGATACAGTGACCGAGCATCATGATGATGTTATCAAGCACCCGGCCAGCGACTCACTGTGGAACTTCTTCATCCCGATCCTCTCTACGGTATTGATGGTACCTGTGGTGCTCTACCTCACTGGAGATGGTAACTTCTCCAAAGGGAGCGGATCCATGTCTGTATATTCCAGCGCCATGTTCGGTACTCTGGTCTCTTTTGTATGGTTCTGGGGTCGAGGTATTTTAAATATCGAAAACTTTTTTAAGGAGCTGTATGTTGGTTATGCCAGTATGGTAAAAATCAGCTCGGTAATGATACTGGCATTTTTGATGGGTCATATATCAGCTGAATTGAATACCGGCAACTATATTGCATCGGTTACTTCTGGAGTGATTTCACCTGGCTTCTCAATTGGTTTTATCTTTATCGTCAGTGCCATCATGTCTCTGGCGACTGGTACGTCATGGGGCACCTTTGCCATCATGATCCCGATTGGTGTTCAGCTAGGGGTCTCCTTGGGCGTTCCTTTTGAATATATGATTGGCGCCTCAATTGCAGGTTCTATATTTGGTGATATGACATCACCGATATCAAGTGATGCCATCGTAGCTTCAATGGCGACTAACTGTGATCATATAGAGCATATTCGAACCCAATTCCCCTATGCGTTAGTAACTGGTACGATAGCATTCATTGGCTATGTCATTCTCGGTTTCTCAATCTAATATTGAATTATTGTTAGGCATGAGGCACTCTATCGAGTGCCTCAATTTTATATGGCGGCAAGCATTTTATTTGGAGATAAAGATGAGTCACCTGACTGGAAAAATAAATAGTTTCCCACGCGTTGAACTGGTTAATGTGGCGACTCCGTTAGAATATTTAGCTCGTTTTTCAGCTCACTTGGGACGTGATGTTTATATCAAGCGTGATGATGTGACACCGTTAGCTATGGGCGGAAACAAGCTAAGAAAACTGGAGTTTTTGGTTGCCGATGCCAAGCTAAAAGGGGCAAATGTGTTGGTCACCGCAGGAGCCATTCAATCCAACCATGTAAGGCAGACTGCGGCTGTTGCTGCAAAATATGGTATGCGATGTGTCGCCATATTAGAAAATCCGATTAATACCGAGTCGGAAAATTATTTACATAACGGCAATAGCTATCTCATTGATCTATTCGGTTGTGAAGTCGAGTTAGTTGACGAGCTCAATGCGCCAGATGAACAACTGGACGCGGTGCGGTTACGTTTGGAGCAGCAAGGATTAATCCCGTATGTCGTTCCTATTGGCGGTTCAAATGCCCTTGGGTCTCTTGGGTATGTGGTCTGTGCTACTGAAATTGCAGCACAGGCTGAGGCTATGGGTATCGATTTTGCAGCCGTTGTTGTCCCCTCAGGCAGTGCCGGTACGCATGCTGGGTTAGCGGTGGGTCTGGAGCAATTGATGCCTGAATGTGAGTTGGTTGGGGTGACCGTCTCGCGAGTGGTTGATACGCAAGCGCCTAAAGTTATCAAGCTTCAGCAAGAGGTTGCGGCTTTGCTCGATGTGAGTGCTGATGCCAAAATATCGCTCTGGGATGAATATTTTTTGCCAATGTATGGCATGCCAAATGAGCAGGGTATGGCTGCAGTGAAGCTATTAGCAAGACTGGAGGGGATTACGCTTGATCCTGTTTATACCGGTAAAGCTATGGCCGGTTTGATTGATGGCATCAAGACAGATAAATTTGGCAAGCAGGGGCCGTTGTTATTTGTTCATACTGGTGGTTCACCTGCGTTGTTTGCTTATTATCCATCTGTATGACGTTGCTATTTATATTAAGTGTTTAGTTAGTTTAGGTAAGGCTACTGATCGTTTTGATTGCCTTATTTAAACTTGACGGTTGTACTCAGCACCGGCGTTGTTTCCCAAATC
>NZ_CDBW01000012.1 GCF_000820145.1 Aeromonas sobria | reverse complement strand
CTTTTTACTACAAATATGGTGGTCGTTACTGGGATCGAACCAGTGACCCCCTCCTTGTAAGGGAGGTGCTCTCCCAGCTGAGCTAAACGACCTGGGAATTCTGTCTCCACCGAATGGAGAAAATGGTGGGTCGTGCTGGATTCGAACCAGCGACCAATTGATTAAAAGTCAACTGCTCTACCGACTGAGCTAACGACCCTCACCACGACCAGTTCCGACTGCATTACTGCTTCGGCCCTGACGGCGGCCTATAATACGGATTTAAACTCACGGTGCAACAGAAAATTCGTAATTTAAATCCGTTTGCTCACTGCGCGTACACCTGCAGGCCATTTTTACAGTACCGTTACGAAAACAGTGACATACGGCAATGTTACAGCTTGGCCAGACTCTGTTTGGCCAGCTGGGCTGGCGAGGTGTTGGGATAGCCCTTGATCACCTGCTCATAGAAGGATTTTGCTTCCGCCTTCTTGCCATCAAGCTGCGCCAGCATACCCAGCTTCAACAGAGCATCGGCACGCTTGGGAGACTTGCTGTATTTGTTAGCCACGGTCGAGAACTGGGCCGCAGCAGCAGTTCGGTCACCTTTGTTGAACAACAACTGGCCGAGCCAGTAGTGCGCATTGGGCACATAACCCGAATCGGGGTACTGCTTGATAAAACCCTGAAAAGCCGGAATGGCCTTGTCGTAGTTTTTCTCTTTGAGCACCATATTGACCGCCGCATCATAGGCCTGATTCTCATCCTGATTGGTTGAGTAATTGGCTGTAGCTGCCGGTGTGGCGGGGGTTGCCGGGGCAGTTGCTGCGGGGGCCGCCTGCTGACTGGTCGCAACCTTGTCGAGCTCCTGATAGAGCTGACGCTGACGCTCTTGCGACTGTTCCATCTGGTAGGTCTGTTGCTCCAGCTGACCACGCAGCTCGGAGACCTCCCCTTGCAGGGAGTCGACCTGTTGCTGCAATTCAGCCTGCAGCCGCAGACGAGCGTTGAGGGTGCGCTCTAGCAGGGCAACCCGATCGTCCAGGCTCCCGGTGGGCACAATGGCGCCAGCATTACTGCCATAAACAGCAGCACTGTTGCCACCGCTCAAATCGCTAACCGGCGCCGCAGCATGGGCCGCGACAGCAAATAAAACGGCCATCGAAATGGCCGCTTGCTTATACACAAAATTCATTCGGATCAAACCTTAGTAAACCAGAACCGCACGGCGGTTTTTGGCAAAGGCATCCTCGGTGTGGGTCATATCCAGCGGCTTCTCTTCGCCATAGCTGACGATAGAGAGCTGCTCAGCCTGCACACCCAGGGTTTGCAGATACTTGGCAACAGCCTTGGCACGACGCTCGCCCAGGGCGATGTTGTACTCAGGGGTACCGCGCTCGTCGGCGTGACCTTCGATCAGCACCTTGACGCTTGGACGCTCGCGCAGGTAGCTGGCGTGGGCATCCAGCAGATCAGCGTACTGACCCTGAATGTCGTAGCCGTCAAACGGGAAGTAGATGACGTTATCGCGTTGCAGCGCTTCGAACTTCTGACGCATCTGCTCTTCCGGGGACAACATACCGTTTGCGCCGCCGGTTTGTACACCGCCCATGCCGTCGGTCATACCTGACTCGGCGCCAGCAGCGTCAGAATCAGAAGAGGAGCTACAAGCGGCCAGGGTGAACAGTGGCAGTGCGATGGCCAAACCCTTGAGCAGTTTATTGAGTTGCATGCTTTTTCCTTAAACCTTTATAACAAAACAAAAAACAATTGGATTTTTATCAATTCAAGAAGGGCGACCAAGCTGGTGCACGTATTTCACCGCTACTGGTCGGAAGCACAGCCTTGAAGCGACCATCAGTCGATACCAATGCCAAACTCTTACGACCCTGATAGATGGTGGCATAAATGATCATGCTGCCATTGGGAGCCACACTTGGGGACTCGTCAAGCGCGCTCTGAGTCAGGACCAACTGGGCATTATTTTCCATGTCCTGACGGGCAATACGGTATTGCCCCTGAACACGGGTCACCATCACCATGATTTTGCCATCAGGAGTAATGGATGCACCCTGGTTGGATTCACCTTCCCAAGTCATCCGGCGAGTCATACCAGTCGCCAAATTTACGCTATAAATCTGGGGTTTGCCACCACGTTCAGAGGTGAACAACAAATTTTGCCCGTCCGGCAACCAGGAGGGTTCGGTGTCGATCACACGGCTGGTTGTAACCCGGGTCAGTTGCTTGCTAGCGACATCAACCACATAGAGGTTCGGCGAACCATCTTTGGAGAGAACGATAGCCAGACGACGACCATCTGGCGACCACTCCGGCGCCCCGTTGATACCACGGAAACTGGTGATCAGACTGCGCTGCTGGTTGTAGATATCCTGCACATAGATTTCGGACTTCTGGTTCTCAAAGCTGACATAAGCCAGCTTGCTACCATCCGGCGACCAGGAAGGCGACATCAGCGGCTCGCGGGAGCGCAGCAGGGTCTTCTCGTTGTAGCCGTCGTAGTCGGAGATCCGTAGTTGATAGGGGAACTGGGTTCCCTGCTGCACGGAAACGTAAGCCAAACGGGTCAGGAAGGCACCACGCTCACCGGTCAAACGCTCATAGACGATATCGGAGATGCGGTGGGCAAACTGGCGCATCTGGGCGCCCGGAATAGTCGCCATGCGGCTATCCAGGATGTAGCCGTTGCTCTCGCCACCTTGTGCCTTGGCCAACTGGCCTTTCAACACGTCGACCAGCTCGAAGTTGATCTTGTACGTGCCATCACCTACTGCAGAGATGGAACCGACCACCACGGCTTCAACCCCTTGGGAAGCCCATGGCGCGAAGTTGATCTCGCCACTGCTGCTCGGGGTCTGTGGCATCTGGCCACGGGCCAGCGGCTTGAATTTGCCACTGCGCATCAGGTCGTTGGAGACCACTTCCGCAATATCCTGCGGCAGTTGTCCATTACCTTCCCATTTGAAGGGCGCAACCGCGATGGGACGTGCGCTATCAATACCGCCGGTGATGACGATGTCCAGGGCCGCCTGGGCACTCTGGCCCAGCAACAAACAGCCAACCAAAGCAAAAAATACTTTTCTGATCATGGCTTAAATACTCGGTTCCAATAAAAATGAGAGGTTAAATTCCTTTCTCAGCGAGATGCTGCCAACCACTGTAAACAACCCCGTTTTATCACGCTTAGATATTCGGTTCTAACTTGAGATTAAATTCCTTCAATATCTCAAATGCCGCAGGATCCTTGGGCACAGGCAGTTGATTGGCTTTCAGGACAGCCGCCTTACCGGAACGACAGACCGCCGGGTCACCCTGGCCGTTATCTACCGATATGACAAAGCCAGTGCTCGCAAGACGTACGCCGATAGTACAGGTTTTGCCCCGCATGGTGGGATCCAAAATCATATACCGCTCAACCGTGGCCTTGATGAGAGCCGCATACTTGTCAACCTCACCCTGCGAGGCAGCAGATGCTGCCTGGCTGCGGGCATTGGCCTCAGCGGACAGTTGCTGCTGCATCATATCTTCCATCTCTTTTTGCAGCTTGGCTTGTTCGGCCGCTTTACGCTTGCGCTCTGCCGCGATTTTGGCCTGCTTGTCGGCCTCCGCCTTGGCTTTCTTCTCTGCGTCAGCTTTTGCCTTCTTGTCAGCCTCAGCCTTGGCCTTTTTCTCGGCATCAGCTTTGGCTTTTTTCTCAGCTTCCGCCTTGGCTTTCTTCTCAGCTTCCGCCTTGGCTTTCTTCTCGGCGTCGGCCTTGGCCTGCTTGTCAGCCTTGGCCTGCTTGTCAGCCTCGGCTTTTTTGGCCTTGGCCTCTGCCGCCTTGGCTTTCTCTTCAGCCTCTTTCTTCTCTTGTTCCTTTTTCTTCTTCAGCGCCAGCGCCTTGCTCTCGGCTTCGGCTGCTTTGCGCTCGGCTTCCGCCTTCTTGGTTTTCTGCTCTTCCAGCTTGCGCGCGTCCTCGGCTTTCTGGGTCTTCTCTTCCGCTTGCTTCTGCTCAGCGACTTTCTTCTGCTTCTCGGCTTCGGCCTTGCGAGTCGCCTCTTCGGCTTGTTTGCGTTTGGTCTCGGCGATGCGCAGCTGCTCCTGTTTCTGGGCCAGCTCACGTTTGGCGAGATCCGTGTCTTCCTTATCCTTCTCTTTCTCTACCTTCTGGGGCTTGGGCTGAGACTTTTGCTGCTGGATCTGCTTGGCCTGCTCGTTAAGAAAGTTTTCATCGAGCATGACGGCATTGACTATCTGGCCCTTCGATTCGGGCCGCTTCGGTTTACTGAAATCGACCCCGACCAGCAAAATGATGCCAATGATCAGATGCAGCAGCAGCGATGCGATGAGATAACCGGAAATACCACGCTTCACATCCATCTCCGTTAGTTCACCGGATCTGTCATCAGGCCAACCTGAGGCACGCCGGCATTCTTGAGCGCCACCATCAACAGGATCACCTCTTCGTAGCGCACCGCCTTGTCACCGGCGACCACTACAGGGGCATTCTGGTTGATCGCCAGATAGCCCATGGCTTTTTCGGTGATGTATTGCTGCATTGCCTCGGGCGTTCCTGCCGGTACCGGCTCGTCGTCTGCTTCACCAGCCTTGATGACGTATTCACCTTCGGTGTTCACGCTAACAATGAAGGGCGGTTTGGCATCTTCCGGCAACTGCTCGGACTCTGCCTGTGGCAAGTCAACCTTGACCCCCTGGGTGATCACTGGCGTGACCGCCATAAAGATGATGAGCAGCACCAGCATGACGTCGATATAGGGAACCACGTTGATCTCGCACACCTTCTTGCGCCGGATCCGCTGATAGGTTTGCATTACTGATCACCCTGCTGCTGCTGTGCAATTTGGCGGTTCAAAATGGTGGTGAACTCGTCCATAAAGTTGGCGTAGGCGTTCTCCAGCTTTTCTACCTTGTTGGTAAAGCGGTTATAGAAAATAACTGCAGGAATAGCGGCGAACAGACCCATGGCGGTGGCGATCAGTGCTTCTGCGATACCGGGGGCCACCATTTGCAGAGTGGCTTGCTGGACCTGACCCAGGGCGATAAAGGCGTTCATGATCCCCCAGACGGTACCAAACAGACCGATGTAGGGGCTGATTGAACCAATGGTCGCCAATACCGGCAGGTTGGATTCCAGCTCATCCACCGCACGGGAGAGAGAGACTCGCATGGCACGATAAGTACCGTCCATCACCGCATCCTGACCCCGGGCACCAGCCTTGAGCAAGCGGGCATACTCCTTGAAGCCGGAGTAGAAAATATCTTCCATGCCTTCAATATCATCACGGCGGGAAGAGGACTCCTGATAGAGGCGATTGAGATCGACACCAGACCAGAATCTGTCTTCAAACTGCTCCGAGGCAAGATGGGCGGCCTTGATCACTTTGGAACGCTGGATGATCAATGCCCATGAGACAATTGACATACTCATCAGAGTCATCATGACCAGCTTTACCAACAGACTGGCTTGCCAAAACAGGCCAATAAACGAAATTTCAGCGTGCACTTAACAGCACTCCCTTGATTTTTTCAGGTATTGCAACGGGTTTCATTTGCGGATGACTGACACAGGCTATCTGTACCATAGCCTGAGTGACCAGTCGCCCATCAGCCGCCAGGATCTGCTGTGAAAAACGCAGGGATGCGCGTTTCACTTCAATCACTTGCGTTATTACGTTCAGTAGTTCATTAAAACGGGCCGCCGAGCGGAAATCGATCTCGGTTCGACTCACCACAAACGCGTGTCCCTCCTGCAGCAAGAGGTCCTGTTCGACCCCTTTGGCACGAAGAAACTCGGTGCGAGCACGTTCCATAAACTTGAGATAATTGGCGTTGTAGACGATGCCCCCGGCATCGGTGTCCTCGTAGTAGACACGTACCGGAAACTCAAAGACTTCCCCCATAACAATCTGTGATCCATTCGACAGTCAGATGGGGGGCTATCATAGCGCAGGGCTGAATAGGAAAGAAGCAGGGGGAAGCAGGGAAATCCTGCCTCCCCCCCGTTTTTTATGAAAGGAAATATGAATGTGTCAGCCAGAGGCCATACAACAAACTGGGCCAGGCAAGCCAGGGGTTGAATAGCACCCGCCCGGGCAGACTTTTCAGATGAAAGCCAAGCCCGTTGAGCAGGCCACAACAGACAGCCCACATCAGTAAGGGAGCCAGCCAATAGCCATGTTCACTGGTATTGGCAGCGATCAGGTTGGGGGCCTGTAAAATAGCGACGGCCAACAAGGCCGCCGCGAGTAACATCAACCCCTGCCATGGCTGGCGCTCCAGTGGAGCTGCCAGCCTGGCGAGTCGATCATTTATTGTCATCGATCTGGCGATCCATGTTCTCGGTGTGTTCCAGCCACAGCGCATTGATGATGCCAAATGCGCAGGCCAGCAGCAGACCCAGGATCCAGGTGAAATACCACATATCAGGTCTCCTTCTTAGTAGAGCGATTGTTGGTTGTCTTCAATATGCTTGCTGGTCACCCGGCCAAACATCTTGATGTAAGTCCAGATGGTATAAGCCAGCACAATCGGTACGAAGATCGCTGCAGCCACCGTCATCACCTTCAAGGTGTTGAAAGAGGCGGTAGCATCCCACATGGTCAGACTCAGTGACGGCTCAAGACTTGAGGGCATCAAGAATGGGAACATGGAGAAACCGGCAGTGAGGATCACACCAGTAATCGCCAGCGAGGAGCTGGTAAAGGCCAGCCAGCCGATGTTCATTCTGGCAAACAGCGCGGTCAGCAGGCTCATGGCCAGACCCAGCACAGGCGCAGCAATCATCCAGGGATAGAGGCTGTAGTTGTTCATCCAGGCACCGGCCTGCACCATCACTTCCTTGTTCATCGGGTTGGAGACAGCATCGTGGGCGGCAGCCTTGACGATGACATAGCCATCCATGCCACTCACCCACCAACCGGCGGCAGCAAACAGCACCAGAGTGACCAGAGCGCAAATCGTCGCTGCGGTACGGGAACGCGCCAGCACCTCACCGTCAGTCTTCATCATCAGCCAGGTCGCGCCCTGGGTCACCAGCATGAACAGACTCACCAGACCAGCCAGAATGCCGAACGGGTTAAGCAGGCCAAAGAAGTTGCCGTGATAGGTCAACATCATGAACTGATTGAACTCGAACGGTACACCTTGCAGCAGGTTACCAAACGCCACACCAAACACGATGGGGGGAACCGTGCTGCCAGCAAACAGTGCCCAGTCCCAGTTACTACGCCATTTGGCATCTGCACGCAGAGAACGATACTTGAATCCAACCGGACGCAAAAACAGCGCCATCAGAGTCAGGATCATCGCGATATAGAAACCGGAAAATGTCGCGGCGTACACCATTGGCCAGGCAGCAAACAGGGCACCACCGGCGGTGACCAGCCATACCTGGTTACCCTCCCAATGGGGGCCCATGGTGTTAAGCATCACCCGGCGCTCGACATCTTTTTTGCCGACAAACGGGAGCAGTGTGCCTACCCCCATGTCGAAGCCGTCAGTGATGGCAAAGCCGATCAGCAATACGCCGACCAGAACCCACCAAATGACACGTAGCGTTTCATAATCAAACATGGTCACTCCCCTTATGCCTTGATCTGTTCAAAGTGATATTTGCCAGTCTTCAGGCTGCTTGGGCCGAGACGGGCATACTTGAACATCAGATACATCTCGATAACCAACAGCACGGTATAGAACAGGCAGATACCGATCAGAGAGAACCAGATTTCAGCAGCAGGCAAGTTGGACACTGACAGCGAGGTCGGCAACACTTCCGCGATAGTCCAGGGTTGACGGCCATACTCGGCCACGAACCACCCCGCTTCGATGGCGATCCACGGCAGCGGGATACCCCACAACAACCCTTTGAGCAACCACTTGCGCTCACCGATACGATGGCGCGCACTGTCCCAGAAGGCCAGGCCAATCAGCACCAGCATCAACATGCCGGTAGCCACCATGATGCGGAAGGCAAAGAACAGCGGCAGAACCTGCGGGATGGAGTCATCCACGGCGGCCTTGATCTGCTCGTCAGTGGCATCAGTCACATTGCTGGTGTAGCGCTTGAGCAGCAGACCGTAGCCCAGATCCTGCTTCACTTCATCAAAGCGGGCGCGGGTGTCGTCAGACTTGTCACCGGCTTGCAGCTGAGTCAGCAGATCGTAAGCGGTCATACCGTTGCGCACGCGCAGTTCGTGCTCGCTCTTCAGATCCTTCAGGCCGGTTACCTGACCGTCCAGTGAACGGGTCGCGATAATGCCCAGCGCATAGGGGATCTTGATGGCGTAGTCGGTGCGCATCTCTTCCTGATTCGGAATACCGAACAGGGTAAATGCGGCCGGAGCGGGTTCAGTTTCCCACTCAGCTTCGATAGCAGCCAGTTTCACCTTCTGTACTTCACCGGTCTCGTAACCGGATTCGTCACCAAGGATCAGCACTGACACGATAGAAGCCATACCAAACGCAGCTGCAATGGCGAAGGAGCGACGGGCAAACGCCACATCACGGCCTTTCAGCAGGTAGTAGGAGGAGATGCCCAGCACAAACATGGCACCGCAGGTGTAACCCGCCGCGACAGTGTGAACAAACTTGACCTGCGCCACCGGGTTGAACACCACGTCCGCGAAGCTCATCATCTCCATCCGCATGGATTCGAAGTTGAACTCGGCACCGACCGGGTTTTGCATCCAGCCGTTAGCAACCAGGATCCAGAGGGCGGAGAGGTTGGTACCCAGCGCCATCAACCAGGTGGCCGCCAGATGCTGATGCTTGCTCAGACGATCCCAACCAAAGAAGAACATACCGACGAAGGTGGACTCCAGGAAGAAGGCCATCAGCCCTTCGATAGCCAACGGGGCCCCGAAGATATCGCCGACATAATGGGAGTAATACGCCCAGTTCGTCCCGAACTGGAACTCCATGGCCAGGCCTGTGGTTACCCCCAAGGCGAAGTTGATACCAAACAACTTACCCCAGAACTTGGTCATGTCCCGGTAGATAGTGTTGTTGGTCATCACATAGACAGATTCCATGATCGCCAGAAGGAAGGCCATTCCCAGCGTCAGGGGTACAAACAAAAAGTGATAAAGAGCCGTCGCAGCGAATTGAAACCGCGATAGGTCTACCACATGCTCAGCAATCATGATGTTTCCTCACCGATTATTGGCACGGCTATTTTAAGTTTTAAGAACAAAGCTTCCGCTGGTGGTTATCGAACAAATCCCGTTGTGAGACACCACAACAAAGCCCCTTCAATAACGACCAATATTAACAACAAGGCAATACATGAGAACAAAAGAAACTAATGTTTAACATTTTCAAAACAATAAGCTTGAATTGATTCTCGCCCATGATGACGGTGGTTTTATATCACCTTTATTTGATTGAAATCAATGTAAAAGGGCCCGCAATACATGGCTTTGAAAGGCATTTTTAATCTATTTCACGATTATTGACGCGAGCCAGATCACAAAACATGACAAAGCGTAAAACATTGATTTAAATCAATTTAAGAATTTAACATCCCACCACCCCGTTTAATTTGAAAAGCGTGGATAAGGCTCCTTTTTCCATGTTATCCAGGTCAGGCAATCTGATTCGAAAACTCAATTTAAAACTGCAAAGAATGCATACTCATGCGAACCAATTCCACCAACCGAGACATTAGATAAACTAATTTGAAGATTGCAATTTTTCTTGTTTGCCCGGGTCGATTCTAACTCCTACAATGCGCCTCGCAGTGAGGGCATACCCTTGGATACAGGCCGGTTAATCGGGGTTCACGGTACGTATTCGACTATCTATCTGAACCCGTTTATTGGAATCGAAGATGAAAAAGTTTGTTGCTAAAACCATCCGTTACTACAAGCTTTCCTTTGTTCAGCTCTATCAAATGAACCGACTCTAAGAGCTCGCGACGGCTCACCTGTTTATTTTCCGGTCTGTGTCCAGACGCACTCACTGTCTGTGAACATCCACCCTGAATTGTCTTTGCCCACCGCACCTGCCGTGGGCTTTTTTATTGTTGATGAAAAATGATAATAAAAAACCGCCTCTGACGGCGGTTTCACATTCAAACGACTTTTTTTACTTATCATCTGGTCGCTGAAGACCGAAATGCGCATAAGCTCGTGTGGTCGCTATCCGTCCTCTGGGTGTACGTTGCAGATACCCCTGCTGGATCAGATAAGGCTCCAGCACATCTTCGATAGTGTCTTTCACCTCTCCGATCGCCGCAGCCAGATTATCAAGGCCTACCGGGCCGCCCATAAACTTGTCTATCACAGCCAACAATAGCTTGCGGTCCATGAAGTCAAATCCTTCGTTATCGACGTCCAGCATGTCCATCGCGCGGGCTGCGATGGGGCCATCGATCCGGCCATCGGATTTCACCTGGGCAAAATCACGCACCCGCCTTAACAGCCGGTTAGCAATTCGTGGCGTGCCGCGGGCGCGACGCGCGATCTCGATAGCCCCATCCTCGGTCATCTCCAGCCCCAGACAACGGGCACTGCGCGAGACGATATCGGTCAGGTCCTTGACGTTATAGAACTCCAACCGCTGGACGATACCAAAACGATCCCGCAGCGGACTGGTAAGAGAGCCGGCCCGGGTAGTGGCGCCGATCAGGGTGAACGGCGGCAGATCCAGCTTAATGGAGCGGGCGGCGGGGCCCTCTCCGATCATGATGTCGAGCTGGTAATCCTCCATCGCCGGATAGAGCACTTCCTCTACCACCGGACTGAGACGGTGGATCTCATCGATAAACAGCACATCGTTCGGTTCGAGGTTGGTGAGCAGCGCCGCCAGATCCCCCGCTTTCTCCAGCACCGGGCCTGAGGTGGTCTTGATATTGACCCCCATCTCGTTGGCGACGATGTTGGCGAGGGTGGTTTTGCCCAGCCCCGGCGGACCAAAAATCAGCAGGTGGTCAAGTGCCTCGCCCCGTTGCCTGGCCGCTTCGATAAAGATTTCCATCTGCGCACAGACAGTATCCTGACCGGTATAGTCAGCCAGCTTCTTGGGACGGATCGCCCGATCGATAATCTCATCCTCGCGCTCGGCGCTTGCCGAAATGAGTCGGTCTGCTTCAATCATCAACTACCTCACAAGCTACGCAGGGATTCACGGATGATCTCTTCTACCGACATCCCATCGACGGCGATCTTGCTGACGATTTGACTCGCCTGCTGCGGTTTGTAACCGAGCGAAATCAGTGCGCTGACCGCCTCATCTGCGGCGTCTGGCGCACGCAACTCGGATGTCCCGGCAGGCAAGGCCACCATGGCCGGCGAGAAGAGATCGTGGCTAACCCATCCCTTGAGGCGATCCTTCATCTCTACCACCAGCCGCTCGGCGGTTTTCTTGCCGACTCCCGGTAACTTGACCAGCGAGCTTATCTCTTCCCGTTCGACGCAGATGACGAACTGGCTGGCAGTCATGCCGGAGAGAATGGCCAGCGCCAACTTGGGACCGACCCCATTGGTCTTGATCAACTCGCGAAACAGCGCCCGTTCCTGCTTGTGATTGAAGCCATAGAGCAACTGGGCATCTTCTCGCACCACAAAATGGGTGTGGATAGCCGCCTCTTTGCCGATTTCCGGCAAGTCATAGAAACAGCTCATCGGCATCTGCACCTCATAGCCTACCCCGCCTACTTCCAGCAAAACCTCGGGGGGCTGTTTTTCAATGACAATGCCTCTCAAGCGACCAATCACGGCTCTCTCCTCACCAACACAGCTATTCGTAAATTGGCTCATAGCATAAAGAATAACTGGATAAGTATCCAGCATAGGGCTGCGACACCCGCGTGGTCAGAGAGGCTTTTTATCCAATTTGCCACCATGCTTGATTTCGTACAGCCAGAGCTCGGGATGCTCCAACACAGCACCGGGTTATGGCCGGGGGATAAACCGCTACACTAAACCCGTTCGGAACCGAAACTGGTGCCAATGTCGATACCAAGGAAGGCCATCACATGAAAATTGTTACCACCTCCAATCTGGGTCTTGCCATCTTGCTCAGCTGCACGCTGGGCATGGGGGTCGTGGGCTGGTATGGCAGCCAGCGGCTGGCCAATCTGCTCTCCTATGTACTGGGGGCTGCCTGGCAGACCGCCGACGGCGCCATGGAGGGCTCCATAGAGCTGGGCAATCAGCAACTCCACATCCAGAAGATGCAAAACGGCACACAGCTCAATCGCGCCGAACTCGATGCCGCCAAGGCGGCGACCGATGATGCGCTGGCCCGGGTCAGCCAGGGGCAGCTCATTGATGGCGCAGCCCTTGCCACCATGGATCAGCACAAGCAGGCCTATCAACAGCAGCAAGAGAAGCTGCTGGCGCTCTATCACGCCTATACCGAGGTGGATCAGGCCCTGCATCACAACGCCGATCTGATGGCCCGCCTCTCGACCCAGCTGGAGGTGATCGGTGATGGCGCGGTAGAGGCGCTGACCCAATCCCCCGACCAGAGCATCAGCTGGAACAGCGGCCTCTCCACCCGCTGGGAAGCGGCCGATGGCGGCATGGAATCCAACATCGGCTTTTTGCGCCAGCTCTATGCGCTGGAGAAGATGCGCAGACAGGGGGTAACGGAGGCGATCAAGGCCGAGCTGAAAGAGGCGACCGATTTCTACCATGAAGCGATCGACAGCATGCTCGGCACCGGGCTGTTCGATATCGAGGGCACCGGGGAGTTTGCCGGCAAGACGCTGGCGACACAGTATCGCGCCCTGTTGGCCCAACATCAGCAACTGATGGGACAGTGGATCGAGGCGCTCGGCAGCTATCAGGCCCAGCAAGCCGTCTATGAGGCCAGTGCGGATGAGCTGCGACAACAGCTGGTTGCCATCGAAGCGAGCGGCGATGCCACCGTCGAGGATCAGGTAGCCCAGCTCAACGGCATCATCAGCCAGACCCGCACCCTGCTGCTGAGTGGCCTGCTGCTGAGCCTGATCATGGTGACCCTCTGCGGTCTCTGGTTGACCCGCAAGCTGGTGACCCCGCTGCTGCAAGTGGACAAGCGGATGCAGGATATCGCCGCCGGCGAGGGGGATCTCAACGCCCGCATCAACCTGCAGCGGGATGACGAGATAGGTTCGCTGGCCAACAGCGTGGATCGCTTCATCGAGAAATTGCAGAAGATGATCAGCTCCACCATGGACAACAACCAGCACATCAGTGAACACGTCCACACCTCGGTCAACCGGGTGGAAGCGATCAGCCAAAGCAGCCGCCAGACCGCCGAGCATGCGCTGGCCCTGCACCATGACAGTGAACAGATGGTGCAGGTGGCCACCACCATTTCGGACAACTGCAGCATGGCGGCCCACAATGCCAACGAAGTGCGCCAGCTGACCACTGAAAGCAGCCAATACGTCGCCTCTGCCAGCGCGGGCATGCAGCGGGTGGTGCAGGAGGTGAGCGAGTGCGCCATCGCCATCAACTCCCTCAAGGAGCAGGCGGGCCAGATTGGCCAGATCATCTCCACCATCAGCGGTATCTCGGAGCAGACCAACCTGCTGGCCCTCAATGCGGCCATTGAAGCGGCCCGCGCGGGGGAGATGGGCCGTGGCTTTGCGGTGGTCGCTGACGAGGTGCGCACCCTGGCTAATCGCACCGCCACCTCCAGCGCCGAGATCAGCCAGGTGATCAGCAGCATCCAGCAGCAGACCGAGACCGCCTACCTGATGATGCAGCGCAACCTCAAGACGGTGGAGTCCGGCATGCAGGACTCCGAGAACACCAAGCAGATCCTGTTCAAGGTGGAAGGCGCCATCGACCAGCTGGCCGACATGGTGCAGCAGGTGGCCGTGGCTACCGGGCAGCTGTCACACACCCTGAGTCACTCCTCTGACAAGGTCTCCGGTATCAGCCTGCAAGCCAGAACCGGCGAACAGGAGGCACAGGAGTGCCTGCAACTCGCCTCCTCCCTCCATCAGGCCAGCCTGCTGCAACAACGTCTGCTCTCCCAGTTCCGGGTGTAGCCAGCCCCCGCCGAGCCCGGCGCAAAAAAATGCCAGTCCGCGTTAACGGACTGGCATTTACTTTTCTGCGGGCCGGACAAACCGTCCGGCCATCAGCGAGTTACTGGCGAACCAAACGGTAGATGGCGTAGCCCGGGTGCTTCTCGTCATCCATCGGCAGGGTGGACTGATAGGCCAGATCCTCGCCCGCCAGCGCCTTGGCCTCTTCACGGGGTGATGAGTAGAGACGAACATCCACTCCGGCAGGCAGCGCCTTCATATGCCAGTTGTTGTCGGCAGCCGGGCTGAACCCTTGCGGATTGCTGGCAGAGTGTGACTTCAGATACTGAGCCACGACTTCACGCGTCTCGAAGGGATCTTCATGCACCACACTGCTGCCATCCACGCCCGGGAAATGGCCACCACCGCTACCGCGATAGTTGTTGGTCACCACATAGAACTTCTGGGCCGGATCGATGGGCTTGCCGTTGAAGGTCAGGTTGCTGATCCGCTGACCGTCGCTCACCTTCTCCCCTTCCTTGTTGTAACGGGCAGGTTGGGTGATATCCACCTCGTAATTGACCCCGTCGATCACATCGAAGTTGTAGGTGGGGAACTTCTCGTTCACCAGCCACTGCACCTCGCCCTTGGCCGGATCAACCCAGTTGAACTGACCGGCGCTCATCTCCAGCCACTCCTTGACGGTGGCACCGTTCACCTCGACCACCTGCAGGGTGTTGGGATAGATGTAGAGGTCGGAGACGTTGCGCAGGGAGATATCCCCCGCCGTCACATAGGTGAAGTCAGTAATGCCGTTGCGGCCACCGCGGAACGGGGCAGCAGCAGAGAGGATTGGATAGGACTCCTTGAGCAGGCCATCCTTTTGCAACTGCTCGGCATGCTGGCGCTGGGCATCGCTCACCAGCTGCACCGAGGGGTCATCCTGCACCAGTGCAAAGAAGCTGTGGATGGAGGAGGTGATCTTGCCGAGCGGGCGATCCAGCCACTGGTTGGTCGCGTCGTGATCCGCCTTGACCAGGGCCACCACTTTTTCGTCCACCTTGCTCCCTTCGCTGGAGTCAATCTGGCGCAAGGCTGATTGGCTATGCTTCACCTGCCACTTGCCATCAACCTGCTCCAGCTTGAGATCGATGATCCCCAGATGGTTGCCCCAGAAGCCCGGCATCACGGTGGGAATCCCGTTCAAGGTGCCCGTCTGGTTATCCACCAGCGGCAGATCCGGGAAGTCGCCGGGGAAGTTCTTGTGGGCATGACCCAGCATCAGGGCATCGATCCCCGCCACTTTGGCCAGATGCCAGGCCGCGTTTTCCATCATGGCTTCGTAACTGCCGGCATTGATCCCCGTGTGAGCGACCACCACCACCACGTCGGCCCCCTTGGCGCGCAGCTCGGGCACATAGTGGTTGGCAGTTTCAACCATGTCGGCCACCACTACCTTGCCTTCCAGATGACGCTTGTCCCACTGCAGCACCTGCGGCGGAGTCAGCCCCAGAATGCCGACCTTGACGGTCTGCGGCTGCCCCTTGTCATCCTTCACCTGACGATCAAGCAGCAGATAGGGGGTAAATTGGTTGCCGCTCCAGTCGATCTTGCCGTTGCCATCGCGCTTGAACGAACCGGCATCGAACACGTTGGCGTTGACGTAGGGGAAGTTGGCCCCCTTGATGATCTTGCCCAGATAGTCGAGACCGTAGTTGAACTCGTGGTTGCCAAGGTTGCCCACGTCATAACCCAGTTCATTCAGCGCCTTGATGGCCGGATGGGCCTGCTTGTCGAGGTAGCCTGAACCCGATTGCTCGAAAATGTAGTCCGCCAGCGGCGAGCCCTGGATCAGGTCACCATTGTCGAGCAGCAGGTTGTTGGGGTTCTCGGCACGGGCGGCGCGGATCAGCAGTGCGGTGCGGGAGAGACCGAATTTGCGATCCTCCTTGTTCTGGTAGTAGTCATAACCCAGCACATTGGAGTGAATATCGGAGGTCTGGATCAAGCGCAGCGAAACGGCACCGGGCTGTTCCTGCTTCTCTGCACCACAGGCAGATAGCAGCACGATGGAGGCGATGACGCCCAATTTCATGGTTCTATTCACTGAGTTTTCCTGATTGGTATCTGGCGAGTCACAAGGGTGGGCAATTTAGCAGAGGAATATGCCAAAAACAGGCGTCGTGATTAATTTTTATGACGCCAAGCAGCAAAAATACCCAACGCCCCATCAACCACCGGTGGCGAGCTGCAGCGCCAGCGTCAACATGATGACACCCACCAGCAGATCAATCCCCCGCTGTACCCGACCCCGAGCCAACCAGGGGGCCAGCGCCGCCGCCCCCAGCGCCAGCGAGTAGAACCACACCAGCGAGGCCAGCATGGCGCCTGCGGCAAAGGCCGGACGCAGGGACTCGCTCACCTGACTGCCAAGGGAGCCGAGCAGCATCAGGGTATCGAGATAGACGTGGGGATTGAGCAGCGTGACCCCCAGCGTCATCGCCAGCACGCTTTTGGCCCCCATCTGCTGAGTCGAGTCGGCAAGCCCCTCCCCCTTACCGCGCCAGGCACTGAGCAGGGAGCGGCCACCAAACCAGCCGAGAAACAGCACGCCGCCCCAGGTGAGCAGTGCCATGCCGATGGGGCTGGCAGCCAGCACATTGGCCCCGCCAAATACGCCAATGGCAATCAGGGTGAGATCGCAGAAGCTGCAGAGCGTGGCAGTCAGCAGATGGTGATTGCGATAGATGCCCCGGCTCAGCACAAAGGCATTCTGGGCACCGATGGGGATGATCATGGCAAGACCGATGGTGAAGCCTTGCAGTGTCGTTGCGAGCATCATGGAGAGTACCGTCCGAAGTGATGAATGAGCGGCACTATAGCGATGGCGGTTCCTTCTTAGAAATTCATTGATTTACTGATTGATTCATTTTGCTAATGACTCGGACTCATTCCAGCAGTGCGAAGCCCCATCCGAAACCAATAGTCAATAGCAGGATCTGACAATTGAGCGTCCGCCCCTCAGCCCCGAAAATCAGCAGGTTCTATTGCATCAGCTTGGGGAAGTTGGTGACCACTACATGCTCAAGATTCGGCAGCAAAATGCCACTGCTAATCCCCTTGGCAATGGCCTGATAACGATTCATTGAGCCGGTTTTGCGAGTGACCTGATTGAGGTGGTAATTCACCGTGCGTTCGGTGATCCCCAAAATGCAGGCGATCTCCCCCGATGTTTTCCCCTCACTGGCCCAGAACAGGCATTCGGTCTCGCGATCCGTCAGGGCGGCATGTTGATCCGAATCCCTCAGGCGCACAACCCGGATTGCCGCCTCGAAGATGTAGTTGGCCATCCAGGAGAGGATCGGCGAGGACTCCAGCAACAGATCGCTCGAAGCCCGCTCGGAGGTGATGAAGGAGAGGATACCGGTCTCCCCGGCGGCACCGTGCAGGGGGAAGGAGATGCCGTTGCGCAGGCCGAACTCGGCTGCCAGCCCCATCACGTCCATGGTCCCCTCCTGCAGAAAACTGGCCCGCTCATCGAGGCGATTCCAGTAGATAGGCAGCGTCTGCTTGCGTGCCAGCTGAATCACAGGGTCGCACGCCAGCATGTTGTTATCGGTATAGGTCTGTACCCAGGAGACAGGACACTGATTAAACAGCACCACTTTGGGTCTTTGCATCGACATCGGAATGATCAGGGTAAAGCCGTAATAGTCATAACCCATATCGACCGTGAAACGACCAATCAATCCGGCAAGACGGTCACCATCCGTCACCGAAGTGAAATGTTCCAGATACTCAAACAGTTGCTCTTGTTTCATATGCTAGCCCCCCTGGCCAAGCTTCTGATTATAACGGCGAACAGGCAGAGAGAGAGTTCATAATGTTGGTTTTCAAAGGAAAATTGAGAGATCATCCACGAAACGCCGTAGAGAACGAACTCTATCAATTTCGAAATCGCGTCTTTTCTGACCGGCTAGGCTGGGATGTCGAGTCTTATCACGGTTTGGAACGCGACAGCTTTGACACGCCAGACACCCATTGGGTACTGATCGAAGATGAACAAGGGGTCTGCGCCTGCATTCGTCTGCTCAGTTGTGCCAGTGCCTATATGCTGCCCACCATCTTTCCCACCGCTCTTGCCGGTGAAAGCGCACCACGCACTGCCGATGTCTGGGAACTCACCCGTCTGGCTATCGATGCGGCCCGCGCTCCGCGCATGACCAATGGTGTTAGCGAGCTGACCTGCGTACTCCTTCGCGAAGTCTATGCATTTGCTACAGCCAACGGAATCAAAGAGCTGGTTGGCGTAGCCAGCCTGCCCGCAGAGCGCATTTTCCGTCGCCTCGGCATACCAATGGCTCGTCTGGGCCATCGTCAAGCGGTGGGTCTGGGCGCAGTCAAAGGTGTCGGTCTGCGCTTTTATCTTGATGAGCGATTTGCCAAGGCGGTCTCGCAGCCGCTCATCGGGCACTATCAAACTGCCCGCTATCGCTCGCACGAGCTGGCGGCCCAGCTATAAAAAATCCCGGGCAAACCGACCCGGGATAAATATATCGCTACGATCCCGCAGGGCTACCCCTTGCGGCATTTGGCAGTATCCCCCCTCAACGGCATGACTACTACTGTCAAAAATCACAGCACAACGCCCCTTCCGCCGCCCATTGTTGTCCCCTGCCGACTGACGTAGAGTCGGCCCTGATGCAACGGGAGAAGAGACGATGAAAGAGTTGGACTACAAACTGCTGCGCGCGCTGGATGCAGTGCTGCAGGAGCAAAACTTCGATCGCGCGGCCAGGTCACTGCATATCACCCAGTCGGCCATCTCCCAGCGGATCAAGCAGCTGGAGCAGCAGTTTGCCGAGCCGCTGCTTATTCGCAGCCAGCCATTACAGGCCACACCGCTCGGCCAGAAACTGCTGGCCCACTACCGTCAGGTGCATCAGCTGGAGCTCGAACTGGCTGGCGAGCTGGCCCCTGTCGAGCCGCAGGGGCCGATCCGGATCAGCATCGCCGTCAACGCCGACAGCTTGGCTACCTGGTTTTTGCCCGCCATCGCTCCGCTGCTGGAGCAGCACCCTATCGAACTGAACCTGCTGGTCGATGACGAAAATCGCACCCTCGACAAAGTGCGGGAAGGGCAAGCCTTCGGCGCAGTCAGCCTACATGCCCACCCCTTAGCCGGTTGCTGTGTCGACGAGCTGGGCGAGATGCACTACCTGCTCACCGCCAGCCCTGCCTTTGTGGCTCGCCACTTTCCTCACGGCATGACCCGGGAGGCGCTGGCCAAGGCACCGGCGGTGGCATTCGATCAGCGCGATGATATGCATATCAGCTTTATGCGTGAACACTTCGGGCTGGAGCCAGGCGGTTATCCCTGCCATACCGTCCATTCGTCGGAAGCCTTCGTCGCCATGGCCGAGCAGGGACTGGCCTACTGCCTGATCCCCGAATTGCAGATCAGAGGCCAGCTGGCCGCCGGTTCGCTGGTCAACCTCAGTCCCGACCATGTTCTGACGGAACGGCTCTACTGGCACCGCTGGGTGCTGGAAAAAGGCATTCACAAGCAGTTGTCACTTGGCTTGATCGACCACGCCCGTTCACAGTTGAAACCACGCTGAGCAGGCCATTCGCCTTGGCTTTGGAGGGCTAAAAACGTATAGTGCTGGGCGATCCTTCATCAGGTCTCCACCCAGGTTATCCACTTCAGGTTCCTCACTTATGTTCCAAGACAATCCGCTGCTGGCCCAGCTCAAGCAACAAATCCGCGAAAATATCCCCAAGAAAGAGGGTGTGATCCGCGCCTCGGATCGGGGCTTCGGCTTTCTGGAGGTCGATGAGAAAACCAGCTATTTCGTCCCGCCTCCCTACATGAAAAAGGTGATGCACGGAGACCGGGTGAGCGCCCTGATCCGCACTGAAAAAGACAAGGAAGTAGCTGAGCCGGATACCCTGCTGGAGCAGTCGGTCACCCGTTTTGTGGCCCGGGTCAAGCTGTTCCGTGACCGCCTCAACGTGGTCGCTGATCACCCGCTTATCAAGGATGCCATCAAGGCCCGCGCCAAGAAGGGCATGGATGAGAAAGAGTTCAAGGAAGGGGACTGGGTGGTTGCCACCCTCAAGCGTCATGCCCTGAGTGACGGCAACTTTTCGGCCGAAATCATTGAGAAAATTTCCGCCGAAGAAGATCACAACGTGCCCTGGTGGGTGGTGCTGGCGCGCCACAATCTGGCTCAAATTGAACCAGCAGATCTGCCCGAGTGGAAGGTGATCGAAGAGCAGGAGCTGCCCCGCACCGACCTGACTGATGTGCCTTTCTTCACTATCGACGGCGCCAAGACCAAGGATATGGATGACGCCTTGTCGATCCGTAAACTCGACAACGGCTGGGAGCTGCTGGTCGCTATCGCCGACCCGACCGCCTATGTTGCTGAAGGTAGTGAGCTGGACAAAGAAGCCGCCAAGCGCGCCTTCACCGTCTATATGCCGGGCCGCAACGTACCGATGATCCCGCGCACCCTCTCCGACGAGCTCTGCTCCCTGAAAGAGGGTGAGGAGCGCAATACACTCTGCGCCCGCCTGCTGATCGCCGAAGATGGCCTGCTGCTGGAAGATACCGAATTCTTCGCTGCCCGCATCGTCTCCCATGCCCGTCTCAACTATGACGAGGTCTCCGACTGGGCCGAGCATGGCAAAGAACTGACCATCGACGCTGGCGTAATGGCTCAGCTGCCGCTGATGAAAGCCATGACCGAGGCGCGTATCGCCTGGCGCACCGAGCACGCGCTGGTGTTCCCGGATCGTCCCGACTATGACTTCGAGCTGGGCGAGAATGGTGAAGTGCTGGCCATCCACGTTGAGCCACGCCGCATCGCCAACCGGATGATCGAAGAGTCGATGATCGCGGCCAACATCTGTGCCGGTCGTGTGCTGGGCAAGAGCGTCGGTTACGGTATCTTCAACGTCCACACCGGTTTCGATGAAGAGTCCCTCGATGGCGCCATCGAACTGCTGCAAACCGCCGAAGCCCCGTTCGAGCGCGACGAGATCGCCAGCCTCTCCGGTTTCTGTGCCCTGCGCCGCTGGATCGACAACCTCGACACCCGCTGGCTGGATGGCAAGATCCGCCGCTTCCAGAGCTATGCGCTGATGTCCGCCGAGCCGGGTGCTCACTACGGTCTGGGTCTGGATGCCTACGCCACCTGGACCTCACCGATCCGTAAATACGGCGACATGGTCAACCATCGCCTGCTCAAGGCAGTCATCGCTGGCAAGACGCCGGGTGAGCGCCCAAGCGAAGAGCTGACCGAGCACCTGACCGAATGCCGCCGCCTGCACCGCAGGGTCGAGCGCGATATCGGCGACTGGCTCTATGTCCGTTACCTCAAGGCTGCCGCCGGCACCGATCAGCTGTTCAACGCCGAGATCATCGACGTGATGCGGGCCGGTCTCAAGCTGCGTCTGCAGGAGAACGGTGCCGTGGTGTTCATGCCTGCCCGCCACATCCTCGACAACAAGGATCGGCTGGAGTGCAACTGGGACAACGGCCGCGTCTATCTCGACAAGACCGAGGTGATCTACGAGCTTGGTCAGGTTATCGAGGTCAAGCTGAGTGAAGCGGTGGAAGAGACCCGCTCCCTCATCGCCAAACCGGCAGTCGCGCTGGTACCGGGCCCAGCACCGGAAGCACCGGTTGCCGAGAGCGCACCGGCCGATAGCAGTGAAACGCCAGCGGATGCTGCCCCCAAGGCAGAATAAGCCGCGCAGAGTAATCAGATCTGCCCGAGAGCCCGCCATCGTGCGGGCTCTCTTTTTTGCCCCGCATCCTGCCCTGCAAGCTGCCATACACACCGCTACAGCGCACAGTTCTCGCCACGATTGGCAGAAAATGCAGTGAATGTTTCCACCAACAGCGCTGAAAGCAACCGTTATGTGCGCCACCTCTCCTTTCTGACATTTTAATCAACAAAAAAGAAGTTTATACTCGTTTGGGCACAACCCAAAGGATATGGACATTGGTATGCAGGCATGGGATCCGGAACACTTCAGCAACTTCGCCCAACTGTGCGAAGTGAGCCTCGCCACCATTCATGAAAAAACCGATGCCGAATGCCTCTATCTGTGGCTAAAAACCCCCGAGCCCCAGCTCTACAGCTTTCAGCTGGATCAGGGGCTGACCACCCTGGATCTTGCCCATCTCGCGCAATTACCCCTGCCCCACCACCTGATCGACCAGGCTCTAGACAAGGGACAGCTGGTGATCGAGCAGATCCACCAGCCATCAAATTCAGACAAAAACGCCATATCAGTTCAGCCCAGGCTACGTGCCTGCTTTCCCCTCAAACGGCACCTGAGGCTGGAAGGGGTCATCTATCTGGAGACCCACCGCCGCATCGACCGCCTCTCCTCCCGTCAGCACCAAGGGATCCAGCTCCTTATCCACTATCTGACCGCAGAACTGAGCAACCACCTGCTCTCCAGTCAGGTGGACCAGGAGCGGGTGCAACGTCAGCATACCCAGACCGATCTGGTGCAGAGCCAGGCGCTGCAAGGCTCCTTCCTCAACATGCTGCAAGCACTGCACATGGTCTGTATCACCCTCTCCCGTAGCCGCAGCGAAAACCAGCTGCTGCGGGATGCTGTGCTGTTGGCGCGGCAGGAGCTGCAGTTTGACCGGGTCGCCATCTTCCTGATCGCGCCCGACGGCAAGACCATGCACGGCACCTGGGGCACTAGCGAAGAGGGTGAGCTGGTCGACGAACATGCGTTCATCAGCCCCATCCCGGAGCATCCCACCGTGCAGGAGGCACTAAAGCGCAAAGACTACGTACTGGTACTGGAAGATGCCCCCCTCTACTACGAACAGCAGCAGGTGGGACGTGGCTGGAACGCCATGGTATCGCTGTGGGATGGCGCTACCCCCATCGGTTGGATTGCCGCCGACAATCTATTGTGGCACCGACCACTCAAAGCCTATCAGAGCGAGATATTCAAACAGTACGCCGCCATGTTGTCACAACTGTTGATCCGCCAGCGCACCCAGGATCAGTTGGAGCAGCTCAATCACCAGCTGGAAGCGAGAGTCACCGAGCGCACCATACAACTGGCCAATACCAACCGGGCGCTGGAAGAGGCTAACCACCGCCTATCCCTGCTCTCGCTGGAAGATCCCCTCACCGGCATCGCCAACCGCCGCCAGTGGAACATCACCATGCAACGGGAGTGGGAGTGGGCAAGGCGCACCCAGAACCCGCTGGCGGTACTGATGATCGATGTCGACCAATTCAAGGCCTACAACGACCACTTCGGCCACGCCAAAGGGGATCTCTGCCTGCAACAGGTGGCCCAGGTACTACGGGATGCGGAACGACGCTGCACCAATCTGGTCGCCCGTTACGGCGGGGAAGAGTTCGTCATCCTGCTGTGCGCGCCCCAGCCCGGTGAAGCCGAGCAGCTGGCGGCACTGATCCATAGCGAACTGGCTCAATTAAAACTGCCTCACCCCGCCTCGCGGGTTGCTGATTTCATTACCGTTAGCATAGGCTTTAGCTATCTGGTTCCCTCCCGGCACGAGGCATGGCAGACCCTGATCGAGCAAGCGGACCAGGCGCTCTACCACGCCAAAGCACAAGGGAGGGCACGCACTCTGGCCTATCGGTGATCCCATGCTGTTGCGTCGTTACCCCATCTTCAATCGTCGCCTGGCTCTGGTGGCCTACGGCATCGACTATCAGCTCAGCTCACCGGCCGAATGGCCTTCACTGGCGCAACATTGCCGCCTGCTGGCGCAGGGGCGTCAATATCTGGTGCCGTTCACTCACGAACAACTCGATGAACAGCGCCCCCTGCTGCTGGATCAGGATGCGATCCCGCTGGTTGAGGCGTCGAGCGAACGGCTACCCAGCTCGTTTCCGGTGCTGGAACAGTGGCGCGACAGCCGACGCCGACTGGCGGTGCACGGTGCCAACCGGGATCCACGCTGGCTCGGTGCCAGTCGCATGCTGGTGTTCTGGATGGGAGAAGAGGGGATCTGCCAACCCACCGAACACAAGCGGATGGCGCTCAATATCGAAACCTGGGCTGACTTTCTCCCCCTCAGAGAGAGCGGTGTCGACTTCTTTGCCGGTGGCTTTCTCGCTCGCCCCGAACTGGTTAACCAGCGAGCAAACAAACCCGACATGGTGCTGGTGCAGCAGATCCTCCAGCTTATCTGCCACGAGGAGTTCTCTTTTTCCCAAGTGGCTCGCTTGCTCGAGCAAGACACCTCGCTGCCCGGTCAGTTGATCACCTATGTCAACTCCCCCGGTTTTGATCACGCCAGCCCCATCACCTCGGTGTCCCGCGCCCTCTCCTATCTGGGGGAGCAGGAGATCCGCAAGTTTGTGCTGATCAATGGTCTGGCCAAAATGAGCCAGCATATGCCAGAGGCCTGCACCCGGATCGCCATTGCCCGCGCCCGTTTCTGTGAGCTGATTGCCCTCACCTCGCAGGGCAAAGCCGAGGCGAGCTGGGCCTTTCTGGTGGGGCTGGTGCTCGACGGCTCCATGCTGTCGGAGCCGCTGATGGCTCACTTGCCAAAAAGTGTGAAGCGGGCCATCGAATTGCACGAAGGGCCACTGTTTCACCTGTTCCAGCTAGCCAGCACTTATGAACAGGGCAACTGGGCCCTGCTGGAGCAACTTGCCCCCAAATACCAACTCGCTCCTGCCAAGCTCACCCCTGTCTATTTTCAAGCGCAAATGTGGGGGCAAGCGTTTCTCACCCGTTAGGTGATGGCAAGCCGGGGAGTCACTGGCTAAAATGGGCCCCCTTATTTCCAAGACAGACTCCGCACCATGACCCTTTCCGGATTCCAAGGCCTGGTCTTTGACCTTGATGGCACCCTGGTCGACTCCATGCCACTGCACCTCGCCGCCTGGGAGCATGCCGCCCGCGAGTTTGGCTTTCACTTCGATGCCGACTGGTTCTATGAACTGGGCGGCATGCCGAGCCGCAAGATCGCCCTGCTGGTCGCGCAAGAGCAACAGCTCCCCCTCGATCCACTCGCCGTAACCCGCTGCAAAACCGAGCACTATGTCGCCAACCTGCACAAGGCCACCGTCTTCCCGGCCATGCAGGCACTGGTCGAGCGCTATCACGGCGTTATCCCGATGGGGATCGGCACCGGCTCGCCCCGCGTCAACGCCGAAGCGGTGCTGCGCAACACCGGGCTGGATCGCTACTTCTCCGTCGTCGTCACTGCTGACGACGTGGAACTGCACAAACCCAATCCGGATACCTTCCTGCTGGTCGCCAGCAAGCTGGGGGTCGCGCCGTCAGGCTGTCTGGTGTTTGAAGATACCGGCATCGGGGTACAGGCAGGAAAAGCCGCAGGAATGCAGACCTGTATGGTCAAAGAGGGCAAGCCGATCGGGCTAACGGAGTGATGCAGAAACAGATATCGCCCTGCAAGGGGCGATAAGCGGAACCGGCTCCCATACGGGACAGGATTGAAAATGAGAGCCGGTTACGTCAGCCGCTGACGCAGGGCGCGTCAACGGGCAGGTCGGGGCAGACGATTACTCGTTGTTACCACCGCCCTGATTGTCATCATAACGGCCCGGGGCACTATGGGGACGCGGCGCCATGGAGACACGAGGCTTGCGGGCGCGCTGGATGTTCACCGGCGGACGGCCAGAGTGCATGGCGATGGTGGAGATCTTGGCCTTGTAGACCAGCTGCTGATTACCATGGGCATCGGTCAACAGCACGCTGTACTGGTCAAAGCCACTGATGGTGCCTTCCAGCTTGATGCCGCTCACCAGAAAAATGGCAACCTGACTGCGATTCTTACGCAACCAGTTAAGGGCGGAATCTTGCCCGTTACCAAGGGAAAAGGCTTGCTCAATGGTGGAGTAGCTTGGGGATTCAGTTGTCATAAGTTATTGTCCCGCAGAAAAAAGTGGCGTTTGATTGTGCTAAATGGCCACTGGCTTGTCAAAGTCATTCTCACTCCCACCAGCAATAGCGGCCTCCGGGGGCTGGTCGCTGACCAGTACAACTGCGATAATTGCCAATTCTGGCTCCTCTACGGGCCTTATCTGGGGTTTTATCTTGCATCCGGTTTCACACCAACACCACACCACCTATATCCATGATGCCACTGCCTGCGAAGAGTGTGATCTGCTGATACCGGCCACACCGCTCGAGGTAGGCCAGGCCAGCTGCTGTCCCCGTTGCGGACACACGCTCAGTCGTTACCTGCCACAGCAGGAGCTGCGCCCTATCGCCTATGGTTTCGCTGCACTTATCATGTTCGTGCTCGCCAACGCCTTTACCTTTATGTCCTTCTCGGCCAAAGGGATCGGCCAGGAGATGACCTTTCTACAGAGCATCACCACCCTGGTGGATGAGGGCTATCTGTTTCTCGGCGCCGTGCTCAGTGTGACCCTGATCGGATTGCCGCTGGTCTACATGGGCTCCATCATGCTGGTGCTGTGGCGTATCGATAAAGATCTCCACAGTAATGCCTTGCGCTCTCTCGGCCGCCTGCTTTGCCGGATCAAACCCTGGCTGATGGTGGATGTGTTTCTGGTGGGGGTACTGATCTCGCTGGTCAAGCTGATGGGGATGGCCGACATCAAGATGGGGCTGTCGTTCTGGGCCTTCGTCGGTTACACCCTGCTGCTGATCAAGATGATCTCCTCACTGGACCGGATGTGGCTATGGCAGCGGCTGTTCGGCCCCTCCGAGCCGCGCGAAATCGATCCTGAAGCGGGCGCGCTGGCATCGGGTCTGGTGGGCTGCCATATCTGTGGCGCCCTGAGCGAGTTGGGCTGCCATAGCTGCGCCCGCTGTGGCGGTCACCTGCATGCGCGCAAACCCGGCGGCCTCAACCGTACCTGGGCACTGCTGTTTACCTCCGCCATTCTTTATGTACCCGCCAACCTCTATCCCATCATGAATACGGTGTTTCTCGGCGATGACAGTCCCTCCACCATTCTTGGCGGTGTGGTGCTGTTGTGGGCCATGGGCTCCTACCCGATTGCAGCCGTCATTTTCTTCGCCAGCGTGGTAGTGCCGCTGGTAAAAATAGTGGCGCTATTCTGGCTTTGCTATATGGTGCAGCGCGGCCATGCCGCCTCGCCGCTAGGCAAGCTCAAACTTTATCGTATGACTGAATTTGTCGGACGCTGGTCAATGATCGACGTCTTCGTGGTCGCCATCCTCGCTGGCCTGATCCGGCTCGACAATCTGATGACTATCTATCCTGGCCCTGCGGCCGTTGCATTTGCAGGCGTGGTATTGATCACCATGGTCGCAGCCATGAGTTTCGATGCCCGCTTGATCTGGGATTTACAACAAGGAGACCCCGAACGTGAGTGAGCGTAAAAAAAGGTGGAAACCGGGCTCTGATTTTATGAGCTCTGCTGCCGCAATCTGGATGGTGCCTCTGCTGGCGCTGTTCATCGGTCTCTGGATGCTGTTCCAGCACTGGTACTCCCAGGGCCCCAGCTTCACCCTGACAGTCGCCACTGCCGAAGGCATAGTGGCGGGCAAGACGGTGATCCGCTCCCGCGAGGTCGATGTCGGCCGAATTGAAGCGGTCGAACTGAGCGATGACTACAGCCACGCGGTGCTGCGGGGGCGACTAAGCAATGCCGCTGCAGGCATGCTGCGCGGTGACAGCCAGTTCTGGGTGGTCAAGCCACGGGTGGGTCGTGAAGGGGTCTCCGGCCTCGGCACCCTGCTCTCCGGTGCCTATATCGAACTCTCCACCGGCAAGAAAGGACGGGCACTGGACGAGTACGCCATGCTCGACAAACCGCCGCTCGCCTCCCTTGATGCCAAGGGACTGCGCCTCACCCTCAACAGTCGCGACACCCGCGCGCTGAGCGAAGGCTCGCCCATCAACTATCAGGGCTTCACCATAGGTCAGGTGGAAGAGGCGAAGTTCCTGCCAGAAAAGAGCGAGATGCAGTATCAAGTCTTCATCAATGCCCCTTATGACATTCTGGTCAGCAGCAACTCCCGCTTCTGGCTGACGCCGGGCTTCGAAGTCTCCATGAGCAGTGAAGGGATGAAGGTGAAGATGGATTCACTGGAGAGCCTGCTCGACGGCGGCATCACCATGGGTCTGCCACCCGGCTGGTCGCCCGGTGAACCCGTTACCAAGATGGAAAATTTCACCCTGTTCCAGGATGAGGCGAGCGTGCTGGCCGGTAGTCTGGATCAGTTCATCGACTACGTCTTCCTGTTCGATGACAACGTGGGTGGCCTGCACCCGGGCGCCGCCGTGCAGTATCGTGGCATCCGGGTCGGTACCGTCATCTCCGCCCCCTACCTCATCGAGGACAAGGGCGTGCAGATCTTCAAGAGCCGCCAGATCCCGGTGCTGGCCCGCATCGAAGTGCAACGCCTCTCCCACCGCTATGCCAAGGCGGAGAAGGATCAGTGGCGCGCCCTGTTCGGCAAGCAGTTCAAGGAGGGGTTGCGTGCCAGCCTCAAGACCTCGAGCCTGCTGACCGGTGGCAAGATCATCGATCTCAACTTCTACCCGGATGCACCACGCTTCGAGCAGGCCAAGCTGGCCGGCTATCAGGTGTTCCCCACCGTACAGGGCGGACTGGACCAGATTGAGCGCAAGGTAAACACCATCCTCGACAAGTTTGTCGACATGGACATGGCGACCACCCTGGCCAAGGTCAACGGATCACTCTCCACTCTGGATGGCACCCTGAAGAACATCGGGGCGGTCAGTGCCAACCTGAACAAGCTCACCGCCAAGGATGCAACCCAGCAGCTACCGGCATCGCTTAACGAGAGCCTCAAGCAGCTGCAGGAGACCTTGCAGGCCTATGATGCCCAGTCACAGACCAATCAGGACCTGCGTCAGTCGGTGCAGACCCTCAATCAGTTGATGCGTGAACTGCAGCCGCTGGTGCACTCCCTCAACGAGCAGCCAAGCTCGCTGATCTTCGATCGCGCGCATCCATCGGACCCTGAGCCCAAGCGAGGCAAACAATGAAAAAACAGATCCTGACGCTGGCCCTGCTGGGCCTGCTGGCGGGTTGTAGCAACAGCCAACCGAGCCTGCACTACTACTCGCTCGATGCCGACAGCCCGCAGCCGGTCGCCGTAGCGGCCAAACCGCAGCACCAGCTGGTGCTGCGCCCGATCAGCCTCGCCAGTCAGCTCGACCGGATCAGCCTGGTCTATCAACTGGAAGGGCAAGAGCTGCACTTCACCGAGTATCACCGCTGGGCTGGCTCGCTGGACGATCAGCTCAACCAGCTCACCCTCAATGGCCTCTCGACCCGGCTGCCGGGCTGGGTGGTACGGCAGGATGGCGCCCGCAAGGGGCCGGTGCTGACTATTCTGGTGGAACGCTTTCAGGGCCGTCATGACGGCAGCGCCGTGTTGAGCGGCCGCTGGCGACTACTGGCGGAAGATGGCACCGTGCTGCGCGATGCCCCCTTCCGTCAGGAGAGGGTACTGCCCGCCGATGGCTACAACGCGCTGGTGAACGAACTGGGTCAGGGCTGGCAACAGCTGCTCGACCAGATCGCCGCCGAGGTGCGCCAGAGCGCAAGCTAACCGGTCTACCCCGGATTGCAGATATAAAAAAACGACGCCAATTGGCGTCGTTTTTTTATGGGCGAGTGTCAGGTGATGACTCACGCCTTGGCGGGCAGGCTCAGACGAGCAACCGCTTCCACATGCATGGAGTGCGGGAACATATCGACCGGCTGTACCTCGTCCAGCACGAAGCCCTGCTTGACCAGCCAGGCGAGATCGCGGGCCAGAGTCTGCGGGTTGCAGGAGACATAGACCAGCCGACGGGGCGCCATGGCCACCAGGGTCTGCAGCACCGCCTTGTCACAACCCTTGCGGGGCGGATCCAGCACCACCACATCAGCGGTCACGCCCTGAGCGTGCAGCTCGGGCATCAGCTGCTCGGCCTTGCCAACGTGGAATTCGGTGTGCTCGATGCCGTTGAGGGCGGCATTGCGGCGGGCATCGCTGATGGCGCTCTCCACCGACTCGATCCCCACCACCTTGGCGGCCTTGCCAGCCAGGAACAGGGAGATGGTGCCGATACCGCAATAGATGTCGAACACCGTCTCATTGCCTGTCAGCTCGGCATATTCGAGGGCGCTGGAGTAGAGCACATCGGTCTGGGTCGGGTTGTTTTGGAAGAAGGAGAGCGGCGAGATCTCGAACTCGAGTTCGTGGATTTTGTCGCGGATAACCCCTTCGCCCAGCAGCACCCGGTTGGTGGCCCCCAGAATGCGGTTGGTGCGCTCATCGTTGATGTTCTGTACCAGAGTGGTGATCGGCAGATCGCTCAAGCTTGCCAGCAGCTCGGCTTCGAACGGCAGCGCGTCACCCAGGGTCACCAGCACTACCATCAGCTCGCCGCTCTTGAAGCCCTTACGGGTCATCAGGTTGCGCACGCAGCCAGTGTGGTTCACTTCGTCATAGGCGGCGATGTCATGCTCGCGCATCCAGTTGCGCACCCGGGCGTTCAGTTCCACGTGCAGTGAATCCTGCACCGCGCAGTCATCGGCAGTGATCAGATCGTGGGAGTGCTTGCGATAAAAGCCGATCTCGGCACCGGCTTCGCAGCCACGCACCGCGTATTGGGCCTTGTTGCGGTAGGCAAACGGGCTCTCCATACCGAGGATCGGGTTGACCTTGGTCTCCCCCAACCCAGCCTGCTCCAGTGCGCTCTGCACCAGTGCCTGCTTGAGCTTGAGCTGGGCCGGATAGGCCAGCGGGCGTACCTGACAACCACCGCACTCGGTGTTGGGGCAGAAATCGGCAACCCGATCGGCAGAGGGCTGGAGCAGCTCGGTGACCTTGCCATGCAGATAGTTCGGCTTGACCTCGGTCAGCTCCACCAGCGCCTGCTCACCGGGCAGCAGACCTTCGACAAACAGGGGGCGATCGAACAGGCGTCCTTTGCCATCTCCTTTGTCGGTCAGTTCCAGGATCTCGATCTGGTGTTGATGTCCCACTAACGGCATGAGCGGCTCCAAAAATACAAAAATGGGGGGTGATGGACGCGGCACAGCCATGCCCATCGAGAAAAGGTGGCAGAGTTTAGCGGAGATCCGGCCAAATTGCAGGCATAAAAAGCCTGCGTGTTGTAATGGTTGTGGCGCCTGGCCATCTGCCGAGCCCTGTTACCTTTCAGGGCTGCGTTAAATTTAGCCCTTGGGCCGCAACGCCCAGCCTGTTAAAATTCCGCCCTTGAATTTATCCAGGGCCCAGCGCCCGTCTTAGCTAAGGTCTACCGCGATGCGTACCAGCCAATATCTGCTTTCCACTCTCAAGGAAACCCCCTCCGACGCTGAAGTTGTCAGCCACCAGCTGATGCTGCGCGCCGGGATGATCCGTAAACTGGCCTCCGGCATGTATGCCTGGTTGCCAACCGGTCTGCGGGTACTGAAAAAAATCGAGAACATTGTTCGCGAAGAGATGAACAATGCTGGTGCCATCGAAGTCTCCATGCCGGTGGTACAACCCGCCGAGCTGTGGCAAGAGTCAGGCCGCTGGGATGACTACGGTCCCGAGCTGTGCCGTCTGACCGACCGTCACAACCGCCCCTTCGTGCTGGGCCCGACACACGAAGAGGTGATCACCTCGCTGGTTCGTTACGAAGTGAACAGCTACAAGCAGCTGCCGCTCAACCTCTACCAGATCCAGACCAAGTTCCGCGACGAAGTGCGCCCCCGTTTCGGCGTGATGCGTGGCCGCGAGTTCCTGATGAAGGATGCCTACTCCTTCCACATCGACAAGGCCTCGCTGATCGATACCTATGAGCGGATGCACGCCGCCTACTGCACCGCCTTCACCCGCATGGGTCTGAACTTCCGTCCGGTGCAGGCCGATACCGGCTCCATCGGTGGTACCGGTTCCCATGAATTCCAGGTGCTGGCCGAGAGCGGTGAAGACCTGATCGCCTTCTCCGACAGCTCCGAGTACGCCGCCAACATCGAGATGGCCGAAGCGCTGGCGCCCGCTGGTGAGCGCGCTGCCGCTACCGCTGCCCTGACCAAGGTTGCTACCCCGGCTGTTCATACCATAGACGAAGTGGCCGCCTTCCTGAGCGTGGCGCCGACCGCCATCGCCAAAACCCTGCTGGTACTGGCCGAAGAAGACGAACACGGCAAGCAGGCCGTCATCGCGCTGGTACTGCGTGGCGACCACGAGCTGAACGAAATCAAGGCCGAGAAGCTTTCTGGCGTTGCCAACCCGCTGACCTTCGCCAACGACGAGCAGATTAAAGCTGCCGCCGGTTGCGATGCAGGCTCCATCGGCCCGGTCGGCTTTGCCGGTCGCATCATCGTCGATCGCAGCGCCGCCCATCTGGCGGACTTCGTCTGCGGCGCCAACGAGACCGGTTTCCACCTGACCGGTGCCAACTGGGATCGCGACATCACCGCTTACGAAGTTGCCGACCTGCGCAACGTAGTAGAAGGCGACCCGAGCCCGTGCGGCCAGGGCAAGCTGCTGCTCAAGCGCGGTATCGAAGTGGGCCACATCTTCCAGCTGGGTACCAAGTACTCCGAAGCGATGAAGGCGAGCGTACTGAACGAGGGTGGCAAGTCCGTCACCATGGAGATGGGTTGCTACGGTATCGGGGTTTCCCGTCTGGTGGCTGCCGCCATCGAGCAGAACAACGACCAGTACGGCATCATCTGGCCGGAAGCTATCGCCCCGTTCGAAGTAGCTATCGTGCCGATGAACATGCACAAATCCGAGCGCGTGGCCGAGCAGGCTCAGCAGTTCTACGCCGAGCTGAAAGCGGCTGGTGTGGATGTACTGTTCGACGACCGTAAAGAACGCCCGGGCGTGATGTTCGCCGACATGGAGCTGCTGGGTGTGCCGCACGCCATCGTCATCGGCGATCGCAGCCTCGACAACGGTGTGGTGGAGTACAAGTGCCGCCGCTCCGGCGAGAAGCAGGAAGTGGCCATTGGCGACATCATCGCCATGCTCAAGGCCAAGCTGGGCCGTTAATTTCGCCCCCTTGCCAAGATAAAAAAAGCGCGCCATTTGGCGCGCTTTTTGTTTCTGCTTTCTCTGACAACCGCAACCAGATGGCGGGCTTCGCCTCAGGGATTGCGACCGATAAAGAGGTCGGTCACGTGGCAACTGCTTCTGGCTTCCAGCGCGTCGAGCATATAGGCCGCCGCATCTTCCGGGGTCATGAAACCGCTCGGGTCCACGTGATCCGAGTTATCCCAGAATTCGCTGCGGATCCCGCTCGGGTAGAGGTTGACCAGCCGCAGCGGCGAGCCTTTCAGCTCGGCGCGCAACGACTCCAGAAAGCCGCGCATCCCCCATTTGGAGGCGCAGTAGAGGCTCTCGTTGGCCTTGCCCACCTGCGCGGCGGAGGAGAGCACATTAGCCAGCACTCCGCCTTTCTCGCCGATGAGCCGCACCGTCTGCTGGGCCACCAGAATGGTGGAGATGAGATTGCTCTCCACCACCCGGCGGATCTGCTCGGCGGTGTAGACACCGACCGGGCCGAATTCGCCCACCCCGGCGCAGTGCAGCACCAGCTCGGGCAAGCCGCCCCACTCCACCGCAGCGGCGAAGGCGACATCGACCTCTTCATGGTGCGCCAGATCGGCAGCGATGCCGATCACCGCGCTGCCGAGCAGTTGTTCCTGTTCCTGCAGTCGCTGATAACGGCGCCCCATCATGGAAACCTGATGGCCCCGCTCAACCAGACCTATGGTCAGGGCCCGGCCCAGACCGGAACCGGCGCCAGTCACTATGATGTGCCCCATTATCCCTCCTCGTTGCCAGCTGACGGCCTGATTGGACAGTAAACTCACCATCCATACACCAGCTGACCGTCAATGCGCTGCTCGATGTTGGCAACGCGTCGTCAGACCACCGTCAGATTAGAAAGTGAATTCGCCACCCATGAACCAGCCGTCGATAGACTGATCGATGTTGTCGAAGTCGACCTTGGCTTCACGCCAGCCGGCGCGCAGCTTGATCGGCATGGAGGAGAACTTGTAAGAACCACCCAGACGGTAGTCATAGTTGTCCGCATCGTGGGTACGCAGGTCGCCGAAGAAGGCGAAACCGGTGCGAGGAATGTTTACTTCGCCGCCAGCATAGGCCATCAGGGTATCTTCTTTGTAACCCTGGCGACCCCAGGTTACCTGCTCACCATCGTAGTGACGGCCGGTCATGCCCAGATCGATCTTGAACAGATCGTTGTTGAACAGACGGTAGTAGAGGCTCAGATCGTAGGCGGTCAGGTCATTTTTGAAGGCGCCACCGGAGGTGCTGAAATCGGAGATTTCAAACTTGGCGTTCGGCAGGAAGATGATGCCGTGTTCCAGCTGCAGATAGCCATTCCAGTTGTAGTTGTCATCGTAGTTGGTGCTGCGGTTATAAGCCTGACCACTACCCTGAGAAGACCATACATCCGCACCGGCAGCAAAACGCCAGTCGTTAGCGGCCATGGCACCCTGGCTGCACAGAGCCAATACAACACCGGCAATCAGCGTCTTTTTCATTACGTCACTTCCTCTTGCATACATGGAAAGGGCACTATTTTACTCGGTGCAGCCAAAATACCCAGCGGGAATCCTGAACAAACGACGACAAATGTCAGTGCTTCATATGCTTCATGCCCGCCATCGGCTCAATCGGCTTCACTGGCAGTGACAGATCCAGCTTCTGACCATCGTCCATGGTGAGGGTCAGCGGCATGGGAGTCTGCTCGGAGAGAGTGCCCACCTCGAACAGCATGATGTGCAAACTGCCCGGTTTGAGTACCGCCTCGCCCTTGGCCGGGATCTCGATACTCTCGACCTGACGCATCTTCATCACGCCATTTTCGTGCAGGTGAGTGTGCAGCTCGGCACGCCCGGCCGCAGCAGAGGCCGCCGCCACCAGCTTCACCGGCTGGTCGGCGTCATTCTTGAGCACCATAAAGGCGGCGGTGTTGGGGGAACCCGGCGGCAATAGCCGCACATAGCCATCGACGGCCTCGACCTTGGCCAGTGCCGGCGCCGTCATACCCAGTACCAGCAGAGAATAAAACGCACGTTTAAACATGGTTGAAATCCTTTTATGATGTTGTTAAACGGCAGCAAGGTTACCCCAGCGGCAACCTTTTTTGCACCTTTCAATAACAAGGATTTAGACATGGCCCCCATTCTCATTGCCGAGCAGCAGGATGGCTTGCTCACCCTGACCCTCAACCGCCCCGACAAGCGCAACGCCCTCAATACCGAGCTGTATGAACAACTGGTGGCGGCGCTGCGAGAGGCGGCGGCCGATGACGAGGTGCATGTCCTGTTATTGCAGGGGCAGCACGACTGTTTCACTGCGGGCAATGACCTGGCCGACTTTATGGGCAAGAGTTCGCTGGAGCCCGACGACCCTATCCTGCAGTTCCTCCACACCCTGGCGGATTTCCCCAAACCTGTGATCGCCGCCGTTGGCGGCCCGGCAGTGGGGATTGGCACCACCATTCTGCTGCACTGCGATCTGGTCTATCTAGGGGATAATGCCCGCTTGCAGCTCCCCTTCGTCGAGCTGGGGCTGGTGCCGGAGTTCGCCTCCAGCCTGCTGCTGCCGCGTCTGGTGGGGCACCTCAAGGCGGCCGAGCTGTTGCTGCTGGCCGAAGCGATCGATGCAGAGGAGGCGCTGCGACTAGGGCTCGCCAACAAGGTGGTGGCGGCCGATGGATTGCTCGCCTTTGCCCGCGAGCAGGGGCTAAAGCTGGCGGCCAAACCGCCCAAAGCCTTGCAAAAGAGCAAGGCACTGCTCAAGCAGGAGCTCAAACAGGCGGTGCACTTTGTCATCGATCTGGAGGCGCGCGCCTTCGCCCAGGCGCTGCAAGGGGAAGAGGCGCAGCAACGGATCGCCCACAAGCTCAAACGGCGGGGCTGAGCCGCGCCCAAATCCGCTCAGTTGAGACGAAAACGGCCGATCAGCTCGCAGCCCTGCACCTTGTCCTGTAGCTGGATCAGCTGGGCAATTTCCGGATTAGGGTGGCGCTTGAGGAAGGCGAGCAGGGCACCGCGACAGCAACCCAGCTCGCTGATCAACGCTTCGCACTCCCGGTTGGGGCACTGCGGCACCAGCGCTGTCACCAGCTCGGCAGCGAGCTTCAGGTAGCGCAGCTCGTAAGTCGGCTCATCCATCGCCCGCCAGAAATCGGCCAGTCGGTGACAAGTGGCGACCCGCATGGTGGCCAGCTCCGGCAACTCGACCTGGGTCATCTCGTAAACATCCCCCAGCGCCTGCTGATAAAAGCAGATCGCCGCCCCCAGCGAACCAGCCTGCCAGGCTCGATCCGCCTCCAGCATGTATCGTTGCCAACTTTGCGGTGTCATCTCGCGCTCCCGAGTCCATCATCGTGGGAGCGTTATCATGGCTAATTGAGAATAAATATCAACCAGAGGGTTAGTGCAGGATCTCTCCGCAACCTTGGCAAACCGGACGCCCGACCTTATGATCATGCCCTTTCCCCTTCTTTGGAGCACACCACAATGCGACCTCGCCTCCCGCAGATGCTGGGCAGCTCCCTGCTCTGCGTGCCCCGCATGCTGGTCTGGATCTATTAGCTGCGCTCACCCGCACGCAACCAATCCATTCAGCAAAGGAGTACCAACATGAACACCTGCCAACACTGGTCGCAGGTCGAATACCTGCACCTGACGGTGACCAACCCCAATATCTGCCTCAAGGGGCAGCACAGCTACTACTCGGGCGCCTGGGATGGTCCCTTCGAAGAGGTGGCAGTGCGCTACCTGCACGGCGACCGCTTCAGCCGCAGCCCGGAAACCGGCTGGGAGCCGCTGTGGCATATCGACCGACTCCATATCGGCGACTATGTGCAGATTGCCGCCGGGGTAAAGATCATCATGGGGGGCAACCACACCCACAACACTGCCTTCATCAGCACCTATCCGTTTGCCGATCTGGCAGCGCTCAAACGCAGCTACCGCCCCGCCGGTGATACCCGCATCGGCAACGATGTCTGGATCGACATGGAGGCGATGATCATGCCCGGTGTCACCATCGGTGATGGCGCCATCATCGCCGCTCGGACGCTGGTCACCAAAGACGTGCCGCCCTATGCCATGGTGGCGGGCACCCCGGCCAGGGTGGTGCGAATGCGCTTTGACGAGGAGGAGATTGCCCGGCTACAGGCTCTCGCTTGGTGGGATTGGCCGGATCAACAGGTCAACGCCCTGTTGCCGCTGATCCAGCAAGGCGAAGTCGCCCTGCTTGAGCAGGCGGCCGCCCGCTGGGCTGAGCGCCATGAGTGACCACCGCCAACCAGCACGAACAAGCTGACAGCAGAAGGGCGACCCCGGGGTCGCCCTCTTTCATCTTTGGCATGCATGAGATGCCGTCATAGCTCATCCGGTCACTGCACCGTTTTGGATTGACTACACTGCTTACCGGGATAACCGGGCAGATCCTTGGCATCGCTGCCACAGGCAAGCCGTTTGGCCTGTTGCAACCGGGCCGCCAGATTAGCGCTGTCCACCGGCATCCACTGCATCTGCTTGCCGAGCCAGCTGGCCCAGGCAAACTCGACGAAATAGACCTGCTTGTCCTTGCTGAAGTAGCCCGCATCCTGCAGCAGTCCGGCCAAGGTGCGATAGGGATAATCAGACAGCTTGTCGATGCTGGTCGGCAACTGCTCCGGGGTCAGCGGCTGCCCCTTTTCATCCTTGAGCCAAGCCCAGTGGTTGTTCTGCATCTGGCTCCAGAAATTGTCTTTATCCTGCAGGCGACCTATCACCTTGACCCGGGCCTCTGTGACACCTTGTTGCCACAGCGCCTTAGTCAGATGATGCCGATCCACTAGCCAGTAGCCGCCATCCGGCGCAATCACCACGGGGATCTCTTTCTTTTTCATCAACTTGTCGAGCTGCTTTGCGCTCATGCCCGCCAATGTAGCCTGGGTCTCATCGACCTGGATCTGGCCGACGCCCCCCTGAGTCGGGTGCAAGGCATCGATGCCGATCTCGCACCAGTTGCCCACCGCCGTCTCGCGCTGGCACGGGGCCAACGCCCAGGCACCCTGGCTCAACACACAGGCCAGCAATAACCATGCTTTCATCGTTTGATACTCCTTGCCACATTGAACTGCAGAGACACCCGCATGCCCCGCATCCCCGATTGGGGTTGAGAGCCAAATGCTGGCGGCCAGACCAGTAAACGGGATATCATGATTCCCCATCTGTCGGCGACATTTTATCGCCGAGTTTTCTCCCCGCTTCACACTATTTGAAGGATCCGACCCATGAAAGGATGGAGCCCCTTGCTGGCCCTGTTGGGCTGCGCCGCTGTTCAGGCTGCCGATATTCCCGCCGGAACACAACTCGCCGCCGAACAAATTGTCGTTCGCCACCTCAAGGATGAACCTGCAAGCCTGAGCCCGCTCAAGCTGGTCGGCTTGCCGGAGTTGCAGGTACTGCGGGATCTGTTCGAGGGGCTACTGACCCAGGGGCCGGATGGCAAACCGGTTGCCGGGGTGGCGGCAAGCTGGGAGAACAAGGGCAACCAGTTCTTTACCTTCCATCTGCGCCCGGATGCGCGCTGGTCCAACGGCGATCCGGTCAAGGCCGGCGACTTCGTCTACGGCTGGCGCAAGCTGGTCGACCCAAAAGAGGCAGCGACCTTCGCCTGGTTTGCCCAGCTGGCCCGTTTCGACAAGGTGGACGAGATAGTCGCTGGCAAATTGCCTGCCAGCGAGCTGGGGGTCAAGGCCCTTGATGACCACACTCTGCAGGTGACCCTCTCCCAGCCGGTGCCCTACTTCCTGAGCCTGCTTAGCCACCCCAGCCTGTCGCCGCTCCATCAGGCCAGCATAGAGCAGTACGGCAACCAGTGGACCCAACCCGGCAAACTGGTGGGTAACGGCGCCTTTGTGCTGAACAACCGGGTGGTCAACGAGAAGCTGGAGCTGACCCCCAACTCCTACTATTGGGATCGGGCCCATACCGCGCTGACCAAGGTGATCTTCATGCCGATCAATCAGGAGAGCGCGGCGACCAACCGCTACCTGGCTGGCGATCTGCATATCACCGAATCCTTCCCCAAAGAGCAGTACGACAAGCTGAAGCAGCAGATCCCGAATGAGGTCTATACCCCGGATCAGCTCGGCACCTACTACTACGCTTTCAATACCCGTCAGGCGCCACTGAACGATGTGCGGGTGCGCAAGGCGCTTTCCTACACCATCGACCGCGCCCTGATCGCCGACAAGGTGCTCGGCACCGGCGAGAAACCGGCTTATCACTTCACTCCGGATGTGACCGCCAGCTTCACTCCTGCCGCCAACCTGCTCTCTACCACCCAGCAGCCGGAGCTGGACAGCAAGGCCAAGGCCCTGCTCAAAGAGGCCGGTTACGGCCCGGACAAGCCGCTCAAGCTGACTCTGCTCTACAACACCGCGGAAATTCACAAGAAGATGGCGCTGGCCATCGCCAGCATGTGGAAGCAGAAGCTGGGTGCCGAAGTCGAGCTGACCAATCAGGAGTGGAAAACCTATCTCGACAGCCGCCAGAGCGGTCAGTTCGAGGTGATCCGCTCCTCCTGGGTGGCCGACTACAACGACCCCTCCGCCTTCCTCGGCCTGTGGGGCTCCCGTCACAGCGGCAACATGGCAGGCTTTGCCAATGCCCGTTATGACCAGCTGCTGGCAGAGGCGGCCAGCACTCAGGATGCCGCCAGCCGCAGCAAGCTGTTTGGCGAGGCGGAGGCGATCCTGCTGGAGCAAGCCCCCATCGCCCCCATCTACCAGTACACCAATGCCCGCCTCATCAAGCCATGGCTCAAGGGCTATCCCATCAACAACCCGGAAGATGTGGCTTACAGCCGCCAGCTCTATCTCGTCAAACACTGAGCTGGTAACCAAGGCTGAAACCAAAGAGGGCCGCCTGCGGGCGGCCCTCTTATTGGATACTGTTCATGCTCAAGCTTTAGGCATAAAATGCCGCCCTTCTAGTGAATCCCCCCTCTGATCATCGGTTGAACATGCGTTATCTGTTACTGCTCCCCCTGTTGTGGACCCTGCCTGCACAGGCCAATAACGAAGCAAAATGCCAGCAAGAGTTTGTCGGCTGGATGCTGCACCAGCAGCAACAGTTCAGCGATCGAAAGTCTGACAAGATGGAGCGGCGCCGTGCCGAGCGCGCCATCGAGTTGGCCCGTCAGGAGTACGACAAGCAGACCAGCTTCTGCCAGACCATGCAGCTGGTGCGCAGCTACAAAGATGGCGATCCACGCTTTAAACCGAGAACTGGTGAAATTCACGATTTCGCACCGGCCAGCTGACCCTCACTTCATCAATTCATTGTGTTGATTAATTGACCCAAGCCAAGTTCGGGGCACTAAAGAGCCTTAGAATGATTAACTGAAAACAACAATAAAAAACATATTTATCAGTTAGTTGGCTTTTTCAGGAACGACACATGACCAAACTCCATCAGGAGGGGGAGATACACTTCCCCGACAACATCTCACTCATCTCGACCACGGATCCCGCCAGCCATATTACCTATGCCAACCAGCACTTCTGTGATGTGGCAGGGTATGGTGCTACCGAAATGGAAGGGGTGCCCCACAATCTGGTGCGTCACCCCGACATGCCCAAGGCGGCCTTCGCCGACATGTGGCAGCGGCTGCGACAAGGCAAAAGCTGGATGGGGCTGGTCAAGAACCGCGCCAAAAGCGGTCAGTTCTATTGGGTAAACGCTTACGTCACCCCGATCCTCAATGCCCAGAAGGAGATCGTCGAGTACCAGTCGGTGCGCACCAAACCCGCCGCCAGCGATGTGGCCTGGGCCGAGCAGCTCTATGGCCTGCTGCGCAGCGGCAAAGCGCTTCCCTGGCTGAGTCGGTTTCACATTGAACCGGGTCAGCTGACCCTCTGGCTCTCCGCTTCTGCCTTGCTCACCACCCTTGCTACTTTTGCCACCGGCAACCTGTTCTGGCTGCTGCCCTCAACCCTGTTACTGCTGGCACAGGCAACCCACGGCTGGCGATTGCAGCAGCGGCTGGCTCACCTGCTTACCCTTGCCGATCAAGACAAGGGAACCCGTCTCTGTCAGGTGCTCTACACCCGACGGCGCGACACCCTGGCGGCCGTCGAACTGGCCCTGCGGATGAAGCAGGCCGAGCTCAAGGCCGTGGTCGGGCGCAGCGCCGACACCAACCAGCAGATCCTGCAGGCAGCCGAAGATGACCGGGGCAATATCCAGACCATTGATACTCACCTGCAGCAGCAACGCGCCCACAGTGAGCAGCTGGCCACCGCCATCACCGAGCTGAGCCACTCCATTCGCGATGTGGCACACAGTGCCCATGAGGCGAGCAATCTGGTCATAGAGGTGCAGCAGGTCTCTGCCGAGGGGCTGCAAGCATTGGCGACCACCCAATCCTCCGTCAACCAACTCCATCAGGAGCTGGATGCCAACCACGCCGTGCTGGCACAGCTCACCAGCGACAGCCAGAAGATCAGCGGCATTCTGGAGGTGATCAGCCAAATCGCTGACCAGACCAACCTGCTCGCTCTCAATGCGGCCATCGAGGCAGCCCGGGCTGGCGAACAGGGGCGCGGTTTTGCCGTGGTGGCGGACGAAGTGAGGGCGCTGGCCCAGAAGACCCGAGCGTCGACCAGCGAGATCCACGAGATGATCCAGGCGCTGCAACAGACCACCCGGCTGCTGTCGGATGGGATGACACAAGGGGCGCAGACCTCGGTGCGCTGCCAGCAGCACGCAGGCACTACCGCCGACGTGCTCATGCAGATCAACCGGATGCTGGGGCAGGTGACCCGCACCAGCGACGAGATCGCCCAGGCGGTGAGTCAGCAGGCCGACGTCACGGCGACACTCGACGAAGGGGTACACCAGATCCACCAGCTGGCCAGCCACACCGCCGACAACAGCAGGCAGGCCCTCGATGGCATCACCCTGCTGGTAGAGCGACTGCAGGATCTCTCGCGGCTGATCAACCAGTTCAGATATTGAAGCGACAGCGATCAAAAAAGCGCGTCAACTGACGCGCTTTTTGTGGTTCTTGCCCTGGCAAAGCGGCTTATTCGGCCGTCTCGCTGCTGGCAAACTCCGGCACTTTGGCCATGGCATCCAGCACCACCTGAATACCGGCGCCCGGCTTGCAGGCGTTTTCACTCAGGTGACGGCGCCAGGCGCGGGCCCCCTGCATGTTCTGGAACAGCCCCAGAATGTGGCGAGTCATGTGGGAGAGGTAGTTTCCCTTAGCCAGCTCCTGTTCGATATAAGGCAGCATCATCCGCACCACCTCGTGGCGACTCGGCACAGCGTTATTCTGGCCGAACACCAGGTTGTCTACCTGCGCCAGAATGTAGGGGTTCTGATAGGCTTCGCGCCCCATCATGACGCCATCCACATGCTGCAGATGCTCGAGAGTCTGCTCCATGGAGGTGACGCCGCCGTTGAGGGCGATGGTCAGCTCGGGGTAATCCTGCTTGACCCGATAGACGCGGGGGTAATCGAGGGGCGGGATCTCGCGGTTCTCCCGCGGGCTCAGGCCGCTTAGCCAGGCTTTGCGCGCGTGCACAATAAAGGTATCGCAACCGGCATCGCGCACCTGTTCGATAAAGGCCTGCAAAAATTCGTAGGAGTCCTGATCGTCGATACCGATACGGGTCTTCACCGTCACCGGAATATCGACCACATCGCGCATCGCCTTGACGCAGTCAGCCACCAGCGCAGGTTCACCCATCAGGCAGGCACCAAAACGGCCGTTCTGCACCCGATCAGAGGGGCAGCCGACGTTGATGTTGATCTCGTCATAGCCACGCTCCTCGGCCAGCTTGGCGCAATGGGCCAGATCGGCGGGATTGCTGCCACCCAGCTGCAGGGAGATAGGGTGCTCCTGCTCGCTGTAACCCAGATAATCCCCCTTGCCGTGGATGATGGCGCCGGTGGTCACCATTTCGGTATAGAGCAAGGTCTGGCGACTCATCAGTCGATGAAAGTAACGGCAATGCCGATCAGTCCAGTCCAGCATGGGGGCGATGGAAAAACGCTGCGCCTGCATAAAAATCATCCGGGTTGGCTAAATAAAGGGGGCGGATTTTATCACAACGTGAAGCAGCCCCAGAAAATGAATTTTGCCACCGCGCCATGCGAAGCCCTGTGATAGTATCCGGCTAATAGAAAGGGTATCTGCGCGATCATGAATCAAGACCAACTTTTACAACGAGCCGAGCGACTCTGTATACAGCGAGGGATCCGCTTCACCCCGACCCGACGTCAGGTATTTCGCCTGCTGGCGGCACACGGCAACGCCATCAGCGCCTATGATTTGTTAGCCCAGCTGCAGCAAACCGAAGCCAATGCCAAGCCGCCAACCGTCTATCGGGCGCTCGATTTTTTGCTCGAACAGGGCTTTGCTCACAAGGTGGAATCTCTCAACGCATTTATCTTCTGCTGCCACTTCGATCACGCTCACCCGATGCAGTTGCTGATCTGCGATGAGTGCGGGGATGTGGTCGAGCTTCACGATACGGCGATCGATAGCGCGTTTTCCGAGCAGGCCCACTTGCATGGTTTTACTATTACCAATAAGACAATAGAGGCACATGGCCAATGTGCTCGCTGTACGCCCACTGTAGGAAGTCATCATGAAGGCTGATTTTGTAAATCCGTTCCTGCTATCCCTGCTCAATGTGCTCTCGACCATGGCACAACTGGAACTCAAACCGGGCAAACCGAAACGCAAGATGGATGAGCTGGCACGCGGCGACGTCTCCGGCCTGATCGGCATGGTCGGCCCGCAAACCCGTGGCTCCCTCTCTATCAGCTTCGAGAAGGGTCTGGCGCTGGAGATCATGCGCCGCATGCTGGGTGAAGCCCCCGCCACCATCAACGAAGAAGTGACCGACATGGTGGGCGAGATCACCAACATGGTAACCGGTGGCGCCAAACGGATGCTGGGTGAGAAGGGTTACGAGTTTGACATGGCAACCCCCATCATCGTTTCCGGCCCCAATCACACCATCACCCACCGGGCCGATGGCACCAAGATCATGATGCCGTTCGAATCAGATTACGGCCGCGCCACCATCGAAATCTGCTTCGAGTAACCCTATGTGGAAAGCATTGAAATGGATTTTCATCTGCTGGGCTCTGCTGCTGATCCTGTCGGACATTCAGATCAGCACCTCCCTCTACAAGTACGAGGATAACCGGGTGCTCATCAACTTCCCGCGCTGGGAAGCCAAGGACCCATGGGGTACCCTCGAGTGGCATGCAGGACGCATCAGCAGCCACTGGTATGGGCTGGAGGGAAAACCAAAACCGGTAGCCCCACAAATCTGAACCGTCAAATCGTTAGAAAATCACCAACGCAACAATAGAAGAGGCCAGCATATGCTGGCCTCTTTGCTATTCAATGGACCCAGCATCAGGCAACTTCGGCGGCCAATTTCTCGCTCGGGCGGACCACCATGCCTACCACGCAAGCCAGCAGGGTCGGCATCAGCCAGGCGAGGCCCTGGTCAAACAGCGGCAGGAAGGAAAACGCATCCATCTTCATGCCGGCAGCACCCAGCCCATCGAGGCAGCCAAACAGGAAGGCAACCGCCAGCACGCCACGAAACACCCGCCGTGGATGGGCAAACCACCCCTTGAGGAAAGTGACCAGCACCAATGCCACGGCAACCGGATAGATGGCCACCAGCACCGGAATGGAGAGGCTGATAAGCTGACTCAGCCCCACATTGGCGACCAGCGCACAGAGTGCCCCCAGCAACATGACCCAGTTGCGATAGGCCCAGCTAGTCAGGCCGTGGAAGTAGTCTGCGCCAGCACAGAGCAAGCCCACCGGCGCTGTTGCCCAGCTGAAAGAGCGAGACGTACACCGCCGACAACCCGACCGCCGAGATCAAACCCGCAATGGTGAGGTATTTGAACTGACTGCGATAATCCTCTATCCCCTTCTGGCGTAGCAAACCGATGATCAGGGCGCCAAACATCAGGGAGGCAAGGGTATCCATGGTGTTGTACCCCTCCAGCATCCCCTTGGTAAGCGGCGCACTGACATACTCACCGCTGGCATCGGGCATGGTGCCCTGCGGCGCTATAAAGACCCCGACCGCCAGAATGATCAGCATCACCATCAGGGCTGGAGTCAGGTACTTGCCGATAGCATCGAGCAGCTTGCCGCGATCGAGTGACACCAGGATCACCAGCGCAAAGAAACTCAGGGTGTAGATCAGCAACCCCTCATGGCCGGCATCCCCAAGCCAGGGTTTGAGCCCCATCTCGTAGGCGACCAGACCGGTACGGGGAATGGCGAAGGCGGGCCCCATGATGATGTAGATGGTGATGGCCAGCGCCGTCGCCGCCCCGGCGGGCAGATAGCGGGTCATCCCGGTCCAGCCGCCCGCGCCGCCCCCCGAACTCCCCTTGGCCACCGCAATCAGGGTGATCAGCGGCAAGCCCACCGCCGTCAGCAAAAAGCCGCACATGGCGGCCAGCAGATGCTCACCGGCCATGAAACCGGCCAGCGGCGGAAAAATGATATTGCCTGCCCCCAGATAGAAAGCAAACGTCATAAACCCCAATCCGAATACGTCGGACAACTTCAATGATTTCGTCAAACCCAACCTCATCTGCCTTATCCGCTTGTTATTGATTGCACCCACTGCCTGGCAGATAACCGGTAACAATACCTCTGGCGCCCATTCGGCCCGCAGACCGGATGAAGCGATCCATCTTTAGCATAAAGAAGAGGAGTTCGATCTCAATCACCAAGTAATATCTTGAAACAACTTACCCAAGCAGAATTAATCACCGAACGGCTCGGCTATCCCGCAGCGGATAGCGCCCCGGGCGTGCAGGATGAGAGGTGAGAACGGGCAGCAGAGGAGTGGAAAGGACGCAAGCGGGTAGCAGCGGCTGGTCAGGTACGATCTGCACACAGTGACCGTCACGGCGGTGCCAACCGCAGGCAGCAGCGAGACTGGCTGAAAACAAAAGAGCCTGCACGGGGCAGGCTCTTGGCAACATCACATCAGGTGATCAGGCAGCTTCGGCGGCCAATTTCTCGCTCGGGCGAACCACCATGCCAACCACGCAGGCCAGCAGGGTCGGCATCAGCCAGGCGAGGCCCTTGTCGAACAGCGGCAGGAAGGCAAACGCATCCATCTTCATGCCGGCAGCACCCAGACCATCCAGACAGCCAAACAGGAAGGCAACCACCAGCACGGCACGGAACACCAGACGAGGACGACCGAAGTAGCCTTTCAGGAAAGTGACCAGCACCAATGCCACGGCAACCGGATAGATAGCAACCAGCACCGGGATGGAGAGGCTGATCAACTGGCTCAGGCCGACGTTGGCAACCACGGCGCAGATCACCCCCAGCACCACCACCAGCTTCTTGTAACTCATGCCAGTGAGATTATGGAAGAAGTCGGAACAGGCGGAGATCAGACCCACTGCGGTAGTGAAGCACGCCAGGGTGATGATGGCGGCCAGGATCAGTTGACCAGGCTGACCAAACAGGCTCAGCACGTAGGCATTGACGATAGCGCCACCGTTGCTGACATCGGTTGCCACGCCAGCAGCGGTGTTACCCAGACGGAACAGGGAAACGTACACCACGCACAGACCAATGGCAGAGATGAGGCCGGCAATGGCCAGATACTTAAACTGGCTCTTGTAGTCGTTGATGCCTTTCTTGCGCAGCAGGTCGACAATCAGGGCGCCAAACATCAGGGACGCCAGAGTATCCATGGTGTTGTAGCCTTCCAGGATCCCTTTCACGAAGGGGCTGTTCTGATAGTCACCGGACGCATCAGGCATGGTGCCCTGCGGCGCCACGAACACCCCGACAGCCAGGGTCAGCAGCAGCAGCATCAGAACCGGCGTCAGGTATTTGCCGATGGCGTCCATCAGCTTACCCTGGTTCATGGAGACCAGCATGGCGATGCCGAAGAAGACCACTGTGTAGGCAGCCAGACCCGCCTGGCCCATGTCACCGATAAAAGGCTTGAGGCCCATCTCGTAGGCAACCAGACCGGTACGGGGCGCAGCAAAGGCCGGGCCAATGATGATATAGATGGCAACGGCCAGCGCGGTGGCGATACCGGTAGGCAGCAGTTTGGTCATGCCAGCCCAGCCATTGCCAGCTTTGGCCACGGCCAGAATGGTCACCAGGGGCAGGCCCACGGCGGTGACCAGGAAGCCAAACATCGCCAGAGAGAGGTGCTCACCGGCCATGTAACCGGCCAACGGTGGGAAAATGATATTGCCAGCGCCCAAGTAGAAGGCGAAGGTCATAAACCCTAATCCGAGTACATCGGACAATGTGAGTGATTTCGTCAAGTTGAACCTCGTCTGTCTTGTAAATTATTGCTTGTTATAGTTTTTATCGGTCACTGACCGGGTGTGTTCAGGGGGGATAAAAAAAGAGCCTCGCGTATTTTTTCATCACAACCAGTGGTTTTAGCTGGTCTGGAGCGGGCGCTCGATCTGGAACCAGCATAATGGCGTGAAAAAATAGTTCAAGACGAAATTTACATCTTCAAATAGTAGGGGCTGGTCAGATGGATATATCTGTCGGAATAGCCTCCATCAGCAGAATGGATCACAATGCTCCCCCTCTCACACCTGTTTAATCCTCTGCCAAGTAGCAATAAAACGCGATTTGCCTCTTTACCCTCTCTGGTGATAACAGCTGTATAACAAATCCCATGCAGATCATAATGCGCCGAGATGCATAAAATTTCATCGGCCATCGCCGTCGGCAGCACCAGCGCCACCTGCCCGTTCGGGCTCAGCAAACGATTGCAGGCCGCCAGTAATGCGTGGCTGTCGAGGGCGCCGGTATGGCGAGCCAGCGCCCGCGCCGGATCGCTAAATGACTGGCCTGCCACAAAATAGGGGGGGTTGGAGACGATGAGATCGTAGGGTACGCCCTGATAATCCTGAATTGCGCGCTCGATAATCGCTACTCGCTCGGCCCAGGGCGATGCCGCCACGTTCTCTCTTGCCTGGGCCGCTGCATCCTTATCCAGCTCCACTGCATCGATGAAGCAGTCAAATATGCTGCGCTGAGCCAGCATCAGAGCGATCAGACCACTGCCAGTGCCAATATCGAGCACCCGGCGCGCCTGTTCGACCGGCGCCCAGGCACCGAGCAAAATGCCATCGGTGCCCACCTTCATGGCGCAGCGATCGTGGTTGATATGGAACTGTTTGAAGGTAAATCCGCGGCTACGCCCCATCTGGCCCCCGTCATCAGTGAAAATGGTGGGCGATTATAGCGGCTAAGGCACACTCGCCATAGGAGCCGACGAGATAATCGCCTATAATCTGCCGTTTCCTTAATGACCGAGTATTGCCATGAGCCAGTCCTTTGATGATTTCGACCTGAATCCCGCCCTCAACCGGGCCTTGGCCGAGATGGGATTCACCCGCCCCACCACCATCCAGCAGATGGTGCTGGAGCCAGCCTTGGACGGCCGCGATATTCTGGCATCCGCTCCAACCGGTACCGGCAAGACGGCCTCCTTCCTGCTGCCGGCGCTCCAGCATCTGCTGGACTTCCCGCGCCGCAAGCCGGGCCCGTGCCGGATGCTGATCCTGACCCCGACCCGCGAGCTGGCACTGCAGGTGACCGCCCACGCCAAGGCGCTGGCGGCCCACACCAACCTCAGTATCGAGACCATCATCGGCGGCGTCAGCCACGATGAGCAGCTGCCGGCCCTGACCAAGACCACGGATATCGTAGTGGCCACCCCGGGTCGTCTGCTCGAGTACATCGAGAAAGAGGAGTTTGAGAGCCACGACATCGAGGTGCTGGTGCTGGATGAAGCGGACCGTATGCTGGACATGGGCTTTATCAAGGATGTGAACCGCATCGTCGCCGAAGCGCGCTACCGCAAGCACACCATGCTGTTCTCCGCCACCCTGGAAGGGGCGGGTCTGGAGCGATTCGCCAACGAGATCCTCAACAACCCGGTCGAGCTGCACGCCGAGCCGCCACGCAGCGAACGCCGTCCGATCACCCAGTGGGTGCATCTGGCCGATGACGCCGCCCACAAGCTGGCCCTGCTGATCCATATCCTCAAAGATCCTGAGACCCAGAAGGCGATTGTCTTCGTCAGAACCCGTGAGCGTCTGGCTGAGCTCTCTGGTCAATTGCAGGCCGCAGGCATCTCCTGTGCCTGGATCCGTGGCGAGATGGAGCAAAGCAAGCGCGTCGAGTCGATCCGCAAGTTCCACGCCGGTGAAGTCCCCTTCCTGGTCGCCACCGATGTCGCCGCCCGCGGCATCGACCTGCCCAACGTCAGCCATGTCATCAACTATGACATGCCCTATGGCACCGACGTTTACGTCCACCGGATCGGCCGCACCGGCCGCGCTGGCAACCGTGGCTGCGCCATCAGTCTGGTCGAAGCCCACGATATGGCCATCGTCGCCAAGATCGAACGCTACACCGAAGAGCGCCTCAAGCGCCGGGTGATCGACTCCCTGCGTCCCAAGCACAAAGAAGCGCGGGTGCCGGTGAAGAAGAAAAAGCCAAAAGATGGCAAGAAGAAGACCGCAAAGAAGAAAAAGAAGTAATCATTACAGCGTGCCTTCCCTGCCATAGCAAAACGGCCATCCCTCGGGATGGCCGTTTTTCATCTGCTATCTCACCCGCGCTATCGCCACCATCTGCAAAGGATGAGGGAATATAGCGTATTGGCAGGGTAGCGAGTCACGCTCACAGCGTGACTTTTACTGGCTACTGGCGACTTTGCGCATACCAATATGGGGAATATCGTCTTCGATATAACCTTCCCCTTCAGCCACAAAGCCGTGCTGACCGTAGAAGCCCTGCAGATGGGCTTGGGCGCCGAGCCAGATACTGTGGGCCGGCCAGCGCGCCTCGCACGCGTTCACCGCTTCACCAATTAACTGATGGCCGAGACCGCCCCCTCTCGCTCTGGGCGAGGTGACTACCCGACCGATGGCGACACCACTCTCATCGCCGATGCCGGGCGCCATGATCCGGGCGTAAGCGGCCAGCTGTTCACCCTGATAACCAAGCAGGTGCCAGACCCCCTCGCGGCGATCCAACCCGTCCAGATCCTGGAAGGGGCAGGTCTGCTCCACCACGAACACCTCGGCCCGCAGTGCCAGCAACTCGTACAACTCATCAGTGGTCAGCTCGGACCAGGGTTTCAGGATCCAGTTCATTGGCAACTCCTTATCAATTCGGCCTGCCAGCATAATCGGGCGTATCCGCGCTGGCATTAACCTTGGTTAAGTTCTTTCAGCCGTTGGCGAATGCGGCTCAGGCTGACCGGCTGGCGTGATGCCGAGACCAACAGTGTGAGGGGTTTGAAATCGGGTGGCGACACAACCCCTAATTGCGAATAGGCGACACTACTCCTTGTTGAGCGCTTTCAACCGCTTGCGAATGCGGCTCAGGCTGATGGGGGTGATGCCAAGATAAGCGGCGATCTGGTGATCCGGCACTCTGGCAGCCAGCCCGGGGAAACATTGCAAGAAGTGTTGGTAGCGAGCCTGCGGACTCCCGGTCAACAGCAGCAGCTCTTTCTCCTCTTTGATACGCAGTTGCACGGCAAGCAAATGCTGATACCAGCCTGGCCAACAGGGAAGCTGGCGTAGATCCGTCAGCTGGAAGATCTGCAGGCGGCAGGGCTCCAGCGCCTCCACGCTATAGCGGGCAGGCTCACCACTAAGCAGATGATGGAAGTCGAGAAACTCGTCCCCCTCCCAGTAGAACTCCTTGATGTACTCGCGCCCATCCGCCAGCACCACCTTGGCCCGCAGCAACCCCTGCTCCACCCTGACCAGCAGATCCGGGCTGTCACCGGCGTGCCAGAGGCAGGATCTGGGGGCAAGGGTCAGCGAGCGGGCAAAAGAGAGGAGGCGCGTGGCCTCCTGCTCTTCAGTGACCTGCTCCCAACTAAAGGGGGGTCTGTCGGTCATCATGACACTAGCTGCGACGCTGACGCACGGCTTCGAACAGGCAAACGCCAGTGGCCACCGATACGTTGAGGCTGGATACCGCCCCCGCCATCGGAATACTAACCAGTTCATCGCAATGTTCGCGAGTCAGGCGGCGCATCCCTTTGCCTTCAGCACCCATCACCAATGCCATTGGGCCAGTCAACTTGGCCTGATAGAGGTCATGATCGGCCTCACCCGCAGTACCAACCAGCCAGACACCGCGATCCTGCAACTCACGCAGGCTGCGGGCCAGGTTGGTCACCTGGATAAGCGGCACCACTTCGGCGGCGCCGCAAGCGACTTTGCGCACCACCGACGTCAGGCCGCTGGCCTTGTCACGCGGCACGATCACCGCATGGACTCCGGCAGCATCGGCGCTGCGCAGGCAGGCACCGAGGTTATGCGGGTCGGTCACCCCATCCAGCACCAGCAGGAAAGGCTGGGCTTTTTGTTCTACCAGGCTGTCCAGCAAGCAGGCCAGATCGTGCTCGGCCAGCTTGGGGGCCTCAATTACCTTGGCCATAATGCCCTGGTGATTGTTACCTTCCGCTTTGTCATCAAGGGTCTTGCGGTTCACACCCTGCACCTTGAGACCAAGGGATTCCAGCTCGGTCAACAGCGGTTGCAGCCGGTCGTCATCGCGTCCCTTGAGGGCCCACACCTCGATGAAACGCTCCGGGGTGCGCTCAAGCAGCGCAGATACAGCGTGAATGCCGTAGATCAGTTCAGTACTCATTTCGTGCTCTTGGCCTTATCGCGAGCATTTTTGCTCGGTCGTCTGTTGCTCGGTTTGGCGCGGCTACCCTTGTCGGATTTGCCGCTATCCTTACCCTCTTTGCGTTTATCGTGACGCTGGCCACCCTTGGCAGGCTTGCGCACCACCTCTTTGCCATCCTTGCCGGTGAGTGGCGCTTCCACCATCACGAAGTCAATCTTGCGATCGTCCAGGTTGACGCCCATCACCTTGACGCGCACCTTGTCACCCAAACGGTAGCGACGGCGGAAGTTCTCGCCGATCAGCTGCATGTGCAGGGGATCAAACTGGTAGTAGTCGTTGGTGAGGGTGCTGACATGAACCAGACCATCGATGTGGATGTCGGCCAAGCGAACAAAGAAGCCAAAACCGGTGACACTGGCAATCACGCCATCGAACTCGTCACCCACATGATCCAGCATGTACTCGCACTTGAGCCAGTCAGCAACATCGCGAGTTGCATCGTCGGCACGCCGCTCGGTCATGGAGCAGTGCTCGCCCATCGGGTCCACTTCTTCCAGCTGGTAGTGATAACCACCGCTCGGGGTCCACTTGTTGCGCAGGTTGCCCTGTTGCTCCTTGGCCGTCTGATACTTGATGGCGCGGTGCAGGATCAGGTCGGGGTAGCGACGGATCGGCGAGGTAAAGTGCGCGTAGGACTTCAATGCCAGCCCGAAGTGGCCGATGTTGTCGGCCTGATAGATGGCCTGACGCATGGAGCGCAGCAGCATGGTAGATAGCAGCTCTGCATCCGGGCGCCCTTCAAACTTGGCGGCCAGCTCAGCAAAGTCCTTCGGCTCGGGCTCGAGGCCACCTTTGAGCTCCAGACCCAGTTCGGCCAGAAAATCACGGAAACCGGTCAGACGCTCTTCGCCCGGACGATCGTGCACCCGGAACAGGGCTGAGGCTTCGTTCTTTTCGATGTAACGGGCAGCGGCCACGTTCGCCTGGATCATGCACTCTTCGATGATCTTGTGAGCATCGTTACGCACCAGTGGCACGATCTGGTCGATCTTGCGCTGGGCGTTGAAGATAAAGCGAGTCTCTTCGCTCTCGAACTCCACCGCACCGCGCTGATGACGGGCGTGCTTGAGCGCCTTGTAGAGCGTGTTGAGCTCTTCGATATGACCCACCAGCGGATCATATTGCTGACGCAGTTTCGCATCGCCATCCAAAATCGCGGCGACCTTGCTGTAAGTCAACCGCGCGTGGGAGTTCATCACGGCTTCATAGAACTTGTAACCGGACATGCGGCCAGATGCGGAGATAGTCATCTCACACACCATGCACAGACGGTCAACTTGCGGGTTCAGGGAGCACAGACCGTTGGAGAGCACCTCCGGCAACATGGGCACCACGAACTCAGGGAAATAGACGGAGTTGCCGCGCTGATAGGCTTCGGCATCCAGCGCTGTGCCAGGCTTCACATACGCAGAGACATCGGCAATGGCAACCCACAGGCGCCAGCCACCACTGCGTTTGGCTTTACAGAAGACCGCATCATCGAAGTCGCGGGCATCTTCACCATCTATGGTCACCAGCGGCAATGCACGCAGATCGATACGACCCTCTTTGGCTTTCTCTGGCACCTGCTCGCCCAAGCCAGCAACCTCTTTGGTCACCTCTTCAGGCCAGGTATGCGGGATGCTGTGAGTGCGCAAGGCGATCTCAATCTCCATCCCCGGTGCCATATTTTCGCCCAGCACATCCAATACAGAACCGACTGCATTGCTACGGGAGGTGGCGCGCTGGTTGATGCGCACCACCACCACCTGGCTCTGGCGAGCACCTTTATTCTCACCTTCCGGGATGATGATGTCCTGACCGATACGGCTGTCATCCGGCACCACGAAACCAACGCCATTTTCGACGAAGTAACGGCCGACAATGTCTGCCTCACGGGACTTGAGCAGGCGCACCAGACGCGCTTCCTGACGACCCTTGCGGTCAATCTCGGTCGGTTGCACCAGCACATAGTCGCCATGCATCAGGCGCTGCATCTCGCGGTTGTTCAAAAAGAGATCAGGTCCACCACCTTCCGGGCGCAGAAAACCGAAACCATCTTTGTGGCCAAGTACAGTGCCTTTGACCAGATTCAGACGATCCGGCAAGGCGTAGCATTGGTTACGAGTGAATACCAGTTGTCCATCACGCTCCATGGCACGCAGACGACGGCGCAACGCTTCCAGCGGCTCTTCATCGGTCAGTTTGAGGGCCTTGGCCAACTCTTCCCGAGACATGGGCTTTTCATGGCCCTTGATGAGTTCCAGCAGCATCTCGCGACTGGCGATGGGATTTTCGTATTTTTCGGCCTCGCGTTGGAGGAAAGGATCTTTTTGAGACATAAGCAGGCCTTAGGGTAGGTAGTAACCCAGACATTATATCGAAGGGGGGGGCGAATGGCATCCATCGACTGCCTTTTGGCCAATCTCTCTGTCATACTGAATCAAGTTTGCTGGCATGATGAGACCAATAACTCATGAGTAAGGATACTTTTGCCCAATCCGCTGCCTATCTCAAACAGGCGGTTCCCTTGATGATCAAGTACCAGATACCCACGACGCCGGACAATTACCACCTGTGGTACAGCTATGTCTCGGCCAGCATGCCCGAGCTAAATAAAGCCATTGATCTCGCCGTCAAACAGCAGGGTACCTGCTCTCTGGTCACCTGTGAGCGGCTCTATTATCAGCATCTCGCCGACCAGGATGAGAAACAAATCGAGGCGATAAAGCTCAATCTGGCTGCCATGGCCAATGAAATCGGTCACTCCATGCAAGATGCCATCTCAGATACCGGGATGTTTCAGGAGATGCTCGACAAGAGTTTTGGCCGACTCAGCCAGATCGATGAGCAAGGGTTGAGCCTGGAAGACACCATGGCTATCCTACGAGATCTGGTGCGCGAATCACGGGATGTGCGGATGTCCACCATGCACTTTCGCAACCAGATCAGTAATGCTGAAAAAGAGATCAAAGAGCTGCGCGAGGCACTCAACGAAACCCGCAAGCTGGCCAATGAGGATGCTCTGACCTCCCTGCTTAATCGGCGTGCTTTCGATCTCGAGATTGAGGGACTGATCCGCAGCCAGCAGCCTTTCTCGCTGATCCTCGCCGATATCGACCGCTTCAAAAATTTCAATGACGAATATGGCCACCTGCTGGGTGATCAGGTACTGCGTGCGTTTAGCAAGCGACTGCGAGATGCCTGTCAGGAGGGTGTTAGCGCTTATCGGATCGGCGGGGAGGAGTTTGCCATGCTGGTCCCCCACCGCACTCTTGCCCTGACCAGACAGATGGCGGAGAGCATGCGCCGCGCCGTCGAGCGGATGTCGATCCTCGATCGTAAATCGGGCCGCCGCATCGATCACATCACAGCGTCATTCGGGGTTGGTGAGTTTAATCGCCAAGAGAACGCAGACTGCCTGGTTGAGCGCACCGATAAATTGCTCTACAAGGCCAAGGAGCTCGGTCGTAATCGGGTAATGCCGCTGCCGTCCTGATCCAGCAGCCCCCCCGAATGCCTTGCCCAGCGCAATGAAAAGGCCAGTCAGATAATCTGACTGGCCTTTTTGCATTTCACGATCAACGAGGCGGCCTTACCGCCCCGTAAGGGGCTGGATCAGCAGATTATTGCTGAGCCTCGGCAACCCCTTCCACCTTCACTTCAACGCGACGATCCGGTGCCAGGCAGACAATCAGCTCACGCTTGGACTTGCTGACACAGCTGTCGCCGGTAACCGGTGAGGATTTACCACGCCCTTCCACATTGATCTTGGCGGCCGGGATCCCTTTACCAACCAGATAGTTGGCAACGGTCTGGGCACGCTGCTCGGAGAGTTTCTGGTTGTAGGCATCGGAACCGATACGGTCGGTGTGACCAATCACGGTTGCCACGCCATCTTTGGGTCGCGCTTCTTCAATCTGACTGTAAAGGGTATCCAGCGCCTGACTGGCTTGTGGCTTGAGAGTTGCCTTATTGAAGTCGAACAGCACATCGGAGCTCAGGGTGAACTGCTTCTCAACCACCACCGGCTCGGGTGCCGGTACCGGAGCAGGCACAGCAGCAACCGGCGCGACCTGACCAAAACGATAAACTGCAGCCAGTGACAGCAGGCCGTTATCCATTCTCACGCCGGTATCTTCACGGCTGCCGTATGGCGTTGAATACTGGTACTCAAAGCGAGCGGCCCAGTCGCGATTAAAGGCATACTCGGCACCCAGTGCGCCCACCACGACGAAACGGCTGTCATCTTTGTAAACATCGCTCTTGGTGTCAGCCCAGCCATAGCCGCCACCGACACGGCCATAAAGATCCAGGCTCTCGGTGACCGGGAAACCCAGTTTCAGGGTCAATTGTGCCAGCTGTGCTTTCACTTCATCACTGAAAGCGCCTGCCGCCGTAGTCGCATCGTATTTGTAATTTCCCAGGTAGTCGTAACCCAGCTCCAGGCCCAGATTCTTGTTGATCTGATAGCCACCAAACACGCCTGCGCCCAAGGCATCGTTGGTCTCATTGCCAAGGGTCAGAGCATTGCTTTCATCTACGCCATAAAAATTGGACCAGCCCAGTTTGGCACCGCCATACCAGGTGTTATCTTGGCCGGCTGCCTGGGCATTGGCCGCCAGCAGACCGGTAACCAGCAAGGTAATCAATGATTTTTTCATATCTGAGCCTCTGCAATTTTTTATGTAGGAGGAAATGAATGGATACCACTTCGTCTTATAGACACAGCCACCAAACGCCATAGTGGCTCATCAAGATTAGCTTGCCTTCAAGCTAATGATGTCAATTAACAAAAAACACTCTAACGCAACTCTATTGCAAAGGCAGTAATAAAAAGCCTGTTATTTGAACTGGCGGCGATTAAAAAACGGACACTCAGGGGGCTAAATCAGGATTAGGGCCAGCGAATGCTGGCCCTGAACGCTATCAGCGACGGATAAACTCATAGTGCTGATCGATGAAATCAGCAACCCGCTGACCCAATGCCTTATGCACCGTACTGGTCGGATGCACCTGATCCCAGAACATATGTTCATCACAATTGAGCGCAGCTGCGCTGCGTGTTGCCTGCGGGCTCACCACTGCCTGAGCCAGGATCGGGTTGCCAGCAATGGCCACTCTCTCGGACAGACTCAAGACGGGATCGGTTGCGACAACTGCAGCGCTACCAGAGAACGGCTTCCAGATATAACTGCCGCTATAACATGCTTGTTCGGTATTACTCAGGGCAAATTTCTGTGGCTCTTTCACCATTTCGTCAAACTGCTTGTCTACCTCGAACAACTTCACAATACCGAGCGGGGCCAGCTCACGAGTAAGGTTCTGCAGGCGCTGGTTGTGATAGCTGGCGACATGGCGCACCTTCTCAACGACCTTCATACTGTGCGCTGACGGGGTCTGCCCCAAATCCGGAATGTTAAACAGCAGGATCTGCCGGACACCATTGAGCACCAAGCGGTTCGATGCCAGCCGGACGGTATCGATCACCCGATCTGCATCCCGCTCGGTATTCCAGCCATAGGCCAGATAGTCATTGGCTCCGACCCAGATCACCACCAGATCATCAGGGCGGAACTTGTCCTTTTTCAGGAACTGATCGATCTCGTAGTCAAGGTTATTGATCACCTGATACTTGGGATCCCATGCCCATTTGTTAAACCAGCCCAGCTTGTTGTAGGCCACCGCGGTCGCACCGCCTTCCGCCTCGTTGGCCAATAGCAGTCCGGGAAAATGCTGGTCACGCAGCAGCTCCAGCCAGACCGGCCCGTTGCTGAAACGCCCATTGAAGTAGGGCGGGCTGGAGGGGAGATACCCCCTCATCTTCTTGTACATCTTGCCGGTGTCGGAGAGGCTGTCACCAAACATCACGATCCGGGAAAAAGGCTGACGCCCATCTGCCGCCTGAACGGTCAGCGCCATCAACCCCAATAAACAAACAAGCCATTTTTTCATATTGTTATTCTCTTCGATTAAGCAGGTTTGACCTGCGGACTTCCCCTCGAATGACGGCAAGCACGGGAAGAGTCTGCCGCCACTGACTTCTGGTGAAGGCGACAGATTACAGAGCCTGATAAAGTCACACATGTCTCGTCGGCGATGAAATCGCTTGCGCTCACAAAACAGACAATCACATTCCCTGATTTCTTTCACGCTTGTTTCACGCCCCTCTCTGCACAATGCCCTCATACCAACGACAGGAGTATGAAATGAACAAGGCAAGCGCAAGCATAATCGGACTGTTGACCCTGATGTCTGTCTCTTCTTTCGCCATGGCGGCCTATACCGGCCCGCAAGAGCAGAACAAGGTCTCTGTTGCTCAACTGAAAGATCTGGCCGATGACAGCTGGGCCACGCTGGAAGGAAAACTGGTCAAACATCTTGGCGGCGAGAACTACCTGTTCCGTGATGCCAGTGGTGAAGTGGAGGTCGAAGTGGATCAGGATGTGTGGCGCGGTACCGAAGTAGGCCCGGATGATCTGATCCGCATCCGTGGTGAAGTGGACCACAGCTGGAACAAGACCGAAGTGGAAGTGAAAACCCTGGATAAAGTGGGCGCGGCCCCGCAGACCAAGGGCGGCTTTATCGCCAAATAAGGCGCAACAACCTGCAATTTGGCCAGACGTAAAAAGGGCGCTTGATATCAAGCGCCCTTTTGCATTGGCTCTGGTTAACCGGCACGTCCAACATAGGAGCGTTTGAAGCCTTTCTCGGCCTGATCAACCTTGTAAAGATAACGCCGTGCTTCTGCTTTCGGGTGCTGCTCGGTCAGCACCTGGTAGACCGCTTCTGGCGAGAGCCGGTTTATCTTGCCAGGCGCAGCCTTGCGATCCCGCGAGAAGGTGTTGAGCACCCCACCCGCACCACCGTTGTAGGCTGAAATCACCGCATAGCGACGGGAACGGGGATCCTCGATATCCACCAGATAGACCGTCTGCAGCAAATGCAGATAAGCGGTGCCGACATCAATGTTGTAGGCCGGATTAAACAAGTTCTCCCGGGTTGGTTGACCACTCTTGCCCTTGACCCGCTGGTAGACATCTCGTCCTGCTGTGGCAGGAATGACCTGCATCAGGCCATAAGCGTTAGCGTGGCTCACCGCATAGGGGTTGAAGCTGCTCTCTGTTTTGATCACCGCATAGATCAGGCTCTCGGGCACCTTATATTTACGGGATGCATCACGAATGATGCTTGCATACTTGTAGCCCCGCTTATCCTCATGGTTTGCCACCATAGGAATATCCACGAAGAAGATGGTGCGGATCCCCAAGGTACGCTTTTTCATTGCCGTACTCAGCAGGTAGTCGGCATAACGCTCGGCACGCCAGTCAAAACGGATCGGCTGACCCAGATTGTCCAGCACCTGACCATAAAGGAACGGCTCGCCACCGGGGACGATTTCACGGTCAGAGTAAAGATCCACTTCCGCCGGGTCATCCGGTGTCAGCAAGGTCTCAATGATGGCGCGGCGTAAATGAGCCCGCGGATCCACGCTGGATACCGTCTCCACCATGATATGACCACTGGAAAAGTCGATATGCGCCCGGCTTTTGTACTGATCCGTGTATTTGACATAGTCAAACTTGCCGGCAAACAGCGCCTCCCGCCCCCATATTTCGTTCACGTTATGGGAGAGTGCACTAATCATGTGTTCAAAACCGCGAATGTCCTTGCCGTTGACCAGATCGTCACCCTCGCTCCCGTTGGGCTTGGGAGAAGACGAACAGGCAGAGAGAAACAACAAGGTACACAGCAGCCAAAAAATTCGGCCCATAAGATCCTCAAAACGGGCGGACACGCCGCCCATCATTCATTTATTGCAAACTGGAAGAAGTGTCATCGCCAACAGTCACATGGGGCAATGCCTGCCCCTGTTCACATGTATCACAGCTGCACGGCTTACTGGCTGGGAGGGGTATAACCGTCGATCTCTACTTCACCGGCATCAAACAGGTAGCTGACCATCTCTTTTTCCAGCAACTGACGATGCTCAAGATTCATCATGTTGAGCTTCTTCTCGTTGATCAGCATTACCTGCTTCTTCTGCCATTCGGCCCAGGCTTCCTTGCTGACATTGTCAAAAATACGCTTGCCGAGCTCACCGGGATAGAGTTGAAAATCCAGGCCCGGGCCCTCTTTTTTCAAGCGTTGGCAAAATACAGTACGGCTCATGTTGACCTCTATTGTTGTAACTCTGGATAGGCGAGCAGACGGGCAGTGGCGGCCGCCAACCCTACCTCGGCAGGATGGCGTAAGTTATACCAGAGTCGGTGATCGCCTTCCATGAGCCGCAGCGCCGGTGCGCTATCTATCTCGATCAGCAAAGGCTGAATATCGAGGTGGAAATGGCTGAAAGTGTGGCGAAAACCGGCCAGTTCCCGATAACCGTGGTGCGCCAGCCCCAGACTTGCCAGCAGACCATCCACCTCCGCCAGCGAGGCCACCTGCGGGAAGCAGTAGAGCCCGCCCCAGATCCCCTGTGGCGGCCGCTTCTCCAGCAACAGCTCATCGCCATGGCGGATCAGCAGCATGATGCCGTCGCGGGCAGGAATACTCTTCTTGGGCTTGCTGTTCGGGTAGGCGGTGGGGTTGCCTTGCGACAAGCCCTGGCAATCGGCCCGCACCGGACAGCGATCGCAGGCGGGCTTGCTGCGAGTGCAGATGGTGGCGCCGATATCCATCATCGCCTGGTTGTAGTGCGCCACGCCCAGCTTGGGAGTTAACCGGATGGCGATCTCCCACAGCTCGTTTTCTACCTGTTTCTGACCGGGCCAACCCGGCAGCGCCAGCCAGCGGGTGAGCACCCGCTTTACGTTACCATCGAGAATGGCGTGGGGCTGACCGAGGGAGAGCGACAGCACGGCACCAGCGGTGGAGCGGCCAATCCCCGGCAGCGCCATCACCTCGTCAAACTGCTCGGGAAAGAGGCCATGGTGGTGATCGCGGATCTGCTGGGCCGCTTTGTGCAAATTACGGGCCCGGGCGTAGTAGCCAAGGCCGGTCCAGTGGTGCAGCACCTCATCGACGGGGGCATCTGCCAGCGCCACCACATCGGGGAAGCGCGCCATAAAACGCTGGTAATAGGGGATCACGGTGGCGACCTGAGTCTGCTGCAGCATGATCTCCGAGACCCAGACCCGATAAGGGGTCTTCTCCTGCTGCCAGGGCAGACTCTTGCGGCCATGGAGCTGGTACCACTCCAGCACCCGGCTTGCGAAGGTTGATTGATTCACGTTGTTCTCATGTCGTTGATATAAGGGGAACTCTGCGGTTCCTTCGGCTCATCTGGCCTGCTCGGGCATAACGCAATCCCACAGCACAGCGCCAGCTGTCTGGGGCGGCAGCGTAAGGCCTCGTCCCGCCCAAGTCAAAGCCGCGCTGACTGGCGCTGCGGGCAGGTGGTGGTCAGGCAGCAAAGCTGTAACAAAGACGATATACTCGGCCCCACGATTGTTGACGGGAGAGACGGTTTGCAGACTTATCTGGTTGGGGGCGCAGTGCGGGATCGCCTGCTGGGATTGCCGCAGGGCGACAGGGATCATCTGGTGGTTGGCGCCACCGTAGAGCAGATGCTGGCGCTGGGCTTTACCCAGGTCGGTCGCGACTTCCCGGTGTTTCTTCACCCCAAAACCCAGCAGGAGTATGCTCTCGCCCGCACCGAACGCAAACAGGGGCAAGGCTATACCGGTTTTGTCTGCCATGCCGCCCCCAATGTGACCCTGGAACAGGATCTGCTGCGCCGGGACCTCACCATCAACGCCATCGCCGAAGATGATCAGGGCCAGCTCCATGATCCCTACGGTGGTATTGAGGATTTGGAAAAACGGCTGCTGCGCCACGTCTCCCCCGCCTTTGCCGAAGACCCGTTGCGCATCCTGCGGGTCGCCCGCTTCGCTGCCCGCTTCCACGCTCAGGGCTTTACCATCGCGCCACAAACCCTTGCCCTGATGAGCGAGATGACGGCCGCTGGCGAGCTGGCCCACCTTACTCCGGAGCGGGTCTGGAAGGAGCTGGAAAAAGTGCTGCTGGGACCGACCCCGCAGATCTTCTTCGAGGTGCTGCGCCAGTGCGGCGCCCTCAAGGCGCTGTTCCCCGAGCTTGATGCGCTGTTTGGCGTCCCCGCGCCAGCCAAGTGGCACCCGGAGATCGACACCGGCATCCATACCCTGATGGTGCTGGATCAGGCGTGCCGGATCTCCCCCGAGCTGACGGTGCGCTTTGCCGCCCTCTGCCACGACCTTGGCAAGGGGATCACCCCCAAAGAGTTCTGGCCAAGCCATCATGGTCACGGCCAGAAGGGGCTGCCACTGATCCGCGCCTTGTGCGAGCGGTTCCGGGTACCCAACGAGTGCCGGGATCTGGCGCTGCTGGTAAGCGATCTGCACACCCAGCTCCACATCGCCTTTGAGCTAAAACCCGCCACCCTGCTCAAGGTGTTCGACAAAGCCGACGCCTGGCGCAGACCGGAGCGTTTTGCGCAGTTACTTGATACCTGCCGCGCCGACTTCCATGGTCGCACCGGTTTTGAGGAGCGGGTCTACGCCGAACCCGATTATGTGGCCGAGGCGCTGGCCGCCGCTCAAGCGGTGCCGGTGAAAGAGATAGTGGCCGCCGGTTTTAAAGGGGAAGAGATCAAGGAGCAGCTGGCCAAAAAACGCACCGATGCCATCAGTCGGGTCAAGGATGAGTGGACCTTTATCGAAGAGTAACATCGGCCCCATAACAGACGGCCGCCCTGATGATGAGCTCCGCAAGAAGAGCATCGCCAGGGCGGCCGTTTTGCATCCAGGTTTACATCTCACGTTTACATATGAAGAGGCGCCCCTTGGTGCTGCCGTTATGCTGGACCAATACGATCCAGCAGGCTCATATGGGATGAGCCATCGTGGCGTTTCAGATTCTGGCGGTACTCAAACTGGCGCTGGCTCTCCTGCTTGAGCCCCAACATCAGCGAGTAACACATCGCCAGCATGATCACCGAAAAAGGCAACGCGGCGATAATACTGGCCGCCTGCAGGGCCGCCAATCCACCAGAGAGCAGCAAAATGGCCGCGACCAGCCCCTGCCCCAAACCCCAGATTGCCCGATGCAACACAGGTGGATCCTGATCGCCAATGGAGAGCAAGGTGGTGATGACCAGGGTGCCCGAGTCACTGGAGGTAATGAAGTAGGTACAAATCAGTAAAGTCAGCACCCCTTTGGCAATCCAGCCCAAGGTCCCCCAGTGCAGCAGCTCGACCGTCTGATAGAGCGCCAAGGTGACATCCTGATTGACCGCAGCGACCACACCGCCACCGCCAAACAGCTCCAGATTCATCGCCGTACCGCCGAATACGGTAAGCCAGAACATGCCAAGCAATGAAGGCACCAACAACACGCCGAGCACGAACTCACGAATGGTTCGCCCCTTGGAAATGCGGGCAATAAACATGCCGACAAACGGTGCCCAAGCGATCCACCAACCCCAGTAAAACGCCGTCCAGCTCGATTGCCAGGCCGAGGTGCCGTTGGCTTCTGAGTTGGTCCAGAAGCTCAATTTGACGATGTTTTGCAGGTAATCACCGATGTTCTGCACATAGGAGTTGAGGATATAAATTGTGGGCCCCAGCACCAGAAAGAGCGCCAGGACGAACACGCTCAGCCAGATGTTGAGCTCGGAGAGCAGCTTGACCCCGCGCCCCACACCAGACACCGCCGACAGAGTGGCGATCAGGCTGATCCCGCCAATCAACCAAAGCTGGTTCGACTGCGATACCGCCATGCCAAACATCTGATTCAGACCGGTATTCATCTGTGCCACGCCAAGGCCAAGAGAGGTCGCCACTCCGAATACAGTACCAAACACCGCCAGTACGTCGGCTGCATGGCCCCAGAAGCCGTAAATGCGATCGCCGAGGATCGGGTAGAGCACCGAGCGGATCGCCAGTGGTAACTTGCGGCGATAACTGAAGAAGGCCAGCGACAGGCCAACGATCACATAGATGGCCCAAGGGTGCAGCCCCCAATGAAAGAAGGTGAGGCGCATGGCGACCTGGGCCGCCTCGGGTGTCATTCCTTCGGTGATAAAGGGATTGCCCTGCAGGTGGTTCATTGGCTCGGCAATGCTCCAGAACACCAGACCAATCCCCATACCGGCACTAAAGAGCATGGAGAACCAGGCAAAGTAACCGAACTCCGGTACCTGGTCGTCGTCACCCAACCGGATGCTGCCAAAACGGCTGAACATCAGGTAGATAGCGAAGAACAGGAACAGGGCGACCAGCAAAATGTAGTACCACTTGAACCCGGCAATAATCTGGTCCTTGGCACCGGTGAACCAGGTCGCAGCGGTCTCGGGAACAAATACGCCAAACAGCAGAAACAGAGTGATCACGGTGAGGGCCGTCATGGCCATAGTGGGGTTGAGGCCTTTTAGTAGCCCCTTGGTTGCTATCATCAGGCCTCCTTAGTCGTTGTTGAAAAACTCTTCACCCACATGATCACCGGCACCACCAATGGCGCGATAGACCAGCTTGCCGGTGGCCAGCTCACGATGATCCACCAGGGTGACCGAAGGCTGGCCATTCACTGCATGGCGCTTGCCGAGGAAAATGGCCATCGGCACGCCGACATTGGAGATGCCACTGGTGATCCAGAGCCGGTTGAAGTCATAAGAGCCACCGATAAACTCCAGTTGGGCCAGTCCGGTATCAAGACCGGTCAGGTAGAAGTTCATCGCACTCTCGTCAGGAAAGAGGTGAACCAGCACATAGGCATAGCGTAATTCGTTCACCAACTCCTTTAGGTTGAAATGACCTGTCTCACTACAGGAGAGCGGCAGTTCACCATCGTAGTGGTGTACCTTCAGGGTGTTGGGATCTTCTTCATAAGCGGGTTGATAGCGTACAAAAGCCGAGGTATCTGGCAGTTCATAGCGAACTCTTACTATTTTCAACCCATTAACCAGGGCCTTCATATCAAGCTCGTTCATCATGGTTTATTCCTAAAATGTCAGGTCTAACACTGCGAAGAGTCGGCTAACCTAACACAAAATCACTTTGAACATAAACCATTAGAGTAATAACGACATTGACCTTTTGATCGGTCAGGAGCAAAATTTTGCTCCTTTCAATCCCCGCAATGATTCAGAACCCATGGAAAAACATGATGAAGTGCTGGTTGCGCTGCGCCAGATTATTCGAGCTATCGATATGCACTCCAAGCGCTTGATCAAAGAAGCTGGCCTCACCTCACCCCAACTGTTATTGCTCAAAGGAATAAATGAGCTGGGGCAGATCTCCATGCGGCAACTGGCAGATCACACCAATATGAGCCAGGCCACCGCCACCACCATCATGGATCGCCTGGAAAACCGTCAGCTGGTGCAGCGTATTCGCAGCGAGACCGACAAACGCAAAGTGCATGCCACCCTGACTGATGCCGGTCGTGTGCTACTGGCCCAGGCACCGACACCACTGCAGGAGCGTTTCGTCCAGCGATTTCATGCTCTCGAAGCCTGGGAACAAAGTCTGCTGCTCTCTTCACTACAGCGGATCTCCGTCATGATGAATGCCGATGAAATCGATGCCGCCCCCGTGCTGAGCGTCAGATCGCTCACCGAAGAGTAGTAAGCAGAGCACCTTGTTCAGGCATAAAAAAAGCTCCCGTTCGGGAGCTTTTTGGTATCAGGTCGCGCTGAAAATTACTCTTCCAGACTGATCCCGATGTTGGAGACGCCATCCTGAGCGGCAAACACCTTGATCGCCAGGATACGATCGCTATCGCGTTCGTGGGCCACCCGCTTGAGCAGCTCAACCTGGAATTCCAGCTCGGCCTCCATGTACTCGTGTTCGTAGAGCTCCTCTTCGGTCAGATCTCGCTCTTCCAATAGCTCGATAAAACCGGCAACCGTGCCGACCGAAGCATGGCTGGCATCAAAGGCCTCTTCACCGATCCGGCAGATCACAGAGCTGTAAGCGCAACCCAGTGCGACACAAGCATCCAGCGCAGGATAGGCGCCGTAGGATTCAAACTTGCGGGGATCCGGAATATGGGTTTCGAACTCTTCCAGAATGGCCCCCAGATTGACCCGGGATCCCTTGACGGTGAGGTATGCCCACAGCTGATCCAGCGAGTGCCGGAAGGCGCCTGCATTGCCAAAGCCGGAGGCCTGACAGAACAGGGCATAGTTGGGGTACATGCGCTCTGCCAGCGCCAGGGTGTAGACGGTCTGTTGCCAAGGCTGTAGCTCGGCCAGTCGCTTATAAAACTTGTCACCAAACACTGGAGTCGGATCCTTTGCAAAATGTGGGGCAGATTGTAGCCCACGAGGGGCGCGGCGAAAACGAAAAAGCGCCTTGGTCAGCAATGTTGCGATATGAAGTCAGGTAAGATGGGGCGAGAGCGGCATCTTGTTGCGCCGCAAATTCTGATAAGGAACAAGAGTATGAGCCAACGTACCCTTCTTTTGCTCAGCCAGGATAATGCTCACTACGAACGTCTGCTCAAGGCAGCCAATCTGCCCCATCTGCGTATTCTGCAGGCCAACAATCAGCTCGATGCCGAAAAACTGATTGGTGAGGCTCACATTCTGATGGCAGAGCCAGCCCGCGCCAAACCGCTGCTGCCCAAGGCCAGCAAGTTGAGCTGGTTGCAGTCCACCTACGCCGGAGTCGATGTACTGCTCGATCCCGACAGTCGCCGCGACTATCAGCTCACCAATGTGCGCGGTATCTTCGGCCCGTTGATGAGCGAATATGTTTTTGGCCATCTGCTCAGCCTGATGCGCCAAATGCCCGTTTATCGGGAGCAGCAAAAGCAACGCCTGTGGCAAAGCCACCCCTATCAGGGACTCAAAGGCCGCACGATGTTAATCCTGGGTACCGGTAGCATTGGCCAGCATATTGCCCACACCGGCAAACATTTTGGCATGAAGGTACTGGGCATCAGCCGTAGCGGCCGGGAGCGAGCCGGTTTTGATCAGGTTTATCAACTGCCTGCGCTCAACAAGATGCTGGCCCAAGCCGATGTCATTGTCAGCGTGCTGCCTGCCACCCGCGATACCCGCCATCTGTTCAATGCCGCCCGCTTCGAACACTTCAAACCCGGCGCCATCCTGTTCAACGTCGGTCGTGGCAGCGCTGTTCACTCCGGCGATCTGCTCACCGCCCTGCGTACCGGCAAGCTGGCGATGGCAGTGCTGGATGTGTTTGAGCAAGAGCCCCTGCCCGCCGACAGCCCACTGTGGGGCCAGCCCAACCTCATCGTCACCCCCCACAACAGTGGTTACAGTTTTCCAGAGGATGTCGCCCAGATTTTTATTCGCAATTACATCCGCTTTATCGATGGGCAACCGCTGGATAGCAAGATCGACTTCGACAAGGGTTACTGACCCTGCCGGTTGCTACCCATGTAAAAAGGCCCCGCCAGTCTGGCGGGGCCTTTCTATATCAGGATGGCTTACTCAGCATCAGCCAGCTGCCAGCTCCTTGCGATAACTCTTCACTTTAGCGAAGAACTGACGACGCTCCTTGCCACTCAAGGGCTCAGCCATCGGCAGTTTGGCGGTCATGGCATTGACCGGACGGTTATTGATGCGCAACTCATAATGCAGGTGCGCACCGGTAGAACGGCCAGTGTTCCCGGAGAGGCCAATCTTGTCGCCCATCTTCACCCGTTGCCCCGGCTTGACCAGCAGCTTGCTCAGATGCAGATAGCGGGTCGCCAAGGTGCGACCATGCTTGATAACAACATAGGTACCCGCCAGCGGGTGTCTGGTCGCCTTCTGGACGACACCATCACCGGTAGCCAATACCGGCGTACCCACCGGCAAGGCAAAGTCAGTCCCTTCATGCGGACGAATAGCGCCGGTCACAGGATGTTTACGCGCCGGGTTGAAGTTGGAGCTGATCCGGTAGCGGCTATGAGTCGGATAACGGCGGAAACCACGCTCCAGACTGTTGCCCTGAGCATCGTAATAGTTACCGTCTTCCGAGAGCCACGCCGAGGTACTCTGGCCCTGGCTGGTCACTTCCACCCCCAACAGCTGACTATTGCCAGTGCTCTTTCCTTCTACCGTCTCCTGGCGCACCAGTACCTTGAACGTGTCGCCCTTTTGCAAATCTTTGGCAAAATTCATCCGCCACTGGAACAGGTTGGCAATCTTCTGGATATGGTTGGCCGGGATGCCTGCATTGCGGGCACTGACATAGAAGCTACCGTTGATCAAACCGTTGTAACGCTGCGGTTGCCACTCCACCTTCTCGTTGATCATGGTGGAGCTATACGCCTCGCCCCCACGTTCCATCACCAGGGTCTGCTTGATATTCAGGCGGATCTTCAGTTGCTGCAGGATATTGTCCTGATCAATCAACAGCTCGATATTCTGTCCCGGCTTGAGCCGCGCCAAATGGTTCTTGTTGTCTGCATCCAGCACCTTGTAGAGGGTGGTGGTAGAGAGCCCGAGGTTGTTGAAGATAGCGGTCAGGTTTTCGCCATTACGCACCCGATAATCCTGCCACTGGGGAGTGGCATCGACCGGGATATCGTCATCCGGCGCACTCTGATCCACCAGCTCATGATCAGGGATTTCGTTAAAGTCGGTGTTGTTTTCATTGGTTGCCGTACCGGCGGTATCAATGGGCAACTCAAGACGCAGCGGCCGCTCCAGGATGTCACCTGGCGCTGGCAATAATGCCACTGCCGACAGCGTCATGGCTGTCAGCATCAGCATCGCATAAAAATGTTTGCGGGGAACCGGGGGTTCCCAATTGGTAGCCTGCACTACCAAGGGACGGAGACGTTTCATCCGCTATCCTGTATTTAGATCTAAAGAGTGTGAGTCGCGCGATCTGTTGTGACAAAACCGCATAAAACTGTTCTTTGGACAAAAACAAACACAGATAGTTCATCACAATCTGCATGAACTTCACATTTTATGCATAACCTGCCCTGATGGGCAGAAATGATCGTCTTTTTTAACCATTTTTTCCTATTTTTAAGAACCGGGTCGGATTCGACTCTGAATAGAAACCCAAAATGTTGCGATATCTTTTCCATGGAGTGGATATGACGTTATCAAAACTGTTAAGCCGGATAATTCTCGTACTGTTCTTGATCGGTGCTGTGCTGCTGTTTGCTCTGGAGGCCACGACCATCCGCCAGTCGATCCTCGATCAGATGTCCGCCAACCTGGAGACGGCAATTACCGCGCTGGGGCTGGTCTTGCAGGGCACCTTGCTCAATGACGACAAAGTGCTGGCTGAAACTATCGTCAACGCCATGTTTGATGGCGGTTTCGTCAGCTCGGTCACCCTGATTGATCCCGATGGACAATTACTGTTTCAGAAAGTCTTCCACGCTACCCAGCAAAATGTACCAAGCTGGCTCCCCTCTGTTATCGGCATGCCCCCCGTCAGAATTGAGCAAGAGTTGACCGATGGTTGGCGCATGCTGGGCACCCTCACTCTGGAAGGACATAGCGGCTACGCCTATCAGCATTTGTGGAATGCCATCAGCCGCACCGGTCTGGCGCTGCTGGCAGGACTCGTCGTGTTTACCCTGATCATCTCCCTGGTTTGCAAACGCCTGCTGCAACCGCTGGAACAGATCAACCTGCAGTTGATCCGGGTCCGCAAACATCAGTTCAACAGCGCCCTGCCAACCCCCTGGCTGCAAGACCTCAAAGAGGTGTCGCTCTCCATCAATCAACTGGTATCCGAACGCAAACGGGATCTGTTGCAACAACGGCTCAAAATTACCCAGCTGGGAAAACAGCTACCCCCGCCAACTTCACAACCACTGCAAGGGCTGGACCCGTTGCCAGAAGGCGGGCAACTACAAACTTTTGCTTCTACCCAGGGGGATATTGCGCTCTATCAGCGTTTTTTACCCGGCCAGACTCTTTCTGCCAACACGGACCTGACGGTCATCCAAGCTACATTGCAACAGTGGCAGCAACTGCGCGTAGAGGGTATCTCCCTGCCACTCTCGCTGCTCAATCACCCGCAATGGACCGAGATTGCCCCTTTGCTGACCCAGGGCCGTGGCAAAACGCTGGATTGGCGCTGGGATGTGGTCTCCTTCCCCTCCCACGGCCAGCCCGCATTAGCCACGCTGCAGGAGCAGGGCTGTGAACTCGCGTTTAGTGCCATTCCCCTGAACGCAGACACGCTTAATCTGCTCGACCCGCTCAATCCCATTTTTATCAGCTGCCAGCTGACCGATGCGCCGCTCTATTGGAACCTGCTCTCCCAGACCATGCATGCCGCCGGTTATACCCTGCTGGCAGAAGCGGGCGAGTGCAACGACAGAGACCTGCTGCGAAACTGGGGTATCGATGGTTATGCCAAGGAGGCTCAAGCATGAACAAGCTCGCCATGTTATTGCCTCTGCTTTGGCAACCCGGCCTGATGGCCGAATCCGTTACGATTGGCACCGGGGGTGAACAGGGTATTTATCACCAGATAACCAAAGAGTTTTGCCGCCTGGCCCATGAGGCCGATGAGCAACTAAAATGCGCACTGCAGGGAACATCAGGTTCAATAGAAAACCTGCAGCGACTTAAGAGCGGCGAGTCTTCCTACGCCATGGTGCAGTCCGATTGGCTGTATCAAGCCAGCAAGGGCTTGGGCCCGTTTGCCACACAGCCACAACCCGAGCTGCGCGCCCTGTTTGCTACTCATGCCGAGCCATTCACCATAGTGATCCGTGCCGATGGCGATATCACCTCACTGGAGCAGCTTAAACTGGTACCTATCGATATGGGGCTGAAGGGATCTGGCACACGCCAGACCGCACTGACGCTGTTCAATCAACTGGGAGCACAAGAGCAGGATCTTGATTTGAAGAGCATGGCCAATCAGTCCGATGCACTTTGCAGCAAACAGATTGACGCGTTTGCGCTGGTGATGGGGCACCCGAACCGGATCGTGCTCGACACCGCCAAACGCTGCGCCGTCCGCTTCCTCCCCATCGAAGGGGCCATCCGGGATCAGTTGCTCAAGGGGGTCAAATATTACCAACGCAGTCAGGTGCCCGCCCGCATCTACCCTGGCAATCTGAAAGCGACACCCACCTTTGCCATCGCCGCCACCCTGGTGACCAATGCAGCCATGCTGGAAGAGTCTGTCTATCGGCTGACTAAAGCCATGCTGACCCAGCAGACCAAGTTCAATGAGCAGACGTACGGTTACGCCAATATGTTTCACCGGGCGCGCAATAAAACCGGCCCGGTGCTGAGCATTGAACAGCATCCGGGCGCGGCGAAATATTTCGAGGAGTTGAAAGCAGCAGGCAAGCTATAGCTGACGACGGGGAGAGCGCAGTTGCTCGCTGGAGAAACGGGTCTTCATCGATGTCCACTGCGCTAGCCTATCGGCACTCCCTGCCAGCGTCCCTTCCCGGCGCGACTTCATGATCCAGATGCTTTTGGCATCGAAGCTGTAAACAGGAATGAGATCAGTACGCTTGCTACCTGGCAGGATCCGGCTGTTGATGTTGTCGAGCACCAGTGGGTCAGCCTTGGGAGTCGGGAAGTAGAGCGTCACCATATGGAACTGGTTGTAACGCACCGCCTTGACGTAGGCCAGCCGCAGCTTCTTCTCATCCACCCCCAGCTCCATCAGGGTGTAGTACTTGGAGATGCTGTAATCCTCGCAATCCCCGCCCCGGGCACCGATAAACTCCAGCGGATTGGCCCAGTAATCCTCATCACCCCACAGCTTGGGATCCTCACTGTAGGTCAGATTGTTGAAGTAATTGTTCACCAGCTCAACCTTTTGCTGGTCGGTTGTACCCGCTCTGGGGGTCAGCAGACGAGAAAATGCCTCGGCCCGCTGAATGGCGCGGCCACCATACACATCCTGCAGTTTGGCCCGCAGATCTGGACTGGCAATGTACTCGGAAAGACGCGATGCCTGCACGCTGGCGCATAGTGCCAGAGTGCAGGCCGGGATCAACAACCATTTCATAGCAGACACTCCATGTCAGATGTTGGAGGTCAGTATAGTCCGTCCGAGTAAGAGGCTCAGCAGGTTATCAGCGGCATTGGGCGAATGCGTCAGCCAGTTGCTGCATGAACTGGGGATAACCATCCGGGCCAAGCGGCACCTGTTCACCGACTTCATCCAGTAGCAACACTTTTGCACTGGTATTACGCGCCACTGATTCGATGACTGCCGGTGAGAATTGCGGCTCGGCATAAATACAGCTCGCCTGCTTCTCTTCCAGTGCTTTGCGAATATCCACCAGGGTCTTGGCGCCGGGGCGACGCTCCGGGCTCACGGTGAAGTGGCCTTTTGAACTCATGCCGTAGTGGCGCTCCCAGTATCCATACGCCTCGTGGAATACAAAGTACCCCTTCTGGTTCACCGCCTTCATCTGGTCGGCAATCACCTTGTCCTTGGCATCCACCTTGGCATCAAATGCCGCCAGGTTGGCGTCATAGCGGGCCTGATTGGCCGGATCCAGCTTGCCCAATTCGCTCGCGATCGCCTTGGCAATCACCTTGGCCTGCGTCGGGCCAAGCCAGATATGGGGATCGACCCCTTCGTGATGATGTCCCTCATGCCCTTCATCATGATCATGGTCACCGTGCTCGTGGGCGACATGGCCATGATCGTGATCATCATGATCATGGGAGTCATGGCTATCCTGAGTCGCGTAGTTGAACAGCGGCATCCCCTCAACCTGAGTCAGGGTCAGTTTATGTGGATGATTGGCCAGCGGCTTGGCCATAAAGCCTTCCAGCTCGGGGCCAACCCACACCACCAGATTGGCGCTGTTGATGCTGCGAATATCGGAGGGACGCAGGGAGAAATCGTGAGGAGAAGCGCCGGTCGGCAGCAATACCTTGGGCTCGCTCACCCCGTCAGTGATCGCAGCTGCGATGAAACCGAGTGGCTTGATGGTGGTCAGCACCTCAAGAGCTCGGACAGGCAAACTCACCGCCAGCAAGGCAGTGAAAAACGCAATTATTCTCATTGATGAATCTCGTCAGGGGGTGAGTATGTGATAATATAACAGTCGCTTTTTGTTATATTATAACTCTCACTGGCTGTAAACCCCGGAGTTGTCATGAGCCAATTGGTGGAGCTGAAAGAGGTCTCTCTCTCGTTTGATGGACGTTCTGTGCTCGACAAGGTCTCCTTTACCCTCAATAAAGGCAAAATTACCACCCTGGTCGGCCCCAACGGGGCGGGCAAGAGCACCCTGAGCAAGCTGGTGCTGGGTCTACTCACCCCGGATTCTGGCAAGATCACCCGCAGCCGCGATCTGCGGGTCGGCTATGTGCCTCAGCGCCTCTATCTGGATCCCACCCTGCCGTTGACGGTACGCCGCTTCCTGCAACTGGGCAAAAACAGCCGCCTCTCCATCGAGGAGGCGCTGGCCCGGGTGGGCGCAGAGGGATTGCTGGAGAACCGGATGCAAAAACTCTCCGGCGGTGAGATGCAGCGTGTGCTGTTGGCTCGTGCCCTGTTGGTCAAGCCCGAGCTGCTGGTGCTGGACGAACCGGTACAAGGGGTGGATATCAACGGCCAGATCGAGCTCTATGCCCTGATCGGCCAGCTCGCTGCCGAATTCAATTGCGCCGTGCTGATGGTCTCCCACGACCTGCATCTGGTGATGGCCAGCACCCACGAGGTGATCTGCCTCAATCGCCACGTCTGTTGTCATGGCGAGCCGGAAAGCGTGGCCCGCCATCCCGAATTTGCCCGTCTGTTCGGGCGCCCGGAACAGGAGGTGCTGGCGGTCTATACCCATCATCACCACTGCGACGGCGAACACCATCATCATGAACCGCAGGCCCCCGTCATCCGCCTGCCCTCTCGCAACAACGCTCACAGCAAATAGCACAAGCAACAGGACATTCAAGTGGACAGCTTTCTGTTATACGCCCTCGCGGCCGGTCTCGGCATCGCCCTGCTGGCCGGGCCCCTTGGCAGCTTCGTGGTATGGCGCAAGATGGCCTATTTTGGCGACACCCTCTCCCACGCCTGCCTGTTCGGCATCGCGCTGGGCATCCTGCTGCAGGTCGATCTCACCCTGGCGGTGGTGGTCTGCTGCCTCGCCATGGCAATGCTATTGGTGATCATGAGCCGCAACCAGCAGGTCGCCACCGATACCTTGCTCGGCATTCTGGCCCACAGCGCCCTGTCGCTCGGTCTGGTCACCTTGAGTTTTATGGATAACGTGCGGGTGGACCTGATGGCCTACCTGTTCGGCGACCTGCTCTCGGTACAACCGATAGATCTGCTCTGGATCTACGGCGGTGGCGCGCTGGTGCTGCTCACCCTGTGGCGGTTGTGGGATCCCTTGCTATCCATGACCATCTCGGAAGAGCTGGCGCGGGTCGAGGGGATCCGGGTCGATGTGCTGCGCTGCGTGCTGATGCTGCTGATCGGGCTGGTGATCGCCGTGGCGATGAAATTTGTCGGGGCGCTGATCATCACCTCCCTGCTGATCATCCCCGCCGCCACCGCCCGCCGCTTCAGCCAGACGCCGGAACAGATGGCCGGCTTTGCCGCGCTGATTGGCTGTCTCGCCGTGCTCGGCGGGCTGACCCTCTCCTGGTATCAAGACACCCCGGCAGGCCCTTCAGTCGTAGTCTGCGCCACCAGCCTGTTTGTGCTGAGCCAGTTCAAGAGAGCGTAACGGCACAGGCTAGAGCGGCATGCTCTGCCGTGTCTCCATCATCAGCCACTGGCGCAAACGGCTGATGGCGGGCTCATGGGCCCGTGAGCGCTTGCAGGTAAAGTAGAAGGCATCCCCCGTCTCCAGCTGGTGAACCGGCAAGGCCACCAGCTGGGGATCATCGGGCCGCAGCATGTAGTCATTCACAAATGCCACCCCCTGATCCCAGGCCGCCGCCTCCATCGCCAGCAGCACATGGCTGAAGTGGTGCATCCGCGCCTCGTCCGGAATCACCAGCCCGCCCGCCTTAGCCCAGCGCTGCCAATCTTCGCCCCGCGCCTTGTAGATGGACTGCACCGACAGCAGCGGCAAATGCCAGATGGCCTCAGGCCACTCCCCGCTGACCTGCTGCAACAGGCGGCGACTGCAGACCGGAAAGAGCCGCTCCTGATAGATAAGATCGTGACAGTAGCCGCGCCCGTGGGGGGACACTGTGATAAAGCAGTCGGCCACCCGATCGGAGAGCTCGGGGTCTTCCGCCACCATCTCCAGACTCAAATCCAGCTCGGGGTAGAGCTGGCGCAACCCAGCCAACCGCGGGATCAGCCACTTCACTGCAAACGAGCTGTAGACCGCGAGGCGCAACCGCATCTCGCCACCACCGCGCAGTTGCTCGCTGCTCTGGGCAATCTGGCTGAGCCCGGCGGCAATCCCCTCGAAGTAACTCTCCCCCTGCGGCGTCAGCGAGAGCAGCCGCCCCTGACGCAGCAGCAAGCGCTCACCCAGAAAATCCTCCAGCAGGCGGATCTGGTGGCTGACCGCACTCTGGCTGACGTTCAATTCAAGGGCGGCGCGGGAGAAGCTGAGCAGCCGGGCAACCACCTCAAAATATTGCACGGCACGCAGGGGAGGCAGCTTCATTATCTAAATATCTCATGAGTGGTCATTTTTTATCATTTTACTGGATAACGGCCCCCGCGCTACCCTCCCCCTCATCTGAAGTGGGAGGTGGTATGAACGCAGTAGGAATAGGCATCCTTTATCTGGTGCTCGGCAACATGGTGGCGGTCTTTTCCGATGCACTGGTCAAGGTACTGGAGCCGGATCAGCCCATCTTCCAGTTTGTCTTTTTTCGCCAGCTCTCGGCCGCCATTCTGCTGATGCCCTGGCTGCTCTGGTCATGGCGCCGCAACCCGCCGGTGGCCATCAAGTGGCACCTGCTGCGGGCCCATATCTGGGCGGTCGGCGTCTGCCTGATGGTGGTCGCCCTCACCCGCTTGCCGCTTGCCACCGCCAATGCCTTGTTCTATGCCGCGCCTTTGATGATGGTGCCGCTAGCGGTGTGGATGTCGGGGGAAGCGATCTCCCGCCAAAAGGTACTGACGGCACTGCTCGGCTTTATCGGGGTGCTGATCGTGCTGCGCCCGACCGAAGTGAACTGGGCCGCGCTGGCGGCGCTCGGGGTGGCGCTGTCGATGGCACTCAACAATCTGCTGATCAAGCGGATCCCGCTCAAACAGCCCATCGCCCAGACCCTGTTTTTCACCAACGTGTTGAGCATGCCCTTCATTCTGGCGCTGGCACTGTGGGAAGGGGGCGACTGGCAGTGGCAGATGTGGTGGCCCGCCTTCGGCTCGTCGGCGCTGATCATGGTCTATGCAGGCCTGTGCGTGGTGGCCTATCGCCAGGCCGAGGCGAGCAAAATCGCCTCGGCGGAGTACACCGGCCTGTTGATGGCGGTGGCTATCGGGGTGTGGCTGTTTGACGAGCAGCCGGGCCTGCCGCTGCTGCTGGGGTGCCTCTGCATCATCTTGCCGCTGGTCGCCATGGCCCGCAGCAAACCCAAACCGCTGGCTGAACCGGCTGTTTAAGCGCTCAGGGGCGCACCAGCAAAGGGGCGACCCTTTGCTGCAGATGGGGGACTATCTCCTGCTCGAACCAGGGATTCTTCCTGAGCCAGAGGGTATTGCGCGGTGAAGGGTGAGGCAACGGCAGCCAACCGGGGCCATAGTCAGCCCAGCTGCGCACCGTCTCGGTGAGCGACCCTTTGGCCGCCCCCCGCAGATAGTAGGCTTGTGAATATTGGCCGATCAGCAGGGTCAGTTCGATGTTGGGCAACAGCATCAGTACCTTGTCATGCCAGGTGGGCGCGCACTCGGGTCTGGGTGGCAGATCGCCGGATTTTCCCCTGCCGGGATAGCAGAGCCCCATCGACATGATGGCGATGCGGGATTCGTCGTAGAAGGTGGTTTTATCGACCCCGAGCCACTGGCGCAGCCTATCACCGGAGGGGTCATCCCACAGGATACCGCTGGCATGCACCCGGGTGCCGGGCGCCTGACCGATGATCAGCAGGCGGGCACTCTCGTTCCCGCGGATCACCGGACGAGGCCCCAGCGGCAGGTGATCCTCGCACAGACGGCAGGCCCTGATTTGCTCAAACAACTTATCGATTCGCTGCATGACGTTGATAGTACCAGCATTTCCCTGTTGCCCCCTCTTGTGGAAACAAGGCACTCCCCCTACTATCGCCATGGATGTTTAATTTAATAAACGGACAATAATGAAAAACTGGCTAGGTACCGGCACCGCAACCCTCTCCTTCATCCTGTGGGGGATGCTGCCGCTCTATTATCAATTCATGCCCGAGGTCAACATGTGGGAGCTGATCTCCCACCGGGTGCTCTGGTCTGTGGTGCTGCTGGGTGCCCTGTTTCTGCTGCTTGGCCACCAGGTGCCGTGGGCACGGTTGCGCAGTGAGCCGCGCCAGCTCGGCCTCATTCTGCTGGCGGGCCCCGTTATGTCCATCAGCTGGTGCATGTTCACCTGGTGCCTCACTACCGGACAGGTGCTGACCACCAGCCTCGCCTTCTTTATGACCCCGCTGTTCAATATCGTATTCGCCGTCATCTTCCTCAAAGAGCGGCTCACCCCGCAAAAGCATCTGGCGGTCGCACTGGCGCTGGCGGGGCTCGCCTACATGCTGTTCTGCTACGGCCAGCTCCCCTGGTTCTCCCTCATCATGGGGGCCAACTTCGCCTGCTACGGCCTTATCAAGAAGAAGATCCACTACGACACCAGCACCAGCCTCTATCTGGAAGCCATGGTGCAACTGCCCATCGCGCTGATCATCATCGGCACCCTGGCGTGGCACGGGGAAGGGACATTCGTGCATGGGGATCTGGCTGACAAGCTGCTGCTGATGGGCAGTGCGCCCGCCACCCTGCTGCCGGTGGGGCTGTTCTGCTATGCAGTGGCGAGAACCCGGATGAGCACTGTGGGGCTGCTGCAATATATCGAGCCCAGCCTCGCCTTCCTGCTCGCCATCTACTGGTTTGGCGAAGCCCCGGACCCCATCAAGACGGTCGGCTTTGCCTTTGTCTGGTCAGGTCTGCTGGTGAGCCTGTTACCGTTGCACCGGCTCAAACGCCGTCCTCAGGGCGTACCGCGATAGGACTCCAGCACCTTATGCCAACGGGGATCCCGGTCCATCTGCTCGGCAATGTTGTTGAGGCGGGCATGGAGATCGGCACGGGATTTGGGAATCAAAATATGGCGGGTGTAGCTGGATTGGGGAAAGGGCGAGATAAACAGCTTGCCCCGATAGTGGCTTGAGTCGATATAAAAGCCCAGTGCCGAGCCGCTCACCAGGGTCACATCGATGCGCCCGCGTACCAGCAGCTCGAGATTGGTCTTCACCTTTTTGGCATCGTGGCGCACCAGCTCGCCCCGACTGGCCGCATCGTCGATGCCCTGATAGCGATAGCCCTCCACCCCGCCAAACACCAGTCCATTGAGGGAGTCAGGCCCGCGATAGGTAACCGGATTATCGATGCTCGAGATCAGCTCGTTGGTGTCGCGCATCACCGGGAAGGTCCAGAGATAACGCTCCCGCTGGGGATCCCCCACCCAGGCGGGATTGACCCAGACCACCAGACCGTTGAAGGCGGGATCCGACATCTCCAGCGCCAACCGGGCACGATTGACCAGCCAGAGTTCGATCCTGGGTTCACCCCCCAGCTTTTCATTGAGATACTTGACCAGCTCACTGCTCAGCCCTGCATCCCCACCGGTATTGAAGGGGGGATGCTGATGGTAATCGTAGAGACGGATCGTCTCCCCCTGAGCCGGGACCGACAACAGTAACCATAACCAGAACCAGACTCTCATCGCACCTCCTTGAGCTGCCTCTGAGTTTGGCACAGAGAATTTGAATGAGAGAACCCGCGACCACCGCACCGGCAAAGCAACCATCCCCCCCTTCCCGCTGGTCTGTCTACATGGTGCGTACTGCCACCGGCCTGCTCTATACCGGGATTAGCACGGACCCGCTGCGCCGCCTGCGCCAGCATCAGAGTGGCAAGGGCGCTCGCGCCCTGCGCGGCAAGGGGCCACTGACGCTGGCGTGGCAACAGGAAGTCGGCGAGAAGGGGGCGGCCCTGCGCATCGAATATCGCCTCAAGCAGCAGCCGAAATCCTTCAAGGAGCAGCTGATCCACAGCCCGGAGCTCTGGCAGAACTGGAGCCCGCAATGGTTACCTGCCCCCGCCAAAACCTGAGCCTGACAGGCAAAAAAAGGCCACTCAATGAGTGGCCGGAAAGGGGAAATCAGGGAGCATCACACAACGTATTGCACAACTACAGGTTGGTTACAGGTAGGTATTGGAACGCTTGCTGCGGTTGCTGATCAGCCAACAGACCGCCAGCACCAACAGCAACCAAGGAGCCAGCTTGATGATCAGAGCAAGCATGCCGCCCAGTGCCCCCAGCAGCACAAACAGGCCGCTCACCAGCAACATGGCTACCAGGGTAAAACCGGTCAGTGCCATGACCAGCAGCACCACCAGCAATACGAAAAATTCCAGCATATCTTGCTCCTTATCAGTACCTTGTCTGCCGACAGGTCAACCCCTCGGTCAATCCAGCCAGCGCTTCAATTCATAACGGGGTGGCATCACCAGCACCGCCAGCAGATAGGCGGCCAGTGCCAGCGGCGGCATCAGGATCAGGGCGAGCAGTGCCACCACCCGCACCGTGACTCTGGAGACCCCCAACCGCCTGGCAATACCGGCGCAGACCCCGGTCAGCTTGCGATGCACCAGATCCTTGGGCCAGGGGCTCATGGTTACACCTCCGCCTTCTGGCCTTTGAGGCGAGCCAGCTCGCGCTCGATCTCGTCATTGAGCTCCAGCTCGCGGAACTGGGCCTCCAGCGAGGGATTCTGCCCCAGGGTGGCCGCCTCCAGCTGGGCTTCCAGCTGATCGACCCGGCCCTGAAAACCGTCAAAGCGCGCCATCAGCTCATGCATACGCTGGTTGTCCACCTGAGCGCGGGCACGAATGCGGCTGTGGGCAGTCTGCTCGCGCAGGGTCAGCAGTTTTTGCTTCTCGCGGGCCTCGGTCAGCTTGGCCGCCAGTCGCTCGCTGTCGGCGGTGAGCTGGGCCAGCACCTCGGCCACCCGGGCCTTGTCCTGCTCCAGCTGTTCACATTTCCTGGCCTCAGCCAACTTTTCGGTGAGAGCGGCACGGGCCAGATCCTCACGCCCTTTCTGGATGGCGAGCTCGGCCTTGGCCGACCACTCCAGGATCTGCGCCTGCAACGCCTGCTGATGACGTTCCAGCTGTTTCTGTTCGGCAATCACCCGGGCGGCCTGGGTACGCATCTCGACCTGCACCTGTTCCATCTCTTCGATCATCAGGCGCAGCATCTTCTCCGGCTCTTCACTCTTGTCGAGCAGGCTGTGCAGGTTGGCATTAATCACGTCGGTCAGGCGGCTGAATACGCTCATGGTCTGGCTCCTTGTTGCTGGGATGGCTATCTCTTCCCTTTGCATTACAAGAGCCGTGCCAAGAAAAATTATCGTTGTTTTACAGATAGATGGAATTTTACGGGGAAATTCAAGAAGGGTTTATTGGTGAAAATAGCCAACCAGGTGGTGATTTTAACCAATAAAAAAGGGAGCCTCGGCTCCCTTGTCGATTCATCTGCAATATCCGTCAGGCTGCGTGGCTGTGGCCCAGTTTGCTGTCCAGTTCGGCCAGCTTGGCCTCCATCTGGTCTCGACAAATCGTAGAGAGTTCACGGATCCCGGCTGCGCCGTGCTCCTTGCTGCACAGTGGCGGCAACACCTCGACCAGTACCTCGCCGTTGTCCCAACGATTGAGATCGATCTGCCCAAAATAACTGGAGCAGACGATGGGTACCACCGGCACTTCAGCCTGCACCGCGGTATGGAAGGCGCCGACCTTGAACGGCAACAGACCACGCCCTTGGGAGCGGGTCCCTTCAGGGAACATCCAGATTGAGGTGCCACGCTCCTTGATGCGGTTCACCACCTGACCGATGGTGCCGATGGCACGGGAGCGGTTGGAGCGGTCGATCAGCACGTTGCCGGAGAGCCAGAAGATGAGGCCGAAGAAGGGCAGCCAGAGCAGGCTCTTCTTGCCTACCGCCACCACTCCGGGCATGACGGCACCGGTCACAGTAAAGATATCGAAATTACTCTGATGGTTGCACACGTATACCGATGGCCCCACCGATTTGGCTTCCTCGGCCACGGTCACCTTGATCCGCACCCCGATCAGCGGGCAGACCGCGTGATACATGCGAGCGAAGACATAGACATTGTTGGGATGGCGCGGACGAACCAGACAGAGCAGCAGGCCGAACAGGAACCAGAAAATGAGCAGCAGACCAAGCAGCAGCACACGGGCAATTTTGAGCATCGAACACCTCGAGTTTTAACTCGGCGCAGTATACTGATCCCCCTTTTAGCGAACAAGCGTTCGCCAAACAGAACCGACCACCCTCCCCGTCGCGCCACCCACTGCGCTGCTCATAAATACGCCGCTGACTTGCCCCATCCGCCATTGGTCGTTAGGATGGCCCCTCTTGATAGACGGGGCGAGTATGATTCAGCGACAACGTGTGGCAAAAAATCTCCTGCTGCTGGTCTGCCTGCTGGTGCTCAATTGTGCGGCCCAGCCGCTGGCCCGGCTGGCCCTACTCGAGCACGCCCTCAACTGTCAGGCACTGCCCGTTCCAAGCTCGGCAACGGATCAAGAGGATGCCAAACCGGCCAGCCCGCAGCCCACCAGTTGCCAGCTCAACGGCAAGTGGCTGAGCGCCGCCACCCTGCTCTGCGTCGAACAACTCTTCTTTGCTGTGGCCGTGCTGATCGCCCTGCTGGCCCCCCTTTGGCGCTACACACCGCCACTGCCCCCACCCAGAGTCATCTCGCCGCCCGAACGGCGTCTGCACCTCACCCTCTGCGTCTGGCGGGAATGAGTTCGGCTGCGTTCTTTCGTTAGCTGTCACTCATTTTTGCGAGACCAAAAAGATGTCGAATCTCTTCAAGGCGGCCCTGCTACTGGGCGGTCTGCTGTGGCAATCCATGGGATTGGCCAGCTACACGGGCTGGCTCACCAGCCCACAGAATGATCACGCCAGGGTACGGCTGCAGGCCGACCGCAGCACGGCAGATCAGACCCGCATCCTGCTCGATGTCGAGCTGGAGTCGGGCTGGAAGACCTACTGGCACAGTCCGGGCGAAGGGGGCATTGCGCCCCAGATCCTGTGGGATAAGCCCATAGCGGCGCTGCAGTGGCACTGGCCGGTGCCGCGCCACTTCGAGGTCGCCGGGCTCAGCACCCAGGGTTATCAGGGGGACGTGACCTTCCCCCTCAGCCTCAGCTATCCGGCAGAGCAGGCGCTCACCGGCACCTTGCGCCTCTCAACCTGCAGCAATGTCTGCATCCTGACCGACTACCCCTTCACTCTGGCGGTGGATGGCGCCGCCCCGGCCAACTTCGACTTTGTCTGGGCCAAGGCGATGAGCACCCTGCCCCAGCAGTTGCCCGCCGAAACCCGGGTCGAGCTAGGTTATCAACACAACCAGCTGCAACTGCGCGCCGAGCGGGCAGAGGGCTGGCAGCAGCCCTCCCTCTTTATCGACGCGCTGGAGGGGGCCGAGTTTGGCAAACCGGCGCTTGAGGTCGAGGGCAGTACCCTGATCGCCCGGGTGCCGGTGAGCGACGGCTGGCAGGGGGATGCGCCGGATCTGCGCGGCCAATCCCTCGGCCTGCTGCTCACCAGTGGCGAACAGGCGTGGCAAAGCAAAGGCTCGATTGGCGAAGCGCTCGTATTGCCAGCGCCGAGCCAGTCCCTGTTCTGGTTACTGGGGGCGGCGCTGCTCGGCGGCCTGATCCTCAACCTGATGCCCTGCGTGCTGCCGGTGCTGGCGCTCAAGCTGGGATCTGTGCTGCAACATCAGGCGCGTGAACAGGGAACGGTACGCAAACAGTTCCTCGCCGCCAGCGCCGGGATCATCGCCTCCTTCTGGGTGCTGGCGGCCATGAGCAGCCTGCTGCGCGCCCCCAGCTTCGGAATGAGTGGGGCAGTCGGCTGGGGTATCCAGTTCCAGAGCGCCGGTTTTATCGGCTTTATGGTGCTGGTCACCCTGCTGTTTTGCACCAACCTGCTGGGGCTGTTCGAGATCCGTCTGCCCAGCGCTCTCAGCACTCGCCTCGCCACCAGCGGCGGCAACGGCCTCGGCGGTCATTTCCTGCAGGGGAGTTTCGCCACCCTGCTCGCCACCCCCTGCTCAGCCCCCTTCCTCGGCACTGCAGTGGCCTTTGCGCTGGCGGCGCCGCTCGGTCAGCTCTGGCTGATCTTCACCGCCCTCGGGATTGGCATGAGCCTGCCCTGGCTGCTGGTAGCGGCTCTGCCACGGCTCGCCCTCTGGTTGCCGAAACCGGGGCGCTGGATGAACCATCTGCGCATCCTGCTCGGTCTGATGATGCTGGGCTCCAGCCTCTGGCTGACCAGCCTGCTCGCCAACCATCTCGGCAGCTATGCCACCGGCTGGCTGATGGTTGCCATGGTGCTGGGGCTGATCCTCGCCATCGTCTGGCGTTACGGCATGCGTGGCTTCACGCTGGCGATCGCCCTCGCCGCCCTGATTGGCAGCGCCCTGCTGCTGAGCGGCGCCTTTAGCGCGCAGGGCTCGGCCAGCGTCGACAAGGTGGTCTGGCAGCCGCTCTCTGAACGCGCCATCACCGATGCGCTGGCCCAGAACAAGCGGGTCTTTATCGATGTCACCGCCGACTGGTGCGTGACCTGCAAGGCCAACAAATACAATGTGTTGCTGCGCGATGAGGTGCAACAGGCCCTCTCGGCCCCCGATGTGGTGGCCCTGCGCGGCGACTGGAGCAAACCGAACGACACCATCGCAGCCTTCCTGCGTAAGCGGGGCGCGGCGGCCGTCCCCTTCAACCAGATTTACGGCCCGGAGTTGCCAGAGGGGGTCGCGCTGTCGCCCCTGCTCGACAAGGACGAGCTGCTGACCACCTTGCACAAGGCTGGCCTGCTTCAGGCTGGCCCCACCCGATTTTAAGGAGTAACCATGAAACCGACTCTGAGCGCCCTGACCCTGCTTGCCTCCCTTTCCGCAGCCCTGCTGGCTCCGGCCCTGCACGCCGCCCCCTTCACCCCGGAGCAGGAGGCCCGCATCAAGGAGCTGATCCGCGAGACCCTGATCGCCAACCCCAAGATCCTCGACGAGGCGGCCGAATCCTGGGAGAAGCAGAACGCGGCAGCCCAAGAGGCGCAGCTTGGCAACTTCATCAAGGGCAACAAGGATGTGCTGTTCAACAGCGCCACCAGCCCGCGCCTCGGCGCCAAAAATCCCAAGCTGACGCTAGTGCTGTTTACCGACTACAACTGCCCCTACTGCAAGCAGTTCGATCCCCAGCTGACCAAGCTGCTCAAGGCCTACCCCAACGATCTGGGGCTGGTGATCAAGCTGTTGCCGTTCAAGGGTCAGACCTCCGCCAAGGCGGCCCAGTACAGCCTGACCCTGTGGCAGCAGGATCCCGCCCGCTTCCTCACCCTGCATGACAAGCTGATGAGCAAGCAGGGGATGCTGACCGAGGCGGACATCAACAAGGCGCTGGCGGCCACCGGCAATGTGGCCCTCAAACCGGAAGGCAAGGCGACCGAAGAGCTGCGCAATAGCCTGCGTATCGGCACACTCTTGGGGGTACAGGGCACCCCGGCGACCCTGATCGGCAACCAGCTGGTGCCGGGCGCCGTTCCCTATGAGGAGCTGGAGCAACTGGTGCAGGCCGAACTGGCCAAGCTGGGGTAAGGGATGGCAAGCACCAACCCTCACCCCCGCTGGCGACGCTGGGGCAAGGAGGTACTCTGGCTGCTGCTGATGGCGCTGGTCATCTCGACGCTGCTGGATCTGTGGCGCAGCCCGACCCTGCCAGAGGGGGCGATGAGCGCCCCCGTCACCCTGCAGGATGGCTCCAGCACGGATCTCGCCACCCTGAGTCAGGGCAAGCCGCTGCTGGTCTACTACTGGGCCAGCTGGTGCGGTGTCTGCCGTTTCACCACCCCGACCGTGCAGCAGCTCTGGCAAGAGGGGGACAACGTGCTGACGGTGGCACTGCGCTCCGGCAATTCGGAGCAGTTAGGCAAGGGGATGAGCAAGAAAGGGCTCACCTTTGCGACCCACAATGACGAGTCGGGAGAGCTGGCCGCCAAGTGGCAGGTGGGAGTGACCCCGACTTTCCTCATCATCAAGGATGGCAAGCTGGTGAGCAGCACCACCGGCTGGAGCTCGAAGTGGGGCTTGCAGCTGCGGCTCTGGTGGGCGTCGCTCTAGCCACGCAACAACATTGCCTTCAACAGGGCCATCCCACCGGATGGCCCTTTTTTATGGCTCTGTCCCAATTATGTGTTGAAAGGCTAAGCTTGAAGTAGGCCATCCCCTTGAGGTCTACCATCATGGATACCCCAGCCTTTCAACACCTGTTATCTCTCT